>JACAEM010000034.1 GCA_013388855.1 Chloroflexota bacterium
ACATAGGAGAGTTTGACGGTTTCGCCAATTTTGATGGTGCCGCTATCGGGTTTCTCTTTGCCGACGATCATCTTGAGCAGGGTGGTCTTGCCTTCGCCGTTGGGACCCACTATCCCGATGATACTGCCTGGGGGAACAGAAGCAGAAAACCCGTCGAGAATGAGGCGGTCGTCGTAACTCTTGGTCACCTTGTCAAATTCGAAGACTACGTCACCGAGGCGCGGACCAGGCGGGATGTAGATATCCAGTTCTTCGCGGCGCGCTTCGGCTTCTTGAGTAAGCAATTTTTCGTAGGCGCTGACGCGGGCTTGTCCTTTGGATTGACGCGCTTTGGGCGACATGCGAATCCATTCGAGTTCGCGTTCGAGAGTCTTCTGGCGTTTCGATTCGGATTTCTCTTCGAGGCGGATGCGTTCCTGTTTTTGTTCGAGCCACGAGGAGTAGTTGCCCTTCCAGGGGATGCCGTAGCCGCGGTCGAGTTCGAGAATCCAGCCCGCGACGTTGTCGAGGAAGTAACGGTCGTGGGTGACGGCGATGACCGTGCCTTTGTAGTCGCGCAGGTGATGTTCGAGCCACGCGACGGATTCGGCGTCGAGGTGGTTGGTGGGTTCGTCGAGCAGGAGGATGTCGGGTTCGGTGAGCAGGAGTCGGGTCAGCGCGACGCGGCGGCGCTCTCCGCCCGATAAGACCTTGACAGGCGTATCGGCTGGCGGACAGCGAAGGGCGTCCATCGCCAGTTCGAGGCGGCTGTCGAGATTCCAAGCGTCGTGCTTGTCGAGTTCTTCCTGCAGTTTGGCTTGTTCGGCGACGAGGGCGTCGAAGTCGGCGTCGGGTTCGGCAAACTTGGCGTTGACTTCATCGAAGCGGGCGAGCATATCCACGATGGGCTGCACCGCTTCGCGCACGACTTCGATGACAGTTTTGTTTTCGTCGAGTTTCGGCTCCTGTTCGAGCAGACCGACGGTGTAGCCTTTGGATTGCGAAATTTCGCCGATGTAGTCTTTGTCCACGCCCGCCATGATGCGCAGCAGCGTGGATTTGCCCGCGCCGTTGAGACCGAGCACGCCGATTTTCGCGCCGTAGTAGAAGCCGAGCGAGATGTCGCGCAGAATTTGTTTGTTGGGCGGGACGATTCTGCCGACCTTATTCATTGAATAGATTACTTGGGTAGTTTCGTTTGACATTGGGGTTCCGATAGTAGATAAATAGAGATTGGATAATTCGATATTCGATGTTGGTCGGGGCGTATTGTATCAGATGAAGTGGGTGGGGATTTGGGGAATCGGTAGTTTGGGAATTGGGGATAAAAAATTCCCCCGCTTGGGGCTGCGGGGGAGGTTGGTTCGGTTTCGAGGGGATTTGTGCTACACTGTTAGCCCGCACGGGGACAAAAAAATACGATGTGGACAGTCTGAATTAAAAGTGATTTGTAATTAAATTGTCGTTGCGTTATTACTCAAATTATGTTAAATTTAGATAAATCCCAACCATACAACTTTCGAACAGGCGGATGCGATGAAGAAAGTCAATATCTTTCTTAGTTATAGCCATAAAAACTCACAAGGATTTGATGAGGTTCGTGAAACTTTGCAATCTATCGAGGGTGATATTGGGATTGAATTGTGGGACGATACTAAAATTAAGATTGGGGACAAGTGGAAAAATGAAATTGAAACCGCCTTAAAGAAAGCTGATATTGGAATATTGCTAGTTACACGTTCTTTCCTTACATCATCGTTTATCAAAGATGTAGAGGTAAAGCAACTTCTGTCGCAATACAACAAAAACGGCAAAACCAAAATATTTATTGTTATTTTGCGACAATGTGCTTGGAAAAAAACAAAGTGGTTGAGCGAGTTTCAATTATTCAATAACGGTATTCCATTGTGGAATAGAGATGTAAATAAAAGAGACGGCTATTTAGTTAAGTTAACTGAAGATCTCGATGTAATGGTAAAAGGAATTCGAAAAAAATTTAGCAGTCATCATAGCGCACGTTCTCCAAAGAAAAACTTGGATCAGGAAAATGTTGAATTGCCATTTACCAACCAGGCTTCTTCGATCAAGGTGTTGAAGCCGCCAGAAAATACAAAACAAAGTACCTTTACATACGCTACCCTGACGGGTCCTGCTGGACAAGGAAAAACCCGTCTTCTGTGCAAATTAAAGGATTTATACAAAGAAAAAGGGTGGAGCTGTGGATATGCTGTATTTGATCCTGAAAAGGGAGAGAGAATTCTCGTTAAAGATTTACTTAATGATTTAGGTGTTGCGTTCAAAGATGTTCGAGGCAATAAAAAACTAGGAAAAGAGTTTTACAACCAATATACAGAACGAAAAAAGGGTTGGAAAAAACCGCTTGCATTATTTATTGATACATTGGGAAATACAACAAAAAATGACGTATTGATCCTAGAGAACAATTTTGTAGAAGATTTGGATAAATATATAACTACAAATGAATATTTCTCAGAAGTTGGAAGATATCGTCTCTTTTTTGCAGGTAGAAATTTGTCAAGTGATTTAATCGATTCTCAGAGACCTGAAAAATATACTGTCGACATAAAATTATCGCCTTTTCGCTATGAAGATGTCCACGACATGGTGAAAAATTACGGTGTTTTTTCCCATCTAAAACCAGACACCAAAGCAGATTTTGCCGCCGATATACTTTACTTGTCTGGGGGGCATCCTGGCTTGATGGCTAGCATTGTTAACAACTACAAAAGAGAAAAATTGAGCCACCAAGAATTCATCGATTATTATATTGAGTGTTGTTGGGGAAATGATCTTACCAAAACAATGAATGAAGTCTCTCGCGGTGTATTTAGCCAAAGAAAGAAAATTAAAGAATTTGCCGAAGCTACTGTCGCATTCAGATATTTCAACAAATCCATACTCAAGAAAATGTTTAGAGGGCAGGCGGTTGAAAAAATAGTATCAGAAGTTATTAATTATTCAGGAATTTACAGAGAATCTGACAACCCAGAATACACTACTTTGTTTTCTGACGGCACAATAAGGGACCTGCACGCTTTACACATGATTGCTCGCAACCCAGAAAACATTAAGTCAAAATGCTTGGAGGCTCAGGAGTTATGTTGGGATGAAATTATTTCAGGCTTCAAAGTTAAAGAATTTATGATTGAATATTTATTTCAATGCTTACAAGAATCGATAGCTGAATCCAAGAATAAAATTCACTCTCAAAGGAAAGCTATTCGAAAAAATTACGAGAAAAAGGCAGAAAAATTTGTCGCAAAATTAGCGAAAATATATCGGGACAGTATCAGGAAAGAGGATCTTGGCAAAGAATTTATTAGTGTTTTGAGAAGGCAAGCAGACACCAAAGATGATGATAAAAACAAAGCCCTTTTCCGCTTTTGGATTATTTATATTTACAAAGATAAATCTTACAACACAGATATTTACACTAACGTTGTTATAAGCACAGAAAAACTTGTCAATAAATACTTTGGCAGGAGGAAGAAATGAAAACAATTTTCATCAACAGAAGCAATGAATTGAACGCAATTCAAAAATTGTTGATAAGTGCTGAAAAGAAAGTTATGATTTTGCTTGGCGATGGTGGTATTGGAAAAACGAGATTTTTACAAGAGGTCAGGACTATTACTGGCAACAAAGAATTTAAAAAACTAGGTATTAATACTCTGATCTGGTGGGACTTTGATGAATATATTCAAAAAGATCGCCCTGACACATATATTAAGAATAAATTTCTTGAAGCTGCTGGGCTTATGGAAAAAGTGCCTGACCCTCATAATATTACTTATGTTGAAATCGCAAAGAGAATTAACGCAAGCCCAAAAAGAAAATTGCTATTGTTTGATACTTTGGAGAAACTCAGCGACCCTAGGATAAAATCTGGGCTTTTTGAAATATTTTCTGAGTTGAATAATTCAGTTTTGGTTTTTGCTGGAAGACCTGTCAAAGGGAATGATGGGAAAAAGAAAGCTGAATTTGATGATTTTGTTCAGAAAGCACAACAAATCGATCCAGCACTCGAAATAGTAACCATTAGAGAATTTGATCGCAAAAGCGCGTTGGAATATGTGGCTCAAAAAGCTAAACAGCGCCGAGTATTCATCTCAAGCAGTGACAAAGCAAAATTGGCGGAACTTTCACATGGTGTGCCAATTCTTTTAGATCTTGCAACAGATTATCTCGCTAACAACATAAGAATTCAAAACCTGATAGATAAAGTTTCAAATTTCGAGATACGCTTAGTTGAGCAGATCAACAAACTAAAAACTCCGCTAGATTTGGCTGTCTTGGTGCTTTCTGTTATAAACCCACTAGACGAAGCCTCATTTGCAAAGTTGCTGGATATTAAAAACGCAGAAACTTTGTTTCAAAAACTCAGAACTTTGTCGTTTGTTAAAGTCTTACCTGATGGGCAAGTAATACTTCATGACAAAATGGAAGATCTTATTATTAAACATATTTGGAGTAATAACAACTATAGACCATCTATCGAATTCGAAGAGCAGGTACTTAGAAAGGCTTTTGAGATTTTTAAGCAACGAGATCAGGAATTAACAGTTGAGAGAAGAAGATTGAAAAAGAAGATTAAGGCTAAAAATATTTTACCAGCCGAATCTGCTTATCTCAATCGTGAGCTAGATAGGGTTACTACAATACGGGAAGTTGTTACGCAAAAATGGGTAAGATATGGAATGGCTCTTGATGTGCAGTCTTCGTGGTCAGAGTACACCAGGCTAATCAGAGACGTGAGAACAGGAAAGAAATATGAATTCATACAGAAGCTTGTAGATGAAATCAACAACCCTGTTTTTCCAAATCGAGAACCTTACTGGAAGAATTTGAATCCCGATCAATATTACGAGTACAGATTTATTAATGCAAGAAGCAAGAAGGATACAGGAGACTTGGACAATGCAATTCGTGAATTAGAAGAAATGCTTTCCGAATATGGTGGTGACTCAGGAAAAAGAAATAACATACTTAATCTTTTGGCAAGCGCGCAGACACAAACTGGACTTCTTGAGCATTTAAGCCATGCTATACAAAATCATATTGAGTGTTTGCAAACTGTAAAATCCAACTATGAGAAATCACGCGACGAAAAATATTTACTGGATATTGCAAACATTGAAAATCAAATAGGCTATACTTACAGATTGCTTGAAGATGACGAGGCAAATGCTTATGATCAATCTATTGCTCACTATCTTCGAGGCAGAGAGGCTGCTCTTGAATATAAAGAATATCTTGACAAGAAGCTAAAGTTAAAAACTCATATCGAAAAAACCAAGAGAGAAATCAATACTACAAAGAGAATATTGGCATCCATTAACAACGGATTAGGTTATGTGCGAGGACTACAAGGACTGTACGATGACGCATATTATCAAATCAATGATGCAATTTCAATTTGGAGACAGACGGGAGACAGTCGAGATATTGCTAGAGCGAAAACCTCTGAGGCGATTCTGAAGCGCGATGAAGGTAGATTTGAAGAAGCCGCCAGGTTATTAAATGAAGCTCTTGAATTGCCTCACGCGAAAGATGATCATTTGATTCTTTGCCGAGTTTATCATCACAAGGGTTGGAATGAATGGGAACTGGCTGCAAAAGCTGGTTTTGAAACCAGAGCAGGGCTCGATTTTCTTGAACGAGCATACTCATCCCTTCGCGACAGTATAAGTGCATTAGGGGTTGACGCAAAGTACGTGAGAGAGTTGTCGGGCATTTATCACAATATATCTGAAATGGCTTGGAAGTTAGGGCAGATATACAAGAAAAATGGTTCTCAAAAAGTTGGCAAAAAGATGATGAATGTTGCGCGGGAATACAATCATAAGGCACTAGAATTAAGTAAAGCATCTGGAAATAAACGTTACCTTATTGACGCATTGGTTGGCGAGGCACAGTACGACCTAGATTTAAGGAAACTTGACAAAATTGACCATTACTTCAACCAAGTGAAAGTATTTGAAAAGCAGTATCCTCAATTTGGGTTGTTCTACGGACGTATGTACCGACTCAGGGGAGATGCTCTGTTTCTCAAGAAAGAGTATGATAAAGCATTTGAAATGTATAGCAAAGCTTATCCTCTGATTTATCAAAGGAAATCAGGTGAAGGTTCTTACGGTTTTATGGAAGAGCAGAAAATTCTTGAAGAAAAAATGCGTAAACTTTCATCAGAATTAGCAAGACATTATTACGAATACTTACGTTCGACATGGGCTACAAGTGAGCAAAACAATAAACTCGTTAGCTGGTGTGACAACCAGATTTATCGGTTACGAATGGCATAAAAGGGTTTATCATGAAAAAGAACAATTTCAACCCAATTGTTATCGTTTCGAAAAACAGTGCATTTCCTGGCTCTAATCATTCAGACTGCCAGTGTGATTGTGATACAGGTGATTGTGCATGCACAGTAGCACCTAGAACAATAATTGTAGACAAGAGTATCCTCTTGGGGGAAGGTACATATCAACGGCAAAACACATCTTCTTACCAAAAACTTAATGGGGAGTTTAGTATTTGGTTTAGTCCTGACCATAATCCTGTGGTAACCAACTCTGATGCAGATAAAGTTCTTTTTTTGTTTAATGGGGCTAGAACTGTATCCAGTGCTCTGGTCAGTATGCCAAAAGATAAGCATGAAGTTGCTTGCAAGGTCGCAATAGAATTTATAAAAGCAGGCTTGCTAGTTCAAGAAAATCAAATAACAACCTTTAATAGTACACATCAAACTCTCACGTCATGGTTGCATATTACTGACAGATGTAATCTACGCTGTTCTTATTGTTACCTTCCGCATGTAAGAGAGGATATGTCACTTGAAACAGGAATGGCGGCGATTGATGCTACTTTTCGGTCGGCTGAAATTCATCAATTTAAAAAGGTTAAGTTTAAGTACGCAGGGGGCGAACCATTAATCCGTTATGAAACCGTCTTGGCATTACACAAATATGCCCTGAGCGAGAGTCAAAAACTTAGAATAAACGTTGAAGGAGTTCTACTAAGTAACGGGACTCTCTTGACCAAAGAAAGGGCTGAGGAAATACACAATCTTGGTATGCGCTTGATGATTTCTTTAGATGGGCTGGGACACTCACATGATGTGCAAAGACCATATGCGGGTGGTCACGAATCATTTATGGATGTTGAGAGAGGAATAAATATTGCGTTATCAGAGGGTATTACTCCAAATATTTCTATAACAGTAAGTAGTAAAAACGCAGATCAACTCGCTGATTTGGTTAATTGGGTTTTGGAATATGATTTGCCTTTCAGCCTAAACTTCTATCGTGAAAATGAACTTTCTATGGTGGATAAGGATTTATCTTTTATTGATCAAAAAATAATTGACGGGATGAAAAAAGCCTATAAGGCTATAGAAGAAAGATTGCCTGAGAAAAGTTTGCTGGCGTCTATAGTAGATCGTGCAAATTTATCGTCCCCCCACCAAATGACCTGTGGTGTAGGCAATAATTATTTGGTGTTTGATTGCAATGGGCAGGTTGGTAAGTGCCAAATGCTAATGAAAAACGTTATTACTAATTTGACCGTTTTAGACCCACTAGGAGAAATTCAAAAAGATAAACGGGGTATTCTAAATCTATCAGTTGAAGAAAAAGAGGGCTGTAAAACTTGCGAATGGAAATATTGGTGTACAGGTGGGTGCTCGCTGAATACATTTAGAGCGACGGGCAGATATGATGTGAAGTCACCTAATTGCCATATTTATAAAGCGTTGTATCCAGAGGCAATGAGGCTGGAAGGACTTCGACTTCTAAAATACGAATATCCAAAACAACAACTGCAATGAAGTCCAATCCAAACAAGGGAGGGAAGGGACCTTTCCCCCCGCCCTTCCCAAATGGGAAGGGGGCTGAGTTCGTGATCGGCAGAGGGAATGTCCATGCGGGGAGGGTTTTAGCTTCTCCCCTTCAGGGGACGCGTACCCGAGCGAAGCGAGCGGTAGACGGGAGAGGGGTTTTGTGTTTGACCTATCCCCCGTCCCCTTCCCTGAAGGGAAGGGGTGCCTGCTGGTCGGGAGTTACAGGTAAATCACGGCTCGCTTGAATGATTTATTCTTTTGCCGATGACCTCACCCCCGTCCCCTCTCCTAGGGGAGAGGGGTGCCTGCTGGCAAAAACGACCCCCTCCTCAAATGGGGAGGCCGGGGTAGGGTGTATTGGCTTCCCCCTTCAGGGGAGACGGGAGAGGATTTTGAATTTGCCCCACCCGACCTTCGGTCATCCTCCCCAAATCCATTGGATTTGGGGAGGGCTGGGGAGGGGGGCTAAGAAATCCTCTGCTTCAACTCCTTCGGGTCCAGGTACATCTCCACATACCCACAGTTGGGACAGGCGCGTGCCAGCGTGATGTTCGTCACTCTGCGGAGCATTCCAGTCTGTTTTTTGGAAACGTACCCGGAGGAACTGCTTCCTGACCAGCTCATATACCCCTCGTCCATGGGTGCATTACACTTTGGGCAGGTGTGTATTTCCATGTTCATCTCCTTAGATGGTAGTAACGGTAATTTTGTAAAAGGCGGCTGGGTCGCTTGCAAATTTTGATTATACGGGAAAAAGACCGGACGGGAAGCGGATTCCCCGTCACATGGAAAGAGCCGGGCCTCCAGTCCGGCTCTTTCCATTTTCGGGAGGAGAAGAAGAGACCGAAACTTTAACACCTCCAGCCCGTTCATGCTGGACGCAATCCCTACGCCAGACAAACGAACATTCGACGTTTTTCATGAGTCTTTCTTAATTTCACCCGGATTTTTTGTAAAACAAAAGAGCGACCCATCGCGGGCCGCTCCTTGTTTTCAGCCAGTCTGTGATCCCGGTTTCGCAAGCAGGGTTGCGATGCTTTTCAATTCCAGCCACCACTGTTCCTTGGGGCGCTGGTGTTCGGCATCGATCATGCGGTCGAAGTCACGCATGTCGTGGAAGTGGATCTGTCCCTTCTCCATGCCGATGAAAGCGCTGTTGTATTCCTTCTTGTTGCATTGCTCGATCAGGTATTCCAGGCACATGCGCGCCAGCCGCGTTGCCTGCACACGGTCGAACGGCGACGGGTCGCCGCCCTGCTGCAAATGCCCAAGGATGGCGGGACGCACATCGAACACATCCCTGCCTTCCTCTTCAAAAAGGGCGCACATGAATTCGGTGGTGTACACGGGGTTGGCATACTCATTGCGGATCATCAACCCCAGCCGCTTGCCGGACTGGAATCCGCTCAGAAGTTTTTCCACATCCACTTGCAGGTCGCGCAGTTTGACGCCCTCCTCGTGCAGATAGACGCGTTCCGCGCCGGTTGCCATCCCGCCCATCAACGCCAGATAGCCGCAGTAATGTCCCATCACCTCCACGACGAAACAGCGCCGCGTCGCCACCGCCGATTGTTTGATCTTGTCCACCGCATCCACGATGCTGTTCAACGCCGTATCCGCGCCGATGCTGAACTCGGAACCGGGCAGGTTATTGTTGATGGAGGCAGGCAGGCAGATCATGGGGATGTTGAAACTCGGGAAGTTCGGGCGCTCCTTCAACATGCCGTAGGCCGCTTCATAGGCGGTCCAGCCGCCGATGATCAGCAGCGCGTCGATGCGATGGTCTTCGATGGCGCGCGCAATGGCATACAGGTCACGCCCTTTGGGGACGTGGCGCGTCGTTCCCAGCATCGAGCCGCCGCGTGACGCCCAGCCGCTGACGCTCATCCAGTTCATCTCCTCCATATCCCCGTCGATCAAACCCTCGAACCCGTTGCGGACTCCCAGCATGATGTGCCCCATGTCGAGCCCCAGGCGGATCGCGGCGCGCCCGGCGGTGTTCATACCCGGGGCAGGCGCCCCCGCGTTCAACACTGCGATGCGGAAACGCTTCTTCGCTGGGTCAATCGGATGCGGCAGGGCGCGCACCATCGTTTTAAAGGTATTGAAGGCATCCCTGAACGAGGAGCTACGCAGAGACATGGCGCGCTCGTAATCTTTGGCGTTGATCGCCTCCGCCACCGCCTGCGTCTTGCGCACGCTTTCCATCAGCGGCAGGCGTGTCATGCGGTTGTTGCGGATGCCGATGACCACCGGTTCATCCTCCGGTTTGGCAGAGAGGATGGTGTTGACCGCCTCATACCCCATCAATGTGCTCAAATTGCGGTCGAAGGCACTGGGGCGTCCGCCGCGCTGGACATGCCCCAACACGGTCACGCGGACCTCCTCTTCGAGTTTTTCTTCGAGCAGGCGCTGGACATCGCTGGAGCCGATGTAGTTGCCGTTCCGGTCGCGCGCGCCCTCAGCAAGGATCACGATGCTATCGCGGCGGCCAGCCTTCCGTCCGGCGCGGAGGCGTTCGACCAGCACATCCTGCCAGTTCTCCACATCCGGCGGCGCTTCGGGGATGAGCACCCAATCCGCGCCGCACGCCAGCGCGCCCATCAGGGCAAGATAGCCGCAGTTGCGTCCCATCACCTTGACGACGAACGTTCGCTGGTGACTCGCTGCAGTACTGGTGATGGCGTCCACGGCTTCGGTGATGCGGTGAAGCGCCGAGTCGGTGCCGATGGTCATGTCGGTGCCGGAGAAGTCGTTGTCGATCGAGCCGACCAATCCCACAATGGAAAAGTTCGGGTATTTGGCGGCTTCCTCCGCGCTGATTTCGCCCCTTTCCACGAGTTCGGAGATCAGCCCGGGCCACTCCTGCCGGAAGATGTTCGCGCCGGTCAGCGAGCCGTCGCCGCCGATGACGATGAGACCGTCGATTCCCGCCTTGACCAGATTTTTCGCCGCCTGCCTGCGACCATCGCGCGTGCGGAATGCTTCGCATCTCGCCGACCCGATGATGGTCCCGCCCAATTGAAGGATGCCCCCCACCGAATCCCAATCCATCTTGCGGATGTAGTCGCCGTCATCCACCAATCCCTGGTAGCCTTCGTAGATCGCGTACACTTCCGCTCCCCTGTCCAACGCCGTGCGGACCACTGCCCGCACCGCGGCATTCATGCCCTGTGCGTCGCCGCCACTGGTAAGTATTCCAATTCGTCTTGTCATGGTGTCCTGCCGTATCGATATAGTTCAATCTTTTAATTCTACTGCAAATAAGTTTGACTTTAACAATAAAACGCGACTGCCAAATGTCACGTTTTGCTGAACGCAGGAGCAGAAACGGTTAGCGGCAGGCGGGATGAGACTTACCGTCAAGACGGAGAAAACTTCAAGCCACGAAAAAACTCGAAAATGCGAAACTTGCCGAAACGCTGATTCCGAAATGCTATTGATGGATGAAACTCACTGAAAGACCGAATTGTAAAATTCTTTCCCGTTATTCCCACGATGTATGTTTGAACATATAGAGAAGTAATAGATAAACCTGGATTAGGTAGCCGAATGCCCCAAATAGGGCGCCACCGAAATAAACAAGTGATGAATTCACTTTGACAGGGATCAGCCTTGACAAGAGATCAGCCAGAAACCCTATCCCACATCCTACCAGTAAGCTCAGAAGATACCAGGCGACTAGCCCAGACCACCCGAATAGATCAAATTTAAACATTTGCGAGTGAAATAAAGAGATAATCAAACCGGTAATCGCCCCGGCAAGAAGACCTTTCCTCGTTACAGGTCGCATGATCTCAACCTCACAAACTATGTATCCTGGATAGATTCCTCATCCTAAACGCTCAACTAGAAATAGATGATCAAAAGTGCGAACTCAATTTCCCTGACCACTTTACACCCAAAAATCATTCGCACGCCGCGGACTGACGTTCCACGGGCAAGCCGAAGGCTTCATACACTGGCACACCGTCCCATTCGGCGGGGATGGGCAGACCCAGCGCGAAGGCGGCGGTGGCGGCAGTATCCATCGTATGGACCGGGATCGTGAGCTGCCTTGGCTGGATACCCGCGCCCGCCGCGATCCACGGGATGGTCATATCTTCGGGCAGGCTGGAACCGTGGGTGGTCCCATGCCCGCCGTGGTCGGCGGTGACGATGATCAGCGTTTCTTCGCGCAAGCCTCGGGCGGATAACTCGGCAAGAATATTTCCCAGTGCCTCATCCGCCCGGAAAATGACGCTCAATTGCTGAGACGAAAGCCAGCCATATTCATGTCCCATCCAATCGGGGGTGGGAAAATGGACGAAGAGCAGGCGAAAGTCCTGCGGAAAGTTCGCGATCAATTCCCCGGCGATAACCAGGTCGCGGTCGTTGATGAAAACAAACTGGTCCGTGCTGGCGGGTTCGGTGATCTGACGCAGTTTTTCCTTGCCCACGTACATCACCGTCTGCATCCCGGCGGCATGGGCGAGATCGAACAGGTCGGTGCCGCGGGCATATCCCAGCAGAGGCAGATAATCGTTCCAATTCACACCATGCTTCGACGGACATATGCCGGTCAACATGGAGGAGTGGGCAGGCAGGGTGGCGCTGGGATGAATCGTCTGTGCGGCAAGCGTGTATGCCGAACCCGCCATGAGCGCCTGCAAGTTTGGCATGGGCGCCAGCGCGATGGCGTCGGGGCGGAGTCCATCCATGGACAGGATCAGTACGCGGCGTGCGAACGGAAGCGGTGCCGGTGTGATGGTGGGAACGAAAGTCGGAGCCCCGGTCGCAGTGGCGGTCGGAGGAAAAGTCGCAGTGAATGGAAATGTCGTAGCCGGAGGAGCGGGCGGCGGCGCGGCAAACTCCGGCACCTTACACGCCAGCAATAGAAGTACAAGACCGATTAGGAAGCGGTTTTGACGCGTTCTCATGCATCCCCCACTTCGACCTCGTCGGAATCGACCACCACATCGAGTTCGTCGCCGTACTGTATGCCGGGAATTTCCATCGCGATGACTTCGATCAGGGAGGGGTTTTGAAAATTTCGCTTTTTCGTTTCGGGGTGCGGGTAATACACCCAGCCTTCGTATTCGGCGCCTTTGTAGATTACCTTGCAGTGCGAGAAGGAAAATGTCTCCGGCGGATGCAGGTCGGTCCATTCCACGTGTGGAAACGTGTAGCGCGGCTTGACCATCTTGAAGGTGTGCGGGGAAATATCCACGTTCAGCGAGCCGTTGAAATAACCGCTCAGGTCAAGTCCGCGTGCAGCGAAGAGTGGTAGCTGGCGGCTAAGCGCTCCGTAGGGGTAATCCGCCGAGGGTCCGGAGGCGACGCGGTAGCCTCGGGCGAGTCGTCCGTGAAGAAGAGTCCATTTTGTCATGGTGAAATTGTACTGTACGTCCTCCGGCCTTGCGAGCCGGAACGCAAACTAATCCCACGACACGAAGTATGAAATTGCTTTGTCGTGGCGCAAAGCACCCCCCTCGCAATGACATAATAGAGGGTGATTTGTGATGCTCTCTGCAAGGATGAAACACACTTATCCCCGCTCCCCCTCCGTGCTATGGTTGGATTGAATTTACCCATTCCCTTACGGAGAAGTCCATGTTTGAACATTTCGATCAGGCAAAAAAATATATCGTTGACAAGGGGGTTGAAGTCATCGATTTGAAGTTCTGCGACCTGTGGGGACGCTGGCATCACCTGACCATTCCCTCCAGCCAGTTCGAGCCGAAGTTGATGGAGGAGGGCATCGGTTTCGACGGCTCCTCGGTAGGACTCAAATCGGTCAAAGCCGGGGATATGGTGCTGGTGCCCGACCTCGCCACCGGTTTCCTCGATCCATTCTGGGAGACGGTCACGCTCAGTTTCATCTGCCGCACCCTCGAAGCGGATACGCACGAGATTTTCGCCAACGACCCGCGCAACATCGCCGTCCGTGCCGAGGCGTACATGAAGTCTACAGGCATTGCCGACGAAAGCCGCTGGGGACCGGAGTTTGAGTTCTACCTCTTCGACAGCATCAGCTACGAGAATGGCGTCAACCGCTCAGGGTATGCCATCGAAAGCGGCGAAGCGGACTGGAACAGCAACGCCGGCGGCGGGCACGGGCATTACATCCCATTGCATGGCGGCTATCATGCCATCCCACCCAAGGACGCGTTGTACAAAATTCGCACGCGCATGATGAGTCACTTGGAAAGGATGGGCGTGCCGGTCAAATATCACCATCACGAGGTCGGCGGACCCGGTCAATGCGAGATCGAAACGCCCATGATGGGACTGGTCCAGGCGGGCGATGCCACCATGATTATCAAGTACGTCACCAAGATGACCGCCCACGAAAACGGACAGACCGTCACCTTCATGCCCAAGCCGTTGTTCGGCGAAGCGGGGAGTGGTATGCACTTCCATCAACACCTATTCAAGAATCACAGGAATGTTTTTTATGATGCCGAGGGTTACGGCTGTTTGAGCAGAGAAGCGCTCTACTATATCGGCGGTCTGCTCAAACATGGTGCGGCATTGCTTGCAATCACCAACCCATCCACGAATTCCTATCGTCGCCTTGTGCCGGGCTACGAAGCGCCGGTCAATGCGTTCTTCTCGCTCGGCAATCGCAGCGCCGCCGTGCGCATCCCGAAATATGCCACCCAGCCCGACACCGCCCGTATGGAGTTCCGCCCGCCCGATGCGACGGGCAATGTCTATCTCATGCTCGCCGCGCAGTTGATGGCGGGACTCGACGGGATCCAGAATCAGATCGATCCAACGGAAGCAGGCTTCGGTCCGTTCGATGCGAATATCTTCTCCTGGAGCGACGAACAGCGTTCGAAGATCAAGCCATTACCGTCATCCCTCAATATGGCGTTGTCCGCGCTGGAGGAGGATCACGACTTCCTCACCGCAGGTGGAGTCTTCAGCGAAGAGATGCTCACGCAATGGGTCGAGCATAAACGCCAGTCGGAATATTTCGCGGTGCGCAATCGACCGCATCCGTATGAAATGAGCTTGTATTTTGATGTGTAGAAATAAAGAACTCCGGTTTCAGCCGGAGTTCTTCTTTCATTTTTACTTTATCACCGGGTACGGCGATTTGGCTCTAACATTGAGCAACTGTATGAGGTTTTTGATGACCTCAACCGATGTGGCGATCACAACGATCACGATGATGATGGTCGGCACAACGCTGAATAGTCGAGCCAGTGTATCGGCGGCTTCCGTGATTCCCAGAGCCCGGAGCGATTCAGACGAGATGGCGAAGACACCGGGAGTCCGCAGGATGATGATTGCCAGTACCATTCCAGCGAGATCAATCATGATATCAAGGATGCGTGTGATGGGTTTCCAATCCCGCTGCCCCAGCAGAAAGACATTGAAAGCGATCTGGATCAGACCCATTACGTTGATCCACGGCAGGAAGCGGAAGAACACATCGGTCAAGATGGGGATGGTGGACCAGTTACCGTCGTTCGAAAAACCGATCACGAACAGGTTCGGATACAGGTTGAGCACGACCAATCCCAGCACCGTGAAAATGATGGTGGCAATGGCATCAGCTCGCTTGATCTGGTCCGGGTCGGGTTCCGCTTGCAATTCTTTCGGGTCCCAATCCTTGATCTCCTTTTCGAACTCATCAACGACCTTTGTCCGTTCGAGGATCGCAAAGACCAGCACGATATTTCCGAATGCCGCGATCAACCCGCCTAGCAGACCAGTGAACCACTCACCCACAGTAGACGCAAACTCCGGACCGGACAGCCCTACTTTGCTCAAGTTCACGCCAAGCCCAATGAAGGAAGCTCCGATCACTACAGCGAACACGATGCGCAGGATCATCTCGAACATCGGGAACATGCGTGGACCGATCAGATACGGATGAGGTTTGTACGTGGCAGCGACTTCACGCGGCGCGCCGTATTCCTTCAACAACGCCATTACTGTCGCTTCATCTGCCGGACCCTTGCCTTGAGTCCGCTCCTCGAGCATATCTTCCAGCGTCGAGCGGATCTCGGCTTCGATATCGGCACGGTTCTTGCGCGGCAGGTGCTTGCCGACTTCAGCGATATATTTATCAATCAGGTTCATTTCATCCTCCTTACATTACGAAACATTCTTATTAGCGACAACCAATTCTGGTTGTTCATTGAGTTTTCTTGCCATCCGAATGGAGTTGACCATATCCCATATCAGGATGCCCACGATGATGGCGGCAGTGATGTTCACTGACCACACAGACCACGTTGACACATCTCTCAATCTTGCGATCTGTTCAGGGTCGAGTGTCCTCAGAAATTCAGGGTTAATCACCTGCTGCGTGGTCACCAGTGCCACGATGTAAATGATCGAACCCAGGCACAGGATCACATTCGTGGCGGTGAGCGCGGGAGTCCATTTACCGATCTTCAACTTGAATACATCATGGATCAGATTCAGCACCATCAACACAAGGAAGACGGGCAGCCACACATTCCACAATTCGGGGTTGATGAACAGCACGTTATCGAGATCACCTTGCAGCCAGCTCTGAACGACAGGCATGACGACCCACAACAGTACGAAGAGATCCATGATGATATCTGTCATCGCCTCGCCAACGCTGATCTGACGCTTTCCGGCAAATTCGGGTAACTGGGCAACAGTCCATTTCTGGGGATGGCGTTCGATCGCTTCGCCGGGGACTTCATCCGAGCGTTCCAGCAGAATGAAAACGACCGTGATCCAGAAAAATATCTGCAAGCCAACTTCGAACGCGCCTCCGAAGGCATTGCCAAGCGCATCGACAAAATCCAGCGGTTCCTTTGCCAGCGTAAGAATAAACGTCACCGCGGCGAAGATCGGGAGCACGATGTACAGCACGCGTTGAAGCGTCTGGAGGTAGACCTCATACCAACCCGGACCGATCAAGTACCGCTTGGGAGGCGCATATTTGGCAGCGAGCGATTTCGGGTCACCAAGTTCTTCGAGCGTTTCCACGATCACTTTTTCATCGTGCCCGCCGCGCTCCTCAAGCATATCCTCCACCATCGAGCGGATCTCGGCCTCAATATCCGTCCGGTTCTTCTCCGGCAGGTGCCTGCCGACTTCTGCAATATATCTATCGATAAGATTCATCTCTCACTCCTTGCACTATGACAACATCTCGGACATGGTCTCCGCCATCGTGGACCATTCCTTTTTCAACTTTGCCAGCACCGCCTTGCCCTGCGGGCTGATGACGTAATACCGGCGCGGACGGGCTTCGTCCACGATGCGCCAGTCGGACTGTAACAGTCCCTGCGACTCGAGCCGGCGGAGCAGGGGATAGAGCGTGCTTTGATCAATCTCCATGCCCTGCTCGGAGAGCGCCTTGAGCAGGGAGTAGCCATACTGCTCCTCACTCAACTGGCTCAGCACCGCCAGAGACAAAACGCCGCGCCGCAGTTCCAACAACATGTTTTGCAGGATTTCATCATTTTCCATGGGTCACCTTACGGCTCACATAATACTATATATCATACAGTATGTCAAGGGTAAAAGTATAGGATGACAAAACGTCCCGAAGGCTCAAAACCTTCGGGACGTGATAGCAAGTTTACCTTTTCCTCCGCTCGCGCGCTTTTTCCAGCCTGCGCAAAAACCGGTAGACGGGCGGTCCGAGCAACAAGACGATGAGCAGGAAAATCAACGCCGCTTCCCGCCAGCCGATTGCCAACACAGGCTGGCAGGCAAGCAAACCCATGGTCAATGCAGACGCCCCCGCCCAAAGTTCCCTTTTCATCGGATTACTTCAACATCGGCATCTTGATGCCGTGACGCTTCGCCGCCGCGATGGCGATCTCGTAGCCCGCGTCGGCGTGTCGGACGACGCCCAAGCCTGGGTCGGTGGTCAGAACCCGCTCCAACCTCCGAGCCGCTTCGGGAGTCCCATCCGCCACGATGACCTGCCCGGCGTGCTGGCTGTATCCCATCCCCACCCCGCCGCCGTGATGGAACGACACCCACGTCGCGCCGCCCACAGCGTTAATGAGCGCGTTGAGGATTGCCCAGTCGGAGATGGCATCCGAACCGTCCTTCATCGCTTCGGTCTCGCGGTTGGGCGAAGCGACCGAACCCGAATCCAGATGATCGCGCCCGATGACGATCGGCGCTTTGACCTTTCCGCTGGCAACCAGCTCGTTGAACTTGAGTCCTGCTTTGACGCGTTCGCCGTATCCCAGCCAGCAGATGCGGGCGGGCAATCCCTGAAATGGCACTTTCTCGCGCGCCATCGTCAGCCAGCGCCGCAGATGTTCGTCTTCGGGGAACAATTCCATGATTGCCTGGTCAGTGGTGTAAATGTCCTCTTTATCGCCCGAAAGCGCCACCCAGCGGAAGGGTCCCTTGCCCTCGCAAAACAATGGACGGATGTAGGCAGGCACGAAGCCGGGGAACTCGAAGGCGTCCGTCACACCGTTGTTATATGCCTGCTGGCGGATGTTGTTGCCGTAGTCGAACACCTCCGCCCCGGCGCGTTGAAACTTCAGCATGGCGCGCACGTGCTGAGCCATCGAGTCCATTGCCATCTTTTTGTATTTCTCTGGGTCGGTTTTTCGCAACTCATTCGCCGCTGTGACAGACAAACCGGACGGCACATACATCAACGCCTCATGCGCCGAGGTCTGGTCAGTTACCACATCCGGGACGACGCCCCGTTCTGCCAGTTCGTGATAGACATCCGCCGCATTGCCGATCAGCCCGATGGATTTGGGCACCTGCTTGTCCTTGAATTCCTCGACGAGCGTCATCGCTTCTTCGAGATTGTCCACCACCATGTCCACGTAGCCAATGGCGCGGCGGCGCTCGGCGCGTTCGGGGTCCACCTCCACGATGAGACCCACGCCTTCGTTCATGGTGATTGCCAGCGGCTGGGCGCCACCCATTCCGCCGAGCCCGGCGGTGAGGACGAACTTTCCCTTGAGCGAGCCCCAGCCTTTGAGTTTGGCAAGCGCGCCAAAGGTTTCGTAGGTGCCTTGCAGAATGCCCTGGGTGCCGATGTAAATCCACGAGCCGGCAGTCATTTGCCCGTACATGATGAGTCCCTTTTTGGCGAGTTCGTCGAAGTGTTCCCACGTCGCCCAATGCGGGACGAGGTTGGAATTGGCAATCAGCACGCGGGGCGCGTCTTTGTGCGTTTTGAAGATGACCACCGGTTTGCCCGATTGGACGAGGAGCGTTTCGTCCTCCTCCAAATTTTTGAGCGATTCCAGGATCGCGTCGAACGATTCCCAATCGCGCGCGGCTTTGCCTCTCCCGCCATAGACGACGAGTTCCTCGGGCTTTTCCGCCACTTCCGGGTCGAGGTTATTTTGGATCATGCGGTAGGCGGCTTCGCTGAGCCAGTTCCTGCAGGTGAGTGTGGTGCCCCTCGGGGCGCGGACAGTTCTGGGTCCAGACATGATGCGTCTCCTTGTCAGATGAAAAATCCCTCCCGGCTATTATACGCCGGGAGGGATGCTTGTTAAATCGGTCATTACGCGTTCTGCTTGAGCAGGTCGGCGAAGTTGGTGCCTTTGAGCCGCCGTACCAGCTCCTCCTGAGCATCGCACCAGACAGGCTTGATCGGGCAGTTTTCGTCAAAAGCGCAGGAGCCGTTATTGCCGACGCATTCATTCAACTGGATGGGACCGTCAATCGCTTCGATCACTTCCAACAAGGTGATATCTTTGGGGTCCCGTGCGAGTGTTACTCCACCTCTGGCTCCCCGGGAAGTATGAAGCAGACCAGCAATCGAGAGTTGTGAGATGATCTTTGCCAAAAATGACGGGGGAATGTTTTGTTCTTTTGCAACTGCACTGGTTGCGGAGCGTTCGCTATTCCCCACACGCGCCAAGTGCAACACCGCGCGCACCGCATAATCAGCCTGACGAGTAATCTGCATATATGCCTTCCTTCTCTAAAATAGAGAATCCTTGTCTCTAAACACGATTTTAGTGTTCCCGTGTGTCTTCATCAAGTGATAGAGGTCACAGATGAATTATGACCTTTTACTCCTAATATAACCCGGTTAGTAGGCGTTGGTAAGGCTGTTTACGAAAATTCAATTTGTTGTTTTTCCGAATGATTATAAAAAGGAATCAAGTGGATATGGGAAAATCCCTTCAAAAAAGTATATCTACCTTCCGAAACTGGTTGCGCCGTTGATGTTAGTAGTGGCAATATATCTGACCTTTTCCCCTACCCAAATGTGGATCACCGGACTGAACCTGCTCAGGAAACCCTTCCTGCACTTGCCTACGCACTTCAACCGGGCGGAGAGAAATACGCATCACTCACCGAAGTAGGCTTCGCGCCTTCCTTGTCACAGGCGGCTTTAAGGCATTCACAGCCACATTCGAAGATTTGCATGGACTGGCGCAATTGCCCGGTCTGGCAGTTCAGCAGTTGATGCGTAACGGGTACAGCTTTGGCGCAGAAGGTGACTGGAAGACCTCCGCCCTTGTACGCGCCATGAAGTCATGAGTGCCGGATTGAAAGGCGGTGCCTCGTTCATAGAGAATTACACCTACCATTTCAGCGTCAACGGTGATAAAGTTCTTGGCGCGCACATGCTTGAAATCTGCGAATCGATTGCATCGACCAAACCAAAACTGGAAAGCCTTCCGCTCTCTATCGGCGGGAAGGCCGATCCCGTCCGATTGACATTCGACGCCCATATGAGACCTGCTGTTGGAGCATCCATCATGGATATAGGGCAACGATTCCTTATCGTCGCCAATGTGGTGGATGTGGTTCCGACCGATGCGTCTCTTCCCAAACTCCCGGTCCCGGGTGCGCTATGGATACCACGCCCCGAACTGAAAGTTGCCGCCTGGCTCTACGCGGGCGCACCGCATCGGCTTCAGCTATGCTGTTACTCCCGGACACTTGAAAGATTTCGCCGAGACGGTGAATATCGAATTCATATTGATCAACAAAAACACTTATGTAGAGGAGTTCAAGGAAAGACTGCGCTGAAATGATCTCTATTACCATATGAACAGTGAACTATAGCATTCACATCTTGCAGATGCCAAGATACATCTTGTTGATTACAAGAAGGTATTTTGCAAAATGACAGAGGCAATCATGGATAAGAAAATCTTGAAGAACGATTTCCTGCACGTCGAATATCTCACCGATTCACTACGCATCATGCGACTGTCCCTCGCTGGTAAAGCCAATATGCTGGCTGATATTAGCAATATTCCTCCAACCCCCACACCTTATGGGGACTTCCATTTTCTCGGAGGGCATCGTTTATGGCATGCGCCCGAGTCCATGCCGCGTACTTACATTCCCGATGCGTCTGTCACGGTCACTGCGCTTTCCGATGGCGTTATTCTGGAAGCACAAACCGAAACGGGCACAGGCATTCGTAAAAAGATCGAAATCCGCCTCGCCCCGGATAAACCATCCCTGACGCTGACCCACACGCTCACGAATAACGGATTGTGGGCCGTGGAACTGTCCCCCTGGGCAATCACACAATTCCGCTTGGGTGGAACGGCGATTTTGCCAATGCCCGTCGGAAATGCTGATCCGGCGGGGCTACTGCACAATCGCCAGTTCTCGCTTTGGCCCTATGCGCGCATCAACGATCCGCGCGTGAACTGGGGAGATGATTTCATTTTGTTCAAGGCAGATGCGATTCTGCCGCCGTTCAAGATTGGTTACTTCAATCCACACGGCTGGCTGGCCTATTGGCTAGATGGCGTGCTTTTCCGTAAATCATTCGATGTACAAATCGGATTGCCCCATCCTGATAACAATTGCAATGCCGAAATGTACTGTAATAACCTGTTTGTGGAATTGGAAAGCATCGCTCCACTTGTGAAACTCTCCCCTGGAGCGTCGGTGCATCATATCGAAACGTGGGATCTTTTTGACAAAGCTGATTCCCTGCCGGAGGAAATACAGGCGGTTCTTTCCACGAACTGATCGAAGCTTTTACAAAGCAGCGACATTGTGCAGGTTGATCGTGGCGAAACAATCAAACGGGCAAGACCCGCGTAGTCATTGCGACAGGGCCGTCACAGCAGAACAGGTGAATTATCTGCCGCAATTTCTGCTCACACACATCGTCTACTCTGCCCTCTTGACCTGAAACGTATCGAAATCCCGCGCTACGGAGGTATTGGGGAAAATCTCCTGTGCCTCCTTCAACACGTCCTTTTCGCGGTAACGGCGGGAAATATGGGTGAGAATCAATTTCTTAACGCCCGCCTTCAACGCCAATTCCGCGCCCTGACGCGCCGTCAAGTGTGAAAACTCACCCGCCATTTCGGCTTCTTCATCCAGATACGTAGATTCGATCACGAGCGCGTCCGCGTCGCGGCAAACCTCGAGCAGGTTATCTGTTCTACCGGTATCCCCCACCACGACCAGTTTCACGCCCCGTTGCAGCGGGCCCAGCACATCATCCGGCTTGATCCGCCGTCCGTCGGGCAGGGTGATCTCGTTGCCCGCGACCAACTCCTTGCGTTCCGGTCCGAACGGGACGCCCAGTTCCGTCGCCTTCTCATTCAGGAACGGACGCCGCGCATTGCCTTCAAAAACATATCCCAGGCAATCCGGTCCGCGGTGACTGACCGGGAACGCGCTCACAGTGAAATCATCGGCTTCAAAAAAAGTGCCGGGTTTGATCTCGTTCAACCGCAGCGGCATCGGAGGCGTGTTGCCGCGTAAAACCACGCCATACAATAGGTCGTGGACACGGTCGAGCGTGAAACGCCCGCCGAAAATTTCGAGTTCCTCGATGGCTTCCCAACGCAGGAAGGTACTGAGCAGACCGCCCAGCCCGAGAATGTGATCGAGATGTCCATGCGTCAGCAGGATGCGTGAGAGATTCTTAAAGCCCGTGCCTGATTGCAGGATCTGTCGCTGTGTGCCCTCGCCGCAATCGACCAGAAAACGATATTCGTCGTGTTTGACGATCTGCGCGGACAATCCGCGCTTTGCCGAGGGCGCCGAGGCGGATGTACCAAGAAAGAGTATTTCAAACAAAATGGAATCCTTAAATGTGACGTTGTTTCGTAATTTTACCCTACCAGGCGCCGCGTTCATGACAAAACCAAGTCCAGCGCATGAATGGGCGCAAAAGAAAAACAGACCATTTGTGCTATACTTCAAAACATGCCACTCAAGACTCCGCCATCAAAATCGGAAGGGAAATCCAAAGGTACGACTCCTCCGCGCGGCAAAGGGGATGGAAAGTCCGCTTCGAGACGGAAAGCGCATCACCCTGAGCCGGAGGTTGTTTCCGTTTCCTGGTGGGATTCCCTCTCCGCTGAGCGCAAACTCGACGTGGTCGGCGCGGTCATGGCGGTGGTGGGACTGCTCACCTCGCTCATCCTGTTCTCCGCCCAACGCAGCGCAGTGACCGGGAGCATGGTGCGCGTGTTAAGTCAGGTCTTCGGTTGGGGAATTTATGTTTTGCCCGTCGGCTTGATCGTGATGGGCTTGTGGCTTGTCCTGCGCCGCATCGAAAAACTCCCGCCGCTTTCGCTCGAACGCGCCACCGGCATCATTCTTTTCTTCGTGTGGCTTCTGGCGGCAATGCACTCGTCCATCGCCGCGCCCGAAATGGCGGAACAAGCCGCTCTGGACGGCGCAGGCGGCGGGTACATCGGCAGCTTGATTCAGCGGTTCCTGTTCAACAACCTCGGAACAGCGGGCGCCTGGATCATCCTGCTGGCATGGCTGGTCATCACCATGACGATGATCTTCGACATTTCGGTCGAGGACCTGTTCCGGTGGGTCAGCCCGATTTTCGCGAAGGCTCGTGAGATGCTTGCCAGACAACAAACACAAACCACCCAGTCCTTATCGCCAGAGGGAGCCGAAGTCGCATCCAATGGGTACACGCCCTTAAACCGACCGGAGCCTGTCGTGACACCCGTCGCGCCTGGCACGCCGGTGACCACCACCAAGCCAATGAGTCCGGTCATTAACTGGCAATTGCCGAACGTCAAGGATATTCTCGATTCCGGCGCCGCTCCCTCGGTCAATGAAGAGTTCATCCAACAGCGCGCCCGCTTGATTCAGGAAACGCTGGCATCCTTTGGCGCTCCCGTTCAAGTGGTGGAGATCAACCGGGGGCCGACGATCACGCAATTCGGCGTGGAGCCACTCTTCGTCGAGACTCGAGCCGGGCGGACGAAGGTCCGCGTCAACAAAATTGCCTCGCTGGCGGATGATCTTGCCCTCGCCCTCGCCGCGCCGCGCATCCGCATCCAGGCGCCCGTACCGGGACACAGTTACGTTGGCATCGAAGTCCCCAACGAAGAGATGACGCTGGTCGCCTTGCGTGACCTGCTCGAAAGCGAAGCCTTCCAACGAAACAAGAATCCGCTGCGGTTCGCGCTGGGCAAGGATGTGACCGGACATCCCATCAACACGACCCTCGAGAATATGCCGCATCTGCTCATCGCCGGGACGACCGGTTCCGGTAAGTCGGTATGTGTCAACGCGATATTGACCTGCTTCCTGATGTACAACACACCCGACGACCTGCGCATGATTCTGGTGGACCCCAAGCGTGTGGAGTTGACCGGCTACAACGGCGTGCCGCATCTGCTCTCGCCGGTGGTCGTGGAGATCGACCGCGTGATCGGCGCGCTGCAATGGATGACGCGCGAAATGGACAAGCGGTATCACATGTTCGCGCAGGTTGGCTCGCGCAATATCGCCGACTACAATGCCAAGATGAAATTGCAAGGCGGGAAGAAACTGCCGTTCCTCGTCATTGTCATCGACGAGTTGGCCGACCTAATGATGATCGCGCCCGGCGAAACCGAACAGACCATCACGCGTCTCGCACAGCTGGCGCGTGCCACCGGCATCCACATGATTCTCGCCACCCAGCGCCCTTCCGTGGATGTGGTGACCGGGCTTATCAAGGCGAACTTCCCGGCGCGCATCGCCTTTGCGGTGGCATCCAACACCGACAGCCGCGTCATTCTCGACCAGCCCGGCGCGGAGCGCCTGCTCGGACGCGGCGACATGCTTTTCCAGGCGCCTGACGCGCCCGCGCCTGCGCGTCTGCAGGGTGTGTTCGTCTCCGATCATGAAATCCAGAATCTGGTGGAGTTCTGGCGCAAACAGGCAGGCGGAATGAGTCCCTACGGCGCGCTGGGCACACCCGTGGACATTCCCGCCTCCGACATCCCGCTAAAACAGACCGAAATGTTCGAGGACATGTCCCCTGCGGAGAAGAACGTCGACCCCTTACTCGCCGAAGCCATCGACTTCGTCCGCCGCGAAGGACGCGCCTCCGTGTCCATGCTCCAGCGCCGAATGCGCATCGGCTACACCCGCGCCGCCCGCATCGTAGATATGATGGAAGACAGGGGCATCGTTGGTCCACCCGAGGGAACGTCACAGGTGAGAAAGATTCTGGATTACGGTCCCACCGCGCCGCCAAAAGATGATGGAGCGTAAATTTGATATAATTCTTTCCATGCCCTGATAGTTCAATGGACAGAACAAGGCACTCCTAAGGCTTAGATGTAGGTTCGATTCCTACTCAGGGCACACATGTGTGCATCAGGTAAAATTTTTCTTACAGAATTCTTATGTAACAACTCTTGATTTGTTACATAAGCTGTAGTAATATAAAAAGCGATGAACGCTAGGGTGCCCCCCTCACCCTGGCGTTCATCATTTTAATCTGGCCAAAAGTTTTCAATCCCTCTCACAAGGCCAGGTCTTGCAAGAAGGACTTTGTAACGCCATTATTTCACAACCTTCTCCAACGCTTCTCCAAATCTTTCCAATTCATCCAGTGTGTTGTAATGCACCGGTCCAATACGAACCATACCGCCCGCGTCCAACAACCCCATCCGTTCCACGATTGCCAGGGCGTAATTGTGCCCATTCCAGACATAAAAGCCCAGTCTGCCCAGTTCATCGGCGATTCGCTCCGGGTCTTTTCCGTCCACGGTAAACGAGACTGTGGGCACGCGCTCATCGAGGTGATCCAGGTCCGTTACACCGTGGATGCGCGTCCCCGAAATTGATTGAACAATTCCAATTAATTTTCTGGACAATTCCTTCTCATATGCCTGCATGGCAGACATGCCCACCTTGAGTTCCAGCCGGCGACCGGAGAAACCCGCCTCCCTCCAAGCCTGAACCTGACCCGCCCCGAACTGCATTCCCAGCCACTGGAGATATTCCAGCGCGCCTAACACACCTGCGATTCCTTCATGGTTTTGCGTGCCGGTCTCGAATTTATATGGCAATTCATTCGAAGCCGGGCGGACTTTGTACGCCTTCAACTCACTGAGCCGGTCATACTTTCCATACAACGCGCCTGCATGTGGCCCGAAAAATTTATAGCTGCTGCAAACAAGGAAATCACAACCGATGTCCTGCACGTCAATCGGTCCATGCGGCGCGTATTGCACCGCGTCGATATACACCAGCGCGCCCGCGTCATGCGCCATCTTTGTCAGCATCTTGACCGGGTTCACCGTCCCCAGCAAATTCGACGCGTACCCGAACGCCGCAATCTTCGGCTTCCTGTCCAACGCACGGGCAAAATCATCGAGGTCGAGTTTTCCCTGCTCCACATCGATATCCACCCACAGCAAATTACATCCTTTATCCTCCGCCACCAGCATCCACGGTGAAATGTTGGCGTCATGATCGAGCCGCGTTACAAGAATATTATCGCCCGGCTGCAAATTCCGCGCCAGCGTGCGGGACATGTGCAGGGTAAGCGTGGTCATGTTGTTGCCGAAGATGATTTCCTCCGGGCGCGAGGCGTTCAGAAAATCCGCCATTGCCGCGTGCGCCTCGTACAATACCTCGTCCGACCGGCGGCTGGTCTCAAACCGTCCCTCGTGGTTGGCATTACATTCGAGTAAATATCGGTTGATTCGGTCGAGGCTGGGCTTCGCGATCTGCGTCCCGGCTGGGTTGTCCAAAAAAACGGCGGGGCGATCTAGGGATGGGAATTGCTGGCGAACCAGGTTTACATCGTAGGTCATGTTTTCATCTTTAGTGGTTATGATATTGCCAGTTCTTCGGCTTTGGCGAACTCTTCGGGCGTGTTCACATTCCAAAACGCCAGCCCGGACGGGTCATATTTCCTCACATCCTCGGACGTAAGCGTGTGGACTTTCACTTGTGGGAACCACGCGATGACCTTCCATTGACCGGCATCGATGGCGGCTTCAATGGCGGGAAGACAAGTCGCGCGGCGGTAGACGGCATGGAACGGCTCGTAACCTTCATCGCTTTTTGCGATGACGGCATCCGCTTCTTTCTCGACGAGAAGCCTGCTCATCGCCTCGAGAAGCGCCGCACTGGCAAAAGGCATGTCGCACGCCGCCACTGCGACAATGGGTTGTGCGGCGGAGGCAATCGCAGTGTAGAGTCCGCCCAGGGCACCGCGATCAGGCTTGAGGTCCGAAAAGAGGCGCAGTCCTAAAAATCGATACTCGTCCGGGCGGTTTGTCGTCACGATCAATTCGTCTGCGATGGGGGTCAGTCGCTCGACCACGCGTTGAATGAGGGGGCGTCCCAGAAAGGGTTTGAGCGCTTTGTCCTCGCCCATACGGGAGGACGCGCCACCAGCCTGTACACAAACAGTCAGCATGGGTGTATTATAAAGGGGAGAGGTTCGTATGGCGAAGTCCATCGGTGAGTTGCTGGATCGATTAACGGTGACCGGGGAACTGTACGAAAAGCTGGAGGGCGGCGCGGTGCGGTGTTTTGCGTGCGGGCATCGCTGCGTGATCCGCGAGGGCAGGCGCGGTGTCTGCCAGGTGCGCTTCAATGAGGGAGGGGAGTTGCGTGTGCCGCATGGATATGTTGCCGCGCTGCAAAGCGACCCCATCGAGAAGAAACCCTTCTTTCACGTGCTGCCCGGCGCGAACGCCCTGACGTTTGGGATGCTCGGCTGTGACTATCACTGCGGGTACTGTCAGAACTGGCTGACATCTCAAGCCATGCGCGACCCGGCTGCGGATGTGTCGGTGAATTACATTCGGGAGATTTCCCCGAAAGGAATGGTGGAGTACGCACGCCGCACAAAGGCGTCCGTCGTTGTTTCCTCCTATAACGAGCCGTTGATCACCAGCGAGTGGGCGGCGGCGATCTTCAAGGAGGCGAAAGCAGCCGGTTTGATGTGCGCCTACGTCTCGAATGGGAACAACACGCCGGAGGTGATGAAATATCTCGCTCCGTATCTCTCTGCCTACAAGGTGGATTTGAAGTGCATGCAGGACAGGAATTATCGCAAATTGGGCGGCGTGTTGCAGAATACTCTGGACGGAATCAAGCGCGCACATGAGATGGGATTGTGGGTCGAGATCGTGACCCTGACGATCCCTGGGTTTAACGATTCGAATGAGGAGTTGTGGGATGCGGCGCGTTTCATCGCCGGTGTCTCGCGTGACATTCCGTGGCATGTGACCGCGTTTCACAAGGATTACAAGATGACCGATCCCGACAACACCGACGCGAAGACGCTTCTGCGCGCCGCCGAGATCGGGAAGGAGGCAGGGCTGAGATACGTCTATGCGGGGAATTTGCCGGGACGGGTCGGGGAGTACGAAGATACCTTCTGCGCGGGATGCAACTTCCGGCTGATTCGCAGAACCGGGTATGTCATCCATGAGTATCACGTGACCGGCGAGGGAGCTTGTCCGAAGTGCCATATGAAGGTGCCGGGTTTATGGCACGCAGACCCCTCCAGAGTAGTATTAAATGGGCTGGGAATTCCTTTGCCCATTCATTAAATATCTTTTTGCTGTATAATCTGCTCACTCACTTGGAAGGAGGTGCTTCGCCGCATAGTTATTCCCCCTTTTCCCCGTACTACATACAACAGTAAGTAATCCCAACCCTAATTTCTCTCAGGAGGAGAAACGTGAAACGAAACCTTTTTGCTTTACTGTCGCTGTTGGTGCTCGCCAGCATGGTTCTGGCGGCCTGCGGCGGCGGTGCGGCGACTGAAGCGCCTGCTACCGAAGAACCAGCGCCTCCCCCCACGGAAGCGCCTGCCACCGAGGCCCCCACTGAAGCCCCAGCCATGCCTGAATTCGAGGGTAAATCCTTGATGGCGGCTGACTGCGATTCGACCGGCATCATCAAGGGCGTGGAGGCCACCGGTCAATATGAAGTGACCTTCACCCTGTGCCAGCCCGATCCCGCCTTCCTCTCGAAGATTGCCTTCAGCGTGTATGGCATCTATCCCGAGGAATGGCTTGAAGCCACTGCCGGCGCGGAAGGCCGCACCAGCGAAGGTCTTGAGAAACCCATCGGCACCGGTCCCTACATGGTCAGCGAGTGGAACCGCGGCGAAAGTATCACCTTCACCGCCAATCCCAACTACTGGGGCGATGCGCCCGCGGCAGAGACGCTGGTCTTCCGCTGGTCGACCGAGTCCGCCGCCCGCCTGCTTGAGTTACAGTCCGGCACAGTGGATGCCATCGACAATGTCGGTCCCGAAGATTTCGAGACCGTCAGCAATGACGCGAACCTCAAACTGATGGAACGCCCGGCATTGAACACCTTCTATATTGCGATGACCAACACATTTGCGCCGTTCGATAATCAGGCTGTTCGTCAGGCGATTGCCAAGGGTATTGACCGTCAGCGCATCGTGGACACCTTCTATCCTCCCGGATCCGAGGTCGCTTCCCACTTCACTCCCTGCGCCATCCCCAACGCCTGTGTTGGAGATCCCTGGTATGAATTCGATCCGGAGGCCGCCCGCGCTGAATTGGCTGCCGCCGGTTTCCCCGATGGTTTCAAGACCAAGCTGTACTATCGTGACGTGGTTCGCGGCTATCTGCCGCAGGTCAGCAATGTGGCTCAGGACATCCAGGCTCAGTTGAAGGAAAACCTCAACATCGATGCTGAGATCGTCGTCATGGAATCCGGCGCCTTCATCGAAGAGTCCTCAGCCGGACGCCTCGATGGCTTCTACCTGCTCGGTTGGGGCGCAGATTTCCCGCATGTGACCAACTTCTTGGATTACCACTTTGGCGCCGCCAACCCGCAATTTGGCAACCAGTCGCCAACCTACACCGAAATTTTGGCGCAAGCCGCCCAGATCGCGGACGTAGCCGAAGCTGCTCCCCTGTACGAACAGGCGAACAACGCCATCCGCGAATATGTTCCGATGATCCCTGTGGCTCATGGTGGGTCCGGAACCGCCTGGCGCGCTGATGTGACCAACCCGCAAGCCAGCCCGCTCAGCAATGAGGTCTTCTATGTTTCCGATCCCGGTGGGCGCGATGTCTTCGTCTGGATGCAAAACGCTGAACCGATCAGCCTGTTCTGCGCTGACGAGACCGACGGCGAATCTCTGCGTGCCTGCGAACAGGTTGTGGAAGCTCTCTACAGCTACGAGATCAACGGCACTGCAGTCGAGCCTGCCCTGGCTGAGTCTTGTGAACCGAATGACACGCTGGACGTTTGGGTCTGCACCCTGCGCCAGGGCGTGACCTTCCACGATGGCACGACCTTCGACGCGAACGATGTGGTGGCAACCTTCACCATGGGTCTCGATGCTTCGTCACCGCTCCACAAGGGCAATACGAATGTGTTCGAGTACTACGACTATCTCTGGGGCTTGATGAACAAGCCCCAATAGTCGGGAGAAACCTTGCAAGACATACGGGATGGCAGAATATTGCCATCCCGTATTCGCAAAGGAGAGCTGGTTAAATGGTTCAATACCTGTTACGGCGTGTCATAGCATCCATCCCGGTATTATTTGGAATTTTGATCGTTACATTCATTATCGCGCGTGTGATTCCCGGCGATCCCTGCCGCGCCATTCTCGGAGAAAAAGCCACGGCGGAGATTTGCGAACGTTTTATCGAACTGCATGGACTGGACAGACCCATCCATGAACAACTCTTCATTTACATGGGTGAGGTTCTGCGCGGTGATTTTGGAGAGTCCATTCGCTTCAGCATGCCTGTTACACGTCTGCTGATCGAACGCCTCCCTACGACCGTCGAATTGAGCATCTCGGCCCTTTTGGTAAGCCTTGTTATTGGCATTCCTCTTGGTATTATTTCTGCGGTAAAACATAATTCCTACATCGATGTAATTACAATGGTATGGGCAAATATAGGAGTCTCAGTGCCCGTGTTCCTGCTCGGACTGATGCTGGCATATGTATTTTCCCTCCTATTGAAGGATACCCCGTTCTGGCTCCCCCCATCCGGGCGCGTCAGCCCGGGAGTCCCCGACGACCCCTTTTACGAAGTCTGGAAATTGACGGTACCCGAATCCGGGTTTTTGCCGGCATTCTACCAGTTCATCAGCAGGCTCAACATCCTGAACGCCTTGTTGACATCCAACTGGGAACTTCTCAAAGACTCGATCAAACATCTCATCCTGCCGTCGTTAGCACTCGGCACAATCCCCATGGCATTGATTGCCCGCATGGCACGCTCCGCCATGCTCGACGTGCTTGGGCAGGATTACATCCGCACTGCGCGCGCCAAAGGATTACGGCAACGCGTGGTTGTAATGAAACATGCCTTTCGGAACGCGCTGCTCCCGCTCGTGACAATCATCGGGCTTTCATTGGGAAGCCTGCTCGGCGGTGCAGTCCTGACCGAAACGATCTTCGGACTCTCCGGCGTGGGACGCACCTTGTTCGAAGCAATCACCGCACGCGACTACGGTATCGTCCAGGCATTTACAGTTGTGATCGCCGTCTTCTTTGTAATCATTAACCTGCTCGTAGACCTCTCCTACAGCTACCTCGATCCCCGTATCCGGCTTGAATAGGTCGATCCATGACAAACGCTGAAAACAAAATCGCAACGCTAGACGCAGAAGGCATTTCCCTCAAGTCGGTTAGTTTATGGCAAATTACATGGCGGAGGTTATTTCGCCGCCTATCTGCCGTTGTCGGGATGATAGTACTGGGCGTCTTGATCGTGATCGCGCTCACTGCACAATGGCTGGCACCATATGACCCGATCGTCCCCATGATGGACCTGACTCCTCCGGAGCCTGTCAAGGCGCGTCAGGATCCGTGCATTCATCTTTTTGGCTGTCCCAGGGATCAACCTCAACATATCGCAGGCATCGATGGCAACGTTCGCGACCAGTTCAGCCGGCTGTTGTACGGCGCCCGCCTGAGCCTGATGATCGGCTTCTCCACCGTGGGGTTTGCCATCATCATCGGAACGATACTCGGCGCGGTTGCCGGTTATCTTGGCGGCTGGGCGGATAATGTCATCATGCGCTTCATGGACGTGTTACTGGCATTTCCATCCCTGCTCCTGGCGATTGCCATCGTCACGGTTCTAGGTCCAGGACTGATTAATGCTCTGCTTGCCATCGGCATTGTCTCCATCCCGGCATACGCACGCGTCGTACGCGCCAGCGTACTATCAGTGCGTGAGATGGAATACGTCTCCGCAACGCGCGCCCTGGGTGGGTCGAACATCCAAATCCTGTTCCGCCGCATCCTGCCCAACGCCCTGACACCGCTGATCGTGCAAGGAACGCTCGGCATCGCCACCGCCATTCTGGATTCCGCCGCGCTCTCCTTCCTCGGTCTCGGCGCACAACCGCCCACCCCGGAATGGGGAGCCATGCTGGGCGCGGAACGCAATCAAGTCTTCACCGCCCCTCACTTGGTCTTCCTCCCCGGCATCGCCATTGCCCTAACCGTGCTCTCCTTCAACCTTCTGGGAGATGGACTGCGCGACGCCCTAGACCCGAGATTGGCGCACGTCAGTTGAGACACGTAAAACATCTTATAAAAAGAGCGACGGCTTATCACCGTCGCTCTTTTTGGATCTACGAAACGCCTCTCCGTTGGACCCGGAGGCTGGCCGCCATTTCCTTGATTTTCTCGGCCCCGATAAGGACTCCCGCGCCGCCCAATATCAGCAGTGGCCCAACGAACGTCATCGCCGCGTTGAACGCGTCCGCGTAGTTGATCCCGTTCCACGTGTGCGTTCCCGCCATCGTATACTGAATGGTCAGCGTCATGATACCGAGGAGACTTGTCGCCGCGCCGCCTGCCATCCGGTTGTCGTGTCTGTCACTTTTTTCAAAGTCCACACCGCTCCAAATGAACGGGATACGAAAAAGCAGGAAGACCACGAGTGTCAACACAGTCGTGTACACGACCGCATCCACCGGCATGGAATTGCCGCGCAACATGCGCGACATATAAATATGGAAGAAACCGACCACCGCTCCAACGGTCAATGCTTGCAGACACATTGTGTATGCATCAGACGCGCCCTTTACAAGTTTGACCGTTGCCCAAATACCCCAAACGCCAATCGCGACCCCTGCGATCACGAACAGGATATATAACCATTGGAAGGACGCGAGCGCTGTCATGCTTCCAAATTTTGTCGGGAAGAGGGCAGCGCAGGTCGTTCCGACCCCGCCCAGCAGAGTAAAACCGCCTGTCAATGCCATTAGCACGATTCCGATGAAGCGCAGGGTCTTAGCAAAGAAACTATTATGGGACATTGTGTATTCCTTTTGTATAAAAAAAGCAGGTCACGCTTGAAGCGTGACCTGCACGTTATCCGAATTTGAAGCCCGCTACAAAACAGGCAGTCATGAGCATCAACAGCCCCGGCAATATTTTCAATATTGTTTCCCTCGGGACAATGGGTTTGCCTGCCTTGAGGAACGATAGCAGCAATCCACCCAGACCGATCATCGCGCCGCCCAAGCCAACCAGCGCAAAAAGCGGATTCATCGTCCCGTTTGCGGCGAGGATGCTCGGCAGGAGGAAGATGGTCATGCCCGCCACGCCGTGGACAATGGCGATGATGATCGTCGGCAATTTGTTCTTGATGGGGAGCGAGCGGGTGAAACTTACAGCCGCGAATCCGATGAGGGTAAAGAGCAAGTAGGAGGTCCGGTATGAAGCGAGGTGCTCCCAGACAAGTCCCAATGAGATGCTCAACGGGATGATGGTCGAGACAATGACTACGATGGGCGAATCCAACACTTCGAAACCAAGGATGACCATGAGCAATCCCGCCACGAGCAGGACACCGAATCCGATGGTGTAGGCGGTGATGGGAACCGTCCCCAGACCGTCAATGCCCACCGCGACCTGATAGCCAGCCAACAGGCCCATGAGAAGCAATAGGAGGCGGTCAATGGAGGTCATTTTCATGATAGGATCCCTCCTCTCTTTGCGAGAGAGGGGTGGGTTAGGGCTAGACCGAAAGCAGGATCATCGAGATGAGCATATACAACGATGCATACTTGAACAAACTGAAGTTGACACGCTCTGACGGGCGGAACACGGTGGCAAAGGATAGTAACAATAAACCGGAGGAAAGCACCACCAGCAATCGCATAACGCCCGCCTGCACGCCGATCATCACGCCCGCGACGCCGATGCTTGCCGCGGCAATAATGGATGATAACGCAATAACCGCGCGCGTGGTGTCGAGTCCATACGTGGATGGGAAGGTTGGTACGCCTGCCGCATTGTAATCGTCCGCGAACTTGATGCTGAAGGTTAGTGTGTGCGTGGGAATCCAGAACAATACCGCCGCGGCAAGCAGCAAGCCGATGATCTCGATCTCACCCACCGCCAGAACGCGTCCTGCCAGAATGGGCATGGCACCGGAGATGCCGCCCCACAGGATGCTCCAGCAGGTACGGCGTTTGAGCCACAACGTGTACACAACCACATCGAAAAACCAGCCCGCGAACACAACTACCCCATACAGAGGATCAATTGCCACCGCCCAACCCACGCCAAGAGTTGTGATCGCCATACCGACAGTGAACACTTCCGCACGGGTGAGTTCACCTGAGGCGGCGGGACGTTTCTTCGTGCGCTTCATCTTCGCGTCGATGTCGTGGTCGTGCCACATGTTCATGATGGTAGAGCCGCTGATGGAGAGGAATAGGCTGGCAGACATGACCAGCAGGAGCGCGAGGTCCACCGTTCCGTGCGCGCTCATGTAGCCAGCCACACCGGTGGCTAAGAGCAATCCGGTTTGAAGCGGTTTGATCAACGTCCAGAATTGGGCAAACTTCACTGAGAATGGCATACTGGATGGTTTTGCAGTGGTGGTCATGGATTCTCCTGAAATACAAATAAATGCAAACAGGCAAAAGTATACTTGTCTATGTGTATCCCTGTCCACTTTCTTACTTGTCTCTCACACACCGGAACCCGACGCCAGGACTGTAATAGGTAGGTGTGGCATTATTACGCACCCATAGGCGCAGGTCCATATCGTAGGTGTCCTTCGAGCCGCCGCGCATGAAGCGGTAATGCATCCCTTCGTAAACATCTCCCATCCATTGCCAGACGTTGCCCGCCATATCGTAGAGTCCGTATGGAGAGGCAGAATTAAGCGTTTGGTAGTCGCCGTATTTCTTTCCATTGTAAAAGCCGACGGGACTTGTGCGTGAGCCGAAGGAGTTCATATCTTCGAACGGGTCGCGGCTGGAATAGAAGTTGGCGTTTTCGCGCGCGATCTCGTCACCCCATGGGAAAGGACGCGCATCGATGCCACGCCCGGCTTTTTCCCATTCCATTTCTGTAGGAAGACGCCAGTCATAATATTCGCAATAACCCCACGCACCAAACCAGGTGACCATCGTCATCGGATGATTCTCGTATCCAGGCTGGATCGTGAATCTGCCACCGTCAAATTTGACCCTCTGCGCCGGGTCATTCAGCGGGATGAAGAGCCAGTCGCCCGCATCGATTCTTTCCTCATGCTTGACTCCGTGAAACTCATCGCCGGGGTAAAAACCGACAATTTGTTCGCCATCGAGTTTGACGTACCCGTCGTCAAGCGCCGCGTTGAGGAAATTCACGTACTGGGCAGTGGTCACATCGGTGATCATAATTTCATAAGCGTCGGTCGTTTCAACATCTTCGTGTTGACCGAAGTAGAATTCTCCCGCGGGGATTTGCGCCCAGGTGTTGGGGTCAATGCCCGTATCGAACGCCGGTATCGGAGCGTTCAGGTCAACAGGGACGCATGAGGCGATTAACGCGGCAAACAGGATGAGGCTTGGAAAGAGGCGTTTCATTGGTTCACCTCCTGCGCAAGTTCGTGAGTCTGCTCTTCTGTCCAGCGTCCTTTGTTCTTGAACAGGTCGATCAACCTCCAGGCCATTACAACGGCAAGAATCACAAGCAGCGTGCCGAGACCGAAGTCAATCAGATACATCAACAGATTGACCAGCGGTTGCTGCTCGGCTTCAGTGATGAAGAGCCGTTTCATTTCGAAGACCGTGACTGCGCCGAAGGCAATATCCGAAAGGACGATGATCAGCCAGCCGTACCATTGCCGAACCCGGCCCTTCAGCCCGATCATGTCACCGTAGTACATGAGGATGATAGTGGCGACGATGGCGGAGAGTACGTGCCAGTGACCGGTCAGTTCGATGCGCTCCTCACGGGCGGGCCAGACGCGGAATATCTCGTCGAGTTTGACCGCCATGAAAATGCCAATGCCGCTGGTGGTAAAGTTCATGAAGAGCATCTGCCAGGTGGGGCCAAAGCGGAGTGGGTCGCGCAAGAGTGCGCGCAGTTTCTGCCCGAAGGTCGGTTTGGCGATGCCTGTCGTCCCCTCGCGGATGAGTTTTCCCCAACTCCAGATGAGCAGGAAAAGCGCCGCCAGCATGGACGGTGTCGCGCCAACGTAGATGATCATGTGCGCGATGGGTTCCAGCGGTGTGACCACACCCCATACACCCAGATTAAGCACAATCGTGCCGAGAATCATGAGCGGCATGGCGGCTTTGTGCCATCCGCCCTTGAAGTTGAGCCAGCGCCCGATGATAAGTGTGATCATAATACAGATCAATGCCAGCATGATGTGCAGGTGCCCGATGACCGAATATTCCATCGTCGTTTTTTCGGGATAACGAATGATGTTCTCGGCGAGGAAGACCTCAAATCCATTGCCGAAGAACGAACCGGGCACTGCGCCGAACAACGCCGAAATGACGGTGGTCACGGCGGTGGCGAAGAAGGCGGTGCGCTCGAGGTCAAGTCCGCTTTTGGTGTGGGCATAGGCTTTATCGGTGACGTAGTATTCCGGGTTCCAGGGATAGAGCGCAATACACAACATCACACCAGCAAAGAAGACCAACGACAAGCCAAAGATGTACAATCCGTGGAAGGCCCAATTGTGGCCAAAGTAGGCAAACCCCATGCCGAAAACCATGGTCACGATGTAGCCAACCGTGATGATGGCATTGATGGCGGTCTTGAAAAACGGTTTTATCTTCAACAAGCCCGTGATCATATAGGTCTCGATGGCGACAATTGCCATGGCAATGGAGTGATACAGGATGATGATGCGTCCCTCACGTTCCGATTGCACGATCTTCATGCCGAGGGCTTTAATGACCACGTCGCGCACGCCCAACTCCGCCATCGGCCCCGACAACATGCCCCACACGGCAGTGACGACAGCGACCATGGCAATGGCAACCAGGATTAGACCCTTGGTGGAATTAAAAAGATAGTTGAAGCGGGTTTTGATAAATTGCATTTGGACTTCCTTTTGGTAATTGGCAATTGAACGGGCGCAAACGCCTTGCTTCAATTACCAACTACCAATCCCTACCTGCCAATCATCCCCTCTTCGCAAACCCCAACGCGTACGCGCTGCTCATCAGGAAAAGCAGGGGAGTTAGAATGGTCATGACCAGTTCAGGGCTGAAGAACAATAACTGACTTCCCATCGTGATGAATGCCAGCGCGACACCTCCCAGCCCGATCAACGCGCCGCCGATGCCGACCCACCAGAATCCCTTGGGCGCACCCTTTGCCACGAACGGACCGATGAAAATCACAAGCCCCGCCACACCATGGAAGAGCGGCACAGCGATCTTCTTGAGCGCATCCATCCCGCCGATGCTGGTGATCGCAATGGCAAGGAAGCCGATTACGGCGAACCACTTGAAATACTTCTTCCAGGAGGGGAAATACTCCTCGGCAAGCCCCATCGAGATTCCCAGCGGAATCAGGCTCGCAACTGTCAGCACATAGGGTGAAGACAGAATTCCCAACCCCAGGAAGATGAGCAAAAGCCCCGAAACCAAAAGCACCGCAAAGCCCATCAGATAGTACAGGTTATGCAGTGCCTTGTTCAGGTTGTACCGCTGCCAGAAATACCAGCACAGGTACGCGGCGATCAAGCCGGTGAGCAGAAGGAAGACTTTGTCTAACATCGCATTCTCCTCGTATGAAATTATCTTTCTTTGTGAATTATTACACAAATACAAAATAAAAACTGTGACTTAGGTCACAATTTCAAGGAGAATTATATTTTCGTATCGCGTTTCAACAAATCATCTGTAGTTTCCCTGCGAACGATCAATTTCGCTTTCCCCGCTTCCAGCATCAGCACTGCCGGACGCCGTGCGCCATTGTAATTGGACGACATACTCAAATGATATGCCCCCGCCACCGGGATGGCGATCAGGTCGCCTTCCTGGATTTTTGGCATCGGCAGATCTTCGATGATGATATCTCCGGACTCGCAATACGGACCCGCCACAGACACACGTTCGCTTCTTTCGCGACCGACGCCTGATACCGGCAAACAGGAATATCTCGCCCCATACAGCGCGAACCGCGGATTATCCGCCATGCCGCCGTCGGCGAGCAGCCAGGTCTTGTCGCCGCGCTTCTTCACCGCGCCAACCCGATAGATGGCAACACCCGCCCGCGCCACCAAACTTCTTCCCGGTTCCAAATGCAAGTGTGGAAGTTCTAGCCCGCGACGCCGGCAACCTTCGATCACCGCCTCTGCGACCCCGCGCACATAACTATCAATGGACGGATTCGGCAATTCATCTTCGTGATAGGCGATGCCCCATCCACCGCCGGGACAGAAATGCCACTCGCCTTTGAATCCGATTTCTTTTGCAAGATCGAGCGCCAGTTCAATTGCCGGAATCAACGGCTCCGGGTCGCGGAAGTTGGAACCTTGGTGGAAATGGATTCCCGTGAGGGGCAGGTTATTTTCATTGCAGAATATTGCCGCAACGAGAATTTCCTCGCGCGTCATGCCAAACTTGCTGTCGTGTTGACCAGTCTGTGTATGGGCATGATGTGTGGAAACGGCAATGCCGGGCAGAAGACGCAGCCAGAAATTCGGGAATGGGGGTTGATGATTGATAATTAATAAATGGATTCGTTCCAATTCAGTGATGTTGTCAACAACAACCGTTCCTGCATGTTCAATCGCCGCCTTCAAATCGTCAATTGATTTATTCACCCCATGCACAAGGATGTACTCACGCGGAACGCCAGCCGCAACTGCAATCTTAATTTCTCCCTCGCCCGTGCAATCGATAAAGAAATCATGCTCTTGCGTCCATTGGGCGATGGCTTTGCACAGAAAGGCTTTGCCTGCATAGGTGATATGAGCGGAGGCAGGATAATGCGCGGTTAACGCGTCCGTGTAGGATTGGGCAGAGGCATCCAAGGTGGCGCGGTCGTATATATATAACGGAGTCCCATGTTCGGCTGAGAGGGAGGCGAGGTCATGTCCCGCGATGGTCAACGAATCCCTTTCGACCCTTGTCGAAATGGGGAAGAGCAAGAGACGGTCCATATATCACGATGAAGTTATTCGCCGAAAAAGAGATCCCACCATACTTCCCACTTTTGCATCGGGGTGGGGACAGGCACCGGGGTGACCGAAAGGATGGGTGCGGAACCCGGCTCTCCCACAGGAACGACAGGAAGGTCGCCATCCTGAATGTAATGCCCATCGGTGCGCGCCCACTCCTCCACAGCGGCGGTCGAGTTGGCGTAGGCGACAGCCGTCTCCAGGGCATATTGGGTCTGCACCGCCTGGGTCGCCTGCGTGCGCGCCAGTTCGTTTTGTTGATGCAACATGTTGAGCTCTTCCAACCGGCGGTTGAACTCCAGCACGATGAAGACCAGCACAAAAATGCCGATGATGACTGCCACGCGCCGCACATTGACGGGAAGGTTGATCATGACATTAATCTTAATCGTTATCGTAATCCCTGACAAGCGACTATAATCTGTGCTGGCACTTCGCAGGTAACCGACACTTGCGAAGCGACTGTCACCTTATCATGGAGTTGTTCATGCCGAAAGTAAAACAGATCAATCATGTTGCCGTTGTTGTGGAGGATATGGAAAAGGCGCTTTCCTTCTGGAGGGACGCGTTGGGGATGGAATTGCACGAGCTGCGCGACGTGCCCGCCGAACAATCGCAGGTTGCCTTCCTGCCGCTTCCCGGCTCGGAGGTGGAACTGGTTCAGCCTACGACGGATGATTCGGGCATTGCGAAATATCTCGCCAAACGCGGTCCCGGAATGCACCACGTTTGCCTCGAAGTGGACGATATTATTGGGATGATGACGCAATTGAAATCCAGAGGCGTGCGTCTCATCAATGAAGAGCCGCGCATCGCCGCCGATGGAAAACGTTATGCCTTCATCCACCCTGAAAGCACCTCCGGTGTGCTGGTGGAGTTGTATCAGATCTAAGCCTGCAAGCCTGAGAGGTCTTCCAAGACTTGTCAGGTTTATCACTTTGTAACTTTTCCCTCCCTTAATCCAGAAAACATTCGCTGATTTCTGTGTTGTAATTACTGTCATGCTCGATACTATCGAAACCACCCTTCGCGAACAATGCGGACTCGTCAAAGACCGTCCCATCGTAGCGGGCGTTTCCGGCGGACCGGACAGTCTGTGCCTGATGAGCGTCCTGCGCAAAACCGGGTATCGGATCATCGTTGCGCATTTCAACCACAAATTGCGCGCCGACTCGGACGCCGACGCCAACGTGGTCGAGCAGACCGCTGCCCGCCTCAACATCGCGTCGGTCATCGAAAGCGGCAATGTGCGCGAATTCGCAGAAACAGAAAATTTGTCCATCGAGGAAGCCGCGCGCACGCTGCGGTATCGTTTCCTCATGGAACAGGCACGGCGGTTCCGGGCACAGGCCGTGGCGGTCGGTCACACCGCGGACGACCAGGTCGAAACCGTGCTCATGCACTTCCTGCGCGGCGCGGGGCTTTCCGGACTCAAGGGCATGACCCACCGCACGATCATCAAGACTTTCGACCCTGAAATCCCCATCGTGCGCCCGCTGCTGGACATCTGGCGCGAGGAAACGGTCGTCTACTGCGCGGCAAACGGCTTCCGCCCGCGGCACGACCCGAGCAACGCCTCACTTGATTTCTTCCGCAACCGCCTGCGCCACCTGCTCATCCCGGCGCTCGAGTCATACAATCCGCGTTTTCGCGAGGTGGTCTGGCGCACATCGCGTTCATTGGCAGGCGACCATGAGATCGTTGCACAAGCACTTGCAGAGGCGTGGAAGACTTGCGTGGTGCAGGAAAGCGCGGATTTCGTCGCCTTCGACTCTTCCGCTCTGGGCAAGCGCCCGGTCGGACTCCAACGGAACCTGATCCGCCATGCAATCGAACTCATCCGCCCCGACGAGCTGGATATCGGTTTCACCGCGTTGGACCGCGCCGCACAATTCATCAACGACCCAAAACAAAGCATCCGCATGGACATATCCGGCGAGTTGCATCTGCTCCGTGAAGGCTTGTTGATCTACGTGGTGGCGGGGGATGCGACTCTTCCCGTGGAGCGCTGGCCTCAAATGCCCGATGAAGCCAGCACGATCCCGTTGAAAATCCCCGGCTCGGTCCCCCTTTCCGGCGGCTGGAAGTTGAACTGTGAACGCTGGAATATTGCGTCGCTGGCAATGGAACAAGCCAGGGCGAACGATGACCCATTTCAAGTGTGGCTGGATGCAAACGGGATTTCCGATGCGCTGGAATTACGCGTCCGGCAGGATGGCGACCGCTTCCAGCCGCTCGGCATGGACGGACATGAAATGAAGATCTCGGATTTCTTCATCAATGTTAAACTGGCAAAGCGCGCACGTGACCGTTGGCCTCTGCTGTGCATGGGTGAAAAGGTGGTCTGGGTTCCTGGCTATCGTCCGGCGCATCCTTTCCGGCTGACCGAGTCCACGAAACAGGCGTTATATTTCTCGCTTACCCGAGGTTAAAAAAACGACAGTCACTTTGGTAGTGACTGTCGTTTTTTTATTCCCTGCTTCCCGCCAATTGCTTCAACTTGATGAACAACTCACGCCACTGAATCTTCGATACGCCCAACTTCTGGCGGATCTGGTCCGGTTCGGTTCCTGCATGGAAATCGTTCAGCGCACAAGTCCAGCGGCACATATCGAAGGAAAGGTGCTTCGTCAACCCGGCTTCGTTGCCAATGTCCTCAAGCAAATATTCCAGCCGCCGCGGCGACCACGGGAAGAGTTTTTCCTCGGACTGGTCTATAGGGCTGCTTCGCTTGTACTGGGCAATGTATTCCTCGTAGGCGGGAATCCAATCATCGGGCAGAGGCAGTTTCCGCTCTTTGTAGCGATTCGCCGGGGTCGCATACTTGATGAAGATGCGCGGTCCATCCGGCGAATCCAGTTCGAGGTGCTCGAGAGTAATACCCAGTGTTTCACTCTTTTTGATGCCGGTCGTCAGAAGAAGATAGACAAGCACATATGGACGCGCATCCGGCTTGGTCCCGCGGCGGTGACGATCCGCGGCAAGCAGGACATCCTCGTATTCCTTGGGCGTGAGCACGGTCGGAAGCGGACTAATGGCAGAGCGCTGCGCCACTTTTTCGGCAGGATCGACCATCAGCACGCCGTACTGATGCAGCCAGCGGAAAAGGGACTTGGTTGCGGTAATGCGGCGCGCCAGCGTCTTGGGGCTGCAAGGCACGTCGCGCTCCTTTTCCATCCACTCGAAATATCGGTTGAGGTCCTTGGTGGTGACCTTGCCCAGCGTAGTGTCCTCCGGGAGGAAGCTGGTCAGCAGGCGCACGTCGGAGAGGAAGGCTTTGATGGTGTTCGGCGACCGTCCCTGATCGGCAAGATACGATTCCCACGAGTGGATGGCACTCGTGAGCGTTGAATTCTGGTTCAAATGGGAGGTAAGCTTGTTCTCAGGCATGACATCTCCTGTTGCTGTCTCTTTCGTATAGTTTAGCGAAAAAGGGAGAGGATGTCAACAGGAGATTTTTCATCATTCTACACTTTGCTTTCAAGAGAAAGAAGCGTCAGTGATGTAACTTTAATAGTACAAAAAATGCTTGAATTCACATAATAAAACAGCCATAATATTTTATTGAATTTTCTGTCGGGGTAGTCTTGGTCAATCAAGTCAGTTGTCAGTATATCGGTCGATTTTATCTTTTGTATCAATTTATCAAGCAATAGCCTTTGGAGGATACCGTGACTGCTTTTATCCCTTTGATCAAATCGATTTGGCATTCGTTATTCTTGCGAGCGCTTCGTGAGAGAGTTGCCAGAGTACTCACCCTCCTTGTTCTTCTCTTCTCAGTGACTGGGTCGCCCACAACTGTTGCGACAGCAGCGACAGAAATCACCTTTTCAGGGTCAGAACATCTCGGAAACCCGACAGGCACATCCATCACTATCAATGTAGTCCCGGATGCAGATGTCAATATTTTTTATGAATATGGCACGATTTCGGGGATATATACCGGTCAGACGCCCTCCGGACTTGCCACAGCTGGTGAGTCATATGAAATCGTCATCGATGGGCTTCAGCCGAATACCCGCTACTACTATCGTATGCAATACCAAGTGCCCGGCGATACCGGCTGGGTTGTACGCGATGAGCACACCTTCCATACTCAGCGGGCAAGGGGCAGTTCCTTTACCTTCACCGTGGCGGCCGATTCACATGTCAACATTATCTTGGGGAACCTCGATGAATGGAAACAGGCACTAGACCGAATGGCCACCGACCAGCCCGATTTTTTCATCGACCTTGGTGATACCTTTGCCATGGATGGAGTATCCACGGCGGCCCAGGCGGATGCCAATTATCTTTTTCAACGCTCACCTGACTTGATGGGACGTCTGAGCCATTCTTCCCCCATCTTTCTGGCAATCGGAAATCATGAGAATGAGGAAGGCTGGAATTTCGATGATACAAATCCTCAGCCCGTCTTTAGTATGAACGCCCGAAAACGCTACTTTCCTCTTCCCACACCGGGCACATTCTATTCCGGGAACACGGATAACTCTGAAACACGGATCATCGGCCAGACTCCGGACGATCACCTGCGCGAGGATTACTACGCCTGGGAATGGGGGGATGCGTTATTTATCGTATTCGACCCATTTCAGTATACGATGCAGAATCCCTATGGCGCCCAAGCCGGGGAGGGCAATGACGACCCGGCGACTGGCGATCGGTGGAATTGGACCTTGGGGCTGCAACAATACAACTGGCTCAAGGAGACCCTCGAGGGCAGCGATGCCAAGTACAAATTCATGTTTGCTCATCATATGCTTGGAGGCACGCAAAATTATGTTCGTGGCGGTGCAGAGGCGGCCGGCTGGTTCGAGTGGGGTGGATACAATGTCAACGCAAGCAACCAAAACCCCGTCTGGCAATTCGATACAAGACGACCCGGCTGGCCCGAGCCGATTCATCAATTGATGGTTGACAATCAAGTCAGCGCCTTCTTTCATGGGCACGACCATCATTTTGTTCATGAAGAACGCGATGGTATTGTCTACCAGTTGGTCCCCTCGCCAAGTCAGGGAAACAGCTTTGGATTCAATAACTACACCAACAGCCCCTATGTGATGCCGAACGGCATCTTATCCAATTCGGGCTACCTGCGTGTGACCATTTCCCCGAACAATGCGTTAGTCGAATATGTAAGCACATTTAACGGACAGGTCAGATACACATACATGATCGAACCCAACGGCGAACCCACGCCGGCCCCGACATCCATACCAACTGCCTCACCGACAGTCGGTTCCTCCCCCACGCTGACCAATACTCCTCCAGCTACGCAAACGCCAACCGCTTCGAGCACGATTCAAATTGGTGAGACGAATATCCTGGGTATGAATTATTCCGGCATGGCGAATCAACTGGCGGCGCAACAAGTCACACTTCCACAAAGCGCGACAATCCAAAGCTTGAGTTACTATGTCGCCGCGGCAGGTGGTCAATTGCGTTTGGGAATCTACAACAACGCGGGAGCCGGTCCTGGAACTTTGCTGGCACAAACAGCAGCTTTCACTCCGATTATCGGCTGGAATACACAGAATGTCACTATTCCAACGCTTTTACCCGCAGGAACATATTGGCTGGCATTCCTGCCACAGAATAATGCATTGACCGGACGGCTTGCATTCTCTGGCTCGCTCCGATATTACACGTCTGCCTTTGGCACTCTGCCAGCCACATATTCGAACTCACCACAAAGCGCAACAGCCCATTTCTCGATGTACGCCACTTTATCAACCGGACCACTGCCAACAAATACGTCGACCCACACCCCAAGCAACACACCTGTTGCTACTGTTTCACCGACCAGGACAATAACACCTTCTCAGACCCAAACCAACACTGCTACCGCGACCAATGTTTTTACCAGCACCCCCACTTCGACATTTACCCCGCCAGCAACATGGACCAATACATCTATGCCGACTGCCACACAGACATCCGCTACCGGGAACATAATCCAGATCGGGGAGACCAATATCCTGAGCCTGAATTATTCGAATATGGGGAATTATCTGGTCGCACAGCAGGTCACACTTCCGCAAAATGCGACGATCCAAAGCCTGAGTTACTATGTAGCTACGGCAGGTGGACAATTACGCCTGGGCATCTATAACAATGCAGGAAACGCCCCTGGGTCCTTGCAGGCACAAACCGCAGCATTCACACCTGTTGCCGGCTGGAATACACAAAATGTTACATCTCCCACCATGCTGCCGGCAGGAACATACTGGCTGGCGTTCCTCCCACAGAACAACAATCTGACCGGTCGAATGGCATTCACTGGGACAGGAAGATATTATGGTTACACATTTAGCGCATTACCGACCACATACTCGAATTCATCGACAAGCGGCACTTTCCATTTCTCGATGTATGCAACTTTATTGACCGGGACTCCGACAAGCCCGCCGCCTGCAATTACCCCATAGGGTGTAAATTTCTCAAAGAGCGTCGCTAGTATAAGCGGCGCTCTTTTGATGAATTCTTTCCGCGTTGGTATCCTTCCAACAATTTACTCCTCCAGCGTCAACGTCCCAATATCAACCTGTTCGCCAGCTTCAATCAACGTCCGTTCGGAGGAAATGCCAAATTCGTCGGTGAGCTGCGCCCAACTGCCGTCACCGGTTTCGGCGACGATGACGTAGTAGCCTGCCGGGACATTTTCGATGAGGAAGGTTCCATCCGCGCCTGTTTTGGCGGTGAGGAAAAAGGGTTGATCGGAGCAGGGAGTATCGCCGGAGAAGGTGGAGGCGAGTGTTTCGACGCAGATTTCCACGGTGGCATCCACCAGCGGAGTTCCATCTGCCTTTTCCAGTTTGCCAATCAGGGAGCCTTTTGCTTTTTCCTCGAGGGCAGGCAGTACAGGTCCATCGTTGGAGACCAGTACAAAATTGACATCGTTATCACCCAACCCGGAGTTGCTCATCAGTAGAGTCTGCCAGTTCACGCCATCGAACATCGTCAGACCATATGAGGTGCCCAGCCAGACGCGTCCACCACTGTCGCCCGCGATGGAGGTGACATAATCGCTCAGGAGCCGCTCCGATGCGCGGTCATGATGCACCCAAGCGGTACCGTCGAACTGGTACACGCCGCTGGTGATTGTCCCGAACCAGACCCCTCCCTTTGCATCCACGCCGAGGCTTTGGGGGGAGTTGTAGTCGCTTTTCTCGATGAGTCTCCATGCACTATTCTCGAAAACATCCACCCCGCTTCCATGCGCCGCCCATGGGCGTCCGTTCGCATCCACGGCCAGTGCATTGAAGAAACGGCTGCCATTAAAACCCTGCCCCTCCTGGTAAACAGTCCATGTCTCGTTTTCGAACATCGCCACACTGCGGGAGGTGACGACCCATACCTTCCCATCGGGGGCAACTGCGACATCGTACACCAGTTCATTGGCAGATTCGCCATTCGCCAATTGATCGGACCCGTAGGTTGTCCATTGACCGTCGGCATATCGACTCACACCCTGGAAATGCGCCACCCAGATTCCGCCATTCGAGTCACAGGCGATCCCTTCGGGAGAGGTGTACGCGTTCGTTTCAGGAATCTGCCTGAAGGTTGCACCATCGAACAGAACGACCCCGTTGATATGCGCGATGGCAAATTGACCGTCCGGGCAGACCGCGCCTGCATACAGATATGGATTCGGCAGGTCGGAATTCTCGTCTGTGTAGATCTGCCAGCCATTCTCATTCAAACAACTCAGCCCGGTTGTGCCTCCCACACAGAGGATGCCCGCGCCTTTCGATTCGATAATTGCAGGTTCCACCTCCGGCTGGGGTGGGACTTCGGTGGGCGCCGGTTCCTGCAGTACAGGCTGTTGTGGCTCCGTTGTCGGAGCAGGCTCCGTGCCTGCTAATGCCCGGCACGCAAGACTGGCGATTATCAGCGCCACAAGCACCAATAAAAATTGATGATGGTTTCGCTTCATGGTTGCTCCTCCAATAAATGATGAAAGTCACAGATGCACGGCTTAAGGGATGGCATCTGCGAAGGTCAGGCGTTTATTGTATTCGAGTTATCCTTTCCTTGTCACCCACAAAACTCCTATCAAGTCAATCAGGGCAACCAATATTCCATTTCCAAACAAATCGCCCGGTTTCCTAACCGAAAGCGAAGTGCTGCAAACCGCTTCGCGCGGCAGCGGTCGTTGTGGCAGCACAGAGAGAGGTGTTGGGAAAGTAAATTTACTGGCTCAGACTTTCCGGTTTGAAACACGGTTGGTAGTCGTAACCCAGGATCAGGAGGTAATTCGCGCTGCCATTCGGATCTGAGACGGGAATGAGGCTGCCCGTCTGCATTCCCATTACATTGAGAATATTGTTGCTCACGGCGCGATCCTGTGCGGCGGTCTTGTCAATGAGCACGGAATAAGCATAATCCTGCCGGTCGGAGGGAACAATTCGCGTTTCATAACCGGCATAGTTGAGGCGGGAGGCTGCCAGCACTTCATAGCCCATAATGGATGTGCCGTTCATCACGTCGATGGTGATTGCCTGCCGTTCCACTGTACGCGTCGAGGGTGAGAGCGCCTCGGTCAGCATTTGCTGGAGCAGTTCCTGATTGGGCGAGAGGACATACGCCCCTCCGCTGGTAATCCATGAATTGACAATGGGCGGGCGGATGTAATAACTGCGGATGTCGGCATTCGTCATTTTGGGCGCGTAAAGCGAGAGTTGCAGAATGTCAGCCAACCCGAGGTCGGTCTCAACGGAACTTTTGAGGTCGTCATACAATTGAGGGATACGCGTCAACGTTCCAGCCTGGAGGGCTTGTGTAAACAACGCGCGCAGAACCTCCTGCTGGCGACGCCCGCGGTCAAAGTCGCTGGATTTCTGCCGCGAACGCGCGTACCAAAGCGCCAGGTCACCATCCATGTGAACCAGCCCAGGACCGACGGTATATAATTCCCAGTTGGCTTCGAGCTCCGGGTTGTAACTGGGGTCAATCAGACGCCAGTCGGTGTAAGCGCAGGCGATGGGGACATCCACGCCGCCAAGGGTATCCACGATTTTGCGAAAACCGTCGAACTCAACCATGGCGGTATGGTCTATGCGAATGCCGAGATTGTACTGAATTGTATCCTTGAGCAAACCCGGCCCTCCGCCTGGATAGCCGGTGGAAATGCCACGCTGGTAGGCGGTGTTGATGCGGTTATTTTCCCCGCCTGGGATGGAGACCCACAGGTCGCGTGGGATGGAAATCAATGAGACTTGTCCCTCATTAGGACGAAGGATCGCGATGACCATTGTATCGGTGCGGAAGGTGCCGCCCGGTCGTTTGTCGGAGCCAATCAGCAGAAAGTTGACGGTGTCCTGCCCATTGTTGAGCACCTGGCTCCCGGAGGTGTCGATTGTCGGGAGGGGGGCAACGGTATTGATGAGGAAATTCGGGTCGATGGTTGGGATCTCAGTCTGGGTCGGCGCGGGGAGGGTTTCGGTGGCGAAAACGGAATCGGAAACCGGTTGGGATGGAAGCGTACCTGTCGGTGTCCAGGGGATTGGCTGGAAGGGAGTCGGGGTCGGGGAGGCATTCGGCGCAACCGTCACCAGTGGGAACGGCAATGCCGGCGGCTCGCTGGCAGGCGCGGCTGTCCCACATCCGGCAAGCAGAAGGGTCGCGATGATGATCCAGCGGATGAATTTCATGGTGAGGTGGTTTGCGATGGGAAAGGTGTGATCGATGCCGTCGCGGTGGCGGGCGGCGCGGTGAAGGAGGGAGTGAGTGTGGATGTTGCCTGAGGCGGCTGTGTCGCGGTCGGCGGCATGGGCGTGAGCGAGGCAGTTGGCGAGGGCGTATTCGTCGGGAAATCGGGGACAAGGGTCACGCCGGGGACGGGCGTGAGTGTGGGTACGTTTGGCACCCATAATCTCTGCCCAACGTAGATCAACACGGAGTTGCCCATGCAATTGGCGGCTTGCAATTGGGGATAGGTAATACCATACGAAAGCGCGATGCGGTACAGGTTTTCGCCGGGTTGGACAACATGAGCTTTGACCCAGCCAGCGGGAGGTCCACAGGGAACGGCGGTCGCGGTTGAAATAACCGGCGGAACATACAACAAGGTGCCGGGGGACAGATTGATGGATTTGAGACAATTCCCGATGCTGAGATTCTCAGGCGTGGTACGGTAGCGCTGCGCCAGGCTGTAGATGGTGTCGTTTGAGGTGGTGGTGATGACAATCCACCCGTTTGGATAAATGCAGGAGACGGACGGCAGGGAGGTCGCGGTTGGTGAGGGGCTCGCGGTTTCAGTGGGGGTTTCAGTTTGCAGGGTGGGGAATGCGAGCGTGGAAGTGAATGTGGCCGTGGGGATGTTCAACGGCAGCGTGGGCGGAGCCTGGGTCGGTGTGGTGGATGGCGGCAGGGTTTCAGCGATGGCGAGGGAAATTCCACCAAGCACCAAGATGACGGAGACAATTGCAATAATGACTCCACTGCCAAGTTGACGCAGGGCTTGCATGGTCATCTCTCTGCAACTTTGGGGGCCGGTGACCTGGCAATCGGCAGGAGAACGCTAAACGTGGAGCCGACACCCGGTTCGCTCTCAACCCAGATGCGTCCTTTTTGCGCCTCGGTGAGCGTTTTCGCGATGGAGAGTCCTACACCGGTATCGCCGACGCCCTGGATGAGGACATTATCCGCACGATACAAACGAGTGAAGACGCGTGCCATGTCCTCTGCCGGGATGCCTCCGCCGGTGTCGCTGACTTGGATCAGGACATATTCCTTGTCATCTTCGATCCGCGTCTGAACCCGCAAATGCACGGTTCCCTCCACCGGGGAGGCGGCTCCCGCGTTCTGGAGGAGGTGGATCAAGATTTGTTGCAGGGCTTCGCGGTCGGCGTAGATGGTCGACACGTGCTTCGGCAGGTCTAGATGCATCGAGATATTTTTTTCGCGCACCTGACTGCTGGTGTACGACATGGCATTGTCGATGATGAGATTCAGGTCAACGGGTTCGGGCTTGAGTTCGTTGAGCCCCGTTTCGAGGGTGGTGACCTGGATCAGGTCGTCGATCAGGCTGCCGATGCGCTCCGTGGATGCCTTGATACGCTCGACGAATTTCCGCTGTAATGCACCGAGAATGCCAACCGATTCGCCGAGTAGCAGGTCGGTGTAGCCCACGATGGAGGACATTGGCTGGCGTAATTCCTGTGAAATGGAGGCGACTACTTCCGCCTGCTCCATCGATTGCGCGGAGGCGGAGCTCCTTTCCGCTTCCATCAATTTCATGTTGGCTTCCGCTAACTGGTTTTGCAGGCGCGCCACTTCTTCCAAGGTGAGACGCAGTTCGGCCTCCACCTGGTTCGCGGCGGAGGTGGGAATACCTTTTACGGCTTTGATGCCCTTTCCGGCGCGCAGGTCTTCATTCTCCTGTTTGAGCCGCTCAATCACCTTCTGCGCCTCTTCCTGCATGCGGGTAAGCTCGGCGAGATTTTCCGCCTGTGCCAGTCCCTCCTGAGCGTCCGCTTTTACGGCTTCCATTTGCTTGAGCAAGTCGTTGTTTTGCCGTTCCAAATCTGCGATACGCGCCTGCGCCGCGTCCAGCGCCAGTTTGGTCTGTTCGCCCTTCTGCTCGAGCGATGTCATCCGTTGCCCGCGCTGGATGACGGGGACCAGTGAAATGGCGATGTTCGCAAGGAACGCCTGATCCTCCGCGCTCCACAGGCGGTTCGAATAGGGCGAGAGCATCAGGATGCCGCCAATGGGGTCTTTTTCGGGCGTCACAATGGGAACACTCATCAGATGACCCGGGCTGGCAAGCCCGAGCAGGTCGCTCAAACCCTTGATGTCGGCGGAGGTGCTGCTCGAAGGCAATCGCAACGGACGTCCGCGTTGCATGGCGTTCGTGAGCATAGGGATCAGGTTTTTGTTCAGGCTCCCGCCTTCGAGATTCTCCTCCCGAATCAGGTCGTATCCGCTGGCGATCTGCATCTGGTTTTTGTTATCGGTGAGGTAGATGAGGAAACACAAGTCAGCCAGCATGGTTTGCGCGATGGCGCGTGTGATCGCCTGGCTCAATTTATCCGCGCTGGATTCCCCAGCCAGCGCGAGCAACGCATGAAAGGTCTTCGGGTCCGTGCTGTAGCGGCGGCGTTCCCCGGTGGCGGTGTTCGAGAGATCCTGTTTGATGGCGCTCGTCGTCCCGCTGGAAGTAGTCGGGAAACGCAAGGGCAGGGTGATCAAAACGGGAAATGCCGCCATGTAGGCGAGGCGCACCAATCCCGGATAGTCCCCATCAGTACGGCCGATCATCATGTACAGCAAATGTCCTGCAGAGGTGATGAGGAAAACAGCCAGTCCATTCCCCCAGCCATTGGGACGGCGCACCAGTAAAAGGAACAGGGCATACACCGAATAGCCGATACTTCCCAGTTGCCAGAGACCGTCTTCAACGGTCAGGTTGAAATGGGTCAGGAAAGCAGGCTGGGTCGCGAACGAAACCAGACTCAACCCGAACGCGGCTGCAACAAGCAGACTCAACAACCAGGTCGCCGCGTCCGCCGGGCGGCTGGGTTCGGGAAATGCCCACAACCACGACAACCAAACCAGGGCAAAGAGGGCAAGCGCGCGCTCCAGCGGCGGCAGGATCAGGCGGAGGTCAAAAAAACCGGCTCCGAACAGACTTAAAATGAAAAGCCCAATCTGCACGACAAAGAGCACGCCGAGCCCGAACATGGTGCGGCGGGCTTGCGGGAACCCGCTTGAGCGCCATTGAAGAAACGCCAGCGTCCATGCCATGATGATGGAAAACACCAACCAGAGATGAAAAAACATACTGCCGTTGGTGTGCGTAAGAAGCGTAAATACCTGACCGAGAAACTCGCCCATGTCATCCGTGATTATATTCCACTTGTCAAAATCTGTCTTAAAAATGCCTCCCGGATAAATTACAAGAGCATAAACAATTGGCTAAATCACAAAAATCGAGGCGGAGGGCAGCCTGTATAATAAGGACATGTCACGCAACGGACTCCGGGCAGCGCTTGTGATCCTGTTCCTTGCACTGGCTGCCTTCGTCCCTATCATTGTTTCCGGCTATTCTGAATTGAAGCAGGCGGACTCGGCCGGCTCATACTCTGAGATCGCAAGCCATTATCTGAGCGCGGCAAAACGCATCCCCTGGCGACCGGACCTCTACGAACTGGCGGGAACGGCGTACTATCACGCGCAGGACTATCCAAACGCAGAGGCAGCCTACCAAAAGGCCTTCCTACGCGGTTCCCTCTCGCCGGAAGGCTGGGTGGCGTGGGGCGATGTGGTCTATCTGGGCAATGACCCGGAGCGCGCGCTCGACATCTGGCAAGACGGGCTTGCGGTACCCAATCCATCGATACAGGTATATTCCCGGCTTGCAAAAGTCACGCAGGAACGCGGCGAATATTCCGCCGCCGCAGAATACCTGGAAAAATATGTTTCGTCACAACCCAATGACGCGTCCGCGCATTATCGTCTGGGGTTGCTGTTGAGCCTCTCCGACCCTGCTGAAGCCATTCCGGAACTGCTCGCCGCCTCGCGACTGGACCCGCAATTTGATCCCGCTGTGCAGACCCTTCGCACCGCCCTGAACCTGGCGTCAATCAACGATTCCCCCGCTGAGCAGCTTGTCATCACAGGGCGTGGACTTGGGCTGGTCAACGAATGGGGGCTGGCGCGTGCCGCGTTCGAAAAGGCTGTTGAGGCGGATGAAGAAGACGCCGAGGCTTGGGCATGGCTGGGAGAGGCGGACCAGCAAACGGCTGGGGATGAGGCGCTCTCCCTTCTTGACCGCGCGCTGAGCCTGAATCCCGACTCCCCGACCGTGCGCGGCTTGCGCGGGCTGTATTTCCAGCGTGTGGGCAACGATCGCGACGCGTTGACCGAATTCCAAGCCGCCGCACGGCTTGATAGCGAGAATCCCGCCTGGTTCGCATCGCTCGGCGATTCGTACGCGAAGACTGGCGATCTGATCCGCGCGCTGGAAGCCTATCAGTACGCGGTTACACTCGTGCCTGATAACGCCGAATACTGGTTGCTGCTTGCCACGTTTTGTGCGGAGAATAATGTCAACATCCCCGATGCGGGAATCCCTGCCGCGCAGAAGGCAGTCCTTCTTTCTAATGAGGATCCCGCCGCGCTGGATGTGCTGGGTTGGGCGCTGTTATTGAACGGCCGCTACCCCGAAGCAAAGCAGATCCTCCTGCGGGCGCTCGAAGCAGCCCCGCGACACGCGTCGGCGCTGTTTCATCTGGGAGTGGTGTACCTGCAAACGGGTGACCGCGCCGCGGCGTTCGACCACCTGGTCCGCGCGCGCGATCTGGGGAGCGTCGAAGCCGAAGCCGCGTTGAAGCAGTATTTTCCGTGACCGTGCGTGATAAAATCTCGCAATGAAAAACAATCGTCTTCTTCCTTTCATTTTCTTCCTGACCGTTTTGCTTTCCTCCTGCCTGCCCGCACAATGGCCGGCTCCCACTCCTGTAACCGGCAGCCCGGGCGAAGTCCTCTTTCAGGATAAGTTCGAGAGCAATACTTCCGGCTGGGATCGTTTCGCCAACGATGGCGGCATCATGGATTATGACAGCGGCGGTTTCCGTATTCTGGTTCGGCAGCCGCTGCTCAATTACTGGTCCACACCCGACAGAAATTTCGGCGACGTGCGCGTCGAAGTGGACGTAACGCGTTTGAACGGTCCCGAACAGAATCGCGCCGGGTTGATCTGTCGTTATCAGCGCGGGGATTACTATTTCTTCATCATCTCCAGCGACGGGTTCTATGCCATCGGTAAATTCATCGGCGGTCAAACCCTGTTGCTCGGTCAGACCGAAATGAAGCCCAGCGAGGCGGTACAACCGGACGCGGTGAATCATCTGCGCGCGGATTGCATCGGAGACTCACTGACTTTTTACGTTAATTTCAATGAAGTCGCTTTCGTGCAGGACTCCGATTTTGCGAACGGCGATATCGGCGTGCTGGCCGGGTCGTTCTCCGAACCCGGCGTGGATGTATTATTTCAGAATTTTGTAGTGATCCAACCATAGATGATTTCGATACGGGTTGAGAAAATCCATCAACCCTGCCCAACCACCGAAGCAGTTATGAAGATCTACCTCGATACCATTGGCTGCCGCCTCAACCAAAGCGAAATCGAAATGATGGCGCGGCAATTTCGCGCGGCAGGGCATGAGATCGTCGCTTCCGCCGATGCCGCCGACATGGCGGTCGTCAACACCTGCGCTGTGACAAACGAAGCCGCATCCGATTCGCGCGGGCGCATCCGCCAGATTGCGCGGGCGGGCGTGCACGAAATCGTTGCCACCGGCTGCTGGACAACGCTGTACCCGAAACAAGCCGCAGACCTTCCACATGTTTTACATGTGGTGCCCAACGCCGAAAAAGATAACCTGGTTGCAAGCGTCCTCCATCTCCCGTCTTCTACCTTCGACCTTGAACCGATCTCCCGCCAACCGCTCCCCGGTCTGCATCGCCGTACGCGCGCGTTCATCAAAGTGCAGGATGGCTGCGACAACCAATGTACATTCTGTATTACAACCGTGGCGCGCGGCGAGGGGCGCAGCCGCCCCGTGGCGGATGTCATCCTCGATGTCCAGTCCGCGCTCGCAGGCGGCACCAAAGAAATTGTGTTGACCGGCGTCCACCTCGGTTCGTGGGGATACGACTTCAACCTGCATCTCAAAGACCTCATCCAAGCCATCCTGCGCGAGACGGACGTGCCGCGTCTGCGCCTCTCCTCGCTCGAACCATGGGACCTGGACTCGGACTTTTTCTCGCTGTGGAGCGACTCCCGCCTCATGCCGCACCTGCACCTTCCTCTGCAATCAGGGAGCGAATCCACACTGAAGCGGATGGCGCGCAAGACCACGCCACGGTCCTTCCGCGCGCTGGTCGCCGCGGCGCGAGAGGCGATCCCCGATGTCTCCATCACGACGGATATCATCGCAGGCTTCCCCGGCGAAACAGAAAAGGAATTCGCCGAAACTCTGGACTTCGTCCGTGAGATGGAGTTTGCGGGCGGGCATGTCTTCACGTATTCGCCGCGTCCCGGTACAGGGGCGGCGCGGATGAGGGGGCAGGTCAGCCCCGAGCTTGGAAAGAAGCGGAACCACATCCTGCACGATGCCCTGGAGGAATCCGGGAGGTTGTATCGGGGGAAATTCATCGGACGGAATTTATCCGTGTTGTGGGAATCCACTTCGGAGGTGGGCGAGTGGGGCTGGCAGATGGAAGGTCTCACAGGGAATTACCTGCGCGTGCAGGCATTCGCTCCCTCGCCGCGCTGGAACGAGACCGATACGGTGTTGGTAAATGAGTGCAACAGTAACAGGATGAAAGGCGTAATCGTCAACTTGGGATAAGTGTCACTTTATCGCGGTTGTAGCGGGTTGTACAATGGGATTATCTCGAAAAGGAGCATATACATGACTGCCCAGATCATCGATGGAACTGCTATTGCGCAAAAAGTACGTGATGGGGTCAAGGAAAAGGTCGCGAAGAGGCTCGCCGAGGGGAAATCCCAGCCGGGGCTGGCTACCGTGCTGGTAGGTGACCGCATCGATTCGGCGACATATGTAAGTATGAAGCAGAAGGCTTGCGCCGAACTGGGAATGACCTCTTATCATCACCCAGTCCCCGCGGATGTTACCCAGGAAGACCTGGAAAAACTCATCAAGGAATTGAACGCCGATCCCAAAGTGCACGGGATTCTCGTGCAATTGCCCCTGCCTGCGCACCTCGACGAGGAACGCGTCCTGCAACTCATCAGCATCGAGAAGGACGTGGACGGGTTTTCGCCCATCAACCTGGGGCGTCTCGCCCAGAAGGGGCGTGAGCCATTGTTCGTGCCGTGCACGCCGTATGGCTGTATTTACCTGCTCAAAGAGGCGGGCGTGACAATCAAGGGCGCCAATGCGGTGGTCTTGGGCAGGTCGAATATCGTCGGCATGCCCGCGGCGTTGTTGCTCATCAAAGAGGATGCCACAGTGACGGTTTGTCACTCACGCACGAAAGACCTGCCCGGTGTGGTGCATCAGGCGGATATTCTGATCGCGGCGATTGGTCGGGCGGAAATGGTGCGCGGCGACTGGATCAAGCCAGGCGCGGCGGTCATCGATGTGGGCATCAACGGCATCCCGATGCTCAACCCCGACGGTTCCCCGGTCATCAGCCAGAAGACGGGCAAGCCGCGCCAGAAGCTGGTCGGCGATGTAAACTTTGAAGAGGCGAAGGAAGTGGCGGGATTCATTACCCCGGTGCCCGGCGGCGTGGGTCCGATGACCATCGCCATGCTGATGGCAAATACTCTCAGAGCGGCTGAGATACAGGGTAAATAAGCGGAAGATGTCATTTCTTTGCGGGTTGCAAAGCAGGTTGTGGCTTTTCTCGCGGATTCGATAAAATAACATCCAAGCCGGGGATGGGCTTCCATTCCAAGCCTTTGCCGATATCCGCAAAGGGGATGTAGTAAAGCTGGATGCGCGTGCTATCATACCGTTGGAAGGCAAAAAGAATGTATTTCCCATCCGGGCTGAAACGTGCGTCGCGGTAACAACAAACACCGTCGATGGGGTTGATTCTTTTCCCTGTCTGGGTCTCGCTATCATAAAGATAAAGGTTGCCAAAACCATCGTTGCGTTCCGTGTCGTTGACGAGGAACAGTTTTCCGCCATCCCAGTCGAAACTCGGGATAACCGAACCACTGAAACTGAAGCGCCCACTGGGGAACCGGTCGATGCCGACTGCCCCAATGGTCTTGCACTCGGGAATATCCACATCCAGCAGGTAAACTTGTTCCGCGCCGCCGGCCTGTGTATCGACAACAAGAGCGGCGATTCGCTCATCATCCGTGGACCAGCGAATATCCTTGATCGCATAGAAACTGTATTTGCAGAAATTTCCTGTGCGGGTGAGGTCGAACTTTGTCACGGAATCCTTCAAGATTTCCTTGTCGTACGGAACAATGTACAGCGCGCGGCTGATGGAAATGGCGGCAAGTCTGCCGTCGGGAGAAATTCGAAAACCCTCGAAAAAGTCCTGAGTGCCCTGCAATGAGAAACAAACGATCTTGCTGGTCTCATTCGTCTCGATATCCAGTTCATACACACACGGCCCCGAAGTATAGACCAGGATATTCCCATCCGGCATCCACTGTAAATTGGCTTTGGCGGAGTTATCCGTTCGTACAGGGATCGGACTTGATTCGCCGATGTTCATCAAATAGATCTGATTCCCTGAAAGGAACGCGAACGTGTCCGCCCCGCCAGGAATGGGGATCGGGGTTGGGGTTGTCTGTGGAGGCGTCGATGTAGGTTCAACCGTGACCGTGGGAACGGATGTCTGTGTTAGGGTTGGAGTCAGGGTTGGTGGAAGGGAAGTCACAGTGGGGGCGGCAGAGAGAAACGGGAGTCGTCCACCGAAACCAAGCCAGCCGAAAAAACCAATCACCAAAAATATCACAACCCATATCCAACCGGGGACCCTGCGGACAGATTCAGGCGCCTGCCGGTCAACCACGGTGGCAAACTTTGGAATGGTATGGGTATCCCCAAACACGGCACGGCTCAACGCGCCGGACAATTCCACCGCGGTCGCATATCGCGCTTCCTTCTCCTTTGCCATCGCCGTTTTGATGACTTTTGCCACCTCGGGCGGGAGGTCTGGTTTGACTTTCAAAATATCAGGAACGGGCTGGGTGACATGACTGACTGCCGCTGAGACGGGCGAATCCGCCTGGTACGGTTTTTGACCGGTCAGCATCTCATAGATCATCACGCCCATACCGTAAATATCGCTGCGGCCGTCCACCTCCCCGCCCTGCGCCTGCTCCGGGCTGACGTACGCCGGCGACCCCATCGGATCGCCGCCCGTCGCCGAAATACCGGACTCCGTCAGCTTGGCAATGCCAAAATCGGTCAGGTAGGGATGGTTGTTGCCATCGAACAGGACATTATCGGGTTTGATGTCGCGGTGGACGATCCCCTTGCGATGAGCATAATCCAACCCGCCTGCCAGCCTCTCGATAATGAGCGCCGTATCATCAAGAGAGAGAGCCTCCTTTTTGATCCACTCGGCGAGCGAACCTCCCGCCATATAACGCATCACAAAGTATGGCTGACCGGTCTCATCCTCCCCAACATCGTAAACCGGGACGATTGCCGGGTGCTCCAGCGAAGCGATCATCTTGAGTTCACGCTTGAACCGGGCGCGGAACATGAGGTTGTGCATCATTTCCCGCGGCAGAACCTTCACCGCCACTTCCCGGTCAAAACTCGGATCGTAGGCGCGATAAACGGTAGCCATCCCCCCGCGACCCAATTCAGATTTGATTTTGTACCTGCCCACTTTATCCGGTGACATACAGCAAGTATATCAAAAGATGCCTTTTCACAATGCCGCCAAAGGGACTATAAAGCCCCCGCTTCCGGCAGGAGTTCCGGCTGTTTCCGCCAAATGGACATCTTTCTCACTCGTATCGAAACCGCAAAACTCCCACCGTAAAAAATAAAACTGCAAACCCAAGCAGCACCCCCGCTTCGGGCAGAATATCCACGAGACCCTTACCGCGCAGGACCAGATCCAGCATGCCTTGCATCGCCCAGGTGGTGGGAAGAATCCTCACGGCATTCTGTATCGCGGACGGGAATAACTCGAGCGGATACCAGCATCCACCCATCAGCGCAAAAACCATGCCGAACATAATGCTCAATCCGCTCGCCTGACCTTCGGTCTTGATGAACGTACCCATCGTTGTGCCGAAAGCCGCCGCGGCAAGCGCGGATGTAAACAGGATGAGGAATAATGCGGCTGGTTCGCGCCCCCAATTAAGCTTCATCACCAGAATTCCAAACCCAACCAGCAGCAACATTTGCACCAATGCCATCGCCACCTGCCCGGAGATTGTCCCGAGCAAAAAGGTCGCTTTATGCGACGGGGTAGTAAGGAGACGGCGCAACGTTCCTTGCTGGCGTTCATAGGCAAAAAGTGCCGAGATGCCAAACAATGGAATAAAAACCCACGTAATGAGTTGTCCCGCCGAAGAATTGGCGCGCGGGTCATACTCCACTGCGTCAGGTGTGGATCCTTCCACAGTGTTGACGCGTTGAGGCGCATCCTTTTGGATATTTTGCGCCAATTCCAACGAACTCTCGAAATACGCTTGTTTTTCCGACTCGGAGGCAAAAGGATGTTTCGCTTCCCGTTGCCTGACCGCGCTCTGCGCAGCGGAAACCGCACTGCTCACGCGGAGAATGGCGGTTTGTATGGCACGTTCGGCCACAGTCGCGTTGAGGTTGTTGGGTTGTTGCAATAACTCTACCTCCGCCGAGCCGTTTTGCAAGGACGCGATATCGATACCCACGGGGATGATAAACACAGCCGAAGCCCGGCGGTTATCGAATTGATCCTGTGCATCCTCGAGCGATGCAATTTCCGGGTAGACGGCGGTCGAATTTTCCAACTCCTCGATGATTTGTTGCGAGATGGATGTCCGTGCCGCATCCACCACCAGCAGGCGGATGCGCGGGTCTTCGTCGCCAGAGGGCGACCCACCTGCAAGCAGGAAGGTAAAAACAACCGGCAGGATGATGAAAAACAACAATTCCGACGAACTCGCAAACCGGATGATGGCATCTTTCCAGGCAATGGCGAAAATCTTTTTCATTTCTGCACCACCCCATTCCGATTGAACAAAACCACCGAAATACCGAACAACACCACACCCATGAGGAGCAGCGCCATGATCGGCTCACCCAAATTTTTCAAGGTGCCGCCGAGCGCTAGCGTGGTGAAACCGTCCAGTCCCCAGGCATTGGGCGTGATCTTGCTCAAGGTCTGGATCAGCGGCGGCAATTGTTCAAGGTTGATGAAACTTCCACCCAGGATGCCAAAGATGAGCATGATGGCGGAGCCAACGCTTGCTACCTGTGCGGGAGTACGGGCGAATGCCGTGATCATCACGCCCCAGCCCGTTGCGGCAAAGACAGCCGCAAGGATTAGTACCACCATTCCCAGCGGATCGCCCCACTTCACCCGGAAAAGCAACGCGGAAGCAAGAATTAGAATACCAACCTGTGCAATGCCCATGAAAAACACTCCCAGCACCTTGCCTCCCAAAAACTGTGCATTGGATGTGGGCGATGTCAGCAGGCGCGGCAGGGTTCCCTGCGCGCGCTCGGCAAGGATGGATCGTCCGCCGTACGAAACGGTATACATCAGGAACATCAACGCCATGCCCGGAGCGAAATACGCCAACAGGTCGAACTCCACGGCTTGGGCGCCTTCTTTGTCCGTTTTGAGCGTGATGGCGGCATTTTCGGTTTGCTCCACGTTTTCGAACAACGCGCGCGCCTCGCTTTCCGCGTTTTGTGGATTCAACAATCCGCTTTGCATCAAGCCGATGATGGAAGTCATGCCGCTGACGCGCCCTTCTTCGACACGCGAGACAAATTCATCGACAATGGCCTTGACCACGCCTGCGCCGGTGGGACGCGACGGATTGGCATATACTTCGATTTGCACAGGTTTGGGCTGGACAAAGTCCGGGTCGAGCATGGTTCCCTCAGCGGGAATGATGCTTTGGGTGAAGCCTTTGGGGATGATAACCGCGGCTGAGGCTTTGTCCTCGTCGATTAAACGGCGGGCCGCCTCCGGGTCGGAGGAAGCGGTGGGTTCCATTAAATCGGCAAGATCCTCCGAATTGAACACATCCGCCAGCGCGTCTCCCAATTGTTCGTTATCCAGATTGACAATGACGACGGGAATATCTGATAGTCCGCTCGAATTGCCGCTGAAGCGTCCGGTGACAAACCCCATGCCGATGGTAAGCAGGAACGGCGCCAGGAGCATGAAGGTCAGCGCGGCGCGGTCGCGGAACATTAGTTTGAGGTCTTTGAGTCCGATGAGGAAAAGTTTTTTCATGACTGCCTGGAGGAAGCACTCTGAGGGTTTCTTCGTCTGTCCAGAGCGACTTGTCAATCAGTATCAATTCGAAAGTACGGATTCAAAAGGAGGGAGCTGGGTTGGCAAAAAGCAAGTCAATCCGACATCCTTCATGAAAGTTTACTCGAATTACCCTGCAATGTCGATAATGTTTGCAAAGGGTCTCCGCCAGCAATCTCACGGTTCCCAGAAAAAATTCATCAGGGCGTAGATTACAGGTTTTCCATTGGCGTATTCCACACCGACCGCCCAGGTATGCCAGTCAAGGTAGCCATATTGCTCCGTCCCGGTGAAATGAATGGAATAGAAATCCTTTGCATAGGGCCACGAGAGTTCGTAGGTCGCGCCGCCATGCCGGAGTTCATTGCAATGCAAAGTGTAGGGCTGATTGAAGATTTTCGCCAGGTCGGGGACAACCACATCGTGGAACGAACCTTTCTTTTCCAAGCCGCTTCCGGGTTCCGCGCCCCAATTCGCCTAGTAGGTGGTCTCGAACAGAAATTTCGCCTGCTCGGGTGTGTACATGATGACGGCGCCGTTACGGAAGTAGCGGACCTCCATGCCCTGCGGGCTGACAAGCGAACTCAACAACGCTCCGTTCGCGTCGAGTATGGATACTTTCAACGAATCGAGCAACGCGACCACTTTGGGGTCTGTGCAGATGGTTGGTGCGGCGGATATCGGGGTCAATGTCGGTACGGGTGTGAACGAATCCACGGGGAGCGGGATGGGAGTGGCTGTTTCGGTGAAGGGGACGCCCAATGTAGGCACGGCCGGCCAGGTCGGAGTCGGGGAGGCGGCAGATGGCAGGGAACATCCTGAAAGTAACACCGCGATGAGCAAGGCGGAGAGCAGAGTCCTTTTCATGCGATCATCTCCTCTGGCTTCATTATATCCCCGCGGCATATGCAACGATGAAAAAAGTGCGGGGATAATCCCGCACTTTGCTATGCTTCGCCAAAGACGATCACCATGATGTGCTGGTTCAACATTTGCGGTGGTCGTGAGTCTTTGCCCTGAACGATCTGCCCGAGGGTGTATCCCCCGGCGATGGGGAGGTTGCGACCGAGGATATCCTGTACGGCTTCGATCTCAGAACCGGGATGCGATTTGAGGAGCATTTCCCACGCCAGGTCCGCAAGTACAAGGGCAAAGACCGGTCTGGCGCCTTCGAGTTTTTGCAACGCCTGCTGGGCGGCTTCGTGGGCGGCATTCTCACACGAAACGCGGCTGCCCACGAGCAGGTACGCGTCCACGCCATCGCGCACGGGCGCGTTCATGCGGAAACTGCCGTCCGCCTCCACGCGGATGGGGGCGCGGATGACAAGTTGCTCGCCCTGCTCCACCCCAAGCGGGTACAGCCGCGCCAGGTGACTCAGCGGCGGGAACGCCCAATCACGGGCGGGATACCCGAAGAGCTGGGCATAGGTCTCGGAGGCGGGACGACCATCGAGCGTGCGCAGCCAGAAGCCGCGCGACCGCGTCACGCGGAACTGACTGCCGACCGGGTTCCAGCCGTGTGCGGCGCCCACGCCCACGCGCAGGTTTCCGCGCACCAACGCGGCGGTGAGCGCGCCGGTGCCAGTCTGCGGACCGGCCAGCTGGTAGGAATGACCCGTGTGCAGGTCGCCGGAGGAGAGCGCCCCTGCCAGCGCGTACGATCCGCCGGAGAGGGAATTGCATAACTGGTCGGCGTCTCCGTTGAAGCCATCCGCAAAAAAGAACAGGGCGCGCATGTCCGGTGCATCGGCGATATGCTTCGAAAGTTTCGAGCCGGTCTCGCGGGCGCTTTGGGCGTAGCCGGGCATCCAGTGCGTCTCGGCTTGCAGGTCGCCGCCGAGCAGACCGACGATGACGGAGTTGGGATGCAGTCCGTCCATGGTCAGTCCCGCCGGACTGCTGAAACCGATCATGGGTGTATCGCCCAACAGGCCGGAAACGCCGCTGACAACTTCGCGGGCCTGATATTGGTGCGAAGCAATGACAAAGCCCAGGGCTGGCGAGGCGCTCCCAAGCCGGTTCAAAGCGTGGTGCGTTGCCTGCAGCCCTGCGTCGCGCCCGTTCAGGGCATGTGCCTGTCCGATGGATGCATTAATGGTCATTTGTCATCCTTCCGCGATGGGAACAGTGAAGTGGAAGGTGGTGCCTTTTCTGAATTCGCTGTCGAACCAGATACGCCCGCCCTGCATTTCCACGAGACTCTTCGTAATATTCAAACCCAATCCGGTACCCGGCGCTTCGCGCGCCTTCGAGTCATCCGAACGGAAGAAGCGCTGGAAGATCTTTGCCTGGTCTTCGACGCTGATGCCAATGCCGTTATCCTTCACCCACAAATGCACGACCTGCTTTGCCCCGGCAGGATCCCACTGGTTGACGGTTGATTCGGCGCCCACCAGGATCTTTCCGCCTTCGGGAGAATATTTATGGGCATTACTGATCAGGTTGGTGAGCACCTGTCCTACGCGCAGGCGGTCCGCCCAAACCAGGGGCAGGTGTGATGGAATTTGCACTTCGACAGACTGGCGTTTATCCTCCACCTGACGCTTGGTGGAACGGATAACCTCATCCACCACCTCCGGGATATCCACCGGCTTGTATTCGAGGCGCAGCCGTCCCGCTTCGATCTTGGCGTTGTCGTTGAGGTCGGAAACCAGCGCGGACATACGTTCGACATTGGAGCGGATCGTATTCAGGAAGTTGGCTTGCATCTCGGTGATTTGTCCCACCGAACCTGCCGCCAGCAGTTCCGAATAGCCCTTGATGGATGTCATCGGATTCTTCAATTCGTGCGCCACAAAAGAGACGAATTCGCTCTTCGCCAGGTTGGCGCGCTGGATTGCGTCGTAGAGTTGCGCGTTCGAGATGGCGATGGCGGCGCTGTCGCTCAATTGGTTCAGGAACGCCAGGTTGGTCTGTGAGTCGCTGGTGCTTTCAAGCAGGAGCAGACCAATCACCTGCGCCTCCCGGCGAATGGGAACGATGATCTGCGTATGGGCAGTGGGCAGAATACCCTTCGAATTAGCGCCGATAAGCGAGACCTGATTCGGCTGTCCGCTTTCGACGGCGGCGCGAAGCACGGGCAGTTCAAGGGGCATGCGGGCGTCCTCGCCTTCCGCCAGGATGCCCTCATATCCCTGTTGCGCCATGATTCGCAGGTTCTCCTCCTCGACCATGCCGATCAACCCCGCTTCGGCGTTCGAACGGCGCATCGCCCAATCCAGCGTGATACGCATGGCGCGGTCGATTTCGAGGCTGGCATTCAGTTCACGGACGATACGCCCCATGATCTGCAGTTCCTCCACCTTTTCGGAGAGTTCCTGGTCGGTGAGGGCGAGCAGACGGGCGTTCTCGATGGCAACTGCCGCCTGCCCGGCAAAGGCAGTCAGCAGGTTTTGGTCATCCTCCACGAAGGGCAGACCATCGCGGCGGTTGATGACCTCGATGACGCCGAGGATGCGGTCCTTGAATTGCATGGGGACGGCGAGAATGGCGCGGGTGAGGAATCCGGTCTGTTTATCGGGACCCGAATTTCGTGAGGAAGAGCGTTGAACATCGTTCTCGATGACGGGGGCGCGCGTCTGCACGGCGCGTCCCACGATTCCTGATCCGGCGGGGAGGCGCTGACCGAGCAGGTTGCCTGCCACCGGTCCCGCGGTGACGCGGAAGATGAGATCGCCGGTTTGTTCATCCATCAGGAACAATGTTCCGGCTTCGCAGTTCAGAATGTTAACGGAGTTCTCGAGGATGTATTGGAGTAGCGGTTCCTGCTCCAACGTGGAGGTCAACTGGCGGGTGATGTCGTTCAGTGTGGTGAGCTGGTGCGCGCGTTGCTGGGTCTCCTGCAGGAGACGGGCTTTTACGATGGCGCCTACGGTCTGGTCGGCAATTGCCTGCAGCAGGTCAAGTTGTGCGCGGGTGTAGGTGACGGTCGCGTCGCGGCTTCCGACACTGAGCGCGCCGATGGTCTCGGCGCCGGCGTTGAGCGGCACGCCCATCCACGCGTAGACTCCCTGGGAGGACGGCGTGATGTTGCGGGTCTGGCACTCCCGAGCGTAATCCTGCGTCAGGATTGGGCGCCCTTTGCGGATGACCTCCTGCCCCAATCCGAGGCTGGGCGGGAGCGGCTGATTCTCGCGCGCGTTGATGCGTTCCCCCTCTTCCACACAGAAACCGTAATATAGGTAGTTGGCGGCTTTGTTATATAGTGTGATGTGAAAGAGGGATGATGGGATGATTTGCGTCGCTTGGGCAAAGATCAATTCCAGCACGTCGTCGAAGGTGAGTGTGACGTTCACACCCTGCGACACGCGCGTCAGGGCGTTCATTTCCTGGACGCGGCGTTCCAGGTCGACAACAGTTTGGACGCGCGAGATCGCAACAGATGCCTGGTCTGAAATGCTGTCCAAAAAATCGAGGTCTCTGGGGGTGTACGCGCCGCCTGACAGTGGAGTGCCCAACGCAATCCAACCGACAGGGCGTTCCTCGCCGCGCAGGGCAATGAACAAGCGGGCTCCCAGCAATGCCAGCCGGGATTCGTCTCCTTTCAGGGCCGCCGGTGGGTTGAAAGAATCAAGGTACAGCGGGATTTTTTCATTCTTGAAGTATTGGACGATGGAACTGTTGGCGGAGAAACGGATGTCACTGGTGGGCCTGCCATCCTCCCCCGGGAGCGCCGCGTATTGATCGTTCAGTGAGTCATAAATATAAATATGAAGACGGTCGGGCACGAGGCTGCTCGAGATCTGTTGACGCAGAACTTTCCCGATGGAGTTCAGGTCGAGGGCGCTGGTCAACTCGTGGCTGAAGATACGCAGGCGATCCTCGTAGGCGCGGCGTCCGCGGAAGAAGGCGCTATCCACCAACACCTGCAAACGTGTGCGCAATGGGTCAAGGGAGACCGCAATCAGGAACACCAGTCCACCGATCAGGTATGGGTTATCCGACGGCATGGCGATGGAAAAGATCGAGGCGATCCCACTGACCAACAGGGCATACCCGGCAACGGTGAGGATTGTCAGCAGGGCATACACCATTCCCTGACGCACCCAGGTATCGGTGCGCAGGAGGCGGAAGCGCTGGATCACGTATCCGTTGGCAAGGGGGAAAGCAATCAGTGGAACAAAGAGATAGGGGTTGAACGGAGGCGTTTCCGTCGATGGGTCAATCAGCCTTCTGACCGAAGAGTACAACAACCAGACAACAGCCGGACCAAATGCGACCAAAGCCCCGATCAGGATGGTACGTGCCTGACTTTTCACCACCGGCGAATAGGAGAAGGCGGCGCGATAGCCCAAAACCCCGAAGTAGAAAAGTCCCGCGATACCCATAAAAATATAGATAATACGCCATGCCAAGAAATACGCGGTGGGGTTTTGAAAGTCATATAAGGTGCGATAGGCATTCAACGTCAGGGCAAGTCCGATCCCATATCCCAACCAGCGGATGTAAGGTCTTCCGATCACCACCCGCGCCTCCTGTGGGAATCCCAGTGCAAGGTCGATCAATGCGCCGCCGATCAAACCGATGGATAATGTCCACAGCATTGTGAAGCGGTGTGTTGTGTACAGGTCGAAAAGAGAACCGATACCGATTGCCAGGGAGGCGGTTAACATCGAGAAGGCGCGCCCCGCCGGTTCAGTCCGGCGCAATCCGAAGATCCATAAACTGACAACCAGGAACACCAGGCTCAGGAAAGCCGGCATCCCGAAATATGCCACCCGATTGGCGGAGGAAAATTCCTGAAGCGTAATCTCGACGCTTTTGACCTCACCCGTCCCCGTACGCATCTCCACCGGCACAGGCTGCCCCACCGACAAACTGCCCAACACATCGCTCAAATCGTCCGCGCCGGAAATCGGAATGCCCTTGACTGAAACCAACTGATCTCCCAGTTTGAATCCCTGCTCGTACAACGCCCACGGAGAGGCGACATCCCGTGTGCCCGACCCATTCAACACCATGGTCTGCTCAAAGAAGCCACCGATAAAGGGATTCCTCAACCACTCGTATGCCAGGAACAACGTTGTAATGACAGCAACAGCCGCGACGCCCTGATACACCAGCACAATGGCCTGCATGATTTTGTTTCGCATCGTGGGAAATTGACCGGACTGATACATCGTTTGGTGGGGGAAATTTTACTCCACATCTCCCCCGCCGAACTATGGTACTTTCATAACAAAGCAGAAAGGCGGAGCATCTTTTCGATGCCCCGCCTCCGTCTAACCCTAGATATCGAGATTGCGGACCGCCTTCGCGTGAGTCTGGATGAACTTTCGGCGAGGATCCACCGCGTCACCCATCAACATGTCGAAGGTACGATCGGACTCAGCCGCGTCTTCCACCGTGACAAGGAGCAGGGTCCTGTTTTCGGGGTTCATCGTCGTTTCCCAGAGCTGTGCCGGGTTCATTTCGCCGAGACCTTTGTACCGCTGGAGGCTTGCCTTATCGCCAATCTCTTTGAGGATTTTGTCCTTTTCCTTGTCCGTGTAAGCATACTTCACTTGATTCTTGTATGCGATCCGGTACAAGGGAGGCTGTGCAATGTATAGGTGTCCGTCCTCGATCAACTGCGGCATGTAGCGGAAGAAGAACGTCAATAGCAACGTACGGATATGGCTGCCGTCCACATCGGCGTCGGTCATGATGATGACGCGCCCGTAGCGCAGACCTTCGATGTCGAAATTATCGCCAATGCCCGTGCCCAGCGCCGAAATCAACGCCTTGATCTCATTGCTCGACAGGATCTTGTCGAGACGGGCACGCTCCGTATTCATGATCTTGCCTCGCAACGGCAGGATCGCCTGAAAATGGCGGTCGCGTCCCTGTTTGGCAGAGCCGCCTGCCGAGTCGCCTTCCACAATGTAGAGTTCGGTTTTGGACGAGTCACGCTCAGAGCAGTCCGCCAATTTGCCGGGCAGGGTCAACGACTCGAGCGCCGATTTGCGGATCACAAGTTCGCGCGCCTTGCGCGCCGCGTCGCGCGCGCGGGCAGAAGTGAGACATTTGGCGATGATCGCCTTTGCCGCCTGCGGGTTTTCGTCCAGGAATGTTCCGAAAGCTTCGCCCACCACCTGGGTGACATAGGTCTGCACTTCGGGATTCATCAACTTGACCTTGGTCTGCGACTCAAACTGCGGTTCGGGATGCTTCACCGAAACGATGGCGGTCAACCCTTCGCGTGTGTCGTCGCCAGAGAAGTTCGGGTCGGCATCCTTGAGCAATCCGTTCTTGCGGGCGTAATCGTTGATGACGCGCGTGATGGACGAACGCAAACCGGTCAGATGGGTGCCGCCGTCGATGGTATTGATCGTGTTCGCGAACGAATACACCGACTCGGTGTACGCGTCCGTATATTGGATCGCAGCCTCGATGCCGATGGCTTCGATATCCTTTTCGACATGGACAACCGGGTGCAGGTTTTCACGGTTGCGATTTAAATAACGGACAAATGAGGTCAACCCCCCTTCAAAATAGAAGGTCATCTCACGTTCATTGCGCGCATCCACGAACTGGATACGCACACCGCGCGTGACAAACGCCATTTCACGGAAACGTTGCACAAGCGTATCGAAACGATAATCGATATCTTCGGTGAAAATCTGTTTGTCAAACTTGAAGGTCTGCTTGGTGCCGGTCTCGTCCTTCACCTTGCCAAGCAACTTGATATTCCCCTGCGGCACGCCGCGCTTGTAGGTCTGTTGCCAATGCTTGCCGTCACGCTTGACCTCGGTCACCATCCATTCGGAGAGGGCATTCACAGCGCTGACGCCCACTCCGTGCAAACCGCCCGAGACCTTGTAACCGCCACCGCCAAACTTGCCGCCTGCACCGATGACGGTCATCACTACATCCACGGTCTCCATGGGCTTGCCGTGCATATCCTTCTTCGTTGGGTGCGGACCCACCGGGATACCGCGCCCATTATCCTCCACAGTCACGCTGCTGTCCTCGTGGATGGTAATGTTGATATTGGTGCAGAACCCCATCAACGCTTCGTCGATGGCATTATCCACAACTTCATATACCAGATGATGCAAAGCCTTGATGTCCGTACCACCCACGTACATACCCGGGCGTTTGCGGACATGCTCTATGCCTTCCAGAGCCTGAATGGAACTTACATCATAATTGACTGCTTCTTTATCTTTAGCCACAAATACCTCCAAAAACTCCACACGCTCCCCCTCTCCAACCGGGAGAGACAGGGGTCGAGGAAAATCATGCCTGTTGAGTAGGCACACCTTTCTGTTGTCGAAGCTGGTTGAAGACAAGCTGCAACCATGCATTCATATCGTGATAATACACAAAACTGGCAGAGAGCAACGCCGTGGTAATGAAAGCGTGACCCGCGATCCCCACCAGCAACATCCACGAGTCACTGGGCGGCACCATCCACAGGTAATTCAACCCAGTGGACAGAATGAACACGGCAAAGACGAACATACTGCTGGCGGGCAGCGTAAACCGTGCCATCTTCAAACTGCTCAGAATGGAATAGAACGCGTTTTGCCTCTTCACAAAAATTCCATGAGGGGTGAAGAACAGCGGAACCACCAGCCAAAATGAAACAATCAAAAAGATCAACACCGCACCGTTCGCCAGCACCGGGTTTAGCAACGCCAGTACCGTCACCACCAACAAGACCGGCACCAGGATGACCATCAAGACCACCAGCCAGATCACCGAAAGAAGAAATGTCTGGGCAATCGCACGAAAAGGGCTGATGCCCGCCTCATCCTCACCCAGGGTTGTTCCCGACACCCAGCGGAAGTACAACCCTCCAACAGCCCATCCCACGAGCGTCAACAGGATCAGCCAGCCCACCATGGCAGGCAAAGACGAGACCTGAATCACGCTCTGCACGCCAAGCGGGGTCTGCATAGGGAGGGAATCGGGCAGAATTCCGGAAAGCAGGCTCGGAATCCCAACGGGGAGAGTGCGTAACCAATTGAGAAGGTTAAACTGCGCCAGCACATCCACCCAGCCGGATAGGAGCTGCGCATCCTGCCCGCCTCTGAAACGAATCCAATCGGCAAGGAAGGAACGGTAAATTTCTCCCACACTCAGACGCGGGCCGAGCCACAAGAAGACATCCAACGCCAGCGGCATGAGAATCAGAACAACGTGGCTGGAAACCGCATCGAACCCCGCCCTGAGCGATCCGATCACACCGGGCGGCGGAGGAAGCGATTCGAGTCTCTGCATATCCATAAGCAATTGATTCTACCATACCGACCATGACTTGGCATGTTCCGGTGAAGGCAGGTACAATGAAAGTATGAATGAGCAGAAATACCTGCCCGATTCCAACCGCGTCGGATTATTGACCTCGACGGTTCTGCTGGCTTTTGCGATTGCACGCATCATTCAGGCGCCTGAATTCAACCTCGAAGTGCAGTTACCCGGCTTTTTGCTCACTCTTCCTTTAAACATATCCACCGCCATGAGTTTGCTCACAGCAGGGCTTGCCGCCAGCGGCATGGATTGGCTCCTGCGCGGACATCCCTCCCTGCAAGGCAGGAATACCTTTCAGTGGTGGATCCTGCCCACCCTCACGACTTTTGTCATCAGTGTATCGCTGACGGTCCTCCCCAATGGCACGGCGTGGTGGGTCGGATTTGCCATCACGGGCACCTTTCTCTTTTTCGTTTTTCTCGCCGAATACATCGTGGTTGATCCGGATGCGCCATTCTACTCAACCTCCATGGCGGGGTTAACCGCCATTTCCTATACGCTGTTCTTCATCTTGGCAGTAGCATTGCGCTATAGCGATGCGCGGCTCTTTCTTATCGTACCGGGTCTGTTCATCGCCGCCGCATTCGCCAGCCTGCGAATCATGCACCTGCGTCTGAGCGGGAGATGGGAATTTGCCTGGGCGCTTGGCATTGCATTCGTCTGCGTCCAAATCGCGTCCGGCCTGCATTACTGGCCCATTTCACCGATCCAATTCGGGTTGATGCTGGTCGGTCCGCTGTACGCATTGACCAGCCTTGCCATTAATTTGAGCGAGGACATCCCTGTGCGCCGCGCCGCGCTCGAACCAGCGGTAATCACAGCGCTTTGTTGGGGAATGGCGGTTTTCATTCGATGATATGATCAGGCGACTATCCATTGGCAAAGAACACCGCAATGCGGTGCTTCGACATGCGGAAAGTCAGTTGCCGCTGGAGGCTTGTGGCTTGCTGGCAGGGAGGGATGGCAGGGTGGAGAAGGTGATTCCTGTGCGGAATCAAGCCCAAAGTCCGGTGCGATTCGTGATGGATCCCTATGAACAACTCGCAGCATTCGACTGGATCGATTCGCTCGGACTCGACCTCCTGGGGATCTTCCATTCGCATCCCGCGGGACCGGAAACTGCCTCCGTGACCGACATCGCAGAAGCCGCTTACGAAGTGGTCCACGTCATCTGTTCAAGAGTGGGAATGCAATGGACCCTGCGCGGCTTTTGGATCGAAAACGGACAGGCAACCGAGATTCCGCTGTTATCAGCGGATTCGTGAAACCATCTTGCCTTTCCCGTGTTTCCAGTAATACAATCGCTCTGGAGGAGAGATGTTTATGCAAACTCTGATCGGTATTGGGGCTGTGCTTATCGGGTATATCCTGGGCTCCATTCCATTTGGGTTGTTGATCGTAAAATTAAAGACGGGCAAGGATATTCGCGAGATTGAAAGCGGTCGCACCGGCGGGACGAATGCCATGCGTGCCGCCGGTTTTTGGGCGGGGTTGCTCACCGCCATCATGGATATTCTGAAGGGTGCAGTCTCGGTCTGGGTGGCTCAGTGGATTGCCCCCGAAGCGCACCTGGCGCATCTCTTTGCGCCGGTTGGCGCGATCCTCGGGCACAATTATTCGGTTTTCCTGATCAGCCGCGACGAAGATGGAAAACTGCGGTTTCACGGCGGCGCGGGGGGCGCCCCCGCGCTGGGCGGCGCGGTGGGTTTTTGGGGGTGGTCCCTGCCGATTGTTTTTGCGCTGGGCGCGCTGGTCTTTTTCTCGCTGGGGATTGCATCAGTCACCACAATGGCGGTTGCCTTCTTTGTGACTGTTATATTCGCCATACGCGCCTCGATGGGATTGATGCCGTGGATCGATGTGCTATACGGCGTGTTCGCCGCGGTTTTGTTGGTTTGGGCATTGCGCCCCAACATCAAGAGATTACTTTCGGGCAACGAACGCGTGGTTAAATACAGTTTGCATGGCTGGCTGAAGGCGCGCAGGGAGGCAAAAGCTACGGCCCGCAAATAGAACAGAAAGTCCCCACCGATGTGGGGACGTTTCATTCCACATCATAATCATTTGCTCATTTGCTGGAGCAAAGCCCGCAGGTTTCGTTGATGCAACCCCTGTGCCAGACCGCCAAGATACACGCGGCTCTTTCCACATTCCTCGATTGTGATTGCATCCAAAAGTTCGAGCGCATTCTTGCGCCGTGCAATTGCCTTGACCGATTTCTTGATCGCCGTAAGGTAGTTCAAATTCTCTTTCACCGCCGCATCGATCTCACCGCGCAGGATCACGTCGCCGTGTCCCTGCACAATATTCTCCAGGCCCATGCGCCCGATATGCTTGATCGAAGCCATGATGTCATCGATGTCGCCGTCCACAATGTAGGGAAGCGGCATGAACGAATCCCCCGCGAACAGGATGCGATCCTCCTCGACCAGCACGGCGATCCCGTCATGGCTGTGACCGACCGCCGTGGAAATGATCAGGTTCTTCTTGCCTACCCGCAGGGTCACATCCCCATCGACAAAGGTCATTTGCGGCAGGACGATCTTCACCTGCCGCAGCGCCGGATTCTGCTTTTGTGCGGCTTCCAGCGATGGGATGCCGCGTTCCTCTAACAGATCACGGCAACGCTCGTGCGCAATCACGGTCGCGCCGGGGAAAAAACAATTTCCCCAGGAATGATCGGCATGATAATGGGTATTAATGACATACCGCACCGGTACGTTCAATTCATGTTCGATGAATTCACGGATACTAAGCGTTTCATCTGGCAGCGCCAGCGTATCAATCACCACCGCCCATTGCGGCCCCGCCACCACGCCCGCAGTCACCTGGGCATACACTTCGCTTTGAAACCAATAGACATTTTCAGAGACACGTTCACGATGCATTCAAGACCCTCGTCCAGCTTTTTTTCTCATTGATAGCACAAACAAGGGCGAAAATCAAGTTGACCAGACAACTTCTTCGCATTTTAGTAAGGATGCATGAATTACCATGCTTGCTTACGTGTTTCTACCGTGATACACTTTGAAAAGTCAGAGTGTAGTCCGGTTAACACGTTAGTGACACATGAACAAAAACCTTCTGCTCGTCAGCGCAGATACGTATTTTACAAAAGTACTGCTTCAGAGTCTGGAACGGGAAGGGTACCGCGTTCATACAGCCAAGGGAAAAGGCGAAGCGGTGGTCCGTGCAGATGAGCAGAACTGCTCGCTTGCCTTCCTTGATATGGACCTTGGATACAAGGCGGTTTCTGAATATGGACGTGCGCTTCGCTCGCTCAACCCGAACATCAGGCTGGTCCTGTTTTCTGACGAGGATGTGCCCCCCGTACTGGATGAGATCCGTCCGTGGATCTTGTTACGCAAGCCCTATTATTTACCGGATGTATTGACTATGCTAAATGAAAATCCCGCCTCCACACCCAAGCCCGCCAAGACACCCACTCCATCCCATCCCGTGCAAACGACCAGTACGGAACCGGTATGGTTGCGTGATGTAAGCAAGGCGGCGCAACATCTCACGCGTCTTACGCTGGAGTCTTCCGCACAGGCGGCATTGATCACGCGCGGCGAACATCTCTGGGCATACGCCGGGGGCCTTTCACAGAACGCGGCAAAGGAACTGGCAGTCACGGTCACTCGTCACTGGGACGGGCAAAAGGGCAGCGACCTTCTGCGCTTCGTCCGGCTGGAGGCGACCAAGGCGGAGCACATGCTCTACGCCACGCGCATCGCCGACGATGTGGTGCTGGCGCTCGTCTTCGACGCAGAGACTCCGTTCAGCACGATCCGCACGCAGGCAGGTCAGTTGGCGCATTCCCTCTCCATCACCCCCATTGAAGAGGCGCAACCGCCCGTAGTGCAGAAACAGCCCAAGGCTTCGCACGATGCGCCCACGCAATACGCCGAAGACGAGCCTGCAGAAGAACTCGATATTCCATCCATCTCCGATATTCTGTCCGATGTTCCGCCTCCCACCCCCGAACCGGGAGCAACGTCATCCCCCTCCATACAAGAACAGGAAGAGTGGGCGTCGAATCCCATTCCTTCCCGCCCGAATCATTACAGCCGCGAGAGTTCCCCCGCGGTGCGCGTGAATGACCTGCTGGTTTCCAATCAACAAAATGAGGAGACCGTGGAACGCACGGTGCAGGATTTCGACGCGACCATGCCGTCGAAGTCGCGCCCGCGCCCCGAGACGCCTGTCCGTAGACCGATGCCCGGCGAATTGGACGAGACCCGCCCGCATTCGATCACCGAAGTGGCGAGTCGCGTCATGCTTGACCCGATCTCGCCCGGACTGTACAACCTGACCTACGCCTGTTTATTAGTGCCGCGTTTCAGTTCCCATTATCTGACCGGCGATATTTCAGACCGCTTGTCGGAATGGCTGCCGAACATTTGCATTGCTTTTGGCTGGCGGTTGGAGTATCTTGCTGTGCGACCGGAATATGTGCAATGGGTGGTGAACGTCCCGCCTGCCACGTCGCCTGGGTATCTCATGCGCATTATGCGCCAGCAAACATCGGAGAAGATCTTTGCCGAGTTTCCGCGCATGAAAAAGGAAAATCCGTCGGGCGACTTTTGGGCGCCGGGGTACCTCATCATGGGGGGCACGCAGCCGCATCCGCCGCAACTGGTAAAGGATTACATTAAGCAAACCCGCTCAAGGCAGGGGTATTCGCAGCCGAGAAGGTAAAACTGGAAATTGTGTTCTAAAAATCCTGACCGCAGAGTATAATCACTCTGCGGTTTGTTTTTGATCCAGGTTTCAATCTCCAATTACGATTTTACGAACATGCCTCCCACCCTCTACCTCATTGATGGACATGCCCTCGCTTACCGCATGTACTTTGCCCTGACTGCTGTCGGCGGCAGTCAGCGCTGGCAAACCTCCAAAGGCGAACCCACCGCGGGAGTTTATGGCTTTGCACGCGAACTGCTGCGCATCCTTGAACAGGAAAAGCCCGAATACATCGCCGTCGCCTTCGACGTGGGCAAGACCTTCCGCGATGAGATCTTTCCCGAATACAAGGGGACGCGCGAAAAGATGCCCGATGACCTGCGTCCGCAGATCAAGCGTATTCGAGAAATGGTGGATGCGTTCAACATTCCACGGCTGGAAATGGAAGGCTATGAAGCGGATGACGTTCTCGGCTCCGTGGCGCGGATTGCCGCCGGGCAGGGATTGGGCGTCAAAATCGTCACCGGTGACCGGGATTTGTTGCAGCTGGTGGACAAACGTACGGTCGTCTACCTTGCGGGCGATGACCAGAATTACATCAAAGATGAAGATGTCGTCAAGAAACTCGGCGTGCTTCCCAAACAGGTTGTGGATTACAAAGCGCTTGTCGGCGACAAATCCGATAACATCCCCGGCGTGGCGGGCGTCGGTGAAAAGACCGCCATCGCGTTGATCGAGAAATACAAGACTCTCGATGGCATCTATGAACACATCGATGAAATCGAGAATCGCTGGAAGACCAAACTCGAAGCCAACAAAGTCAACGCCTATCTCAGCCGTGACCTGGCGCAGATTAGAACAGATTTAAATATCAAACTCGATCTGGAACATGCCAAGTCGCACGAGCTGAATATCCCAGCTATCGAGGCTTTCTTCAAGGAGATGGAATTCCGTTCCCTGCTCAAGACGCTGGAAAAAGTGACAGGAAAATCCATTTCCCCTGAAACGCCCGCTCCGATCACCGCGCCCAAAGCAGGGCAACAGATGTCCATGTTTGTGAATGAGCCGCAGGTCATTGTTGCTCCAAAGACAGAATCACATCTCAAAGTCAATATCGTTGATACTGTCGAAAAACTGGCAGATTTGGTCAAAGCCTTGAACAAGGCAAAAGTCATTTCCTTCGATACGGAGACAACATCCACCGAAGAAATGAAGGCGGATATCGTCGGCATTTCCCTCGCGGTCAAGGAAGGTGAGGGATATTACATCCCGGTCGGACACAACGCCGGAACCAATCTGCCGCTGAAAAAGGTTATCGAGGCGCTGACGGAGCCGATGACGAGCCCGAAGATCGGCAAGATCGCGCACAATGCCAAATACGATTACATTGTACTGGCGAAGTTCGGGCTGGTCGTTTCGCCATTGACCTTCGATACGATGCTGGCAGAATTCATCATCGACCCATCGTCGCGTCATCTTGGGTTGAAGAATCTCGCTGCGGTCAAACTCGGCGAAGAGATGACTCACATTGAAGAATTGATTGGCAAAGGCAGGAAACAGCTCAGCATGGCAGAAGTGGCGGTCGAGTCCGTTGCGCCGTACGCAGTGGCGGATGCGGAGACCACCTTGCGTCTCATGCCGCTTCAAATGCAGGAACTTAAACGCGTGAACGGCGAGAAATTGCTCGAAGAGATTGACTTGCCACTGACACCCGTCCTTGCAGAGATGGAAATGGAAGGCATTCTGCTTGACCTGCCATTCTTTGAGAAAATATCGAAGGAGTTGACCAAACGGTTGAACGAGATTGAAAAGCAGGTTTATGAATTGGTTGGAAAACCGTTCAACATCAATTCCACCCAGCAGCTTTCGGACGTGCTGTTCAAAACCCTCGGGCTGGAGCCGCCCGATAAGAGCAACAAAACCACCAGTGGGCACTACTCCACGGCGGCGGGCGTGCTTGAATTGTTGAGCGGCAAACATCCCGTCGTGGATCTTGTGTTGGAACATCGTGAACTTTCGAAAATCAAATCCACCTACGTGGACGCGCTCCCGCCCGCGGTCGATGCGAATGGACGCGTACATACCTCCTACAGCCAGATCGGCGCGGTGACGGGGCGTCTCTCCTCGAATAACCCGAATCTACAGAACATCCCGATCCGCACAGAGACCGGGCGGCGCGTCCGCAATGGATTCATCGCGGGCGAAGGTAATCTACTTCTCTCCGTGGATTACTCGCAGATCGAACTGCGCATCGTCGCGCACATGGCTCAGGACGAGGGGATGTTGGCGGCGTTCCGCGCCGGGGAGGATATCCATGCTACAACAGCGGGAGCTATCTACGGCGTCAGTCCCGAAGCGGTGACGAAGGAGATGCGGCGTCATGCCAAGGCAATCAACTTCGGTCTCATCTACGGCATGTCGGCATTCGGTCTGACGCGTTCCACTGATCTGACTCTCGCCGAGGCAGAACGGTTTGTCAAAACCTATTTTGAAAAATTCCCCGGAATCAAAAAATATCTCGATGGCATTAAAAGACAAGCTGCCCAACAGGGGTACGTGGAAACACTGCTGGGGCGGCGGCGATATTTCCCTGCCCTGCAAAACAAGCAAAATGTGCAGATCAAGAACCGTGAAGAACGCGAAGCTATCAACGCGCCCATTCAGGGCACCGCGGCAGACATCATGAAGATTGCCATGATCAAAATCCCGCCGGCGCTTGAAGCGGCCGGCTTGCAGGCGAAAATGCTTTTGCAGGTACACGACGAACTCGTTCTGGAATGTCCGCAGGAGGAACTGGAGAAAACCGCACGCGTGGTGCAGGAGACGATGGCAAACGCCTACCCATTGAGCATCCCGCTTTCCACCGAGGCGAAGTATGGGAAGAATTGGGGAGAGATGAAGAATATCGCTGGTTGACGGAGAGCGAAATTGCCAGGAGGGCAACTGAACCATTATGCTCTTGATAAAAAAAACAATAGAATGAGTTCATGAAGGCTGCGGTTATTTATGTCTGATAAATCACCAACTCCAATGCGCCAGGGTAGAAGAACTTTATATGAACGGCATTCCGCAAGGCGGAACGGGAAATAATTGCGGCGATCGCGGACCTGGCGGTTCCATTACAGCGTGGAACTGGCCCCAGCCCTGGCTCGACCTCCAGGAAAACACCCCTCTCACCTTCTACGCCCTCGGCGGGCATCAGGACGTCACCAACCTGGATGCGCCCGATCTGGAACCGCTGAAATCTTCCTTCTCTGCCTTCCTCCTCTTTGTGGATTACCAGCAAGTCGAAATCGTCCCCAACCAAACCGTCCTCTACGCCAAAATGGACAGCGACACGGCTTATGCCCGCCTCCCCATTACGATCAACCCTCTCCCGCCGGGCAGGCATCACATCCTCGTCCTGCGCATTGACACACCCGGCGTGCCCATGTGCATCCTGCGCGGCGACACCCGCAGCCGCATCCTGCCCAACAGCGTTTATGGCAAATTGGTAGGGGTCAACGTGCTGCCTGAAAAATAGATTATCGCTCCTGTGCGAAGAACAAGACAATGGTACGGGCATCGTAATCCCCTCCCTACGGTATAATACCCCTCATGCCCGGACGAGAAGACATTTTCCAAAAAGCCATGAACGAAGGTCACTCCGCCGCCTGGGACCAGGAATGGAACAAGGCAGCGACGGCGTATCGCGCCGCCCTGCAGGAACTGCCCGACCATCCCAAGGCGCTCAACAGCCTCGGCTTGGCCCTATTCCAGATGGGGAATTACGATGAAGCCATGCAAATCTACAAACGCGTGGCGCATGTTTCCCCGCAGGACCCGGCGCCCATGGAAAAACTCGCACAACTCCTCGAACGCACCGGGCACCTCAGGGAAGCCATCGAAGCCGCGATGAAGGCCGCAGAACTGTACCTCAATCAGCGCGATGTGGATAAAGCCATCGAGAACTGGGTGCGCGTGACGAGCCTCGACCCTGAGAATATCATCGCCCATTCACGTCTTGCCCTCGCTCACGAACGTCTCGACCACAAGGCGCAGGCTGTTACCGAATACCTGGCCGTCGCCAGCCTGATTCAGCGCACCGGCAACGCCGAAAAGACCGCCGAACTCGTCAACAAGGCTCTTAAGATCCTGCCCGAAAGCGCGGAAGCACAACAGGCGCTCACCCTCCTCCGCTCTGGGCAACTGCTCCCTAAGCCATTGCGCCCCAAAGGCGGAACGGGACCCATCGCCATGGCGCAGGTCAAGCAACTGGAACAACCGAAAAAGCAAGCCGATTCCGGGCTGGACCCGGTGGCGGAAGCGCGCCAAAAAGCGCTCACCCGGCTGGCAGAGATCCTCTTCGAGTACTCCACCGACGACGGCGCCTCCCCACAAGCCCGCCGTGGACTGCAAGCCCTGATGCGCGGCACCGGTCAACTTTCCATGCAAGCCTCCGAGCAGACGAAGGTCGTCCTGCACCTCGGTCAAGCCATCGACGCGCAAAGCAAAGGCAACGAAGCACAAGCCGCAGACGAACTCGAGCACGCCCTGGAGGCGGGTTTCAACCATCCTGCCTTGTACTTCAACCTGGGACTCATCCGCTCGAAAAGCGACCGTCTCGAAACGGCGGTCCGCCATCTGCAACATTCCGTCAAGCACAACGATTTCGCTCTCGCGGCGCGTCTGCTGTTGGGGCAGATCAACCAAAAGTTGGGCAGACTCGGTCCTGCCTCCATCGAATATCTCGAAGCATTGAAGATCGCCGATTCGCAGGTCGTGCCTGCCGAACAGTCCGATGAGATTCGTCAGATGTATGAGCCGCTCATCGAAGCGCAGGCAAGCCAGACCGATGAAGCCGCGCTCAGGCGTCTGTGCGACAACATCAACGAAATGCTCATGCGTAAGAACTGGCGAGACCACCTGCACAAATCCCGCGAGCAGATGCCCAAATCACAGGATGGCGACCTGCCAATGCCCATTGCAGAGGTGATTCTTCAGGCGCAATCCAGCCAAGTGCTCGAGTCCATCAACCACGTTCACCAACTGGCGCGCGCCGGAAAACTGCGCTCTGCCATGGATGAAGCCTTCCAGGCGCTGACCTACGCTCCCAACTACCTGCCGCTTCATACCCTGATGGGCGACCTGCTCGTGCGCGAGGAACACATCCCCGAAGCCATTGCAAAGTTCTCCACGGTGGCGCAGGCGTACAGCGTGCGCGGAGAAGCCGCGCAAGCCGCAAAGATGCTCAAACGCGTCGTCCAACTTGCCCCCATGGACATGGGCGCCCGCACCAAGCTCATCGACCAGCTCGTCGCGCGCGGACAGGTGGATGAAGCCATCCGCGAATACATCGAACTCGCCGACATCTACTACCGCCTCGCCGAACTTGACATGGCGCGCAAGACCTACACCACAGCGCTGCGCGTCGTCCAACAAGCCAACGCCGACCGGCAATGGAACGTCCACATCCTCCAACGCATGGCGGATATTGACATGCAGAGGCTCGACTGGAAGCAAGCCATCCGCGTCTACGAACAGATCCGCACTCTGCGCCCGGATGACGAGGCTGTCCGAAAGAACATCATCGAATTAAGCCTGCGGCTGGGACAGCCCGCCCAGGCAAACGCAGAACTCGAAAGTTATCTTACCTACCTCCAGACCAACAACCACCGCGAACAGGGAGTCAAGTTCATTGAAAGCCTCCTGGAGGAACGCCCCGACGATGTAATCCTGCGCCGCGCGCTGGCGCAACAGTATCAGCAGACCGGGCGCGTCGAGGAAGCGGTTGCCCAGCTTGATTCGCTCGCCGAGTCGATGCTTGATCTCGGCAAAAAGGAGGAGGCGATGGTGCTCATCAACCAGATTCTCCTGATGAACCCACCCAACGCCGAACAATATCGACAACTGTTGGTACAACTTCAATCCAAATAGCATTGTCTCCCGTCGCCCAAAGCGGCGGGATTTTTTATCGTCTCATTCCCAGCCGAAACCGGTCTCCACTTAATCAGCCTCTCATCCCCTCACGTTACAATCCCACCCGACTTCATCTTCGGAGAAATTGAATATGCCTCAAACAAAGAACCGCGCCGTGATGAACTGGCTCTTCACCTTCGCCTTCATTGTGGCATTTCTCGTCGTTTTTGGCGGATTTGTCCGCCTCACGCGTTCCGGTCTTTCCATCACCGAATGGAATCCCATCAGTGGCGCCATCCCACCCATGGGTGAACAAGCCTGGCAGGAGGAATTTGCCAAATACCAGCGGACTCCCGAATTCATCCAGATCAACTTCAACATGACCCTGGAGGAATACAAGTACATCTTTTACATCGAATGGCTCCACCGTTTCATCGCCCGGTTTGCCGGATTGGTATATGCCATCCCTGTTTTCTATTTCCTCTTCAAAAAGGCAATTCCCTGGAGGGAATTCGGCATCTACTTCGCCATGGGAATGTTGTTCATCTCTCAGGCTTTCGCCGGTTGGATCATGGTCGCCAGCGGACTGAACGACCGCCCTTCCGTCAGCCACTTTAATTTGACCATCCATTTACTGTTGGCGCTCATCCTTTTCGGACTCGCCCTCTGGACCGCGTTCGGTCACAAATTCGGCTTTCCAGAGGGAGGTACAAAATGGTCTTTGCCGTCCAAACTTTCCCTGGCATCGTTTGTCATTCTCGTTATTCAAATTACCTACGGCGGTTTCACAGCAGGACTCAAAGCCGGTCATGTTTCTGATACCTGGCCCCTCATGTTCGGGAAACTGGTTCCACCCAACCTCTTCAACTCATTCAACAACATCTTCACATCCCCACAGACCATTGTTTTCATCCATCGCTGGTTTGCCTGGCTGGGGGTCATTGCCGTACCAATCGTGTTCTGGATCGTGAAAAAACAGAACTACCCTGCTGATATTCAAACCGGCCTCAAATGGCTGGTCGGTATCGTCGCCTTGCAGATTGCGCTCGGCGTGCTGACGATCCAGTCGTTCGTGAATATCGTCGTCGCCTTGCTCCATCAGGCAAACGCGATCGTGTTGTTTGGGTTGGCGGTCTATTTTATTCACAGATTCAGGGCATTGGATCAACAGTGAATAACAATAGGGTGTTCTCACGGCATCGCTATTGTAATTCCTCATTTTTCCGCCCGCGCATACATTGCAAACCCAATCGTCCCGAATGACAGTCCCGCCACGGAGGCGCTCCACGAAAAGAAATTAAGAAAGAATGTGGACTCCAATACTTTGATGACCATCAAAAAGGGCAGGAGAATTCCCAGCAGCATCAGGAACACGCCAAGGCTCAGCAGGAAGCGGGGATTGTTCATCATGACCGATACAACCAGCAGGCGACGAAATGGTCAGACTCCGGCTCGAACTCCACCGGTTCTTTTTCGTCGCATAACCCGGCAATGGCTTTGGCGCAACGCGGATGGAAACGGCATCCCTTCGGCGGGTTGACAAGACTCGGCGGCTCGCCGGGCGGCACTTCCTTGAAGGTATCGGCATTGCGTGCATCGGGGTCGGAGGTAGCAGCGAGCAACGCCGTCGTATACGGGTGAAGCGGATTTTCCAGCACGCGGCGCGTTTCAGCCTTCTCGATGAGCGTGCCCGCGTACATCACGAATATGCGTCTGGAAAAATATTTCACAGTCGAAAGGTCGTGCGTAATATAGATAACCGAAAGCCCATGCGCCTCTTGCAGGGCGCGCATCAGCTTGAGGATCTCCACACGCACCGACGCATCGAGCATCGAGACCGGTTCATCGGCGACGATCAGCTTGGGCTCGCGCAGCATGGCGCGCGCAATCACGACGCGCTGCTGCTGTCCACCGCTCAACATGTGTGGGAACTTCGGCAGGAAATCCTCCGCCGGGTGCATCTTCACCTCACCCATTACCTTGTGAATGCGTGCCATTCGCTGTTCCTTATCCTTCACGCCGCTGATGATGAGCGGCTCCTCCAGGATCTTTTGCACGGTCATGAACGGCGGCAGGGCGCCATACGGGTCCTGCTGAACATATCCGATCTTGAAGCGATAATTCCGCAAACCGTCACCCTTCAGTCCCGACAGGGAATCGCCGTCGAAGAGGACATCCCCGCTGGTCGGAATGTTCAACCCGAGGATCGTTTTCATCAGGCTGGATTTACCGCATCCCGACTCACCGACAACTGCCACTGTTTCTCCCTCCGCCAGTTCAAAGCTGACGCCGTCCACAGCCTTGACATACCCCGCATGACCAAACCCGAACCGGCGCAATTCATACCAGACATGCAGGCCCTGAATGGTCAACAGCGCCTCAGGTTCATTGACTTTTACCTGATCCATAAATGCCTCTCGTGTTTCGGTGATCATGTCATACTCCTACTCATATAACCAGCATTTCACTTTCCGTCCATTCTTGCCCAGCATGGGTGGCTCTTCGTTGCATTTCTCGAAGCGGAATGGACAACGCGCCGCAAAACGGCATCCTTCTGGCAAGTCGATGAGACTGGGCGGTTGCCCGGTAATGAACATCGGGTCAGATTCGCTGCGCAGACGCGGGACACTTGCCATCAGCATCTGGGCGTACGGGTGCAGCGGCGCAGGGAAGAAATCCTTTGCATGCCCCACCTCCACGATCTGACCGGCATACATGACGGCGACTTCATCCGCCAGTTCGCTGGAGGTGGCAATGTCGTGTGTGATGAGGATGAAGGACGTGCCCAGTTCGTGTTTGATACGCTTGAGCACGTTCATGATGTTGGCTTGCGTGAGCAGGTCGAGGGCGGAGGTCGGTTCGTCAAGGAGAATCAGGCTTGGACTGGTGACGAGCGCCATCGCCAGCGCCACGCGCTGGCGCATCCCGCCGCTCAATTCGAAGGGATAGCGGCTGATAAAATCCTCCGGCACGCCCACATGCTGGAACATGCGCCGCACGAGGGTCATCGCCTCCGTTTTCCTGATCCCAAGATGAACCATGGCAGGTTCTGCCACCTGGTCGCCTACGCGGATGACCGGGTTGAGCGAGTTCATGGCGGCCTGCGGCACAAGCGACATACCCACCCAGCGCACATTCCGGCGAAATTCATCTTCATCGTACATCATTACATCTTCGCCGTTCAAATATACACTTCCACCGTATTTATCCACGTTACGCGGCAGAAGGCGCAACATGGCTTTGGCGAGGGAGGATTTTCCACAGCCCGATTCGCCGAGGATGACCACTGCACGGTTGGTATCCAACTCGAAGTTCACACTGTCCACAGCTTGGACGACACCGTGCGATGTCTTGAAGTGCAACACAAGCTTTTCGATCTGAAGCAGTTTTCGTGGCGGCATATTCATGCATCCCTCAACTTGGGATTAAAGATACGGTCGAGCGCAAAGCCAAGCATGGCAAAACCCAAACCGGTGATCATTAACAAAACGGCCGGCTCCAAGATCCAGTAGTAGTAGCCGCGATATAGAGCGCCGTTGGAATTGGCATCTTCGATGATCTTGCCCCATGTCGGCAGGACGGGATCGCCCAGTCCTAGCACGGCGAGGGATGCTTCGAGGAACACAAATGTTGGAACCGCGGAGACCAGCCCTGGGATCAGCAATGGGATCATGCGCGGGATGAGATAAACAAAAACAATACGGTTGCTCGAGGCGCCATACGCCCGCGCTGCTTCGATGTACATCGACTCTTTCACCTGCATGAACACAGCCCGATAGGCTTTGATCGAACCGGTGAAGATACTCAACAAGATCGTCGCACCAAGGATGACCCAGATACTGCGTGAGAAAAACGTGCCGATCATGATCAGGATGGATAGGAACGGCAGGACCAGGTTAACCTCCGTGATGCGCTGAATCAGCTCATCCACCCAGCCGCCGTACCACGTTCCGACTGCGGCGATCACCATGGTGAGGACAGATGTGCCCAGGGAGGCGATCAATCCAAATGCCAGCGCCACCGGCGCGCCCCACAGCAATGGAACAATCAGATCACGCCGCGACTGGTCGGTTCCGGCAATGCCATATACCTGTCCGTGAAAGACGAATTCGACATCAATATCGGAACCAGGTTCGAACATCGCACCGGTGATCAGGAGTTGATATTGTCCCTTTAGCAATTCACCCGTTTCCGGGTCCGAGAAGAGAGCCGGGATCACATCTTCTGACTTGAGGCGGGTTTTCAATTTTTCATCCTGAGACAGGCGATAGGTCTGTTTTGGGGCGATCGCCAGGTTCGCGATTCTAATCTTGCGCCCATCGGGTGTCAGCCATTCCATGGAGATGAACGGCTGCTTCTCTGAAAATTTCGCAGTGAAATACAGGATCATCTCCTGAGGGTAGACATCGTAGAAGAAATCGAACGTGTAGGATGCAGACATCGTGGAGGTGCCCTCTTCGCCGGGAGTAACCTCTTTGAGGATGCTGCCATCCGTTGTCCGAACGGAAAATGATTCGGAATATTTTTTGCTGGTGAACAGGTTGATCCATGCAGGCGGGGCGAACTTCGGGTTCTGATACCAGACCTCCTCGCCGCCGCGCCATAAACGGATCGCTTCATCATATGGAATGGTCACCATGGCATAGACCGCCACAACGACCAGGGTCAACGCCACTACTATTCCCATTACTGCGGACGGATATACAAAGAGTCGTTTCAACGAATTCTTCATGGCGTTCATGTCAGTTACCACCTACTTTGACCCGTGGATCAACCAGGGCATAGATGAAATCGAGCAGGAAAACCGTCATTGCCAGAAGATAGGCATTGATGATCGTGGAACCGACAATGACCGGAATGTCATACAAACCGATGGCATGATACAACGTCCGTCCAAGACCGGGCCAGAGAAAGACCGTTTCGGTGATGGTTGCGCCGGTCCATAAACCGATGAGCAGGAAGGCAAAGTTCGTAATGATGGTGGGCAGGGTGGGGCGCAGGATGTAGTTGCGTTCCACATCTCCTGGGGGCAATCCTTTGGCTTTCGCCATTTCCACATAATCCTCACTGGAATAGATGAGGAAGAAGGTGCGATAGTTATAAATACTGAGAAAGAATGAACTCAATACCAAGGAGAATGCAGGAAGGAGCATGTGTTTGAGAACATTCAAAGCGTAATCGACTGGATTGGAAGGCGGAGGTGAATCGACCATGCCTCCGAATGGAAGTATCTTGAAGATGCCTGCAAAGATCAGGATCATGAAAATGCCATAGAACCAGGGCGGCACGGCGGAGGTCGGTGACAGCGCCACGACCGCCTTATCCCAAAAATTTCCATAGTGGCGCGACAGGTTAAGCGCCAGAAAGACGCTTGAGAAGAACAGGAATAGTTGCGAGACTCCCATCAATAAAAGGGTGGCAGGCAGGCGTTCCAGGAGAATGAGGCGCACCTGCTTGGAACCGGCGTCGCTTGTCATGTTGATGGCGCGCCCAAGCCGCAGGGTTAGCGCGTTCGAGAGATAGCGAAAGCTTCGGATCGCGAGCGGTGTGTCGAGTCCCAGACGTTTTTCCTCCGCGGCAATCCTTTCCTGGATCAGCGTTCTCCGAACCTCCGGGGCCATTTGTTGCATGGCAGGATTTGCCGCAATGGACTGTGTAATCCGATCCGCAATTTCATTTCGCATGATGGTATCCACATGCCCGCCCATATTCGCGATCATAATCGTCAGATATACACCAACAACAACAGTCACGCCCAAGACCAGCAGGCGTCTGGTCACATAACGGGAAACGCGCAGCAGGGTGCTGTTGCTTCGGGGCTTTTTTACTTCCACATTTCCAGATGGTGTATGAGTGATAACGGCCATGGCTCCTCACAATCGGGTGATGGCAGGGATGAGGAAACTCTCATCCCTGCCATGGTCAAACGAAAGCTGTCTTACGGGGTGACGACGAAGTCAAGCGATGTGAAAGCAGGGACAGCCACCGGGATGGGTACAACAGCGACTTCCAATCGCGCTGAGCCTGTCGGCAATTTGGATGTCGTATCGGCGCTGAGGGTCACTTGGTACTGACCTTCACTGGCAAAGCTAGCGTCGCCAACCTCAACAACTGCACCGGTTGCATCGTATAGAATGTATTTCACCCGCTGGATATCGGACTGTGCATACGGCTCGTCCTTGAAACTCACCGACGCATCGAAGACCGCTTCCTCCCCAGCCTTCAGTTGTCCCGGTCCATCCAGCAGGACGGTGGCAAGTTTGGGCTCGCTGAAACGAGACCAGCGGTCGGCCAGATCGACAAACTCGGTGTTGTTCTTCAGAACAAGCGATTTCTCTGTCGTAAAGACTTTATCCAGGTAGTAGGGTCCGGTTCCAACCCAGAAATGACCGTGTTCGGCATACCATTTCTTGAAATTACTGTAACGCAGATCGGCTTCTTCCTTCGTAATGTACTGCCCAAGCGTAGGCTCATATGGAATGTAGGACTCTGAGGCAGCCTGGTCAAGATACTTCGCAAGGATCTCAAGGCTTGGTCCACCAACCCAGCTGGTCTGCTCCACCTGGAGCGTATCCGCCTTATTGGAGGTGTATGCAATTTCCTTGTTCGCTTCCGCCAGGTTCGAGATGGCAAAGATCTGCCAGCTGTTCTCACCGGAAAGACCGAACGGAGAGAGGGGCCACAACGGCAGGATGTTCAATTCCGCGTCCGCGTTGTAGGCGTCGTTGTAGGCTTCGATGGTCAGCGGGTCGGTGGAGACGATGCGATACCCCTTGAAGGACGCGAGCGTCGCTTCGAGACTTGGCACCAGCGATTCGTCGTAGATGGCGCTTTCGGGTTTTGCCGAGTCGAAGCCCATAATCATGTTCATCACAAAGTCGCCCACCGAGATGGGACTTCCATCATGCCACTTGACAGTATCGAACAGGTCAGCCGGATAGACGACCACACTCTTGATATTGGCAGTGGTGCCTTCGGGGAATTTTTCCGCGGCAGTGATGAATCTCTGCTCTGCGGCATCCCAATCCACCCAGGCATCCTCAGGCACGGGAATCTCCTCCGCGGCTTCGATGGAGTACCAGTCGAGATTCTGTCTGATCGGCAGACCCTGCTTATAGATCAGGGATGCGCTTTCAATGCGCTGGGGCCATGTCAGACCGGTGTAGGGGTCTCCCATCAAACCGGCGGTTCCAACAATGTTGCCCGTACCCATTTCGGTCGCTCGCATGATGTTCGAATCCCAGACCCAGTTGCTCCCCGAAACGGTGTTCCAGGGTTCGGTGAAGAGATCGGTGGTGCCAACCTTCATTGCGCCACCTTCCTTGTCGACAAAGCGCAGGTTGTACGGACCGACATACGCCCCTTCCACACCGGAGGCGAGGTCATAGGTCAGTTGGACATTCTGATTGTAGGGGGAATACTGCACCTGCTCGATCGTCCACACCTGCAGGGAATCCTGGAGGGAAAGCTCAAGCGCTTTTTCCATCATCGCCTTGCGTTCCTCAGGGGTCGAGAAGTTTCCCTGGGCAAGGTCATCGCCCAATTTCTGGAGTTCGGGATCGGAAATGTTCGAAATGAACGGGTCAACTCCCTGGACGCTCGTGTTCAAATACATCTGCTGGATCAGCGAACGCTCGTCACGCGTCAAACCCGATGGCAGGTACCCCGCAGTGTAGATATGCCACTGCCCAAGCTTCGCCTGGCTGCCGCGCCAAATGGGAGCAGCTTCGGATGATTTCTTGTACTGGCGGTCGACCGTAAAGCCGATACTTTCCAATTGATTCGCCACATAATCGCCCATCGGCTTGCGCGTGCCATCGCCATCCGGACGAATCAGGAAGATCAACGTGACCGGCGCGCCGTTGTACTGCCACTTGCCGTCCGCGCCAAGTTCCGCGCCCATGGCAACCATTTCCGCATCGATGACTTCCTTGGCTTTATCAAAGTCATACGCATATTTGCTTTCCAAGGCGCGGACTGTGTCGATCAGATCGGTGTATTCCACCAGTTGTGTGGTAATCGCAAAGAACTTCGGCAACGAACCACCGGCATAGATCTCCTGGTTGATATAGTTACGGTCAATCAGCCAGTTCATCGCTTCGCGGATCTTGCGGTTGGAAAACGGATTTAATCGGGCAGTGTCTTCAAATACCGCCGGATTGAACATAATCGAATAACTCCCGCCATAGGATTGGGAATATTTCAATCCGGCTTCCTTAATGGCGGGATATACATCCGATGCAAGGCCATACGAATACAGGTCGATTGCGCCAGCCTGAAGCTGCGAAATCGCCGACTCACCCGCGATGGCAGAAACATCGATCTCGTCCAGCCAGCCGCCATGACGTTCCGTTTTGGGCGCGGCGGGTTCCTCGGTCATGGCAGGTTCTTCGGTGGGCGCCTCGGTTGCAACGGGTTCTTCGGTCATAACGGGCGATTCCGTGGAGGGAGCCGCCGGTGCGCACGCCGCGAGGATCATGCTGAACACCATCAGCAAACTGAGGGCGTAATACAGGTTTTTCACTTTCATACTCTTCTTCTCCTTGTCAATGAATTTGATTTTGAAGGCATCAATGAACACGTATCAATACCGTGCACCTCCTTCGCTGAGAACGGCGGGAGGCGGAGATCAGGCTGCGTAGACCTGAGCACCGCCTCACCTTCCTTTGAGTTGCTTTCTGTGAGGAGAAATTGTGAAAGCAAGCAGATTAGTCATCATCACGCTAATCCTGCCTTCATCATACGTTCCCCTGTCAAATCGAGCATCCGCCTGCAAAGGCATTTCCCACCCCACAAAGTGACGGATTACCCTCCCCCTCAAGGCACAAGGCAAATCCCCACATCCTTCGCAAACAGGCGCACAAAAACCCCTCCAAGGAGGGGTATCGAATCACTTTGTCCGATGAATAAAATGAACACGTTATGTACTATACTTAAGACATGGATGGCTGGATGAAACGGATCGGCTTCCGGTTTTTGGCATTACTGCTTGCCCTGGCGCTTGCGTCCTGTGGAGGCGGAACCACGCCTCTCGCCGCGCCTGAGGTTGATTCCACGCCGACCAGCCTTCCCTCCGCCCCGAGCCGTGTGCCGGTACGTTCCATCCCCGACGTCTGCAATTGCGTCCTGCGCTTCGATCACATCAGCATCGAGCAGGGACTGTCCCAAAGTTCCGTGCGGGTCATCTTTCAGGACAGCCGCGGGTTCCTGTGGTTCGGCACCGAGGATGGGCTCAACCGTTACGACGGCTACGTTTTCAAAACCTTCAAGCCCGACCCCGATACACCCAACAGCCTCAGCGACCGCTGGATCACATCCATCGTCGAAGACCCGGACGGGTACTTGTGGATTGGGACGCGGCAGGGCGGCTTGAACCGTTATGACCCGCACACCGAATCGTTCATCCACTTCCGCCACAACCCCGACGATCCCACCAGCCTGGTCGATAATCACATCAACGTGCTGTACCTGGACAGAAACAATGATCTCTGGGTGGGCACTCCAAACGGGCTTGACCTCTTTGACCAGACCAGCGGCACGTTCACGCATTTTTCCTATAACCCCACCGAACCGGAGAGCATCACCGGAAAAAATATCACCGTCATCTATCAGGACAACCGGGGGCGGTATTGGGTCGGCACCACTGCCGGAGGGCTTAACCGGTTCAACCCACAAACCAAAACCTTCTTTCCCTATCAGTACAACCCGGAAAACGAGAATTCCATCAGCAACGACCATGTCACCGCAATCGTGGAGGCCAAGAATTCCACCCTATGGATCGGAACCAAAGGCGGCTTGAACCGCTTCGAACCGGATACCGGTCATTTCGAACGATATGTCCACTCGGACATCGACAAGCAAAGTATAACGAGCAATATGATCACCGCGTTGCACATCGACAGCACAGGCAATCTGTGGGTCGGAACAAGTGAAGGACTGGATCGCTGGGTACCAATCGGCAGCCGGTTCATCCATTATTACAACGACCCAACGTTCTCCAAAAGCCTGAGCAACAATTACATCTTGTCCATCCATGAAGATCGCGGCGGCGTCCTCTGGTTCGGAATGTATGGCGGGGGCGTGAATAAATATGACCGTCAGCGGGACAGGTTTGCCTATTACCGGCACATCCCCGATAACCCAAACACGCTCAGTGGAAACTTCATCTTTTCCATCTTTGTGGATTCCGAAGGCTATGCCTGGATTGGCACCTTCGGCAAAGGACTGAATCGTTTTACCTGGACCACCAAGCAGGTGATCCGCTATCAGCACGACGAAAACAAAACGAACAGCCTGATTTCCGACATCGTGTATTCCATGTACGAGGACCAGGATGGCTATCTATGGATCGGAACGTGGAACGGGCTGGATCGTTTCGACCTCCAGACCACCCGCTTCACGCACTACCAGCGGGACTCGTCGAAACCGGAAAGCCTGAGCGCAAATACCGTTTATGAAGTGTATGTGGACAGCAAGAACAATGTCTGGGTGGGGACAGCCGCAGGGTTGGATCTCTTTGACCGCGAGACAGGGACGTTTAAACATTACCAACCTCAGGTGGGAAACTCGAATAGTCTGAGTGGTTCTGCTGTGGATGTCATCCGGGAGGATAGCGAAGGCAACTTGTGGATCGGCACTTCCGACAGCGGCTTGAACAAGTTCGACCCGGAGACCGAAACGTTCACACAGTATCGCTTTGATCCAGAAAACAAACAATCCCTGAGTAATGATGCGATCTTGTCGATCCACCAGGATCGGAACGGTCGATTGTGGATCGGCACGTTTGGAGGCGGACTCAACCTGTACCATCCCGAAACCGATTCATTTACGTATTACCTTGAAAAGGACGGGCTTCCTAATGGCGTCGTTTACGGAATCCTTGAGGACAATCAAGGGAACTTGTGGCTAAGCACGAACTATGGACTCTCACGCTTCGACCCGGACAACGGCACTTTTCGCAATTTCGACGCGAACGACGGGTTGCAGAGCAACGAATTTAATGCAGGCGCTTTCGCCAAGGGCAGGAATGGCGAATTCTATTTCGGCGGCATCGAAGGATTGACGGTATTCCACCCTGCAAACATTCGTGAGATACCCTATCCGCCACAGGTCGCATTGATCTCACTCACTCAGGATGACCAGCCTGTCGTAACCAACTCCAGCATCGAAACCGTTCAGGATGTGGTGCTGGAATGGCCGCAGAACTCCTTCGAATTCGAGTTCGCGGCATTGAGTTATAACCAGCCCAACAAGAACGAATATGCCTATATTCTCGATGGGTTTGACCCGGACTGGCACTATATTGGGACAAAACGGGATGGGCGTTACACCAACCTGCCCGGCGGCAAATACACACTGTTGCTGAAAGCCGCCAACAGCGACGGCGTATGGAACGATACCCCAGTCCGCATCAATGTAACGGTCATCCCCCCCTTCTGGCAGACGATATGGTTCCAGGTGGTGCTTGGGGTTACACTGGTTCTGACCGTCATGGGCGGCATCCGTCTGCGTACCCGCGCGATCCAGGATCGTAACCGTGAACTCGAGCGTGTTGTACGTGAACGCACCAGTGCGCTCGAAAAACGCAGTCAGGAGATACAGGCGCTCTATGAAGCAGATGAGCGCATCCTGCGGAACGTCAGTTTGAACCAGGTCTTCCAGACATTGGTGGATGTGGCAGTGGAAACACTCCATGCCGACCGCAGTGTGGTCTTTGCTTGGGATGAAACCCAATCCAAGGTGTTGCCGCGCGTCAGCCATGGTTTCTCACCGGAAACGCTCAAGGTTTTCCACTTTGCAAAAGGGGAGGGCATCGTGGGCGAAGTCTTTTCGACCGGTAAGCCCGCCATCTTCCGGTACCTGGAACCGAATAGTTTCCGCCCGGAGGTGCGTGAGGCGATCCTGGCAGAGGGCATCCGCTCCTTTGTGCACCTGCCCGTCATCGTGGACAACAAAGTGGTGGGCGTGTTCAATGTCGGTTTCACAACACCCAACCTCATCGGTGATGACACGATGCGTCTGTTCTCCGCGCTGACACACCGCGCCTCGATCTCCATTGCCAATATGGAATTGTTCGAGCAAACAAAAGATCTGGCAGTGATGGAGGAACGCAACCGCCTCGCGCGAGACCTGCACGACTCCGCCAAACAAAAGGCATTCGCGGCGCTGGCGCAACTCGGCACTGCACGCGGCATTCTGAATGGGAATGGGAATGCCGCCACCCTGCATTTGAGCGAAGCGGAGAATCTGGTGAGCGACGTAATCCAGGAATTGACCTTCCTGGTTCAGGAGATCTACCCGATCGCCCTCCAGGAAAAAGGGCTGGCAACCGCGTTACGTGAGTATATCTACGAATGGGAAACCCGCAACGATACAAAAGCCCAGCTTGCCACACGCAACGAACGACGGCTATCCATTGATGTGGAGCAGGCAATCTACCGTGTGACCCAGGAGACTCTGGCAAATGTGGCGCGTCACAGCCATGCCAATCGTGTGGATATTTCACTGGTGTACAATGACGATTCAGTACAACTCTCCGTATCCGACGATGGATGTGGATTTGACATGAATCAAAAATCACATGGGATGGGGCTGCGTTCGATCCGCGAACGCGTGAGCAGCATCCGGGGAACGGTTCAGGTGCAGAGCGCGCCCGGGCAGGGCACCAGGGTGCTTGTTCAAGTACCAATCAAAAGCTAAAAAGAGGCGAAAATGGCGAGTAACAATCGAGTAAGTATCCTCATCGTGGATGATCATGAGGTGGTGCGGAAAGGCATCCGGTCTTATATTGAGACGGTGAAGGATTTCCAGGTGATTGGGGAGGCGGCTTCGGGCGAAGACGCGGTCAAACTGGTGTCGGAACACATCCCCGATATTGTCCTGCTGGATCTAATCATGCCGGGCATGGACGGCGTGGAAACGACGCGGCGCATCAAGCATATCAGTCCGCGCACGCAGGTGGTGGTGCTGACATCGTATCATGAGGACGTGCACATCTTTCCGGCGTTGAAGGCGGGCGCCATCTCGTATATTTTGAAAGACATGAAGATGGAAAAGCTGGTGGAAGCGCTGCGCCGCGCCGCGCAAAAGGAAGTAACCCTGCACCCGCTGGTGGCAGCGCGCGTCCTGCAAAACATCCGCAGTGACAATGCAGATGAACAGCCGTTATTCACTGAATTGACCGAGCGCGAACTGGATGTATTACGTCTGATTGCAAATGGCATGACCAACAGCCAGATTGCGGAGAAACTCGTCATCAGTGAATACACAGTGAAGGGACACGTCAGCAATATTCTGAGCAAACTGCATCTTGCCGACCGCACCCAGGTGGCAGTCTATGCCTGGCAGAGAGGGCTTGTCAGTCGGGAACAAATGAGCAAGAAATAGAAATTTGTGTCATTGCGAGCACGCCAAGACACCGCTTGCAGTGACATGTCATACCCTCCAATACTCCCCCCCACCACCTTCGCGTTGCATCAATCCAAAGCCAACGAGTTCGCGGCGCAACGTAGCAGTGTCTTCATGATAGCCTTTTAGGATCTCATTAACTCGCTTTTCGCTGTAGCGTTTTCCTTTTTCGAATCCCTCCACCACATAACGTAAAACCGCTTCGAGTTTTTTCTTCTGTGCAGGGATGGTCTTCAAACTGCCATCCCTGCGCGTATAATCGGCAACCACCTTCTGATCATAGGCGGAGAGATCAACATCGGCAATGGATGTGCCCAAGTCGACGTCGGTGAAGATACGACGTGCCTTTTCATCCAATGTCTCCTTATTCAACTGGTAGACGTTGTAATAACTATCCGTGCGCGCATAAACCAATCCCACCTCCGCCAGTTTGGCAAGGTGATGCGAGACTGTGGAGGGCTTCAACCCTATCAGCGCGGCAAGTTCTTCCACGCTGTAGGGTTGTCGCGCCAGTAATCCGACAATCTTGAGGCGACTGGGATCGGCGAGGGCTTTGAAGAAGGCGACAAGTTCTTCGCTCATACCACATCCGCTTTCACTCGCCAGTATTTTGTCCCGTCAGCTTCACGCGCCATCAATTTGTGATCGACCAGATAGCGGCGCAAAGCGGCGGTGTCAACATGAAATCGGCGCAGGATGGTATTGACTTCCTTCTCGGTGTAATCAGTATCGAAAGCAAAAGCGTCTACGATGAAGTTAAGGATGATGAGCAGTTTGTTTCCTATGGGCGGGATTTGCTTCAAGGTTCCGTCGGCATTGAGAAAATTTTTCAACACCTTGCGAACATCCTCCTGCTTTTCCTGTTTCGACACGAAGGCGGGGCGCGTACCTTCGAACTGCCTCCGCGCCAACGCCTCGACGGCTTTTTCGTTCAGGTCGTAGACGCCATCCATTTCCGTGACCGCGTTTACATGCACAAGAAAAGAGAGATGATTGAACACATCTCGCACGGGGAGGTGCAGTTGCTCAGCAATCTGCGCCTGGGTTGCCCGTCCACGCGCCAGCACGCCGACGATACGCAGCCGTTCGGCTGACGACATGGCTTTGACAAAGGCGAGTATTTCAGGGTTTGTTTCCATATTTTACATCCGTAAATCTAATTTGATATATATCAAATTAGATTTTAACACTCTTTCACAGGGAGTCAAGGGCGATTCATGACGAGATCAACTTCCAGCCGGGAGGGATGCGGAACGAATCAGGTATAATGCGCACGTAAGTCGATCCAATCTCATTTATTGGAGGTGTCCTGGTGGATCTCTCGAAGCACGCGTTTTTTGAGGGAAAGATCGTCCCGCTTGCGGATGCAAAAATCAACATTGCCACTCACGGCTTTTTATACGGAACCGCCGTATTCGGCGGCATGAGAGGGTACTGGAACGAAGAGAAAAAACGTCTCTTCGTTTTTCGTCCCTATGATCATTTTCGCAGGCTGCTCCACTCGGCGCGCATGTTGGCGATGCAAACCGGCTATGATGAAGAGAGCCTCATCCAACTGACGCTTGATCTGCTCCGTACCGATAACTGGCAGCAGGATATTTACATGCGGCCGTCCTTTTACAAGGCGGACCTGGGCATCGGCGTGCGGCTGCACGACCTCAAGGATGAGTTTTGCATGTTCGTGATTGCGTATGAACCATACGTCAAGAATGACACGAACGCGCATGTGACTTTCTCTTCGTGGCGGCGTATCGATGACAACGTCATCCCGGCGCGCGGCAAGGTGTCGGGGGCATATGCCAATTCGGCGCTCATCAAAACGGACGCGAACCGCGCCGGTTTTGACGAGGCGCTGGTGCTGGACAACAACGGTCATGTCTCAGAAGGCTCAGCGATGAACATCTTCATGCTGCGGGATGGTGTGCTGGTCACGCCGCCGGTGACCGACAATATCCTCGAAGGAATCACGCGTAAATCGGTCATTGAACTGGCACGCAACGAACTTGGACTCACTGTCGTGGAACGCTCCATTGACCGCACAGAAGTGTTCATCAGCGAGGAAATGTTCATGACCGGCACCGCCGCGCAGATTACCGCCGTGACAAAGGTGGATCATCGCCCCATCGGCGCGGGGGTGATGGGACCCGTCACGACCAAATTGCGCACGATGTATGAAGATATTTTGCGAGGAAAGAACAAAAAATACGAACACTGGAATGTGGCAGTGTAGAAAAAGAGACGGTCTCTGCTGAAGTGACCGTCTCTTTTTCTACAAGGGCTTTTCCTATCGATTCTTCTTAAACCGTACCAGCACCAGGTTCTTGTCACAATCGGCAGAGGTGGTGACGAAGATCTTGTCTGAGAGCGGGATATTTTGCAGGTCAACGAGTTGAACATACAGCGTTTTGCTCGATGCCACGGGGGCATTACCAAGCACGAACTCGAAACCGGACGGACCATATTCCTTGTTGATACCCGTGACAATCTGCTGCTCGATCGAATTCCCATTCAGCGAGCCGCGCAGGACAACCACCATACCGATGACAGGGCTGTTGTTGGCATCCACAACCGTGCCGCCAATCCCTGCCCAATTACATGCCAGTTCGGGATGGATAAGCGTGCTTTCGACGTTGGAGACCGAGATTGCGCTGAATGGCGCCTTGGGGGTTGGGGTCGGTGTGGGCGGTCTCGGCGTGCGGGTAGGCGGGATGAGCGAGAAAGGCGTGTTCGTCGGCAGAGGCGTAAAGGTAGGACGCAGCGTGGAGGTGGGGGTCAACTCCAGCGTGGGGCTGGCGGTCCAGGTGGGTTCAAGTTGAATGGGGCCGGAGGTGGCAGTCGGCGTGACACTACGCCCGCCGGGGGGAAACAGGTTGAAAGTTGAGTTGGGGGAAATAAAGACAGCCAGAAAATATACGCCAATGCACACTGTGAGAAGCAGCACCAATATGGAAAGGATATCCCATACCTCCATGGAACCGCCGGAGGCGCGTCGGGATGGTTTTCCGTCAAAATTAAATTCATCGCTCATTGATGTTGCTCCATTATTCAAGACCCATTCTGGGTATGAAATTACTACGGTGCAAGGACCACACTTGCCGATTGTCTTTGTTCCTCGACCCATTTCTTCAACGCCAGTTCCTGCAACGCCAGCAATGCATCGGGCGAAAGCGGTCGGGCAAGGTCCCGTTCGAGCACTCGCAGGATATGAAATCCCACATTCGAGGCGATCACGTCGCTATGCCCGCCCACCTGCAAGGTAAACGCGACTTCCTCGATCTTCGCGTCCAGCAAGTACCCACGCGGCACCCAGCCCAGATCGCCGCGTGTCAATGGGTCGGCTTTGAATGCCAATTCATCGAAATCGGCTCCGCCATTCAATTGGGTGAGAAAATTCTGAGCCGTCTCTTGATTATAGAGCAGAATTTGCTGGACGTGTACCTGTTCGGCAGTACTGGGAACGCCCGAAATGATTTTGTCACGCATCCAGGCGGATTCAGCCGCCCGCTTCAACGCGGACCGGAAGGTCTGGTCGGTGTACCCGTGACTCTGCTGCCACATCGACAATGCATCCACCCCGCCAATCTGCGCTGTAAGCGAATCGATGCGCGCTTGTAAGGAGGCATCGTCGAGCGAGAATCCGTTGGCGCGTGCAGCCTGGGCAAGGAGCATCTGTGCGACCAGGTCCTCAATCACAGTGCTGGTGGCGGTGGGCGAGTCAACGGTGTTACCCAGAGCCGTTTGAGCGGCGATGTAGCGCGCCACTTCCGCGTCGAATTCGGCGTAGGTAATCCCCTCCCCGTTCACGGTCAACGCCATGGGCTCAGGCGTGGCGGTGGGAGGTTCGGGGGTGGACGTCGCGGTGGGTGTGGAAACAGGTGTGGGGGTGGGAAGAGAAGCGCACGCGGCGGGTATGAGTGCGGTCAGAAAGATGAAGAGGATCCAAATAATTTTTTTGCTGTGTAGAAACATCGCCCCGATTATACGTTAAAAAATGCAGGGGCATGACGGGTCACGCCCCTGCAAAGGCTTTGAATTGGGATTAATAATCCATTCCACCGGGCGGCATGGCGGGAGCAGGTTTTTCCTTCTCGGGCATGTCGGTGATGAGCACATCGGTGGTGAGGATCATCGAGGCGATGGATGCGGCATTTTCGAGCGCGCCGCGCACCACTTTGACCGGGTCGATGACGCCGGCTTCGATCATGTCCACGTATTTGCCGGTCAGCACGTTGTAGCCGATGTTCTTGTTCTTCTTCTCGGCGGCAGTGCGGCGGACGGTGTCAATGATGACGGAACCATCCTGGCCAGCGTTGGCGGCGAGTTTGCGGATCGGGGCTTCGAGCGCCTTCTTGACGATATTGATGCCGACGCGAATCTCTTCGTTTTCTTCGCCGTTTTCTTTGGCAAGTTTGTCGAGCTTGGCGGAGGCGTTGATGAGGGAAATTTCGCCACCGGGGACGATGCCTTCCTCGACCGCGGCACGCGCAGCGGAGAGGGCGTCTTCGACGCGGTGCTTCTTTTCCTTCATCTCGGTCTCGGTCGCGGCACCCACACGGATGATGGCTACGCCGCCGCTCAATTTGGCGAGGCGTTCCTGGAGTTTTTCCTTGTCGTAATCGCTGGTGCTCTTTTCGATTTCGGCGCGGATTTCCTTGATGCGGCCCTCGATATCAGATTTCTTGCCTTTGCCGCCGACGATGGTGGTGTTCTCCTTGTCTGAGACAACCTTCTCGGCTTTTCCGAGGTCCTGAATGGTAGCGGTTTCGAGCTTGCGACCGGTCTCTTCGGAGATCACGGTGCCGCCAGTCAGGATGGCAATGTCCTGCAACATGGCCTTGCGGCGGTCCCCAAAACCGGGGGCTTTGACAGCCAGCACGTTCAGCATGCCGCGCAGTTTGTTGAGGACGAGGGTGGCGAGGGCCTCACCATCAATATCCTCGGCGATGATGACCAGGTCGCGCTTGCCGATCTGGACGAGTTTTTCGAGGATGGGGACGATGTCTGCCGCGGCGGAGATTTTCTTCTCATTGATAAGAATGTACGGCTCGTTGATAACAGCTTCCATCTTGTCGGTGCTGGTGATGAAATAGGGAGAGAGGTAACCGCGGTCGAACTGCATACCTTCCACGTATTCGGTCTCGAACTGCAGGGACTTGGATTCTTCCACGGTGATAACGCCGTCTTTACCGACCTTGTCCATCACATCGGCAATCAGGTTGCCGATGGCTTCATCAGCAGCCGAGTTGGTGGCGACGGAGCCAATCTCTTCCTTGGTGTCGATCTTGACCGACATCTTGCGGAGTTCTTCCACCACGGTCTCAGTGGCAAGGGAGATCCCGTTCTTGAGAAGCATCGGGTTGAAACCGGCTTCGAGGGCCTTCAACCCTTCATTGACGATGGCGTGCGCCAGCACTGTCGAGGTGGTGGTGCCGTCGCCGGCAATGTCGTTGGTCTTTGAGGCGGCTTCTTTGAGCAGTTGCGCACCCATGTTTTCAAACGGATCTTCGAGTTCGATCTCTTTGGCGACGGAAACGCCGTCGTGCGTGATGGTGGGAGAGCCGAATTTGCGGTCCACCGCCACGTTGCGTCCTTTGGGACCAAGGGTCGCGCTCACCGCGTTGGCAACGATATTCATGCCGTTCTTGAGTTTGCGGCGGGCGTCTTCTGAAAAGACAAGTTGTTTAGCAGCCATTGTTCAATACCTCCAGAATTAGCCTTCTACGATGGCGAGAATGTCGCTCTCGCGCAGGATAAGCAGTTTCTTGCCATCCACTTTCACTTCAGTGCCGGAGTACTTGGCGTACAAGACACGGTCACCCACTTTCACGTCCAAGGCAATGCGTTTGCCTTCATCATCACGGTCACCGGGACCAGCCGCCAGAATCTTGCCTTCCTGCGGTTTCTCTTTGGCGGTCTCGGGAAGGATGATACCACCGGCAGTCATTTCTTCCTGCTCGATTGGTTCCACGATCACGCGTCCGCCAAGGGGTTTCAGCTTTAATTTACTTGCCATTGTTCGACCTCCTGATAGGATTTTTTGATTTTGGAATAATCACGAAATTAGCACTCAAGCCGTCTGAGTGCTAATCGTATGATACCGAAACAGGAGACCAAAGTCAAGGGAATTGTTGAAATTCTTACAAAGCTCTGATACGCCGCCCACAGAGCGCTTCAGGCTTACGGAGCCAGCGTCGGGGTGGCGGCGGCGTCCACCATCGCGTCCCCCGCTCCGGCTGGGAGTGTGGAAGCGGGCGCTCCTCCCTCCGCCAGCGATTGGCAGATAAACTCGCTCGGCTGGACAATATCGAACAGGATGATATCACGCGATTCGGCATATTCTTCCGGGTTGGCATTGACCTCCGCCTTCACCTCGTTCAACACTTTCATTGCCAATCCACACTTATTGTCCGCCGGGCGGCTCAAAGCGGCGAGAACAGACCCATAGGTGTAATAGTAAACGATGGTGTTCGGGGAGATCGCCTGTCCCGGAACATCCACTGGGTTTTCGCCCAAGTCTGGGAAGCATTTTTCCAGCCCGCGCCCGAGGCACGAATCCTCCCCAGAACATCCGTAGGTGGCGCATTGCAGGGAAAAGATCGAGCCTTCGTAGTTACGCGAGCGAAAGTAGACCAACCCCAATTGCCCGTAAATGGTGGAGTTGGTCGGCTGATATTCCAGCGCCGTTTTTACATTTTCCGCCGCGATGAAGAACTCGCCTAATTGGGTGTAGGTATTTGCGATGGAAAGATGTGGACCGGGATCTTTGATCCCCAATTGCCGGTTGATCTTCACAGCCCGGTCGAAATACTCCAGCGACTTTTCATAGACCGGTCGCGCCGCATTCGGGTCGGGGATGGCAAAGGCCAGGGCGCGGTAATTCACTCCTGCGCTGAGATACAGGAACGTAAAGTTGGGTTCGATGGCGATGGCTTTGTCGTATTCCGTGATTGCCAGGTTGTATTGGGATTTGGTCTCCAGCACAACGGCATATACACGGTGAACGTCCATCAACGAGTCGTCCAGTTCGAGCGCCTGCTTGATGATGAGTTCCGCCTGATCCCATTTTTGCTGGTCGTTCAGGATCTCGGCGTAATATGCCAGTGCGAGGGCATTGGAACTGTCCAATTGCTGGGCTTGCAAGGCTTGTGTCTCCGCCTCGATTAAGAAATCTTGCACCTCCTCGGCAGTGTAAAAGTTGCGGTTGGCGCTCCAGTCCAACGCAAACGCAAGGACAGCGCGCGCGGTGCTGTCATCTGGCGCCAGTTCCACAGCCTTTCGGGCGGATTCGACCGCCTCCTGCAAGCGGGCTTTCTTTTCCTCGTTCGTGATTTTGAAGGCGGAGGAATATGTCTGGATGCGCGCCAATTTCCACCAGATCTCTGGGTTGTTCGGATTCACCTTCAGTGCGTTTTGATAGGCAAGAATCGCCGCATCCACCCTGCCCGCGCTGAAGTTGGCATCGCCTTCCAGGGCGTAGGATTCGACAGAACGCGTCGGGATGGCGGTTGGCTGGAACAAGGGTTTGATCTCACCCTTATTAATCTGCTGGATCATCCATATCCCGCCGAGGAGCATCACTACCAGAACAAACATCCGGTAGATATTCGTCTGCGGTCTGCGGTTGAAAATGGGGCGACGGGGATTGACGTTCATTCTTTAGTCGGGCAGCGACGTGGAGGTGACTCCCCCGCTTGGGCCGCCGGTGGGAGTCGGCGTCGGTGTATCCACAGCCGGATTATTGAGATTCTCCTCGCAGATCTCGATGGTCCGTTCGGCTGCCGCCACTGCATTTTCATTCGCCGGGAGCCTGGACTGCAAGGTTTGAGCCAGTTGCAGCGCTTCGCCGCACTGGTTCGTACGCGCCAGCGCCAAAGCATACGTGTAATAGTATTCGGCGATGCGCAATTCATTGGTCAAGGGTAATCCCTGAACTTCCTGGTTGTCCGCCGTCAGACCGCCATTGAGCGCCAGCCGGAGTTCCTCCACCGCCTCCGGCCAGGACAGGTTGTGATACAACATGACACCATAATTGCCGTGCAACCTTGCGTCGGTCGGGTCATCCTTCACAGCCTGTTCCGCATACTGCACCGCCTTGGCATAATCACCGACGGTGGCATAGGTGCGCGAAATCCACTGTTCGGGTTCGGGGCTGCTCGGGTCGAGAGTGTTGGCAAGGGTGAATTCCCTGACCGCGTCTTCATAGACTTGCGCAAAGCGCAGGTTCCTTCCAAGTTCCATGTGCAAAATGGGAATGTATGGATTGATCTCGATCGCTGATTTATAAAACTGGATCGCATTCTCATAATCACCGACCGCTTCAAAGATATATCCGCGCGCCCGGCGCGTTTCCAACGCGTTGGGATCGAGCGCAATCGCGGTCCGTGACACTTCAATCGCCTTTTCGACATTTTCGAAGGAACCGGAATTAATCAGAATCTCCACCCGGTAGGCATGAGCAATGGCGTTATTCGGATCAAGCTCAAGCGCCCTGTCAATCGCCTCCAGCGCTTCGCTATTTCTCCCATCCTGAAAATCCAACGCCCAGGCGCGCACAGCATGAGCCATCGAATTATTCGGGCTCAGCAACAATGCATTCTCGGCGTTCGACTGTGCCTCTTCATAATCTCCCGCCCACACCTGCACACGGGCAATGGCGATATACAACGAGGCATCCTGCGGCGAGGAACGGATCGCCTCCCGATACGCCTCAATGGACTGGGTCAACTTCCCCTCCTGGAAGAGCGCCTCCGCCTCAGACACGAAGGATTCCGGCGAACGCGTTGCAGTGGGCGTCGGCTCGAACGGGTTCGGCTGACTGGGCAGGTAAATCTGATTAAAATAATATCCAAAGAGCAGGACCAGCCCCAACACCACCCATGCAAAATAATTCGGGCGGCGTCGGCGGCGTGTCATACTCCATCGACTGCTTCGCGGTAAATACATAAAATCATATTACCATTTGCGGCGAATCAACGTCAAGCAAGGCTGCGCTACTCTAACCCGCCTCTTATGCTACAATCTGCCTATGCAGTTCGAGGTCTTCACCCTCCTGCCCGAAGTATTCCCGCCTTACCTTGAATCCAGCATTCTTCAACGCGCCCGTCAGCGAGGGCTGATTGACGTGCGCGTACACAACATTCGTGATTACGCGCACGACAAACATCACACCACTGATGATACCCCCTACGGAGGCGGAGGCGGGATGGTGATGAAACCGGAGCCGGTTTTCGAAGCGGTCGAAACTGTTTTGGGATTGGCTGCGACTCACCCTCAGCCGACCGCGATTCCCGTCATCTTATTAACCCCTCAGGGACGCGTTTTCACCCAACGCGTGGCAGAGGAATTATCCCGACATAAACGCATCGCCCTGCTCTGCGGGCGCTACGAAGGCGTGGATGAACGCATCCGCGAACACCTTGTCACCGACGAAATCTCCGTTGGCGACTACGTCCTCACCGGCGGCGAACTCCCCGCGCTGACCATCATTGACGCGGTCTCGCGGCTCATCCCCGGGGTGCTGGGCGATCCCACCGGCGCGGAGGATGACTCACATTCGATGGGTCTGCTCGAATATCCGCACTACACGAAACCGCCCGATTTCCGCGGCTGGAAGATTCCCGATGTGCTCGCCAGCGGCAACCATGCCAGGATCGATGAATGGCGCAGGGAACAGGCACTCATCCGCACCTTCCGTAAACGCCCGGATATGCTCGAAAAGGCGGAACTAACTGAAAAGGATAAAAAATTCATTGAACGGTTGAGGTCAGAAGGTGAAGGTCAAGAAGACTGACCTGTACCCCTAAACTTTGGAACTGCAACCTTCACACCCAACACCTGGAGGAAACCATGTCATCACGGCTCAACTACGGCAAGACCTTCCTGCTCGGTTTCGGTTTTTTCGGTGTCAGCGTTATTTGGGGCGTCTATAACGCCTTTGTCCCCATCTTTCTATCGGAAAAATTCAACATCGCACCAGCGTTGATCGGCGCTTTCATGACCCTCGATAATGTCGCGGCGTTGTTTATCCAGCCGCCTGTCGGTGCCTGGTCAGATCGGGTCCGCACACCACTGGGACGCCGCATTCCCTTCATCCTCGTCGGTGCGCCGATTTCGGCGTTGGCTTTCGGGTTGATTCCTGTTGCGGCAGTGCTGCCGCTGTTCGTTGCATGTACCAGCACTCTGTTACTGAGCGCAGCATTATGGCGTACACCGGTGGTGGCTTTGATGCCCGATATCACGCCCTCCGCGTTCCGCTCTCAGGCAAACGGCATCATCAATTTCATGGGCGGCGTCGGCACAATCATCGCCTTGCAGACCGGCGGTATGTTGTACAAAATGAGCCCCAATTTCCCGTTCTGGCTGGGGTCGGGACTCGTACTGCTTGCCGCATTAATTGTTTATCTCTTCATTGAAGAGCCCAAGGAATACGAACAGACCCAGGAACAACCCGGCATAATCGCAAGCCTGCAGGAAGTTTTCAACGATGAAGATAAAAGCGGATTACGTATCCTGCTTGCCATCTTCTTCTGGTTCATCGGGTTCTCAGCCGTGGAAACGTTCTTTACCCTCTATGCAAAGAATCATCTTGGGTTGAGCGCAGGGGACGGCGCGACTTTGCTTTCCGTATTGCCCCTCTTTTTTGTGATATTTGCCATCCCCTCCGGTTTTATCGCGGGCAAGATCGGGCGGCGGACGACGATTTCCGTTGGGCTGATCACGCTGATCATCATGATGATTCTGCTTTACATTACACCGGCAGATGCATTACTGACCGGCATTGCCCCCCTGCCGCTGGTCGGCATTCCACTTGTGGAGGGTGGCGCGCGCATGTTAACTCTGGCGGGTGTTTTGCTCATCATCGGCGGAATCGCCTGGTCGTTTATCAATATCAATTCCCTGCCCATGATCGTGGATCTGACCAGCGCGGCGAGAATTGGCACCTTTACCGGGTTGTACTACCTGTTCTCCACGCTTTCTGCCATCGTAGGACCGAACCTGAACGGCTGGGCGATCCAGCTTACCAACAACAATTACAACATCATCATGGCGCTTGCGCCGCTCTTCTTTTTCGTCGCGTTTTTGCTGATCTCCGGCGTTAAACGCGGGGAGGCGCAGCCGGGGTAACGGGATCAGGCCCCGGTTCAGGCGTGAACGGACATTTGTCACATCTTTTTACAGGCGGCTTGTCGAATGGTTGAACTGATTGTATACTTGTGATGAAAAAAGGGTTTGTAGTAACCCTGTTATTCAAAATTCAACGAGGAGAAGAAAATATGAAGAAGCTGTACGTTTTGCTCGTGGCGCTTTTGGTCGCCGGCATGATCCTGCCCGCCTGTGCACCTGCGGCTCCGGATTGTGCAGATGAAGAGACCTTCTGCGTGGGTCTGGTCACGGACGTTGGCAAGATCAATGACAAGTCCTTCAACCAGTCCGCGTGGGAGGGCGTCCAGCGCGCCGAGAAGGAATTGGGCGCGATCGTGAACTACATCGAAACAGCCGACTCGAAGGACTACGCCAAAAATATCGCCACCTTTGCCGATGAGAATTACGATGTGATTGTGACCGTCGGTTTCGGCATGGGTGAAGCGACCATTGCAGCGGCCGGCACATATCCGAACGTCAAGTTTATCGGTGTAGACCAGTTCCAGTCTGCCGAAACTCCCGGCGTCGTCGGTTTGAACTTCCCCGAAGATAATGCTGGCTTCCTCGTCGGCGCTCTTGCGGCCATGATGAGCAAGAGCCACAAGATTGGCGCGGTCTGTGGTACCGATGCAGTCCCGCCCGTCTGGCGCTTTGGTGAAGGCTACAAGGCTGGCGCCGCTTATGCCGACGGCATGAAGGGCACCACCACCGAAGTCTTCGTTGTCTATCACAGCGATGTCGGCTTCGACAAGACTTTCACCGACCCCGAGTGGGGCGCCGCGACCGCCAAGTCCATGATGGATCAGGGTGCGGATGCGATCTTCGGTTGTGGTGGTATCACCGGTAACGGTGCGATCACCGCCGCCGCCCAGGCTGGCGCCTACGCCATCGGCGTGGATACCGACCAGTACCTGACCCTGCCCGAAGCGGCTCCTCGCATGCTCTCCAGCGCGATGAAGCTCATCACTCCGGGCGTTTTCGACCTGATCAAGATGGCGAAGGATGGCAATTTCCCGGTCGGCAACTTCTATGGTGCCGCGGGCTATGCTCCGTTCCACGATCTGGACAGCGAAGTGCCTGCTGACGTGAAAGCCGAAATGGAAAAGATCAATGCCGGTCTGCTCGACGGCTCGATCAAGACCAACGTACCCCCCGTCAAGCCCCAGTAACAAGTTGCAATAAGCAGTAAAAAAGGGAAGAGGTGAATGCCTCTTCCCTTTTTTGTTCCGCATCATTAGGGCGGTAATTTGTCTGATAAATATGTTCAAGTGATATAATTCGAGAAATTCATCACAGTTCAAATCGGAGACATCATGCAATCCGAGAAAAAATCAGGCTTATCCCTCAAAACCCTGTTTCGTTCGGCTTTGGATGCCATGCTCATTCCCTTCTTGGCGATCCTGACGGCTGTCGTTCTAGGCGGGATCATCATTGCCATCGTGAGAGGAAATCCATTTCTGGCTTATTATGGGCTGATAGACGGCTCCTTTGGTTCGGCAAAAGCATTAAGTGAAACAGCAGTTTGGGCAACGCCATATATCTTTGGCGGACTGGCAGTGGCGCTTGCCTTCAAGGGCGGGCTGTTCAACATTGGGGCGGAGGGTCAGCTTGCGCTGGGAGCGACCGTCTCCGCGCTGATCGGCTATGCCCTTCCCGGCTGGCTTGGCGTCGAAATCCCAACCATCATTCACCTCCCATTGGCGATTATCGTGGGTATGGCTGCGGGTGCAATCTGGGCGGCAATCGTCGGCTTTCTCAAAGCATACACCGGAGGGCACGAGGTCATCAATACCATCATGATGAACTATATCGCCCTGAACACCATTTCATTCCTGCTGAATGGTCCGATGAAGGACCCGGATCCCAATAACGTGATCGCCCGTACTCCGTTGATCGCGGATGGAGCCCGCATCCCGACGATCTTTGAAGGTCTGCGCGTGCACTGGGGTTTCATCTTCGCCCTGCTTGTGGCATATCTGGTGTGGTGGGTGCTCAACAAAACCACTCTCGGCTTCGAGATTCGCACCGTTGGCATGAACCCCGATGCGGCAAAGTATGCCGGAATCAACGTGAAGCGTACGATTATCCTGACCATGGCGCTCTCCGGCATGTTGGCGGGGCTGGCAGGGACAATCGAGGTCACCGGCTTGAACTACCGCCATGAACTTGGTTTCTCGATCGGATACGGTTTCGACGCCATCGCCATCGCATTGCTGGGCAAGTCGCACCCGCTGGGGGTGGTGCTCGCCGCAATCCTGTTCGCCGCGATGCGCAACGGTGCGACCCGGATGCAATTCCTCACCCAAATGCCCGTTGACCTCATCTCCATGCTTCAGGCGCTCATCCTGCTGTTCGTGGCGGCTGACGCCATCATCCGATACATCTACCGGATCAAGGCACAGGGCGAACGCGTTGTGCTCACTCGCGGCTGGGGAGGCTAGGAGACATCATGGATTGGAAACGTTTTGGCTTCATCCTCCTGATCATCGTCGTCCTGTTTGGGATCGTCGTACTGATTGGGCGCACAGAGTCGACTCCCATCATCATTATCACCAGTATGATGGCGACAACCATTGCAGTTGCAACCCCGCTCACGCTCGGTGCATTATCGGGCGTATTTTGTGAACGCTCCGGCGTGGTCAACATCGGCATCGAAGGCATGATGCTTTCCTCCGCCTTCTTTGGGTGGTTGACCGCCATTTACATGTATCATGTATTTGGATTTGGACAGGGCATCAGCATCTTCGTCGGTCTCCTTGGGGCAATCGTCACCGGCATGTTGATGGCGCTCCTGCTTGCCGTGTTATCCGTCACCTATAAAGTGGACCAGATCATCGGCGGCACGGTGATCAACATTCTCGCTGTCGGGTTGACGGGCTTTCTGAACCGGCAAATGTTCTTTGGGCAGGGCAGCGTCTTCGGCGGAGAAATTCCCAATTCCCCGGGCACACTGCTGAACGTTCATGTCCCGCTCTCTGAAGTGCTCAATCCAATTTGCGGCGCTTCTGCCGATTGTGTTGAAATCGTCCGAGCGCTGAACACGGTTCTCGACCAGAGACCCATCGCGATCAGCGCCATCGTACTCGTGTTCGTTGCTCATTACATTCTCTTCAATACACGCTGGGGACTGCGCACCCGCGCAGTGGGTGAACATCCAAAAGCCGCGGACACGGTCGGTATCAATGTGGTCAAGATGCGCTACGCAAATGTCATCATTGGCGGCGCGCTGGCAGGACTGGCAGGCGCCTATTTCACCATCGAGTCGGTGCCGTCATTCGAGCCGTTATTGACCAACGGACGCGGGTTCATTTCGCTTGCCGCCATGATTTTTGGCAACTGGACTCCCATCGGCGCGTGGACTGCCGCGTTGGTCTTCGGCGCATCTCAGGCGCTGAACATCAAATTGCAGTTGTTCCGCGAGGTCATCCCGCCCCAATGGGCATTCCTGCAACAATCCTACGTGGTCGGGCTGATTCCCTATATCCTGACCATGATCATTCTGACCGGCATCATTGGTCGCACCACGCCTCCCGCGGCCGACGGTCAGCCTTACGAGAAATAACATGGCAAAAAACGAAACCGCCCCCATTGTCCTCGAAGCGAAGGGAATCACCAAAAAATTCCCTGGCGTTCTTGCGAACGACAACGTGAACTTCGACCTGCGGAAGGGTGAGATCCACGCCCTGCTCGGTGAGAACGGCGCGGGCAAATCCACATTGATGAACATTCTCTATGGTCTGTACCATCCCGAATCGGGCGAGGTGGTCGTCGATGGAAACAGGATGCAGCTCAATTCGTCGCGTGACGCGATCAAGCATGGCATTGGCATGGTGCATCAGCATTTCATGCTCATCCCGGTCTTCACGGTGACGGAGAATATTATGCTCGGCGAAGAGACATCCCACCGCGCCGCGCCGAATGAGAATCCGCTCGTCAGGCTGGATCGCAAGGAGGTGGCGCAAAGGGTACGGGACCTCTCGCATCAATACGGGCTGGAGGTGGATCCCGAGGCGATTGTCGGCGACCTGCCTGTGGGACTCCAGCAGCGCGTTGAGATCGTCAAAGCACTCTACCGCAAGGCAAATATTCTCATCCTCGATGAGCCCACCGCTGTGTTGACGCCGCAGGAGGCGGAGGACCTTTTCCGCATCATGCACGATCTGACCGCCAAGGGTGTGTCAATCATCTTCATTACCCACAAATTGAAGGAAGTGCTGGCTGTGGCAGACCGCATCACGGTCATGCGCGCAGGACGTGTCGTCGGCACGACCGTGCCCAAGGAGACCAATGAGCAAAAACTCGCCGCGATGATGGTGGGACGCGAGGTCATTCTGACCGTGCAAAAGGGCCCCGCCAAGCCCGCGGAGGAAGTTTTGAGAGTGGAAAACCTGCACGTGAAGGATGTCCGCGGACTCGAGGCGGTGCGTGGCGTGTCGTTCAGCGTGCAGGCGGGCGAGGTGCTTGGCATCGCAGGGGTGCAGGGCAATGGGCAGACCGAATTGGCGGAGGCATTGACAGGACTGCGACATATCGAGAGCGGGCGTTTCATGTTGTCGGGCAAAGACCTGACCAACAAGCCGCCGCGTGTAATTACGGAAACGGGACTGGCGCATATCCCCGAAGACCGCCAGCGGCATGGACTCGTGCTCTCTTATTCAGTGGCAGACAATATGGTTTTGTGCGATTACTACCAGCCGCGTTTCTCGAAAGGTATCGTCATCCAGCAAAATCAGGTGGATGAGAACGCCCAAAAGTTGATCAAAGAATTCGATGTCCGCACACCGTCCGCTTTCGTCAACGCCGGGAAGCTCTCTGGCGGGAATCAGCAAAAGGTGATCGTGGCACGCGAATTAAGCCGCCCTGTCAAACTGGTGATTGCCTCGCAGCCTACCCGCGGTCTGGATGTCGGCTCGATCGAATATATCCACAAGGAGATCATTGCCATGCGCGACCGCGGCGTGGCTGTTCTGCTTGTCTCCGCGGAGTTGGATGAGATCATGTCGCTCTCCGACCGGATCGCGGTGATGTACCGCGGGCAGATCGTCGAAACGGTGGATCACAAGGACGCGACGCGCGAACAGTTGGGGTTATTGATGGCGGGGGTCCACGCGGCAGCCTGAGGCGTGGAAGGACGCGAAGAATATTCACACAGCCCTCTTCCATCCGGGAGGGGGTTTTTGTTTAGGAACAAAGGGAAGTTTCAGTCCGTCTACAATCGTGTACTTCGCACGTCACATGCTATGATTAAAAAGCGTGCGGGGTGTAAAATGGCGTCATCATAAAGAGGAGAAAAGAATGTCCAAGATTGTACGATTTATTTCCGTTTTATTTATCGTTGTGTTCGCCCTTTCCGCGTGCAACCTGCCATCAAGGGCGCCTGCCACCGAGGAGCCGAACGCAATATTCACCGCGGCGGCGCTGACCGTGCAGGCGCAATTGACCCAGTCGGTCCCGTTCAATACACCCACCCTTCCGCCGCCCCCGGCGACCAACACGCCGGTGATCGCGACCACTGCCGCTCCGCCGACCAATACGCCCGTTGTTTCTCCCACCGCGGCTTGTGACGCGGCGTTATTCGTCAAGGATGTGACGATCCCGGACGGCACGCAGATCGAGCCGGGGGCATCGTTCACAAAAACCTGGCGGTTGAGGAATATTGGCACCTGCACCTGGTCGGGATATTCGCTGGTGTTCGACAGCGGCGAATCCATGAACGGTTCGCCCAACGCGATTGGCACCGTAGGACCCGGCCAGGAGGTGGATGTTTCGGTTTCCTTCACCGTGCCTGTGAGCTTCAGCGGAACGGTCCGCAGTTACTGGCGGCTCCGCAATGCTTCGGGCGTGCTCCTGCCCGTGCAGAATGGATACCAGGGAAAATCGTTCTTCGTGGAGATCAAGGTCGCCTCGACCAGTTCCGGGTTCGACCTGCACACTCGCGCTCCCGATGCCACCTGGGTCAGCGGCGCGGGTAACCTGACCTTTGGCGGACCCGACACGAATGCGGACGGTTTCGTCATGTACCGCAATAATCAAAAATTGGAGGATGGTTCGAGCGCCGCAAAAGTCCTTGAAATGTACCCGCAATGGGTGAATGACGGCGTCATTACAGGCCGCTTTCCTGCCTACACGATTAGAGCCGGGGAACATTTCAAGGCAAAGATTGGTTTCCTCGCTCTTGGAGACGGCACCTGTGGGTCGGGAAATGTAAAATTCCAACTCAATTATCGGGAGGCAGGTACGCTCAAGTCGCTGGGTGAGTGGACGGAGACCTGCAACGGTACGCTCAACAGCATCGATGTGGACCTGTCCAGCCTGGCTGGGAAGAACATCGAACTCGTGCTGGCGGTGCTGGCAAATGGCCCCGCCACCCAGGACATGGCAGTGTGGGTCAGCCCGCAGGTGATCGTCCCGTAGAAAGAGATTCGGAGAGCAGCGCCCGGCACATCAACCGGGCGCTTTTTTGACCATATTTCGCCCATTCCAAAAGGGAAAAACCTATATGAGCCGAGTCTTAGAAAAATCCATGCAGTCGGTTATCGTTCAGAAGAGGGGAAACCAAGCAGGTATAATGAATACCGGTTTTCAGCATAAAGAAAGGATGATGAATGGTTCAGACACGAAAACAAAAAATCCTTCTTGTGATGACAGCGTTTGTTCTTCTTCTCAACGCCTGTGGAGGGGCATCGCAAAATCAATCCGAGATCGCGACCGCTGTCGCCCAGACGGTTCAGGCACAAAATTCCTTGACCGAGGCGGCGCAGGTACCAACCTTCACTGCAATTCCACCCACCCTCGCCTCCGATGCAACAACTACCCCCGCCACAGACGTTATCCTGCCGACTAGTACAGCGACCCTGGCGCCCAATCTGGGGTGTACCCTGTCCGCCAACCTGATTCAGGAAGACCCGCCGGACGGTACGATCTATAAGCCAGGCGAGACCTTTTACAAGAGATGGTGGCTTCAAAATACCGGTACCTGCACTTGGGACAAGACCTACAAACTCGTCTTCTGGGATGGAGACCTGATGGGCGGTTCGGCATCCTATTCCCTGCCTGAAGTGGTCGCTCCGGGAGAGACCAAGGAAATCCCCATTCTGTTGCAAGCGCCCACTACGTTGGGCGAGACCACCGGCTATTGGAGGCTTCGCTCTCCGTGGGGCTTTGACTTTGGCGTGGGCCCGACCAGCCAGTCGTTCTACGTGCAGATCATCGTTTCAGACAGCACCGAGGTCGAATACGGCGTTACAAGCGTGACCTACAGCCTGGAGCGCGATCCACTGGCAGGTTGCCCGACAAACGTCCGGTACAAGGCGACAGCCGTCATCACCACCAACGGACCGGCAAAGGTCCAATACTACTGGCGGTACAGCGATGGTGGAAAGACATCCAAGGAGACTCTCAATTTCAACGAAGCTGGATCCAAAACAGTCACCGCAACGTACACACTGCTCGCCAAAGCCAACTCGGGAGAGCGCTGGATGAGGATCGTTATCCTGTCGCCTGTCTATCGGGAGTGGGAACCGGTAACTTTCATCCACAACTGCCAATAAAAAATGCCCTGAGATGCCGGCGCATTCCCAGCGCCGGCGTTTTTATGGGAACCGGACACCTCCTTGAAACGTCTAATAGACTGCCCTACTTATAACGGAGGCATTTATGCGTATCGATCGTTTCAAGAAATTCTTGCTCCTATTCCTGGCGCTGGCATCCATTCTGGCGTGCGGGCCTTTCACGTCGGCCACCCCCCAGCCTGCTGCGACCCTGAATGCCCTTTATACAGCCGCCGCCCAAACCCTGGAAGGTATGTCTACACAGGCAGCGAATACCCTTATTGCCCAGCCTACAGCCACCGCCACCCTTTCCATACCCACCGCAAGCCCGACCGCTTTCAACACATTCACGAGCGTCCCGCCAATTGTAACGGTCGCCGCCAGATGCGACTCAGCTTCATTCGAAGGGGATGTCACCTACCCGGACGGTTCCATCGTCGGGCGTTCCACACCCTTCAAAAAGACCTGGCGCATCAAGAATACCGGTACCTGCACCTGGACGACATCCTATTCGATCGTATATGTCAGCGGTGAAAAATTCGGCGCAAAGAACGCCTATCCAATGCCGGAATCGGTCAGCCCGGGCGAGACCGTGACGATCTCCATCGACCTTATTGCCCCCGATTCCAACGGCGATTATCGAGGCGACTGGAAACTTCGCAACGCGTCCGGTGTGATTTTCGGGCTTGGTTCGGGAAATTCCAGCTTTTACGTGGATGTCACCGTTAAGGGCTATACCGTCACCGGATATGATTTTGCCGCCAACTACTGCGACGCTGCCTGGGAAAACAACACCCGGTCCCTGCCCTGCCCCGGCGCGGACGGTGAAAATAGAGGTTTCGTGATGTTCCTCAATTCAGTCAAATTGGAGGATGGCAAGGCAAGGGATAATGTGCTGTTGACCCACCCAAAACGCTCGGACGATGGACTGATCCGGGGTGTATATCCCGCCATCAACATCAAAACAGGCGACTCCTTCCAGGCGTTGATCGGCTGCCAGCACAAAGCGAATGACTGCGATGTGTATTTCCGCCTCGAGTATCAGATTGGGAACGGCACGATTCGGACGCTTGGTCAGTGGCGTGAGGTATATGAAGGGCAGTACTACCCTGTCAATATCGACCTCAGCTCGTTGAGCGGAGAAAAAGTGAAGTTCATCTTCACAGTCTTTGCGAACGGTTCCGGGCATGAGGATTACGCCCTCTGGGTCGCCCCCCGGATCATGCGGCAGAGTTCTCAGGCTCCCACAGCGACAATCACCTCGACTCCCTCCCCGACGGCAACTGCCACAGCCACCTTTACCGCTACAGTCACCGCCACTGCCACAGAAACGCCCACCGAAACAGCCACCGCCACCCCTTAATTTGCATTTCCCCAATTGGCAGTATAATGACTGGAAGTACTTGCGCCCTAAGTACTTCCAGTCCACTTCTAGCAAGAATTCTCATGGAGGTCAATCTTATGTTCGTTCGAAAACTCAAGCGGCAAATGTTCGCGCTCTTTACCATCGCCGCTTTGATGCTTTCAGGCTGTAACGTCGGCGCCACACCTGCCCCCACCCTGGACGTGAACGCCATCAACACCGCCCTTGTCGGGACAACTGTTGCCCAACTCTCAGCGCAACTTACACAGACCGCCCTCGCCGTACCCACAAACACACCGGCACCCACCGACACGGCCGTCTCTTTGCCCACTTTTGCCCTGCCCACCGCAGGAGGACTTCCCACCACATCGGGGGCGCTTCCCACTGTCTCGTTCAACACCACACCGATACCGGGATTCACACAACTGGCCTCACCGATTGCCCCCACCCAGTCCGGCGGTTCCAACACGGCAGTAGGCTGCAACGATGGATTGTTCATCGGCGAAACCCTGCCGGATGGCTCCAAGGTTGGTGCCGGGAAAAAATTCGAAAAAGCCTGGGAAATCAAAAATACCGGCACCTGCGCCTGGGATGAAGGTTATGTCTTCGCCTTTATCCCTGAAAGATCCAGCAGTGAAATCGAGGGCTACGACATTGTCATTAATGACAAGGATGAATTTGTTCAACCCAATGAATCCCAATCCTTTGTCGTTAAACTGACCGCCCCCACCGAACCCGGGGAATACAAGGCATATTGGCAACTGATGAGCGATGAAAACGTGTTCTTTGGTCCGCTTGTTTATCTTGATATCATCGTGAAATAAGTATTGGAAAAGGTCATGGAAACAAAGCCAAGGGTTCCCCTTATGAAAACCGCACTCACTCTGGAGGTAACTATATGCTCATACAAAAAATGAACCGGCAGATCATTTTCGGTCTGGTGACGGTTGCATTGCTTCTCACATCGTGCAACGTCGGCGCCACGCCCGCCCCCACCCTGGACGTGAACGCCATCAACACAGCCATTGTCGGGACGACCATTGCCCAGCTTTCGGTGCAGTTCACACAGACCGCCCTTGCCGCGCCCACGAACACACCGGCGCCCACCAACACAGCCGTATCCCTGCCCACCTTTGCCCTGCCCACCACGGAAGGACTTCCCACCACATCGGGAGCGCTTCCCACCGTCTCGTTCAATACCACGCCGTTGCCGGGATTCACACAAGTTGCCTCGACTGTCGTCCCGGGCGCGACCGTTGCGCTGGGTGATGAATGCAATAACAACGCCTTCGAAGGCGACGTCACCATCCCAGATGGGACAGTCATGCTGCCGGGAGAGGATTTCACAAAGACTTGGGCGATCAGGAACACCGGCACCTGCACCTGGGATGACGGGTATTCCCTGGTCTTCGTCGCCGGCGACAGGGCGCTCGATCCATACAATTACAAGATCAAAAACAAAAAAGACTTTATTGCCCCCGGTGAAGCGGTGAATATCTCCATTGACCTCACCGCTCCCCTCGAAGTGGGCAAATATGAGGCTCATTTCCGCATGATGAATGACAAAGGCTACTACTTTGGCACACTGCTCTCCGTCTATATCGAGGTAAAGAAGAAGAAATAATCATCAACAGGATGGATGACCATGAAACCAAAAGTGATCATTACCGCTTCTATCGTTGCCCTATTGATTGTCGCATGCGGATCGCCTGCCGCGACACAGCCTCCCGAGCCCACCCCCGATGTCGCCGCGGTGCGGACCTCCGCAGCCAGCACGGTTGTCTCACAGTTCACCCTGACCGCCGCGGCGTTCACCCCCACACAGCCCCCGCCGCCGACCAATACGGCGCCACCTGAGCCCACTGCCACGGCTACACAGCCTCCCGTTGCAGTTGTAACCAACGCGGAAGGGACGAACATCCCGCTTCGTGATAAATATTCATGGGACGTCGCCACGGTCGATGTCACTGTGCCCGATAATACGATCATGTCGCCGGGACAGGAGTTCGTCAAGACATGGAAGATCAAAAACATCGGCATCGGCACCTGGGGCGAAGGGTACAAAATGATTTTCAGCTATGGCGACAAAATGGACGGCGTTGCACAGCCCCTCACCGCCGCCGTCGCTCCAGGGGAGGAAGTGGAAGTGTCGGTCGCATTCAAAGCGCCCAGCCTACCGGGAACCTATCAAAGCTTTTGGACGCTTCAAAACCCCAACGGCGTCGCCTTCCAGGGCAACGACGGCAAAGTGCTGTACGTTCTCATCATCGTGCAATAGGTGATGCAATTGGTGGGTTCATCGTCCCGCGGGTTTCTCGAAAAACCTGCGGGACGTTCTGTATAAGGCGAGCCGTGAATCAAGACCTGAAGCAAACCATCAAAGACAAGGCGCGCCAGCTGGGATTCACCCTGACGGGCGTGACCCTTCCCGACCCGCCCCCACACTACTCCACATTCGAAGCCTGGCTTGCGCAAGGTCATCACGGTACGATGGACTACCTCGCCAGCGAACGCTCCCGCCTCCGCCGCGCCGACCCCAGACAGGTCCTCCCTGAATGTAAATCCATTTTGGTGCTCGCGACACCATACCCTTCTGCCGCCAGGAAAGGGGACAGGGTTGAGGGAGTCCCCCCCTCCCTCAACATCGCCGCCTATGCCCGCGGACTCGACTACCACGATGTCCTCCCCGCCCGGATGAAGGAACTCGTCCACTTTATCGAGGAGCAGGCTGGGCATCCGGTGAAGAACCGCTGGTACACCGACACCGGTCCCATCCTCGAGCGCGACCTCGCCCAACGCGCGGGCATCGGCTGGATCGGCAGGAACACCTGTCTCATCCATCCAAAACAGGGGTCGTATTTTTTGCTCTCCGAAATTTTTCTCGACCTCGCGCTCGAACCCGATTCCCCATTCGCCACTGACCATTGCGGCACATGCACACGCTGCATCCAGGCTTGCCCCACAGACTGCATCCTGCCGAACCGTACCCTCGACGCTCGACGCTGCATCTCCTATCTGACCATCGAACTCAAGGACGACATCCCGCCCGAACTGCGCGGCAAACTGGGGGATTGGGTTTTCGGGTGCGACATCTGCCAGCAGGTCTGCCCGTGGAATCGATTCGCGCCTGCAGGTGACCCCGCCTTCGACGCGAAAACCCCGCCTCCTTCTCCCGAAGACCTGTCTCTCACCCCCCAAGCCTTTAACAGACGCTTCAACGGGACGCCGGTTAAACGCGCGAAACGACGCGGCTACCTGCGCAACCTTGCTGTCGCCCTGGGCAATACAGGCGACCTGCACATACTCCCCGTCCTGCAAAACGCGCTAACCGATGACGAGCCCATGGTAAGGGAACACACAAGGTGGGCAATTGAACAAATCAATAAAAAGGCAAACAAACAAGCATCCAATTTCTAATTCTTCTTCTCTAATCTCCATTTACCAATTATTATTCATACACCTCACCATGAAATCCCTCCTCATCGCCACCAACAATCAAGGTAAGATCAAAGAATTGCACGAATTGCTCGACGACTTGGGCATTGAACTCGTCACTCCATCCCAGATCGGGCTTAATCTCGATGTGCCCGAAGACGGCGTCACCTACGCCGAGAATGCCGTAAAGAAAGCTGTCGCGTTCGCCCGCGCCAGCGGACTCATCTCTCTCGCCGATGACTCCGGTCTGGAGGTGGATGCGCTCGACGGCGCGCCGGGACTTTACTCTGCGCGCTACGGCTCGACAAATGGAGGTAAATTGTCGGATGCAGAGAGGCGCAAATATCTTCTAAGCAAACTACAGGGCAAACCCCGCCCATGGACCGCGCGCTTCCATGCCACGATCGCTATCGCAACCCCCGATAGCCAATTACAAATTACCGATGGTTTTTGTCCCGGCGAGATCATCCCTGAGGAACGCGGAACGGGCGGATTCGGCTATGATCCCATCTTTCTCCTGCCCGAGGTGGGGAAAACCATGGCAGAACTTGACATGGACGAAAAAAACCGCCTCAGCCATCGGGCGCGGGCGGTAATGAACGCAAGAGGGATTTTGAAAGAATTGTTCGCTGGTTAATATAAGGCGTATTTAAATCAAAGATTACCTCTTTGCATGATGTAACCGATCTGCCGCCTCCTCGGTGAGCGGAATATAAACTTGGATTCTCGTCCCCTTGCCGGGTGCGGAGTCAATATTCAACAAGCCGTTGACCAGTTCGGTGCGTTCACGCAGATTGATCATGCCCAGGCTGCCGCGTTTGTCGTAGGATCGGTTCACGGCTTCCACATCGAAGCCCATGCCATCGTCCTCGATCTCCAGCAGGGCAATGTTCGTCTCGAACGGGCGCAGGCGCACCCAGATATGCAGAGCATTGGCGTGTTTTCGGGCATTGTTGGTCGCCTCTTCGATGATGTAGAAGATGACGCCCTGCTTGCCCATCTCCAAGTCTTCGATCACCGACTCGTCCACGTTGATGATGACGTTCTGTCCGAACGTCTCGCGCATCTTTTCCGCCATGGCTTGCAGGGCGGCATTCAACCCCTGCGACTCGAGGATGAGCGGGCGCAGAGTGAACAGCATGTGACGGATCTCCTTGGTGGTACGGTGCGCCAGTTCCTCGATCTTCACCAGTTCATCCACCGCGCCGGGGGTATCCTTTGCCAGCATGCGGCGCGCCAGATTGATGCGCATTGCCATCGCCGCCACCGACTGGGTCGGACCATCGTGCAGGTCGCGCGCCAGCTTCTTGCGCGCCTCCTCCTGCACCTCGATCATGCGCTCCTTCTCCTCGACCAGGTCTTGATATAAACGCGCGTTCTGCACTGCAATGACCGCCTGCCGCCCAATGATGTCGAGCAGTCCGCGGCGTTCCTGCGTGAAATAGTTCGGGTCGGGATGGGCGAAAAGCATCGCGCCATAGACGTTGAATCCGCTTCTTAAAGGGAAGCAATACGCGGCGGTGCAGGAACGCAGGGCGACGATGCGTCCGAGTTCGGGATCGTAGCCCACGTCCTGCGTCAGCACCGACTCCCCTTCATCCAGCACCTTTTTGAGAATGCCTTCCTTGCCCAGCAGGGTGGCGCGCATGTCGGCGTTGGTGAAGCGCCGCGCCGAACCGATGCGCAATTCATCCCCCTTGAACAACAGCACCGCGCTGACCAGCCGCTCGTCGGTCACAGGTTCGTCGGGATCGGCAGCGGGGTTGAGGGCGTTGTAGCCAAGGTCGAGGGCAGAATCGAGCACGCGCTTGTAACTGAGGGTCGCCGTCAATGTGGAAGTGAGTTCGTAGATGGCGCGCAGGCGTTCGCTTTCCATGCGGCGCAGGCGCTCCTCCTTATCGAGGCGGAATTGCCGCGCGGTGCGCAGACGCCGCATCGTGAAACGCCCCGCCAGCCCAGCCGCCAGCCCGATGAGCAACGTCGGCACGATGCGGCTAATGGCGGGAATCGAAAAACCCTCCGCAAATATGTCACGGGAAAGGATGAACTGCAACAAGGCAAAAGCGGCCGCCGCGCCAAACGCTCCCAGCATCTCGAAATAGATTGCGCCGGTAAGGATGGGGAGCGCTCCCACCCAGGCCACGGGGCTGGTCAGCCCGCCCTGCGACCAGTAGAACAATGCCGTAAATAAAAAATCCATGCCCAGCACTACCCGGCGATGAAAGCGGCGCAGGCGAATGCTCATCCCCGCCAGAATGCTCAGAACGATATTCCACAGGATGAGGAGCGCCAGAGTCCAGGCGGAAAGATGGACCAGTTGGTCGTTCAGCGCCAGGGACGCGAGCAGTCCCACCAGCACGATCCAGCGCATCGAGGCGGCGAACCAATCGGCAACATACGGAGTTTCGAACGCGCGAAACATAATGCAATGATACCCGAAAATGATGTGCAATTTCCCCGCGCCGACGTTACAGATGGATTACGGCTACTCTTCGTACCCCATGCGCGGCAAATATGGACCCAGTTTTTCCTTCAGCATTGCCTGCTCCTGAGCGGAATAGGACTCGCGGAAGCGCCCGATCTTGCCCTTGTAGAAATGCAGACCCTGCTGCCCCTCCGCAGCGCCTGGACGATAAGAAGCGGTCACTTTCTGGACCTCGGGGCTGTCCCCGTTTAAGTCAAGGAATCCAACCAGACGGTTGACCTCGTGATCGTAATTCATCAGCAGGTCTTCGTAGCGGGCAGTGAGCACATCCTTCTCGCCCATCCACCTATCCCAGATGCGGACATAATCCATGATGAAGGCGAGGCTTTTGTCGAAATCAGTCAGGTGCGAGAAGGCGTTGGGGCGTCCCTTTTGCAGGGCGCGCTGTCCATATTCGAAGGCGGAGAGCATGGCATCGCGCGGGTCGCGGTAGATGTACGTAATGCGGAGCATGCCCAGGCGTTGCAGGAGGCGGGAGGTGGAGGTCGGTCCCGCGTGGGCTTTGATGACGAAGGTGTTGCCCATCAGCGCGGGAATCATTACCATCCCCAGCCGCCGCGCCGAAAGTACGCCGATGTTGAAATTCACCTCGGTCAAAATACTTTGCAAGCGGTATTTCTCACGGATGTCGCGCGCGTCGGCACAGCCGGTGGTCGCCATGAGGTCGTGGATGAGGTTGTAATGCCAGCCCGAACCGGCGCGCGGCATGCCAATGGAAAGAACGATCATGAATGTTCCTGCCTTTGCCCCTCTCCCTCCGGGAACTCCACGGGAGTGCTTTGCGAAGAGGGCGGGGTGAGGGAATAACTTTTTGATTCTAACGCAAACGCGGTCACTCCGACGAGGATGCCGAAGTTGATCCAAATATTCGGGATGGCGAACGAATCCTGCGTCATATTGTAGGATGCAATCGCGATCCACGAAAACAGGCTTGCGATACCCAAATATCGTGACAGGGATGATTTTCCCTGCAACGCGCCGAGCGCATCTCCCAGCACGGAAAACAGGAACACGAGGAACAGGGCAAACCCGATCAAGCCGGTCTCCGCCAGCAGGCGGACGTACATGTTCTTGGGGTTCGGGAACAGACGGTTGGCGGGGCTGAGCTGGCGCGCAATCTCCGGCACGGTGGTCAACGCCCACTCCGGCAAATGGTCATAGATGTAAAACCCGCTGGCGCCCAATCCCACACCGAACAACGGACTCTCCTCGAACGCGCCCAGCGCGCCAAAAGTGTAGGCGGCGCGCGCGCCCGCGGAATTCTCGATGATGAATTCTTCCACGCTATCCGCCTTCGTTTCGAACAGGCGTGAGATATACCCCTTCTGGCTCAGGAACCAGCCCGCGCCGGTCAACGCGCCAACGGCAAGCGCGATCACGCCGAGCCGCAGGATCGCCCCGCTTATCTGACCAAATCCACCGACAAACCACCTCCACGCGGCGCGTATTTCCGCACGACCGGCAAAGAGAAAAGTGAAGACCACCGCCAGTCCAGTCGTGAGCAAGCCGCCGCGCGAATAGGTGGCAAGCAGCAATAACACGGCAAATCCCAGCAAAACGATCTCCAGCCATTTGAAGCGCGTCAGGCGGACGCGTGTGAGCAACGCGGCAAACAACCACGGCAGGTACACGGTTGCGATCTGCCCTGCCAGCCATGCCGGTTCATATGCCAAACCTGAAATGCGGTTCGCCTTCACCAGTTCGCGCATCGAAAAGGCGCGCTGCCAGTGGGTCACGGTCGCTTTCTTGAGCAGGGGCGTATAAAACGCCAGCGCCTGCACACCACTCCACAACACATCCATCACGAAGCCGGCCAGCAGCCATTTGACCGAGAACTTCAGGTCGTCTTCGTCTCGATTCATCCACACAGCGGAGACGAAGAACGCCAGCCCAATGAAGATCGTCGCCCAGGCGCGCAGGACGCGACCGACATATTCCTGTCCGCGCATGGGAAGCGGGTCGAGCCACGCCCCCAAACTGCTCGCCGTTAGAGCGAACAACACGAACGCTGCAAGCGGGATCCACGCCCCGGCGCGCGGCAGAGGCGACTTTCCGCGCAGGAATTGAATCAGCAACACAGGCAGAAGCAACGCGATGGGATACAACGCCAGCGGACGGACGAAGGTACTATCCCCCAGGAATGGATAATAACGGAAACTGGTGACAGGCAATGTAAACAATGCCGCGCCCCACAGGAAGCGGGCAATCTTCTCCAACGGAAACCTGTCCAGAAGAGAAGTCTTCATTGTTTCAGGACGGATCTCTGACCGAAATCAAAGAACAATACGAGAATGGACGCCAGCGCCAGGAATCCGATTACGCCGGTGAACAGGTATGCGCTCAAGGATATACTTCTTTCCACCGGCAGGCTCGCGGCTTGAGTCACGGTCACTTCGATGAATGAGTTCAATCCCTCCGCAGATGCCAGCCGGGCAGTGACCTGTGTCGAAAAAGCGCGCGCCCATGTCGAAGCCAGCGCCGCGGCGCGCTGGGGATCGGCATCCTCCGCGTAGAAATGCCAGCCTCCCTCCGCAGGCTGACCGAGGGACAGTTTCCCGTCTCGCAGTTCCGAAACGGTATTCTGCCTGTCGTTCTCCATGATCATTTCCATCACCATATCAGAGAAGGCGATCTCCTCCAATTTGCGTGTCTCACGTTCGAGATAGTAGAACATTTCGCGGTCGGTGTTCTGGGGCCAGGCTTGCTCGAGGTTGAAATCCACGAGTACGGTGGCATGGGCGCGGTACGGCGGCGGGGCAATGAAATAGACCGCCGCGCCGATCAACATGCCGATCAGTACGCCGACAGACCAGTACCGCCATGCCTTGAACAGGCGGGCGAGGTCATCGATGGATGGAGGGGAGAATAAAAATTTCATGATTTTCTATTTCAAGGGTGAGGCAAAGCATGTCTGCCGCTACAAATTGAACATTTTTCTTCGACGCCAGTTCCACAACGGTGCGACCAATTTACGGATGTAATATTTTGCCACAATCACCGAAAAGAACGAACCGCCATCTCGGTAATGAACTCGCACCATCTCGGGCCAGCAACGATCATCGGCGGCGATGGTCTTGCCTGTGGTGTGCAAGCGGAAGTTTGCCCAGGTCTGACCGGGCAGGTATTTCAGTTGTGAACGCGCCGCGATGCGGGTCCACAAGTCGTAGTCCATGGCGAAATAGAACGACGGGTCGAGCGGACCAACCTGCCTCCATAAGTCGGCGCGGAGGAACATCGTCTGCTGCGGGATATGGACGTATCCCCGGCGGAGTAAGCGATAATCCGTCTGCGCGGAGCCGAATTTTCCAATCACGCGTCCGTCTTCATTGATGAAATTACAATCTGCATACACCATGCCCACTTCAGGATGTCCCTGCAAATATTGTACCGCAGCGGCGACCGCGCCCGGCTCATACGTGTCATCCGAGTTGATCCATGCCAGAATTTCACCGGTGGCGCGCGCAAAGCCCTTGTTGATGGCGTCGGTCTGACCCTTATCCTTTTCGCTCACCCACCACGCCAGCCTGCTTTCGTATCTTTTGATGATGTCCACCGTTCCGTCGGTCGAGCCGCCATCCACGATGATGTATTCTATGCGCGGGTACTCCTGACCCAGCACGGACTGGATCGTCGCTTCGATGTAACGCACCTGATTGAACGACGGTGTCACAATGGAAACAAGCGGCAAATCAGCCATTACCACTCCCCATCGGAATAGAACAGGTTCGAAGCATCTGCCGTCATTTCGCGGACGCGGTTGATTTCCGCTTCGGTCAGGCGTTTCTTCCAGTTTTCCATGTTGGCGCGGCTGTCGAGTTTCACCGAGTGTGTTTTACTGCGTGACAATTCCCTCGGGTTCTCTGAACTGCTGGAGGTTTGGATGGTCGCTTCCACTTTGCGGGTGAAATCCAGCCCAAGTTTCGCGTACAGGTCGCGGTAGCCGTTGATGGGGTCACGTGAAAGGTCCTCGTGGCGAACGACAAGGAAGTCGGGATTCGCCTCACGGGTAGAATGAACCGTGCGGTAGATTGCCTTCCAAAGCAGTGCGGCCTGTCCGATCACGTCATCCGGTTCAATGGACGTCATCGCCTCGCGGTAACTTTCCAGGTGATCGCGCATCAGCAAAGGCTGATCCAGCAGGTCTTTGAAATCGAACTTCCAATTCAAGCGCTTGAGACTGCTGGCAAACGCCGCCGGGTGCCGCACTGTGACGACCACTCTGCAATTCAACTTCTTCGCAAACCATGACGCCGAGAACACTGCGAAGGGGTCTTTGATCAACGCGCGCTGCCCACGCAGGGAACCGTTGTAGAAGATGAGAAAATCACGCCCCATGCGCAGGAAATCCCGGCGCGAGCGAATGGAGCGAATCTCGTCCCAAAGGTGATAATCGAAATCGAGCAATTCCTCGAAGGCAGGTAGGTAGTCCTTTTCGTTGTCATCGCAGATGTATTGATACCAGCGCGCGACTTTTGCACGGAATACGCCGGGGCGGTGCAACACATTCAGCGGCTCGCTGATGTAGGCTGTGTCCGCGTCGGCGGCGAGCATCCTGCCGACCCAGGTGGTGCCGCTGCGATGCGCGCCGGTCACAAGGATGGGATGGGAAACATCGGTCATCATGGTGTCCGCAGGCTGTAAATGATATAACCGTCGCCCGCCGCATACACCGGGTAGGCAGACAATTTTTCCTTCAGCTCCGGCTGGAGCTTCAGCTCGTCGAAATCGGTCACGAGAAAATACTCCTTCCGTCTGATCGCCTTGTCGAACAGCTCGACAAACGAATATTGACCGCCGCGAATATCGCTGTAATACAGGTCGCCCGAAGTGGGCCAGATGTCGGCAGTGGTCCAACCCCAGTATTCCAGCCGTGAACCGTAATCCTGGGTCAATGCAACGGCATTCTTCTGGTGATCGAGTTTCCCGCCGATCTCTGCCCACAACGCGGCTTGCGGACGATAATCCACGGCTTTCATCTCATTGCGGACATCCCACACGACCGCGAACAGCCCATAGAGCAGGACGACGATTACTGCGCTTCGCATCCAACCGGCGGAGGTTGATTCCGCCAAACGGGCAAAGAACCAATCCCCCAGCGGACTCAGCGAAACGGACACAATGGGAATGAACGGCAAATGATAATAATCGTGCGTTGCGACATGGTAATCGAAGAAAAGTCCATACACCAGATATGCACCCCACAACCCGAACAGGAGAGCGCGCAGGCGCTTTTCCTTCGCGAGGAAAAATCCCAGCAACCCCAACGCAATGAAAACACCGCCCACGGCATGACTGACCATGGTCTGCCACGCAAGATAGTTTAACGGATTCAACAGCAGGGATGGGATGAACCGCCCGCTGAACTGTCCGCCGAGATACCCGGCGATGAAAATTCCATATACGAGATACGCCGCGGCAGGCAGGGCGCCCAACACAGCCATCGCCCACACCTGTCCATTGCGGAGCAGGTCGCGCAGAGTGAAACGCGCCAACGCCAATCCCAGCGCCGCGCCGATCACAAAAAAGGCAGCGGAGAACTTAACGTAGATGGCGAGCCCGCCCAGGAGTCCCGCGAGGATCGTCGTCATCCAGGAGGGGGATTTTGTCCAGCGGAGAAACATCCACCAGAATGAAAGGGTCAGCATAATCATCAAAGGGTCGGGTTGAAAACTCCGGCTCCCAAAGACCGCGTACGGAAAGAGCAAATAATAGGCGGTCGAGACCAGCGCCCCCTCGAACGACACGAAACCCTGCACGAACAAAAAGAGGAAAATGCCGCCGATCAGCCAAAACAGCGAGGCGTAAATGCGTGCAACCCAAAACTCTTCGCCCGTGAACTGGTATGTGAACGCAACTAGTTTCTCAAAGACCACCGGCTCCACATCCGCTTTGCGACGCGCCTGCGCTATGCCGGCCTCCAGTTGCCATGTCGAGACCCCATCGGGCTGGGTCTCGTAATACAAACCGCGCGCCTTGATTACCGAAACCAACTGACGCGTCGGATGAAAATCAAGCGGAAGGTCGGTGAGATCATACAACCGAATCGCAAGCGCGAGACCAAAAAGCAGGATGAGCGCGACCGTACGTGAAATACGCGTCGAAAATAAAGAAGTCTGGGACATGAGCCCGTGTATTTTATCAGATTCAGGGTTTTTCCCTGTCGCCGGAGAACGAGCGCTGGCGGCGGCGTAAAATGGACTCGCGCAACGCACTCAAACCACCCAGATTCAACAGCGCCGAGACGAGGATATTCCACCGCCTCAACGCGGTCGGCGGGTGGATGGACAACGCGCGCAGCCACGCTTTCAACGCAGACCAGGGCTGACCGCCATCGAGGAGATAGCGCGCGTCCACACGATGGGCGGAGGCGCGGGCGCGTCGTTCCACACCCAACACTGTCTCCGCCAAACCGGGCTGATTCTTCGCCCACTCCAGAATACGGAAGGCTTCGCGCCCGAACTCAGCGGCTTTGGCGCGGTTCTTGGCCTCGGCGTGATACCGCGCCGCCGACCAGACCTGCGGCACATGCAAAATTTTCCCCTGCCGGGCGATTCGTATCCACAGATGATGGTCGAGCAAAAAATGGAACGTCGTATCGAGCGACCCCGCCTTTTCGAGCGCTTCCCTGCGAAAGAAGACACTGGGCTGACCGATGATCTGAAAACACAACAGGTCCTGCAGGGAGTATTGCCCATACTTCAAAAGATTGATGGTTCGCCCGCGCTCATCCACGGCCAGCATGTCGCCGTAGATCAAAACGACATCCGGATTCTCTTCAAAGACCCTGACCGCGGAGGAAATCGTTCCCGGCAAATAATAATCGTCCGAATTTAACCAGGCGACGATCCCACCGTTGGCGCGGGAAAGTCCCTTGTTAATGGCTTCCGCCTGCCCCGAATCCTTTTCGGAAACCCAAAAGGCAAATCTATTCTGGTATTTTCGGATGATCTCAACCGATCCATCCTTCGAAGCACCGTCAATGACGATGTACTCAAGGCGAGGATGATCCTGCTCCAGCACGGAGCGAAGCGTCTGCTCAAGATAGCGCGCCTGGTTGAAGGATGGAGTGACAATCGAAACAAGAGGAAGTTGCGCGGTCATGGGGCAGGGTAACTTTCATACAGGATCAGTCCATCGAATTCCAACACCACCCTCGCTGTCTTCAGATCGATCAACGGGCGATTCGAACCATCCACAGGCGCAATCTTCTCCAGAGTATCCGTCTCACGCCCGATAGCCAGGAATGCCCGCTGGAATTTTCCGGAACGCCGCACATACTCCAGCGGAATATCGTACACGCCAAAATAATACCGAAGTTGGGACAGGGAATCCGTGCTGGCATTGACCAGGTCCCCCTCCCGAAGATGATCCTTCAGATAGATGACTGTACGTTCATAACTGCTCTTTTGACTCCAACGATTTGGGATTGTTGGGACCGTATTTAAACCGAACAACAACACGAGGAATGCCATGACAATGGTGAAAATCCGCGCCAGCGGCACATTCCTTCGAAATGCGCCAGAGAGCCATTGAAGCACTCCCACAAGTCCACTTGCAGACCAAATCAACAACGGCGCGACTAGAAGCAGCCACATCCGGGGTTTCATATCCGGTCGCAAAATGACCAGAACGACCGCGATCCAGATCAGAAAGGCAAGTTGCAGAGGGATAATTTTCTGCTTCGAAATCCTGTTGTGGAAGACCAAGCCAAGGATCAAACCAATGACTCCCAAGACGGCAGCCCAACCAGGAACAGAGAATGTCCATTCCAACCATGTAACCTGTATCCTGCTCCAAAGGCTGTCCAAAAGCATGTCCGAACCTAATGGAGCGACAAATTTATTCTTAAAGAACCGATCGGAGTCCTTAATGAGGATCGGCGCGTACAACACTACAGTCAACAGCGCCGAGGCAAAGCCACCTGTGAGCCAATATCTACTGAATTCCCATTTAGACCGGTATGGACCCGGCTCATCAATTACATGCGACATAAAAAGCCAGAGGTAAAGGGCCCCAAACGGGAACAACATGATCGGCACAGTATAAAAACCCACTGCAGAAAGAACGATCAACAGGAACCATGCAAAATGGTCTTTGCTGCCTAGAACGCGGTCTCCAAGGATCAGGATCAACAAAGTGATAAGACTAATGATGCCATATCCGCGCGCCAAGACCGAATAGGTCACAAGTATCGGATACACCGTCACCAATGCGGCGCTCAGAACAGCAACATCCCTGCCATACAGTCTTTGCGCAAGGAAATAGGCGGCGGGAACCATCAGCACCCCGGCAATCAATGTCGGCAATCGGATCAACCACACCTGATTCCCAAAGAGGTGGGTGATCAAATTGATCATGACACTTAGAAATACATGATTATTTGGCAGATGATAATCGGAGACTGTTTGCCATAGCGATTTGGAGGCAAAAGCATTGTAGGTATACGCCTCGTCTGCAATCAAAGGGATATTCAATTCCGCCAGCCTGATCGCAGCCGCGGCAGCCATCAATCCTGTCAGGATGATGGCATCTAGCCGCCCAAGGCGAACGAACGCATCACGGATGTCTCTGAAAAACGTTCGAGCATCCTGTAGAAACAGGTTATTGAATTCCCAGGCTTGTTTGAAAAGCCGGTCGAGATATTCCTGCGTCTTTCTCCACCACGCGAGGGCAAGGGTCGCAATGACGGAGAATAGCAATCCAACGAAAAGCAACGGTATTTTGAGCGCCTGAAAACGAGCCAATGTGAACGATTCAAAACTGCCATCATCGGCAAATTTGTTGAGCAGAGAGGCAATTGTTTCATACGACTGGAAGGAAGTCCACACCAATAATATGCCGAAGAAAAACACCCCCCCAAACAATACGCGCAAACTTGGAAAGAAAAGTTTTTTCTTCATGGACTTTCAGGAAATCGTTGCGACAGGAATCGCTTCCACATCTCGTGCAAACAATCTCCTGTCAAAAAATTATAACCAACTTTGGGAAAGTTTCCCGTAACAAAGGCAATCTTGCGGTCATGGAGCAGGGTATGCCTCATAGACGGTCATTTCCTCGAACTGGAGTATGACCGACGTCCTTTCTAGATCAATAGCAAGACGGGCCCCCTCTTTTGGCGCCTCGGACTCAAGCGTATTTTTGTTCCGCCACCCGACAATGATAAACACCCGCTGAAAGGGACCGGAACGCCGCAAATAACCCGGATCAACCCCGTAGAGATTGAAGTAATACCGCAGTTGAGGAAAAAAGACCGTGCTGGCGGTCACCATGTCACCCTCCCGGAGGTTTTCCGCAAGATAGACCGCCACGTTCTCCAAATTGCTTTTCTGCCGTAACCGGTCAGGAATCGTCGGAAGGGTCCATACGCCAAATAAAAGGATGGCAAGCACCGCCGCACCAACAAACCATTGTGCCAGTGGTAATTTCTTCTCGAAGGGGCTGGAAAGTACCTTCAATGTGCCCACAATCCCTCCCGCCGACCATATCAATACAGGCGCTGCTAGGAAGAGCCACATTCTGGGTTGTGTATCGGGACGTCTGGCAATCAGATACATGGCAATCCACAAGAGGAATGCCACCTGTTGAGGGATTTTATGTCTGGACAGTTTGAAATGTAATATCAATTCAAGGACCAAGCCAACGAGTCCGACAATGACCAACCAATCTGGAATGGATTCCACCCACTCAAACCACGTATTTCGCAACCTGACTGTGATAACAGCTGGGAATATATTCCGTTCCAGAGGTGCAATAAAATCGTTGTTGAAGAAACGGTCAAAATTGTTGGTCAGGATCGGAAGATAAAGGAATACAGTCAGGAACGCCGATGCAAATCCACTGACCAGCCAGTAGCAAAGAAAATCAAATCTTGAGTCGTATCCCTGCACATCACCCAACAACCACGACAAGAACAACCAGATATATAACGCGCCAAAGGGGAACAGCATGATCGGGATGGTGAAAAACCCCAACGCGGAGAACACGACTAACAGAACCCATGCAAAGCGGTTTTTATCTTCCCTGACTACGTCCCCCATGTACAGGGTCAACAACGCGAACAAACTCATCAGGATGTACCCGCGAGCTTGCACGGAATACAGGACAAGTATGGGAAAGACAGCCACCAATCCGGCGCTCAGCAGCCCTACCTCTCGTCCGTAAAACCGTTTCCCCGCAGAATAAGCAGCTGGCACCATTAATACCCCGGCAATCATGGTTGGAAGCCTGATCAACCACAATTGATCTCCAAAGAAACTCGTGAAGATATTAATGATGACATTCAGAAAGACGTGATTGTTCGGAAGGTGATAATCAGAGACTGTCACCCAGAGCGATTCCGACGCAAAGGCATTGAACGAATACGCCTCATCATGTGTGAGAGAAAAGTTTAAACTGGCAAGCCGGAGTGAAACGGCAACCAATATGATCCCCAATATTACCCATCGATCCATCTTATTCAGCCTGGCGATGGAACTTTGGGTCAAAAAGACCTTCGCGTCTTCACGCAGGGACAAGCCAAAGTCTCGAACCCGAACAAAAAACCGACTGATATATTCCTGGGTAACAGTCCATTTTGCCAGCATAAACCCGCTTGAGACAAGCAGGATCAGTCCAACCAATGCCGACACCCGCGATATAACTTGATACCGCTCCCCGGTCAGCGACTCATACTCGCCATCAGGCGCCAAAGAGTTGAGGAAATCAATCGTCTGTTCAAAGGGCAGGAAATATGCCGCTACAAAAACCAGACCAAGCAATAACAGCAGTATCAAAAACCTGCGAAAAAATGCAAAGAAACGGGAATGTTTCATATCCGGCAAAATAACTCTGGCTCTTTTCTCAAAAGAGGGAGTTGTAATCCACTTTGGGAAAGATTGTCAATTTACCACCGACCGTTGCATCGACAACTTCCCGCCCTGCGCGGCGGTATGCTTCACGAGCGAAAGCATATCCAATTTCAGAAGTATCGAGATCAGGCAGTTGCCATTTCACGCCCTTGCCAAAATAATTCGGCAGGAAGTGATTCTGATCATCACCCTCGGAGATAATGGTTTTATTGGCTTGACCTTTATCTGCAAAGTTATGGTCCACACCGATCAGGATGGCTCTCTCCACGCCCATGTGGTATGCCAATTGCAACGCAAGATTGGTGACAGTAGCGCCCTCCCATACACGTCCACGCGCATCGGTCGCGAAGCGCGGACCTGTGTACGATGTGTATATAAACGTCGGAATTTGGTTAAGTGGTAATTGGGGTGAGAAATGCCTATGCGATCTCCACGCAATGAACTTGGGAATGGGTAGCGCAGCGAGATCAGCTGCAAACTGCTCGACAACCAAATCGTTAGTTACACAGATATAGGATGTCATAAAGCCAAGGTCGGGAAATGCGAGATAAAAACGATTCATCGCGAACGTGATTTCGTTCTTCAACTTGCCGAGATCGGTTTGTTTCAGGCTGGGACCGTTTCCAATAATGAAGGCGCGTTTTCCTTTGTGCACATCTTTCAAATCCGCCAGCCGCCGAATACTCTCGCGCCGCCAGGGATGCAGATACGCGTCCGGCAGTTCGGGAATACGGCGAACGGCGTCGTAGGTATCGCGGACAAAATTCCAGGCGGGTTGGGGAACGATGCGTTTAATGGTTTGCTTCATGCAGGGAGCAATTCTTTACGAGTCAAGAACAAGAAGATCAAGGTGGCGATGTTGAACAGTACGAAAAGCAGATCCACGAGTCCAAACTGATCGAAAATCGCCGAGAGGATGTTAATGACAAGAACAAAGATCGAGATGTGGAAAGCGAATTTCATCCGTTTTTGCAACGACCACACACAAAGCAGCATGGCAAGGGCATCGCCGAACATGGCGACGGCATAGAATACATATAGAAACATCTGGTCTGGATTAACAGTAATACGAAGAAGCGAACCGACCCCAAACACAGCCAATACCGCTATTGTAAACAGAAAGAGGTACCGTGTGAGATCAAAAGTCGAAAGTTTCATTTTATTCTTTCATATATTTCCAGCGGCTGGAGGATATCATTCCGTGCTCAATCGCGCCGTCGCGCCACCATCCACCACCAACGCCTGCCCGGTCATGAAGGAGGACTGTTCGTTGTCTGCAAGGAAATAAATGGCGTGAGCGATCTCCTCGGGTCTGCCGATCTTTCCATTCACGGTCTTACGCGCAAGATTATCGAGCCGCTCCTGTATATCGCCATGACCGACATGCCCGCGCTCGAGCCCTGCGCGCAGCATGGGCGTATCCACCGCGCCGGGCAGGATGGCATTGACGCGAATGTTATCCGGCGCGAACTCGATTGCCATGGCACGCGTCAGTGCAAGCGACCCGCCCTTTGATGCAGCATACGCTGCGATGTGGGTGGAAGTCTGAATGGCGTGGACAGAGGAAACATTGACAATGGCTCCGCCTCCCGCCGCTTTCATCAACGGATGAGCCAGTTTGACGAACAGGAAGATCGAGCGCAAATTGGATGCCATGACCGCATCCCATTCCTCCACCGTTGTTTCAACCAGCGGCTTGGCAACCTGCACTGCGGCGTTGTTCACCAACACATCCAGGGTGGGGCTGAATTCCCTGGCTTGCTGAAAAATCGTTTCAACGGAATCGGGATGCGAGATGTCAGCCTTGATGAAACGGCCGCTCTTTGGAAAGTCATCGCCGAAGTCGGCGCGATCCACACCAATCACGCGCCAGCCCTTCTCAGCAAAATGATGCACGCAGGCGCGCCCAATCCCGCCGCCCGCGCCGGTAATGAGAACTGTTTTTGTTTCCTTCATCTTTCCTCTTTCATTCCCCTGAATATTTCATCCCAAGCCCTTCGACCAAATTTTTGATCGTACTCCAATGGACGCGTTCCCACGCAGTCGGGCTGGAATTGGAATTGTGCGGGGCGAGCATGACATTGTCCATCTTCATTAACGGACTGTCCAACGGTAGCGGTTCCACCTCGAAGACATCCAGTGCGGCTCCCGCGAGACGTTTGGACTGCAACGCTTCAACCAGGCTTTTCTCCTCGACGATGGGTCCGCGGGCAGAGTTGATAAGCACCGCTGTTGGTTTCATCAAGGCGAAGGTATCCGAGTTCATCAGGTGATGGGAAGTGGGATTGAGATCGCAATTAATCGAAACAAAGTCGCTGTTTGAGAGCAGAGACGGGAGGCTGGTCATTTCGATGCCGGTCTCGGACACAAAGACGTGGTCGATCTCCACAATGTCCGTACCGAAGACCTTCATGCCAAAGGCGCGGGCGCGGCGGGTCACGGCTTTACCGATGTTCCCCACACCGATTACACCGAGCGTACATTCACTGAGCGCCCTGCCGGGAATCTTCTCCCACTTGCCCGATTTCATCTCCCTGTCCATCCAGGGCTGACGGCGGGCGAAGGCGAGCATGTATCCGAGCACGGTGTCGGCAACGGGGGTGGTGAAGGCGTTCGGGGTGCGTCCGATCTTGATCCCATAACGGAAACAGGCTTCGGCGTCGATGGAATCGATTCCAGTCCCCCACTTGGAGATCACTTTGAGGCGCGGAGCACAGGCTTCGATCACGCGCGCGGTGTAGCGGTCATCCCCACAGATCGTCCCATCAAACTGGCCGGCATACTTCAGCAGGTCGGTTTCCTCCATGCGTTCCTGCACATCGGGGACGAGCAACTCGATGCCGTATTTTTTGAAGACGGGCTTGAAACGATCCACAAATGGGATCATATAAGGGGCGGTGAAAAGGATGATTGGCATGTTATTGACAGGGATAGGGTACTTCGCTGAAATTATACAACTTCGGCACGGGCGAATAATAACTCACATCGTCAAGCATATCATACGCGCCGCCGAAATACTCGTTGAACACGATACGGAATGAATTGACCGGGGAGATCGTCGGGTACAATCCGTCGTCATGCCCGGGCAGGTGATAAGCGTTCAGAATGAAGAAATGCTGTGGGTTGGGCTGGAGCCAAGGTCCGTGGTCGCCCTGCAAAATAATGACAGGCGGGGGCTGCGTCTCAGATTGGATTGTGTCGATCATTTCCAGCAGTTTGTTGTTCAGGAAGGTGATATGTTCGGTATAACCGGTTTTGAACTTGTCGGGAGGGTAGTTTTTCTTTTCATTCCAGTAATCCGCCGGGTTGGTGAATTCACCGTCGGCGCCAAACACGAACGGCGGGTGCGGCAGGATCAGGTGCACGTACACAAATTGGGGTCCCGGCATTCGCGCCACCTCGTCCATGCTGTTGAAAACCAGGAGGTGACGGTCGCGGAAATTCTGACCGTTGATCTGGTCGAGGTCAAGCCAGCCGAGTTCCTGGAGATGACGCGCTGGCGTCGTTTGCAGGAACAAGGTCTCGAACTCGGTCATGCCGGAGGAAAAGGGTGGAGGCGTGAAAAATACATCCACATCGTCCATCTCGCTCCATGGGAAACCGTTCGCAAACGAAACTGTCTGATAACCCATGTCCTCCAATTGATAACGCACGGTACTGTATTTTAGCGCGCGCCACAGGCGCGACCGGGCGATGCTCTCCGGATCATCGAATTTCGGGTCGAGCCTTTGCAGGTAAGACAGGTTCAACGTCGATGCCAGCGACAGTTCGGTGCGCGTGTAATTGCTCTGACTGCATCGCGCCACATAGAAGCCGCGCGATTCCAGTTCGCTGATAAACTCGCTGTTGTCGTATCCGAACGCGCTCTTCAACAGATCCTGCCGCGTGTACATATCCAGGATAAAAAGATAAATGTCGGGCGGATCTGCGGGACGCGTCAATTCCTGCACTGGAGCATTTTCCGCTCCGAGAAAGTGAACGCCTCCCTTCTGGATCCCGGAACTGATCTGTATCAAGGAAGTGGACACCAGCCCAAGCGCGATCACGTTCAACGGCAGGGTAACCCCGACAAATGAGGAACGAGGACGCGTCGCCCAGACGACGGATGACACAGCCAGCGTCAGCCAGAGAGCCAGCATCCATGGCATGAAGTTTACCTCCTCCCATCTGTCAATCAGGAGGAGGTAAATATGCCCATAAGAGAAGAACAGCGCCAGCCAGAGCGTGGTCAGAAAGGCGGCGCGGTCTCCATCATGCAGGCGGAACCGCAACAAAACGAGCAGAAGCCCTCCTGCCAGAACAGATACCAAAAGCGGGCGCCAACCCGCCTCCACTTTGACCTGCCCAATATTGAAGGAAAGCAAAGCCAGCACCGGGTATGCGGCGAATACAACGGGATACCAGGGATGTGAAAACCATTCCTCCAGGGTTTTCTTCAATCGTTTGAATTCACCCATTCTTTAGTTTTCGGCTCAAAAGGAAATCGGTGATCGCAAAATCGAGTTCTTCGTCGATATCCCAGGCTTCTTCGGCATCGATCTCGAACATCAACGGGTGGTCGCTGATACGGTGCCGCTTCGCGGCAAGGTTGGCGCGGTTGAAAATGTAGATACAGGAGTTTTCCTCGTACACGGGCGGCAAATCCTGTGTCTGGATCAATTCATGCGGGTTGTGGTTGATGGCATTGCCGTCTTTATCGTAGAGACGAGTCTGGAGACGCGTCACCGAAAAGAGCGAGTCGCGGGTTGGGTATCCGGCGAGGAAGGTTTGAATCGCGAGCGAAACAGTTTCCGGCTTGAGCAGGGGATTCGTGCTGTGTGTCTGCAAATAGAAGTCGGCGGGAAATTGTTCCGTATCGTGTAAAAGTATCTCGTTCATGGGAACGTCATCCGCCCGTAAATGTCTGGGGCGGTCGATGATCTTCACCTGTGGAAAATACCGGCGCAGACCATCCATTATGGGTTCGGAATCCGTATCCACAACGATTTCAGCGACCTCAGGAACCGCAAGCAGTGTCTCAATAATGTGGTGATACAGCGGTTTGCCCGCCAAAGGACGAAAATTTTTTCCCGGTACACGCTGTGAGTGGTGGCGCATAGGGACAAGGGCGATTAGTTTGGTCATAGGGCATTGATTATACCGAATCGACCCGCAAAAAATCCCGGCAAAAATCGCCGGGATATGTGTTCACTTCAGATATGGTCTATCCACTTCCTTGACTTTTGCAAGCAATTCATCCCGAAGTTCCTGCGCGACCTTCGAAGCGGAATCGTAAATATCCGTCAATTCCTCCGGGTCGTTCTCAAGGTCATATAACTCAAAGACGGCATCCGCGCCAAGTTGTTTATAACCGAGGTAGGCGGTCAGTTTATACCTACCCTTGACCAGCATGACCGTTGCAGGGTTGAGTGGGCCGGTCTTATCGCTTTTAGTGGCTTCCACTGCGTAGATGCTGCGATCCGGCGAGGGCGTTGTCCCGGAAAACGGCGGGAGGACCTCACCTTCGACCCAAGCGGGAATCTCCTGACCGGTTACCTTTAACAAGGTGGGCAACACGTCCACGGCGCTGGTTGGAGTATATACGTCGCGGCGTTCCCTTTGACCGGGTTCCACGATCACAAGAGGAATCTGTATAACCGGCTGGTACAACACCGGCGTCCTATGGCCAAAGATGCCCCTTTCGAACAGTTCGCCATGATCGGAAGTGAAAACAAACCACGTATTTTCAAGCGCGCCGTTCTTCTCCAGAGTGTCGTAGAGGCGGCCGAACTCAGAATCGGCGTATAAAATGAATTCATCGTAATCGCGCCTCTCTTTCGCCTGATACTCGAAATCCTGGGGCTTGTCGATGCCGCCGCCAAAGGGAAGACGCCTGGGTTTTTCGATGTAATGCCTGATTCCATCGCCCTTGAACGCGTCCACAAATTCATGACGGGTATTATAGGGGCGGTGAGGCGGCAGATAATGGAAATATCCCAAAAATGGGTTGCGGATCGTCTCGATTTGGGACAACATCCAGTTGATGCCATCCTCCAAAATGAAATAATCATCTTCACCGGTATGAGGCAGTCCCCGGGGAAAATCGTCTGCGTAACTGTTCACAATGCTCTGGCGATACAGGTCGTAAAGCGGGGCAAAGAAGAGGGAATATGTTGATCCTTTTTCTCCTTCCTCCACCATTCTGTCCCAACTCAATGGGGCGATATCCCCATCGTTGGGGAACAATCTGTCGAACGACAGGTTGTTGGCAATGAACAGGTCTTTCTGCTTCTCGATAAAGTCCATATCAGGCGCGAACTGGTCGAAGAACCGGTACACATTTGTGTTATGGGAATAACCAAGACGGTAATATTGGTCGAACAAATTGAAGATGTTATTCCTCTCCCGTCCCTCGATCACCGTACCCAGTTCGTTGATTGCTCGGTGCGTCCAGGGATAAGTGCCAGTCAGGAGGGAGGCGGTTCCGGGAGTCGTCCAATTCCCGCCGGAATAATGATTATGGTAGACGGTCGCCTTTTCCGCAACCCTGGCAAGATTGGGCATCGTGTCACGCGGATACCCATAAAGCGAAATATTTTTCGCAGATAACGTGTCAAACAACACGATAATCACATTCTGCACATTTTGATCCTGCTGGATCCGTTCGGGCTCCTGAAGGAATCTCGACACATAAAGACTTGGCGGCAACAACGCCATCATCTTCAGGAATTCTCTTCTACTGATCGATCTGTTCATGCACTCCTCAACTCACGCACGGATATTCCGCACGACCAGCACTACGGCACCCACAACATCAAATAAAAGATAAAAGGAGGAAAGAATCGCAAGCCGGTCAAAAATCTCGATGGATGCTCTCTGCGCCTTCTCAGACCGTACCAGCAAAATAACCGGCACCGTTACTGTGAGCGCCGTCACCAGAAACATCCCACCCCACATCAGGCGCAGCGGATGCCCGCTCTCGACGAGAAATTTCGCCACCCAACCGGGCAGGGGATATCCGTTCAAGGAGTATGATTGGATCAGAATGGCCCAAACGGCAAGGATCAGGTACAGGACGCCAAGCAGACCCAGCCGTTTTTCAGCGCTCCAACCTTTCGGCATAAACAAGCCCGTCAGCACCAGGATCAGGAACATTCCAAACGTCTCGAAGAACGCAAAGACCATGGCATACGACAACAACCCGACCGCGTCCCAGGTATTTGTCCGTTCCGCTACCCAAGAAAAGTCCCTGAATGCCATGAGAATGGTCCACACATGGATCGGGAACGCGCAGACCATGAAGAGTTGAAACAGACTCCTGCGTGTGTACGCACGGGTGAAAAAGGGAAAACGATATAACATATCAACCAGATTTCTCTACAAAAATTTTTGGGAAGTATACCATCATGGAATAACAAGCCGCTTCTGTCTCAACCGCAGACTGTTCCCGTCAAACGGACATCACCTTACATCCCCGCCATCGACTTACTCCAACTGCTTGACCATGTTCAAACTGGAAACTTCATAGCCAATGCTTTCGTACAAATTCCTCGCCACCATGTTGTAACCGAATACATGCAAACCAAGCGACTTCAACCCCAGTTCACGCGCCTTCTCTTCGACCAGAAGCATGATCTTTTTGCCATACCCCTTCCCGCGAAATTCCTTCTTGACTTCCACGTCGAAAATAAAACCGTTCTTTATGGGATTATCAAGGTTGGCTTTCAACCAGATGATACCCACAGCTTGATTGCCTGCATACAGGGTAAAAAGATGGTGATCCTTTGTCTGCAAACCCTGCGGTAGAAGTCTTGCGGTCTCTTTGCGCGATCTTTCCAGCGCATCGGATGCATCCCAATACCCCGCACGGACATTGTCCGCGGCATATTCAGGGATCAGGCGTTCCAGAAATGCGTCAAACTCAGACTGGGTCATGGGAGTTAATTGGATCATGGGGGTGATTATCCTCTGCTATTCGTCATTATACTGAATCGGCTGAATGTCCCTTTTCTTTCCACCTTTCTTCTTTCGTTCTCTCGCATAATAAAATGTCTCCCTCAATTGCGGTGTGATGAGGCTGGTCTCGCGGTGTCCCATGCGAGTCCCGTGGAATTGCATAAAGCGGAACCAGAAAATCGAAACGATGTTCTTCCACAGGGCCCGCTCACGTGCGGCGTGCCATAAATCGCTGAAAATATTTGTAGCGGTCAATCGCAGAAAATCATAGAAATTGAAATGGGCTTCCGGGTAGATTCTCCGCAAAGCCATCGCTTCGCGGCGGTAGCGATTATAGACGCCGCGCGGTGTTTCGTCATGCACGTGGATGATCTCCGCCTCGGCGACATACGAAATGGCATACCCCTGATCCTTCGCCCACTTCGCCCACGCCAGATCCTCCAGCCCGGTCAACGTTTCATCGTAGGGGTTCTTCTCCCATAAACTGCGTCGAATCGCAGCATTGGCATTGTTGCAAAAAGCGGTTTCCTGCTGTGGCTTGCTGACATCGGGATACCACTGGTGGAAAATCTGTTGTTCCGAAAACCTGGCGAATTCAGGTCCGCGTTGTTTGCCATAGGTGAGCGCAACCTGTTCATTTTCAAATGGACGCAGCAAGGTCTCCAGCCAGTCAGGATAGACAGGATAGACGTGCGCGCTGGCAATGACAACCAGTTCCCGCGTCGCGGCCCGGACCCCGAAATTGAGCGAGCGCCCGAACGTAAACTCCGCTGAGGGGATGCGCACGATATGCGCGCCAAACGATTCAGCAACGGAGACCGTTCCATCACTCGAGCCGGAATCGACGAGGATGATTTCCACATCTGTGAGCGTCTGCTGGCGAATCCCCTCCAGCAGGCGCCCGATGTGTTTCTCTTCGTTATAGGCGCGGATGACGATGGAGCAATTCATACTTGACAAGCAACAGTTGGGATTTGGCGTCTGGAATTATCACTTACCAATCCCCGTCTTTTTCATAACCGAGTTTCACAAGCAAATCTCCTGTCACCTCTTTGAATATTTTCTTATGTTCCTCCTTGAAATGCTTCTTCCACTCGCCGGTCTTCCCGGAACGGAAGGTGGGGGAACGCTTGGGGTTGATGGAAGCTTCGAGAGAACCGAGAATCAACTCTCGGGGAGTTTGAAGCGATACGCGGCTGAGGAGGTGCTCCATGATACAGGTCAATGCCGAGGCGCGGTCGTTGATCAAATCTTCAAAATGGATTGCCAGTACTTCATCACGGTCAAGCCAGCCGAGATAGGGAGCGAAGCGCGCCGCGATGTCGGGAAATTCCACCCCTGCATCGGGTCGTCCCAGAATGCTGACTTTGAGCCGCGCGTCGAAATCGGGCAGGGATTGGTAGTAGTCGTGATGAATGTGACGCGCTTCCATGTCGGTGACATAAAAAACGTGCGAGACGACCACATCGCGCGGATCGCGGAAGATAAAATATGGAACGAACCTTGGTAAACCATCCGTTGAGGACAGGCATACGCGTTTGACTGCTTCCTCACGTGCGAACAAATGCGCGGAGGCAATGTCGCCGGATTGGAGCGAATCGAGCCATTGGATGGCCTGCTCTGGAGAACGTTTGACACCGCTCTCTCCTTCATATTCGGCATAAAAAGAATGCAGGCGTTTCGAAAATGGCGCAATGGCGGAAAAGCCGAGTAGAATTTGGTCCAGCAAATGTGTGCCGCTCTTCGGGAAGGAAATGCCAAGCAAAACAGGCCAGCCTCCCTTCGGAACTGGCATGGACATAAAACGGATGCGTTGAGTCAGCTTTTCGGTTTGGTAGATGATGCTGCGGGCAGTGGATTTCAAGGACATAAGAGTATTTAACCACAGATTTCACATCCGCTACGCCACTCATCAGACACAAGCCGGTACTTTGTATTTACCAAAGGAAGCAAAATGATATGACCATCTTTAACACGCCAATCCTCAGCGGAATCTTTCACATCCTTGCCAGGCTCATCATGAGAGTGCTCGGCTGGCGCGTGGAGGGAAAACTCCCCGGCCTGCCGAAATTCGTTTTGATTGGAGCGCCTCACACTTCCAACTGGGACTTTTTGCTGTTTCTCGGGATCATCTTCACCCTGCGGGCGAACGTCCGTTTCATGGGCAAGGCGGAATTGTTCCGGTCTCCAATCGGCTTTTTCTTCCGCTACTGCGGCGGCGTCCCCGTGGACCGGAAAAAGTCGACGGGTCTGGTCGACCAGATGGTGGATGCCGCCAACAAAGCGGATCGTTTCATCCTGACCATCGCCCCCGAAGGGACGCGTCACCACGTGGCAGAATGGAAGCGCGGCTTCTATCACATCGCCAAGGGCGCCGGGATTCCCATCGTCATGGCAGTCGTGGATGGCAAACATAAGACCGTCCATATTCGGGAGCAGGTGTTCCAGCCAACGGATGATATCGAAGCGGACATGAAATCCATTCAAGAGTTTTTCGCAGGAGTGGTGGGAATCAATCCACGCAGGAAGTATATTACACTGAAAAGTTGAGTAAATTCAAAATTGGGGCTTGACTTAGAGCACACTCTAAGATGTAAACTAGGGGCATGGACAAGCAAAACGAAAAACTCACCATTCAACAAGTCGCCAAAGTGACCGGCTTGACGCCGCACACGCTCCGCTACTATGAGCGGATTGGGTTGATCCACCCCATCCAGCGTGAGGAGAATACCCGCCGTCACTACACCGCGGACGATCTCGGCTGGATCGATTTCCTGCTGAAATTGCGCGCCACGGGCATGTCCATCAAGGATATGCAGCGCTACGCGGAACTCCAGCGGCAGGGCGATGAGACGCTCCCTGAACGGGTGGAGATGTTGAAGTCGCTGCGGGATAAGGTGGAAGCCCACATCGAGGAGATGAACGAACATTTGAAATTGGTCTACTACAAGATCGACTACTATTCAAAGATCGTCGAAGAACAAATGCTTGAAAAAGCATAAGATCATCCCGCAGGTTTGAATAAAAAAACCATGTTCTGTGAGGAAACCTGCCCCCTTCGGGGATCTTCGACGGGACGTTTACTCAAGAGGAGAAATATATGTCTACAATAAAAACCATGCAACGCACATTGGGAAGATCCAATCTGTCCATCAGCGCGATGGGATTGGGCTGCTGGGCAATCGGCGGTCCCTGGTTCTGGCTGGACGGTCCCGGCGGCTGGGGCGACATCGACGACAACGAGTCGGTGCGCGCCATCCATGCCGCTCTGGATCTCGGGATCAACTTCTTTGATACCGCCGCCAACTATGGCACCGGTCACAGCGAGCGGATTCTGGCACGCGGACTCGAAGGCAGGCGCGATAAAGCGGTCATTGCCACCAAGTTCGGATTTGTGGTGGACGAAGCGGCAAAACGCGTCTCCCTCCGCACCGATGATCATCTCCTGCATGTGCGCCAGGAATGTGAGGACAGTCTCCGCCGCCTGAACACGGATGTGATCGATCTGTACCAACTCCACGTCTGGAACTACCCCATCGAGAAGGTCCCGGCGATGGTGGACTTGCTCGAGTCACTCGTGAAAGATGGGAAGATCCGCTATTACGGCTGGAGCACGGACTCGGTGGAAGGCGCGCGTGAATTTGCCAAAGGGGAGCACTGCGTTGCCATTCAACATGACTTGAATGTCATCCTCGATGCGCCTGGGATGCTGGCAGTCTGTGAGGAATTGAATCTTGCCAGTGTAAACCGCAGTGCGTTGGCGCGCGGCGCCTTGAGCGGGAAGTACACCAAAGAGACAGTCTTCCCGCAAAACGATGTTCGCACGGACTCATGGTCGCGCGATCATTTCTTTGCTCCCACGCTCGACCAATTGGTAATGATCCGTGAGATTCTCACCAGCAACGGTCGCTCGCTTGTACAGGGTGCGCTGGCATGGATCTGGGCACGCAGCGAGAAGACCATCCCCATCCCCGGCTTCAAGACCGTGGCGCAAGTGGAAGAGAACGCGAAAGCGATGGAGTTCGGCCCACTCACGGTAGGACAAATGAAAGAGATCGATACGTTGTTGGGAAGATAAGTATTGCATGTCATGCTGAGGAGCACAGCGACGAAGCATCTCTACGATTATCTTAGAGACCCTTCGCTGTCGCTCAGGGTGACATGGCGACTTTGGAGCACACATGAAAAACCGTCCATTTGGCAACACAGGCATGAGCGTCTCCGAGATCGGACTCGGGGCGTGGCAGCTGGCAAATCCCGATTGGGGAGTCGGTGACAGGAACGAGGCATTGAAGATCGTGCAGGCAGCGCTGGAGGCGGGATGCAATTTCTTCGACACAGCGCCCGGCTACGGCGGAGGCAGAAGCGAGGAATTGCTTGGTCAGGGGTTGAAGTCCGTGCGCAAGGATGTGGTCATCTGCACCAAGTTCGGTCACACCGCGGAGGGCGCGACGGATTGGCGGGTGGAAGCCATCCGCCCTTCGTTGGAAGCCAGTATGAAGCGCTTGCAGACCGATTATCTTGACATCGTATTGATGCACAATCCAGCACGCGAGATGATGGATGGTCGCGTCGCGGCACATTATGAGGAATTCGAGAAACTCAAAGCGGAGGGAGTCATTCGCGCCTATGGTGTGTCGCTTGATTGGCGCGCGGAGTTGGAGCTGGTGTTGGATACAACCAGGAGCCAGGCTGCCGAAGTGTTCTTCAATGCGCTGTATCAGGAGACGCTGCCCGCCTATCCCAAAGCGCAGGAGCGCGGTATGGGCCTGATCATCAAGGTGCCGCTCGATTCGGGTTGGCTCTCTGGAAAATATCGCGCCGGGCACAAGTTCGATGGCGTGCGTAATCGCTGGTCACCGGAAGTGCTGAGGCGCCGCAGTGACCTTGTGGAAAAGTTCGCCGCACTGATCCCCGATGAGCGAAGCATGGCGCATGCCGCGTTGCAATTCGTGCTGGCGCAGCCGCAGGTTTCGACGGTCATCCCCGGCGCGAAAAACGTGGCGCAGGCGTTGGATAATTTTACCGCCGCGGATAAACAACTCGGCGCAGAGATTGTTCAAGCGATACGCAATCTGTGGACAAGAGAAATCGAGAGCGATCCGTTGCCGTGGTAATGGATCTCACCCATCCCCCTCTCCTAAAAGAGAGGGATCGTTGTTTTACTGAAAATTATTCCTTCAGAAGGAAATCGCCATTATTCAACACGCCATCGAGGATCACTTTCACCGCATCAGACTGCAATAGCTTTTCCAGTGAAAAGGTCTTCAGCCGCGTCTGTGTGGTCCGCACCGAAGGTTCCAGAAAATCGCCAAATGGCAGGGATGTGCGATACAACTGATAATACAAAAATCTCCGCGCGTTGCGTTTGAACTCAGTGGGGATATCGATTTTTTCAACTACCAAAAATTCTTTTGTCTTTCTTCTCACTTCGTCCACCGTCTGCGGGAAGAACACGGTGGGATATTGTGTGAAGCGTGCCCTGCCCGCACACAACACTGCCGCGCCCATGATGGATGCTTCCAGCCCGATGGTGGAGTTGTAGATCATCACGAACTTGGATTTCTGGATCAACTCATAGGAACTCAACGTCTCGCGCGGACTCACGAAGACGACATTCGGTTCCTTATCCACGCCGCGGCTGGATACCCAGCCTTCGACCGTCTCACGGCTGGCTTTGCGGACGCGCGTCTCATCGGGGTGGGCACGGATGACGAACAACGTGTCACGATGTTCGCGAATGATCTCATGCACCATATCGAGCCAGTCGAACATGTCTTCAAAGACGGTGTTGGCATGTGGCTGGCTGGTATCGAAGATGACGTTGGTAAAGATTGGCACGATCTGCTTGAACTGCGCCGCTTTTTGCAGGAACGATTCGTCAAGCCCCTTCATATCCGCCCAGAATTTGATGCCTGCCATGGTGAAGTCACCTTGGAAACGTTTGGCGAGATAGGCATCCAGTTTGGCATTTTGGACATCATTGAGTTCAAATTCATCCGGGATGTGGATCGGGTAGGCGGTCGCTTCGCCATCGGTAAAGAATGCGGTGGCGGCTTGCAGTCCCACCTCGTGGGTCACCACGCGAATGCCGCGCTTTTGGGCGATATAACGGGCGGTCGCTTCGGGGAAGAACTGCCCGTTGAACACGATGACCAGCCTCGGCTGAGTCCGATCGAGAAAGTCTGAGAATTTCTGTGAGATGTTCCATGCAGACAGGATGTATTCCCGCAAGAGATAGCGCGTATTTTCATTATCCTTGAGATGATGGATGCGCAGGATCCAGCGAAGTCCGGGCAGGCATAAGGCGCCGAGAGGGAGGTCGTGGTATGTGAAATTCGAGAGTTGATCGACGTTCAAATCGCGGATTGCGTTTTCCAACGCGGCGTCGCGGCTGAACTCAAACCAATTCACGCTCGATCTTTGAACCTTCAGACCTTCAACCGTTGACGGCGTTCCCGCGTACAATGCCTTTGATTGCATCACACACGATCGGCACGGCAATTGCTTTTGTGGGTCGTCGCGATTCGTTCCCAGCACACACTTGCTCATGCCGAAATGACAGGCAAAATATGCGACCGGGATTCCCTTCAACCGCAATGCCCACGATGCCAGCAGATGAAAGCCGCTGTTCCAAGAAAGGTCATCGATACCGGTAGAAGCTTTGAAGAAAACAACCGGTGCGCCGGAAGGATGCGGCTCCCTGTGTGCCACCTTCCGGGCAACAGAAGCAATCTTGAGATTGTTGAGTCTGCGGATGAGTCCGCGTTTGATCCGTTGGGTGAAGAATTCGCGCAATGCCATTACCAGTCGTTATCCTTTTCGTAGCCAAGCCGCACCAGCAAATCTCCTGCCACTTCCTTGAATAATTTTCTGTGTTCCTCGGTGAAGTGCTCACGCCAGCCGCCGGTCTTCCCGGAGCGGAAGGTATGACTCTTCCGCGGCTGGATGGCTTCCACTAAAACAGCGAGCGCCTTTTCACGCGGCGTGGGAATTCGATAGCCGGTCTTTTCCACTTCAGCAAGCATGGCGCTCAATGTCGCATTGCGGTTGTCGATTAAATCCTCGAAACGCAGACACATCACGCCTCTTTGCTCCAGCCATTGAAAGACACTTTCGTACCTCTGCGCCACGCTGACCATCTTCATGTCCCCCTGTTCGATACCGGTGATTGCCACTTTAAGCCGCTCACCGAAATCAGGAAGCGAGTTGTAATATTCGTGCATCCCGTGCTCTTCGTGCATATCGGTTGCAAAGAATACCTGTGAAACGAGCACATCGCGCGGGTCTCGGTAAATAAAATAGTTCACGCGCCCGGCGGAGGTCAGAAAGGAGACGTTTTCGGGAGTTGCGTCCAGGTATCCCCAGCCAATTACGCCGCGGGGCACGCGCCGCAAATCCGCAAGGATCTCTTCCTGCGAACGGCGCCCACCCTCGTAGCGCACTGTGCGGACCGGGTCCGCATCCACGTAGCGGTACGGCATGATCTGCGTGAAGCCGTTCAACACCTGCAACAGCAGGTGCGATCCGCTTTTGGCTTTGGCATTCCCAAAAACCGGAGGCGCATCGTTGAAAGAGAGACGCTTCCAACGCGCCACGGCTTGAAGGGTTTTAGCGGCAGGGCGAAAGGTTCGGCGAAAGGGTTGTATCAATCTCATGGTTCAACGCAGGGATTAATTATTCTCCGCCGTTTACGCGGCGCAATTTCTTCATTGAACCCTTTTCGGAGTCATACACCTTCTTCACGCCATCGCCGAGGGCCGCTTCGGTCACACGGATGTATTTCACCAGCCGCTCGAAGCCGCCCGGCTCCACCGATGCGGACTGGTCACTGCCCCACATGGCGCGGTCCAGCGTGAGGTGACGCTCCACCATGCAGGCGCCGAACGCCACCGCCACCGCCGAGGGGACGAGACCCACTTCATGACCGGAGTACCCGATTGGGATATTCGGGAATTCGCGCCGGAGCGTTTCGATCATCCGCAGGTTCAATTCCTCCGGTTCGCACGGATAGGTGCTGGTGCAGTGCATCAACACCAGGTCTTTTTCACCGGCAATCCTTACTCCCTGCCTGATCTGCTCCATTGTGGACATGCCCGAGGACAAAATCAAGGGTTTGCCCGTCGCCCGGGCTTTGCGGATCAGGTTCAGGTCCGTGAGAGAGGCGGAGGGAATCTTGTAGGCGGGTGTGTCGAACTTCTCCATGAAATCCACCGATTCCTCATCCCACACCGAAACCATCCACGGAATGCCCTTCTGTTTGCAATAGGCATCAATCTCGCGGTATTGTTCCTCGTTGAATTCCACTTTATAGCGATACTCCAGATACGTGATGTAGCCCCACGGCGTTTCGCGCATCTGCGTCTGCTGGTCGGGCGGTGTGCACACTTCGGGCGTGCGTTTTTGAAACTTCACCGCGTCCGCGTTGGCATGGACCGCCGCGTCGATCATTTTTTTCGCGATCTCAATGTCGCCGTTATGATTGATGCCAATCTCCGCAATCACATACGCGGGGTGGCCGTCCCCCACCAGACGGTTCCCAATTTTCATTTCACGAGACATTTGTTCTCCTTATAAACTCTAAAGATCTCAGAGACCTTTAGGGTCGTTGATCGAATTCAAAATCAAATCACAGACTTCCCGCAACGCGCCGTGCCCGCCCCTCGCCTTCAGCACGTAATCTGCGGCGCGGATCACCTCTGGATACGCATCCGCCACCGCAACAGACCAACCCGCAACTTCAAAGCAAGGAAGGTCGTTGAGGTCATTGCCGATGTAGACGACATTCTCTGCCTCGATATTCTTCTGCTCGAGGACTTCACGCATCACACGTCCCTTATCCTGAATCCCGACGCCATGGATTGCCTCCACCCCCATCTTTTTCGCGCGCGCCGCCACAACCGGATTCGGCTCCGAGGACAGAATCATCACCTCGATGCCGCGTTCGCGCAGCTCCTGCACGCGAGGGCTGTCACTGCGATACGCGGCGACCGTCTCCCGCCCGTCCTGGTCCACCCAGACGCGGTTGTCGGTGATCACTCCATCGAAATCGCAAATGACGAGATCGATCTTCGCAGGCATGCGGCGATGTGCCCTGCCCGCAGGCACGACCATTTCCAGCCCGCTGTACACCAGCGCTTCGTATTTCTCCCAATCGGGAAGCGTATCGATATCCACGGTGTAACGCGGATCGATCACCAGCGGATAGATCACATCGCCGGTCAGGGAATGTTTCCTGCCGATCATCGAAACGCGGATGGCGTCGATATGCCCCGTCTGCCAGTAAACTGGCGGGAGAATTTGGCGCGGCGCGTTGTACGGCTCCGGAATGCCATCCACCTCGAGCAGAGGGGTCATCGGTCTGTCATACCCATGGAAGCGCCACATCTTATGGGGATTCTGCGCGGCAGGCACCACACCGCGCACGCAATCGGCGTCAGAATGCTGAATCAGAATCCCAACGGCGCTGTCCACGCAATCTTTGGGACGGATCGGGGAGGTCGGGCGTAACTGGACAACGATATCGGGGCGATATCCTTCGATATCCTCCAACCACTTCAGGGCGTGCTCGAAGACGGGTAAATCCGTGGTGCGGTCATGGGCGAGTTCGGGCGGACGCATGAACGGAGTCTCAGCGCCGTATTCGCGCGCCACTGTCGCAATCTCCTCATCGTCCGTCGAGACGATCACACGCGAAACCGACTTCGCCTGCACACCCGCCGCGATGCTCCATGCAATCAACGGATGACCCGCAAAATTGCGGATGTTCTTGCGCGGGATGCCCTTCGAGCCGCCGCGCGCCGGGATGAGAGCGAGTATTTCTGTCATGGCGTCACCCTTTGGTTACATGAGTTTATCAAATAATCCATCATTGAGGCGGAAGGTATCGATACAGGAGTCTTCTATCCAGCCGCTCGACGCGTTCAAGTCGTCCGTTCAACAGCGTGTTATAGGGATCGGTCTCTGTCACCACGTATGGATTGTCATAGATGTAATCCACGCCTATCTTATCCAAAAAACTGGAGGCTTGTCCTCGTTTGAGCAGTTGGAAGTATTCCGGGCTGTTCACCAGTCCATCCAGATTAATGATTGTACGGTCCGTGATGAAATAGGCCACGATGCCGCCGCCGGTCGTCCCGATCCACGCGCCGGGTTCGGTGTTTGCCTCGAGAAAACGCACTTCCATCAGGAAAGTTTCCCTGCTTTCGGGGGAAACTTTCCACGGGACGATCTTTCCCAACGCGGAAGAGAAGGATACCACGATAAAAATACCCGATAGGAGTGCAATGACATTCCACGCGCCAACGCCCCAACCCCGGCGTTCCACACTCCAGCGGATGCATTCCAACAGAATTCCAAAAACAATGACGGTAAAGAACATCTCGCCAACCCAATACCAGTTTCGGACATGCAGGTAGGTTGTGGATGTGTAATAAAAGATGTGGGAATACAGGCTCAGGAACATGGCGAAGAGACCCACATCGCCAATGCCGGCAATTCTGTTACGTTGGGAAATAACAAGAAGAATGATGACAGCAAACAAAAATACGATAACGATGGTCGAAACAACCGGCGCCAATATCTCAGGCATCGACTTGCCGGACGCTTCTGCAAGATGAACAAACGGCGAGAATGCGAGTTTCCACGCGTTGAAGTTCGCCTGTACGCCGAACAATTGACCGAGTGTATCCACCTTGGCGCCATAAATGGTGTTCTGCAATCCCGCCCACCAGTGTTTGATCTGTCCGCTAATGGGCATGAAGGTTCCGGCGTAGGAATGATTCCACAGCAGGTAGCCGCCCAGGAGGAGACCGACCGGCGTGAAAAATTTGAGAACGCGATCGAACGGTTCCTTCCAGAACACCCACCTCTGCAGGGATTCATCCTCCGCTTTGAAAAACAGCCGCAGAAACAATCGCAGTCCGACCGCGCCGAGGACGGTTCCTGTCCAGTCGATGACGATCACTGAAAATTTGATGTTCGGCATCACATCGAGATACCACAACGAGAACAAGACGATTCCCGCAACGGCAGAAAAGATCGAAACTGCCAGCAAAACTCGACCTGTCAGCCGTTTGACATCTTGTCCGGTTTCAGGATATTGATACAGCCCAAGTAAATAAAAGAGCGCGGGTTTGAGGAGAAAACCAAGTCCCACCAGCACTGGCAGGGATGCGGAAAACTCCTGGTAAAAAGCGCCCGAACGCAGGCGGATGTAGTAGGTCAATAAACCGGAGATAAAGACCAGCGCGAGGTCACCGACAGCCAGATTGCGCAGGTATCCGCTCTTGTTGCCAAGCACAAACCACACGCCAAGCAAAAAAACCAAAAAGACATTATCAAGACGGGAGAGAATGGTCAGCCCGCCGACAAGCCCCAGGAAAACGATTTGCTTTGTGGAAAGCACCTGCCCTCGCCAATGGACGAGAAGATAGAGGAACAGGATGGTAAAAAACGCGCCGACGGTCGCTTCCATCCCGTTTTGGACGACCACCTCGTGGATCTCCAAATGGAACGTCCAAAGCAGCGCAACAAGCGCCGCGGTGATGGGGGCAATGACTTTCTGCAAAAAACGGAAGAACAGGACGCCGGTCCCGGCGCTGAACAGGATGGAAATGAAAGCCAATACACGGAGCGGCAGGATCAGGTCATATTTTGCCAGCAAAAACACCGGAACACAGATCGCCATCCACAACGGCTGGAAACCATTGGTGACGTTGACGCCATCAAACGTGATGCCGCGCCCCTCATTGATATTGACCGCAATCTTATAGTAATAAAAAGCATCGTCGCTTTGGTACCAGCGCATCAAACTGTTTGCCGGGCTGAAGACAACGAACAGTTGCAGGGAAACACATAAAACAACCAACAGGATTTCAAAATGTTTCCAGGACAGTCTCTGCCACATACGCCTTTACCGGGTTACCATGCCGTCCAGCCGCCATCCACGACCACGTTGTTGCCTGTCATGTAGGAGGATGCATCCGAAGCCAGGAAAAGCAACGCCCCGTTCATTTCATCCTTTTTCGCCATGCGCCCTAGGATGGTTTTAGCGGAATAGTTCCTGACAAAATAGTCTTCATGGCTGTTGAACACGCCGCCGGGCGTGAGGGCATTGACGCGGATCTCGGTGCCCGCATAATACGCGGCAAGATATTTGGTAAAGCCCAGCACGCCCGCCTTGGTCACTGTGTAATAGACCGGTTTGAACGCCACGCGTTGACCGTCCTTGATATAAATGCGCTGGTCAGGACCGTTCAACCCATATGTGGAGCAGATGTTGATAACACTGCCCTTTTTGCCATGTGCGATCATTGGTTTGACGCACGCCTGCGTGACGAGAAACATACCGGTCAGGTTCACGTTCAGGGCGGAATTCCACTGGTCGAGCGGATAATCCTCGAACGCGCCGGGGGTAATTCCCTTTTTCACCGCGTCCGGGTCAAACTTGGGATCGAGCGCCGCGCTGTTGACGAGAATATCGATCCGCCCAAACGCGGAAAGGACGGTCTCCACCATCGCGTGGACGGAGTCGGGTTGGGTAATGTCGGTGGGGATCGCCAGGGAGTGGTACCCGCTTTTCGTGAGCGTATCAGCCGTCAACCTGGAAGCGGAGGCGTTCAAATCCACTACCGCGACGGCCGCGCCTGCCTCGGCAAGCGTCCGGCAAAATTCCGCGCCGAGCAGTCCCACCCCGCCAGTCACCACCGCGACGCGTCCTGTCAGATCGAATTTATCCTGTATTTTCATGGTTGCCTTTACGGTTCCGCGGTGTAGATCGCGTCACCTGATGATTTGTGCGCGAGGTACAGCCCCTCGCTCAAGATGGGCACATCCTCCGGGGCATTGTCCCCGCTGTCGAACAATGCCAGCACCGCCCGGCCGGCAAGGATGTCTTCGTGCATCCGCTCCACGCCTTTTTCAAAGCCGGGACGCGGCTGCGCGGTTGCCGTATCGATTCGGTCGGGCAGCACATACGCGCCGCGCCCGGTGTAGAGATAGACCGCGCCCGGCTCGTTGGTGTAGATGATCGTATCTTCGGGCAAGGCGCGCAGAAATTCCATTGCCTGCGAGTCGTACCACTGGAAGGAGGCATACCCGACGCCGCCTTTCGCCCATTGTGCAACCGTGAGCGACTGTTTGTAAAAGGAAAAACCGAGTACGATGATGGTCAACACGATCGCCACTGCGCGGCGTTTGTTCTTCAACCATACGCCAAAATAGATGAGCAGGATGAACAAACAAACAAAAACCGGCGCGAGGATGCGGAGTTTGAAACGCGTCGCCGCGTCGAACATGGTCATGGAGGCGACGATGGACACCAGGTACGCGAACAGGTACAAGGTGGTCGTGAACGGGATGATCTGCCGGACTTCGCGCTCGCTTCTTTCCGCGCCCGACGGCTGCCAGCGCTTCGAGAAATATTCCCAACCCTTGAGCAGGGTCCAAACCAGCGCCGCGCCGAGGACGATTGCCACCATCCATTCGACAAAACCCGCTTTGAAGACCTCCCTGCGCCATGCCTCGACCGGGATGAAAAACTCCGAAAAGACGCGCATTCCCGTCTGAATGTTCTCAGCCGTGATGGGATGCCACGCCAGTACGCGGTTCGTGGTATTCTCCGCAACGATTCGGTTGCGAATTGCCCATCCCAGCGCCCACGGGGAAAACGCTGCCAGAAAGATCGCCGCGTTCCCCAGCCGGTCACGCCAATTGTTGTGCAAAATAAAGAGGGCAACGACAAATGTTGCGACCAGCGCAAGCCCGGCATAGCGGGTAAGGTAAGCCATGCCGGTGAATGTGGCACAAAAGACCAGCCACCAACGCCCTTTTCCGCTCCCCTTCCAGCCGAAGGGCGACGGTGGACGCTCGAAATACACATCGAACATCCAGAAGGCGAGCAGGGAGAAGAAGATGAACAGCGGTTCGCTCATGGCGAACGTATGCACCTGCAGCATTTCACTGCTTCCAACGAACAACGCGGCAAGGACAAGTCCCGCGGTCAACGAGGGGGTCATACGCCAGGCGAGGATGCCGAGCAGACCCGCGTTCAAGCCGAACAGTAACGCGTTGACAAAACGCGTACCGCGCAACGGGTCCAAGCCGAACAAACCGAAAAATGCCAGGACGGAGGAAAAGCCGGGTGGGAAGTGCGTGACCGGTCCATTGCTGTCCAGCCAGGCTTCGCGATAGCCATTCCCCGCCAGCATGGACCGGGCTCCCGCGATGTAGGCAATCGAATCGTCCGAGAGACCCAACCCTTCGGGGGTCGCTTTGAGAACGAGGATGACTCCGATCACGGCGATCAGGAATAGGCTGAGAAAAGAGGCGAGGCGGAAGATGGCGCGTTTGTTCATGGTGGGGAACGAAATAGGGGCAGGAAATCCTGCCCCTATTTTAATTCATCGTTTCGATTATCGATTATTCAGGTATCCCTGCTCTTCGAGATACTTGACGATGATGTGGGCATTCTCTTCAGGGGTCGCCCCGTAGCCTTTGAGCGTGATCTCAGGTTTGATCGGCGGTTCGTAGGGGTCGTCCACACCGGTGAAGCCCATCGGTTTTCCGTCCTGCATTGCTTGGCGCGCCTTGGCGTATAGTCCTTTCACGTCGCGCTGTTCGCAGACTTCGACGGGGGTATCCATGTAGATTTCGATGAAATTCTCGCCGACCATTTTGCGGGCTTCCTGACGAGTGGCGCGGTAGGGGCTGATTGCCGCGCAAATGACCGCGCCGCCGGCATGAACGATCTCGCCCGCCACAAAACCGATACGCAGGATGTTAGTATCGCGGTCTTCCTTGCTGAAACCAAGCCCCTTGGAGAGGTGCGTGCGGACTACATCGCCGTCGAGGATGGCGACTTCACGTCCGCGCTCAAGCAGGAGTGAGGTGAGCACCTGCGTAGTGGCGCTCTTGCCCGAGCCGCTCAAGCCGGTAAACCAGATGCAGAAACCCTGCTTGTGGCGCGGCGGGTACATTTCACGCAAAATTTCGGCCGTCTCAGGGCGGGTGAACCATTCGGGAAGCAGTTTTCCCTTGGCGAGGTATTCGTCGCGCACCTGCGTGCCGGAGATATTGGCTGTCCTGGCGCCCTTGGGGACATCCTTCTCTTCCACGTAGCGGTCTTCGTCGGGGAGATAGACAAGCATTTCGAACGGGACCATCTTGACGCCGAGTTCTGCCTCGTACTTTTGCATCAACTCCTGCGCGTCATACGGACCGTAGAACGGCTTCCCCGTGGAATCATTGCCGGGTCCCGCGTGATCGCGCCCTACAATGAAATGATTCGCGCCGTGGTTGCGGCGGATAATGGCGTGCAGGAGCGCCTCGCGCGGACCCGCCATGCGCATGGCAAGCGGCAGAAGGCTCAGCAGGGTGCTGTTCTTGTCATAATAATTATCCACCAGCGCTTTATAGGTGCGAACACGGGTGTAATGATCCACATCGCCGGGCTTGGTCATGCCGACGACGGGATGGATGATCAGAGAGCCATTCACCTGCGCGGCGGCGCGCTTGGTCAGTTCTTCATGGATACGGTGCAGGGGGTTGCGGGTCTGGAATGCGACCACATTGTCGTGCCCCATTTGTTCGAGCATGCCGCGTACCTGTGCCGGTGTATGTCGCAGGCTGACGAAGTCATAATATTTGGGAAGGTTAACAACCTTCATGGGTCCCGAAATGCAGACCTTGCCCCAGCGTTCCATCTCGGAGACCATTGGGTGCTTGGGATCATTGGAACCATAGGCAAGCGCTGCCTCCGTAGCGGGGTCCCAGTGATAGACCTCTTCGAGGGTCATGATGGCGATCACATCGTTGTTTGCGTTGCGCAGGACAATGTCCTCGCCGACGGTCGGCAGTTCCTTGGGGTCAGCCGTCAGCGTGATGGGAAGCGGGAAGAGCGTCCCATCGGCAAGACGCATTTCCTTGAGGACGCGCTCGTAATCGGCTTTGCCCATGAAGGTCGTCAACGGGGAAAATCCGCCGGTGGCGATCAATTCGAGGTCACACAAGTTGCGCATGCTGATCTTGATGGATGATAATTTGGATGCACGTGTAAGAAGTTCTTCGCGTTCCTTGCCTTCGACGACAAGGTTGACGAGTTTTCCCCCATATGGGGTGATAAGTTTGGCGGTCTTGTTAGCCATAAATGGTCTCCTTCAAAGTTATGAGTATTGAGTTTTGGATCACTTTCAAACGACTTGCGAAGGGCAGGTCTCCCAATTTCGAATCGGAGCGTTCGTAGCGTAACGCGTCCATTTGCGGGCGGTCGATGACCTCAATCGTGACGGTTTCATCGGGAAAAAGTGACTCTTTCCAACGCCCAACCGGCGCGCTGCTGATGGACTCGAACTTTTCGGAGAACATCGAATTGCCCTGCCACGATTTGCCGCCGCGCGTGGGCCGGAGCATGGATTCGTCCGCGCTGATGCCCATGAATGCACACAGGCGCTGGATCATCTCGGCGGGCGCGCTCGTAAAATCCTCGTAACGGATCAGCATGTACCGGTCTGCGCCGTAGCGTTTTTGATGGTTCAACCCCTCGCGCGTCGAACGACGCCAGCTTGCCGCAAACTGACGAGCGGTCCAGTGTTCCTGTTTGCGGCGATAGGAGGCGAAATTATCGCGCGGGTCGCGTACCACGTGGATACACAATGCCTCGGGCCACCAGGCGAAGATTTGCCCGACAAAATGCTCGTTGAATGGAGTCTTCTCCACCCAGCGCAGGGAGGCATCCGTCCATTTGCCGGTAACCTTTCCAAAGGCGAGCATCGCCGCGCTCAACATATCGCCGTCGTGGTTGAATCGTTCGGCGACCAGCCTCCTCAGCTCCGCACGGACTTCCGCCACGGGGATGTCTGAATAGTCCCGTCCTGGATAGTTCTTCTGATGCTCCGGCGGGTTGGTCGCGTTCCACTCGAAGATATGCGTGAGAAACTGGTCGGACAGCGCGAGTTTTTCCTCCAGGCTTTTCCCCTGCGCTTTGGGCAGGTACCGGCGGAAAAACACAGTCTCTTCGGGATAGGTGATGATCTGCGGGTGAGAATCCAGCACACCCCGGAGCAGGCTTGTGCCTGATTTCGGATGTCCGCAAATAAAGATCGGTCGGTCGCGCAGATCGGTCATGGTCAAGCGAGTGCGAATTATACTCCAAAATTCAGCGTTTGAATTTTGGGTTTACAGGGAAACCACCCTGCCGGATTTTTGAGACTCACGCGCGGCAAGGGCAAGACGGAGCGCCATGATGCCATCTTCGAGCGTGCAGATCGGTTCCACCTCACCCCGGGCTGTTTCGATGAAATGACGCGTTTGCGCCACGAAAAGCTGATTCCGCTCAAAGCCTTCGGGCGGATGGAATGATTCCACAACGGGAGCAGGCGGGGCGTCGGAGAAAGAGCCGAACGGCGCGGGCATCCGGGAATGATGCAGGATGCCGTCCGCGTTATCCCAGCGCAGAGTCCCATCCGTGCCGACGATTTCCAGTGCATGACGCGGGGGGCGCTGCACATAGTTCAAATGTACGCCGCCCATTGCACCGCTTCTGAATTTCAGTCCAATCTCGGCGATGTCCTCGACATCGATCTCAAGCGGAGATACATGCCCATTGAACGACCACAGCGATTCGACCTCACCGAGCAGGAAGCGCAAATAATCGAGCGGATGCGTAAGCGTGACGATGACGCCGCCGCCGAGATCGGCGCGCGCGGCATAACTCCGGCGGTAATCCTCCCACGGGTGCCACTGCGGGAGATACTCGCCCCAGTGTGCATGGACCGTCAGAATTTTGCCGAGCGCGTTCGACTGAATCCATTCGCGTGCCTTGTTGAGTGTGGGATGGTAGCGGAACTGGAAACCGACCAGAATTTTGCTGTCGCTTTTCTGCGCGGCTTGTTGTAATTGATCGACCCGTGCAAGCGAGTCGGAAATGGGCTTTTCCAGTAAAATGGCGCACCCCGCCTCCGCGGCGGGGGTGGCGACATCCAGATGCATGGAGGTCGGGTTTGCCACGACAACCGCATCGGGTTTGTGCTTTTTCAACGCTTCACGAATATCTGTTTCAACGGGATACCCTGCAAGTTCGTCATCCGGCAAAGTTGCCTTGTGCGTGCGGAGCAGGACAATATCCTTCTCGCCCAAGGCGATAAGATTGCGAAAATGACGACGACCGATGGAGCCGAGACCAGCAATGAGAAATTTCATATAACTGGGCTTTCCTTCGCGTTCCTGGTATGCTTCGTGGTACCTGATTACCAATTCAAATCCTTCTCGTACCCCCATTTGACCAGCATCTCGCCCGCCATTTCTTTGAACACGGCTTTGTCCTTCACGGTGAACAGTCTCTGCCAGTTGCCAGCCTGTCCGCGCGGGAGAAAGGAGGCGATCCCTTCGTTACGCCTCGCCTGCCATTCCTCGTCGGGGTTGGATGCCATCTCAGCCTGTACCTGTTTCTCCAAAGACCTGCCGATCTTTTTGACGCCCAGCAGCTTCCAGATCCGTGTCAATTCCTCGAAGGGACGGAGGAGCAAATCCTCGTAGCGCAGGGAAAGGTATTCTTTTCCATACAACCGCTGCGCTTCGGCATCCGTCTCGGACAGGTCGTTCGCCCAGCGGCTGGCGATGTTGCGGATAAATGTCTCGGTGAAGATCGAGCGTGTGCCGTTTGTGAAGGGCGTCTGGTCGCGGCGCAAGTTCTCGATGATCCGTTTATCCTCAGCAGTCAGGAATTTGGACTCCTCCACAAAGTTACGGAAGCGCTCCGAGATCAGCACGTCACGCCCATCGCGGACAATATTGACCAGTTTTGCGTCAGGATAGACCGCGTGCATGTCGCACACAACCTGTCCGTGGATTGTGGATGTGGGGCTTTTATCCCCAACGATCATCTTGCCCGCTTTTGCCGCGTCCCGTTCCATGATGGCGTCCGCAACGGCGCGCAGGACGAACGGCGAGAGGTCCCGTCCCTGATTCCAGCGATTGGACTTGCGCGTCAGCCACTCCTCCGCTTCGGGCGAATCCACCAACGACTTCAACAACGGCGGGCGCGTGAAGAAGTGCGCCTGATAATTGCAATGCACTTCGGGGTGTAAACGGACGAGGCGCATGAGAAGCGTCGTCCCTGAGCGGGCATGTCCGAGAATGAAAAACTTCTCGCGCGGAAAGAACTGTTTGATTTCCGCCACCTCCTCGGCAGAGATGGAGGGAATGGGGCCGCGTTTATTCTTTTTAGTCTCGCCTTTGATGAGGATACGCGCGGCGGATTTAAATCGAGAAAACATGATGATCGAAGCTCCAAATTATCTTAAATTTTGGACGATTCATAAAGTTCATTAAAAAGGCCTGACGGGTATCATAAAACCCGTCAGGCCTTTTTAATGTTACGAATTGATGATTCTAAACATAAAATTATAGACACGACGCGCCAGCGCCTGCACAACAGGCAGGCGATAAATGCGGCGCATCAAGCCGGTCGTTTCGCGTTGTTTCCTGGCGGAGGCGGTTATACCATACAAACGCGCTTCCGCCGCCATTTCCGGGGAGACGATGTTGCCGATTAAACGGGTCACAGGCTGGCGGGTGGTCAGACGCGCATATCCCAGGCGGTCCACTTCTGAATCCAGGTCACGCATCTTCCCCATCAACGCGCCGCTCCACTCATTGGGCAGAGCTTCCAGCATGATACTGCGCTTCACCACGAATTGATGATGTCCCGCCGAGACCAATGCATCCACACCTTTGTAGGTGAGCGCCACATCTTCGAGCCCGGCGATCTCCTCGTTATACTTCTCCCACGTGCGTCCCATGTTATCGATGTAATGCTGCTCCCACTCCTTTGGGATGATGAGTCCGCGCTCGACCTTCACGTCGGGTTGTTCCGCCAGCTTCATCGCGGATGTGTTGCCATAACTCATGTGCGGGCGGATGTAAAAGCCGGTCACCTGCCCCACGTTCGGATACGTATCGATAATCTTGAGATGCGCATCCAGCCAGCCTGGCAAAAAGAACACATCGTCGTCGGTGTATGCCACGATCTCGCCCGGCGCGGCATGGAAGATGAATTGCAGCGCACCGATCTTGCCGATGTTGCGCCCCGACAAAAAGAGATAATCAATTTTGCCTTCGTCGCGCATCGCTCGCAACAGGTCGATGAGTTCCCTGCAACTGCCGTTATCGAACACCAACAAGTCATAAGGCTCAGGCGTATTTGTCACCAGGCTTTCAATGCACAGACGCGTGGTCTCAAGACGATGCTCGAAATAACCCGCCTGTTCAGGCAGATACGTCAACACCGCCAGCGTCACGCGCGCCGGTCTGTATTCGGATACTTTTCCACGTCCGGGATTCATGCCAACTCGAGGCATCGATGAAACTCCTTTTCAGTGAAGCTGACCCTAGTCTACCATGCCGCTTCTCGCAAAGCCTGAAGCTGATTCCGTTTAAGACCGCTTTCTGGTCTTCGACCTGAATCTGCGAAACAGCGCAGAAACCTTCGCGGCGAGACCCGCGTTCCCCCACGCCAGCAAGGGATAAGTCTCCAGCGCGCGGCGAAAGGTGCGAAGATTCCATTCGCGCGGAATCAGCCTTCCGTTCGAAAGCCTGCAATCGGCATCGAGCAGCGTGAAGCGCGTCACTTCGCGCCCGCCCGCCAGTTGAATGTTCACGTCCGTTTCGGGGTGCTTGTAGTGCGGCTGTCCGCCGGGGAGATGGGAATAATCATGGTTCTGGTGAACGATCATGATCGAGGGCGTCGCATCCACAGTTGCCCAGCCCTCTTTGCGGGCTTTGTAGATCATCCAGTTATCCCACCCGGCGCGACCAATGGCAAAATCGGGAATGTCCTCGTAACAAACGCGCGGAAAGAGGAAATAATCTGAACCGGCAGGGCGATGGAGAGTTCCTTGACTATGTACAATAGTTTGTAATTGGTATTCCCAGTCTTTTGTAAATTCGATGGGTCGGGTCAAATCCAAATCCCAGCGGCGTCCCATCAGGACAAATTTATCCCTTAATTTCATCGACTGTTTCGCCGCTTCGACGAAATCGGGAAAGAGAATAATATCTGCGTTGATAATGCAAAGGAGGGGGGACGAGTTTTGTTCCCGCGCAAGGTTAAACATCGAGGAGACAAGCGGCGTGCCGTTTGCACTGCGCGCCACGTTGGGGATGTGTTTCACGCCGAGTTCACGCGCGGCTTCGGCGAGACCAGTCTCTTCGCCAAGCAAAATGACTTCGACATCGGGGAGGAGAGTCCACGAACAAATCGCGTTGCGTTGAATCATCGCGATGTGCGGATTGGTAAAGGGTTTGGGGGCGGAGAAGAGAGTTATTAGTGGCATACGAATGGTTTGCAAGTTGACAGATTGAAACGTTTGAACGTTCAAACCTGCTAACGTTTCAACGCCCTTTTGTCAATATCCTTCAAAGTCTTATGTTGCACACTTGCATTGATCTTCATCAGTTCGGGTTCATCGTGGACAAGGTCGAGGACTTCCTTCCATGAAAAATCGTCGCGGCTATTGAAGCGGGAATAGACCTGCCGCATGAATTCCAAATCTTCGGGGGTGTCCACCGTCCAGCGGTAGTCACCAAAGTCGGTGGGATGATGGAGGAGGGCGATTCTAAATCCGCGAGGGGAGGTTCCCGTTTCCAATTGACGGTTGACCGTTGCCAGTTGGACGCCTTCGTAAAGGTAGGGCATGACGTGTTCGCGGTGATGAGGTTCTTTTGCCTCCTTCCAGGCACGTTCCAGGGCGGCAAAGGTGCAGGCTTCGGTATCCAAACCAATCGGATAGGTTCGTGTCCACGGAGGCGGGAGGCGGTTGCAGACGAAGTCATATTCACCCTCGAGGAGGGTATTGACCACATTATCAATTAACTCAGGATCAATGACGGGGCAATCGGCGGTAATCCGCACAACCACGTCCGCCTGCGCCTGTTTTGCGGTTTGATAGTAACGATCCAGCACATCATATAGATTGCCACGCGTGAAGGGGATGCCGCTCCACTCGCAGTACTCTGCTACGGGGTCGTCGGAGGGGTCGGTCGTGGTGGCGAAGATGGTTTGGGAAACAGAAGCAGACCGCGAGGTCCGAATGAAGACGCGCTGTAACATGGGCTGCCCGGCAATGTCTGCAAGTATCTTCCCAGGCAGGCGTGAGGAGGACATACGTCCTTGAATGATGGCAATAACGTTTGGCTTCATAATAAAAATTTACCACAGAGATCACGGAGTACACAGAGATTTCTTTTGAGAATCAATTGGCTCCATGTTCTCTGTGCGCTCTGTGGTGGATTATTCCTTGTCACCTTCAAACGGAATCGGCTGCGGGATCACGAAGCCTTTTTCTCTAAATTTTTCGACATACTCGCGCACGATCCAATAATCGAGACCGACCTGCTCGGCGATGTCAAAGACCGTGTGCTGACCCTCGAAGCGCATCATGATTTTTTCGATGGCGCGGTTGAGCGCCCAGTTCTCGCGCCAATCAACCCAAAGACCATAACCGCTGAGAAAAACAGGACCGCGGAAAGTGCGCTTCGGAATGTAATTGCTGGCATAGATGCGGATGATCTCTTCAGCAGTTTGCGCCGCGCCGACGAGCATGTCTTCGTGCATGATGTCGAGATTGTCGTCGGTGGTGTGATACTCGTCATAGGGGAAACGGTTGAGCGAGATACACGGCACGTTGACACCAGGTCCGTTGATGACGCGTTCATCGTTGGCGGGCGCGGCGGCGAAATCACGTTCGTCATGAGGCGTATCGCGTAAAACGTAATTGGTAATGCGGTCGAGGAGATGATCGTGTTGACGCGTATGATGCCATGCAATTTGATTTTGATTGCCCGTCATCTCCATGAAGATTCCGCCGCGCAGAGTCGGGATGAGCGACTCGTTGTGCGCGAGCCACGCGATCGTGCCGATGGTCTCGGGTCCAAACCAAAAGCGGACGCTCATCGAGCCAGCGGGAAGCGGATTCTCGGCGAGACGCCGCGCCAACTCAATGGCGCTGACCACGCCCGCCCCGTCGTCATTGGCTTGCATGGGGTGACAGGTGTGCGCCTGCACGAGGAACTCGCCCGCCTCGGGATTCGCTCCGCCGACGGGGTGGACAACTGCGGTAGCGACTTTGAATCCCTGCTTGGGATCGGTGATGAATTCGGATTTGATAACCGCGCGGTATTTTTTATCGCGGGGAAGTTTGTCGAAGGTATTCTTCGGCAGACAGAAGCCCCAGTCGCGTTCGTAGTATTTGAAAATCCACGGCACGGCGTGCGGGCGCTTTTCGTTGAAATACAAATGCCGCTGGAGTTCGTCGAAGGTCAAAACTTTATCAACGGGCAGGGAATACGAAACGATATGCAGCGGATTGTCCCTGAAATCCACAATGCGCTCGCCGTCTTCAGTTTCCAGATACGCCTCATGGACGACATATCGCTCTGGCACTTTCCACGTCCAGACGGGAGTGAGCGGCGTGTAAGTCTCGATGGTGTAATTGGATGAATCGGGCATATATGAACCGACGATCTCCAAGGTTTTATCTTGGTCATCGGAGGCGAGGGTGCGGTGCAGAGGGAAAAATTCCGCGAGGATGGATTTGAGGGAGGGGTAGAGTTTCATAATTTACTGGCTACCACCACATCCATCAGGTGGAGGATTATCAGGACAAGAATATTCTGGAGTTGGGTTTATGTTCGTTCCGCCATTCTCATTATTTCCGCTATCATTTGAAGAGTCATTATCTGAGTCTGTGTTTCGAAATGCCTGCACTCTGAAAAGTTGACCCGATTCCCTGCTCCCTACCCAGATAAGAAAAAAGGTCACATTGGACGAGCCAATTCGACCATTGACGAGCACATCGAATGTGGTCTGAACGCCGAGAACATGTCCATCGTGCAGTCCACTGTAATAGATAACACAGGGAGTGAGCGAGTCCATGCCGTTGCTTGGAAGCACGATTCTGCCCGGGGACAATAAATTGAATAATGGTTTCGAGTCGAGCGTTGCGTCAAAGTTGGATGTCACTAAATTTTTCCCAAAAATTACCCGACCCGCTTGAACAGGCAACTTGCCGAAAATATCACTGGGGTATCCGTAGAGATCCTCGTGCAAGTTTATGGTGTAGGCAGTGCTTTGTCCGCTTTGCATCTCTACTTCACCACAGGCAATTGTGGGAATCCCTGAAGGGGTTGGAATTTCAGCAGGTGTGAATGTCGCTGTTGAGGTTGAGGTCATGGTCGGGGTGAATGTTGGGGTATTTGTCGCTGTTGGTATGTTTGTTCGCGAAGCAGTTGGGGTTGCGGTGCCGCTTCGCGAGAATCCGCCTGCGTTGGAGTCGTAGGCAAAGTAAAAGAGGGAGGCGAGGAGGATGAGGACGAGGAAGGAGATGAAGATGGTTTTTGTAGACATGAGGTTTGACCTATCCCCCCAGCCCCCTTCCCAAATGGGAAGGGGGAGCGGAGGGTTTTACTATTCTCTACTCTCTACTTTCTATTCATCTTTCTTCACATAATACAACAAAAACGGATCGCGCTTCATCTCGCGCGCGGTGAATTCATACACTTCATTCGCCTTCATCAGTTTCACATCCGCCTCGCCGATCTTGCGGATTTTGACGATCCCCGCCTTCTCCATCAACGCGCCCATCGGGTCTACTTCGGTGACGACGCCCTTGTCAATGTCGCGCACGAGCATCTCGAACGTATCCGTGTACGTGTCCCCATTCTCATCCGTCACTTCGCCCGTGAACTGTTTCAAGAAGCGATAATCCACGCCTTCCATTTGCTCGATGTGATGGAAAAAGGTCATGCTGTTGGTATACGACAAGCCGATGATCATGATTTTCCCGTCCAGGTCGCGTAGTTTGCCGAACACCGAATTGCGTTCGTATGCGCTCTTATAGCGCAGACTTCCCAGCATCTCGGCGTGCTTTCCCAATACTGCAAACGAATAGAACGGATGAAAGACGCGCTTCGCGCGCGGGTCGGTCCGCACCAGTTCGGTGAGCACGCCCATTTTCGACGGCGTCGTGCGCACATCCCACGGCTCGCCCTTATTGAAACCGAAGTTGAACGTGGGCATAATCAACGTTCCGTCCCTGTCTGTGCCGAGCGCCGCCTCCAGCGCACGGATGACCGTCTGCGGTCCTCCGTCCACAGGTCCGAACGATTTATACGAACTATGCACGAGCAGGGTGTCCCCCTCTTCGACTCCCAACTTGCGAAACTCTTCGACCAGTTTTTCGAACGTAAGCATTTTCTTCCTCCAGAATTCCAACACAGCAGACTTTATCAACCCTGACACACGCTTCATTCTTAACTGAAGCCTGATCCATCTCAACAGGCTTTCTCTCCCCTTATCTTTTCTCTGTGTTCTCTGTGCACTCCGTGGTTAACCGCTCTTGATCTTTTCATACGTCTTGAGAAGTTTACCAAAATTCTTTCTCCAATCCGCCCGTTCCTCGGCTGTCTTTCTCGCCAATTCTCCAACCCTCTTAAATTCTCTCCTCTTCTTTATCGCAAGCAGAATCTTCTCCGCCAGGTCAGCCGCATCGCCGTCGCGAAACAACCAGCCGTTGACTCCCTCCTCGATCCATTCCCGGTTGCCCGGAATATCCGACACGAGACACGGCAGTCCGCTCGCCAGCGCCTCCAGCAATGTGACCGACGTCCCGTCCACGTGCGAGGGCGAGATGTAAAGATCCGCCATGTGATACCAGCGCGGCAAGTCGCGTTGACTCACTTGTCCCCCGAAATGGACTCGTTCCATCACGCCGCCGTTCATTAGTATCTGACGGATGTGCGCCCCCTGCGAACCGCCTCCCAGCAGAATGAGATTCACATGCGGGTTCTGAGCCGCCACCTTGACAAACGCCCTTGCCAGCACATCCACGCCGTAGATGGGTTCCCACGTGCGGCTGCAAAAAAGCGTAAACGTTCGAGCGTTCGAACGTTTAAACGTTTTCAAGTTGAAATGCTCAAGATCAACACCCCACGGAAACACAATGGTATTTTCAGGGTTCATCCCAAACGCAACCGCCTTCTCGCGCGTGACATTGGCGTCACACGCGAAAAATGCGCTGCGCTGTAACGTGTAACGCGTAACCCATCGCATCCAGGCGCTTTTATCCGCATCCATCACCAGGTCATATCCCCAGGACATGGCAAGCAAATGACGGAATCCGCTCAACGCCACCAGAAAGGCGCAATTCTGAATCGGTCCCGCATGGATGAGGTCAGGCTGGATTTCCCGAATGACCCGCCGCAGGTCGAGGACCAGACGCGGCACGTCGCGCCAGCGGAACTCGTGCCTTCCGCCCGCCCATAAAATCTGCCGCACCTTTTCCGGCACAGGGCGGTCTTCCGTCTGGCGGTGATTTGCTTCGAGCCGCAAATAGAAAATCTCGTGCTCCGTCTTCGCTAGTGAGGAGAGAAAGCGGTAATCGTGAGGGGTGTAGTTTTTCGAAAAGTAAATGATCTTCATGGAAAAATTGGTTGGAACGTTCGAAGGTTCGCACGTTCAAACGTTCCAACTTGCCGACCTGTCAATGTGCAAACGGCTTACGCACCCAAATCCGTCCATCTCAACTCTTTGCCCTTCGGCATATCCACCAGCGCCCGCGTGCCGATCACATTCGGAATCTCATGCGGCTTGATCGCTCCGGGCGTGGCGGGACGCAGTACGTCAATCATCTCACGCGCGAAGACCTCGCCCGCCTTGATGTCACGGGCGGCGCGCAGGCAACGCCGCTGGACGACCTTCGTCTCCTGTTCGTTGCCCGCGATGAATTTGTCGGAAGAGCCCAGCGCCCGTTCGAGTTGACGCGTCTCCTCCACCATGTGCGCCCAGGCATCGGGGTTCATCGCAAACTTGTGGTCGGGACCTTCGCGGTCGTTGCTGTCGGTGAAGTGACGTTCGATCATCCGCGCGCCCAACGCCACCGCGCCCAGAACTGTCGCGTTGCCGTGCGTATGGTCGGAGAGACCCAGCGCCACGTCGGGGAACATGACCGCGTAGGTCTTCAGCACGTTCAAATGGATGTGGTCGAAGTTTTCGGGGCTGGCGGTGTAATTGGTATTGCACTGCATCAAGCATAACTGTTTGTTGATTTTGAGAATGGCATGGACAGCGCGCTGTACGTCGGCGATGTCCGCCGCGCCGCTGGCGATGATCATCGGCTTGCCCTTCGACGCCATGTGTTCGAGCGCCTCGATCCAGTCAATTTCACCCGAGCCTGCCTTGAAGGCGGGGATGTATGGGTCAACGTGTTCAATGGAGTCGTAATCATACGGCGATGTGAAGAAGTGGATGCCGACCTTGTCGCATTCCTCTTTCAGGATGGGAGTCCAACTCTGCGAAACGGACGCCGCCGCGTACACCTCGGTCACGGACTTCTTCCAGCTCGCCTGATGGCTGACTTTGGAATTCATGTGCGTGAAGCCGTATTCCGAAACGATCTTGGGCGCCTGAAAGTGCTGGAACTTTGCCGCGTCCGCGCCTGCCTCCTTGGCGAGGCGGATGAGCAGTTTCGCGCGGTTCAGGTCCCCGTCGTGGTTTGCGGCGATGTCGGCGATGAAATAAGTCGGGTGGTTCAGTCCAATCCAGCGGTCTTGAATTTTGAATTCCATGGCTTCTCCTTTTGGTAACTCAATTGATCATGTCACCCTGCGGAAGCGTTCTTCGCGACCGAAGGGTATCTGCTCTTGTGGGAGGGATTCTCCGCTCAGAATGACGTGGTTCATAAGTGTGCACCCTATTTTGAGCATTGCAAAATAACTAGAGTCACCTCATCCCTTCGGAATTTTATCTCCCAATCCTCCCCAGATGCGTGTTCTGGAACGCGTCCTCGTGCTTCAAGCCGTAACTGAACACACGGTCGAAGCTGGAGTGACCGAGCAGGAGCGTCCCTGCGAACATCAGCCACGGGACGGAGGCTAGCGCGCCCAACGCGTACAGGGCGACAGAAAACCCCTTATGGTGAATCAGGTTATACGTCCACGCGCCGAAGCGGGGATTCGCCAGATAGCCAACCATGCTCAGGTCGGGAGTCAAGAACAGGAGCGCGTACCAGCCCCATCCGTAATCCAATCCCGAAAAAAGAAAAAGCGCGAAACTGAATAAAAAGAGTTCTTCGAGTTTGAGTAGATTTTTCATGGCTGTTGATAACTCCTGATTTTCTGTGGATAACCCTGCTGGAACTGTGTATAAAACCCGTCCAAACCGGTGGAAAAATCGGGGAGAGAACGCCCCAAATCTGTGGACAGTTTGTGGACGGACAGCCACAAATTGTGGGAACGCTTGGCGGTCAACCCGGACCGTTCGACGGACTGCGGCTCGATGAGGCTTTCTCTCAGCCCGAACCTGCGCGCCACCTCCACCCCAAACTGATACTTGTTCATCGGCTGTGCGCCCACCACATGATACAAGCCGTGCAAATCTTTTTCGAGCATCTCGATCAGCAGGCGGCTGAGATGATTGACCCACATCGGGCAGAACACAACATCGGTAAAGCCATAGACGCGCTTCCCCTCGCTCAGGTTGTTGACGAAAAACTCGCCGAGGCTGCGCCGACCACTGAGACTCCACCCGAAGAAGTTGACGCGCGCCACGATCGCCTGCGGATTGGCGGACAGCACGGCTCGTTCTCCCTCCAATTTGGTCTGGGCATAGGCACCCAGCGGATTCGGCTCGTCAGCCTCGGTATACGCGCCCTCTTTCGTCCCATCGAAGACTGCATCGGTGGAGAGATGCACGAATTTGATATTTCGCGCCGCGCAGGCGTTCGCCATTTCAGCGGGGATCTCTGCGTTTAAAATCCTCGCTTCTTCGGGTCGTTTCTCGCATTCTTCCAAATTCGCCAAGGCGGCACCATTGATGAACCAAGCGGGTCTCGTCGAATCGAGAATGGAGTTGACACTGCCGGGCCTCAGCAAATTCGCGTGGAGCACCCGAAACGGAGCAGACTTCAACTTGTCCCTGTCCACGCCAATGACATCATGCTCGCGCTTGGTTTCAAGTGCGAGGTTGATACCGAGTAAACCGCTAGCTCCCGTAACGAGTATGCGTGCCATGTTCGTAAGGTAGACACGTAGACAAGTACACAAGTAGACACGTGTTTCCGTGTGTACCTGTCTACCTGTGTACTTGTTTGCCTAACCCTCCAACTTCCCTTGCTTGAACAGTTCTTCAAACGGCGCAACAAACTTTTTTATCCCGTCAACATCCAGCCATTCGGTATTGTTATCGCTGGTGTAGGTGAACCCCTCGGGGAGCGGCTTGCCCTTATCCTTCCAGGAGTAGCCGAACCACGACGCCTCGGCAGGCTGGATGACGTACATTTTTTCCAGTTCCACCGTGTGACGCGCCTCGTCTTCCGAAATCAAGTCCTCGTGCAGTTTCTCGCCGGGGCGGATGCCGATGATTTCGATTTTCGCGTTCGGCACAATGGCGCGCGCGAGATCAATGACCTTGGTGCTGGGGATCTTCGGTACGAACACCTCGCCGCCTTCCATCTGTTCGATGCACTCGATGACAAACCTGACCCCCTGCTCCAGCGAAAGCCAGAAGCGCGTCATGCGTTCGTCCGTGATGGTAACCGTGCCGTTCGCGCGCTGTTTGAGGAACAGTGGCACAACCGAGCCGCGCGAACCAACCACATTCCCGTATCGGACGCACGAGTAGCGGGTTGCCGTACCTGCGGCATACGCATTGCTCTGAACGGTCAACTTCTCCGCCGCGAGTTTGGTTGCGCCATACAGGTTCGCCGGGCTGACGGCTTTATCGGTGCTGATGGTCATCACCTTCTTCACGCCCGCATCCAGCGCGGCTTCGAGCACGTTTGCCGTGCCGATGATGTTGGTCTTGATGGCTTCCATCGGGTTGTACTCGCAGGCGGGCACCTGTTTGAGCGCCGCCGCATGGACGACGATGTCCACGCCGTGCATGGCGCGCACCAGCCGCTCGCGGTCGCGCACGTCGCCGATGAAATAACGCAGGGAAGGATGATGGAATCCATGCACCTGCATTTCGTGCTGTTTCAACTCATCGCGGCTGAAGATGATAATTTTCTTCGGGTGTTTTTCCTCCAGCAGGGTCTGCGTAAATTTCTTGCCAAACGACCCCGTTCCGCCGGTAATTAGTACGACTTGGTTTTTCCAGTCCATATATTCTCCTCATGGCATTACGAGTAGCCGATAGGGAGCGACGCAATCTCCACGCTTCGTCATCGCATCGCTCCTCCTCGTAACGACATCAATTATTTTATCGCCTCGAACAATCCAGAATCCTTTGAGATGAAAATCTCGCCTTTTTGTTTCAACATGCTTTGCCATTCCAGTTTCAATGCTTCGAGCCGGTCCTTCTTCAAATCGGAAGCCGCAACCGCCGAGTGAATATAGGCGACCAGCGGTTCCACTTCAGTCACACACAGATTGTCCTCATACCGTGTCATGGTCACTTGCGAAAAGAACGGCTTCAACTGCTCCATTCCGTTCTCGAGCAGAAAGCCATGGACAACCCTGCTGACGTAATTCCCGCCGCCAGCGGCATCAAGCCAGACATTCATCTCTTCCATGTGATGCGCACCGACGGTCGTCGCAAAGAAGCGCCCACCCCTTTTCAAGACCCGTTGGATTTCGGCGATTGCCTTCGCCCTGTCGGGAACATGATACAGCATATGATTGGCAATGACAGCATCGAACGTCTCATCCTCGAACGGGATGTTTTGCGCGTCAATTTCCCTGAACTTGTAGTTGCGTCCCGTGACAACCAGGTTTCTCCACGCCGCATCCAGCATTCCCGAGGAGAGATCGCTGAGGGTGATATCCCAGCCTGCGGGGATGCGTGAGGCGTTCTCCTTCCACAAGTAGGCGGGACCACAGCCAAGTTCCAGAATCCTCGCGTTGGCAGGCAGGGTGAGGAGGCGGTCAAAGACCCACGTCAGCCAGCCATACGGGTTCGTGCTAAAACGCTGATGAATCGCAACTCGCGCATCGAGATTGGACGAATCACGATACTGGTCGTTTTTCAAGTATTGCTGGTCGGTGAACTTTGACACAGTCCACAATCTCCGGTCATTATTTCTTGAATACAATAATGGGGTATTGCCCGTTCTCTCCAAAGAACTTTGGATGCTTGGCCTCCATTTTATATAACCATCGCAGGATCGCCCTGCCGCCCAATTTTTCATGGATGAACGTCCGCAGCGTACGGGTGGATGCCGAACGCCAGGCATAGATCTCGACCCGGATCGAATCGCCCAGTTCCTGTCTCAGCCATTTTGCATTCGTCTTGCGGACATACGTTCCCTTCTCTTCGTGCGGCTGGACCTTCAACGGTTTGCCGCGCAGAAACCGCCGCGTGCGATTCAGAAATTTTGCCAGCGCATCGAATGTCGAATTCGTCCAGCCGTTGACAACCACTGCCACGCGTGCAGGCTTCAAAACACGGTACAGTTCGGCATATGCCACTTTATGTTCGTCCGCCGGCAGATGATGGATGGTATGCATGGAAACGATGCCGTCGAAGGCATCAGGTTTGAAGGGCAGTTTCGCCACATCGCACACGACGAACAGTCCGTGGTCGCCGATGCGCGTCCGCGCCTCGCGCAGCGCCTGGATTGAAATATCTGCGCAGACGCGTTTTTGGTATCCCTGTGAGTAGGTCAGGTATTCGTCGTATTGCACGGGACCGGATCCGGCATCCAGCAACAAGTCGCCGTGCGGAAGCAGATGATCGTTCACGCGCAGGCGGGTGTTGTGGATGTATTCACGCGAAACGGGACGCAGGTCTTCATAATGAGCGTTCTGATAGAGACCATCCGCCTCCTTTTGCCAGCCGATCTCGTCATAGAACTCGCGCACCTGTTGTTTGGTGTTATCTGCCATTAGTCCTTCCATGTGAATGGTTCGCCAACCAGAAACCTAAATGTGTCGCCGAACTCAGCCTGTCCCTGCCCGCCCAGCACTTTTTCCACCGGCCATACATCGAGGTCATCCCAAAAATTCACAAGACGCCACGGGAACGGACGCGGGTACTCGAAGAAGAAGCGATAGGCATAATTCCACGCCTTCGCCACCTGCTCATCCGTCAGGCGATGTGTGCGCAGATTCGGCAGCATCCTTTCGAGCGTCGAAAAATATTCGTCCCAGGTATTCGGGTCGATGGTAAAGCCGCGCCCGCGATAATGTGTATCGCCGCATGAAATCACCGGCACACCATTCATCGCTGTTTCCACGCCGACTGTTGTTGTGTACGCCAGCCCCAGGTCTGCAATCTCGATCAGGTCGTAGGTATTGACATTATCCAACGCGCCGATCAAATGGAAGTGCTTCGGGATTTCCGGCAGCGCCTCGCGGACGACCGTCCCCATGGATTTTGCCTGCGGGACGAGCTTTTCTCCCGGATGCACACGAATCACAAACTGGACCTCGGGCCTGTTCGCAAAAAACCGGACCGTTTTCGTGATCCACTCGCTCATCGACGCGGCAAAGATGTTTCGTCCCAGTGTGAGGCTATCGCCCAGCACATTCGCGGCAAGCATGACGACCGGGCGTTCGTCGAGCCCCAGCATCTTTCGGGTGGCATCAGCTCCCTGCGAAGAGACATATTGCCACAACCGTTTCGATTTGCCCCAGACGCGCGCCCCGCGGCGGGCATTTTCCAGGTCGGCGAGACGTTCATACATGGCATCGGTCATCGGCAGGTGACAGCGCGCCTCGACGAGATAATCCGTGTCCTGCCGCATGATGGAGGTGTTCTGCGCCAGCCAGATCTGTTCACGCTGGTCGTTGAATTCGAAGGTGACGGCAGGAATATTTAGGTAACGCGCCACGCGGAAGACGATGCCCATTTCGAGGATGAGTCCGTTGGGGACAAGGACGACATCGGGCTTTTGCGCCTGGATCCATTCGAGGGCGGCGCGGGCGGCGAAGGTGTTGCGTCTTACGCGCAGGTCGTAGAGGGCTTTGTCGCCCGGGTTCTTCATGTCCACTTCTTCGCGCATGAGGGTATACTGCGCGTCCCACAGGGAGACTTCTTCGATGTCAGACTGGAGGGAGGCTGGTAAGTCAGAAGCAGGCTTGAGGTCGAGGAGGGAGGCGTGATGAACGAAAGAGGAAAGGGGAGAGAGTGCATCCCGCGTGTGAAGTCCGCGCTGTTTCTGGGTCAGTTTGTCCATCTCCTTGTGCCATTCGGAATACGGCAGAGTCAGCAAGGTGACAGTGTGACCCAGTCCTCGAAGCACGAGGGAAAGGAATGCGGCCTGCTCGATCCAGTAATGGAGCGTGGCGAAGAAGAGGATGTTTTTGCCGGCGGGCGCTTTTTCGATGAACGGCTTTGCTTGCGCCACCGCATGAGGCAGGGACTTTTGCAGGCGCGCAAGGTTGTAGTGATCGCGGCGGGCGCGGTTCTTTTGCCGAAGGGTGTAATCGAGTTCGGCGGCGAGGGGCAGTTCGCCCAGAAAGTTGCGGAGGGATGTTTTGTTGAACATTGCGTTTTGCCATGAAGACACAGAAACACGGTGTTTTTTATTTGCCGAAGGCCCCGTGACCCTGTGGCAGGGAGGTTTTAATCCAGTTTTTCGATTCTCCAGTTCAGGCGCGGGCGAATGGGACCCTGACGTATTTCGGGCCACTGCGTGCCGGGCGCTCCGGCAATGTCCACGTTGAAGGAGATGGCGTTTTCATCCATGAAGTAGCGGCGCACGCCGAATGAACTGGCGTTCACGCCGAGGTAATAGCGACCTTCGTTGAAGAAATCGGCGGGAATTTCGCAACGGCTGATGTAGCGTCCCGGCTGGCGCGCGCCAAACTGCTCATATTGTTTTGCGTCGTCGGTGTCGAACGATGTAAAGACATATTCGCCGCGCATGGTATTGAGGTATACGCCCACGCGCAAACCGGTGACCGGCGCGTCAAGCTGGTATTCCCATTCAACCGTCGTAGGCTCAGTGGAGCGGACGGTATCCATGATCTTGCCGGTCTTGTCCTTGATACGAATGGCGACTGGCTTGAATGGCGCGGCGCTGGCGGGAATTTCATCGGGCTGCCAGAGGCGCTCGCCCGTCTCTGCCTGACCGGAGGCAAGGTAAAAGTCCACCGCTTCGGGAGAGGGCGCGCGCTTGATGAGTTGTCCCTTTTTGAGGACGATGGCTTCCTGTGTAAGCCGCAAAATAGCGGACATGTTATGGCTGACGAACAGCACCGTACGTCCCTGCTGGGCAACGTCACCCATCTTGCCGAGGCATTTCTTCTGGAACTCTGCATCGCCGACTGCAAGCACTTCGTCCACGACCAAAATTTCCGGTTCGAGGTGCGCCGCGACCGCGAAGGCCAGACGCAGGTACATGCCGGAGGAGTAGCGTTTGACAGGGGTATCGATGAATTGACCGACCTCCGAAAACTCTACGATCTCGTCAAATTTGCTGTCGATCTCGGCTCGTTTCATGCCGAGGATAGCGCCGTTCATGTAGAGGTTTTCGCGCCCGGTCAGTTCGGGATGGAAGCCGGTCCCCACTTCAAGCAGCGAGCCGACGCGTCCACGCACGGTGACCGTCCCTTCGGTGGGCTCAGTGACGCGCGAGAGAACCTTGAGCAAGGTACTTTTCCCCGCGCCGTTGCGCCCCACAATGCCAAGCACCTTGCCCTCATCGAGGTCGAAGGAAACATCGTCAAGGGCCCAGATATAATGTTTAGCGGTTTCAAGCTGGGTACTGGAACGACCCGCCAACGACTTTGCCCAACGCACCGGCGCGGTGACGGTATCCACCAGCACATCCCGCAGCATCCCATAGTGGAATTTGGTCTGCGCCTCGCCGATGCGGTATTTCTTGCTGAGGTTTTTTACACTGATCGCTGTTGTCATTTATATCGTATCCGCAAAGGTCTTTTCCATGCCGCGGAAATAGAACAATCCACTGACCAGCACGAGGATGGAAATGCCAACCGAAATCCACAACGCGGTGTTGGGTCCATCGCCTACGCCGAGCAACGCCCAGCGGAATCCGTTCACCACGCCTGCCATCGGGTTGAGAGAGTATAGCAATTGCCACTGCTCCGAAACGGCCTTGGCGGAGGAATACGCGACGGGCGTGATGAACATCCAGAACTGGGTCAGGAACGGGAGTACGTAGTTCACGTCACGGTACTTCACGTTGATTGCCGAAAGCCACAGGGCTACGCCGAGCGCGGTGATGATCGCGAGGAAAAGGAAGAGTGGCAGAGTCCACAGGATTTCCCATGCGGGTACGTACCTGTAATACATCATCAGCCCAACCAGGATCACGGATGCAATTGCAAAGTCCACAAGTCCCGCGAGCACAGATGCCAGCGGCAGGATCAAGCGCGGGAAGTAGATCTTGGTGATCATGTTATGGTTCGCCGTCAGTGAGCGCGAAGCCTGGTTCAACGCGGTGACAAATAATCCCCAGGGGAGAAGCGCCGCGTAGGAGAAGATGGGATAAGGAATGTCCGCATCCACGGGCACCCTCCCGATCTTGTTGAAGATGAAGTAAAAAGCCACCATGGTCAACACCGGCTGGATGACTGCCCAGGTTGCGCCCAGCAGTGTCTGTTTGTAGCGGACCTTGATATCGCGCCAGATCATGAAAATCACCAGTTCGCGATACACCCACAGGTCGCGCAGGTTGAGCGCGGCGATGCCGGTGGAGGGTTTGATGTAAATTGTTGTTGGTTCGTGTTTAACGATTTCTGTCATTTATATGTTTCCAGGTTACCAGATTGGAATGTTTGAACGTTCAAGCCTGGTGACCTTCTAACGGATCTTATCCCGATTTGCCTTGAACCACTCGATGGTGCGCCGCATCCCTTCCTCGAACGGAACCTGGGCGCTCCACCCGAAGAGTTCCTTTGCCCGGCTGACATCCAGTCCGCGGCGCGGCTGACCGTTCGGCTTGTCCGTCTGCCATACAAGTTTGCCCTCGAAGCCGGTCATTTTCACGATCATCTCCGCCAGATCCTTGATGGAAATCTCATACCCGGAACCCAGGTTGACGGGCTGGTCGCCGTTATATTTTTCCGCGGCGGTGACGATACCGTCGGCGGCATCCTCCACGTACAGGAATTCGCGCGTCGGGGAGCCATCGCCCCACACAGGCAGTTCCTTCTCGCCGCGATCCTGCGCTTCCACCGCCTTGCGGATCAGCGCCGGGATGACATGCGACGATTGCAAATTGAAGTTATCGCGCGGGCCATACAGATTTACCGGCAGTAAAAAGATGGCGTTGAACCCATACTGTTGCCGGTATGCCTGCGCCTGTACCAGCATCATCTTCTTTGCCAATCCATACGGCGCGTTGGTCTCTTCGGGATAGCCGATCCACAAATCATCTTCCTTGAACGGGACCGGCGTGAACTTGGGGTAGGCGCACACCGTACCGATGGCGACAAACTTGCCGACGCCGTTCTTGTATGCCTGATGCATCAATTCCACGCCCATCATCAAGTTATCGTAAAAGAACTCGGCGGGATGTTCGCGGTTCGCGCCGATGCCGCCCACATTGGCGGCAAGATGGATGATGACCACATTCTTCGGGTCAACATCCTTCAACGTATCCGCATACAAACGGCGGATATTATTCGGGTCGACGAGATTGTAGCTTTCGATGCGCGGGATGAAGATATCCGTAGCGCCGCGCTGTCTGAGTTTCTCCGTCACAAACGAACCGAGGAAACCCGCTCCGCCGGTAACAATCACTTTTTTGTCCTGCCAAAAATTTTCACTCATGAATTCTCCTTGGTTCATCATTGGGGAGACATCAAGGCGAGGCGATCTTCAACATCATTTCAGAGATTGCTTCGTCGTCGTTGTGCTCCTCCTCGCAATGACATCGAGTTACTGCACAATAAATTGCGCGTTGCGGTAACGCGCCTCGGTCGGGGTTTGGATGAGACCCGTCTTCAAGGCGAACAATACCTCGCGGATGCCGTCGTCCACATCGAGCGTGGTCTCGAAGCCAAGCACACTTTTGATCTTTGCAAAGGAGACGGTGATATCGCGCATATCGCCGCCGAAGGTCAGGTCCTTGTATTCGACGGTTGTTTCCGGCATGCGTTTGAGCACGAGCCTCACAATATCGTCCTTCGAATAATTTCCGTTGTCTGTGCCGAGATTGAAGACCTGCCCGCGGATCTTCGGCTGTTCCGCTTCGAGTCCCATGATGACGCCGCGTGCCACGTCACGGATATGGACGAACGAACGGGAGTAACCGCGCTGGTAAATGATGAGTGCGCGCTTCAGGAACGCTTCCAGCACGAATTGATTGACGATGAGATCGAAGCGCGTGCGCGGCGACAATCCATACAGTGTGGCAAAGCGGAACAGCAACGGCGCGCAGGAGGCGTCTTTTTGCGAAAGCAGGAATTCCTCCGCGGCGATTTTCGTCTCAGCATACAAGGATTGCGGATTCAGCGGAGACTCTTCCGTGACCGGTCTGCCTTCCTCGGACAATCCATAGTTGCTGTAGGTGGATGCGAACACGAATCGTTCCACGCCCAGGTCTGCCGCCTGCCCGAAGACCATTTTCGTGGCTTCGACGTTGTACCGCCATGCCACCTGCCTGCCGACTGCCTGACACGCTGGAAAACCCACAATGGCAGCCAGGTGGATGAGCGCGTCCGGTTTTGGCCAGTCGCCTTTGAGCGCGTCTTTGACGGCGCGCTTCTCGGTCACGTCCGCTTTGACAAAGTGGAAATTGGGGTGGTGCAAAAACGAGACCAGCGATTCGCCGCCGAAGAGAAGCGAGTCCAAGACGGTGACACGGTAATTGAGACGGAGCAGTTCCGAGGTCAGGAGAGAACCGATATATCCGGCGCCTCCGGTGATCAGCACATGGCGGTCACTCATTGTTTTTCATCCAGTTGCAAGGTCACTTTGAACCCGTCCACGTGCAGGGCGGGCACATCCTTGTCAGTCACCACTTCGATTCCCTGCTCGAGGCAGGTGAGGCGGCAGATGTCCACCACATCGCCCTTGCCGAGGATGCGAATACGGTCATACCCGGCGTTTTTAACCTCGGTGAGAAATTCGCGTACACGCTGGCGCGTCCTGCGATAAAGGGAAAAAGACCGCTCGACATAATCCACCGCCAGGCGGGCGCGCAGGGCAATACCCTCGGGTGTGATGATGTAACGCAGTTTCTTGCGCTCGGCGCGCTTGACCTTGACGTAACCCTTGGCAATCAAGCGTTTGAGATGCCAGTTGACGGTTCCAACCGCCACGCCCAGTTGTGTGGCAAGCGTGGACTGGTTCACATCGGGGTCGTTCTCGATATTTTCGAGCAGGGTGAGTTCGCGGAGTTCTTCGTTCGCAGATTCCATACTTTTTACAATTCCAAAATTCAGTGACTGAATTATAACCTTATTCAACGAAGGGTCAAGCCCGCCTTTGAGAAAGGCGGGCTTTTATCCTTGTTTGGGCGGAATTTGTGAAGAAAACGTACTTCTCCCCCCAGAAGATTCATCGTACCGATTATTTCTTCGGTTTCGAGGCAATCACCCGGATCAACGTCACCGAATCGTCCTCGATCTTCCCACTGATGAACTCAGGGCGGATGCGCGGTTGAAGTCTGCGGAAGGCATCTTCATCTCGTTCCAGCACTTCGATTTCCACCTTTCCGAACGATTCTTCAAACGCCCGGCGATAATCCCACAAGCGGTAACGGTTGTGATTGCTGGTCGGGTTCAACCAATTCCGCCAGATGCTCTCGGAGAAGCGCAGCATCTCGAAAGGGTATTTGAAATAATGGTCGCGCAGATCCACAAAATGGATGTGGATGCCATCGGGCTTTGTCAACGCTGCCAGCGCGTGCGTGATGGCTTCGACGCCATCCAGATGCTCATAGACGGATGTGCTCAGCACACAATCCACCGGAAGGATCTGGCTTTGGATCGTCCTGTTGGTGATGTCGCCGTGAAGCAGGGTGATGAATTCGCGGCGCGGCTTGACATCACCGCCCTGCATGACCAGGTAATCGCCATACACAGGCAATAATTCAAGATTGCGCTCTCTGTCCAGCGACTCGACGTGATCGCACAGTACAACGTGCGCAGCGCCCTGTTTGAGCAACTCCACACCGACTGCGAAACGACCACCATAGCCAAACACCAGGACGCGTTTCCCGCGGAGCGATTCGCCGCGCCCGGCCAATGTTTCCGCGTAACGCGTCGCCGCGGCGATTGGATCACTCGATTCCAATCCAGGACGGATGATCCACCTCCGTTTAAGGAGGAAGCGCGCCGCCGATTCAGGCATAAAGTGACGAAGGAGGCGAAGAGCAAGGTAACGCGGGTTCACGGCTGTAACCCTTCCGGCAGTTGTGAGGAACAACCGGCGGTGTCGGCTTTGGGAACGAGGAGTTGCACGCCCACTTCCCTGAGCGTTACCTTCGGTTCGTAATAGCACAGGGTTGGAATGGAAACCCACTTCACCCAGGCATTGTTCTCCTCCCCGAATTGAAAGGAACTGTCCTTGACCGGTGTGCGTAACTGATCCGAAATAATCAAACTGAAACGCTTTGCGGCAAGGTCGGCATAGTAAGACTGGAAATATTTTTCCTCTGAACTCAGTGCCTCATTCATTAAGACCTTCTTCTCGTATTCAGGGACCAGTGGAACGCCCTCGATATAGCCAAAGGTCAGCAATTGCCGCTGATCCATGAACAGGATTTCGCCGCCCTGCGAACGGGCAAGGGCGACCTCCCTGCGGATCGTTTCCAGAGCGGAGTCTGTGATTGCCTGCGAAGGATACATATCGAGGGCATTTTCATTCGGCGCATCGGTGAGCGTCACAAGCCAGGACGCGTCTTCGGCGAAGCCATAGGAACGCATCTCGCCCAGAGACTGGAGTCCGGGCAGGGCGAACAAAAGAAGGAGCGCAACCCTTGTCCAAAACGGAGACAGATTGATATTCGTCGCCCATTCTTTCCCGCCGTTCTCCCACGCAATAACGCCGGTAAAAAACAGCCCGATCAGAAACATATCCATGTTGTGCAGATCGCCGCCGCCGCCGATCTTGGTGCTCGCGACCAATCCAACACCCAGAAATGCCAACAGGGGGGAGAAGATGGCAAGAGATTGCCAGCCGTTCAATTTCCATCGCTTGGAAACCGCCAGATATATCAATAACACAATCAGGGGCAGAGTGGCGATCAATAACCCGGCAAGGATGCCGATACCATACGTCGCATTGGGGAGCAGGCGGTACCACAATAAAGGCTGGTCGGATACCGACGCGGAGACGCCTCCCACCGTGATCGCCGCGGAGGCATTTGAATTTCCAGCCAGGATGCCGGCAATCTTCGGACCGAAATATCCGCCAACCATCCCGACAAGTCCCAGAATGACCGCCCGAATCCAGGCATCACGCCGCAATTTGCCGCCGTTTAATGGAGCGCCCGCCAACTCCAACATGCCAATCCACATGCCCGGCGCGAACAGCCACGTATACCGGCTTTCCTCCGCCGCATAACCTGTAAGGGCAATGAACGGAATTGCCAGCCAAAGCGGACTCCGCCACAGCAATGCCACAACCACCGCGCACAGGACAAGGGGAGGATGAATCGGTCCCTGCTTGAGGAAGATCAGAGTCCATAATCCCGCCAATCCCCAGATCGCCCAGTCCTTGCGGGCGGAGCGAAACGCTGCAAAACCCAGGAATAAATAAGGAAGAATGACCGTCAACCCGATCCAAAATCTTTCCATCGAAATGGTCAGACCCGGAATCAAGAACGGCAAGCCGCCAATGAATTGCCTGCCCGCATCCAACAGGACCGGAATCTTCTTGTCGGCAGGGTAATCGTAGATGTGGCGCCCAAACATGATGGAGTAATCCCACATGCGATTGCCCTCGGACCACCCCAGGGAAAAGGGGTATTCCGTGACATTCATGAACGGGACAACCAACACAAATTCGCCGGATGTGATCAGAACGATCAGCAAAATTTCTACCCAACCGAAGAATGTATTTCCACGCGTAACCAGGAAGGAAAGTATGACCGCCACCACCACCCAAAACAATACCCGGATGGAAAGGTCCTTGAAGACCACACCCCAGGGTGTAAACTGAAAAAACCAAACCGGCAGAATAAAAACCAGAAGGACAAGAAACCACCGCGCCCATCCCGATTTTTCGCGGAGGGCAATGATCTTCTCAAACAGGAGATGAAACCGTTCTGCACGAAATATTAGGGCGCCGAGGAGAATCGCCGCCAGGATGCACAACCCGACATAAGCAAAGTATGCCACACCCCATTTCAACGAATATTCTCCGCGCCAGTTTCCAGTACCCCAGGCAATCTTTTGAAACGCGAGAGCGGATTTATATAACAAAAAAGAAGTAAGACCCCAACCCAATAACCTGCCAAAAAACAGTTTCATGAATCTATTCCTTCAAACGACCCGGCTGAGCAAGTTCCGCAAAGAATGCAATCCGGCTCAATTCCTTGTTTGTTTGATCCAGGGCTGAAATCTGCTCCCGAGCCACTCGCACACCTCGCATTTTATAGGCAAACTCGCGGATCGCTCGTGCGTGCGTTCGAATATTATCCTCTTTATTCGGGATTTTCAACAGGAAATCGCAATCAAGATCATGGAGGTCCGTATCGATATATGCCACGACAAGCGGCAATCCGAACGCCAGGCATTCGCGGCTCTTGAGGGGGGATGCCTCCTCCAACTGGACGCGATGCAGTGCCAGCGAACTAATCGCCGCATCGGCAGAGGCAAGCACCTTTCGGTATTCATCTGTCGCCAAATATCCGTGCAGGGTGATGTTCGCAGGCAACGGCTCGAATTCGGGAAGTTCATGGTATCCAATGATGTCGAGTTGAATATCGGGGACAAGTCTCGCCAGCTCAACGAGTTTATCCACACCGTGCCAGTGATAACCGGGATTGCCGATGAAAACAAGGCGCGGCGTTTCATTCGACGGTGCAGGGAGTTGTTCAAAACGGCTCAGGTCCACGCCGTTGGCAATTACGCGCGTTGGTTTGTGGTAGGGAGCAAAAGCGGAGGAAACTGCCAGTTCACGGGAGACAGTTACCAGCCCCGCGACGCGGCGCAGGAAGATTCCGCGTGTAAGACGGTTGTATAGGCTGTAGAGTCCGCCGAGTTCCTCGTGCTGGGTGAGGTCGTTTGTGTTGATTTCTTCGATCACCGGGGCAACATCCATCAGGCGGTACGCAGGATGGACATAAATACCATACCGTAAAAATATTACATCCGGCTGAAACGCCCGGACCGCCGAAACCATCTTTGCCGCGGCGGCGATTCGATTCAGTTCCGTTTGAAGTTTCCCAGCGGAGGAATACAAGAAATATTCCGCTTCGATCAAATCGGATAACGGCTCGTGCAGGGAAGCGTGCATGAAAAGTCGGGCTTCGTGTCCCAGCGCCTTCCAAACGGTGAGCTGGGATTGTATCTTTTTCCCGACGCCCGAATTGCGTGTGCGGGGCCAATGCAGGCTGACGTAGGCAATGCGCATATGTTCAATCACCGTATATTCGAAATGATATCTTTCAGTTCAGGTAATATATTCGCGTACATATTTCCCCAAGCCGCATGTTTGCCGACCATCGTCACATTATGCCACAAAAGGGTGAACATGCCTTCCACCTCCACACAAGCGCGGGCAAGTTCCAGGATGCGATCATGGCTTTGCGCGAGGGTCAGCTTTCGGTATTCGATCAATGTCGTATCCATGACGATCAGCGGGATCTCGAGAAGTTGCATTTCCCGGTCGTTTTCCAGATCAAAGGGGCGGTAGGGATGGCATGTCCCGCAACGAAACCCTTCCCGGTCTGCGTATCCCAGCGTGGAGTCATATTGCATACCTGTCTGTTGCCAGTCCCGCCAGGTATCGGGAACTTTGAAGCGAAGAAAATGTTGTCTTCCGCCGGTTATCTGCGTTCCAAATGCCTGCTCCAGTCTTTTCTTTTCACTCTCCAGTACGGATGGAGCCAGAAAGGTTGTGTAGCCCGGGTGGAAACCGATTTCATGCCCTTCTTCCAGCAGGAATTTGTAAACGGTTTGTAACATCGGCATGGCGGGATCATATCCCTGCTGTTTGAGGCTGGCGTGTGCCGCCATGAAGTAAAAACGACTCGTAAAGCCGTGTCGCGTTGAAAGATTTGCCAATTCATAGATGGCGCGATATTTTTCCCCTTTGGACGGCGCAAACCACTGAGTCCAAAGGGATCGGAACTCCCGCTTCACCCCGGAAAGAGGCTGCTTCGATAAAAGGGACACAGTCACCGCCCTGACGAAGGAAAGCGGACTCGAATACTGATACACGTGGTCAATATCGTGTGTGAGATTGATTGCCGGGATATTCCGCTGCGGTTTCCAATGGGGGAAGATTGAACGGAGCCACTCACGGAGGATGAGCGCGTATTGGTCCACGACCGGGATGTCGAGAAAGCCCAGCCTGCCAGCCACGGAGGCGGAAGCGGGGAAACGGAAGTGGGAATCGAGAGGTTGTCCCGTCGTCTCCTCCCAGCGGGAGAGCATGAAGAAACTCCCGGCGAGAATGTCTGCATGGAAGACCAATGACCTATTTGGCAGTTTTTCGGCAAACGGCGTTGTTGAACGGTCCGCATTCACCCCCCAAAAAAGGACGGGGGTCGGATTGTTGAACGGGAGGCGTGTCCCTGGGGGAATTGTTTCAGTAGACGGAATCCAGCGCAGGTCCTGAAGAGGAAGCGTCAGGAGTCTCCGCCAGTCTTCCTCCCGTGAGCGGCAGACAATCAAGGCAGGCGATTTCGGCGCGTCCTCCGGTGATCCGTAATGAACAGGCAAATTCAAATGCTCGAACCCCGTGCCTTCCGAATCGACAATGGGAAGCCCCGCACGCCGAGCCAATTCACGCCATGTATACAGTTCAGCCTTTTTGGAAATTTTCATTTTTTATTCCGAAAGCGCATCCATACATCGAACGCCGAGCCAATGATGGGTGATTTGATCTTCGTGATCTGGAAATACGGTTTTTGCGCTCCTCCGAAGGCGCGAAAGAATGGTTCGACATTTTCCAGCATGGAACCTTCAAAATCGAAGGAACGCGTGGCGCGGGATGAAAATTTGATCGCCTCCCACAGACACAGACTGGTCGCGTCGCTGTCACGCAGTTCGGGGTCTGCGCCGCCCATCAAGTAGTAAGCCGACCGCTCGTCCCAGACGAGATAAACGGCAGCATGGACACGCCCGGTTGCATCCTGAGCGAAGAACATTTTGCGGCGATTGCGAGTCCGACAGGCATGATCGATACGTTCGATAACGGAACGCGCGTAAGGCGGCTTTCGTCCCCGCCTCGCAAAGACCATCTCGTTCAAGGCGATGAATCGATCCAGGTCGAGATCGTCCCGGATTGTCAATTGTTTCTCCGCTTTGCGGATGGAGGTGCGAATCTTCTTTTCGAAGCCATCCCAGACCGCACCAAGGTCGGAAAGGTCTTCCAGCACATAGGTATAGCGTGTGGTTTGTTTAAAACCCAACCAGTAGAAGGGAAGCCAGTTGGTAATGGAGTAATGAAAATTCTGTTGGAAGATGTCGAAGGGCGGCAGTTTGCCCGCCAGTTCCGTCATCAACTCCTTCTCCTCCGCCAGCCTGTTTGCATATTTTCCATCGTACGAGCGCAGGTGAGGTCCGAGCGTCTGTGTGAGAGGAGGCATATCCATGATACGCAAACCCCACTTTTTTCTCGTCACATACGGCAGGCGCGCGTATAAGGTTCCTCCCTTCTCGACACGCACCTCACCCCATCCCCCCGGAGCGACCGCATCAAGCCACCAATCTTGTGAAAATATCCCGCCGGGCATTTCCCGGGTTTGGTTTATGGTTTCCATAACCGGTTCACTGCCTCCTGCAAGCGGACATAATCGGCATCATCGATCTTTTTGCCGGTTGAATACGGGAAGTTCTCCGGCACCTCGTTCCGAACGGACACATCCACGCCGCGGCTTTCAAAGAACCGGGCAATCTCATCCATGGTTCCGCGCGTGTCCTCGCACAAACGGCGGTATGAAATTCGCAGGAAACGCTCCGGCCCCAGGCGCTGAATATCCTCGTCGATCTGTCTGTATATGTAATAGACCTGTTCGACCACCTGTTCCCAATAAGGATGCGCCTTGATCTCATCGATCTGCCTGGGAGGGACGGAAAACCAATCGGTTTTGTTGCCATTCCGTTTCACGCGTCCCTCCAGGATGGATTGCGCCGTATCCACTTCATCGCGCATACACACAAGAAACACCGCCTGCGGAAATGCCTCTGCAATCGGCGCAATACGCATTGAATTGTAGGTATTCTTGAACAGCATCGGCGCTTTGAACTTTTTGGAGATACCAACTACCTGCCGGCGCAATTCCTGGATGGACTGGGGCTTTGTTGCTCCCGGCGGGACATAGACATGCTCTCCGCGCGGGAACCAACGATACCAAAACTCCCCCGCCTCGCTCGGACCGAAAACCGAATCCGTCCTCCCATAATTTGACGCGTACCCAATCTGTTTTTTCGCCAGGAAAACCGACAGGAACTTCGATAGCCAAATCCCGACCAGCGGCGCGGCATACAACCGTGACGCGACATTATCCAGAAAAACGAAATTGAAACGATTCACCAGCACCTGATACAACAACGTTGTCCCGGAGCGAGGCGGACCGATGATGAAGACAGGACACGCAAAACGATCATCGTCAGGCGCTGCGCTCCCCAACAGGAATTGCTCCAACGGTGTGAGGAGCCATTTCATCAACAGATCTGCAACACGTCCCAACGTTTTAGAAATTCTCTTCATGCCGTCCTTCCGATCCGCTGTAAGGGCCGATCCGCTTGATGATCTTTGCAGGGACACCTCCCAACACAATATTGTCCTCTTCAAAACTTTGGGTCACAACTGCTCCCGCCGCCACGATGACATGATTCCCCAACCGGACACCAGGCAGGATGATACACCCCGTGGCAAGCCAGCAATTATCGCCAATGACAATCGGCTCGGCGGCAATATATTTTTCGTAATCGTATAAGTCGTGATTCATGCTGATTACCGACACGCGGGGACCCATCCACACATTTTTCCCGAAAATGATCCCATTTCGTCCATCCAGATAACATCCCATGGACAACCCGGGACAACGAGTTCCGCGTTCGATCTTGTGAGGCGCCACAACCACGGATGTCCTGTGGACGGGCCATGGAACATGCTGGTTAATCCTCAGGATCTTTTGAAAGAAGACAGCCTGAAGCAAAGTCTTTGGGGAAAACCTTCGGTTGGAAAACCCCGATCCAAACAATTTCAGAAATAGAAAGAGAAATTCATTGATCCATTTTTTCATGGCGGCTCATCATCGGTCTGCGCGGGAAACGGGTTCGAACCTTCACCTTCATCAAACGGCGGATTTTCCTCCGGTCATCTTCAACAGAAACTTTTTCAAATAACCTTCCCTGTTCAGCCGATACAAATAATAAATGCCCACGAAAAGGATTGCCACGACTACCTGCACCCAGTCCGGGACTACAGGCAACTTCAACAGGAACATGACCCCTGCGACCGGAACAAACACGGCAATATTTTCGAAAAGGATCCTGCCTATCCGCCGCCAGGAGACCCCTGACAGCAGAATAATGGACACACTGAGATAACCATACAGCACCGCGCCGGACAAGGAAAAAAGGAGCAAGGCGATGCGCGGACTACCCATTACCCCGCCCACCCAGATGGAAAGAACGCGGGTAATGAAAATCGCCGTGTTCAAGCCAAAAGAAAGTTCATTCCTTTCCAAAACACTATACAGCCGGCTCATCGGGGAGGAGACGAACCAGAAGACCATCCATAGGCTCAGGATTTGCGTATAAACGCCCGCTTCCGCCCAGCCGGAGCCAAAAATGACCACAAATAATTCCCTGCTGACCATCGCCAGCATCAAGATCGGGAAAAAACTATATTCAACCAGCCTGCGAAAGGTATTTTCTACAAATTCTGCCAGGGTCCCTTCCTGATTCGCTGTGGCGGCATGTGCAAAAAAAGCCTGCGCGATCGAACCACCCACCAAACTCATGGGGACGCGCAATAACTGATTACCAAATGCGTAATAACCGACAACGGTTGGGGAGAAAAACGCCGAGAGCAGGAAGGAGGGAACCTGCCAGGAAATATTGTTCAACAATGCCGAGGGCGTATTAAAAATCGCGAACTTTCGGTAACGTTTGAGATTCTCCCAGATCTTCCGCCAGCGGACATTGTCAAGGAAGAGACGGCCATCCCGGCGCCAGACCTGCCAGCCGAGCAATACAGGAGAGATGATCGAACCCGCCAGATTACCCACGATCAACCCGCCGCCGGAATTGAATCCGGAAAGACCGGCAACGACTCTCCCCGCGACGGAAACGACACTTCCTGTCACCTGGGTGGACGCCACCTGCGCAAAATTCCGGGTGCGACCCGCCCAGGCATTCAACACCGGATGACCTGCGCTCAGGCCTCCAAAAAACAAGACCAGCGGCACCAGCCACAAGTAGTCGGATAACTGCGGGGCATTCAACCAGCCTGCCAAAGTGGGTCCCATCAGTCCGATGACCGGCACCAGTAACAGGCTGAAAAATGTCGCTATTCCCAGACTGCCCGCGACCAGATTCACGGCATCTTCATCCTGTTTCGGCAACATGATGGCCAGTTCATATTGCAATGTGAAGAACATGACAAGGACACCCGTGATTGAATAAAACAACGTGAATATTCCGAAGGCCTCCGGAGCGAATAACCATGCCAACAATGGCGCAGAAAGGACATTGAGCGCCTGCGCAATGGTCGTTCCTGACGCCACTTTTAATATATCTCCCCCAAAACTTGTCCGGTTAACCGGCCGCTCTTCGAGCGGCTGCGAGTCGGTCATCTATTCCCATCCCTGCCCGACCCCTCGATACGTCAAACCAACTGCATCAGCCTGCGCGGCAGAGAATACATGCCTGCCGTCCACGAGCACGGGCAGGCGCAAGACAGACTTGAGCCTGGCAAGATCGAGGGTGCGATACTCGCTATGCGCCACCATCAGCACGACAGCATCACACCCCTTGATGCGTTCGAACACATCTCCGTCATATTCGGGAATCCATGGGTCATGGATGACCGGTTGGGCGCCCAGCTCATAGAGTCGCGCCACCAACGAACGGGTGGGACTGTTGCGGGTATCGTCGCTGTTCTCAAGATAGGCATAGCCAAGTACTGCAATGCGCGCATCCAGCAGAGGTTTGCCTACTTGCGCCAGCGCGTTCTCCAGCAATTTGATCATGTGCAGGGGCATGGTGTTGTTGACCTCGCGCGCTGCCGGGATGATGCGCAACACCACATCCTTGCCATTGGCTCCATATGCCAGCAACCAGGGATCTTTCGGGATGCAATGCCCTCCCACGCCCGCACCGGGCAGGTGCATGTGCCGCATCGGGCTTTTGTTCACCAGTTCACGCACTTTCCACACATCGCCGCCCGCCGCCTCACAAATCAGTGCGACCTCGTTCGCAAAGGCAATCTGAACATCACGATAGGCATTCTCGGTGGTCTTGACCAGTTCCGCGGTGATACAATCCGCCGGGTCAAGATCCGCCTGGACAATATAACCATACAGGGAGATCATGGCTTGCGACGTTTCGGGGGTCATGCCGCCCGCTACGCGGCTGAGGGTACTCAGGTTCTTGAGCAGTTTACCGGGCATGACGCGCTCCGGGCAAATCCCCAGAAAAAAGCCCTCGTTCAATTTCTTGCCGGTGTGTTTTTCAAGCAGGGGCAGCACCAGTTGATTGATCGTGCCCGGCGCCACGGTCGATTCGACGATCACCAGTGCGCCATCCTTCAACACTGATCCAAGGCTCTTAAGCACTGAACGCAATGCCTCATAACGCGGGATATTCTGATCGTCAACGGGGGTCTCCACGTCGATCAGGATAACATCATGGTCGCGCAGGTCCTCGTAATTCAGGGTGGCACGCAGGCGTCCCGTTTTGATCACACGCTCAAGCAGTTCAGCCAGTCCCGGTTCGTCACCCTCGATGGGAGAGATACCGTTGTTGATCTTTTCCACCCGTTCGGCGATGATCTCGACACCAGTCACATTGAAACCTGCATCCGCGAACATCGCCGCGACCGGGAGTCCCACGTACCCCAGTCCGATTACCGCCAGACGCGCCTGTTTATCCTTAATCTTTTCGTGAAGTTCGTTTATATCCATCATCAACTGCCTTACTGAAAACGTCCCGAAGGTACAGAACCTGCAACGCAGGCTGAACCTTCGGGACGACATGCAACAATCAATTATTGAACTCGATCACCCGATGGCTCTGCCCGGACTCGACCAAAGCCAGCGATATCCGCAATGCAGCAAGACCATCCTCCCCGGAGACCGGAACCGGCTTTTCATCTTGAATGGCTTTCAGGAAGGATTGCAATTCGGCTTTCAACGGCTCAAAACGGGGAATGGCAAAACGCGTCATGCTGCCTTCGCTCACGCCTTTGAGCGTTTGCAGGGTCGCCCATTGTACATCTTTTGCCTGGGCATTCTCGAAGAAATACAGGTCCTGGGTCAGGTCATCCACGCGGAATAGACCGCGCTCGCCGAGCACGAGCGTCTCGCGCACTTTGGTGGGGGTCAGCCAGTTGATCTCGAGGCTGCCAGTGATACCGTCCGCGAAGCGGAGGACGCCCCAGAGCAGATCCTCATGGTCGGTATGGAGCCGCTGTTCGATCTCGGCATAGAGGCGGACCGGGTCGGCATCCGTCAGGAAGCGCATCAGATCCACATCGTGAGGAGCCAGATCCACGACCACGCCCACGTCCCGGATGCGAGCCGGGAATGGTCCTGCACGGCGGCAAAACACCTGGAAAATGCGCCCCAGTTCACCGGCGGCGAGTTTTTGCTTGAGCGCCTGAATGGCAGGATTGAAACGGACAATATGCCCCACCATCAGTTTTCGTCCGGCGCTTTTCGCTTTGGCAATCAAACGCTGACCTTCCTCGACCGTGGCGGCAATTGGTTTTTCCATCAACACATGCGCGCCGGACTCCAACGCGGCAACCCCGACCTCTTCATGCAGAACCGTCGGCACGGCAATGGAAACAGCGTCTGGCTTTTCCTTCTCCAACAGTTCGCGATATTCGGTATAGGCGCGCGCGCCGAATTTTTCGGCGGCCGCGTCAGCCTGTTTCGCGTCCGCATCCGAGACGGCGACCAGTTCCGCTTCGGGCAGTTCACTGAAGACGCGGGCATGGTTTCTGCCCATCGAGCCCACGCCGATGACTGCCACTTTCATGCGTTCTTCTCCATGAATTCATTCACGGTGGAGACAATGGTTTCAAGGTCGGCGGAACTCAACGCCGGGTGCACCGGCAGGGAAAGCACTTCGGTGGTGGCAAATTCGGTCTCCGGCAGGGAGACATCGCCGTAGCCCAGATCGCTCACGTAGAAACTCTGTTTGTGGATCGGCACCGGATAGTAGACTTCCGAGCCGATACCGTGGTCGTTCAACCAGGTGCGGAGGGCGTCCCGCTTCCCGCCTGGAACTCGGACCGTGTACTGATGAAAGACGTGGGTCTGCCCCTCGGGGACATGCGGTACAGTGACGCCCTTCAGGTGTTCGCTCAGGAATTTGGCGTTCGTCTGGCGTTGGGCGTTGAATTTCTCCAACTTTTTGAGCTGCGCCAGCCCGATGGCGGCGTGAATGTCCGTCATGCGGAAGTTGTAGCCGAGTTCATCATGATAGTAACGCTTGCGCATTCCGTGCTGGCGGATGACTCGACATTTCTCGTCGATGACCGGGTCGTTGGTGGTGATCATCCCGCCCTCGGCGGAGGTGATGTTCTTGGTTGGGTACAGGGAGAAGGTCCCGGTGCCGAACGAGCCGACCTTTTTCCCCTTGTATTCCGCGCCGTGACTTTGGCAGGCATCTTCGATCACCGCCAGCCCGTGCTTTTCAGCAATCTTCAAGATTGGATCCATATCGCAAGCCAGCCCGTAGAGGTGAACCGGCAGGATGGCTTTTGTTTTCGGCGTGATGGCGGCTTCGATCTTCGCCGGGTCCAGGTTGAAGGTACGCGGGTCGATGTCAACAAAGACGGGTTTCGCGCCCACAAACAGAATGCTGTTTGCCGAGGCGATAAACGTGAAGGCGGAGGTGATGACCTCATCTCCGGCGCCGATGCCGTGCGCCAGCAGGGCAACATGCAGCGCCGTGGTGCCGGAGGTGGTGGCAATCGCATGCCTGGTGCCACACATCACCGCAAAGTCGTCCTCGAACGCTTTTACGCGCGGCCCCTGGGCAATGATGCCGGAGTCCAGCACTTCCATGACTGCTTTCTTTTCATCGTCCCCGATCTGGGGTTTTGCCATGTAAATCATTTTATTTTCTCCCAATCCTTTACGGATTTTTCGATGGTGCGCCCGCATTTCGGGCACTTCAAGGTTACGACTTCGCTGTTCTGCGATTCTTTCTGCATCAACTCGCCGCACGCGCAGACGAATCCGCGCAGGCGGGCGGGATTGCCATAGACCAACCCGTGCGCGGGCACATCCTGTGTGACCACACTGCCCGAACCCACCATCGCCCATTCGCCGATGGTGATTCCGCAACGGATGGTGGAATTGGCGCCGAGCGCCGCGCCTTTCTGGATGCGCGTCTCGCTCAACACCCAGTCGTCCGCGGCTTTCAATGAGCCGTCCGGGTTGACGGCACGCGGTCGCATATCGTTGGTGAAGCAGACGTGAGGTCCGACAAAGACACCGTCCTCGATGGCAACGCCGTGATAGACAGAAACATAGTTCTGGATTTTGACGTTGTCGCCGATGGGCACACCGGCATCCACGTACACCCCCTTGCCAATGATGCAATTCTTTCCGATTTTCACACCCTCGCGCACCTGGGCATGATGCCAGACACTGGAACCCTCTCCGATCTGGGCTTTATCAGACACTTCCGCAGTTGGATGAATTCGAATTCCCATATTTATTCCTTTTGTTTATGATCGGCAGCTCGTTCTGCCGTGGTAACCATGCAATAATCCTGTCCGTCCACCTTCAAAGTGACACCGTCCGGTGAGTCGAGCAGGCGGATGCCGGCTTCGATGCATGTCAGGCGCAGGATGTCGACAATTTCATCGTTCCCCTCGATGTATACCTGCCTGATCCCATTTCGTTCCAATTCCTGCACAAGCGTCTTGGCTTTCTTTCTGAAATCGCTATATACCTTGAGCGAATCGCGGGCATAATACAGGGCGCGCTGGGTAAATACCGCCATGCCCTCGGGAGTCAGATCGTATTTCAGGCGCGTCCGATCCAGATGCGAAACCTTGACCCAACCGCGATGGATGAGCCGCTTGATGTACCAATTTACACTGCCCACGGCAATTCCCACGCGGGCGGAAAGGCTCGCCTGGGTCACCATGGAATCCTGTGCGATTTCGTTCAGTAGGTCGTATTCGTGCTGTTTAATCTCGGTCATGGTTTGAGCATTCAGTTTTTGAATTCTCACACAGAAACCACAGGATGTCAAGTGAATGATTTCACGAATTCAGGCTTCTAGACAGTATCTCGCAGATTTGTTCCGCCGCGTGTCCATCGCCATACAACGGAGGTCTCCCCTCCTGTGGATGCCAATCGGTAACCGCGGCACGGATCGCTTCTTGGTCAACGCCGACCAACCGGTTCCACCCGGAAGACACTGTCTCCACCCATTCGGTCTCCTCGCGCAGGGTGATGCAACGTACGCCCAGCAAATAGGCCTCTTTTTGCATCCCGCCGGAATCGGTCAGAATGCAATCGGCATTTTCCTGCAACATCAAAATATCGAAGTAACCTTGCGGCTCGATGAAAGACACATTGGAATTTGCCGTCAGGCCCCATTCCTGGATCATCTTTCGCGTGCGCGGGTGAACCGGAAAGACCACTTTTAACGGAAGCGCGCTCAAGGCGTCCAGAATCGAACGCATCCGCTCCGGGTCGTCTGTGTTGGCGGCGCGGTGGACGGTTGTCAGCGCGTACGCCTTCCGGCTCAGACTCAGCCGGTCCAGCACTTGCGAACGCCTGCGCGCAATCGTCAAATTGTGCAGGAGCGCGTCATACATTACATCTCCAACCCGGTAGACACCGTTGACAACGCCCTCCTTTGCCAGATTCTCGATAGCTGCGTCGGTGGGGCAGAACAGGAAATTGGAGATATGATCGGTCAGCACGCGGTTGATCTCCTCCGGCATCGTTCGGTTATAGGACCTCAAGCCTGCTTCCACGTGCGCAAGCGGAATCCCCGCCTTGGCAGCGGTCACCGCGCCTGCCAGTGTGGAATTCGTATCGCCATACACCAGGATGCAGTCCGGCTTCACCTCGCCAACCACCTTCTCCAGTTCGATCAGCATCCTGCCCGTCTGCTCGCCGTGCGAACCGCCCCCCACTCCCAGGTTGAAATCCGGCGGGTGCATTTCCATTTCCTGGAAGAAGATCTCGGACATTCCATAATCGTAGTGCTGACCGGTGTGAATCAGCACCTCCCGAAAACGAGAAGAAAGCGCCCGCGAAACAGGCGCCGATTTAATGAACTGGGGACGCGCACCCACGATGGATGCAATGATTTTCACGGGCAATCAGACTCCAATATCTACTGGACGGAAAATTCCTTCAACGCCGCAATGACTTCCTTTTGCTCGTCATCTGCCATGTTTGTGTAAAAGGGCAGGCGCAAGAGCTGGTCGCTGATACGCTCGGTCACCGCGCAATCGCCCGGTTTGCCGCCGTACTTTTCGCCCATTGGGGAAAGATGCAGGGGCAGGTAATGGAAGACTGCCTGAATACCGCGCTCCTTCAAATGCGCAATCGCCGCCTGACGGCTTTCCAGGTTAGGAAAGAGCAGGTAGAACATGTGATACGACTGTTCGCAGTGCGCCGGAACGAACGGCATGGTCACATGGTTTTCCTCCGCCCAGGCGCCCAGTTCCTTGTAATAAGTTTCCCAGATGCGCTGGCGGGCGGACTGGATTTTCTTACGCTCCTCCAGTTGCGCAAACAGGAACGCGGCCAGCATATCCGAAGGCAGGTAACTTGAGCCGACGCTGACCCAGGTGTATTTATCTACCTGCCCGCGAAAGAAGCGGCTGCGATTGGTTCCCTTTTCGCGCAGAATCTCCGCGTCCTCGATGTATTTTTTGTCGTTGATCAACAACGCGCCGCCTTCGCCGGAGGTGAAATTCTTGGTCTCGTGGAAACTTTGCGTCGCCATGACACCGAACGTGCCGAGATACTTCCCCTTATATTTGCCGAAGAGTCCGTGCGCGTTATCTTCGATGACAGGGATACCGTGGCGGTTTGCAATCTCCATGATCGCGTCCATCTCACAGCCCACACCCGCATAGTGGACAACGACAATGGCGCGCGTCCTGGGCGTGATCAAAGCCTCCAGCCGGGATTCGTCGAGATTAAGGGTATCAGCCCGGATGTCCGCGAAGACCGGTTTTGCGCCGCGCAGAACAAAGGCGTTGATCGTCGAAACGAACGTGAATGCCGGGACGATGACTTCATCCCCTTCCTTCAGATTCAGCAACAGCGCGGACATTTCCAACGCGTGTGTGCAGGATGTGGTCAACAAAACCTTGGGAACGCCCAGCGCCTCCTCCAGCACGGCGTGGCTTTTCTTGGTAAAGGGTCCATCGCCGGAAAGGTGGTTATTTTTCAAAACCTGTTGCATATACCCGGACTCTTTACCTACATATGTGGGACGATTGAAAGGGATTGACATGAAAAATGCTCCTCTTCCTCATTATTTATTTCTATTCCGGCAACCAGATCGTCGCCGAGCCGGTCAGGCAGACTTCGTTGTTTTCGTTCAGGATGCTGGTGTCCAAAATTAAGCGGCGTTTCTCCGCAAGTACCTGCGTGACCTTCACCTCCACAATGACCTTTGTATCGACATATACCGGACGCTTGAACACGGAATTTTGCGAGATATAGACCGTACCCTGCCCTGGGAAATCCATGCCCAACACCTTGGAAATCAGCCCGCCCAGGAATGCGCCATGGACGATACGCTTTTTGAAAAAGGATTTCTCCGCAAACTCTGCGTCGAGATGGATCGGGTTGAGGTCGCCGACCACTTCGGCAAAACGCCTCACATCCTCCGCTGAGATGAACCGCTCCCACCGGAAGTGGTCACCTTCCTGAAAAGAAAAATCATTGGGCATGTGAACCTTCCTACATTAATTCTTCCTTGACCAGATTCATCAGGTACGCGCCGTAGGTGGTGCCCTTCAGTCCCTGCGCCAGCACCATCAATTGGTCCTTCGTGATGTTCCCCTTGCGATAGGCGATCTCCTCAGGACAGGAGATCATCATCCCCTGCCGTTCCTGGATCGTCTGGATGAATTCCGCCGCTTGCAGCAGGGATTCGTGCGTGCCCGCGTCCAACCAGGCAACGCCGCGCCCGAAGAGTTTCACTTTCAATTTTCCCTGTTCAAGATATACCCTGTTGAGGTCGGTAATTTCCAGTTCTCCGCGCTCGGAGGGTTTCAAGGCTTCGGCGATCCGCACGACTTGATTATCGTAAAAATAAATGCCCGGGATGGCATAACTCGACTTTGGGTTGCGCGGCTTTTCCTCCAGACTCAACACATTCTTGTTTGCGTCGAATTCGACGATGCCATAACGCTCCGGGTCGGTGACCTTGTAGCCAAAGATGATCGCGCCGTCGGTCAGGGTCGCGCACGACGATAGCAGCGAGATCAACCCATGCCCATAAAAAATATTGTCGCCGAGGATCAGGCATACCGGGCTGTCACCGACAAAATCGCGTCCCACCAAAAATGCGTCAGCCAGGCCGCGCGGCTCGGTCTGCTCGGCATATTCGAACTGCAAACCCCACTGCGAACCGTCGCCAAGCAGTTGTCGAAAACCGGGCAGGGCATCGGGCGTGCTGATGACGAGAATCTCGCGAATGCCCGCCAACATCAGCATCGACAACGGGTAATAGATCATCGGTTTGTCGAAGACAGGCAGCAACTGTTTACTGGTGACAATCGTCAGCGGGTACAGCCGCGTGCCCTTCCCGCCAGCCAGAATGATTCCCTTCATTTCGATTCCTCCGCGCGCCAGGCATAATTCTTCTGGATCCATTCGCCGAACGAGCCTCCGCTTGCCCGATCCACCCAGTCGGGATTCGACAAATACCATTCGATGGTCCGTCGCAGACCCGCTTCGAACCCCACCTCAGCCCGCCAGCCCAACTCGCGCCGGATTCTAGTCGAATCAATCGCGTACCGCCGGTCGTGGCCCGGGCGGTCTGTCACAAAACGGATCAACTCCCTGTAACTCTTCAACCCCTGTTCGCGCAGCTGCGGGATTTCCACGGGTGGGGCAATATCATCGAGAATGACACAGATCTGATTTACCACATCGATATTCTTCTGCTCGTTATTTCCGCCGATTGTGTATACATCGCCGGGTTGGCCCTTTTCAAAGGCAAGTTTCACCGCCTTGCAGTGATCCTCCACATACAGCCAGTCGCGGACGTTCATGCCATCGCCATAGACGGGTAAAGGCTTGCCCGATAGCGCGTTCATGATCATGAGCGGAATCATCTTCTCAGGGAATTGATACGGACCGTAATTATTCGAACAATTGGTGATGATCGTCGGCAACCCATAGGTGTGATGAAAGGCGCGCACGAAGTGATCGCTGGACGCTTTTGAAGCGGAGTACGGTGAGTTCGGCGCGTAAGGCGTTTCTTCATTGAAATACCCCGTCTCGCCCAGCGAGCCGAACACCTCATCCGTGGAAACATGCAAGAAACGGAAGGAATGTTTCTTTTCATCAGATAGACCCTTCCAATACGCCCGCGCGGACTCGAGCATGGTGTATGTTCCCACCACGTTCGTCTGCACGAAATCCTCCGCGTTGACGATGGAACGGTCCACGTGCGACTCCGCCGCCAGGTGAAAGACCCCCACCGGTTGATATTTTGCAAACAGGGAGGAAACCAATTCGCGGTCGGTGATGCTCCCTTTCACAAACACATAATCAGGATGCCCCTCCAGGTCCACGAGAGACAGGGCATTGGCGGCATAGGTCAACGCGTCCAGATTGACCACACGGTAACCGCCGCTTTTCACCAATAAACGTACAAAATTCGTACCGATAAATCCGCTTCCACCAGTGACAATGACTGTCTGTTTTCCTGCCATATCCATCCTTTCGATAAAACGACGGGGCAAATCATATCATATTCGTTCAAGGGAGGCTGGTGCCGCAGCCTCGCCAATGTTTACAAGATAGTTTAATCGCCGGGAGGTTACAGCCAAAAACAGCGGGTTTTATTTCGCCATCATTGCCGCTTTGGCAAAGACTTTTTCATATTCATCCGCCACCCGATTGATATCAAAATTCGCAGACTTTTCAAGGCTGGACTTTCGGAAAGCAAGTAACTTCTCCCGATCCAACAACAACTCCCGCAAATGGCTGACAAATTGATCGGTATTGCCCACTTCGACCATATAGCCATTTCTTCCATGGTCAATCAGATCTAGGAACCCACCGATTTTACTGGCGATGATGGCAAGCCCTCTGGAAAGCGCCTGGACTCCCACCACAGGTAATCCTTCCGAGAGCGACGGCATGAACAAAATATCGCTTTTTTCGAACCAGTCCAGAACCTGTTGCGGGTCGATCCAGCCGGTTAAGTGAAAACGACCCTCCAGCCCGCGCGAACTGATCTCCTTTTTGACATCGTCCATGAGTGGACCGTCGCCGATCATCACACATTCCCAGGGGAGGTCGCTCAACCCACCCAGAATGCGGACAATTTGCACGGGCGCTTTCTGCGCCATGAAACGCCCCGCGAATACGATACGCGGCAAGGGGTTGACGCGGATACTTTCAGGACTTCGCGTCTCGAGGTCGACTCCGTTCGGAATCACTTTGATTTCCGTGCGGTAATGTTTCAGGGCAAGTCCGCGTGTGAATTCACTCACTGCGACAACCGCATCCGCATCCCGCCAGATGGGACGCGTAAACGGGAAGACAAAGCGGAACCATCCGCCGGTCTTTTCAGGAGTCCCGCCCGGTACGTCGCCGAGATGAGCGGTCAACACGTATGGAATTCGATGGAGTTTTGAAAGCATCCATGCCAGCGGACCGGCAGGTACGGCAAAATGGACGTGGATCAAGTCGGGGTGGGAAGCGCGAATGAAACGGGAGCTCGCCCATAGTCCCGCGAGAACGTAGAGTCCCATCGAGAGGAAACTCGCCTTGAAGGGCTGGGTCCGCAAACAGGGAACCCGCGTGATGTGATAACCGTCCCGCCTCTCCTCACGCGTTAATCCCTTCAGGTGGGAGGTCAGCACCTCGATTTCATATCCGCGTCCGGCAAGGGTTTTGCAAATATGTTCTGCCGCGCGCCCGCCTCCGCCGCCGATCGGCGGGAATTCATGGTTTAGAACCAGAATCCGCATCACTCTCCGTCCATGTTGATCAGCTCACGGATCGTGTACGTCGGTTTCTGTTGTGATTCATGATAGGTGCGCGCGAGCAGTTCGGCAATAAGCCCCATGAGAATGGATTGGAAGCCCATGATGACGAACATGACACCGACCATCAGCAGAGGCGATGTGGAGGCAGGGACATTGAAAAATGTCCGGCGAATGAACAGGTAAAACAGGTCCAGCCCGCCCAGGAGCATCAGCACCGCGCCCGAGCCGCCAAAAAGATGAATGGGTTTATTGGAATAGCTGAGCAGGAATTTGACGGTGAAGAGATCGAGGACGACCTTCACGGTTCTTTCCAAGCCGTATTTTGCCACACCGAATTTGCGCGGGTGGTGGCGGACAGGGAGTTCCGTGATCCGCGCCCCGACCGAATGAGCAAACACAGGGATGAAGCGGTGCATCTCGCCATATAAACGGAACCCTTCGAGGGCGGCGCGGCGATAGGCTTTGAGCGTGCATCCGTAATCGTGCAGATGGACGCCGGTCACCCACGAGATCAGCCCATTCGCCAGATTGGACGGGATGGTGCGCGTGAGGCGGTTATCCTTGCGATCCTTGCGCCAGCCGCTGACGAGGTCATAGCCTTCGTCCAGTTTTGCCAGCAGCAGCGGGATGTCCGCCGGGTCATTTTGCATGTCGGCATCCATCAAGATGATGGTTTCTCCCTGCACGTGATCGATCCCCGCGGCGATGGCGGCGGTCTGCCCAAAATTACGGCGGAAGGAGATCACCCGCACGTGTTCCGCATCCTGTTGGGCGAGCGACTTGAGGACATCCATGCTTTTATCGCGACTGCCATCGTCGACGAAGATAACCTCCCAGGATCGCGCCAGGGGGGTCATCGCGGCATAAATGGCGTTCATCAAAAGGGGGAGGTTTTCCTCCTCATTGTAAATAGGGATGACTAATGAAAGTTCCATAGTTTCCTTGTTTTTGCTTTGTTATCTTGCCCGCCAGCGCCAGACGTGTTCGCCGTCGAACAGCCCGACATATTCTATTCTATCATTCTCCTGAAAGGCTTTTTCCGGCGAAAAGACCGCCCGCTCGATCCGGACATTGTCGATGATGATCCATCCGGATTCATATTGATCGACGATGGAAAGTATATCGGCTTCCGTTGTCTGGACTTGAAAATCATACATCGCCTGAAAGACCGGTTCGTCCATCCATTCCACGTACCTGCCATATATGCGGGAGGAAATTAATACGTCCTGCTCATCTGCATTGGAAAGCATAAAGGCATGGAGATGGCTGAGGTCGTCGTGGTATTCCTGCGTAATGGGCATCGAGGGGTCACGGGAGGTCATGGGCAGGAGGGAATACCGGAAGTTAAAGGAAAGTCCAATCAGAATGATTAGTACCAGGGCCCGGTTGCGATGATTTTTCAGGAGCGGCAAAGTTTGAAGAAATACCCAGATCAAATAACCACCGACCGCCATTAAAATGATATACCACAGTTGGGTGGTGCTGACATGCCGGGGGGCAAAGAACCTGTTCGAGGAGAAGACGAAGAAACCCAGAAAACCGGCATAGAGTATCAACAGAAAGGCAGGAACAAGGTTCGTGCGCCATGTCAGGAAGGCAAATATCATTGCTCCGAACAATCCCACCAGCGGAATGATCGAGGCGCGGTCAAAATACCACTGCTGGGCTGAATTCAGGAAAAAATAATCGAGCGGAGCCAGATTCACCGTCAAGTGCATCGAAAACCGTTCGTGCCAGAAGTAGGCGCTCACAAGAGCTGCACCCGCCATCAGGAGTATCACAGGCAAATTCTTCCTGTGCCGAAAATCCACTTTCAGAAGGAGAAAGAGTCCGAGAACGGCGTAGGCGATCAGGATCAGTTTGAAAGTCGACAAGGGATCGGCCAAGAGGGCATACAGCGGAGGGAGCGCGAGACCCAGAAGCAACAGAAACCGTTTCGGCTGCAGGATGATCTTCCAGTCCCTGTCAATGCGAAAGCCGCGGGGAATTTCATCCAATAGCAGGATCATCCCGTAGACGATCCAAAAAAAATAAAAGGGATGATAGGCATACTCGCGCACAACCCGCGAGATCGCGATGACCCACGGGCTTGTGGCAAATAACACAACAGACAGGACCGCAATGGGTCGGTTGATTCTCCTGGCGACCAGATACAAGGGAATGACCGCCAACACGTTAAACACCACGCCCAATAATCGCGCCGCCGACAGTTCATAACCGAAGACTCTGAACATGAAAGAGACCGGCAATGTCACCAGCCACATGCTGCGCTGGTACACATCGTGAATGGACGCGCCCTGGGTGATCTGTTTGGCGGCGTTAATATGGGAATACTCCTCCACACTCGGAAACAGATTCCCCAAACCGGGGAGCCGCAAAGCAAACGCGAGAATCATCAGGGCAAAAATGATTGCCCATTCATATTGAGCAACCTGCCGCGGGGTCAGGGAAAAACTTCGCTGTATCGATTGAAGCATTTCCACCCGCATCTGCCATCCAAGAATGCACAGGGGCAGCGATAGCAGCGCACAATTCAATATTCCCAATAGGAGTATCCAGCCTTGTGACGCATAAAATGGGATCTCGAATGTATGCTCGTAGGTATTTTTTTTCCTGGGAAATTGCAGAGTCTCCCCCTGCCCATCCCACGATATGACTGCATTTCCGTCCTGCATCGGGGTTTCAAAGACGATCTGAACCTTCTCGCCCGTTTTCCCCACCCAGCGGAGGTGGTTATTCGAAGGATTCGTCAAGACCAGTCGATCCTTCTCCAAACTCCAGCCTTCATAATCGATGGCAGTGTAGGAAACATCCCCCAGAGACGTGGTGACCCAGGAAATGGACACCGCGTCCGCACCCGCCCTGGCTGGAATCGAAATCTCGAGCGTATGCTTTGGCAGGAACAGGCTGAAGTATCGGGCGTTTTTTTGCCATTGAGTTGTTGCTGTAAAAAACAGGAACGCGCCCATCAGAAGGCTTATCCCCGCCAGCCCGGCTTTTTGCAGGCAGGATAAATCGATAATGGCTTTCTCCACCCAATGGAACAACAGGATATACCCAATCATCCCGATCAATCCCGCCAGAAGGGTGGAAAACAACAACGATTTGCTGTCAATAGGGAAAAAATCGATCAGTCGGTATCCATGAAGAAAAATCCCAAAACTGGCACCTGAAAGGATCGCAGGCAAAAAAAACCTGGCAAATTCGACCTTCCACATTGACAAGAAGCCGCGCCTCATTGATTTTTCCGTTTACAACGGCATTCTCGCAGGAAAGGATGCCGGGAACATACAATTTACCGTTTCAACCGTTCCAAGTCCCCATCCACCATCATAGTGACGAGTTCCTTGAAACTGACCGCCGGTTCCCAACCGAGCACGGAACGCGCCTTGGACGGGTCAGCAATCAACAGATCCACTTCGGCAGGACGATAAAAGCGCTCATCCTGGACTACAAAGTCCTTGTAATCCAGCCCAACATGCCCAAAGGCGATCTCACAGAACTCGCGCACGGAATGAGTCTCACCCATGCCGATGACGAAATTATCGGGCTCATCCTGCTGTAACATGCGCCACATGGCTTCCACATAATCGCCGGAAAAGCCCCAATCTCGCTGCGCTTCGAGGTTGCCGAGACGCAATTCCTTTGCCAACCCCAGTTTGATGCGCGCCACTCCGTCCGAGATTTTGCGGGTGACAAACTCCAGCCCGCGGCGTGGACTCTCGTGATTGAACAAAATTCCGGAAACGGCGAACATGTCGAACGACTCGCGGTAATTTACTGTGATCCAATGACCGTAGACCTTCGCCACCCCATATGGACTGCGCGGATAGAACGGCGTGCTTTCCCGCTGAGGCACCTCGATCACCTTGCCAAACATCTCGCTCGAGGACGCCTGATAAAAACGAATCTTCGGGTTTACGAAGCGGATGGCTTCGAGCAGGCGCGTTACCCCTAGGGCGGTAATGTCGCCTGTTAATGCAGGCTGGTTCCACGAAGTCGGCACAAAAGACTGCGCGGCAAGGTTATAAACCTCAACCGGCTCGTATTCCTCCAACAACGAAAGCAGCGATCCCTGGTCATGCAAATCACCCTGAACGACCGTGATGTCATCCAGTAGATGAACAATACGCTCATTGGTTACAGTGCTGGAACGGCGCGCCACACCGATCACACGGTATCCTTTTTTTAACAACAACTCGGCAAGGTATGAACCGTCCTGACCGGTAATTCCAGTGATAAGAGCAGTGGGCATTGATTCTCCTTGGTCCAAAATTCAACGGCTGAATTATAAACTCACATCCGGCACTGTCAAGCGCGCCGTTTATCCAACCACCAGCCGACACCCAGAATCAAACCCCAGACGCCGACAATCAAAGCGACCATACCCCCGAACGGCAGTTTGATACCCCAACCGAGGTAACGGCTTCCGTACCATTGCGTGAAGATGAGCAGGAAGACTGCTTCACAAGCCAGCGCGCGTGAGAACCAGGCATTGCGCGTCTCTCGCCACCACACCCAGATGTACCCTCCCATCAACGCCTGCCACATGAACAGAAGGGCGCGATACCGGGGATTATCCCAGTCATCGCCCCCGCCCCGTAACGCGGCGAGCAGGATCCAGGTCCAGGAGAGAAGCGAAATCCACATCCAAAGCGACCGCCTCTTTTCCAAGCCGGAAGCTGATCCCACGATGAAAGAAACCGCCAGCATCGGAAGCAGCGCGTACCAGCCCAGTGACCGCAGGATGCCGATCACCTTCCAGATTAGTACCGTCGGTGCGACCACCGTAGCAGGCAGGACTGGTCGAAGCACACCATAAACCGTCACGAACGGAAGACGGATCCACGCCGGGCCCTCGTCGAAAATTTTCTGCACCCAGCCGGATTCGCGCTCCAGTTGATACGCGTCCCATTTGACCGCCGACTTGAACCAGTCATTGATCACATGCAGCGGCGAGGTCGCATTGAATTCACCTGAGCGATTGAGCGATGCCGAAAGGAAGAATAATCCGGCGGCAAAAACGATGCCAAAGACCAGCGCCGTCTTCCACGAAATCCTGACGCGTTCATTGTCAAAGAACATCCAGCCTGCAAAGATGACCAGTGTAAACAGCGCAACGGAAGGGGAAACCAAAATCATGCCAAGCAGCCCAATACTGAGCCATACCCATGCATTGCGATTTCGTCCAGCGTCGGAAAACCAACTTGTAAATCCCCAGAACGCCAGTGCACTGAATGTCATCATGTATGGCTCGCGCATGGCGGAGCCGCCCAGCAGAATGCTTTCGGGATACAACGCGAAGATCCATGCAGAAGCCCAGGCAACCTTTTCGCCAAATGTTTGTGCGACCGCCTTCCAAAGAAAGGGCACACCCAGCGCGGCGACCAGCGCAGAGAGCAAGACCAGCAGCAACGGGCGGTGCGCGTCCGGCGAGAGATAACGGTAGACCAGCGCGCTGAACGCTAGTAGACCGCCATACTGGTCGTAGGCAAACTTCCGGCTGAACGCGTCAAGGATCGGGCGGTCGGAATTTGCCAGGTCCCACGCCTGCGCGTCGCGGCGGTGTGCGTCGGTGAAGACGAACCCGGCGCGGTCATCCGCGTCGTCATGACCATACACAGGCAGGATCAAGTATGTGGCAACACCGCCCGCGAAACGAAAAATGAATGCCAGCCCGACGATCAAAGCGAGTGTTTTTTCAGGGGAGGCCCAGCGCGCCGCGGCAACCAATGTAGATAACCCGCCAATCAACAAAGCGGAAAATCCCATCCAGCCGATCCACCATGCCCCTTCCTGAATCGAAGCAAGCCCCGCTCCCAACAACAAGGAAATAGGGATGCTCCACAACAAATCTTTCGGGAAAAGATATTTCGCTTTCATTTCAGTCCGTTCATGATTTTTCGGGCACGTTCTTCCCAGGTATAACGTTCCACATCCCGGCGGGCTTGTGTACCCAATTTCACGCGTCGCTTCTCATCCAGCAATAGCGACTCGATGGCAGACTTCCACGCGCCCACGTTCCCCGGCTCGCAAAAGACCGCGCTGCGCTCGTGCAGTACCTCGCGGATCACAGGCAGGTCCGCGCTGACAATGGCGCGCCCCGAAGCCATGTACTCGAACATCTTCATCGGGTTGATGACTTCGGCAATATCCTGTCCGCTGCTCGCCGCAATGGAGCGACCATACGGCATCAACAACACATCCGCCGCGGCTTGATAGAGCGGGATGCGCTCGTGCTCTACAAACCCGGTCATTATTACATTTTTCACACCCACCGTCTCCAACCGCTTTTGCCAGTATGAGACCAATTCCGGCGTGCCGCCCACCCACAGGAAATTCACGCCAGGCATTTGCCGCGCCAGTTCGAAGAGCAGGTCGGCGCCGCGCCCGGGATAGATGTGACCTGTGAACCCGATGGTCAATCGATTCTTCAACATGAGCCTGCGGCGTGCCGTGGGTGGATCGGGGAAGTTTTCGTACCGTTCCAGTTCCACACCGTTTGGAGCGACGACCACCGCATCCTCTTCGAAGCCAAAGCCTGCGGACCGTTCGAGAGCTTTTTTCAACGCCCGGGTCGTGACCGTCATCCGCTTCTGCCCGCGCGCCTTCCAAAACCGACGCAGCCACCACGCGCCCATGCGTCCGCTCACGTCCGCGTGCATCTCGACAACGGCTGGATACCCCCTCCACAGCGCGACCACAGCCGATTGTGGAAGCCACGTGTAGATCAAATCGGCATCATACCTCTCGGCGGCGCGCTGGGCATGGAAGAGGAAGTCGAAGCGTTTGAGTTGCCGAATGGACGGGAGCCATTCCAGGCTTGGGACGATGCGGAGTCCGTAATGTCTGGCGAGTTCCTCGTTGGGGACTGGCTTCGCCTCCCGCGGCGCAAAGATGCGAACATCGTGTCCCGTCTGCACTAATGCCTGACAGACTTTCATCGCTTGAATGGAATTGGCGGTGAGGGAGGGAATCCGCGAATTGGTGATGACTGCAATTTTCATGAATGGGCTTCTTGATGATGAATTTCACGCGCGCCGCGCCATGCCATGACACCGACCGAGGCGATGTAATAGAACGAGAGCAACGCGCCCGCCGCGACGATTCCGTAACGCGGCACGAGCAGGAATGCCAGCGCGATTTTGATGAGTCCCACGATCAACGTCACGCGAACCGGGAAGGTGGGTAATCCCATCGAAAGCAATAATGGGCGATTCCAGAATAACGTGTAATTGAACGCCAACCCCACCAGCAGCGCCATCATGGCAGGGTAGGCGGGCAGATATTCCTCGCCGCTATAGAACAGGATGACCCAATGCCCCAACAAGACCAGACCGAGCGCCAGCGCCAGGTTGTATAGAAAGGAAAACGTTGTAATCTTGCGCAGGAACTCCTTGAGACGCGTCCAGGCTTGTTGGGCGGCAAGACGGTTGATCTCGGGAAAGCTGGCTGCAATGAGCGGGTCTGCGGGAATATGCAGAAAACTGACAATCGTATATGCCACCCGATAATAGCCCGCCGCCTCATTGGAAAGGAAGAGTCCGACCCACAGGATTTCGCTTTCCCGAAAGATTTTGATGATGGTCGCGCTGACGTTGGAACTGACCGCGAACCGCATCAATTCGCGCGTGGAGGTCAGCGTCGAGAGCGGTTCCTTCCACCAACCGCCGCCGAGCACACGCTGAAGTTGTATCTGCGCGACCAGAAACATACCCAGCCCCAGGATGGTCTTGCTCAGCAGATAGGCATACAGGACGGTGACCAAATTCCCGTTCCAGATCGAGGCGGCAACAATGATGAAGGTCGTGATGATACTTTGGATGAGATTGATCGTGCCCTGCAATTTGATCCGGTTTGTCACCTGTAAGATGCCGGTGGATGTCTCGTAATTGAAATTGGCAAGCAGACCGACCGCAAAGACCGTGAACATCCATGGGGCGGCGGGAGGACCGGAGAAATTCCGGGCCGCCCAGCCTGCTGTCAGCGCGACGATGAGGAACGCCAGCACCGAGACCAGCATCTCGGTCAAGCCTGCGGTCTTGACCAGGGCGGAGGCTTTCTTTTTCTCGCCTTTCTCCAGATATTCCCCGCCATAGCGCACCACGATTTCGCTCATGCGGAACGAGAGAATGCTGTTCACCGTCGAGGCATAGCCCATCACAATGCCGATCAAGCCGTAACCGTCCGGTCCGAGCAGGCGTGTGGCAAATATGCCCTGCACAAAGCTCAACACAACACTGAGCGTGTTACTGCTGAAAAGATGCAAACTGCTGTTGAGAACGCGCCGGAAGAGTTGGTCTTCGCGCAGGGCGGTAGAGATCTTTTGAAAGACCGACATGGAGAGAGTGTAACAGAAAAGACGGACAGGAAACGGGGATGGTTCCCTGCCTGTCATTCATATCAGGGTGTGAGGATATCTTTCGCCCACTCGCGCTCGGCGTTGTACCACTCGACCAGCCTCTCGACCCCGGCGCGCATATCGAACTGCGGCTCCCAGCCGAGCACCTTGCCCGCCTTGGTCACGTCCGCGTGGTTGGTGAACATATCCGCGGGGTTGGGCGGACCATACTGCACAATCGCCTTTTTACCGACCACCTCTTCGATCAATTGAATCAAAGCGTTGATGGTGATGACCTCATGTCCGCCCAGGTTGAACACATCGAAACCAACCGGCTTGAGGGCAAGGATCGTACCGCGCGCGATGTCGTCGATGTAGGTAAAACCGCGCGATTGCTCGCCATTTCCGTTGACACGAACCGGTCTCCCCTCACTGATCCATTGCACGAAACGCAGGTGCGCCAGGTCGGGGCGTCCGGCGGGACCGTATACCGTGAAATAACGCAGGATGCTGACATCGATCCCGTATAGATGATGATACGCGTGACACATCGCCTCCGCCCCCTTTTTGCTTGCCGCGTACGGCTGGAGCGGCTCACTGCTGGAGGCGGATTCCGGTGTCGGGTAAGGAGGATTCTCGCCGTAGATGCTGGAGGTCGAAGCGATGATGAACTTCCCGGTTCCGGTCTGCTTGCATAACTCGAGCATATTCAGGGTTCCGACCATGTTGGTCTGCACAAAGACCCACGGATCCTCTACGCTGTATCGCACGCCTGCACGCGCCGCCAAATTAATGACAGCATCGAACTTCTCACCTTTGAACTGCTCGATAATGGAACGTTCCGACACATCCAGTTTATGGAAAGTAAACCCTTTCATCCCCAGCAGCCGCCTGAGACGGTACTCTTTGATCTTCGGATCGTAGGCGCTGTTCATGTTGTCAATGCCAATGACAGTATGCCCATCCTGAAGCAGGAGTTCGGCGGTTCGCGCACCGATAAAGCCCGACGCGCCGGTAACCAGATAATGAGCCATCCTATAACCTCACCACGTTGCCGCCATCTCTCGCGTACTCCCGCGTTGCATTCCGGCTGTCGAAGATGAATTTGGCGGATTCGATGATGGCTTTGTAATCGTAGACCTTGTGATTGGTGATGATCACCACGGCGTCCGCCTCCCGCACAGACTTCATATAGTCGGCGACGCTGTCCATATGCCAGCCGTCATATTCGTGATGGATGTGTGGAATATACGGATCGTGATACTCGACCACCGCGCCCTTCTTTTGCAGGAGCCCGATCACATCCAGCGCGGGCGATTCGCGCACGTCGTCAATATCGGGTTTGTACGCCGCGCCCAGCACCAGCACTTTCGAACCTTTCAAGGCTTTGCCGCGGTCGTTCAACGCTTCCATCACGCGGCTGACCACGTAGCGCGGCATGTTGGTATTGATCTCGGATGCCAGTTCGATGAAACGCGCATTGTAATTGAACGACTTCATCTTCCACGAGAGATACAGCGGATCGATCGGGATGCAGTGACCGCCCAAACCCGGTCCCGGCGTGAATTTCATAAAGCCGAACGGCTTGGTGGCGGCGGCATCGATCACCTCCCACACATCCACGCCGAGGCGCTCGCACATGATCGCCAGTTCATTGACAAGCCCGATGTTAATCATGCGAAAGGTGTTCTCGAGCAATTTCGCCATCTCGGCGGCTTCGGCGGAGCTGACGCGATGCACGATGTCGATGGCGCCCGCATACCAGACGGTTGCCACCTCCGTGCAAGCTTCCGTGATGCCGCCCATCACCTTGGGGGTGTTCTTGGTGGTGAAATCCTGCCGTCCCGGGTCTACGCGTTCAGGGGAAAAGGCAAGGAACCAGTCCTCGCCCACTTTCAAGCCGCGCTCCACGCCCAGTTTCGGCAGGAGCAATTCACGTGTCGTACCGGGATAGGTGGTGGACTGCAATACCACAACCACTCCCTTGTGCATGTATTTCGCCAGTTCTTCCGTGGCGGAAATGACAAAAGACATGTCCGGGTCGCCAGTCTGACGGAGAGGGGTGGGCACGCAGATGCTGACAGCGTCCATTTCCCTCAGTACGGAGAAATCCGTGGTGGCGGTGAGGTTTCCAGACTTTACCAGCCTGTCGATATCCTCGGTTTTTACATCCGGGATGTAGGAAACGCCCTTGTTCAGGGAATCAACCTTTCGCGAGTCCGGATCGATACCCGTCACGCGGAATCCCGCCTCGGCAAAGACCACCGCCAGGGGCAGCCCCACATATCCCAGCCCCAAAATTGCAACGCCTGCTGTCTTATCTTTCAGTTTCTTGATCAGAAATTCTTTCGTAGACATTTTCCTTTTCAACCTTCCAACTCTTCGAACTTGAAATTTTCCAGCCCGTTCAAGGTCATCAGGATCGCATCTTCATTATTGTCCTTGTAGTATCCTTTTCTGCGACCGGTTACTTCATAGCCGAATTTTCGATACATCTCCTGCGCGGCGGTGTTACTCTCGCGCACCTCCAGGAACGAACTGACCGCCCCTTCATCACGCATATATCGCAGCGCATGAGTCAACAACTTTCGGGCAATACCCCGCCGCCGAAAATCAGGATGCGTGGCAATGGTGGCGACATGCGCCTCATCCACCAACAGCCAGTTCACGATCATCCCGACGATGCGCCCGTCCACTTCGGCGACCCAGCAGCGCGACGCCGGGTTATCCGTCAGTTCGAAGCGGAACGACCGCTCGGGCCATGGCAGGCTGAACGACATCTGATCCAGCGCAACGACGGCAGGGACATCCTCTATCGTCATCTTTCGAATCACAAGATTCATTTGATCGGCTCGGCTGTATGCAGATAAATCGGGGCAAGCGAGGCTTCATCGTCCACATCGCCCGCCTGCCAGCGTTTCCATGCCAGTTCCGCCAGCACCGCGGGACGCCTCACCGAGTGCGCGGGCGGCACAAGATGCAGGTTGCTGTTCGTTCCCAATGTTTGACGATCTTCGGACGAGAACTCCCCACATACGAGGGAGGGGGTCTTGACCTCATCCATAATCGTTTCGACAGTGACGACTTGCGCGGGACCCTGAGCCTGCCAGCCGTTTTTTGAACGTTTGTACCAGCCGAAAGCGAATCGACCGCGCCCGGCCTGAATCGCAACCGCCAGAGGAAGTTTTGATGCCGGTTGTGCGTTTGCCAAAATGTCGAGCGTGGGAATCCCAACGACAGGAATGTGCCGCGAGATTGCTAGCCCCTTGACCAGCGCCAGTCCCACGCGCAGACTGGTGAACGAACCCGGTCCCAGCGCCACACCCAGCGCATGGATGTCATCCATCGCCGCGCCGCAGCGCGCAAGCAGATCGGCAACTGCGGGAGCCAGTTCCACCGTGTGGCGTTGACTGCTCCGCCAGGCATATTCGCCGATGACCTGCGCGCCGTCATACAAAGCCAGCCCAACCTGTGCAGTGGAGGTATCCACAGCCAGTAACATCAATCCCCTCCGAGCGCGTGGCGAATCACGCCCAGCAGTTCGTCATAACGTTTGCCATGGGACTTGAATTTCATTTCCCGTTCTTCTTCATCGACGTGTTCAAATTTGACCCAAAGGGCCTCGTCGGGGACGAGTCCGTCGATGCGCTCGGGCCATTCGATGAGGAGGGGGCCCTGGGCAAGCATCATGTCGAGGTCCAATTCCTCAGCCTCGGGCGCGGAGTCGAGCCGGTAGGCATCCATATGAAAGAGTTGAGCCTGGTCTGCGCGTCGATAGACGTTGACGAGGATAAACGTCGGGCTGGAGACTGAATCGATAGAACCCCAGCCATGGGCAATACCCTGCACGAATGTCGTCTTGCCTGCGCCGAGGTCACCCTGCAGACAGATCACGTCGCCCGCCTGCAATGCTCCGCCGAGACGAACACCGATACGGCGCGTCTGTTCGGGGCTGCGGCTGAAAAAATCCATTGTGTGCGAATCCAAAATGGGCATCGTGGGGATTATATCAGGCGCGTGAATTCTACCCCAAACCCAAGTGGACTCGGGCTGGACTTTCGGTTAAGATACCCGAAATGGTAAAAGGAGAAAACAATGCAAGCCTATCTCAACGACTTCATTGATAACTTTATCAAGGGCATTCCCAACCTGTTGACTGCGCTGGTCATCTTCGTCGTCAGCATTTATCTTGCCGCGGTGGTCAGCAGAATCGTCCGGCGTGTGCTCGCCCTGCGGAAGGCGCCCGAAGGCGTGACCCACCTGCTGTCACAATTGACCCGCTGGGCAGTCATCATCGCCGGGACGATCACCGCCCTGCAACGATTCTTCGATGTGACCGCCTTCCTGGCTGGGCTGGGGATCATCGGTTTCACGGTCGGCTTTGCCTTGCAGGACGTGATGAAGAATTTCGCGGCGGGGATCATTCTCCTGATCCAGCAGCCGTTCCACATTGGCGATGCCATTGGCGTAAAGGAATACGAAGGAACGGTGATGGAGATCGACCTGCGCGCCACGGAAATGAAGACCTTCGACGGACGGATCGTCATCCTGCCCAATGCGGAGGTACTCGCCAATCCCATCGTCAACTACACCCGCGCCGACCGGCGGCGCGTCGATCTGCTCGTGGGCATTCCTTATGAGACCGATGCGGAAACGGCGCGAAAAGCCGTACTGGAAGCGATCAAGGGCGTTCCTGGTATCGTAGCGGAACCGGAGGCAATGGTCGGCTTTTCATCGTTCGGCGATTCCACCCTCCAATTGAGCGCTTTCTTCTGGATTGACATGACCAAAACAAACCCGCTGGCCGCAAAGGATGAAGCGTTGACGCGCATCAAGGCAACGCTTGAAAACAGGGGAATTCACAATTCGCTTCCCGCCCAGATCGTTTATTTGCAGACTCAGAAGTAGGCGGAGATCACAACCCCAGCATTTCCCCGATAATTTGGGCGATGGTCCGCGCGGCTTCGGGTCGTCCGGCGCGGCGGCAGTTTTCGATCACCTTTTGCCTTTCGGCGGGACGCGAGATCCAGCGGGTCAACGCACGCACCACCTCCTGCGGTGTTGGCGCCCAAACGCCCGCCCCCTCCTCCTGCACAAAGGTGACATTGCCGTCCTCCTGCCCTGGCAATTTGGAATACAAAATGATCGGCAATTCGGCGTTGAGCGCCTCGGCGATCGTGCCGGGGCCAGCCTTCGTAACAATGAAATCGGCGGCGCGCATGAAATCGGGCATGTCGCGGGTGAAGCCGTAGATCAGCGTGGGATTTTCCCATTTTTCGGCTTCGAGACTCGCTTTCAGCTTTTGATTCCGCCCGCAAACAACGACCAGGCACAGGTCGAGACCGGATGCGTCGATTTCGCGTGCGGTCTTTCCCAGCGGGCCCATTCCCTCCCCGCCTCCTACCAGCAGGACAATGGGCTTGTCCACAGGCCAGCCGAGTTTTTTCCGCTGGGTGCTTTTCCTGCCCTTTGGTTTGCAATAGCGGTCCGCCACGGGCAGTCCCACCACGCGGACTTTCTCCTCGGGCATCTTGTATTTGATGGCGCGTTGGCGCGCGGTCTCAGTTGGAACGAGGATAAGATCGGCGCGCTTGTCATACCAGAGCGCATGGGTGGTTACCATGTCGGTGACCACGTTGATAAAGGGAGGACGATGATTGCCCAGGGCTTTCAACGCAAAGGAGTTGGCAAAGGGATGGACGGTCACGATCAGGTCGGCGGGGTGGCTGCGGACGAGGGCTTTTGCCGCCTGGCGCGCGATAGGCCACATGGTGGTGGTAATGACGCGCGCCTGGGCGCGACCGTCGGTGGCGTGAAAGCTGGCGCTCCATAAGCGCGGCGCTTTGACCATGTAGGGATACCAGTCCGGCATTTTGTTGAACGGCAGGGGCGCGTAATCCTTGAAGAAATCCACCATCTCCGTGGTAACCCGGTCTTTGTACACAAGGTGAACCGCTTCGATGATGGCTTCCGCCGCGGAACGATGCCCGCCGCCGGTGTCGGAAAAGTAAAAGACAATATGAGGTTTCCTAGGGATGGTGTTGTTCATCTTCTTCATGTTTGGTGAGGGTTGCCTTGAGTCGTTTTGCCAGTTCGCGCCGCGTGAGCATGACGCGCCGCCCACAGCCTTTGCATTCCAGCCCGATGTCCGCGCCAAGACGCGTGACAATCCATTCATAGGAGCCACATGGATGCTGTTTGCGGAGGCGCAGGCGATCGTTGAGGCGGAGGTCTGGGAGCATGAGAGTTGGGAGACAGCGAATTGAAAGCAGTGTGATTATAAATTGAATTGTGATAAACTACACACGAGAAATTTGACCGAGGAGACCTGTCATGTCGAAGCACGAGACATATACTGTTGAAATTGCGGGATTAAAGCGCGACCTCCGATTGTTCGAGATCAAACCGGGGCTGAGGATCGCCATCCTCAACATCCTCGGAGATACGGAATTCGTCCAGGCTTGTGCGAAGGAACTGGCGAAAAAACTCAAGGATGTGGACTATGACGTGCTGGTGACTGCGGAGGCAAAATCCATCCCGCTGGCACATGCCCTTTCCGCGGAAACGAACAAGCCTTACGTCGTCCTGCGCAAATCGTACAAACTATACATGGGCGAGGCGTTGAAAGCCGAGACCCTATCCATCACCACCGGTCAGCCGCAGACTCTGATTCTCGACGAGAAGGATATCGAAATGATGAGGGGGAAAAAGGCTGTCATTCTGGACGATGTAATCAGCACCGGTTCCACCCTGCAAGGTATGCGGATGATCCTCGACAAGGCAGGGTCCTCTATCGCGGCGGAGGCGGCGATCTTCACCGAAGGCGACCGCGCCCAATGGATGCACATCATCGCGCTGGGACATCTCCCTCTGTTTACCGATTAACATCATAGGGACGACCCGCTGGGTCGTCCCTATGCCATCAATTTCCGCTTTTGCGCACGCGTCATCTTTTTGATGGCGCGTTCCCTTTTCAGCGCAGACCGTTTATCGGGCACTTCCTCCACATAGACCAGTTTCACGGGTCGGCGCGTTTGGGTGTATTTTGCGCCGCGCCCCCGGTTATGCCTGGCAACCCTTTTTTCGGGGTCGACAGTCCAACCGGTGTAAAAGGTCCCGTCGGCACACTCGACGATGTAACAATAACAGACGCTCACTCGCGCTTCTTCGGGGGAGACCACAGCGTACCAAAGAGACGTTCACTCATGGACGGGATGTCGATCTTTTCCTTCTTGATGCCTTCCCAATCGGCTTTATGCCGTTCTTCGAGCCAGCGAACACGCGCCTGGAAGGCATCGGTGAGAAAAGTGGTCACGCTCTCCTCGTCGCCCGCCTTAATCCTGTCGCGCAATTCCTGCAGGGAAACCATGAGGTTATCGATCACACGCGACACATTCTCACGATTGCCCAGCGCGGCAATGCCCAGCGAATCGGCGTCGTCATGATAAGCCAATCCGCCAGACACGGAAGCATACGGTCGTGCCGACAATTTGCGGGCTTCCTGCCAGCCGGGGCGATCCATGGTGGCATCGATCAACGCCGCCGACAACAATTGCGGCAAAATATGAGTCGAAGCCAGCAAGCCATCCGCCTCCATCTCATCGGACAGCATGGCTTGGGCGCCCAGCAGACTGATCAGGTCGATGGCAAGTTTCACAGCCTCCTCAGGAGTCCCGTAAGGCGCGTTTACCATGAACAAACCGTCCTTGAACAAGTCAGCGCGAGCGGATTCAACGCCGAAGTCCACACCATGCAGATAGGAAGCCCCCGCCGCAGGCGCAAGCCCAACGTAATACCGTCCCGCAGGAAGAAGCTCTTTTGCCCACGCCGCAACCACCGTCTTGGCAGGAGCCGTATCCATAACCACGGCTCCCTCGTCGAGGTCCGGCGCAATCACCTCCAGAGTTTTCCGAATCTCGTTCAACGGAAGACACAGCAGGATCAGCCGCGATCCGCCCACGGAAGCCGGGAGGTTGAACCTGGTTTCGTCCACGGCGCCGGCCTTCTGCGCGGCGCGCGCCGACTCTCCGTCCTTGTCATGTCCGATGCGCTTGATGGTCTTGTACTCAGCTAACGCCAGACCGATCGAACTTCCCACCTGCCCCAGGCCAATAATGGTAATCTGTACGCCCATGGTATCCTCACAAATTGAGATGCTGAGGGTATTATAACGCCAGTCACGCTGATCTCCCCTTAAAGTGCGAGAACCGTGGACGCCGACCACGGTTCTCTACGAAAGGAGGAGAAGAGAAATCACCTTACTGCCTCTAATTTATCACAATGGGCTCAGACATACTTGACGTGAGACCTACGATTACCCTACGATTGTTCGACAACTTACAGAGATGTAAATGCATAGCGTTGTGCAAACCTTGCCATCCCTCATCCATACCGGCGAACTGAACGGGACTCCGCTCGGAGACCTGCGCCTCGCCGCCTCAGACCTGGGCTTGGTCGCCATCGAATGGGCGGATTCCCAGCCCGCGCTGGATGCCTACCTCGCGCGCCTCAAACGTCCTATTGCGCCGGATGCGAGGAAAATCAAACCCTACGCCAAGGAACTCTCCGAATACCTACACGGGAAACGCACCGCCTTCACCATTCCCATTGACTGGACGTTCTTCACTCCGTTCCAGCGCGAGGCGTTGCAGGCGGTCTACCGCATCCCCTACGGCGAGACCCGTACCTACCTGGACATTGCCCGTGAGATTAACCGTCCACGCGCCTGCCGCGCCGTCGGTCGTGCCAACGCCATGAACCCCATGCCGCTGGTCATTCCCTGTCACCGCGTTATCGGCGCAGACGGCAAACTTCACGGCTACGGCGGCGGGCAGGGATTAAAGACCAAGGAATGGTTATTAAAGATGGAAGGCGCGGTGATCGCGTGATAATATTGACCACTGCAGACCATTGAAACAAAAGCCGTCTTTGATGAACTCTTCCACTTTCCGTCCATTTCAAAATTTCTTTTATAAATACGAATTCATCCTCCCGCTCGCGCTCTTCCTCTTGTTTCTTGCCATCACCCTGCCGGGGATTTCATGGGGCGCGCCGGACATCTGGCACCCGGATGAAATTGTTTCGCGTGTGATCAAAGCCCTGCATGGCGAATGGCGGTTCAGCGAAATCAATTTCGATTATCCGGACCTGCCTCAGTACGTAATGTTTGGACTGGGAAAGGTCGTCCTCGCGCTGGGATATTCCGACGCGGAGGTGCTGGTCGCGTCGCGCGGGCTTTCGGCTGTGCTCGCCGGTTTGACAATTCTCCTCGCCTATGGCATCACGCGCCGAATCAGCGGGAACGTCTTAACCTCGACCCTGGCAGCGACCCTCCTCCTGTGCGTCAGCGCGCTGACTCACAATGGACGTTTTGCCCACAACGACACCTACATCGCTTTCTTTGCCGCGCTCTCGGTCCTTTTTCTGGTCAATTACAGGAGTTCCAACCGAAGAGGCTGGCTCTATGCATCCTTCCTTACCGTAGGCATAGCGGCATCCTGCAAGTACAACGGGATCAGCCTTGTCCTCGCACCGGCGGCGATTTATCTGATCTCCCGGCGAGCGACTTTATCAAAGCGTCCGCTCCGCACCCTGGAAACCATCTTCATCAGCGGTGCATTGACCTTCCTCGGCTTTACCATCGGCACGCCCAAAGCCTTCTTCTGGATGTCTTACTATTTCAAACGCATGGTCCCTGCTTTGTTGCACACCGGCAACTATGCCCGCCAGCCGGATAGTGTTCGTGGAATTTTTGGACAGTATGGAAGTTTTGCAGACGGAACGGGGCAGCCTTTATTCATTCTCTTCGCGGCGGCGTTCGTATGGGCTGTCTACAAGGTGGTCCTGTCACAGCGTTCGCAACCGGATCGACGCGACCCGCAGGCAAAATTCCTGGCGATCCTTCTGTTCTCCATTCTGGCGCTTGATCTACCAATCATGATTTCTTACAACTACGTGCCGCGATTCTTTTTATCCATGTACCCGCTCTTTGCGGTGCTGGGTGCGTTGTTTGCAGTCGAGATGTTCAAGTTCAGGCAATACCAAAAACTCATCGGCGCCGCACTGGTGCTGCTCATCCTGTTCTCGTTCGCAAGAAATATCAGTGTAATGCTTTTGTTCCTCAACGATGCCCGCATCGCTGCCAGCAAATATATCGACACCCTGCCGTTTGAAACGTCCCTCGAATATACCTATTACCCGCCCTCCATTCCGCGCGGACATTTCGAGCGCGAACACAATTATCCGCTCTACTTTAAAAAAGCGCCGGATGAGGCGCTTCCCACCAGCCGGAAATACGACTTCAACGTGGGCGAGATCGGGCTGGACAAGCGTGAGACCGACTACCTCGTTGTGGACAGTTTCACATCCAGCCGGTTCGGCGACCCATTTATTTGTGAGACCATGCCCGCCGAATGCGACTTCTTCCAGCAACTGGAAACCGGGCAGTCAAATCACTACAAACTCATCGCCAAGTTTGATTACTCACTGCCTTCCTATTTGCCAAAATTGAGCATCTCATTTGTTAACCCGGGCATTCGCATCTACGAAAGGATCCCATGAATGATTTTCGCACCGGCTACATCGCCATCATCGGGCGACCCAATGTCGGCAAGTCCACGCTGGTAAATGCGTTGCTGGGTCAAAAGATCGCGGCGGTCTCGCCCAAACCGCAGACCACGCGCAAACGCCAGCTTGGGATTCTCACGACCGACAACTATCAACTTGTATTCGTCGATACGCCCGGCATTCACCATGCGCGCCACAAACTTGGGGAATTTCTCAATCAGGAGGCACAGGAATCGCTGGAAGGCGTAGACGTGATTCTCTGGCTGGTGGATGTATCCGTCAAACCGATGGAGGAGGACAAACAAATCGGAAGCCTCTTGAACAAACTTCCGCGTCGGACTCCGCTTGTGCTTGCCGCCAACAAAATGGACCTGATCCCCGCCGAGGCGTTGACCGCGCGTCTCGAAGCATATCAGGCGTCGGTTAAGAAAGAGGCGATGGTCATTTCCATTTCCGCTGTGCAAAATCAGAATCTCGATCAACTGATTGAATTGCTCGTCTCGCTGAGTCCCGCCCGCCCGCCGGAATTTGACGAGGAGCAGGTCACGGATTCGTACGAACGCGATATCGCCGCAGACCTGATCCGCGAGGCATGCCTGAATAAATTGCGCGATGAAGTGCCGCACGGTGTGGGCGTCCGCGTGGATGAGTTTTCCGAGCGCGAGAACGGTATGTTGTACATTGCCGCGACGGTCTTCGTGGAACGCGATTCGCAAAAGGGCATCCTGATCGGCGAGAGCGGCAGGATGATGAAAGCCATCGGCTCCGCGGCGCGTCAGGAAATTGAAGAGATGGGCGGACGAAAAGTGTTTCTGGAACTGCGCGTGAAGGTGTTGAAGGATTGGCGTAACGACGAGAACGCGTTGCAACGATTTGGGTATAAAATCAAAAAGAAGAAAAGATAGGTCATCGGGAGGGATGCATGGTCTTTTGGCTTTTTCCAGCGATTCTGTTTGCCGCGTTGGAGGCACTGGCTCTTACAAAAAATCTGCCGGCGTTGGAACGGGTCGCCAAACCCGCCGTCGTAATTTGCCTGTTCATCTGGCTCTATGTGAACACAGGTTTGCAGGGGTCGACATTCTGGTTCGGGGTGGGACTCCTGTTTTCACTGGCGGGGGATGTGTTGTTGATGTTCTCGCTCGATCGTATGTTCCTCTTCGGATTGGGGGCATTTCTGCTGGCGCACAGTTCCTACATCGCAGGCTTTAAAGATCAGTACCTGTCTGCTTCGGGAGGGCTGCTCCTGGTTGTATTCGTCCTGACGTTGAGCATGGTGCGCCTCATTCGCCGCATCATCAGTTCCATCCGCGCAAAAGGGCAGAACCGGCTGGTTGTCCCGGTCATCGTATATTCCACGGCGCTCACCATCATGCTGCTCGGAGCGATGACCACCATCTTCGATCCAGCATGGACGACAGGCGCGTCGTTCCTGGTCAGCGCGGGCGCGTTTCTATTCTTTGTTTCCGACATCGTCCTGGCATGGAACAAATTCGTCGCCCCCATCCGAAACGGACGCAGGCTGAACATCGCGTTATATCATCTCGGGCAGATTGGCTTGATCGCAGGGATCATCGGTCAATTTGGAAGTTAGCCGCTCAAAGGTCATTTTCGCCGCGAAGGCTGTTCCAGTTCCCTCAACCATTCCAGCGGTTTTTCCCACCTCTTGCGCGGGTGGATCGCGAAGAATTTGTCGGGGCGGTCCCATTTCGGTCCCGGCGGGCCGGATTCGTCCTTCAGAATGCTTTTCACTCCCCACAACCCCTTATATTCCACCCAGGTTTGTTGATCAGAGAGAAGTATCTGCTTCCATGCATGCGACTTCGGCCGTTTCACCTTGCGGTCGGACATGACGCGCTTGAGATAGCTCGTCGATTTTCCCACCGCTTCGTGTTTATGGTCGCCATTGCATCCGATACGGAAGCCGTCGCCTGTGGCAATCTCCATCGGTAAATTGACGACATAATGATCCTCTTCGTCGCGCAGATTGGCGAATGATTCCTCGGTCAGTACCGTGGCGGGATGGGTCGCCAGTTCACGCAAGGCAATCTGTCGTTCCTTCTGGCTCGGATTGAAGAGCAGGAACAGAAAGTGGAGCAGACCGTCGGTCCAGTACAGGAAGCGCTGGACGAATCCCTCATCGAACAGGTTCGGCGAACGGATCACCTCCGGCCTGCTGTAGTTGGCATGCGATCCCAGCGCGGCGTACACGATGGGATGGGTGGTCGCATTTCCGTGCTCATCCTTTACAAAGCGTACATTTTTCCACAATTCCATCGCGCCGGAGCCGTGCTGGGACATCAGCAATGAGTGTGGTTCGCCGTTTTTCAAGTACACTGCCACCATCTCCCAATCGCCTTCATGATGGTTGATACCGTTCGCCGCCAGCCGCCAATCATTGAACGCGTAGAAAAAATGATATTGCAGGATCATCCAATGATTCCCCTGTTCGCCCCGTTCGCGCACGACACGCCCATAATAAACGGGCTGGCGCGCCTCTTCAGTCATCTCCGCATACTGTGAAAAAGATTTGCGCGCCACCGTCTCGGTCGCGTTCGAAACCATGTCCAAGACCAGCCCTGGCGCCTGTGGGACAATATGGTCGAAGATAAATTTCATCGTCCGTACGGAAAGATAAAACAACGCAAGCAGGTAGATTGGAAACAGCACCAGATATTCCACCTGAACGCTGATGAAAGAGTGGGGCGTGAGGAAGAACCAGATGGGGGCGGCTTCAAGCGCAAGGAAGAACAACGCGGCAAACGCGGCGGGAAAGAACCGCAGGCGGATTGGCGAAGCCTGGATGAAAATGATGAATGCCGCAATCAACACCAGGATGAGCGCGATTCCGACTCCACTCCAGCCTGATGCAAACCACCCGGCTCCCAGCGCCAGCCCGGACAGGATCGCCCACCACACCCAAATATCCGAATCGATCAGCGGGTCGTTGACAAAACGCAGGTAATATTCCCCGCTTCGCAATTTCCCGATCCGTGTTGCAAGCGGCTCGCTCAGGTGCCAGAGCAATTCTGCAACACCCTGAGGCCCGCTGGGAAAGATGTTGCATTTTTCGAGATATGGCTCGACCGCCATCGGAAAAAACCGCTCGCTTTTTGCGAAGCGCAGGACAGGCTCGTATCGTTTCAGAAGTTCACTGTCATCCATTATTAAGATTATAAAACGAATGAGCGGACTTTCGTCCGCTCACGGTTTACTGAAAGTATTGCAAGGCAATTCGCAGTCGTTCTTCGGTATCGTCCGGCGCGTCCTTTGGAATGGATTGGATCGCAGCCTGCGCTTCGACCACCGAGTAGCCCAATGAGGTCAACGCGGCAAGGACTTCGCTGTCCTTGTCGGACATGGCGGCGACTTTCGCCAGCGAGTCGGCTGGTTTGAGTTTATCCTTGAGATGAAGCGCTATTTTCTGGGCAGTCTTCTTCCCCACCCCGGGGACGCGACTCAACAGTTCAGATTCATCGGCAAAGACAGCGCGCTGCACGGCATCCAGTGTCATCGTGGAAAGCACAGAGAGCGCCACCTTGGGTCCGACACCGTCCACGCCGAGCAGGATGGTAAAGAGTTCACGATCCGCCTGAGATTCGAAACCATACAGCGTCAGCGCGTCCTCCCGAACGACGAGGTGTGTGTACAACAAAATGACTTCGCCCGCCTTCATCCGTCCACGCAAGGGAGCCGGGACAAAGACACGCAGTCCCACCCCGCCGACCTCGAGGATGAGGGCGTTCTCTTCGATTTGGGAAATTTCACCGCGGAGAGTTGCTATCATGTTTATATTATATGTCACACCGGCACTTGCGTGCAGGTACAAGTGTTGCGAGTGCATGTTGCGAAGCGATCTCCAGCCGCTGGCAGAAATTACTTCGACGGAAGAGCGCCGTCTCGGAACGACGTCAGTAACGTTTGGTATTCAAATGTGTGATCGCAATGGCCAGCGCGTCGGCGGCATCGTCGGGTTTGGGGATGGAGTCGAGTTGCAGGAGCGCTCGGACCATTTCCTGAACCTGACGTTTTTCGGCAGAACCATATCCCACCACGGCATTTTTGACTTCCTTCGGGGTATATTCGAACGTCTCGATTCCCGCCTTTTGCAGCGCCAGCATGACCACACCGCGAGCCTGTCCGACCGCGATGCCCGTTGTCACATTTCGCGCAAAAAAGAGTTTTTCCACGGCGGCGGTTTCAGGCTTGTATTCGCGAATGATGTCGCCAAGCTGATCGTAGATCAGTTCCAGGCGTACGGGAGGAGAGGCGTCTTTCGGCGTGGTGATAACGCCATATTTAACGGCGACCAGGCTGCCGTCCCGCGCGAGGCGCACGAGTCCGTAGCCTGTCGTAGCGGTGCCGGGGTCAATTCCGATTGCAAGGGTCATTTTGAGTTATCACAAAGAACACAAAGGGGCACGAAGGTCTTTTTCTTTGCGTACCTTCGTGCCCTCCGTGGTAAATACAAGTTCTACGCAGCTTCGAGGGCGGCTAGAGCTTCGTCCGAAACTTTGAGATTCGAGTAGACGTTCTGCACATCGTCGAGGTCTTCGATGGTCTCCAACGCCTTGAGAACCTGGACGGTATCTTCCGGGCTCAGTTCCATTTCCTGTTTGGGAAGCATGCGCAACCCCGCTTCCTCCGGCTGGACTTTGGCTTTGTGCAGCGCGTCAGCGATGACCTTGAACGCTTCGACGGGCGCCGTGATCTCGATGGTTCCGTTGTCCTCCACCACATCATTGGCACCGGCTTCGATTCCAAGTTCGAATGCCTTGTCGAAATTCATCATACTCGACGGGAAGGAAAAATACGCGACACGCTCGAACTGCCATCCCACCGCGCCGGGTTCTGCCATATTGCCGCCCGCCTTGGTAAAGGCATGACGCAGATCGGAAACCGTGCGGTTACGGTTATCGGTGACGGCTTCCACCATCACTGCCACACCGTGCGGAGCATACCCTTCGTACATGATGGATTCGAACGCTGCGGCGTCCTTGTCCTCTCCGGCGCCGCGTTTGATGGCACGCTCGATATTTTCCTTGGGCATGTTCTCGGCGCGGGCTTTGTCCACCGCCAGCCGCAATCGAAAGTTGGTATCGGGATCGCTGCCGCCTTCGCGTGCCGCCATCACCAACTCACGCGCCAAACGCGTAAAGATCGCGCCGCGCTTGGCATCGGCTACGCCCTTTTTGCGTTTGATGGTTGACCATTTTGAATGACCTGACATGTCTTTCTCCTTCAATAAAAGCACTTTTGTGCGAAATTTTTGCAATTATTCCAAAAATTATACCATTACACAAAGAAGCCCACTCCCATCGCCTTCGGTCCCGCGTGGACGACAATGGCGGGCGGCAGGCGGTAGATCGGGATCTCGGATACGAACACTTTCGATTTCAACTCCTGAGCGAGCGCCTCCGCCTCCTTCTCCGCCTCGACCTGCAACACGCACAAATGGGCATCATCTCCGCCTTTGCATTGCTCCGTCACCACTTCCACGAGACGCGCCAGCGCCCGTTTCCTGGTCCGCTGCTGCTCAAAGGGCTCGACCTGCCCATCCTTGATTTGAAGAATCGGCTTGATCTCGAGCAATTCGGCGAGCAGTTTCTTCGCCCCGCCAATGCGACCGCCCTTGGCGAGATATTCGAGCGTATCCACAAGGAAGTAAATTCGCCCACGCGGAATCATTCCATCAAGTCTCGCCACAATCTCATCCGCAGACGCTCCCGCTTTCGCCATGTCGTCAGCCACCAGAACCATCGAACCCAAGTTGCACGAAATCGTCAGAGAGTCCACCACACGGACATCCAGCCCTGGGAATTCCGCCGCAGCCGTTTGCGCCGAACGGACCGTTCCGCTGGCTTTACTCGTCGGAGCGACAACGACCACGCTCTCACCTCTCTTCTTTGCATCTTCAAAGATCGGGTAATACAACGGCGGTTCGGGGGCGGCGGTCTTTGGCAGGGTCGGCGAGGCTTTCAGTTTCCGCAAAAAGACAGTGGTATCGAATTCCTGATCGTCATGATACGCCTCCTCCCCAAATATAACGACTTGTGGAACGACCGGAATCCCGCGTTGGTCGAGCAATTCATACGGCAATCCGCAGGTGGTATCAGCGACGATGATGGTCATAAAAGCCTCCTTGAGTAACTATTGTAACCTTCCCCCCTCTGAAAACAAACTGCCAAAAGAACTCAAATTCAAGTTACAAACTTCGGGAGTAAGTCCTGTGCATCTTATAAAAATCCACGCCAAAATTTTCCATCTCCCTCTGCATATTCGCGTTCTCGATGCCAATCTGCACCACCTCGGCGTGACGGTAACGCCCGCTTTCGCTCACAGACTCGAACATCTCGCTGTATAAAATCGCCGTGCCGCCCGAGCCGCGGTATTCGGGGAGCAAGCCTGCGCCGTTGATGTTGATCCAGTCTGTGCGGCGGAGTTCGAGGAGCAGAGTCAGCCAGCCGAACGGGAAGAGGCGCCCGCGCGTTTTTTGCAACGCGGCGGAGACATCAGGGTAGGCAAGCAGAAAGCCGACCGCCTTTTCCCCCTTCATCACCAGTTTGACCAGTTTCGGGTCCGCCAGCCAGATGAGTTGATTCGCCATCGAGTTGATCTCCTCATCCGTAAGCGGAACCGTCCCCTCCGTGCCGCCGAGGGAGTTGTTGTAGAGTTCCTTCAGATGCGGGACAAGGGCGCGCAGGTCGGCGCGGGTGTTGCAGCGCAGGATGCGAAGCCCGCGGCGTTGGGCGATACGCTCCGCCAGTTCGCGGATGCGCGGCGGAAATTGGATGTCGGTTCCCAGATACCCCGAAACAGATTCGCCCTCTTTGACAAATCCCTGTGCCTCGACCAAATCCACGTAATAGGCGGGGTTGTACGGCAAACCAAAGGCGGGACGGTGTTCGAAACCTTTGACCAGCAATCCGAATCCATCCAACGGAGTGAACCCTTTGGGACCGACAATGTGGTCGAGCCCGCGCGAGCGCGCCCAGTCGAAGGCGGCTTTGAAAAGCGCGCTCGCGGCTTCGAGGTTATTCTCACACTCGAAAAGGTAGAAGAAGGCCGTCTTTGTTTTGTTGAATTCGTTGTAGCGGCGATTGTCAAGGACGGCGAGCCTGCCGATGGGACGGGTTCCCTCGTAAGCGAGGAAGAACGAGGCGTGGGAATGCCGATAGAACGGGAACCGCTTCGGGTCCAGCCGGAGGCGTTCGTCCATTTGCAGAGGCGGTACCCATTGCGGAATGTTCCTGTAGATGGAAAAAGGCAGACGCAGGAAGTCATCCACCTGGTTTTTGTTGTGGAGATCGAGTTGGAGGATGTTCATGGAAACAAAATGTTGCGAAGGGCTCGACCCTTCGCAACGTTGATGTCACATCGATTTCGCGCGTTCCGCCATTTGTGTGCGGAGATTGTGCGTATCGTGGTCGATGGTAAACAAAGCGCCAAGGTAAAAGATAAAGCATAGTCCCCAGGCCACGCTGCAAATTAGAATAATGGCAGATTGCAAATTCAAGGCGTCGGCGATGATACCGGTGATAATGGGGGCAAACGCCGCGCCTCCGTTCTCGACGAAATACTCCACCGCCTGCGCCGTGGAACGGACTTCGGGCACGGTCACATCATACACCGTGGCGATGACGTTGGCAGAGGAAAGCGGCATGAAGACCGCCGTGAGGCACATGAAGATGAAAAATTGATTCTTCGCTTCGACAGGCGTAGTGATGGCAAGGTAGAGGAAGATCGCGCCCAACAGAACCCCTGCGCTGGACACGATAATACGTCCTTTGTTGGTGCGCTTGAAGAAGGCGTCGCCGAGCGCCCCGCCCAGAAAGTAGCCGCCTGCCAGGATCAATATGACGGGAGCCATCGTGAAGAGAATGCTGTTCGCATCGTAGCCGCGTTCCTTTTCGAGATAACCGAAGAAGAAATAGGTGATGACGTTCCACGGAAAGACCCCGGCGAACCCTTGCAGGAAGACAAACCACATGGTCTTCTTTTTGAAAATCTCTTTGGCTTCATGCCACGAGAATTTGAAGGTCTGCATTTCGGGCATGTTCTCGAACTCGGGTTCGGCTTTGCCGCGCGGCATTTCCTTCACGCCGAAATAAATGAAGAGCGTCAGCACGATACCCAGGGCGCCGGTGATATAAAACACCGAGCGCCAGCCGCCGATCATCGGTGCGACGATCAGGGCAAGGATCATGCCGATCAAATAACCGAGCGGCTGGGCAAGCTGCAAGATGCCGTACACTTTGCCGCGCAAGTTGGGGCCGAAATAATCCGCCACGAGGGTGAACAAGCCGGGGTAGGACGAATCGTCGATGCCGGTGGAGGCGCGCGTCACGAGAAAGCCGCCATATGTTTTCATGATGGCATTAAGCCATGTCGTCGCGCCCCAGATGAATGAAGCCAATGAAAGAAGTTTGGCGCGTGCATACCGGTCGTACAAATATCCCCAGATCGGGTAGAGAATGGTCGCGACGATGAGCGCGCCTGAATTAATCAACCCCCATTGCTGATTGTTTATTCCAAATGTTTCGCTGATGGGCACCTGCAACGAACCGATCATCAATTTATCGGTCTGATGCAGGAGCATAAAGAAAAAGAACACTCCTACAACGAACCAGCGGTACCGCGAACGTTCTTCGGACATAAGACCTCGCTACAAAGAAAGGATTTGCCCAAGTATCAGGGTTTGACGGGTGAATGTCAAGTAACAGGTGTCAGGTATCAAGAGTTTCGTCGGAGATGATCTCCTGCGCCAGTTTTTGCAGTTCGTCCTTGTCGTTCACTTTTGCCGCATCGAAATATTGTCCCAGCAAATCGAGCGGGCTCATGCTGCTGACCACTTGCCCCTCCGGGATACGCACCCGCGCCTCGATCTGCGGACGCTTGACCAGATGAAACTCAAACGCCTTCTCGGCATATTTTCGCAGCGCGCTTTCGTCGATCAGCGTATCCATCTCTCTGGGATATTCCACCACGAGCTTGACGATGGCATCGGACATATCTTTTGGCAATTTGGATTTCAGGAACTCGGTCACATTCTCGCCGGACCCTTCGACACGGCTCAGGGCAGGCTCCAGAACTGCCCGCCGTTCAATGAACGGACGCGTCCCCTCGATCTTTCTCCAGTCAACCTTCGTCGAGCCGCGCGTCACATCGGCGATGATGAAGAACTTGTCGTCCTTCGCCTCACCGAAATCGACGCGCTCGATGGAACCGGGATAAATCACAGGTGGATGCTGCCCTTCATTCACATCCTGCGGCTTGTGGATGTGTCCCATCGCAACGTAATCCAGCCGTGGATCTTTGACCAGACCCGTTGGCAGGACGAGGTCGCTTCCCAGCATGACCATCCTCTCCGCGCCGAACATCGCGCCTTCCACAGAAGCATGGGCAGTGAGGATCAATGGCAAATCCTTGTCGGCTTCACCAATCCACTCCTCCACAAGAGTGGAGATTCGAGATTCAATATTCGAAAAAACCTCACTGGTTTCCGTTCCGCTCATTTCGAGATTCGCCATCAGCCCCGAACGCGTGATCCACGGCATGGCAATGACCTGTACGGGCACATCCCACAAATCCTGCGGGGTCAAGAATTCCGGTTTCTGCAGCACTTTGACAAAGGGGACCTGCAAGGTATCGAATTCCTGAATCGCGTGGGCGCGTCCTGCCGCAGGAGAGAGGTCGTGGTTGCCAACCAGCAACAACGTCGGGATTTTCGCCTGGGACAATCGAATGATGCGCTTGCCCCACTCGCGCTGGAACGTCGGCGCGGGCGAACGGTCCTTATAGGCGTCGCCTGCGAAGATGACCATGTCCACTTTTTCGGAGATCGCCGCGTCGACGATGGTATCCAGCGACTTGAGAAAGTCGAGGACACGCAGAGGCAATCCCGTTTCGGGGTCATGGCGTCCGTAGTTTGCCATGTCAATGTGTGCGTCGGCGAAATGGAGGAGTTTCATATTTGAAGGCCGGAAGGTTTCAGGTTTGAAGACACAGATATTTTAACCTGCAAACCTGATAACAAATCAAGGTTGAATTCCGAGGTCCTGCAATGCCTGAATGGCGGGCGCCCACTTGGGATGGATTTTGAGCGCGGCGCGGTAATCCTTCACTGCCAGGTCAGTCTTGCCTGCCATGTAGTAGGCTTGTCCGCGCCAATAGAGGGATTCTTCCAGCACCGGCTCAGCAATGGTTTCGTTCAGGGTTGTGTCGGCAAGATTAATGACATCCGAGAAACGATTGGTATAGTAATACGCTTTGTAGGGTCCCGTCTGATACCACATCATGCGATACGGACGGACCGCATTGTTTTCATCCAGGTCAGCATAGAGGGAAAAGGCAAAATCGTACGCGATGGCGGCGTCGGCATATTCGAATAAAGCCACATGACTCGTCCCAACATTGAACCAGGCAAAGAAACGGTCGATGCCACTCAGGGATTGCGACTCAGTCCGGGCAATATCCAGCGCGTGACGGTTGGCGGTCTGTTCGTCTGCCAGCGGGCCAAGCAGTGTCAACACCTCATTCTGTTTCTCAACCGGGTAGACGACCACAAACACATAGTTGAAAGCGCGCCAGCCTTCGATGAATTTTTCATATTCGATCTTGCGGTTCAGCCCAGGGGGGGCGCCGGCGGGCTGGTAGGTATCCTGATAGATGATCATTCGGTTGGTGTCATCATACCCAGTGACAAAGCCATAATGCCCCATCCAGCCGAATTTGCCGTTGACATCCAGTTCGTAAATGCCTTTTTCGACCACAACCGGGAATCCAGCCGAGACCAGACGTTTGAGCATTTCAATGTCACCGCCGTTACGGACAATGGATGTCATGCCAGGAACGGTATCGGTGATGTAATCTTGAAGTTCATAGGGCATCACGTTCTTGTCCTTATCACTGGGCTTGACCGCCTTGCCGATGACATCGCGGTTGCCGTCCCAACCCCAATAGGTGAGCGCCATCGAGAAATTGGCGGGACCGCAATAGTTGAGCCGTCCATGCTGGTGCTCGTATTTGATTCCGTCCAACATAACGGTGGCAGGCAGAGGCGTGGATGTAATCGTCGGTATGGAGGGGGGACCCGGTTCGGGCGTGGTGGTCTGTGCAGGGGCTGAGGGAGTCTGGATGGCGGCGTACATCGTCCCGGCGACGACGGTCTGGATCGTCGATTGCTGGGTCGGTAAAAAGACCGCTTCATCGGGCGGTTTGATGAGATAACGGATCTGTGTGCGCAGGGATTCAAGCCGCCAGGCGAGGCGGTCGTGAACGGGAGGGATGTAGTATATACTGATGAGGAAAACGAGAGAAATGGGGATTAGCCAAATACGATTAAACCGTTTTTGCATGGAAAGGATTATAAAACAAAAAGACCCGGGGAATTTTGGCATTCCTCAGGGTCTAATCTGGCTATCATTTCATTTCTTTCACATGAATTCGTATGCACCGGAAGGGCGGTTCTTATCCGCTCCACACGCGCGAACCGAGCGCCGAGCGGATGAATTCCACCGCATGGATGGCGGTCTGGTTTTGCGCGTCGAGGATTGGGTTGACTTCGACCATATCCATGCCGATGAGTTTTCCCGTTTCCGCGACGACTTCGCAGGCAAGATGCGCCTCGCGGAATGATAATCCGCCGGGAACGGGCGTTCCCACACCCGGCGCGTGGCGCGGATCGAGCGCGTCCATGTCGAAGGAAAGGTAGACGCCGTCCACGTCGCGGGTTACGCGCTCGATGGCTTTTTCCAGCGCGGCGACCATGCCGATGCGGTCAATCTGTTCCATGCTCTGCACCATCACTCCGGCTTCGCGCAGATTGCGCTTTTCGCCGGGGTCGAGGTCGCGCGCTCCGATGACGGCGACCCGCCTCGGGTCTACAACAGGAGGCGTTTCCTCCCACAACGAAACTAGGCGCGGGTCGCCGAATCCACATAACGCTGCGAGCGGCATCCCGTGGATGTTCCCGGAGGGGGTTGTCTCGGCGGTGTTGAAATCGGCGTGCGCGTCCACCCAGATGACGCCAATCTTCTTGTGCTTCGCCGCACCGCGGATCGAACCGACTGACAAGCTGTGGTCACCGCCCAGCACCAACGGAAAGCGTCCGCCCTGGATGGATGTCGCCACCGCGCCTGCAACGCGACGCCCCATCGGGATGATGCAATCGATATATTTGAGCCGCGGGTCGGTGATACTACACGTTTCCTGGATGGGCACTTCGATGTTGCCTTTGTCTTCGAGCGTATATCCCAGGTCCCGAAGCCGTTGGTGAAGATGCGCGTATCGTATGGCGCTGGGACCCATATCCACGCCGCGGCGATCCGCGCCAAGGTCGATGGGCACACCGATGATATCAATCTGCATACATTACTCCTGAAAAATCATTCCTTCTCGCCGCTCACCTTCATCCACGCCTTTTTCATGTTGAGCGCATCCTCCTCCATGATCGGGCTCTCGCACAGGATTCGTCCACCGCAGCCGAACTCCTTCAACACCTGGAACAGGTAATTGATCTTCAAATCGGACTCTCCCAATGCCAGGTGATTCTTCTCGCCTTTGGGGCCGTACTCGATGCCTGAGAGGTGGATGTGGAGATGCTTCAACGCCTCCTTCCCCAACGCGGCTTGATATGCTTCGAGCAGCGACGTCCACTCCTTGACCGAGTTCATCGTTCCATCGCCGGGACGCGCGTGCAGATGTGCGAAATCGAGGCATGGCTGCACGTTTCTGATGGCTTTGCTCATCGCCAGCGTATCCTCCAGCGACCCCAACATCGCGGATTTGCCCATCGTCTCCGGTCGCAAAATGACCGGGTTCTTCGCCTTGCGCAATTCATCCGCAATATCCTTCAGGCGCGGGATGGCAACCTTTAACACCTCAGCGGGGGGCTGTTCGAAATAAGAACCAGGGTGGAAGATGATGTCCGTGGCGCCTGCGAGGTTACCGTAATGCGCCGCATCCTTGAGGCGTTTACGGGACTTGGGCCATTCCTCCTCGGTCGCGTTCAGATTGAAGAAATACGGTGCATGGACGCTCAACGAGACTCCCTGTTTCGTTGCCGCCTGTTTGATTGCCGCGCAGGTCGCCTCGGTCACGCGTACCGATTGCACCCAGCCCAACTCGAACGCCGTCAACCCAATGGATTTACTGAACTCGATCGCCCCGACCGAACCGCCCGGCTTCTTGGGCGTGCCGATGGGCGAACCGACTGTGCCAAATGAAAATGATAAAGCCATAATATCTCCGATACCATTCAAGGTATTTGCAGATTGATTTGTTTTTCACGGGCATATTCAACGATTTCATTTATAACGTCTACGGATGGCAAGTTTAGGTATAACATTTGACCGGTATCCTCATCAAAAACGAATCGTTGCCCAAAAAGGGGCTCACCAACAGGCAATTGGGCAATGGACATTTTGACACCTTGCAAGTCAAGCGGCTTTGCTTGTATCTCTTTCAAAGTTTTGTTGCGATTCGTACCCACCAGAATGGCGTAATGCCAATTGCCATCCTGACCATGCCATGAATACAATTCCATGCCCTTGAAAGCTGTATGCTCGGTACGCGTTATCTGCGGCGACAGCCCGAACCAATCATCAATCTTTTGCCACAACGGCGGCCCTAGAATCAGCAGCCCGATCAACACTGCCGACAACGCCGCAACCAATACCGCCGCCGCGCCCACATCCTTGCCCACTTTTGCCAGCGGGTGATGCACCGGGCTTGCCAGGTCCACGACCGCTTCGATGGAGGTATTGATGAATTCGGCGGTGAACACCATGGCAATTGCCAGCACAAGCACCGCCCAATCACGCGGAGGGAGTCCCAACCACAACCCCAAAACTATCACGATGGACGCGACCACGGAGTGGACCCACGCGTTGTGCTGGGTCTTGAGCACATATCCCCAGCCGCGAAAGGCATGTCCGAATGCGGCAATGCGGGAAGAAAAGAATTCTTTGATGGTCATAATTTTTCTTGCATATGTCGCTCCGAGCGCAGCGGAGAGTCTCCCCTCCACCATAAAAAGAGACCCTTCAGTCGCAGCAAACGCTTTCTCAGAGTGACATGCTTTCCTCAATCCTCACGAACTTGAATATCGCCCAGTCCGAGCGATTCCAGAATCTCCGCCTGCGCCTGCCACATCTTTGCCTTTTCCTCCGGCTCGGCGTGATCGTGTCCCAGCAAATGCAACACGCCGTGGACGACCAGAAGTTGCAATTCCGATTCCACAGGGTGACCGGCTTTTGCCGCGCCTTTGACGGCATACGGCACCGAGATGATGATGTCGCCGATATAACGCGCTCCGGTATCCGGGTCGGTTTCGGAAGCGGGAAATGAGAGCACATCCGTTGGCGCGTCGATACCCAGAAAGTCCCGGTTTAACTCCCGGAGTCTTTCATCATCCTCCAGCACAATGGATAAATCCACATCACCCGGCGATTCTCTTTGATGGGTCAACGCCGCGTGTGCGGCGCGCTCGAACAATGAGGCAGGATAGTCGTATCCGGATTCGATATTGATCATTCTTTTTGCGGCGCGGTGACGATATTTTCCGTCGCCGCGCCTTCCTTGGGGTAGGTGATGCGCGGGTGATGTGTGCCGCGCAGGATGGTGACAAACGCTTCGGTAATAATGCTGAGGTCGCGCAAGGTCAGTTGTGTGTTGTCGAGCTGACCCTGTTTCTGAGCAATCTCGATGGTGGAGAGCACGAGTTTTCGAAGCGCCTCTTCGGTCTGCGGACGTTCGGCGCGGGCACGTGCCTCGGAACCGTCCGCCAGCATGAGCAGGGCGGTCTCGCGCGAACGCGGGCGTGGACCCGGATAGCGAAACTTTTCGATATCCACCTTAGTCGGGTCGCCGTTCGCCATTTCGAGCGCCTGATTGTACTGATAACGTGTGATCATCGTGCCGTGATGTTCGAGAATGAAATCGTCGATGCGGCGCGGCAACTTGTGTTTGCGCGCCAGCACCACCCCGTCCGGGACGTGCGCGATGATGGCAGCGGCGGCATCCGCCGGATCGATGTCCTCGTGCGTATTCATCTGTCCCTGCGGCTGGTTCTCGATAAAGAACATCGGGTTCAGTGATTTGCCCACATCGTGGAACAATGCCCCGACGCGCGTGAGTAACGCGTCCGCGCCGATCAGTTCGGCGGCTTGTTCGGCAAGGTTCGCCACCTGCAGACTATGCTGGTATGTCCCCGGCGCGTGCCGCAGGAAAAATTGCAGTAACGGGAAATCGGGGCGTGAAATCTCGATCAATTGCAACGCAGTCGTCAATCCCAGGCTTTGCGCCAGGAAATATTGCAACAACAACGCGATGCTCGAGGATGCCAGCCCGCTGAAGACGGCCGCGCCTGTGAGCTGGAGCAGGGCAACGCCGTCCGTCTGCGTGAAAGGCAGGCGGAACGCGATCAGCATGGCAATGCCCGCCCCCGCAATCGCCATGCCGGAGCGGAAGAACGTCCACACACGGCGCGCGGAGCCCAGTACCAGCACCCCGGTCAGAGAGGAGGCGAGAAAATATGGAGTAAGGTCGAGCGCGTTCGGCATGGCATATGGAACGAGCAGGGAAATCACCAGCGAGAACACGATCCCCGCCTCCACGCCGAACAGGGTGGCGATCAAAAGCCCAACAGCGGGCAGGGGAAACGCGTATGGCAGGACGGTCCGGTTTGGGATGGTGAGGCGCGCGCCAACGATGAAAACAATGAAAACGAGCGCAATCACAACGAGACTGCGCGCTTCGAACAGGAACTGCAGCCGCCGCCGTGAAAAATACAGGACCACATACCCGGCCATCATGACCACCAGCGCGCCCGCGCCGGCGTAGTCCTGCCAGGGATCGGCCTCTTCGATCAACCCAAATTTCTGCAACGCTTCGATCTGTGCGGCGGTCAAAACCTGCCCGCGCAGGACGATGATCTCGCCCGCCTTATATCCCTCCGTGACCGGCTCCACCGCCTCCCGCGCGGACCGTCTGGCGGCTTCTGTTAATTCCTCGCTATACACGCTGTTGGCGGTGACGTATGCCGTCACTAATTCCGAGACAATGGCGGCCTGTTCCTCGTTCAACGACAGGCTGACGAACGACGGAACCAGCCGCCGGGCGGATTCGACATCCTGGTCACGGATCGTGCGTCGCATCACCTGCTCGAGCACACTCAGCGATTCCTGCTGGATGATGTCCCAGCGTGCAGGGGTCAGGGCGATAATTTTTTCGATGGTCTCCGATTTCAGGGTGATATCGTTCAACGCGGCGAGGTCGGAAATCTTTTGCTCGGGTGTGGAATTTTCGTCATCACGGACGAGGGCGATGTATTGCAGGGAGGCGCGCAAACGCTCCATTTGACGGCGGGCAATCGAAGGGTCGGGGGAACCGTAAACCGGCGCGACGGCATTCTCAGCCATACGCTGAGCCTCCTCCGTCCGCACAGTGCTGTCGTACTCAAGGTCGTACGGAGCCTGGTACTCGTTCGGGGAAACCTCCCCCACCCGCAGGGAGACCACTGTCGGGTTTAACAGGAACGGCAGAACCAAAGCCCCATAGGAAATGATACTCACGAGGACAAGCAGGATAATCTGAAGCGTGCGGATGCGCGCTGGCGTGGGTCGGTGCCGCGCAGGTACGATCCCCATATTAGTTCGACAGAATTAGCCGCGGATACAAAGAGGGATGACGAAGAATCTTTGAAATCTCCACAGGCTCAATGTTTTCCACGGTACATGCGGTTTCACACATGAAACTACTTCGGCTGGAGCAGTTCCCGCACGGTCGCGCTGACCATGTCATTCGGGGCACGGCCGGCAACCTTTGCCATGACGATCTTCATTACCTTGCCCATGTCGCCCGGACCCGCCGCCCCGGTCTCGGCGATGGCAGTTTGTACAAGGGCACGCAGTTCATCGGCAGGAATGGCTTTGGGCAGGAAGGCTTCGAGTACCCTGATCTCGGATTCGTTGGCTTCGATCAGGTCAGCGCGGTTGGCTTTTTTCGCCTCCTCCAGGGCTTCGCGGCGGTTCTTGACCTCCTTTTGGAGGAGGTTCGTAACCGCCAGATCGTCAAGTTCGACGCGTTTATCCACCTCCGCCTGCTTGATGGAGGCAAGCGCCATGCGCACCGTTCGTTTGCGGACCTCATCTCCGCTTTTCATGGCTTCTTTCATGGATTCGTTCAGTTGAGTTTTGATGTTCATGACGAGGATTATACTAGAGTTGAGAGAGGGAAAATATCAGGTTTTCGTTCAGGTCAACACTCGTACCTCGTCACCCTGTTTCTGCCCAGTCCCTTGGATCTGTACAGGGCTTTATCGGCGGCTTGCAGGATGGATTCTCCCGTCATCCCGTGTTGTGGAAAAGTCGCCACGCCCGCCGAAAAAGTGACCGAGAATTTCATCCCTTCATATTCCACCGCATATTCTGAAAAGGATTGCCGCCACATCTCGGCGCGTTCGTATCCAATCTCAAGCGAAGCGCCGGGCATGAGGATGACAAACTCCTCCCCGCCATACCGGCAGACCACATCGCCCTTTCGCGTGCGTTCCACAAGGAAATTTGCCATGGATTGCAGGACCACGTCGCCGCACTTGTGTCCATACGTATCATTGAAGACCTTGAAATTATCCACGTCAAGGATCACCACAGAGACAGGCGTATGTTCCCGCTCGGCGCGGGCGACCTCCTTGTCCAGAAATTCCGCCAGGTAACGGCGGTTATACACGTTCGTCAGTGGGTCGCGGATCGCCAGTTCCAATAGTTGCGCCCGCAGGATCTCGTTCTCCTGCAGTTTTTCCTTGAGGTCATTTTCCAATCGTTTATGTTCGGTGATATCATGTGCGACGATGATGCGTCCCTCCAGTTTGTTGAACTGATTGTACAGGGCGGAGACGACCAGTTCGAGCATGCGCGGCGGATCGCCGGGGATTTGGATTTCCTCATGGGTCTCGTTCGAGATCAGGAAGCGGTTGATCAACTGAGGCCATTTGCGGAACACATCCAGCGGGTCTTTTCCGACGATATCCTCCAGGTTCCTGCCCAGCATTCGCTGGGCGGTGGAATTTGCATCCAGTACCCGGTCGTGCGCGTCGACCACGAATACCATCTCAGGGATATACTCCAGCACCTTGTGCCGCGCAATGGGAACGAGGTCGAATAGATGCAGACCAAAGACCCCTCCACTGATCAGGAAGGCAGAAACCGTGAACGAGATCGGCGTCAGGTCGACCGAGGCGGAGAAAGAATGAATGAACACCGGCGCGAATTGGTAAAAGATGTTAACCAGCAACGGAATCAGGACCGCCCCGATCAGGAGGAATAACTGTCTGCGATAAATGCTCCGGTATTGAATGAAACGCCAGATCAACAACCCCATCCCAACGAGATTTAATGTATACGCCTGAATCAGCCCGACCAGATACCAGGGACCGCGCTCGATGACCAGAGGTCCGCCGCTTTCGGAAACCGGGCGGACGGAGGAATAATAAAAATGAAACCAGTCATTGGAAAACAGGAAAACCAGCGCCACGGTTGGAATGACGAACAGGAGCGCCCCAGTAAACACATTCAGCCATTTGTCAAGTTGTGTATATCGAACCGTGAAAAGAAGCCAGAATACCGGAACGGTCAGAATGCCGATATTCTCTATTTTCAGCCAGAAATATTTCACTTCAATATTCCCCGAGATCGTGATCATGGCATAACTGAACGCCCAGACCGCCAATCCAACCAGCATCCAGATCATGGGAGTACGTCCCTGCGCCGGTTGTCTGCGACTCAACAGGACCGCAATCGCAAAAGCAATGATTGCATTCAAAATCAGAATGACCGAAAAAACGATCCACTGTGTACTCAAGGAACAACCGCCTGTTCTTTACAAAAAATCGACGGGTTCCCCCGTCGGTCGAATTGTACTATGCAGGTGATGAAACCTGCCGCAAAAACGAACATGGGCGAGGTTCCTCCCGCCCATGCAAAATGATTTATGCCGTCCGGTAATATCCCACATCCACCGAATAGACCTGTCCGCGCTTGATGACCTGCTTGACAAGGTTCGTCCCATAGCGGTAGCCGAGATGGCGGTAATCCGGCACGGAGAGGATGAGCATATCCGCCTGTTTGCCGACTTCGATGGAACCAATGGTATCGGCGCGGCGGATGGCATGCGCGGAATTGATCGTCGCGGCAGCGATGGCCTCGGCAGGAGTCAACTTCATCGTGCGGCATGCCAGGGCAATGACGAACTGCATCGATTCGTTCCAGGTGGTGCCTGGGTTGCAATCGGTAGCGAGGGCGAAAATACCATCCGCATCGATGATCTTGCGAGCAGGCGTATAGTGATATTCAGCAAGTCCGAAGGGCGTGCAGGGCAATGAAACTGCGACGGTATTCGATTTGCCCAACGCGGCGATGTCGGCATCGGATGTCTTCACCAGATGATCGGCGGATGCCGCGCCCAACTCGGCGGCAAGCGCCGCGCCGCCGAGATTATCGAACTCGTCAGCGTGGATCTTGAGCGGGAATCCCAGCGACCCAGCCCGGGTTAGAATCTGACGCGACTGTTCCAGGTTAAAGGCTTTGTTCTCGCAGAAGACATCCACAAACGGCAGGGGGCGGCGCGGTGCGTGCGTTTCCCACCACTCTTTGAGCATTGGCAGCATCGTCTCACACACGAGGTCGGTATAACCCTGCGGATCGTCTTTGAATTCGGGCGCAATGGCATGTGCGCCAAGGAACGTGGGAATGATCTCAATCGGCGTTTCGTCGTCAACGGTGAGCAGGGCTTTGAGCAGGCGCAATTCAGTTGCGGTCTGCAAACCGTACCCTGTTTTGGCTTCGACGGTGGTGGTGCCGTGTGCAAACATGCGCAGGAGGCGCGGACGGGTCTGCGCGATAAGCGATTCGATGGAGGCGGTTCGCGTCGCGCGGACCGTGGAGAGGATCCCGCCGCCCTCGGCCAGAATCTCAAGATAAGGCTTGCCCGCCATTTTCATTTCGAACTCATTTGCCCTATCTCCCGCCCAAATGACGTGCGTGTGCGGGTCAACGAACCCCGGCATGACCACACATCGGTTGGCGTCGAGGGTGGGTTCGTTGGGATAGGAAGCGCGTAACTCGGTGGATGTGCCGACCGCGACGATCTTTTCATCGCGAACCACGACCGCGCCGTCTTCGATGATACCGAGCGTACCCAGGGCATGACCGCGCTGTGGTCCGCCCGCGAGGGTGAGGAGTTGGGAGGAGGAGTGGATGAGCATGGGAGGTTCCGGTTTTCAGTGATAAGTGATCAGCAAGAAGTAAGGCAATTTAACCACAGATACAACTTAAAAGGCACAACGTAACCTTGACAAATATTTCGTTTCAACTTGCAGTCATATTTGCGCTACGACCATCCTCCTCAGTGACGAGACCGACTCCGATCTGACCATCCTCTTTGACCTGCAGGTGGTGGAGAGCCTGGCATTGTCATGCCGAGCAAAGCATTTCCGCCCATGAAAACCGACTCCCCGGCTACTCAGGGTGGCATAATATGCGGCTGCTTTTGGGAATTTGCCCGTTGGGATATTGATTTCAACTTGTTTTTGCCGGGAGCATCAGCCGTTCATCCGCTTATAAACGGGAGCCATTTGCTTATAAATCTGCGCGAAAATCCCGAAGCGCTCATTATACAATTTGCTGTTCGCAGACTGAGGTTGATACACCCGCCTGATCTCCACCAATTTGGGTACATCATCAAAATTGATTCTTTTCATTCCGACCGCCGCGATCCATGCCGCGCCGCGTGCGTTGGCATAGACGGGGTCGGCAACCTGCCGGACTTCCACATTCAATACATCGGCAAAAATTTGACACCACACATCGGATTGTGCCCCGCCGCCGACGATGTTGATCCTTTTCACGTTTTGCCCCAGGAATCTTTCGACCGGTTTCATCAACCAGCGTGTGTTAAACGCGACCCCTTCCAAAAAGGCGCGGATGATGTCCTCGCGTGTGTTATGCAAGGATAAGTTATACAGGCCAGCACGGACAGTCTTATCGTCCACGGGCGCGCGCTCACCCCAAATCCACGGAGTATAAATCACACCGTTTGCCCCGGCAGGGACGCGCTCTGCGATCTGGTCGAGCACCTTGAAAATATCCGGGACGGCGGCTTCCTGCAACAATTCATCCTTGTGATACAGGATGTTGTCACGCAAGTAGGTCAGGTTTCCACCGGCTGTGGCTTGCAACGCAGTCAGCAGATAACGTCCCGGCACGGCGCAAGGAACCGAAGCCAGCGAAGCCAGTACATCCGTTTTCTTGAAAGGCACATGCGCCGCCATCCACGAAGACGTTCCGATGTATACATGCGGGGCATAGTCATCCACCGCGCCAGAGCCAATCGCCGCCGCCGTGTTATCAATCGAGCCTGCCACCACGCGAACATCCTTCGATAAGCCCAACGCGTCCGCCACCTCCGCTTTGAGTGTGCCAATCACTTCGGAGCATTTCACAATCTCAGGCAGTTTGGAGGCGTCGAGTCCCAGCGTGGCAATCAACCCATCGTGATAATGAATCGCATCCGGGTTGCGATTGTCCGTCACCCACGAAGTCAGGATCGAGTCAAAGGTGGCGACAAAACGTCCTGTAAGGCGCAGATTGAGATAATCCAGCACGTTCAAAAATTTATACGTTTGGGCATAAAGTTCGGGGCGCGTATCCCGAATAAAAAGCATATGACCGGCAGGGTCTTTGCCAGTCATGGACGGCATTCCGCCGGTCAGGCGCACAAAGCGCAGCACTTTATCAACAGACGCGCCGTCAATGTTGAACAACCCTCCGAGTTGTTTCTTGAGATGAGGTGCGCCGCGCATATCCATCCACAGGATGCAATTGCCGAGCGCCTTGCCATCTGGATCAACAGGAACTGTTCCTTCGCCCTGCGTGGAACAACAGATCGCTTCAACGCTTCGACCCGCATCCGGTTCGCGTTTCAGAAGCCTCCCCGCCGCTGACAGAAACGCCACCCACCATTCATCGGGCGACTGTTCCGCACCGCCGTCAGGCGTGATCAACAATTGGACCGGTTCCATCTCCCATCCCACAACCTTCCCGCTGACGGTGATCAACGCTGTTTTCATGCCGGAGGTGCCAAGGTCAACCGCAAGGATGAGAGGTTCTGTCATTTAAGAGCCTCTTTTCGTTTAGACATGCTGCGGGTCTTTCATCTGGGTGACTAAACCTGCACTAACAATCAAAAGCGCCAATGCTAGGATGAGCGAAGGAGTGAAGGACCCATCGCTGGACTTCATCGCTTCCATGATGTAGACGAAAACGACTGCACCTTGGCCGAAGAGTTGAATCAAGCCGTTGGAAGTTCCCTCCGGTGTGGGGCGCGTGATCTCCGCCGCATACTGCATCCCGATGGGCATGGCGCTGACGAGGAAGAATCCCAACAGGACCGCAGAGCCGAACAACACTATGCTGGAACGGGCAAATGTCAGACCCAGCAAACCGGGAACGGCACCCACGAACGCGAGCATCAGAAAACGCTGACGCTTCTGTTGTTTATCCGAAAGCGACGGCAGGACAATGGCTCCAATCAACCCACCGACGATCATCAACGCTCCGAGTGTTCCTGCATCGTTCGGCGTAAATCCGCGCGGACGAATGATGGCTTCGACCCAGGTCGTCACCCCGTTGAAAATTCCCAGTCCGATGAATGATGCGATCAGGTAGAACCAAAACGGTTTGATGGTGAAGGCATGTTTCAAGCCGTCCAACATCAAGGCACGTGTCTCCTGCCCGGGCGGGCATGGGGGGGTGGGTGGCGCTTCGCGCGCCAGCAGGATGAACAAGACCGATGAGAAAGCGGCGAGGCCACCAAAAAGCAGTTGCACCTCCGCAATAGACATGCTCTCGACCAGAATCGGAGTCAATACCATGCCCAGGGCTGTGCCGACCAGGTTCGCCAACGTAACCATGCCCACCATCGTAGCGCGGACATCCACCGGGAACCACTTTGCAGGAACAGTAGTCCATGCGTTGAGCAGGAAGGGCTGGGATATTGCAATGCCAATTGTGCTCCACAATACGAGGGTGTAGTCGCTCCCGGCAAAGCCGCGCAACAAACCGAAGATGCCCATCAGCGCTGCGCCGATTCCTACTGCGATTCGGAACCCGTAGGTATCTATCACCCACGAGACTGGGATGGAAAGCGGGATGAACGCAATCATGAAGGTCATCGCAAATAGACCGATTTGCAAGTCACTCACACCGTAAAATTCCGCCGCGGGTCCCGTGATTGGCGCGTAGGTAATCCACAACATCTGGATGGTCAGGTTGATGAACATGAATACAGTCAAAACCACCCAGCGATACCCATAGACTTTGTATTGTTCACTCATATGGTTTCTCTTTGACGCCTCAAGCACCTTCCACGTTTGACAAGACTTCCTCAAATTTTGCCAGCGCATCATCGATCACTTCATCGGTATCCGCCATGGATGTGTATATGCGTGAGCCGGCCAGCGTGATCAATCCATTTGCCATATATGCCGCGCCCATCTCTTCGATCATGTGTTTGCGCGACTTGATCTCTTTCAACGTCTTCAGCGGATTCTTCAAATCCAACAGCATCACGCCCGACGTCTCCAAATGGACGATACTGCCCTGATTGTACGCCACAAACGGCAGGCTATATTTCTCGATAATGGCTTGCAAGCCCTTCGTCAGACGGTCGCCTGCGCGCCCGGCAATGACTGGCGCATGGGTGCGTTCCATCTCTTTGAGCGCATAATAGCCCGCCACACATGAAAGCGGATTTGCGGAAAGCGTCCCGCCAATGTAGGCGCGTTCACCCGTCCCGCCGATGCCAGCCGCAAAAGTCATGATGACATCCCGCCGCCCGCCGACACCGCCCGCCATTGGATAACCGCCGGTCACGCATTTGCCGAAAACGGTCAGGTCAGGCTTGATACCGAAGTATCCCTGTGCCCCGCCCATGCCGATGCGGAAGCCCGTCACCACTTCGTCAAAGATCACCAACGCCCCGAACTCATCGCACAACTCCCGCACCTTTTGATTGAACTCAAACGGCACAGGGCGCGTACCGGATTCCGGACCGAGGGGCTCGACGATCACTGCCGCAGTTCCACCGAGAAAACGATTGGCAATCAACTTGCGGCGCAGGGCAGAAAGCGCGTTCGGAAAAAATTCCTGTGTGTTGGCAGTCGCACCGCGCGGAATGCCGGTCGCTTCCAAGCGTCCCGTGCCGGGAATGTGCAAGCCGTAGACCATCGAGTCGCTCCAGCCGTGATACGCACCGCCAACCTTGATAACCTTCTTCTTTTTGGTAAACGTCCGCGCCGCCCGGACTGCCGCCATTACACCTTCTGTCCCTGAACCCAACATGCGGAACATTTCCACGGCAGGCATGTAACCATTGATCAACTTTGCCAACTTGAGTTCATATTCATGGAACAGACCGGTCACCGGTCCGCACGAGCGGATGACCTCCATGACCTTTTCGCGCACAGGCGCGTAATTGCTCCCCAACACGGTCGGACCGCCCGCCTGCAAAAAGTCAATGTAACGGTTCCCGTCCACATCCCACAAATATGCGCCTTCTGCTTTCTCAATCGCAATGGGGAATGGATAATTGAACGCCAGATTATGCTGCACACCGCCGGGGATGTACTTCTTGGCTTCGTCGGTCAATGCCCTGGATTTGACACACTTCCGCTCAAAATATTCCAAATACGTCTTCATCTTTTCGCGGCGCACGGGGCGTAGCGGCTGTGCCGTCAGCGCCTTCAACTTTTTATAGATGACATCCACATCGTGATATTCTGAAATTGCATATTGCTGTTCGGTCATGGTTCCTCAAAAATCGACAATGTAACGCTTCATTCCCCACCGATGACTGTTTCACCCACCGCGGCCTTTTTCTGGTCTTTGCGCAGTTTGGCAAACGCCACCTCGCGCACCGCCAGCGGAATCTTGCTCACCTTCCGCTCGGAGAGGAGCGCCAGCAGATATGCCAGCGCACACTTTTCCAGAATCTCAACATTATGGACAGCCCGTTCCATGTCATGTCCGAAGATCAACGCGCCGTGGTTTTGCATCAGGTAGGCGTTGTTATGATTCCGAATGTGTTTGGCAATCGTATTCCTCAACATTCCTGTACCGGATGGAGCATACGGGATGATGTCCACACTGCGCCCCAGAAAACGCGCCTGTTCATCGAACAGGGAAGGGATCGGCGCTTTGATCAGCGTCAACGCGCTGGCATAGACCTGATGCGTATGAATGATGGCATTGACATCTTTGCGCACCTGATAAACGATTCCATGCATACCCGATTCAACCGACGGCTTGAGATGACCTTCGCGCACGTTCATTTCCAAATCCAAAATACAGACGTCATCCTCGGTCATCTTCATGTAATCGTAGTTGGATGGGGTAATGGCAAAGGCATTCTGCCCCGACACACGTATTGAGAGGTTTCCCCCGGTTGCCATCAAGAATCCCTTGTGGACCAGGTCCTGGGCGGTCTGCACAATTTGAAGTTTTTCCTTTTGATACTGGCTCATCCAGACTCCTCAAACTAGACACTGTAAAGATTATATGATGCAAACTTGACATTGTCAAGTTTTCGCTATAATATTCACCCATGACGACTTCAAATTATCATCATGGTGACTTGAAGAATGCGCTGATCAAAGCCGGGGTGAAGATTCTGGCAAAAGAGGGCGTGGGTGGGTTGAGTCTCCGCAAGGTGGCGAAACAGGCTGGGGTGAGTCATGCGGCGCCATACTCCCATTTCGCAGACAAGCAGGCGCTCATCGCGGCGATCTCCACCGAAGGATTCAAACAACTCTATATCCAGATCGAAGAAATACGCGCCGCACACCGGAACAGACCAGAGGCGTTGCTGGTGGAAACCGCCTGGGCGTATATGCAATTTGCATTCAACGAACCAGACCGATTCAAGTTGATGTTTTCGAGTGTGCTGGAAAAGGAAAAAGAATATCCCGACTTTGTGGAATCCTCAAAGAAAAATTTTGAGCAGATCGTGGAAGTAATCGAGGCTTGTCAATCTGTAGGGATATTGCGTTCAGGACCGTCCGACCTGACCACCGTCAGTGTATGGAGCATGGTACACGGACTGGTGATGTTGGCGCTGGAGGGTCAGATCCCCCATGCCGTGCTAGACCAATATAACTTGAAAGAAATGCTGGTCTTTACACTTAACCAGTTGACAATGGTGGAATTATCATAGCCTTGTCGGCAAATCGATGATCAACCATCGGGGCAACACTACGCAGCTTCACCCATCTTCCCAAAACTGGACTTCAACGCGGGATACAACTCCCTGTACACCGCGTAGGATTTTCGATACGCCTCCGCTTCTTTTTCGACAGGGGAGACTGCTCCTGTTATCCTGATACATTCTCTGCACGCCGAGGCGACATCCGCCCATGCCCCCGCGCCGACTCCCGCAAGCAGCGCCGCGCCGTATGCCGCGCCTTCCGTCGTGTTCACGGTAACCAGTTTCGCTTCCAGCACCGATGCCATGATCTGCCGCCACAACGCGCCCTTCGTCCCGCCGCCCGAGGCGCGGACTTGTGTAATCGTCCCCAACCCCGCATTTTGAATCAGTGTGAACGAATCCTTCAACCCAAATGCCACGCCCTCCAGCACGGCGCGCGTCATGTGGGCGCGGCTATGGCGGAGAGTGAGCCCGACGAACGCGCCCCGCGCCAACGGGTCGGGATGAGGCGTGCGTTCGCCCGAAAGATACGGCAGGAATTGCAGTCCCTCGCTTCCCGCAGGAATCGCTTCGGCTTCCCTCAACAAATCATCGAAACTCACATCGGGCGCGAGCGCGTCGCGATACCACTGAAGACTTCCCGCCGCCGAGAGCATCACGCCCATGAAATGCCACATGCCTGGAACGGCGTGACAGAACGCATGAAGCCGCCCCTCAGGCTCGATCAACGCGGAAGGCGTGGTCGCAAACACTACGCCGCTCGTACCGACGGTGAGACCGACAATACCCGGCTCCACCGCGCCCACCCCCACTGCCCCCGCCGACTGATCGCCTCCGCCCGCCGCGACGGGCGTGCCGACTTTGAGCCCCGTAAGTTGCGCGGCTTCTTCGGTGACATGCCCCGTGAACTCCGTGCCTTCAAAAGTTTTCGGCATCCACTCGCGCGGAATTTCCAGAGCAGATAAAACTTCATCCGACCAATCGCGCGCTTTTAGATCGAACAACACCGTGCCTGCGCCGTCGGCTTTATCCATCGCGTACTCACCCGTGAGTTTCAGGCGAATGTAATCCTTCGGCAGCAGCACATGTTTTGCCTTCGCAAACACCTCAGGCTCATTCTCTTTCACCCACAAAATTTTCGGCGCGGTGAATCCCGTCAGCGCGACATTGCCCGTGATTTGAATGAATTTCTCTTTGCCGATGATGCGATGGATTTCATCGCATTGACTCTGCGTGCGCTGGTCATTCCAAAGGATGGCTGGACGAAGAACGTTCCCCGCTTCATCGAGCAGGACCAGCCCATGCATCTGCCCCGTCAAACCGACCGCGCCGATTCTTTCTCCGCCGATTCCTGCTTTTTTCAAAACGGACCTGATACTCGCCGAGGCAGCCTCCCACCACTCGCGCGGATCCTGCTCCGACCAGAGCGGCTTGGGCGTTTGAAGCGTGTGCGGATTGGACGCGACCGCAATCACTGCGCCGCGTTCGTCAATCAGCAAGGCTTTGCTTGAGGTTGTGGAGGTGTCAATGCCGAGGAAATACATGGGTTCTCCAGAGTCAAGTGTCACGTTTCAAGTTCCAAGTTTCAGGAGAGTGTGATTCATCAAAACGTGGAACCGGCATCTGGAACGTGACACGCTATCTCACACCAAGCAACACTTCGATTGTGAGTTGGTCGAGCCGTTCGTATTTCAAGCCGCGCGAGGCAATCTTTGTACGGTCAAAGGACTGGGCTTTGAGGGCGGCGGCTTTTTCGGCGGAGTATTTGCCGAAGTATTGGTTCATCGAGCCGTCGTCGGCGTTGATTTCGGCGACGACGGCTTGAATCTCTTTATCGGCATTCCATTGTTCAGCCTTTTCTTTGAGGATGAGATACGTCCGCATACAGCCGCGCGCAAAGTCTTTTACGCCTTCGTAATCTTCGGTGCGGTAGGCATGCGCGTCGAAGTGGCGCGAGCCATCGTACTTGTTGTCTTCGAGCAGTTTCACGAGGAAGAAGGCGCTCTTGAGGTTGACCGCGCCAAAGCGGAAGTCCTGATCGTAGCGACCGAATGCTTGATCGTTGAGATCAATGTGGAAGAGTTTGCCTGCCTCCAATGCCTGCGCCACACCGTGGACGAAGTTGAGTCCCGCCATGTGTTCGTGCGCCACTTCGGGATTGACGCCGACCATTTCGGGGTGGTCGAGCGTTTCGATGAACGCCAGCATGTGTCCCGTGGTGGAGTTGTAGATGTCGCCGCGCGGCTCGTTGGGCTTGGCTTCGAGGGCAAACTTCAGGTCGTATTTTTTATCGAGAACGTATTCGCACAGGAAGTTCATCGCTTCGCGTGTGCGCTTGATAGCCGTGAGAGGGTCTTTCGCAGCGTCGGTCTCGGTGCCTTCGCGTCCGCCCCAGAAGACGTAGACCTTCGCACCAAGTTCGACGCCCAAATCTATGGCATTCATCGTCTTTTGCAACGCATAGGCGCGGACCTTGGGATCGTTCGACGTGAATGCGCCGTCCTTGAAGATGGGGTCGCTGAATAAATTCGTGGTCGTCATGGGGACGCAGAGTCCCGTCTCTGCCAGAGCCTTTTTGAATTCTTTCAGGATCGCGTCGCGTTCGGAGGGTGTGGCGTCTATCGGGATGAGGTCGTTGTCGTGAAAGTTGACGCCCCACGCGCCGACTTCTCCGAGCAGGCGCACAAGATCGGCAGGCGATTTCGCGTCGCGCACGGGCGCGCCGAATGGGTCGCGTCCGACGTTGCCGACGGTCCATAGACCGAAGGTGAATTTGTGTTCGGGTTTGGGGGTATAGTCTGACATGGAAGACTCCTTGTTTTATTCTGTACTGCAACATTTATGTTGCTTCTGGTGAGGCACAAGATGAATCTTGCGGTACAAGTTACTGCACTTCAAAAGTCGCAGTCACAGGCTTGGGCGCTCCGAGTTCCTGTCCGCGTTGACCGGGGGAACAGCCGCCCACCTCGAGGTGGAATTGACCAGGCTCGAGGGTTAGTTTACCGTCATCATTATAGAACGACATCATTTCAGGCGTGACAGTGAATTTCAGCGTTTTGCTTTCGCCTGTCTTGAGAAACACGCGTTCGAAGCCGATGAGACGATGACGCGGGACAATGGTCGAGGCGTGGAGATCGCTCAGGTAGAACTGGGCAACTTCGGCTGCGTCCGATGCGCCGCAGTTGGTCAGGGTCAGGCTGACGTGGAGGGAATTGCCCATTGGCAGAGTCGGCTTGTCGAGTTGTAATTCCGAATACTCAAAACGGGTATAACTCAAACCGAAGCCGAAGGGATAGAGCGGTTCTTCGGTCATGTAGCGGTAGGTGCGACCGTTCATAGAATAATCGTCGAAGGGCGGGAGTTGATCGAGCGATTTGGGGAAGGTGACGGGGAGTTTGCCCGAAGGGGAGACATCGCCGAAGAGCACATCGGCGACGGCTCTTCCGCCCTCCATGCCGGGATACCAGACGAAGAGGATCGCCTCCACCATGTCCTCGACTTCACCCAGCGCGATGGGACCGCCGCCCGTGAGGACGAGGATGATGCGCGCGCCATGCACCGCAAGTTCCCTGATGTAATCAATCTGGCTTTGCGGGAGCGAGATGCTTTCGCGGTCACCGTTTAGCGGCGAGAGCAGAGACTCGCCCTCTTCGCCTTCGAGGAACGAGTTGAAGCCTGCGCATACGATGGTCAGGTCGGCGGATTGCGCCATGCCGGGCGCCCAGGTGCTGGGAATCTCGCGCGGATGTTTGAGCGGTGTGCCGGGGTGATATTCCAGCCCCATGCCTTCGGGGATGCGCCCGACGAGACCTTCGAGCAGTGTGATCATCTGGTCGTTGAAGCCGTAATAATTGCCGAGCAGGACTTCCATGCTGGCGGCGGTGGGACCCGTGACGAAAATCTTTTTGGTGGACGGCTTGATGGGCAGGATGTTATTTTTGTTTTTGAGCAGCACCACCGCTTCGGTGGCGGCGCAGTAGGCGAGTTGACGATGCTCGGCGCAGGCAACCACATCGGTCGGGATGGAAGTGAACGGCACGTCTTCGGGCGGGTCGAACATGCCGAGTTTGAAGCGGGTGAGGAGCGTGCGCTCGAGGGCGCGGTCCACGTCGGCTTCGGTGATGAGGCCGCGCCGAATCGCTTCGGGGATTTCGTTGTAGACGTGGTCACAACCGAGGTCACAGCCGTGTTTCAATGCAAGGGCGGCAGACTCCGCCGCGTCTTTCGTGACCTTGTGATTGAGATGAAAGTCGGACAATGCAAAACAATCGGAGACGAAGTGTCCCTGAAAATTCCACTCGCCGCGCAGGATGTCCTCGATGAGCAGTTTGCTGGCGCAGCACGGTTCGCCGAGCACGCGGTTGTACGCGCCCATCACCGATTCGACGTTTGCCTCGGTGACGAGTTTTTTGAAGGCGGGCAGGTAGGTGTCGTACAGTTCGCGCTTCGTCACCACCGCATTGAAGTGGTGGCGGTCTTTCTCAGGTCCCGAATGGACGGCGAAATGTTTGGCGCACGCCGCGGCTTTAAGATATTTGGGATGATCGCCCTGCAAACCGCGCACGAACGCGGCTGCCATCTCGCCCGTCAGGAAGGGGTCTTCGCCCCAGGTTTCCTGTCCGCGTCCCCAGCGCGGGTCGCGGAAGATGTTGACATTCGGCGACCAGAAGGTCAGTCCCTGATATTGTTGTGTGTATCCATTGCGTTTCAACGCGGCGTGATACTTTGCGCGTCCTTCGTCGCTGATGGCGGTCGCGACGCGGTGAATCAAATCTTTATCCCAGGTTGCCGCCATTGCAATCGCCTGCGGGAAGACGGCGGCGCGTCCGTTGCGGGCGACGCCGTGAAGCGCCTCGCTCCAATAGTTGTAGGCGGGAATGTTCAGGCGCGGGATGCCGTGCGCGGGATGGCTCATCAAGCCAACTTTTTCCTCCAGCGTCAAACGCCCCACCAAATCCTTTGCCCGCTCGGTAAACGACAGTGTTGTATCGAAATATGAAAGGTTTTCTGTTATATTGTCAACGCTCATGGAGCGCTCCTTTGAGAAGATGTTGACCGCGCCTCACCCTACCCCTCTCCCTTCGGGAGAGGGGACCGAGTCGGCGGTCATTTCACAAAACCCAACTCGCTGAACAATTTGGGACTGGCTTTCAGCCAGAACGAACTTTTGGTTTCGTCCTTCCAGCGTTTGAGGATTTCTTCGTTCATTTGAACGTCATTGATATAAATCACCGCGCGCACGACATCGTTATTGTCTGTCACAAATTGGAGGAAGGGCGCGAACCATTCCTCCCAGCCCTCCTGCGGCGACGCAGTAATCATCACAGGTTTGAGACGTTCACGCGCGAATTGTTGGATGAAGGCATCGGCGCATTCGTAATTTACCCCGATCCAATTCACGACTTCATCGCCTGGATAGAATTCGGCGAAATTGATCTCCTCGCACGAGGCGGATTCCCACACGAGCGCGACGTTCGTACTACCCTTCGCCTGCTTGCGCTCCCCAACCTTTTTCCACGCCGAGACGTACGCGTCGGACGCGTCGTCCGGTCCATGTCGGAGATGGAGAAAAACGGGGCGGTTATAGGAGGTCAACGCATCGAGCAGAGTATCCACCTGCACGTCGGTGAGTGTATCGTTCCAATCCACGCGGACGGACAACGCGCTGTTGGGGTACTTACCCGCGAGATCATTCAACTCATCCATGCCGTTCAATTGCAAGTCAAGATTCGCCGCCACGCCGCCCGGGGCGGTGACGGTGGCATTGAAATAAGCATCAACGCTCTCAACATCCTGACCGACCAGCAACAGGGCGCGTCCTGTGGGCGGAGCAAATTTGCCAGTCACCTCGGGCTTGGGCGTCGGGAAGATTTGCCCTGCGGGAGCCGTGCCTGGTTCATAAATGCGAAAGTTTCCGCTGACCTGCAACAAAGCCAGCATCATGAGCAAGCCGTCGTAGTAGCGATATTGCCCCCTCGGCACGTCCAGGTCCCACAAGGCTTGCACGAACGGCTCGCCGATTACCCGGTCCGCGGCGAGGGCGGCGACGGCATTGGTCGCCATCAGACCCGTGGAGCGGTGTCCCGCGTCGGGCGTGCCATCGAGCAGGTATTCGGCTTTGTATTCGTCCATGCCTTGCGAGGCGAAGAAACTCAGCAGGCGATTCGACTGTTCTCTGTGCCACTCGCCCGGCGCGAACCAAACGTAGTCCACACCCACATTTGCTCCCACACGAAACGCGTCGTAGCGGAAGCTGCCGTTGTAGCGGTCACTGACGGGCGAGCCGTTGAATTCGGAGTAATTGGGGGCAAGTCCCGTTTGCGGGTGGACGGCTGTTTTCAGATAGTCGCGGCTGACCTGCGCGGCTTCCGCCCAAAAGTCGTTGTCCTTGTCCGCCCAGCGTGCCCAGAGTTCGTAGTAGTGCGGCATGTGATAGGACGGGTCGGTAAATTGCGAGTTCCGTCCCAGTTGCGGGACGAAGACCACCTGTTTGGTTTCAGGGTCGAAAAGGTCGGTGGCGAGTTCGCCGCGTCCTTCGGTGTGCAGGGCGGTATCAAGGATGGCTTGCGCTTCGGCGCGGTAGTTGTAGATGCCGTTGCTGCTCCCCCAACGCGCATCGGCAAAGAACAGGGCGGTGATGAACCAGATTTCGCCGTCGGAGGCGGGGTTGGCGTCGAGTTGTGTGCCGTCCATCTTGCAGTGCCAGGCAAAGTAGCCTTTGTAGCCGCCATCCGTTTGGTACATGTAGGTTTTTGCCCATTTCCAGAGGCGGTCGAACTCCTCTTTCTTGTTCAATTGCACGGCGATCATCATGCCGTAGGACATGCCTTCGGAGCGCACGTCTTCGTTGGCGATGTCGGAGATGTATGCCATGTCTGCCCCGACGGGATAGTAGACTCGTTCCGTGGAGTCATCGCCGTAAAAGAGCTGGTTGAAGGCGGAGTCTATTTTGGCTTGAATCTCTTCGTCGCTTTTGCCGAGGTAGTCCTTGAACAGGTTGGGGTAGATTCCCGTCTCGAAGGCAGGGGACGGCAGAGGCTGGGGGGAGGCTGGGGTCATGGAGGCAGGTTCAGGCACGGAGGGCGATCCGCACGAGGAAAGGCTGAAGGAGAGGAGAAGCAGAATGGTGAGGAAACGTCGAGGCGTGGACAAGGCTTGTATCCCAAAGAAAAATGAAAGTCATCCCTTCACTGCGCCTGCGGTGAGTCCCGCGATGATCTGGCGTTCGGCGATGAAGTAGAAGACGATGGTGGGCAGGGCGGAGAGGACCACAAAGGCGGAGACCAGCGATAAATCCTGCCCGTATTGACCCTGGAATTGCATCGTGCCCAGGGGGAGGGTCCACAAGATGTCGCTGTTGAGGACAATGAGCGGGACGAGCAGGTCGTTCCAACTGACGATCATGGTGAGCGCGGCGACGGCTCCGAGGGCGGGGCGGGCAAGCGGGAGGAGAATGCGCCAGAAAAAATCGAAGGCGGAACAGCCATCAATGTAGGCAGCGTCCTGCAATTCGGCGGGGATGGCGGTGAAGAAGCCGCGCAGGATCATGATGTTGCCGGAAAGCTGGAAGGCGGTTTGCACAAGGATGACGGCAAACAGGCTGTCGATGATGTCCAATTGGCGCAGGACGAAATAGACAGGCAGGATGGCGATGTTGATGGGGAACATCAGCCCAAGGGTGAAGAGGTTGAACCATAGCCCTTTCGTGCGGAATTCCATGCGGGCGAAGACGAAAGCGGCAAGGCTGCAAATGACCACCACCGCGGAGGTCACCGAAAGCATGACGATCAGGCTGTTGCGCAACATCTGCCAGAAGGAGTAGGAGGGTTTGGTGAGGATGGCGACGACGTTATCCCAGCGCGGCGGGATGGGCGGGACGTAAGGCTGGGTCATGAATTCGCCGCGCGTTTTGAGGGCGCCGAAGACGAGGATGACGATGGGCACAAGGACAAGAATGACGATCAATGAGAGAATGAAATATTGGGAAAATCTTGAAAAGAATTTCCGTATATTCCAGCGAGGATGTGCGTGGGTTATTGTCATGGGAGCGTCTCTCTAAAGACCGGTCAAATAATCGGGCTGGCGCGTGAGACGCTGGTAGAGGAGGGAGAATGTCACGCAGATCAAGAACATATAAATGGCAACGGCGGACCCGTATCCCAATTGGAAACGGACGAAGCCGAAACGAATCATGTACGTGGCGAGCGTCTCGCTCGCATTGACGGGCCCACCTTTGCTCATGATCCAGACCAGAATGAATTGCTGGATGGAACCGAGGACGGACAGGTATACAGATGTGCGAATGGTGCTTCCCAGCAAAGGCAGAGTGATGTAAAAGAAGTTTTGGAACGCGCTGGCTCCATCAATGCGCCCCGCTTCTTCGATCTCATGTGGGATATTTTGCAGCCCTGCCATATACAACAACATGTGAAATCCAAAATATTTCCACGTGAGGGCAATGAACAACGAAGGCAGGACGAGGGTCGTGTCGCCCAGCCAGGGTTGTGCCTCACCGCCAAAGGCGACAATCACGGCGTTGACAAAACCACGATTGGGATTGGGGTTGAGGAGGAACAACCACATGATAGCTGTGATGACCTCGGAGATGACGTAGGGCATAAAAAAGATGGTGCGGAAGAAGGCGCGTCCGGGCAGGTCACGTCCCACCATGACAGCCAGGATGAGCGACAATGGTAATTGAAGGAGAAGAGAAAATACAATGAGAAGGAACGCATTGCGCAGCGCGATCATAAAGACCTTGTCGCCCAGGATGTTCTTGAAATTATCCAACCCGACAAAATCCTCGGCAGGGCCAAAACCCTTCCAGTTGAACATGCTGTAATAAATGGATTGAAAAATGGGGTAGATGACAAAGACCAGAAACAGAATTAGTCCGGGCAAAAGGAAGAGAAAGATGGTCAGGTTATCTTGAAGACGACGCGGGGAACCTGTGCCCCGGTTGAGTTTGAAGATGTTCGGAATGGCGGGAAGCGACATCAGAAGACTCCTTCTCAATTCAGTGACCGAATGTGGTGGGGATTGGGATATTCCCAATCCCCACAACATCTGTTCGATGGTTCTACTTTATCTCTTGTGCGGCAGAGTCTTCGATTGCCTGCACCACCTGTTCGGGTGTCAACGTTCCGGCGAAGATTCCCTGGACACTGTCATTGACAACCGAGCCGACCGCCGGAGGCAGAGCCTGATCGTAGTACAGTTGGAAATATTCCGCCTTGGCAAGGGTCTGCTGGAGCGTGATCAGCAACGGATCGGACAACCCCGCTTCGCCGCCTTTGACGACCGGGATACAGAATCCCGCTTCAGCACACGCAACCTGAGCTTCAGCAGTGGTCAGCCACTTGACAAAGTCAACAGCCTCCGGTTCGGCATCCTTGCCGATACCAAATCCATTTCCTCCGCCAAAGGCGTCCGTCGCGGCGCCTGCCCCGCCAGCCACAGCCGGGAATGGGAAGAAACCCAGTTTGTCGCCAAGACCCTGTCCATCGGCGCTATTACCAGCCTGTGCACCAGGGGCCCACTGACCCATGAGTTCCATTGCCGCTTCACCATTGCCCATGACGGTCGACTGATCACCGTAGGTGGCGCCGAGAAAACCATCCTGGAACGGCTCGAGGGCATTGAGTTCCAAAATCTTGTTTCCAGCCTTCACAAAGCACGGATCGGTAAACGAGCCGGTACGGGACGCCGCAGCCTGGAAACCCTCCTGCCCGCAAATACGGGTGGCGAGATAACCGAACCAGAAGTGACCGGGCCATTTGTCGCCTTCGCCCAATGCGATGGGAGTAATACCCGCGGCTTTGAGTGTCTTTACGTCTTCGAGTAATTCATCCCAGGTCGTGGGAGGAGCGTCGATTCCAGCTTGTGCAAACAAGTCCTTGTTGTACCAAAAACCGACCATGCCCATATCCCACGGAACGCCGTAGTTCTTGCCATCGAGCGAGTACACCCCCAATGCACCGGGCGAGAAGCGATTGCGCCACTCACCGCCGTTGGCGTCAAGGTCGGCGGTAATATCCTTCATCAAGCCTGCTGCAATGTATTCGTTCATCACGCCACCGCCCCAACTTTGGAAGATGTCAGGAGGTTCGCCGGACTGCATGACCGTAGTCAATTTGGTCTTGAATGCCTCGTTCTCAAGGATCGAGATTTCGATATTCACATTTGGGTGCTCAGCCATGTAACCGTCGGCTAAAGTTTGCCAGACCGCAGCCTGCCTTTCATCGGTAGTAATATGCCACCAGGTTACTGTGACCTTGTCCTCCGATGCCGGAGGCTCGGTTGCTGCGGGCGCGTCCGGTTCAGACGGTGGGGCTTCAGTGGAGGCGCCGTTCCCACAGGCGGAAAGAACAAAAGCCGCTACGATCAACAGGCTCAAAAGGGTGTAAATCTTGCGAGACATTTTCTTCTCCTTTTAGGTTCATAACAGGTTATACTAGCGGCGTGCGGAGTTAAACCCTCCACACGCATCTGCAGGTCTTCCTTCCGCTGTCCAAGGTCGAAGAGAAGACCTGCAATTTACTTCCGAACAACTTTCGTTCTCACCTCCTTTCGATCTTCAAGGCCATGAAAAGCAATTGCAAAGCCGGGGTGTAAAGATAGTCAATTCACATCGACAACCTCACGGCACGAATTGCGAATAACAAGCCGGGTTTGCATCCGATACGTCTGATCTTCAAGAGGAACGCCATTAATGATCTTGATCAACATTTGCGTCGCGACATAGCCCATCTCTGAAATGAACTGATCGACCGTGGTCAATCCCATGTATTTGGATTCGGTGATGTTATCGAAGCCAACCACGGATAAATCCTCGGGAATTCGCAACCCCAATTCCTCGGCGACCTGATAAACCCCCATCGCCATCTGGTCATTGGACGCAAAGATCGCAGTGGGAGGTTTCTCCAGAGCAAACAATTGCCGCGCGCCGCTGATACCCGTTTCAGTGGTGTAATCACCGGAGGCAATTAACGACTCGTCAACGGGAATGCCTGCCTTTTCTAACGCCTCACGATAGCCCTTCAAACGGCGATTCGAACTTTCCAGTTCCGCACGACCGCTGATGAAACCGATACGTCTATGCCCCAACCCAAGTAAATACTCCATCGCATCCATCGCGCCCTGATAGTTGGTAGCGTGGACGGCTGGATAATTCGGGTTGCTGGCAAGCGGATCAATCGACACGATGGGCGCATCAATATTGAACTCCCCCGCCACCGGCGCAACAATCACCACGCCATCCGAAATCGAATTTGTCAACAGGGAAACATACTTCTGTTCATGAAAAGCGCGTCCGCTTTTTCGCACATCGCCGGTTGTATAGACCAGGAGATCAAACTCAGACTCGGCAATCGCCCGGTTCACCCCCTTCATCACCTCAATCGCGAACGGATAGGCAATATCCGGCATGATCAGCCCCACCAGATTCTTCTTATGGCTCCGCATACTGCGGGCCGCCAAGTTGGTGGTATAGCCCAGATCATCGATCACCGAAAGGATGCGTTCCTGTGTCTCGCTCGCCACATCCACCTTGCCGTTGAGCACGCGCGAAACCGTTGAGACGGATACTCTCGCCTTCCGGGCTACATCCTGGATTGTCACCGTTCTTTTTTTCTTTCGCATACCAATTCCTGCTCAAAAGATGATAGAATATCGGTATCGTTACCGGTAACGATACCGATATTATGGCACAATATCCAGGAAAAGTCAACTTAATTTAAGAGTATCCGCTTGGAGAATGGACAAATCCATGAGACCTCCCAACCCCCTCTTCGATGTACAAACACACGCTTCAGGACCTACGGGACGCCTGCCTCTACATCCCGATTTCTTAACCCACGCCCCAAGCGGACATGTTTTCGGCTGGACGCAGGACGCGGCAATGGGATGGAAGCCTTCTGATCTCGGCAAAGATGAATACCTCATCCTCAGCACCCAGGGCGGCATTCGCGCAGAAGACGGTTCCCCCATCGCCCTTGGGTACCACACGGGACATTACGAAGTCGGTTTGCTCGCCCAAGCCGCCGCAAGAGAATTCAAACAACACAATGCCATTCCTTTTGCAGGCTTCGTCAGCGACCCATGTGATGGGCGTACACAAGGTACCCCGGGCATGATGGACAGCCTTGCCTATCGCAACGACGCGGCAATCGTGTTACGAAGACTCATCCGTTCGTTGCCAACGCGTAAAGGTGTATTGGGAATCGCCACCTGTGATAAAGGTTTGCCCGCCATGATGATCGCGCTCGCCGCACAAAAGTCTTTGCCATGCGTCGTCGTTCCTGGCGGGGTGACCTTGCTTCCAGAGCAAGGCGAAGATGCAGGCAAGATTCAATCCATCGGTGCACGCTTTGCCCACGGACTCATTACCCTCGAAGAAGCCTCTGACTTGGGATGCCGCGCGTGCGCATCGCCTGGGGGTGGCTGTCAGTTTCTCGGAACGGCGGCAACCAGTCAGGTCGTGGCTGAGGCGTTGGGACTGGCTGTCACACATTCAGCGCTGGCTCCATCAGGTCAAGAGATATGGCTGGACATGGCAAAGCGATCCGCAAAGGCGTTGATGGCGATGTCGTCAAATCACATCACCACCAGCGACATCCTCACTGAAGACTCGATCCACAATGCGATGGTCACACATGCCGCATTCGGCGGGAGTACGAACCTGTTGTTGCACATCCCCGCAATCGCACATGCCGCCAAACTTCCACGCCCCACCGTTGACGATTGGTCACGGGTTAATCGTTCCACGCCGCGTTTGGTGGATGTAATGCCCAACGGACCGACAGGCTATGGAACTGTACAAGTCTTCCTCGCGGGAGGTGTACCCGAAGTGATGTTGCATTTGCGAGAGTTGGGTTTGCTGAAACTCAATGCCCACACCGTGAACGGGGATACTCTCGGCGAAGCGCTCGATGAATGGGAACACAGCGAACGCCGCGCAAAACTTCGCAAAAGATTGCAAAAACTTGACGGCATCGATCCTGACGACGTGATCATGAATCCAACGAAGTCCCGCGAACGAGGATTGACCAGCACGATCACCTTTCTCACAGGCAACCTTGCACCACAGGGAGCCGTCATCAAAAGCACAGCCGTCGACCCCGGTGTTGTGGATACTGATGGCGTCTATCGCAAAATAGGTCCTGCCCGCGTGTTCACCAGCGAGCGCGCCGCGGTTGCCGCCGTCAAAGGCTTGAGCGGGAATCCCGTCAAAGCCGGCGACATCATCGCGCTCATCGGTTGCGGTCCCATGGGCACGGGCATGGAGGAAACCTATCAACTCACGTCTGCGTTGAAATATCTTCCGCACGGCAAGACCATCGCGCTCATCACCGATGCGCGTTTCAGCGGCGTGAGCACGGGCGCGTGCATCGGTCACGTGGGACCCGAGGCATTGGCGGGAGGTCCGCTTGGCAAGCTGCGGGATGATGATACGATTCGGATCATCATTGACCAAGTCAATCTTTCGGGAAGTGTGGATGTCCTCGACGTTGATTTGAATTCTCGTTCGCCTCACCCCGACTTGAAATTGAATCCTGACCTGCCAGAGGATACCCGACTATGGGCTTTACTTCAAAACATCAGCGGCGGCACATGGGGCGGATGTGTATATGACGTGGAGGCGATCATCGAATCATTACAAGGAGAAAGATTTTATGGGTAAATCATCAAAACCATTACCGCAAAGCCCGTCTGGGATTTCAGGAAAGTTCTTTGGAAGAATAATGGAATGGCTAAATTCAGGCGCTTATTACAAAACCATCAAGGCTCTTGAGCCAAAGAAAGATGAACGTTTTTTGGAAATAGGGTTTGGCACAGGCAGGTTTGCTGAATTATTACTGACAGGCACATCAGGGGTTTTCATGGCAGGACTAGACCCAACCTCAACAATGGTTGTAACTGCTCAACAACGTTTTAAGAGGAAAGGTCTTGGCAACCAGGTTGATTTTCGAGAAGGGACAGATGAAATCATTCCCTGGGACAACGAAGACTTTGACGCTGTGATTGCCATACACAGTTTTCAATTCTGGCAAAACCCCGAAAACACTTTCAAGGAAATCAATCGGGTTCTTAAACCAAACGGAAGAATGATTCTGGTTTTTAGGAATCATTCTTCCAATCCTCCAGATTGGCTTCCCAATCCGATTAGCCGTTCAGGACAGGAAGTTGAATTAACAACAACTGCTCGAAAATTATGGTTATGTTTCAACTGAGCAAGCGCCTGCAGGCAGTTCGCGGATCATTCGAGCAAATCGCGTAACATCATCCTAAATTCAATAAATAGAATTATGCTGAAAAGGCTGTATGCAAGGAGACAGGCATGTTACTCACCAAACAAAAAACAACGAACGGATCACGCTGGGCAGTGGACGGAAATTTTCTGCCGCCAAATCTCAACTTAAGTACACTTCTTGAGATGCCGCGCGAGAAAATGTTTGAGGTAGTGAAAACTTTATCGAAAGTCGAATCAGCCGTCGGTGCCGCCCCGAGCGTGTCGAAGGAAAGGGAGGAAGCGCCAATCGATCCTCATCAGGAAGTATGGGCGGCGGGAGTTACGTATCGGCAGAGCCGCGACGCGCGTAAAGCGGAATCCACAGTGGCAGACATGTATCAGAAAGTCTATGAAGCAGAGCGACCTGAATTGTTTTTCAAATCGCCGGGCTGGCGAGTATCCGGCAATGGCGGACCAATTCGTATCCGCAAGGACAGCCATTGGAATGTGCCAGAGCCTGAGTTGGTATTGGCGGTCAACCGTCACAACGAAATCGTTGGTTACTGTGCAGGGAACGATGTATCGTCACGCGATATCGAAGGCGAGAATCCATTGTATCTGCCACAGGCAAAAATTTATAATGGCTCGTGCGCGTTGGGACATGGGATATGGCTGTGCGATCCTGATTCGATCAGGGATATTCCGATCCGTTTGCAAGTGCGGCGTGCAAATGAAACGATTTTCAACGGCGAAGCGAACATCGCATCCATGAAGCGGACATTACCCGAACTGGTCGAATTTCTCACGCGCGAACTGGATTTTCCACATGGTGTCTTTTTGATGACAGGCACGTGTCTTGTCCCAGATGATTTCACGCTGCAATATGGCGATACGGTTGTAATTCAGGTTGGCAGGCTGAAGATTCAAAACATCGTCTCTGCTTGAAATGTTTTCCCTTCCATCACACCGCGCCGTGCATCAACTTCGAGCGATATTGCAGCGCCTCTGCCAGGTGCGCAGACTGAATTTTCTCGCTTCCCGCCAAATCCGCGATTGTTCTCGCCAGTTTGAGGATGCGATGATAGGCACGCGCCGACAGATTGAGTTGACTCATCGCCGCCCGCATCAGGCTCTGACCCTCGTCCTGCAACCGGCAAAATTGCCGGATCTCCCCGACACGCATATCAGCGTTGCAGACAATATCGGTGGAGGGTGAATTTGCAAATCGGCGGCGTTGAATATCGCGCGCCGCCTGCACACGCTGACGGATCAATGATGAAGGCTCTCCCACACGGTCGCCGCTCAACTTTTCATACTCCACGCGTGGAACCTCGATGTGAATATCGATCCGATCCAGAAGCGGACCGGAGATCCGCTTTTGATATTTTGTGACAGCCGCAGGAGCGCACGTGCAAGGTTTTACAGGGTCGCCATAATATCCACACTGGCAGGGATTCATCGCCGCAATCAATTGAAAATTGGCGGAAAAAGTGAGCGATCCCTTGGCGCGGCTGATGGTAACAACCTTGTCCTCCATCGGCTGGCGCATCACTTCAAGGACGCGGCTCCCGAATTCGGGGAACTCATCCAAAAACAAAACGCCCCTGTGCGCCAGCGATATTTCTCCTGGCTTGGGAATGTTCCCGCCGCCGACCAGACCCGCGTGTGAAATGGTATGATGCGGTGCGCGGAAAGGGCGATGCTTGATGAGTGGCGTCCCTGCGGGAAGTTGATCTGCCACGGAATAGATGCGGGTCACATCCAGCGATTCTTCAATGCTCATCTCCGGCAGGATGCCGGGCAGGGCGCGGGCAAGCAAGGTCTTCCCGGCGCCCGGGGAGCCCACCATCAGCACGTTATGCCCCCCGGCTGCTGCTACTTCCAGCGCGCGCTTGACGTGCTCCTGTCCTTTAATCTCGCTGAAATCGGTCGGGATGAAGAGCGGCTCAAGTTCACCTGCCGCAGAGGGTTGATACGGTTCGATTAAACGGCGACCAGATAGATGGTCGTAGAGATTCGCAAGCGTTCGGACGGGATATACTTCCAGGTCTGGGATCAAGGCGGCTTCGTCCGCGTCCGATTCAGGGACGAACATCCGCTTGTATCCATTGGCGCGGGCGGTGGCTGCCATGGGCAGGACCCCACGCGTGTGACGGACCACACCATCCAGTGACAATTCGCCGACGACAAGGGTATTGTCGACAACGTCATGAGGCAGATGCCCGGATAACATGATGACACCGAGCGCGATGGGGAGGTCGTAGGCGGGTCCCTCTTTGCGGATGGAGGCGGGCGACAGGTTGACGACAATGCGATGTCGGGGGAAATGCAGACCGGCATTTTTGACCGCGGTTTGCACGCGCTCGCGGCTCTCCTGCACGGCGGCATCGGGCAAGCCGACAATGGTCATACCGGGAAGGCCGTTGGTGTAATCGACTTCGACTTCGACAATGACGCCTTCGAGACCAATGACCGCACAGGAAAAGACTCGGGCAAGCATGGGAAAAGTGTAGACGAGGAGGGGAGAAAAGTCAACAAAAAAGACCCATGCGGGGTCTTTTTTGTATCGGGAATGTAAAGTTCACCCTTTGAGGGAACCGGCCAGCATGCCGCGCAGAAAGTATTGACCGAGGAAAATGTAGACGAGGAGCGTCGGCAGCGCGGCAAGAAGCGAGCCTGCCATTTGCACATTCCAGGAGATGATCTGACTGCCCGCCATGTTGTTGAGCGCAACGGTTATGGGCCATGAGCGATTCCCTGTGAGCACCACTGCAAAGAGGAAGTCGTTCCACGCAGACGTGAATTGCCAGATGAGCACCACCACAAAGCTTGGGATGGAGATCGGCAGCAGGATGTGACGATAGATGCCGAGCATGTCCGCGCCGTCGATCTTGGCGGCTTCGAGCAGTTCTTGCGGCAGGCTGGCGTAGTAATTGCGAAAGGTCAGGGTGGTGATTGGAATGCCGTAAATGATGTGCGCGATGATTAACGCCGGGATGCCGCCCAATCCGATGGGTCTCAAGGTATTGTTGATGAAAATGACCAGCGGAATCAGGATGGACTGGTAGGGGATGAACATGCCGAACAGGATGAACGGGAAGATGAAATCGGCGCCGCGGAATTTCCATTTGGCGAGGATGAATCCGTTTAACGAGCCCAGCCAGGAGGAGATGATTGCGGCGGGGATTACCATGATGAAACTGTTCCAGAGCGAGGGTGCCAGCTGCGAAAAGGCTTCCACGTAATTATCGAAGTGGATGCCTTTTGGAAGATTCCACATGGTCTGGAGATCCACTTCTGCAAAGCTCTTGAATCCCGTTACGATCATCACATACATGGGGATGAGGTAAAAGATCGCCATTGCGACCAGAGGGACGTATAACCATTTCTTGCCGATGTGGAGGCGGAACGCGTTCATTGCTGCGCCTCCGTCTTCAGAGTGTATCGAATGTATGGAACGATGAGGACCGCGACGCTGACCAGCAGCAGGATGCCAATCGCCGCGCCGCGCCCGTAAAAGAGACCGTCGAAGGTGGTCTGCCACATGTAGATGGCAGGTACATCGAGCGGAAGTTGCTTCCCGGCCACGGCGATGATCAGGTCGAACACTTTGAGGGACATGTGACCCAGGATGATCAACGCGCTCAGGGTCACCGGCGAAAGAAGCGGGAGGATGATGTGACGGTAGATCTCGAACTCGTTCGCGCCATCGATGCGCGCGGCTTCGCGCAACTCATCCGGAATGGAACGCAATCCCGCCAGGTAGATTGCCATCGTATACCCGGACATCTGCCAGATGGCCGCCAGAGCGATCGCGGCAATACCCCAAGTCTCGGTGGTGTGCCATTTGTTGATGAGAAAATCCAGGTTGAGATAGGAGAAGAGCAGGTTGAACCCGCTCAGCCGGTCTCCTTCGGCGGGGTTCATCAACCAGCGCCAAACCACGCCGGTCACAATGTAGGAGATTGCCATGGGGAACAGGAACAGACTGCGGAAAAAGCTCTCCCCTTTCAAGCCTTGATCCAGCATGACCGCCAGCAGGAATCCGAGCAGGATGCTCCCGATCACAAACACCCCTGTAAAGATCAGAGTGTTCCGCACATCCACATGGAAACGGGGATCGGAGAACAGTTCGATATAGTTTTTCAACGCGACCCAGGTGTAATCGGGATTGAGACCCTTCCATGCACTGAAAGAGACGCGTACCGACCAGGCAATGAAACCGTAGATGAAGATCAACACTGCCAGAATGGATGGGGAAATAAGGATGATCGAAAGATACCGGTCTTTGTCTCTAAACATGACGAGCCTCTTTCAGGCGGAAAATTTTTGAGGCTCCGCCGAACCTCGACGGAGCCTCATTATTTTACTCAGATTTTACTTGCACGGACCTGAACTTGCACAGGCGGCAACCAGCGCGGCTTGGAAACCGTCCACATTGCCATCCTGGATGAAGAGGCCGAGCGCTGTATCAATCTCGGATTTCCAGGAGTCGTTGGCAACCACACCGTGAGTCAACGAACCGACCACCGTGTCACTTGCCCAGTCATCCATGGCGGACTGCAAATACTCGCCAAAGAGCGACTTATCGCAGTCGGTGCGGGCGCAAATCGAACCCTTGACCGGGTTGAACGCCTCCTGACCTTCCTTGGAGCCGGCGACTTTCAACCAAGCGATGGCGCCCTCCTCATCCGGCGCGCCGACGGCGAGCACGAACGAGTCGGAAAGGAATTGGAAGATGCCGACACTGCCGGGTACGGGAGTCCAGCCGTAATCCGTGTTGGGGGTCTTGCCCAATTCGCGGAAGTATCCCTCCGCCCAGTCGCCCATCACATTGAACGCGGCATTGCCATTGACGACGAGTTGCGCCGCATCCTGCCAGGATAACGAAGCGGAGTCGCTGTTGGTATAGCCAAGAATCTTCTGGAAATTATCCAGCGCGCCCTTTACTTCGGCGCTTCCCCAATCTGTCGAGCCGTCCCACAGACCGTTGTATTTCTCGGGTCCGAGAGAACCGAGCAAAACGGTTTCCATCAGGTGCATCTTTGTCCATTGCTCACCGAGGGCGAGGGGGGTCACACCGGCAGCCTGCAAAGTATCCATGGCGGCAAACCATTCGTCCATGGTGGTGGGGACTGAAACACCGTTCGCCTCGAGGATGGCGGGGTTGTACCACAGCACATTGGCACGGTGGATGTTGACCGGCACGGAATAAATATTACCGTCCTGTGAGATCAACGGGATGAGCGTCTCAGGCATGACATCGAGCCAGCCTTCGGATTCATACAGATCGTTCAACGGCTGGATCTGCTTACCGGCAACGTAGGTGCCGATCAATTCCTGACCGGCATGTCCCTGCCAGGAATCGGGTGGGTCGCCCGCCTGCAGGCGGGTAGCTAACACAGCGCGCGCATTGGTTCCGGCACCACCAGCTACTGCCGCGTTGATGAATTCAACGTTGGGGTTCTTTTCATTGAAGACCTTGATCATGGCCTCGAGACCTGCGGCCTCACCGCCGCCCGTCCACCATGAAAACACTTCCACTTTTTGGGCGCCACCGCCGCACGCAGAAAGCGCCAGCATCGCGATGACGAAGATCGTCGTTAGACTGTACCACTTGCTCTTGGACATTTTTTCTTCTCCTTGTTCTTGAATGTGCCAACAGATGCTCTTGCAAGATCTTTCAAGTTGTATGCATCACCTCCTTCGTCCCGATCCGGGTGACAGAAAACAAAAACGGAATACCATCCCGCCAGTGATTCGGTAAGGATATTCCGCTCGTGTAACAGACAAAACATACCTGCCAGCTTTCTTCATTGTGTTCCCGTTATTAATGATCCATGACTGTAAATGGGAAATGCGACGTTGTACTCTTGTCTGACAAAATAATTATAAGATGAAAGCACCTCTTGTCAATGTAACATTACATGAATTGCCTGACAACAAATCGGCAGACCGGATCTTTTTCACCGAATCGATGACTCGCCAGCTTCCATACGCCTCATCCCTGGACATGGATATTACTGCACGCCAGCAGCAGATTCTCCCGGATTGCCACTACACCCAAAAGGCTCTGAAGACTATTTGCCGCTTGTGCGGGTGGCGACATCGAAGACCACAGCCATCACAAGCACGGCGCCGCGAACGATATACTGGAGGGAAATATCGATGCCCATCAGGTTCATGCCGCTCGTCAGAGAGAGCATTACCAGAGCGCCGATAATGGACCCGGTCACTTTGCCCACGCCGCCCGCAGCGGAGACCCCCCCCACATACGCCGCGGCGATGGCGTCCAACTCGAACAGGGTACCAGCCGTCGTCGTCGCGGACTGGAGACGGGATGCGAACAAAATGCCTGACAACGCAGAGAGCATTCCCATCGAACCGAATACCACGTAGATTAACTTCTTAACATTAATACCGCTCAGTTGCGCCGCTTCGGGATTCCCACCCATGGCGTAGATATGCCGCCCAAGGACGGTTTGGGTGGTCACAAAATGATATACGCCGACTACGATCAACACAATGACCACCGTCCAGGAGAGCCCGTTATATCCCGCCAACACCCATGTGATCAGACCAATCAGGGCAGACATGAAGATTAACTTCAAGGCAAAGACACCTGAAGATAAAACCTCGAAGTTATAGGCGATCTTATTCCTTCTGCTGTTGATCTCACTGATGATGTAAAAGACAATTGCAATCAGGCCAAGCAGCAGAGTCAACTTGTGCAACTCTGGCAGGAAAGAATCCAGCCCTGGAATATCACTGATATATCCATTGCCAATGGCGTTGAAAGCCTCGTCCGGGATGATGATCGTACCGGTCTTTAACGTGACAAGCAGAATGGCCCCGCGATAGATCAGCCATCCCGCCAAGGATGCAACGAACGATGGTATCCCCAGCTGCGCCACTGGAAAGGCTGTGATACACCCGGCCAACACACCCATAACCAGCACCATGGGTATCACAATATAGACTGGTAATCCCCAGGATGTGAGGGCAATGGCGGCAATGGCGCCCAGGAAGCCCGCCAGAAATCCAACCGAAAGGTCGATATGCCTGATCACAATTACGAGGGTCATTCCAACTGCCAGCACAGCGATGTACCCCGTCTGGTTCAGGAGGTTGCTGATATTGCGTGGGGAAATGAATACGCCATCCGTGGTGGCGGTGAAGATCGCCATGATCAAAAACAGGGCGATGAACATGCCGTATTCGCGAATATTTTGTCTTAATGTCTTCTGTAGATCGGTGAAAAATGACATGCTTCACTCCTCAGTTCGTTGCCATTTGCATGATTTTTTCCTGCGTCGCTTCCTCGATGGGCAATTCGCCCGTAATCCTGCCCGATGAAACAATGTAGATGCGGTCGCTCATTCCTAGAACTTCCGGCAGTTCGGAGGAGATCATGATGATCCCCATCCCCTGGCTGACAAGTCTGCGCATGATGGTGTAGATTTCGAATTTCGCGCCCACATCGATCCCGCGTGTCGGCTCATCCAAGATCAATACATCCGGCTTCACGAACAGCCACTTTGCCACGGATACTTTCTGCTGATTTCCACCGCTTAAATTCATAACTTTCTGTTCGACTGTCGGGGTCTTGATATTGAGGGAGGTCTTATATTCGTTCGCAACCTTGACCTCCATATTATCATTCACCACAGAACGCTTCGCGATTTCCCGAAGGTTAGCGAGGGTGATATTTTGCTTGACATCCTGGATCAGAACCAGTCCGTTACCTTTCCGATCTTCAGTCACATACGCCACGCCCGCGCTAATGGCATCCTGTGGATGATGGAAACTTTTCTTTTTCCCCTTGATGTAAATATCGCCGCGGATTTGATAACCAACTGGGTTCCCAAAAATGCTAAGAGCCAATTCGGTACGTCCTGAGCCCATCAGTCCTGCAATTCCGACGATCTCCCCCTTTCTCACATTGAAATTCACATCCCTGAGAATAACCCTCCCAAGAGCCGGACTGTAGGCATTCCAATTTCGGACTTCAAGGAGAGACTCGCCCACTTCTCTTTTCTCCTTGGGAGGATAAATATTATTAATCTCGCGTCCCACCATATTCTTGATCAATCGATTCTCGGTCACTTCTCCCTGTGCCGCGTCCAGCGTACAAATCGTTTGGCCGTCGCGTAAGACTGTGACCGAGTCGGCAATTTCAATGACTTCTTTTAACTTGTGGGAAATCAGGATACAGGTCACGCCATGCCCCCTGAGTTCCCGCAGAAGGTTCAATAAGTTCTCGCTGTCATCTTCATTCAACGCAGCCGTAGGCTCGTCAAGGATCAATAGCTTGACATCCTTGCTTAATGCCTTCGCGATCTCCACCAGCTGTTGCTTTCCGACGCCCAAATCCTTCACTTTCGTTTCAGGATTGACGTTGAGTCTGACCTTTTTTAAGGCATCCCCCGCTCTTTTGATGGTCTCATTCCAATCGATGACAAATCTCCCCTTTATTTCGTTCCCCAAAAAAATGTTCTCGTACACAGTCATTTCAGGGACAAGGGCCAGTTCCTGATAAATGATGGCAATCCCCGCCCTTTCGCTATCACGAATGTTGAAAAATTTCTGTGGTTCACCGTCGAACAAAATATCACCGGTATAAGAACCATATGGATATACCCCGCTCAACACTTTCATCAAGGTAGACTTCCCCGCGCCATTCTCCCCCACAAGGCAATGGATCTCGCCCTTTTTCACCCTGAAACTGACATTACTCAATGCCTTCACGCCAGGAAATTCCTTGGTGATATCTTTCATTTCCAGGATGGGAGTATCCATATTATCTCCAGAGTCGTCAATCAGGGAATTTGAAATATTATACAAGAATAGTGGCGGACTAGTCCACCACTATTCTTGTTGTACGGAATTTGTTACGGCAAACCGGTAAAGTCGGAGGCAGGCCAATAGCCGGAATCGATGATGGCGGCTTTGACGTTTTCCTTGTCCACCGAGATCACCTCGGATGGCTTGGCAGGAACATCGATCTTGCCATTGTTGTAGGTGTTCGTCTGCGGAGGGGTTTTCCCTTCGAGGTACGCGACCGCGGCGCTGATGGCATCCGCCACCAGGGTGCGAACGTCCTTCAACACGGTCATCGACTGCTTGCCATCGATGATGTACTGCACGGACGCCTTCTCGGCATCCTGCCCGGTCACCACATAACTGGTCACATCGCTGTCAGCCGCAAACGCATCGGCAATCGCACGAGCGGTGCCATCGTTCGGAGCAAGAATGAACAC
>JACAEM010000038.1 GCA_013388855.1 Chloroflexota bacterium
AACCAAAACGCCGCAAATTTCGCGCGCAGCGCGTCGCTCCCCGCATGGGGAGCGTGGATTGAAACTGCCTGCAACGCCCTTACCAGATTGCCTTCGCCTGGTCGCTCCCCGCATGGGGAGCGTGGATTGAAACGCGGAATAGGATTAATCGTGTTGTGTGATATTTAATGTCGCTCCCCGCATGGGGAGCGTGGATTGAAACGTTGAGATCGTCAATGACGATCTCTGGGAGCCTTAGTCGCTCCCCGCATGGGGAGCGTGGATTGAAACTATCCCATGAAAGATTTATAAGGTGCATACACAAAGTCGCTCCCCGCATGGGGAGCGTGGATTGAAACTCTTTCTCGCCCGGAAAACTCGCGGCGGGTTTTTGTCGCTCCCCGCATGGGGAGCGTGGATTGAAACTCGGCATAGCAGAGCCGCCTTTACCCCAACACAATCCTATTTTTTGTGACCGCCACCCCCCTGCCGCAATGGGCACAGCGTAAAGCGTTTGGCCTATCCTCCCAGCCGATTTCGCCGCAGGCAGGACATTGCAACACGTCCTTCAACGAACGCGCTCCAACCGGTTCCGACGCCCCGTGCTTCACCGCCAGCGTCCGGTCAAACAACTTCCACCACTTTGTGACTCGAATATTTTCAAACCCAGTGCGCTCCAACAGGGATGTGTACTCCGGCATACTCTTTATCTTTGCTTTGCGCCCGGATTCCTCCGTGCCGCGCGAGGTAAGGAGCAGTCCGCCGGGGCGCAGGACGCGCGCAAACTCCGCCAGCGGCTCGTCCATGCCGGGGAAGAGTTCCAGCACCTCCAGCGCGCACACCGCGTCGAAGGACGCCTCGGGGAACGGGAGTGGCAGGGAGACGTGTCGAAGCATTTCGAAGCGGGACAGATACGGGCGTAGTTTCGAGGCGGCTTGTTCCAGCATCCCTTGAGAGAGATCGACGGCAATGATCCTTCCGTGGAATTCCGGTCGGTTCATCAGCGCGTACGAGAGACGCCCCGTGCCGGCGGCGAAATCCAGAATCAACGGCTCAGGGATATTGTTTAGCGCTTCCAGTAAGGGTTGTGCGAGCATCTCATCATCGCGCAGTTGACTTTCCTTCTTCCCCTCGTCATACTTGCGTGACCACCGGTCGTACAGCCATGACTGCACGCGCGGACCCAAATGCACACCTTCATAAAAATAAACTTCCCGGTCGAGCAAATAACCAATCGCCACAAGCAGAACAATGCCAATGACCCAGTTCATCACAACTCCGATTCTTCCACATGCCGCAGGGATGAAAATGCGTACCCGGCGAGGAACAGGGATGCGCCAGCGATTCCCGCACCGACCATCACCAGCCGGATGGCGCTCGCTTCGGCAAGGCACCCTGAAACAAGAATACCGGACAAATAGGGAATCTGCACCAACAGGTGCCGCGCAGATAGGACACGTCCCTGCACATCGGCGGGTACCTTCGCCTGCCAGATGGCAAGATTGCCGCCTTCCACGAACGGCTCGAAGAAGGCAAAAAAGAAACTTCCGACCGCCCAGAGGATGACCGCGCCGCTCAATCCCAGCCATAGGATACCCAACAGACAAGCCCCCGCGCCGCCGATCAGAATGTTGTGGATGCGTTGCCTGGTCCCGCCCCACAGACTCAGGATCACGCCTCCGGCTACGCCGCCAACGGCTCCCGCTGATTGGACAGTCGCCAGCGCCGATTCGTTGTTCCCGGTTCCGCTCAGCACCAGCGGCGCCATGAGAGTCGCACCGATGGCAAGGAAAATTCCTGCGAACATGAACAGGACGGTCAGCGCGCGCAGACTGCGTTTTTCATGGATATAACGAAAGCCGAAGCGAAGTTCCTGCCAGAATGTTCCCCGGCTTTGCCTGCCGGTTTCTGTTTGCTCAGGTTGCGGCACGCGAATAAACAACAGCGTCCCAAAGGCAAACAGGAACGTCCCCAGGTCGATCAGCATGATGCCGCGCAGACCAAGCGGCGCGAGCAACGCCGCGGCGAAGATCGGCGCCAGGATTCCCGACAGCGCCCGCGCCGAGCCAAGCATCCCTTCGGCACGGGTATAGTCCTCCTTCGAGAGCATGGTCGTCACTGCCGCGGCATAAGCGGGATATTGAAAGGCGGTGAAGAACCCCGCCAGGAGGCTGACAAGATAGATGTGCCAAAGTTGCAAACTGCCGAACGTATAAATGAGGAAGATTGTCAGCGTGCCCAGGGCGGTTGCAAGGTCGCTGAGCGCCATGACCCATTTGCGGTTCCAGCGATCCACAAAAACGCCGGCGACCGGGGTCAATAACACGGCGGGCAAAAAGGCGAAGAAGCTGATGGTTGCCAGCGCCGAGGCTTTGCCGGTCGCCTCCCATGCCCAGATTGTGAACGCGAACCAGGTCATCGCACTGCCGATGAGCGAGACGACCTGTCCGAACCAGAGGAGGGTGAATTTCCGCATGGGTTTGAGGTGCAGAAGGCGCCAGCAGTTCAGCGGGACGATCTCTGTCTTACCGCCTCATAGACAATCAATGCCGTGGAGACGGAGACGTTCAACGAATTGACCTTGCCCGTCATCGGGATTTTCACTTTCAGGTCTGCGTTCGACATCCAGAACTCAGTGAGTCCCTCGTCCTCCGTGCCGACAGCAATGGCGACCGGTCCGCACAAGTCGACAGTGGAGTATGTCACGGCTGCGGATGGTGTTGCGGCAAGGGTGCGTATCTTCCGCGTTTTCAGCCACTTCCAAGCGGACGCGTTATCGCTTTCGACGACAGGCACGCTGAAGACCGCCCCGCGGCTGGCTCTGACCACGTTGGGATTCCACAGGTCCACGCGCGGGTCGCACAGGAGCAACGCGTCCACGCCTGCCGCGTCGGCGGTGCGGAGGATCGCCCCGAGGTTGCCCGGCTTTTCGATGGATTCGGCAAGGATAATCAAAGGCGACTCGCTCAATTCCAAATCGTTCAGGGATGTGTGGGGGATCGGGAAAATGCCCATCCAGCCGTCGGGGTTGTCGCGGTAGGAGATTTTTTCGAAAACAGCGCGGTTGACGGTGATCGATTCAGGGAAATCCCCGTTGATTTGGCGGGAGGCAAGTTCCGGCGAGGAAAGAAGCGTCTGCGGCCGGTGTCCTGCAGCCAGCGCGAGCTGGATCTCGTCATAGCCTTCCACCAGCATCAAGCCGTCCTTCGCGCGGGTCCTTTTATCGTCTCGCAATTTGACGATGTGTTTGACGCGTGGGTTCTGCAGGCTGGTGATGTCCATTAACCGGTTTTGCCTGTGCCGAGTTTCCAAAATACAAAGAGCAGAGGGATGCCAACCCCAAGGTACGCGCCGAAATACAGCAAACCGCCGGGGCGCGCGGCGAAATCGAAGAGGCGGATGTAAACGAACGCAGCCGCGGTGATGAAGACGATCAAGCCATACGACGCGATGGAATGATGCAGGATGGCGTTGAGGTCCCGGTTCCACAGATAAGGCGTGACCGCCAGTGCCAATGTCAGGTAGAAGACGCCGAAACTCCGCAAGGTGAACAGCGACATGATCTCCGGGAAGATGCCGCCGTTCGTGCCCGGCGCGCCGATTTGTGTAGTGCAGCCGTACAGCCCAAGGAAGCCGACGAAGATAATGAAGATGATAAGAAAGATAAACTGCGTGGAACTGAAACGCGGACCTTCTGGGTTCAGCGCCGGGCGTCTGGCAATCACTTCCCAGATGCCGATAAAGGCGGCAACTGTATTCACGATCAGTGTACTGAAATACAACCATGCGATGGGATGTGCCAACGCCAGTTTGTCGCGGAAGAAAAACAACACCAGCAGTTCACCGACACCGAACATCCACAAATACAACAGCGCGCTGAACACAAGATTCCATTGCCAGCGGCGGGCTGTAATCCACGCCAGCCACGCATTGCCAAGACACCATCCGCCGATGGTCATGGTCATGAAAGCAGTCACCTTCCAGGCAAAGACAGGCGCGAGCTGTTCGGGGAGAAGGAAAAGCAATGCGCCCAAAATGGCGTAGAGGATTGCATTTAGGTATGTGAGCAGGCGGGATGTATTAGAAATCATGGAGCCTCCATAATCGCTAAAGTGAATTGTTATTTCGCCAACAATAAGCACGCCGCTCGATGTGTCTCGCTGATCGGCAACAGGCGTGGATCGCTTTCCTTGCAAATGTTCATCGCCACCGGGCAGCGCGGATGGAACCGGCAACCAACGGGCAACTCGATCGGATTGGGTGTTTCACCCTGCAGAATCATACGCTTCCTTCTCAGCCGGGGGTTGGGCACGGGGATGACCGAAAGCAATGCCTGCGCGTACGGATGTTTCGGATCGGTCAACACCTCGCGCATCGAACCGATCTCGACGATACGCCCCAGGTACATGACCGCCACCCGGTCAGCGAAGTAACCAACCGTTCCGAGGTCATGCGTAATGAAGATGACCGAGATGCCGCGCGACTCTCGCAAGTCGGCAAGCAGGTTGATGATCTCAGCGCGGATGGAGACATCCAGCATCGAGACTGGTTCATCGGCAAGCAGGAGGTGCGGCTCAAGCACCAGCGCGCTGGCGATGACCACACGCTGGCGCTGCCCGCCGGAAAGCTGGTGCGGGAAGCGGTGCATGTACTCCTCGGCAGGTTTCAGCCCGGCATCTTCCAGGGCGCGCACAACGTGCGCCTGCCTTTCCCCGTGATCCCCGGCCAGTCCATGCACGACCAGCGGCTCGGTGACGATTTCCTCGATGGTTTGGGTGGGATTGAGCGACTCATACGGGTCCTGAAAAACCATTTGAATGCGCTGCCGGGTGGATTTACGTTCCCTGTCCGTCAGGTGGGTGATGTCCCTGCCTTCGAAGAAAATGCTCCCTTCTGTGGCGTTTTCCAGCCCCATCAATGTCAGCGCAAGGGTGGATTTGCCGCATCCGCTCTCGCCGACCAGCGCGATGACCTCCCCTCGGCGCAATTGCAGATCGACATCATCCACGGCATGAACGTATTGCTCCGTGCGCGAGAAAAGAGCCGGTCTGCCCGCCAGGAAATATTTTTTCAAGTTCTTAACTTCGAGGATGAATTCGTCAGACATATGCAATATCTCAGCGGCAATCACTCACAGGTGATTGTCAGCTTTTCTCCTCCACTAAATGGCAGCCCACAATATGACCGCCATTCAATTCATGCAGGCGTGGCATTTCTGTTACACAACGCTCGAACGCTAACGGGCACCGCGGCGCAAAGCGGCATCCGTCGGGGAGGGCATTCAACTTGGGCGGGTATCCGGGAATGGAAGTGAGCCGCTTTTCCGGCTTGGAAAGATCCGGAAAGGCTTTGAGCAACTCCTGGGTATAGGGATGGCGCGGCGCATTGTAGATCGAGTCCACGCTGGCGTATTCGGCGGTCATCCCGCCATACATCACCAACACTGAATCGCACATCTCTGCCACAACACCCAGATCATGTGTTACAAAAATAATGGCAAGCCCCAGCTTCTTTCGCAGGTCATCCAGCAATTCAAGGATCTGTGCCTGGATCATCACGTCCAGCGCAGTGGTCGGCTCGTCCGCAATCACCACCTGTGGGTCGCACGAAAGCGCCATTGCAATCATGGCGCGTTGCCGCATCCCGCCGGAGTATTGGTGCGGGTAATGATCCTTATGTTCGGCGGCAATACCCACCAGGTCGAGCAATTCCAGCACACGAGCATTTACCACTCCATGCGGCAGCCCGGGCATGTGCTTGTTGATGGCCTCCGCAATCTGATCGCCGACCGTCCGCACCGGGTTAAGAGCATTCATCGCGCCCTGGAAGATGATCGATATCCCCTTCCAGCGAATCTCCGCCATCTCGTCCTCTTTCAGAGTCGCAAGATCCCACCCGCCAAAACGGATGGACCCGCTGGCGATCTGTCCCGCCGCGGGGAGCAGTCTCATCAAAGCCATCATGAGCGTGGTCTTGCCGCATCCGCTTTCACCCACCAGACCAAGCAACTCACCTTCATGGAGTTGGAAACTGACGTTATGCACCGCTTTCGCGACCTGCCCATCACCGACATAGTGAATCGAAAGATTGCGGACATCCAGCAGGACAGGGACATCGCTTCTTTTGCCGGTGACATCCACCGCTTCAGTCTGGACTGTGGGTCTGCCCGGCATCAAATGATGTGATTCCAATCTGGGATTCAGAATCTGCTCAAGCCCGTGCCCAAGGAGCGTCAATCCCAGCACCACCCACACGATCCCGAACCCCGGCACGACCAGCGCCCACCATGCGCCTGCGCTCATTGCGCCGCGCCCAAAAGCGAAATTCAACATCTGCCCCCATGAGGTCGCTGTCGGATCGCCCAACCCCAGAAAAGACAAGGTGGATTCGTTCAAGATGGCCAGTGAGATGACCAGAATTGCGTTGACAACCAGCAACGGCAGGACGAGCGGCAAAATGTGATGAAGAATGATATGCCTCGTCCCCGCCCCGATGGCGCGTGCGCGCAGAACGAACTTGCGCGATTTCACCGCCAGCGTCTGCGAGCGGACCACGCGCGCAGTGGTTGTCCACCCGAGCAGTCCGATAACGAAGATGATATTGAGCAGGCTTGGTTTAGTCAACGCGACGATGACCACAATCAGCGGCAGGTCGGGAATGACGAGCATGGTATCCGTGAAACGCATGAGAATGTTTTCGAGTCGCCCGCCGTAATACCCGGCTACAATGCCGATCACACCACCAATCACAATGGAGATAAATGCCGCGAAGAAACCCACGATCAGCGAGACACGAGAACCGTAAATAAAACTTGAAAGAACATCCTTCCCGGCATCATCCGTGCCAAACCAATGATCCGTGCTGGGAGGGTTGTAAATATCGCGGGAGGTGATCCCCTCGGAGGTTTCTGGGTCATAGGGCGCGAGCGCCGGCGCAAAAATCGCGACAATCACAATCAAGACCAGCATAACTAGTCCAACAACGCCCATGCGATTTTTACGGAATTCCCTCCAAAAACCCGTCAAGGGAGATGATGGTACAGAAGGTTTGAGTTCAGCAGTCTGGACAGCCATAAGTTATTCCGTCTGTACGCGGGGGTCGAGGTAGGAATACATCAAATCGGCGATCAGGTTGGCAATCACCACGCTGACGGCAATCAACAAAAAGACACCTTGAAGAACCGGGTAATCCCGCCGTTCCAGCGCCTCATAGACCGCGCCTCCCAACCCGGGCCATGAAAAGACCGCCTCGATCTGGATCGCCCCGGCTACAGTAAACCCCAGGTTGATGGCAATGATCGTCACGATGGGAAGCATCGCATTTTTCAGCGCATGATCCTTCAGGATCTGGAAAGTGCTCAACCCCTTTGCCTTTGCCGTCAAAATATAATCTTCCGAAAGCACATCCATCAAACTGGAGCGCATGACCAGCAGGTATTCACCCATGTAGACAATGGTATAAGTCAGCGTGGGAAGCACCATATGCTTTGCAATATCGGCAATCTGGTATGAAAGAGGATACGAACTGGTACCCGGTGTGATCCTGCCGCCAATGGGAAAACCATGCCCGCTCCCCCAGAAGAGCAGGATGATGCCCAGCCAAAAAGTCGGTAGACTCCATGTGACCAACCCGGTGATGAGAGCAGAGTAATCGATGACGGTGCGCGCCTTCCATGCGGCGAACAGCCCAAACAAGATCCCGACAATAATCGAAAGGATTTGCCCCGCGCCAATCAGCAGGAGTGTATTCCACAAACGTTCCACCAGAATGTCGGCGACAGGTCCATTTGTGTGATAGCTGATCCCCAATTCACCCTGAACCAAGTTACGGATGTAAATAAAGAACTGAGTCTCGAATGGATTGATCCAGCAATCTCCGACCTTGATTGGATTCAGTGTTTCGAAACAGTTGATGACCGGCTTATCCAATCCGAACCGGACGCGCATCGCCTCCTGGTTCTCCTTCTTGAAACGCGGGTCGTGAGTTCCAGCTTTGACCGGATCGCCGGGAAGCACGCGAAAAAGGAAAAAGTTGAGGATGAGAACAAACAGAATGGTAAAAGCCGACCAACTGACCTTCTTCAACAAGTAACGATAGCGTTTCAAGGGTCTCTCCCGGCATGACGAAGAGAGGCGGGAAATGGAACCGTCTCTCTTCGTCGGATGATACTTTTTCCCTTATTTGACCGGCTCAATAACCACAAGCGAACTTACATCGGAGAGTTCCACCTTGGCCATGCCGGTGATCCAGCCGGTAAATCTATCCACCCGGTATGCCTGGGTGGCTTGCTCATAGTAGGGAATGATATACACAACATCATCGTGTACAATCTTCTGCATTTCCCAGACGATCTCCCGGCGTTTTTCCGGGTCGAGTTCCACACCCTGTTGAGCATGGAGCTCATCATAAGCAGGATTCGAGTAGCCTGTTTCGTTATACCCATTCGGGATCTCACCCGTGGAATAGACAGAAAGCAGCAGATTCGGGTCAGGATCGGAACCCCAGCCCCAGAGGATGATATCGAAATCGAACGCAGGACAGCATTCGGCTGTGAGCGCATCCGGGTCGATCGCCTGCAACTCCAGGCTCACCCCCACTTCCCCCCACATCTCCGAAAGGAGTTCAGCCAATCGCGGCGCATCGATGCTGTCGCTGGGCCAATGCATTTTGAAATTCAATGGGCGCGAACCATCCGGGGTCTCGCGAATGCCATCGCTGTCCGTGTCTTTATAACCGGCATCATCAAGGATTTGTCTGGCTTTTTCGACATCATACTCATAATCCACAAGGGTATCGTTATACCAGGGTCCCAATCCATCGGGGATCAGGGTTAGCCCAGGCGTGCCGAAACCCAACAGCACGATATCAATAAGCTTTTGCTTGTCGGTCGCGTGAGCAAGCGCCAGACGCACGTTGCGGTCACGCAGGGCAGGATGCCCTGTGCAAAGCCCTCCAACATCGGTGGGGCAATTTTCCGGGTCGGCCTGGTTGAAAATGACATCGGACACGCTCGGGGCGAAAGGCGCGCCGGTCACCACTTTGATGTTGGCATCTCCCTGAAGGGTCGCGACAGCCGTCGCGGGCATCTCAGTGATCATGTCCACTTGACCACTGGTGAGGGACTGGACTAGAACGTCGGGGCTTTCGAAAGTCTGGAAAATCACCTCATCGATCTTTGGCGGATTGGCGAAATGCTCCTTGTTCGCACCGAGATGCACAAATTCGTTCTGTCGGTATTCGATCATTTTGAACGGGCCAGTGCCAATCATCTCCAGGTTCTCGAATTCAGTGGAAGCGGGCGCTTCGGCGTAATCCTTCCAAATATGCTCCGGCACGATGTAAAGATACGAAAGCAGATAGTCCATGTTCGGCACAGGGTTGAGCAGGGTGATGACAACCGTATTATCGTCAGTTGCCTCCACAGTGTCGAAATTCGTGGTATAGGCGTTCAAGTAAATGAAATCGGTATTATTCTTATACAGATTGACCGAGAACGCCACATCCCTGGCTGTCATCGGCTGACCGTCATGGAACTTGATCCCATCGCGGATTTTGAAGGTCCAGGTCAGTCCATCTTCCGACAGTTCCGCGCTTTCCGCCACATCCAGCGTATACGTACCATCCAGACGATATTCATAGATGGTATCGTACACCAGCGCAAAGATGGTATATGCCTCCGTGAGGACACCTGTCCCGGGATTCAACGTATCTGGGCTACCAGCCCAACCGACTCGCAACACCACGGGCAACCCCGGCTCCTCAGGAGATTGCGTTGCGGCTGGCTCGCCAGGCTGTTCAGGCTCCGCGGTGGATTGTGCCCCTCCGCCACAGGCGGAAAGTACAAGCGCCAGCACAATCGCGATTACAAATAGTGTATATTTTTTCATCTTACTCCTCCTCCAGAGTTAAGAATGTACGGACCCCTACAGTCCGCTTAAACAAAAAAACTGCATGCCGCCATTACAGCCGCGATACAGTATTTGCCATCTCTCCCTGATGTGCCCAAGAGTACTCACTGAACGATCAGTCGTGTACATTCCATATGATTTTACTTTAGTTTTATGAATGGGAAAAGGCAATTTGTTAAAAACAGGAAATTGGCTATACTTGGCCTGGAAAAGGAAGTATATGGACAATCGCGTCAAACTCACCGAAAAGTACGAACGTAATGGTTGGCCATCCATCAAACGGCCAGACCTCAAAGCACCGGAAGGCTGGAGCATCTCGTTGATCACCTCCCTCGAGCGAATTCGCTCTCACGCGCTGAGTCCAAGCGGGGACATAGTCGCATACATCAAAGACGGCGAATCGCTTTCGGATGTGTACCTGCTCCCGTTAAATGGAAACTGGCCAGTCCGCATCAGCACCGACCGCCCGCTCGCGCCCTACTGGGATGACGAAATCCCGGTCTGGTCGCCGGATGGCAACTGGATTGCCTTCGGCATCCACGGTCATGTGCATCTTGTCCCTCGCGAAGGCGGGTTGCCTAAAAAAGTCACAGATTTCACTACCTCTGCGAGCAGCCCGCGGTTCATGCCTGATTCGCAAGGACTCATCGTCACTGTCGAGCGCAATGAAACAGACCAATTGCTGCTCACCGATATCAAAGGCTCTTGGCCCCGCGCGTTAACTACTGACACCATCGGCGACCACTGGGATGCGCGTCCCTCGCCGGATGGGAAATTCATCGTTTACACTCTCCGCCGTTTCGACGACCTGCACCGCTTGGATGTTATTTTGCTGGAGATCGAAACCGGCAAGTCAATCACGCTGTATGGCAAGCCATCTGTTCGTGCATTCCTGCCCAAATGGTCGCCCGATGGCGAGTGGATTTCCTTCATCGCTCAAGAAACCGAACATGAAGAACTCTATCTCATTCGCCCGGATGGCGAAGGTTTGCATCAACTCACGAATGCGGGGGAAGATGTCGCCAGCTATGATTGGGCTCCGGATGGAACACAACTAGCTGTCACTGTGAACCGAGATGGTGCCCACGCGCTGATCGTCGTCGAAACGGAAACAGGCATCAGCGTGGATCTGCGAAGCGGGCCAGGTATCCACTCAAATCCCAATTGGTCAAAAGATGGGTCGTTTATCACATTCGAATATGAAAGCTCTGTCCTTCCGCCTGATTTGTATCGAATCGATGTGGCGGGCAGGCAAGTCACACAATTGACGTTTTCCAATCTGCTGGCGATGCAAAAAAACAAATTGGTCGCGCCAGAGAGTGTCCGCTACAAAAGTTACGACGGGTTGGAAATTCCTGCCTTCCTGTTTCGCCCGGAAAAACCAAATGGCGCGGCTATCGTTTACCCGCACGGAGGTCCCAACGCACAGTATGGGTACGAGTGGGATGAAATGGCGCAATATTTTACCGCCAAAGGTTACTACTATCTTGCGCCAAATTATCGTGGCTCCACAGGCTATGGAAAAACCTTCGAGCGCGCCAACCACAACAATTGGGGGATCGGTGATACGCAGGATTGTCTCTACGCTGCAAAATTCCTACGCAGTTTCAAGGAAATTCGGCAGGATGCAATCGGCATTGGTGGCGGTAGTTATGGCGGTTATATGACCATCAATTGTCTGTCACGTGATCCTGAGTATCTGTATGCCTGCGGCGTCTCGAAATATGGAGATTCGAACATTGTCAGTTCATGGGCACAGTGCGAAAAACGACTGAGACTCTACACCGAGATCTATCTGGGGCATCCCTCCGCAAATACTGCCGTCTACCAAAAAGGCTCCCCCATTGCAGATGTGCAGAATGTGCAAAAGCCTATGCTCATTCTGCATGGTCTGCTTGATACCATTGTTCCGCCCGAAGCTTCGGAGGAATGGGTCGAAGCGTTGAAACGGCATGACAAGGTTTTTGAATACAAAACCTATGACGACGAGCCGCATGGATTTCTGCGCCGTGAAAATCTTGCGGATGTCTATGAACGTATTGAAACATTTTTTGATTGGTATTTGCTCCCTCGCTAGGGTGTGTATATGAAGTCCCTTTTTTGTGTGCCATTTTTATTTGGGTAGTGTGAGATATTGCCTACACGCAATTTGCAATTAAATCATAATGAGGTTTTCAATGACAACATTCTTCAAATATGATGATATGACTTGGGATACAGTGGCAGGGCTTCCACGTGATACACCGCTTGTTCTCCCACTCGGCTCAGGCTACGACCTTGATCTGCTGGCGGGACAATTAAGTCATCCCCCCCGAATCGGTCTCCTGCCGCCATTTCCGTTTGGCTGGCGCGGCAGTGGATTGGAACTCCCTGAGCCAATCTTTTTTCAATACATTTCCAATTTGCTGGACAGCTTACGCGATGATGGATTCTCACGTGTGTATTGCCTGATGCCGCAGGGACTCAACCCACAATCATCCTATGTATCACATTCAAACGCATACTTGACACTTCCGCACCGCTCACAAAATCGTGATGCGATACCGCTTCCACCCGACTCGGAACGCGGCAAAGTGATTCTGCTTCCCATTGGTCACACAGAGCAACATGGCTATCACCTGCCCCTCTCGGTCGATACGATTATTATAGATGCCATAGCACAAGGTACAGCAAACAAATTGCCTACGCGCAGTTTTGCGATGCCGGTCATGCCTTATGGAGTCAGTACGCATCGCTCCTCTTTCGCGGCGACCATGAACGCTGGCGGGCGTGCCTTCGAAGACTTCTGGCTGGCAGTGGTGGATGTGTTAGTCCAGCGCGGCTTCGATCAGTTTTACTTGATGAGCGGGCATGGCGGCAACTCATCCTTCCTGGTCAACATCATCAAGTACGCCGGGGAACGTCACCGCCGAATCTTCTGCGCCACGGCCTGGCTGCATACCTCCGGCAAGGTTGGTGCGGCGGCGTTGGAAAAATATCGCACATCACCCATCGGCGGGATGGGTCATGCTTGTGAATTGGAAACATCCTTCCTGTTGTATTTGCGCCCGGATCTTTGTCGTATGGAGCGCGTCGTGGACGAAATGGATTTTGTTGCCACCCCTGATTATTACATGGACTGGATCGAGGGAGGCGCCCTTGTGGCGAATCCGCCCTGGGACGACGATACAAAAACCGGCGCGTATGGAGCCGGGAGCCATGGAACAGCGGAAAAAGGTCGATTATGGCTGGAGGCTGCCATCGAAGAGAAGACCGCCCACGTGGAGGAAATCCATGAACAACATGAGCGCCGTGAGAAACGACGCAGGGAAGGGTATGGGCTGTGGGGCAGGATCAAATAGGCTTATTTGGAACGCGAACGTGGTTTATCCCAGAACCCCTGCTCAAGGCGTTCGTTGATCCTCTCCTTAACCTTTTCCAAAGACTGTTCAAATTCATCTTTTGAAAAAGATTTGTTCCTCGACGCGGAAGATTCGAGCTCTTTCAAAAGATACAGGATGGGCGCTTCGCATTTTGTGGAATGTCCCTGCGTAACAAAGATGCGCACAACTTCGTCAAGGTAATCTTCTATTTTGGCAAGCGGATTAGACATTGAAAGCTCCTTGAACAAGACAATTATAGCAAATAAAAACGTCCGGGCTTTCGCCCGGACGTTCCCGTTCATTTTGCCCTGCCTTGATTAGCCACGGCAGCGGCCTTTCTGGCGGCTTCTTCCGGGTCGCCCAGGTAGTAACTTTTGATTGGCCTGATATTTTCGTCCAGTTCGTAGACGAGCGGCAAGCCGGTGGGAATGTTCAATTCGGTGATATCGGCATCAGAAATATTGTCGAGATATTTCACCAAGGCGCGGATGCTGTTGCCGTGCGCGGCAATGATGACACGCTTGCCCGACTTGACGGTGGGAACCAGCGTTGAATGCCAGTACGGGAGAACACGCTCCAGTGTGATCTTAAGTGATTCGGTGGCTGGCAGTTGTTCAGGTGTCAAAGAAGCGTAACGCGGGTCGAAGCGCGGGTGGCGTTCGTCGTCCAATTCCAAAGCCGGAGGCGGAACATCATAGCTGCGTCGCCAAATCTTGACTTGCGCCTCTCCAAATTTCTCTGCCATTTCCGATTTGTTCAGTCCCTGCAACGAGCCATAATGGCGTTCGTTGAGCTGCCAGGCATTGATAACAGGAATCCATTCAAGATTCATTTCCTGCAAAATGACCCACAACGTTTGAATGGCGCGACGCAACACCGATGTGAACGCCACATCAAATTTGTAACCGCCTTCACGGAGCAGCTTGCCTGCTTCATGCGCTTCTGCCAATCCTTGCTCGGTGAGGCCAACATCGGTCCAGCCGGTGAAACGGTTTTCGAGATTCCATACGCTTTGTCCGTGGCGGACGAGAACCAATTTGTACATGATGAACTCCTGTGATGAAACAACTGCGCTGTCCGAAAACAGCAATTTTAGAGGTAACCCAAACCTTTCAAACGTTCTTCCAGGTCTTTTTGTCCCTGCCCGGGGGCTTGTGTCGGCGGTTTGAGATTGGATTGATCGAGATGCTTGCCAATGGCAAGGAACGGAATATCACGGAACGAGATTGTCCCAAAATCTTCGAGCTCGCGGTTGGCAAAGATCACACCAGGGACAACATCCGAGTCCATGCAGTGGTCTGCGCCCCAATGATCGGTATTGGGCTCCATTATCACATCGGGAATCTTGCCAAGCCCGGTATCGCCCGAGGCGCGGTATCCGGGAGCATATCCAACCACCAAGTCTGGCCCGAAGCGAGCGTAGGGACCGTTATATGTCTCGTGCTTGAGTCGGATTTTTTGAATGACAGGAGTCCCGTTCGCATCTTTCCAAGCCGAAAGTTGATCCCGCAACTCCGAGAGGGTCTGCTCGAGATGGTCTGCAAAAACAATCCCCTGCCCTTCCCGCCCTGCCACATTGAGGTAGATACTGTTCAGGCCGACGGCATAGGCCTTGGTCTTGCTCCAATCTACACCGCTCAAGTCTGAACCGCCATTCTTCAAGGCGAGATAACCATTCTCCAACAGCCAGCGATTGACATGCACTTTCTTGCGCCAATCGCTGAAACCATGATCGGATAAGATGAGAAAACGATACTTTCCGCTCCAGGCATCCACTTTCGCGCGCACATCACCGACGAATGCATCGAGACGCTTGTACCAGTCTTCCACCACATCCATGCGGTTATGAAAGAACATATGCTGAATGCGGTCAAGATCGTCGAAAATACCTGCCAGCACACCTTCCTTGAAATCCTTCATTAGGAAATACAGGATTTGAATACGCCGGTCAAAAATGGTCTGGCACAGCTCCAGAAATTGCTCATCGCTGATACAGCCATCTTCGAGACCGGTCGTATCCTGAGGCCAGCCGAGGGTGAGGTAGGCGCCCACCTCATTCCATAGCTTCCTGGAGAAGGAAGGAGACGAAGCATAATGCCAGACTGCATGAAGTGGATGGATCTGCAACGGAAGAACATACACGCGCACAACACTGTTCAGGCTGGTGACAATAAAGCGTGTAATGGCATGGATGTTGGACAACAAGCCCATCTTGAATTTCAATTCAACGATACCACTCCATTGACCGAGCTTCAGCTCAAACTGGACCTTGTCAATCGTAAGACGCGCCGTCTTTTCGTCGAGCACATCCACGACAATCGGCAAACTGATTGTCTGCGGACCAGATTTGCCCTGCGTCTGTGGTCCGGGCAAGTTCGCGGAAAAACGACCTTTGCCTACGGAAGTCAGCTTCACAACAGTTGTCTTTTTTCTGGTCTCATCTTCCGTGGTAAACAGCGTCCCCACCCCAAGTTGACCGCGAATATCCGGTGTGCCAAGACCGGGCAGGGTATTCACCGGAACATTCGGTCGAGCCGGGAACATGGCAGGCCACCACAAAGCAGTGGCGGGATAACCCATATCCGCGGCTTCCTCAAAGAATGTCTTGGCAGTGTATGGCGGGACGAACTGCTCGCCCACCGCTGTCTTGCGCATTGGCAAAATGGATACGTAGGGAACATACGTTGCCGGGTCGCGATGGACAAAGTCAAAAATACCATGCCCGCCGGGGTCCGCGCCGGTGGCGATGCTGGTCCATGACACCTCGGTTTGTGGAGGAGAGCAAACTTCCAGCCGAGAATAGCCGCCTCCTTCCACGAACTTTTCCAGATTGGGCAACTGATTCCTCCCCGCCATACCTTCGAAAACATTAGGGTCGAACGAATCAAATCCTAGGATAAGAGTCTTCATTTATATTGAATTATCCTATCACCCCGCGCATATTTCTGCTACAGAGACAGAAATTACGGGCAGAGATAGTGGAAGGTGCTTTATTGATTGTCTTCTTCATCCTTGCGACCGCGGCGGCGCATGCGGGCAAACCATTCACGGATATTACGTGAAAAGACCAAAACAGCGCCTGAAATCGCAACAAACAAGCCTGCGAGAACCTGAAACAGAACGCCACCAGTACCGGGATCGATATACATACTTTTACTCCTTTTCGACTTGGCTTTATACCGTAACACCAGTGAAAAGTCAATTACAGCCAGCGGGAAGAATTATAGTCCAACCCATCCAGACATAGTAAAATCAATCCATGCCCAACGACGATATCACCCCCAGCCGACAACAATACCTCGAAATCAAACGGGATTATCCCAACACCATTCTGTTCTTCCGCCTCGGCGATTTCTACGAAACCTTTGATGAAGACGCCGAAATCACCGCGCGCGAGCTGGACATTGTTCTTACCTCCCGCCCCATCGGCAAGGGCGTACGCGTACCATTGGCGGGCATTCCATATCACGCCGTCGAGAATTACCTTGCCCGGCTTATCGAAAAGGGCTACCATGTGGCTATCTGCGAACAGGTTGGGGACACTCCCGTTAAAGGGCTGTTCCCCAGAAAAGTGGTGCGCGTGGTCACGCCGGGGACAGTGATCGAACCGGGACTTCTACCCGGAGACTCGAACAACTATCTCGCTTCGGTCATTCAGGACGAAAAAACTGCTTCCGTTTCCTATGCCGACATCACCACCGGAGAATTCGCCGTTACCGAACTCCCACTTGAAGCATTGCGCGCCGAACTGACACGTTTACACCCCGCCGAAATTCTGATCCCCGACAATCAGAAATTGAATGATGGCTTTCAAGGGCATTTCACTTCCTATCCGGCATGGAAATTCGAACCCGGCAAATGCGAAGAAACACTTCTGACACATTTCAAATCATCCACCCTGGAAGGCTTCGGCATTAAAGGGCACAACCTGTCCATTCGTTCTGCAGGGGTAATCCTCCAATATCTAAAAGAAACACAACCCGATTCATTGACCCTGCTTGCCAGCCTGCGCTCCTATAGTATCAATGAATTCATGACCCTCGATGCATCCACGCGCCGCAACCTGGAACTGGACGAGACTCTGCGCGGCGAACGGAAAGGCTCCCTATTGGGCACGCTCGATCATACAGTCACACCGATGGGTAAACGACTGATGCATCAATGGATCAGCCAGCCATTACTTAACGTGGACAGAATCAAGCGACGACAGGAAGGCGTACAACATTTCTTCGATAATGGCATGAAACGCGCAGAGATTCGCTCTGCATTGAAACCATTGGCTGACTTGGAGAGATTGGTCAACCGTGTGATGGCAGGGCAGGCTCAACCAAGAGATTTGGTGGCGATGCGCGATACTTTATCGCGGCTTCCACGCATTATTGAAATTGCCGGGGACGGCACGTTCCTTCCCCGGCTGACCTCTGCAAATGAAGAACTTGCTCTCCTGCAATCCGCTATTGACGATGATCCGCCGTCCACTTTGCAAAATACGGGCATTATTCGCGCCGGATATTCTCAGGAGTTGGATTCGGTCATCGACGCGTCGAAACATGCCCGTGACTGGATTGCCAACCTGGAAAGTGTCGAACGGGAAAAGACCGGCATAAAAACGCTCAAGGTTGGCTACAACAAGGTCTTCGGCTACTACATCGAAATTTCACGCGGCGCGGCGGACAAGGCGCCGGAAAATTACATCCGCAAGCAGACGCTGGTAAACGCCGAGCGGTTCATCACCCCCGAAATGAAGGAATATGAAACGCTCGTCTTGAATGCAGAAGAACGCATCCGCGAGATCGAGTTGCGTCTATTCAAGGAAGTTTGCGCTGTCCTGAGCAAGTCCGCGTTCTCGTTGCTCAAGACAGCGCGGGCACTGGCAGAATTGGATGTTCTATCCGCTCTCGCCGAGACAGCCGCTCTCGGAGGCTATACCAGGCCCGAGGTCCATGAGGGAAGCGGGTTGGATATCCGCGAGGGAAGGCATCCAGTGGTCGAACAATCTTTGCGTGGGGAACGATATATTCCGAACGACGTCGTTTTCGAAAAAGGCGAAATCGTACGCGTCATCACGGGACCGAATATGTCTGGTAAATCCACTTACTTGCGGCAAACGGCGCTAATCGTGCTGATGGCGCAAATCGGTTCGTTCGTGCCTGCCGAATCTGCCAGCATCGGGCTCGTGGATCGTATCTTCACCCGCATTGGAGCACAGGATGAGATTCACGCGGGACAATCCACATTTATGGTGGAGATGATTGAAGCTGCGAATATTTTGCACCATGCCACGTCGCGTTCGCTTCTGATCCTCGATGAGATCGGGCGAGGCACCTCTACGTATGATGGGCTTTCCATCGCCTGGGGCATGATCGAATACATTCATAACCATCCACAATTACGGGCAAAGACGTTATTCGCCACCCATTATCACGAGCTGACTCAATTGGCAGAACTATTGCCCGGTGTGCGGAATTACAATGTGGCGGTCAGCGAAGCGGATGGCAAAGTCGTATTCCTGCACAAGATCATTCCCGGCGGCGCGGATCGTTCTTACGGCATTCATGTCGCACAACTGGCCGGTTTGCCCGCGCCGGTCATTCAACGCGCCAATGAAATCATGGTGGAACTCGAAAAGACCTCCGGGCGCGCAGTGAAAATCGACCCACATGCGGCCCAACAAGCATTGCTTTTTCCCGAATCCAGCCCGCTGTTGGATGAGTTGAAGGCGGTTGATGTCAACAGTCTCTCCCCCATCGAAGCGCTGAACAAGTTGTTCGAGTGGCAAAAGAAATACACAAATAAATGAGGCGTTTGGTACGCGAGGGTTTCGGTGTACTTGGCTAGCACGGCTGACTTTTAGAGTCTGTATGCAAATTAAGAATCGTGCCACTTTGAGCAATGAGTCTCGGTTTCAGGGCATTTTCGGGCAAAATCTGAGATTCTTCGTTGCTTTGCTCCTCAGAATGACACAATACACAACCACAAGTCATCGGTAATGATTTCAATTTTTCCAATGTGCCCTTGATGTCAGTAAAACTGAAATCAGAATATTGCACCAGACGACCAAGACATGGATGATGCGAAACGACACGCTGACTGCCAACACTTGCTCCACACCCATAAACGGGCCAAGAATCAAGGTGATAACCCCCTCGCTAACGCCTAATCCAGATGGGACAAAGACAGCGAGGTAGCCGGCTAAATATCCGGCTGCGTAGGCACCGGCGATCATCCATGGTGAAACCGCCTGGGAGCCATTTCCTGCCAGAACAAATCCGGCAAACCCAAATGACATAAGCATCCAGACCAGGAAGGAAATCGACAAAGCCTTTAGTAAAGTGAATTTGGAAGGCAAACTGGAGCTATCAAGGTAGTATTTTTTACGCAGAGCATCAAGCCTGTCTCGCATGAGCACAAGGAGGATGAAAGGCAATAGGGAGATCAGCGCATAGAGTGGATGAAGAATAGAAATCAGGCTGGAGAACCCAACAATGGCACAGGCAGTAAGCATAATCAGTGTATTAAGAAAGATGACAACAACGCTGTCCACCTTCGAAATGCCCTTTGTCCACAAATAACCGGCAAACCCAGCAAAGCCCCAGATACCACCGGGAATCATAGAGGCAAGTTGAGAAAGGTTAAGGGCATGGTAGGCATCACTAAACCCAAAGGAGGTATACCCCTTTCCGCGTACCAGCACTACCAGTGCAGAAACTGTCAAATACAGAGAGATGATCATCACGACAACAAGTAGCCCTAGTGGGAAAACCCCCACGCGCCTGAAAGAACCAAGAATAGTCTCCCGGTAATGGATAATCCAGTAGAGGAACAGACCGAGCATCACCACACCCATTGCCGGCAACAATCTTTTCCTGCATTGCTTGATCGTATCCATGGTGAATATTCGTTTAAAAAGGGGCAAGAGCCCTCCTATCAATTTCGCTTGACCACTGACCCATGATTCAACAACATCTTAATGAAATCTGAGCGCCTGCTGTAATGTGCCTTTTTTTCCTCTTCGAGAATTTCAAAAGGGATGTGAAATTCTCGATAAAACGTGGGGTGGAAATCATAGTCAAGCACATCTTTACGAGCCAGCCAGTCTAGTAGGTCACGGCAGATATTGACATGATCGTTCACCTTCTCCACATATGCCCGGCCTTGCATTGCGAGTCGCGTCCTTTCTCTCATGTCAATAATGATCTCTCTAAGTTTTTCCTTGAGCGTGAATTTATTGACATTGACTGCCGGACAACCATCGGGGACTTTGCAATAGTCAGGCATGTAACGCACTAGAACGGTATTACCTGTCGCCATAGCTTCAGCAGAAAGTGCTCCCACCGTCGCAGAATATAATTCATCCACAACAATGTCAGCCATGCTTAGAAGTTGCCGCAATTCTCCATTCGGCATGTTATCAATCTGTTGAAAATCGAAAGATATTCCCTCCTTTTTTAGTTCATTGACCACTTGAAGAATGATATCCGTCCCTTTAGCTTCGGGGACACTGGGAGCATGAAGGACAAGGGGTCTTTCCCTGCCTGGCACGTTGAAACTATACTGAGAAAGATCAAGGGGCACACTGCATCGCATATAGGGCCGGGTCTGTAATTGTCCGCAATCCGGTTGGGAGATAATCAAGTCAGAATAAGTTTCTGCCACCCGAATCGTCCTTTGCTTATCCATCAAACTGCCGCCCGAACGCTCGCGGGCATATTTGAAGAAAGGATGGACTTCCGACTCCACCCCAAGAGATCTCATCTCTTCAGAAAAAGCATACCAATATCGAACATCACTTCCCCAAAACGCCGTGATGATCTTTTTACCCAGCCATTTCAAAATGGGGTAATATATATGAGACGGCAACACAGCGGGAGCATACAAAATGAAAACATCGCACCGCAACGCTTTGACAAGCTGCAACAATCGCAGTGCCATTTTCAAGTAGGAAAGCACCCTTCCCAGACCGGGTTTCCTAATACCATCATCAATAACCAGATCGTATCTCGAATCGGGATAAAATCGGCTCCGACTCCATACAACGCTAAATACCTCATGCCCAAGCGCTTTGAATCCTTTGGCATAGTTTGCTGTGATATTGGCTATATCGGTGAGACCGATAAAAATCCGCATCTGCTTCTCCTACCGGGATGTAGCGAAGACAGATGGGGGATCAGGAAAACAGAATTTGATATAGAAACTCTTCGGCACGCGATTTAGCTTATACATTAACCACCAAAATGCTCTCGTTTGCTCAAAGGTCGGTTTATAGGTCTTAAACTCGCGATAGGTATGGCGTGGCTGATCCATGATCCGAGCAAACTCTTCATCTGTAAATCCAAGCCTCTTCTTGACCATTTCCAACAGTTCAGAATCATAATCCTGGGGCTTATTAAGCATTTCAACCCCTTGTTCTCTTGTCATCTGTCCTGAACGCACAAGGGCAGCATGTCCCAATAGGCGCGTATCGATCCCGTATCGTTTTGGCATGAAATAAGTGTGCCAAAAGGCGGTAAAGCGGTTTTCCAAATGATGCCCGCCATACCACTCCCAACCTAATTCGCGTGTAAGTAATGCCATGGCATCCTTCTTGATATAATCCACATAATATAGAGGACGGATCTTTTGCAACTGCAAAACCGCGGTCCATTTGATGAAATTGGGCATGAGCATGTTTGGATAGGTCTTTAACGGCATGGTACCAAATCTTTTCTGAACGCTTTGGATGTATTTTCCATCCATATAAATCCAGCCCAATGGAGCGATACCCTCAGTGCGAAAGGAATGTCCTTCAAAAATATATTTGACGCCGAATTTTTCGGCTGCCATATTAAGCACCGAGGCCAATCCAATATCCGTTGGCGCTTCTACATCTGGCACGCCTGCCTTCAGGAAAGAGCGGTAAATATCATCATATTCCTTGTTGTCAACTACATAGGTGTAGAGGTCTACATCCAGGCTTTTCAATACATCATGAATATTTTCCACCGCAACCGTGGAATCCCATGTATTGTCGAAATGGACGCCCAATGGACGCAATCCCAATTCCTTCGCCAGGTATACGAGATATGATGAGTCCGCCCCCCCACTGACTCCTACAATCACATCGTACGGTTTTCCACGACCATCCTTACGGATTTTTCTCGCCATCGCTTGAAGACGACGTTTCCCCTCCTCTCCGGTGGGGTACTCCTGGTCCATCTGGTCATGAATATGGCAATAATTGCACACGCCACTATCATCGAAGGCAATGTTGGGAATCGTTTCGTCATACAAACAACGCGAACAACTTTTCATCATTTCTCCTGGCACAGGATAGCCTCAAGTTTATCTCTATCCGGGTAATTGATCAGTACGGCACGGTTCCGTCCAAAGTAGACTACCATGCTCCCGGCTGCGCAAGCAGACGCGCCTCCATCCTTTACAGCCAGACCAAAGTCATCGATTCTACCCGCGCCTCCACAGGCAATGACAGGTATACTGACTGAACTCGTCACGCTTTTAATAAGATCGATATCGTATCCCTCCTGTGTCCCATCGCGGTCAATAGCGGTTAAAAGGATTTCGCCGGCACCCATCTTTTCCATAACGGAGGCAAACTCCACCGGGTCCAGACCCATGCCTTTTCGCCCTCCATAAATGACCACTTCATAGCGTCCGAACATCTTTTTGCGAATGTCCATCGAAACCACAATGGTCGAACTCCCAAACCGCTCAGCCGCAGCCTTCACAAATTCCGGATTTTCGGCAGCATGACTATTGATAGAGACTTTCTCGACACCCAGACTAAGAACGCGGCGAATGGTCTCCAGATCGCGCACACCGCCACCATAGGTGACCGGCATGAAGCATTCACTTGCAATCTCAGAGAGTACTTTGTATGGCGGCTCACGCTTATCAATCGTAGCAGTGATATCCAGGAAGATCAGCTCATCGACTTCTTTTTCATTGTAGATGCGAACGGCGTTAATCGGATCGCCAATATACTCGGGGTTTTTGAATTTGACCGTCTTCACCAGACTACCATTCTTCAGCAACAGACAGGGCATAACGCGTGGCATCAACATCGGTCATACTCCACGAAATTCTTGTACAGTTTCATGCCAAATTTGTGACTTTTTTCAGGATGAAACTGTACCGCCATAATGTGCTCCTGTTGAACAGCAGAGACAAACTCATAGCCATAATCCGTCGTGGTCAGTATGTCAGATGCATTGTGCGCCACGATATGAAACGAATGTACGAAATAAAAACGCGCATCAGGGTACATATCTTTGAACAATGTTCCCGCACGATGAACCTTGACCGTATTCCAGCCCATATGCGGGATCTTCAATCCGTTCTTCACTGGGTCGAATCGAAAGCGGATCGTTTCCGCATCCAGCCACCCGAGACCTGGCAACTTACCCTCTTCGCTAACCTTAGTTATAAGCTGCATTCCCAAACAGACCCCCAGCGTAGGAGTTTTCGCCTGGAGGACTTTTTCATTCAAAAGAGGGATCAACCCGGTTTCTCGTAGGCGCTGCATTCCGGTATCAAAGGCGCCCACTCCAGGCAGGATGAGTTTCTCCGCCCGCTCAATTTCCTTTGCATCGCTCGATATCTTCACCACAGGGGCACCGACCTTCTTAAGCATATTAAGAATGGAGCCTAAATTACCCATTCCATAGTCAACAATTATGATCATAAATCCTCAACAGACATGCCTGGCTGAACCGAACGCAGGAAGCGCGCTGGATTACCCACCACCACAGAATTACCCGGCACATCGTCCAACACAACGCTTCCCATCCCAATCAGGCTGGAATTCCCAATTAGCACTCCATCCTTAACAGCGGCATTTGTCCCCAAATAACAGCCTTCCCCTACCTGAACATTACCCGAAATGCAGACACCGCCAGCTATGCAGGAGAAATCGCCGATTACATCATCATGACTGATGATACTATTAGGCAGAATACATACATGCCTGCCCACTATCGCGTTGGAAGTGATGGTCACATTTTGAAACACAACGGTACCTATACCAATCTTCGCAAAGCGTGAAACACTTGCCGTTGGGTGGATTATTGTTTCAAACCGTTCTTCCTCAACGCCTGTTTGAATTAGGATTTCCTTCCGCCTCCAAAAATTTGACACACTCCCAATACCAAATACAAAAGAACAGTCTTCCAATTCCTTAATTTTCGAAAGTGAACCCAGAACACCCACACCGTGAAAGTTCTGATCCCATTTGGCAGGGTTGTCATCAAGGAAACCTGTACACTGGTAAACCATTCGACCTTCAGCATCGTTAATGTCGAGGAGCGTATCTAGAATATCGATGCAATTGCCGCCTGTCCCCAGTATGACAATTTTTTTCATGTAGAAACCTCATAGTATTGCATTGAGAGTATCAGCCACCTGATCCAAGTCACTCTCATCCATTTGTGGGTACAGCGGCAGAGTGATTGTGCGCGTAAAGGCTGCGTGGGAATTGGGCAGTTGTCCACTTTTATACCCGAATGTGCGTTGGAAAAAAGGCTGATCATGAAGTGCATAGGTTCCCAGGGTTGTTTCAATCCCATGTACTCTCATCTTTTCAACGATCGTATCGCGATTGAGACCTTCATCCAAGAGAATGACGTACGATTGGTAAATATGTCCGCCCCACTTGGGCTCCACTGGCACACGAATTCCTGGGATTTGGGCCAACCGCTTGGAAAGAGAGGCCGCCAGTCGTTGCTTGTGCTCTATCAGTTTGGCTAATTTTTCCATTTGTGCCACACCTATGGCACTTAATATGTCACTCAAGCGGTAGTTAAACCCCGCTTCTTCGAATCGGTACCAAGAACCAGTTCGCACGCCACCGTGACTCCTCAGCAACTTGATCCGTTCGGCCAACTTGTCATCGTTGGTGGTGATCATCCCGCCTTCGCCGGTTGTGATGACCTTACGTGGATGGAAACTGAAACATCCCAATGTAGTCAAGTTACCACAAAAGCGATCATAATATTTTGTACCGATGGCGGTTGCAGCATCTTCGATTACAGGAAGATTGTGCGCTGCGGCTATTTTTTGGATCGCATCAAAATCGGCGGCGCATCCAAATGCATCCACCGGAATGATAGCCTTCGTCTTTGGGGTAATCTTGTGACGCAAGTCATCCACATTAACCGTAAAGGTATCGAGATCAATATCCACCAGAACTGGAATGGCTCCCAGCTGAACGACAACGTTTGCCGTGGCAGGGAACGTAAAATCAGCCACGAGAACCTCGTCGCCGGGCTTCACATCTAACACCACAAGCGAAAGATGTAGTGCCGTCGTACATGAACTCATGGCGAAGGCATATTTGCAGCCAATATATTCTGCCACTTTCCATTCAAATTCAACAGTCTTGGGGCCCTGGGTGAAATAGCCGGTAGAAAGGACCTTGGCAATCTCCTCGAGTTCACGTTCATCGGTATAAGGAACATTAAGACGCATCACGACATCACACTCCTGTACCAATCCACAGTTTCTGCCAAAGTCTCTGGAGACACTGTCCGGACATGATACCCAGTCAATGTGTGTAAACGATTGACATCACCACAGTGGCGACGAACATCACCGGGTCGGGCTGGCGAGTATATCACCGGATGTTCCCTGACGCCCATTACACTGGTCAAATAGACAACCAACTCATTGACAGATGTCTCTCGTCCGGACGCAATGTTAATCACTTGACCGCGGGATTTTTCCTCCTCATAGATGCGCACCATTGCCTCCGCCGTATCCTGAACAAAGACAAAGTCACGTGTCTGTTTTCCATCGCCGAAGATTTCAATCGGCGTCCCATTCAGAATATGTCGAACTACAATGGGAACAATCCCTGCATACGAGCCTGGATTCTGGCGTGGGCCAAAATTATTGAACGGTCGAACAATGACAGCATCAATGTTATATGTCTCCCAGTACGAAAGAACAATATGATCACATGCCGCTTTACTGGCAGCATACGGCGTACAGGGAATCAAGGGATGCTCTTCATCCATAGGAATATGTACCGCCGAACCATATGCCTCAGACGACGAACAATGAATCAGGGTCTGGATATATCCTCGTCTGGCCAGCTCACAAAACGTGGAGGCAATGCCAATATTGGTCTCAATGGTCCAAGTGGGAAAATCTAGTGAGGTTGGCAAAGGTACAACAGCCAAGTCGAATACCACTTCAATCTTTTCTGCAAGAACAAGCTGCAACATGGAAGCCACATTGGATGCATCCATACGAAACAATTTAAGCTCAGGGTACAACTTACGGGCCCGGGTAAGGTTCTCCTCACGTCCCAAAAAAAAGCTATCGACAACCACGAGGCTGGCGGGTTCCTCCATTGCCAGACGGTCAACAAGGTAACTACCAATGAAACCGGCGCCGCCAGTTACTAATACATGCTTACCCTTTAACTTCATACGTTTTTCCTAACACCATAATACCATCTAGAGAGTCTACAAGATGGATTCTATTTGAATAATCCCCCACCAACAACTATCGTTTTTAATAAAAATTATTTCAAAAACACCTAAGGATGAAAAAAACACCAAATTTACGAAGGGAAATTGATAGTTTTGGATACTCTGCCTGTTTTTAAGATAACTTCTATTCATAGACGAATTCGAATGCCTTCCAACATTAGACATACAATCTCGCTATCGACGGTAATTTACCTTATTGTAATCAAGGTCAAACCACATAGCAAAGAATAGAGATTGCATTCCAGTAATAAAAAGGAATACTGCCATTATGGTGCTGGTTGCCTCCACCGGTCCCACAAAAATCCGGTATCCGAGCAGGTACAAACCAAAGGTTAATCCACCCAGGAACATCAAAAAACCCGTTAAGTAAAAGAAGACTAGTGGATGAAAATCCCGAATGACATATTTTTGAACCAGCCGATACAGGAAGAACTTCCACATTTGCCAAGCCAATTTGGGAATCATGCGAAGAGGTTTTATCCCGGATTTCTCACCAATCCCATAAATCGGTCGGACCTCCACATCACATACCCGAAAGTTATATACATTAAGTTTAACCAGCATATCATTGGGCATTCCATATCGTTTGTAAATACTATCCAAGTCCAATGTCTGAAGAACCTTCAAGTTGGCCACTGTAAAACCGGTCTGAGAGTCGGCAATATTCCAATATCCGGATGCGATTTTGGTAAGCAACGAGAGCATGGCATTCCCCAAGTAACGAACACGGGGCATCGTTTCCCATGCTTCCCCTGAGATCAGGCGATTGCCCTTGGAGTAGTCCACCTCACCGCTAACGACCGGCTCAAGCAACGCCGGCAGATCGCCCGGATCCATCTGGGCATCACCAGCCATAACAACTGTGGCATCCACCTTTTGATCCCTGCACCACTTGTAACCTGTAACAATCGCTCCTCCTACCCCTTGGTTCTCCTTATGACGGATCAGAATCACCCGATCAGGCTCCGCCTCCACATACGGTTGCACTATGGCCGGCGTTTTATCCGTACTACAATCATCTACTATTACAATCTTATCTACATAAGAAGGCATTGTTTCGATCACCCTGCCAATCAGCAATTCCTCGTTATATGCTGGGACTACAACGCCAATTATTTTGTTCTTGTACATGGCTGCATTCTCCATAAAAGCCTAATTCAGACACAAAGGCTTGCGTTTTTTAAGCAAAGATTTTATCATCATGCACTAGCAGTCTTTTCAACTTGAAGAGATACTATACCGGATGTTCAATAAAATCAAATCACGGGTAAAAAAAACATCCGTGATTTGAAACTCACAGGGTTGCAGCACCTGCTTATAGGTCTCCAACTCTTCTCGGGGAACGACTACATACTCGATCACGTATTTCTCCATTAGTAAACAGCGCTCCTCCACAGAAGTGTTGAGGTCAATCATTCGGATCACATTGCTGGCACGTTTCCGCTCGAGGACTTCCTCGGGACGAAGGAAATAATTATGTCCGTTTTCGAGCTTCTCTTCACGAAATGAAATCAAACGAGTGTGAGCCGATACCCCCGGAAGGAATTGTGTATCCATGTAATCCAGTCCAATGGATATGACTGGGTCGCGTGAATTCGAGTCAATATAGGAGCCCACCTCTGCCAATTGAATATTGTGATCGAGAAAATCAAAATACCGGCTAACATGTGGAATGGTACGAAAAACCACCAAAGGGCTTACAAAAGCCGAACTGATCAGAAACCAGAAAAAATAATCCTTCAGTATTCTATAAGAAACTGTATTCTGAAAAATAAAAAAACATGATCTGTTGTTCAACCATTTATCCAGCGACATTAAAATCAAGACGACACTCATACCTAGAGGCATGTACCATGTCACACGATAAATCAGACGCGCATCTGTGAAATATCCCAATATCCAACCCGTGTATGGGATCATAGCGAATAGGATCAGGAAAACGCAGATCGATATGTACCAGTAGAATGGTCCTTGTTTAAGGCGGAGAATAGCCAGAGTTCCCGCAACAACGAGAATTACAAGCGGAAAAGACCGAACAATCTGATATTGCTGATAAAAACGGCTATTTGACGGGATGTCAAAAAACAACAAGACACCGGGGTTGAACCCATAAAAGACATCACTGATGATGTTGACATACCGGTCGGCTTGATAGGAATTACTCAACGAGCTTGTTTCGAGTGTAAAGGCTGCCTGTGAAGAATAGTCTACAATACGGATAACAATATATGGCATCGTCAACATCACACAGATAAGTGAGACCACTGCAAATGTTCGCGCTCGGAAAGGTCTCGTCGTCCACGAACACAGTACAAAGCCACCCGTAATCGCACATGCAAAAAATAAGGATACTGGGTGTGTGAGGGTTAATGCTATCCCACACACAAGGAACAAAATAAAGTTCTTGGTTATGGGCCGGTCTAGGTATCGAAGGAGAAAAACAAAAAACACAGGTGTCAGATGAAAAACCGCAGAAACCTTGTCCTCCCCCATGGACTCAAAGAACCATTTTCCAACCGGCCACTCTTCGCCAATCATCCAACTAAACAGGGCAATTTGTATCAGCGCCGAGAGAACGGAAGCCTTTCGTGAAAGACCCAATTCACGTCCAAACCAATATGAAGCTACCACGGCGACTGGCACCAGATAAAGCTCCAAATAATTGGCAATCAATAAGATCGCAGGTATGCCGCTGAGGTCAGCCAATAATGCTTGACCCATCGGGTACAGGGCAAGCCAAAACCTCTCAAGTTCCAGGACATCTGACTTGATGACGATATTATTAAAATTCAAACTGGAAGAATGTTGCCAATTGGTGATATAAGCCAGGTAGGTTCGGTCATCTATGAAGAATAGCTCATCATGAAAGGTCAGTAAGGCCGAGAGGAAGATCACAAAGAGGAGGGGACCATACAATTTGATCCAAGCAAATGTGTGACGAAAATCCCATTTGATAGATTGTAATCTTGTTGTAAACACCGACAAAAGAATGAATTCCAGTCCGCCAGTAAATGCAAACAGAATCTTAACCGTTTGAAAAGAAAAACCGGCAATCCTTCCAATTATTCCAATCACGCATATCAGCGTGGTAGAAAGAGCAAAACCAATCGGAAGGAGTCCGATATCATCAACAAGATTGTTTCGCTTAGGTTCGAACAACCAGTAAAGGAGAATACCTGGAACGAGGAAAATTAGCAAAGCCAGCCCCAAGCAAACTAAATCCAAGACAAAACCAAGATATAGATTCGATACATCCTGGAAGAGTTCACCCCATGGAATAAACCACAGGCAAAACCATATCAGAATAGTAATAATCAAGTTACGGTGCCACAATAAAGGCCTGAGATCTACTTTCATCCATGTCCTTTATACAATACTTGGCAAGTTTAACTGAAAATATATAACATGGGATAACAAAAAAGAAAGCCCATCCATGGACGGGCCTTCTTTTTTTGTTATCACCAAATCATTTCTTCTTGGCTTTCGGCTTGCTCTTGGAAGCACTACTTGCCTTGCCAGTTGAAGCCACGGCGACCGGCGCCGGCAAGGAGCCGCCTCCCATTTCAGGAGCGGGGGCCTTGGAGCGATTCACCGCCCAAGCGAGGACTCCGATCAAGGCAACCGCAACAACCCAGACACCAATGTTCGCCCCGCCTGAGTACTGCACGACGATCGGAGCCACGATTACGGAGACCAGATTCACAACCTTAATCATTGGGTTGAGGGCAGGACCCGCCGTATCCTTGAATGGATCGCCGACCGTGTCACCGACCACACCCGCTTTATGGCGCTCGGAACCCTTTCCAAGGTTCTTTGCCGGGTCTTTCGGTTCGTCTTCGATCAATTTTTTGGCGTTATCCCACGCGCCGCCGGAGTTATTGAGGAACACCGCCAGCAGTTGACCGGATACAATAATGCCCGCCAGGAAACCACCCAATGCTTCCACTTGAAGCGTGAGCCCAACTACGATGGGGGTCACAATGCCGAGCAACGCCAAAGAGACCAATTCCTTTTGAGCCGCTGTCGTGGAGATCGAAACCGCCTGTGCATAATCGGGCTTGACCTTGCCTTCCAACACGCCCAATTTGAACTGGCGGCGGACTTCCAACACGATGAGGGAAGCCGCACGCGCAACAGCCTGAATGGCAAAGGAGGAGAACAGCCACGGCAGAGCGCCTCCAATCAACATACCCACAAACACCTGAGGGATATCAACACGAATACCGATGGACTGAATTTGTTCAGCCAGTGGAATACCCAAGGAAGTCTGGGCACGGGAAACATCCACAAGGAAGGAGCCGAATAAAGAAACAGCCGCGATCACCGCAGAACCGATTGCCACACCCTTGGTAATCGCTTTGGTAGTATTCCCCACCGCATCCAGGTCCGCCATGATCTGCTGCGCAACCTTGGTTTCCTTATCTGTCCTGCCAGACCAGGACATCTCGCCAATGCCATTCGCGTTATCTGCAATGGGGCCGAACGAGTCCATGGCTACATTGTTGCCGGTGAGGGTCAACATGCCGATGCCGGTCATTGCCACACCGTAGAGAATGAACGTTGCACGGTCGGCGCCTTCAACGCCCGGAATGGTGCCAAAAATGAAAATAGAAGCGACAATGGTTAGCGCAATCACAATTACGGACCAAACAGACGACTCAAATCCGACCGAAACGCCGTTCAAGATCAGAGTCGCAGGGCCAGTATCTGCCGCTTTCTTGATGTCGTTGACCGGCGCCGCGTGAGTACCGGTAAAATACTCCGTCAGGCGGTCAATCAAAATGGCAAGCAAAACGCCTACACCCACCGCCATCGGCATCCGCCACCAGCCGCCGTAAGCTTCCATCGAATCCTTCATATACAGCCAGCCGGCGCCAAAGAACATCGCCGCAGAGATCACAGCTGAAGTTAGAAAACCGCGGAAGATCGCCTTCATGGCATCTTCGCTCTTGCCGGTCTCACCGCCGCGCACAAAGTATGTGCCAATGATGGACGAAAGCACACCGATACCGCGCACGATCAGCGGGAAAACGATCCACTCGAGACGTCCGGTCACGTGCCACAGAGCCAGCCCAAGGATGAGTCCTGAAACGATGGTCACTTCGTAGGATTCAAAGATATCAGCCGCCATTCCCGCGCAGTCGCCGACGTTATCGCCCACGAGGTCTGCCACCACCGCAGGATTTCTCGGATCATCCTCCGGGATACCTGCTTCCACTTTACCAACGAGGTCCGCACCGACATCCGCCGCCTTGGTATAGATACCGCCGCCCACACGCATGAACAACGCCAGAAGAGTGCCGCCGAAACCGAACCCGAGCAATGCATCCGGGGCGGCAATACCAAGGATAATGAAGATGATCGTACCGCCAAGCAGACCGAGACCATCGGTCAACATACCGGTGATCGTGCCAGCGCGATAGGCAATACGAAGCGCATCACCAAAGGATTTGCGCGAAGCCGAAGCCACGCGTACATTGCCTTCGACCGCCATGCGCATACCGATCTGACCAACCGTCAGCGAGAAGCCCGCGCCCATTACAAAAGCCAGCGCACGCGCGATACCGATAATCAACTTGACCTGATTATCGCCCATGCCGTGGAAGCGCTCCAGAGCCTCCGGTGAGGGCGGAACCACGTAAACCGACAGGAACAGGGCAATTGTCAATATGGCTATTAACGGCAAAATGGAGCGTAACTGCTTGCCCAAGTAAGCATCCGCTCCACTTTTGATTGCGCCCCAGACTTCCTGCATTTTCTCCGTCCCCTTGTCTTCGCGCAAGATCTGCGAACGTAGGAAGACCGCGTACGCCAAACCAAGCCATGCTACACCAAACACAGCCCAGATTGCGATGGTCTCCAGCTGGGTAAGTCCCATTACAAACATGTGGGTTTCTCCTCCTGAGAGATAAAATATAGGCTTGCGCCCAAAAGCACAGGGATTTTACAGGTGCAAATGGGATGTGTCAAGAAAATTAAGCGTACGTTAAAACCTGCCAATCCGCCTGTTTTTTATGTTGACAGTCGGTATTGAATTTGATAAGATTTATCCACTTCAGCTCCACAAGGAGAAAAAATGCTACAAGAACTCGAAACAAAGCTACAAACACCGACCGAGACCGCAGTCATTACCCTGACAACCACGGCTTCCGATGCCGTGAAAAATATCCTCACCGAACGCAACCTGGAAGGATATGCCCTGCGGGTGTATGTGTCCGGCGGCGGGTGTTGTGGCGTGAACTTTGGGATGGCGCTCGATAACAATTTCCGGGATGTGGATACCACTTTTGAAACGAATGGGGTGAAAGTCGTCGTCGATGAGGTTTCCATTGATTATTTGCGGGGCGCGACCATTGACTTCGTCAACGACCCGGTGCGCGGCGCTGGCTTCGCAGTTGACAGCCCCAGCGCTCAGGCGCACGGTCATGAGCATGGCGAGGGCGGATGCGGATGCGGCGGCTCCTGCTCCTGCCAAAACTAGGTTGATGCGATACCACCAAAAAAGACCGGATGCCCGGTCTTTTTTGGTTACCTGCCTCGCAGGTATGAGATGATCGCCCCAAAAAGCCCAAATAACCCGAGGCTGAGGATGATCAAGCCGGTTGGGACGCCGATCCTTTCAGCGGGAGTGACATCCGTAAACAGAGGCACGTCAAGGGGCGGAGGAGGCGTGAATGTCGGCAAACGGGTGGGAGTCTGTTGACCGATAAAAGCCGCTTCGAGAGTTGGATTGATGGTCGGCGTCGAGTTGGGAGTCGGCGTGGGAGGAATCTCCACGATGGGGATAATGGCGCCTGGAGATAAATCAACGATATATAGCGCGTACACCCAGGCTGTCGAACCGGGTACGCCAGGATAATAGATCTGGAGCCAGTCGTCCTTGCCCTGTGCACGCCCAAGCACGTAAATGGTCTCATTCTCCAGCAGCACCCCGACAGGAAGATAATCAAAGGTGCTGGGTCCGGCATACACCAGGACACCCTGCCGAAGACTTGGGTCAACCCTTGCCGTGGGTCCAGACGGGGTGCCTGTAACCGTTGGGATGGAACCGGTCGGTTGCTGGGCGCGGACAATCTCCGGCACATCGAACCCAAAGCTTCCGAAGAACGCTAAAACAAATATTGCGATCAGTCCGATCACACTCTTTGTTTTATGTACGCCGTTCATCTCCGTTCACTGCTTTCGTAGGATAAAAGAGATAATCAATCCAATCGAACCAATGACGCCAAGGCTGATTACGAAGATACCCGATGGAATCTTCGGGGTGTTCGCCGGGCTACCCTCTGTAAATTGAGGGACGGTCAAAGGCGGAGGAGGAGTAAACGTCGGCAAACGGGTCGGGGTCGGCTGAATGGTAAAGGCCGCCGCGAGTGTCGGGTCGAACGTCGCTGTGACCAACGGCGTCGGGGTAGGCGGCGGTTCCACGATACGAAGTTCCCCGCCGGAAATGGAGACGAACGACGCATATACCCACCCCACTCCGCCTGCCCCGCCAGGGAACGAAATCTGAATCCATTCGCGCCCCGGCGAAACGCCCAAGGCGGGAATCACGTCACCCGGAAACAATTGTCCAATGATTGGGTAGAGGATGGTACTGGGTCCGCTGCGCACGTTGATGGGATCGGTGTACGTGACCGTAATAAAAACACCCGTTTGAGTGGGTGGATCCTGATACGCCCGGGCGTGATTCGGCGCTTGGAGCATCCCCACACCTAGCGCGGATACCGTCAACGCCCCCAAAACTGTCTTAAACAAAAATCGTTTCATTGCGTAGATAGTCATATAAAGATGGGATAACGACGACAAGGTGTCGTCGCTCAAAAGGATTATAATCGAAAACATGGACAGGCGAATTTTTCACGGAAACATCACACCGAATGACCTCGCACAGGCTTTAATGGCTGAGTTCAACCGCGGGAACCTGCATGCACAAGTGTTGGGAAACAAGGAAAAAATGGCTGTGCAGATCGCCACCCACGCAGGCGCCATGTCCGGCGGGCAGACTGCGCTTACCGTCACCATTCAAAAGTTCGAAGATGGAGTCATGGTGGAACTGGGTCAGCAGGCGTGGCTCGGAGTCGCTGCCAGCCTGGGTCGAACAGCCATATCGGCGCTTCGAAATCCTTTCAGCCTGCTCGGCAGGCTGGATGACCTTGCCCAGGACATCGAGAACATCCAACTTGGGGAAAGGGTTTGGACCGTTATCAATCGTGCAGTTGCCGCTCTGGGCGCATCCCATGCCCTCTCCGAGCGACTGGCGCGCGTCGCTTGCGAGTTTTGCGGTACGGGCAATCCGGTCGGCGAGGGTTCCTGTATCGCCTGTGGCGCGCCGCTGGGAGAGTACCACCCCACCACCTGCTCCAACTGTGGGTTTGTAGTTTACACGAAAGAGACATCTTGTCCGAACTGTCACAAGGCGCTCTAAGTTCGACTGATTCGAAAATATCTTCACACCAAAACTGAAAGCAAATTCTGTCTTGCAGTTTTTACGCCTCCCTTCTATAATACCTGTTATCTTTGTTCGGGCGATCAAGGTTTCAATAATTATGAAGTTTAGTCTGGAACAACTGGAAGGAAAACTACAGTCTCTGGTTGAAGATCAACTGGTGGGTATTCTCCCAGGTTTGAAGTTAGAAGACCGGATGATCCATCGGCTGGCAACGGCCCTCCAGCAAAACATCATTCAACAAAAGGATGAGGGGGCGATTGCGCCCAACGTCTTTACTTTGATCGTACCTACCAATTCGTCTCCCATGTGGAGGGAACAAAGCACGCTGGATGCCCTGAAAACCATCATCACACAGGCGGGAAAGGATATCGGGTTGAAATTCACTTCACAGCCAACCATTACGATCACCACAGACGACAGTTACGCCCCCGGGGAAATCGGTGTTGTGGCATCGCATAAACTGGAACCTGTTGCAGATACACAGGGTATGCAGCTCAACACGAACGACAATATAGAAGCTGGTGACAACATCCCTGAGAATGCCTTCCTGATCATCGAGGGTGTGAAAGTGCATCCGTTGAACGAATCCGTTGTAAATATCGGGCGCAGGCTGGAAAATAGCCTGGTAATCGATGATCCGCGTGTATCGCGCAACCATGCCCAGCTCCGCGCCATCAAGGGACGGTTCGTGCTGTTCGACCTGAACTCCACTGGTGGCACCTTTGTGAATGGACAACGCACCAGCCAGACTGTGCTGTACCCGGGCGATGTGATTTCACTAGCCGGGGTTGCATTGATCTTCGGGCAGGACAATCCCCCACCCCGCCCCGATTTGGTGGAAACGTCTCCTCTCAACGGCAGCGGGGACGTTGGAACAAGTGAGAGACCGACTGCCACAGTCAATCAACAACAAACGGTGGACATAAAAACAGACAGGCTTGACAAGAACAAATTCAATAATCGATGACTGCCACCATCGTCCTCGCCCTGCGGATCGCCATGGCGATTGCGCTGTATGTTTTTCTGGGGTGGGCGCTCCTAACCCTGTGGCAGGAACTCAGACAACAGGCGAACAATCTCGCAAGGCAAAAACACCCCAGGCTTGGTATCACCTTTAGAACAGGGCAGGACCAGTTGATTCAAAACTGGTACACTGAAACCGAAATTACCATCGGACGCGACAGAAACTGTCACCTGCCCGTCACTGACGAAGCGGTCTCTGCTCACCATGCCCGTATCACTTTTCACCATGGTCAATGGTGGCTTGAGGATCTTGAATCCACAAACGGTACATACCTGAATAATGAGAAGCTATATGTCCCGACTGTTTTGATGACAGGAGACGAGTTCAAGTGCGGCGACACGTTGTTCGGTGTGCGTATTGAGAGCGAAACCAGCGATAAAATTTCTCCAACAAAAAGACTTGACACAGGAGGTCCGCCATGACCGAGCATGCAACCCTTGCCGTCATCGGCGGTTCCGGGCTGTATGAAATGCCGGGACTGCAAGATACGCGCGAATACAAGATCGATACCCCATTTGGCAAACCCAGCGCGCCCATTATCGTTGGCAAACTGGAGGGGGAAACGGTTGCATTTCTGGCGCGGCATGGAATCGGGCATCATCTCATGCCATCCGAGGTTCCCTATCGTGCGAATATTTATGCGCTGAAGTCGCTTGGCGTGGAACGTATCGTCAGCATCAGCGCTTGCGGCTCCTTGCAGGAGAATATCGCCCCGGGGCACATCGTCATACCCGACCAGGTATACGACCACACCCATGGACGGGCCCGCTCGTTTTTTGGAGACGGTCTTGTCGCCCATATCAGCACAGCAGACCCCTTTTGTGCGGATCTCTCCGATCAATTGGAATCAGCCGTCGGCTTGGCGGGAGGCGTGGTCCATCGCGGCGGCTCCTTCATCACAATCGAGGGTCCGCGATTTTCAACAAAAGCGGAATCGAACGCCTACCGCGCCTGGGGCATGTCCATCATCGGCATGACCGCATCTCCCGAAGTATTTCTGGCGCGCGAAGCGGAAATCTGTTACGCAACCATGGCGCATGTGACGGATTACGATGTATGGCATGTGAGCGAAAAACCCGTGACCGTGGAAATGGTGCTCCAAACCCTGAACCGAAACACCGAGATCGCTCAAAAAGCCGTGCAACTCCTGGCAGGAAACCTGAATCACCAGCGAAAATGTGAGTGTGGACATGCACTAGCCTCAGCGTTGATTACTCGCAAAGATGTCATCCCGCCCGAAACCCGCCAGAGGCTGGATCTGTTGTTAAATAAATATCTATAAATGAATCGAATCGTTCAGGGAAATCTCCTGAAAATAGCGGCGGGGTTTCTATTTCTCCAGGCACTTATCACCACCTTGTCACCCGCCGTCTGGGTGCGGTCATTGGACACAAGTTTGCGCTGGCCGCACTGGATTGCATTTGCGGTCTGGTGTCTGGCAGTCGTGATCGCACATCGGCTTATCTTCAGACACATTCCCGAAACAGATCCCTATCTCTTCCCTGCCGCCGCCCTCTTGAGCGGATGGGGGCTTCTCACCATTTGGAGGCTCGACCCGGAAAACGGTGCGCGTCAGACGCTTTGGCTGACCCTCGCCCTTATCACTTTTTTATTCGGGCTGCGCCTTCCAGCCAGCCTCGACTTCCTAAAAAAATATAAATACCTGCTTCTTACAGGCGGAATGCTGCTGACCGGGCTGACCCTCTTCTTTGGGACAAACCCCACCGGATACGGCCCGCGCCTTTGGCTTAGTTGCTGTGGGTTCTATTTCCAGCCATCCGAACCGCTAAAGCTCCTGCTCGTCACCTACCTTTCCGCGTACCTTGCAGACCGCATCCCGATTCGCCTGCGGACATTCCCATTGATCTACCCCACATTGGTCTTAATCGGTTTCGCGGTCATGCTCCTCGTCTTTCAACGCGACCTTGGAACTGCCTCCATTTTCATTGCCCTCTACACAATCATCATCTACCTGGGCACAGGCCGCAGGGAAGTAATCGTCACCAGCGCCTTTTTGCTCATTCTCGTTGCGGCGGGCGGCTATTATTTCGTCGACATCATCCAAACACGATTCGATTCATGGCTGAATCCCTGGGCAGACCCGCAGGGAGGCTCATATCAAATTGTCCAATCCCTTCTCGCAGTCGCGAACGGAGGCGTGGAGGGACGCGGGCCCGGCTTGGGGAATCCCGGTTTCGTGCCGGTCGCCATATCGGATTTCATCTACGCAGCCATTGCGGAAGAAACGGGTCTAATCGGGACCCTGGGGTTGCTCGCCGCCATTGGGTTGATCATTGCCCGAGGTTTGCGCGTCTCCCTGCGCGCCCCGGACCTCTTCCGACGGCTGCTCGCGGCCGGGATCACGGCATATTTCGGCATTCAGTCGATATTGATCATCGGAGGAAATCTACGCTTCCTGCCGCTGACCGGCGTAACTCTGCCGTTCATGTCGTATGGCGGCTCATCGCTGCTGACATCCTATATCGCCCTGCTGTTCCTCCTGCTTATCAGTAATAACATGGATGAAGAACCTGCGCAGTTGACAAATCCGTTTCCCTATACGTCCCTCAGCGCGCTGTTAGCTGTCGGCTTGTTCATGACCGCATTAACAAATGGGTGGTGGTCGGTTGTTCGCGGTCCCGACCTGCTCACCCGCTCCGATAATTCACGGCGCACCGTCGAAGACCGCTATGTGAAGCGCGGAAGCATCCTTGACCGGTCAAACACCGAAATCAACATCACCGAAGGGAATGCGGGGGGGTATATCAGGGTCTATCAATATCCCGCCCTTGCCCCCGTGGTCGGATACAACCATCCCAGGTATGGGCAGGCTGGTCTTGAGGCGACTTTTGACGATTACCTGCGCGGGCTCAAAGGAAATCCAGCTACCGCGGTGTGGTGGGATCAGTTGGTGTATGGCACCAATCCTCCCGGTTTGGACGTACGATTGAGTCTCGATCTGCCCTTGCAGGCGCGTGCAGATGAGAGGCTGGCAGACAAGACGGGCGCTGTCATATTGCTTAACGCACAGACTGGCGAGATCCTTGTCATGGCGTCGCACCCTACTTTTGATCCCAACGCTCTCGATGAGATTGGCCCTTCACTGAAGGATGATTCCGGTAAACCTCTTATCAACCGCGCCGCGATGGGATTGTACCCGGCAGGTTCATTGCTTGCTCCGTTCAAACAAATGTTGAACATCAACGAAAATTCTGGTGCGGGGGAATTACAAAGGGTGTATGAAACCTTCAGACTCGACAGCGCTCCTGCCATCCAAATGCAGGTGGCGGAGGGGGGCTCCACCCCAGAATTGGAGCATTTCCATGTGTCTCCGTTGCAGGTGGCGCTGGCATCTTCCGCGTTGAGCAATCATGGCATGATTCCTGCGCCAATGATTGCGTCCGCGGTTAACACGCCGAATGATGGCTGGGTGGTTCTATCAGCCGCGGGGATGCCGGTTGAAGCGGTACAACCGTCGGCGGCGGATGAGGCGGCAACTGCTCTGACAAGAGAGGGGGATGGCTACTGGTCGCACATCGCAGAGACAACCGAAAAGGATGTGACAGTCACATGGTACATGGCGGGAACTCCGCCCAACTGGCAGGCGTCGCCGCTGGTTGTGGTCGTATTGCTCGAGGAAAGGAATACGTATCTGGCAGAAAGAATCGGCGCGGAATTGCTACTGAGTGCGATGAATCCATAAAAAAGAGCCAGGCATTCCACCTGGCTCTTTTTGGGGAACCAAATTACATTCCGTTATCTGAATCTTTTGCGCTGTATCCGGGTCCGCTCTTGAAGAAATCATAGTTGGGTTTGATATCGGGCGTAAGGTCGATTACCTCGCCAGCCGCCAGTTGCCTGACAGTGTCAAGTACGACCTTGACGCCATGATGATTAGTGCCTTCATAGTGACCGGTGAGTCCGACCGCGCTGATATATTCGCCGCCCTTGGCAGTGTATGCCGCAGGCACTTCATCTTCAGGGAAGATCGCAGCGAACGGGCATTCAGGTACGCATGCGCCGCAATCGATGCAGGTGTCGGGATCGATATAGATCCAGGGCCATTCATTGACAGGCTGTCCCGGGACCATGCACTCCACGGGGCAAACATCGATACAACCGCGGTCTCGAACACACAAACTGGTGATAATGTGGGTCATGGAAATATCTCCTATTGGGAATGTGAGTATGCCGATTAAGAATATTATAACTTGCTTCGCATCCTGTGCAAGGAAGCAGGATTATTTGAATTTCTCAGCCACGGCATCCCAGTTGACTACATTCCACCAGGCGGCAACGTAATCGGGACGGCGGTTCTGGTAATTCAGGTAGTAGGCATGTTCCCAGACATCGATTCCCAGGATCGGGGTCAAGCCATCTGAAAGCGGGGAGTCCTGGTTTGCGGTGGAAACCACAGCCAGCCCATTCCCCTTCTTGACGAGCCACGCCCAGCCGGAGCCAAAGCGCCCCACCGCCGATTTGGTGAACTCATCTTTGAACGCATCGAACGAACCAAAGGAGGTATCGATTGCCTTAGCCAACTCACCCTTCGGCGCGCCCCCTGCTTTCGGTCCCATGATCTCCCAGAACAAATTGTGGTTGAATGTACCGCCGCCGTGATTGCGGACAACTGTCCGTACCGTTTCAGGCACCGCATTCAGGTCGCTCAACAGCGCTTCGAGCGATTTACCAGCCAATTCGGGGGTCTTTTCGATAGCGCCGTTCAAGTTCGTAATATAGGTCTGATGATGCTTCGTGTGGTGAATCTCCATCGTACGCGCGTCGATATGTGGTTCCAACGCGTCGTAGGCATACGCCAGTTTGGGAAGTTCGAAAGCCATGTCTCTCTCCTTTGAATTTTTGAGGAATACCGACAAAAATTGTAGTCTTATGAAGAGTGTATGTCAAGAAAAATATTCAAACGGGATTCATACATGGAACGACTTGAATTCGTCCATACACCGTGCTATTGTAAAAGTGGAACGGACCAGTTCTGGAAAGGAGCGAGCCATGACAGATTGGGACCTGATCATCGAGTACATCCACAACGCCATGCAGGCGGTGGACGACGCACATGACGCGTCCCACGGCTTGCGCGAGAACGCCACGCCCGAAACCTTCGATGCATTTCGCATGAAAATGGCGGAACTTACCGACCACCTCACCAAACTCCAGACCGTGCTCAATAACGAGGAAGCTTTCGCCATTGACGAGTTGGTAGACTGGATCAGCAAGGCATATACGGGCAAGCCGTCCGACTATCGCCGCACCCCGCGCATGGAGAAGGAATAACCCACGCGGTAAAATAAGTGGATGCAGGAAAGACAAAGCCGCCTCCTTCTCCCCCTTGCACTGCCCACCGCCATAGTAGCTGTTTCCAGCTCTTCGATTTTTATCCGTTTCGCGCAAGCAGACGCACCGTCGCTTGTCATCGCTGCGCTGAGGCTCGTTATCGCCTCCCTTCTGCTGGCGCCTCTCGCGTTGACCCGTTACCGCGCTGAACTTTTGAGACTCACCCGTCGCGAACTCATCCTGGGGGCGGTTTCCGGTTTGTTCCTCGCCATCCATTTTGCCATGTGGATCACCTCCCTCGAATATACAACGGTCGCCAGTTCTGTTGTCTTTGTCTCGACTGGTCCATTGTGGGTGGCGTTGCTCTCTCCGGTATTCCTCAACGAGCAGTTGACGCGCCCGGCAGTCGTCGGTTTGGCGATTGCTTTGATAGGGGGAACAATCATCGGCTTGGCTGAAGCGTGCACCTGGGCTGGTGGTCCACAGTGCCCGGAATTGGGTCAGATCCTGCAAGGGCAATCCATATGGGGCAACTTCCTGGCTTTGTGCGGTGCGTGGGCGGTTTCAGGCTATCTGCTCATCGGGCGAAAGGCCCGGGCAAGAATTTCATTGATCCCATATATTTTTCTGGTGTATGGTGCTTCGGCAGTCGTGTTGACAATATTTATGACCACGGCACAACAAAATCCATTCGGGTATGAGCCGCAGACGTATCTCTGGATCTTTCTGCTCGCCGCCGTTTCACAGTTGATTGGGCATTCCACGTTCAACTGGCTGCTCAAATACCTGCCCGCCACCCTGGTGGCTGTGACCACATTATCGGAACCCGTTGGCTCGGCAGTATTGGCATATTTCTTTCTAAAAGAGACTCCGTCGATGGGAGTCTTGATCGGCGGCGCATTGATCCTTTTCGGCGTGTTCCTGACTTCAAGGCAAAGCCAATGACACTTGCATTGACCGACAAAGACCGAGCCATGTTGCGCGGCGATCACGGACCTGCCACCAAGATGGCAATGTCCATTTTGGTACGCATGGCAGAAATTTCAGGAGCGCGGGAATTACTCGACATCACCGGCGCTCACATCGATAGTACCGTGTACATCGGCGACGCGGGGCTGGAATTTGCAGAGCGTCTCGCAAGCCTGGGAGCGAAAGTCGCTGTGCCCACTACGCTCAATGTGAGCGGGCTCGATGAACATCACTGGCGGGAATGGGCAGTGCCGAATGAATGGGCGAGGCAGGCGCACAGGCAGATGGTCGCCTATCAAAGCATGGGCACGATTCCCACCTGGACATGCGCGCCTTACCAGACAGAAATGCGACCATCCTTCGGGCAACAGATTGCCTGGGGAGAGTCGAATGCCATCGCTTTTGCCAATTCTGTACTGGGCGCGCGTACCGAGCGCTACCCGGATCTGTTCGATATCTGTTGTGCCATCACTGGTCGTGTGCCCGCCATCGGATTGCACCTCACCGAAAACCGCGCCGGTAAACTCCTGCTTCGGTTGAAGGATATTCCCCAAGCGCTGCAAGAGAGTGACAATTTCTACCCCGTGTTTGGTCATTTCATGGGCAAGGTTGCGTTTGACCGGATTCCCGTCATCGAGGGGATAAACGTGATACCCAATGAGGACCAACTCAAGGCGTTGGGAGCGGCGGGAGCGTCCTCCGGCGCAGTGGGAATGTTCCATATGGTGGGTGTCACCCCCGAGGCGCCAACACTCGAATCCGCTTTTCAGGGCAAAACACCGGAGGAAACGATCATGGTCGGCATGGATGAGTTGCGTCAATCCCGCCAGGAACTCACCCACTCTGACGACGATTCGTTGGATATGGTGGTATTGGGCAGTCCACATTTTTCGCTGGCAGAGTTCAAATTGCTCGCGCCGCTGGTGCAGGGAAAACGAAAACATCCGAGGGTTAAGTTTCTGGTCACATCCAGCCGCGCCATGGTTTCCCTTGCCCAACGAGCCGGTCTCCTCGACGCGTTGCAGTCCTTCGGCGCGCAACTGACAGTGGATACCTGCATCCTCACCTCCCCCATGCTGCCCGATGATGTGCGGCATTTGATGACGAACTCTGCAAAGTTTGCCTATTACACACCCGGGCTTTTGGGCAGACAAGTCACTTTCGGCAGCTTGAAAGACTGTGTTGCCTCTGCTGTGGATGGGAAGATCGTCCGAGACGAATCGCTATGGAACGGCTGACTCTTACGGGTAAACCTTTCATCGCAGGCATTGCCAGCGGGGAGGCGCTGGTCAGCCGCGAGTCGCTCTCCTTTTGGGGTGGCTACGACTGGAAGACCGGCGAGATCATCGACCGCAGGCATCCGCTTTCGGGGATGATCGCCAAAGGAAAAATTCTCGCCATACCGTTCACGCGCGGTTCATCCACCACAACTGCGGTGTTGCTCGAAGCCATCCGCACCGGGACCGCGCCTAGTGCCATACTTACCACCGCCACGGATTTCTTCTTTGCGCTTGCTTCGATAGTGGCAACAGAATTGTATAATTCACCCATTCCGCTTGTGGCGGTTTCAGAGTCCGATTTTCAGAAACTGCAAACAGGCGACCTGATTGAGATCGACAATTCCGGCAGGATCAGTGTTACCCGAAACAAGGACGCTCCAAGACCATGAAGTTACCCTCCCACCTCTACCTTGACGAACACAACATTCCCTATGAAGCGCGTAGCTTTTCTCCCGAAACGGAAAAGGGTGCGGCAAATGTCGCACATGCGCTCGGCTTTTCGGAGCGGCAGGCGGTAAAAACGCTCATCTTCCAGGTGGATACGGGCGAGCGGGTGCTCGTCATGCTTGGCGGCGACCAGAACGCCATTTCGGGCAATCTCAAAAAGGCAATCGGCTCACGCAATATCCAGATGGCGGCGCCAGAGGTGGTCAAGGAAACAACAGGATATGTCATCGGTTCCATTCCCGCTTTTCACTGGCAGCCGCCCGGATTCCGCTCCTTCCTCGAAGCGAGTCTCGTCGATGAACCCATCCTGGGGACCGGTGCCGGGCAATGGGGCGAGGAAATCATGATCACACCGCAGAACCTGATCAAAGCCAGCAATGCCATCATAGTCAATTTGACAGACAGGGAAAAGCCCGTATTCCCCAAATGAATCAGCGCAGGTTATTTCGAGTCGATTGATGTAAGGCGAACTCGCTTTTTACAGCGAGCAGTATATATTCGTGCGTAGATGATGTAAGAAAGGCAGGATGTAGGCAGATTGAAACTTACTGATATTCACACCCTAATTTTCAACTCAAAGTTTTTAGATAGTGCGACTGATGCTTACCCTTCAATACTTTGATAATGCAGAAATCCGGTGATGGCTTTTGGGTTTTCAAGCCTTGGGGTCATTGGTTCATGAAAAATCTCTTTTTTTCTGAGACCCTTCAAATCGAAGACCGCCAGGTTCGCCTAATTCGGTTAGCCTGGCGGTCTTCAGTTGACACGAGTAGCGGGGGCAGGACTTGAACCTGCGACCTTCGGGTTATGAGCCCGACGAGCTGCCACTGCTCCACCCCGCATCGAAGCCCGCCGATATTACCATACCTGTCAAGTGAAGTCAAGCAGGCGCTCACAGTGTGTCAATGTTGATAGTACTTAATTCATAATTGAATATCTTGAAAAGATTCGTCATTTGTAGTTTAATCGGCGCTACCTTAAAAATTCAAAATCAGCAGAGGAAAACTTTTGTTAAGATTTAGGGTATAATGAATTTTACAATGGCAAGTTCGTGTGCCATTGTCACTTGGAATTATCATTCACAAATGAAAAAAACCACACTTTTGGTTATCGAAGGACGACATGCAGAAATCCCTTCTTTTGCCGCAGATTTGCAAAAGAAGGGATTTGATGTTCTCGCGTTCCAAAATGGGAGTCAGGCTGTCTCGAAGTTGAAGCAAAGCAATGCTACGCTTGTTGTGATCAACGCCGCGTCATTAAGAAGCACAGGCATACGTATCTGTTTATCTCTGCGCAAGAAGGATTCGAAGATCCCTATCATTCTGATCCTCGACAAGGAAAGGGCTGTTGACAAAAATTTAGCGGATGCTGTTCTTGCACTTCCCTTCACGATACAAAAACTTGTCAACCGCATAAAAGCGTTGATGCCCGGTGATGGCAACAATGTCATTTCTGCCGGACCAATTCGCCTCGATCTCGAACATCGTCGCGTACGATGCCTGGGCAAAAATACCAAATTGACCCCAAGACTGATCACCTTGTTGCAAATCTTGATCGACAAACATGGCGAAGTGGTCGAACGCGAATCTCTCTTCAAAAAAGTGTGGGAGACAAACTATACAGGCGACACTCGCACATTGGACGTCCACATCTCGTGGCTGAGACGCGCCATCGAACTTGACCCTGATAACCCAAAGTTTCTCAAAACAATACGAGGCGTTGGATATCGTTTAGATGTTTAGCACAAGGCGACCGTTGGGTCGCCTTCTTTTTTTTTTCTAATTTGATATAATAACCGAACGTAAGTTCTACAAAAATCCAATCGAATAACGGGCTATGATGAATCGCATATATTTTGGAGACAATTTGCAAATCCTAAGAGAACTACCGAGTGAATCGATAGACTTAATATACATTGACCCCCCTTTCAACACTGGAAAAACACAAAAACTCACAAGAATTAAAACAACGAAATCCAAGAATGGCTCTCGAAAGGGTTTCCAAGGCAACACTTATGAGACAGTTCAGTTAAGCACGAGAGCTTATCAAGATTCCTTTGATTTTGAAGATCAAGACTTTGTTCATCCAGAAATAGGAAATGCTTACAAGACCTTAATGCCTGCTGGAAGTGCATACTATATCGAGGTTTTCCTTAAACCACGTCTTAAGGAAGCATACCGTTTGCTAAAACCCCATGGAAGTCTTTATTTCCATATAGACTATCGAGAGTCTCATTATTGCAAGTTGTTATTGGATAGAATATTTGGCAGAGAATCTTTCCTAAACGAGATTATCTGGGCATATGATTTTGGTGGGCGATCTAGGTCAAAATGGCCAGCAAAACACGATAATATTTTATTTTATGTAAAGGACCCCAAAAAGTATATTTTTAACACAAATGAGATTGACCGCGAAAAATATATGGCTCCTGGTTTAGTCGGTCCTGAAAAAGCAAAGAAAAAGAAAATGCCAACAGACACGTGGTATTTTACTTATGTAGGTATGGATGAAAAATCTCCATGGGAGTATGATCCTGAAGATGGGATGCGACTGACCGATACATGGTGGCAAACAATTGTTGGAACTAGTAGCAAAGAAAGAATGGGCTATCCTACACAGAAACCTCAGAAGTTAATTGATAGGATAGTCAAAGCATCCTCATACCCTGGAAATATCGTGCTAGATTTTTTTGCAGGTAGCGGAACAGTCGGCAAGAGTTGCATTGAATTAAGTAGAAACTTTATTTTGATAGATAATAACCCTGCAGCACTTCAGGTAATGGCTCAAAGGTTTACAGGTATCAAAGATATTGAATGGATTAACTTTGATCCTAAGCCTTATCAAAAAGTAAATGCCAAAGAGGTCGTGAGACCCCCAGTTACTACTAACGGACCTATCTTAAGTCGAGAATTCCAAATGCTAGCAGCAACTGCAAGCTATATTCAAAAAGATCTGGAAGAACAAAACGACATATGGAAAAATAGTCCTTTTGAATGGATATTACAACTACCTGCTCGAAAAAAAAGTAAGCTAGCAAGAGAACTTGTAGCATCATGGCTGGCAGCTAAGGGAATTTCCTGCGAGCCAATAGGAGATGCAAGCGAGACGCTTCTCATAAATGAACATCGTTTTGCGATTAAATTTTCTACTATTTGGAGAAAAGGATTCTACAAATTCCAACAAATTCGGGCAGAAGGTTATGAATATGTTATCTGTCTAGGCATATCACCTTTTAATGCGCATTGTTGGATTTTCGATAAACAATATGCGATTGATCACGCCAAAAAACAACATCAAACAGAGTTCTGGGTTACTGTAAACCCTGAAAATCAACAATGGGCCGAAGGATTTGGCGGAAATTTAGACCAAGCCTATAAGTTATTGAGAAAAATCGTTAGAAAATGAACAAGACTCAAGTATCACCTGAATTTGATTTGCTTGCTTCCGCAGCAAAATTTATTAAACCCGAGTTTAAAAAAGCAACTACTCCTTGGGCAGAGAGCCCTTTCGAATGGGTATTGACTTTACCATCGGCTTCTAAGGGCAAACTTGGAAAACGTTTAGTCTATCAATGGTGTGCATTAAAAGGTCTATCAATAGATAGTAGCCCCGACTCACAAGCAGATATGTTAATTAATGGTCATCGAGTAGAAATCAAGTTTTCGACACTTTGGGAATCTGGAATTTATAAGTTTCAACAAATACGTGATCAAAACTATGAATACGCAGTGTGTCTCGGAGTATCCCCATTTGAAGCTCACTGTTGGGTAGCAAGTAAGCAGATACTAAAAAAATACGTTATTGGTCATATGGGGCAACATACAGGTTCTACAGGTCAAGAAACAGCTTGGTTTGCAGTAAATCCCGCCGATCCGCCTGATTGGCTTTCACCATTCGGTGGCACTCTTGAAAAAGCTTACAAGGTGCTAAAAAGCTTGAGTAACAAAAGGTAGCAACTGTAAGCGAGGGTATTTTATCCAATTAATAATAAACACGAACCAGCGTACCGCGGCCCCGATTGAACGTCCTTCCGACTTCGTGAGGCGGGAGCGCCCAACGAAATAACCATTTGGCTTCTTCGGTACGCATATTGATGCACCCATGGCTCATCGGGGTGCCAAAGTTTTCATGCCAATAGGTGCCATGAAAGGCATGTCCTGCGGGCGTAAAAAAACAGGTCCATGGGATGCCCGGTAGAACGTAGCCATCTGCATCGGCAAAGGAATTGACAAGCCCCTTTTTTCCGACATCAAAATAACTGTTCCCCATATGCTTGGAGGGCATCTTTTCTTGAATATAGAATTCGCCGGAGGGTGTCTTGAAATCACCGCCGGGAATGCCCGATGAGATTTTCGTTTGAAAAGCAGGTTTGTCATATTCAAAGGCTGTCAACACCTGCGTGGTTAGATTTACCTCGATGCGTTTCTGGTCCCAAGGCACGTCCACCGAGATCGGACTCATTTCCTCTGCCGCAAGGGCACGCATATGAAGCGTGGGCAGGTAGTAGGGAACGTTCGAGTCCAATTCGTCGAAAATTCTGTACCAAGACTCACCGTCGGGTCCAGTCTCGATACCCACAACCCAGTGGACCGAACCAAAATAAATTGGGGGATTAATCTTCTCCCAGCCGGAACTGGAGGCTTTGGACTTCCGGTACGGGTAGGAAATGGGAACAGTCACCTCGGCGAGACGCTGACCCCCTTCCGGGATAACAGAGGGAACCGTATTGAACAGGGTCTTTACCCGTTGCAAGCGCGCGCGGTGCATATATCCGCCCCACACACGATACCAGATTGGGTTATGCTTGGGCGTATCGGCAACCACTTCTTCGTAAACATGCACAAGTTCATCGCGAAACCAAGTCGAGACAATTGAACTTTCATCGGATGGTTTTGAATATACGCTGACTGAATCCGTGGCTACCCGCACCAAACTACTATCATCAAAGTCAAACAGGTTACGAAGCCTCGGTGTAAATGCCAAACTCCCGAGGCTCAATCCTCCAAGCTTCAAAAAGTCACGCCGGGAAAGTGATTTCATAGTGAAAAATTGTAATCGAAAACAGCCGCTTTTTAAATCCTCTCATCTGGGTCATATTTTTTGGTTAACACAACGACCCTCCGGGGAGGGAGGGCCGTTGATAATGGATTCAATTGTCGGCTAAGGTTGAACCGTTTCCGGTATCATCCCCTTGAGTAGGATCTCGAGAGCCATGGTGTGTCCGCAACGCTTGTGGGTCAGGAAGAATTCACAGTCACAGTGAAATTCACCGTTATCAAAACTGACATTATGATCGTTGTTGTCACCGTGGAAGGTCAGTTCAAATTTATTGAAACGAAAGCGAGTCTTGTCCTCTGCATATCGTTTTGCCTTCTCGAGCTTGCCGATCAGTCCATAGTCCATTTCTTAATCTCCTTTCAGGATTGGAATAAAAAAAGCACGCGAAGACACGCGTGCTTTCAGCGGAGTTTCTCTTTCTTGTAGGTATCTGCTCGCATAGGACCATTACCTCAATGCCGACAGTATAGTCCTGTTCATGGGGCAAGTCAACACCCAAATGAGGGTTGTTACCAAATCGTACGGCAATCGTAAGGTTTGCATCAATCGGCAGCGGACGGGCTGCTTTGGCGGATATGTTCATCTCCATTGTAGGTCAGGAGCGCAGGCCATTTTCGAACGATTATGGTCATTCCCAGCACACAGGCGATCCCCCCGCTGATGATCGCCGCGGGCGCGCCAAATAATTGCGCCACAACACCAGCCTCCACCTCACCCAATTGAGGTCCGCCCTGAAAGAAGATCTGGTTGATGCTTGTCATGCGGCCGCGAATATGATCGGGGGTCTGTAACTGCCGGATCGTATTCCGGATGATGGTACTGACGGCATCCGCCGCGCCTGTAACCGCCAGTGCGCACCAGGCAAGAATAACGGAACTGCTCATGCCAAAAAGGACGGTCGCGGCGCCGAAAACAACCACTGATCCCAAAAAGACCGGCCCCTGCCTGCGAAGCTCGTGAATTTGCGAAACAACCAAAGCAGCCAATACTGCCCCTACAGATTGTGCGGCGGATAGCCAGCCATATTCCATCACGCCCACATTCAGAACGTCGCGCGCCACAATCGGCATCAAGGTATTGGCAGAAGCAAAGAATGTGGCGACAAAATCCAACAGCATGGTCGAAAGGATGATCGGTTTGTTGAAAATAAAACGGATTCCCTCGCGGATGGCACCCCAACTAACCGCTTTGCCAGATTTGGTCAATTGTTGCGGCACATCACCGATCAGGATCAGGGCAAGGATGACTGCTAAAAATGATAATCCATTGATGTAATAGACCATCTGCTGACCGGAAAAAGCAATGATGATACCTGTCAGGGCGGGTCCAATGATGGAACCTGTCTGGAAGGCAATGGAAGTCATGCTAAAGGCGTTAGGCAGGTCCTTTTCCGGAACCAAGTTAGGGACGAGAGCCTGACGCGCCGGGCCATCGAAGGCAATTGCAACCGCGTTGAGCGCCGTCAGGAGGTAAATATGCCAGATGGTTACCTGTCCAAACTGGGTCAGCAATCCCAAAGTAATGGCGAGCAGGGAAGCAGAACTTTGTGTGATGAACAGGATGCGGGTGCGCTTCAAGGAATCGGCGACCGCGCCTCCAATCAGGGAAAAGACAATCACCGGTAGGATGCGCGCCAGCCCCACGCCGCCCAATGCAATCGGTTCCTCGGTCAAGGTACGGATGTGCCAGAAGATCGCCCATATCTGCATCTGGGTTCCGGCAATGGAGATCAACAATCCCAGCCAGAGATAGAAAAATCGGCGGTGTTTTAGAGCAGGGGGAATACCAATTCGAATCATACCTGACTTATATCCTTGCAACATAAAGCAGAAGGCGTGCGCCTTCTGCTTTTGAGATTGACTTTATTCGGGTCTACGTGCCCCAGTCGCGCAGGTATAGGAAGTCGTAACCAACCGTGCGATTGCTCAGCTTAGCAATCGGCGGCAACATACGCTTGAACTGAGTACGCCTGACCCGGTTTATGATTTGGTTGACAAATTGCTTATCGAACCCAGCATCCACACATTCCTGAAGGCTGTAACGCTGATCCACCAGCAGATAGAGTAATTGGTCGGCTTGTTCATATGTAAAACCCAGTTCCCCTTCATCGGTCTGGCCGTCCCATAAGTCGGCAGAAGGGGCCTTGTCGATGATCACGGTAGGAATATGCATCGCACGGGAAAGCTGCCGCACCTGCGCCTTGTACAAGTCGCCGATGGGGTTGATTGCCGAGGCCGAGTCGCCCCATTGAGTACTGTATCCCAACAGGATTTCGGTCTTGTTGCTGGTTCCGATCACCAGCCCTTTGAAAACTTCCGATTGATCATACAACACGATCATCCGCTCGCGCGCCATGACATTTCCCTTGCGGAGTTGCGTGATATTCGGGTCAAGTGCAAAAAAAGGCTCGACCATGTTCGTGATTTCTATTGTTTTGCTGGGGATTTCCAATTGCTTGATGAGCAATTCGGCATGGGCAAGTGAATCGGGGCTGGATGATCGATAAGGCATTCGTACAGCCAGCACATTTTCCTTGCCCAAGGCATCGACTGCCAGCGCACAGGAGAGCGCCGAGTCGATGCCGCCGGAGAGACCAATGACTGCACGCGAGAATCCTGCGCGGGTGACTTCGGAACGAATAAAGCCGGTCAAGATTTGACGAGCGACATCTGTATTAATGGTTAGATCGACCACGGGCAAGTATCCTGTCCAATTCTTTTTGCACGAGGGCAGTCCTTTCATCGCGGAGCAAGGGCAGGCGCGCCCGCGTGCGGCGAAGCTGGTTCAAATCCAATTCTGCAAAGGTGAGAGCTTCTTCAAAATAAGGACCCTGTGCGACCAAATCCCCATTCGGGTCGTTGACCGTTGCCCCGCCCCAGAAGAGCAAGCCATCTTCAAAACCAACGCGGTTGCAATGCGCCACAAAGGATGTGAACATACTGGCATAGGCCTTGTTCACCCGTTCCACCCAGCGCGCAGAGTCGAGCTTTTCCTTGTCGTTCAAGCCGCGTCCGGGGGAGGCAGATGAAAAGATCATGAGGTCAGCGCCATCGAGCCAGAGCAGGTATGGCGGCGAGGCATGCCAAAAATCTTCACAGATGAGCAGCCCGACCCGCCCAAAGCGTGTATCAAACGAACGGATCGAGTCGCCCCAGGCGAAGAAACGTCCTTCATCGAAGAGCCCATACGTAGGCAGATACACTTTGTGGTGCACGTGCACGACCTTTCCGCCGGATAAATAGGCGGAAGCGATGAAGAAACGGTGGCGTTCGTCCTCGTCAACGAAGCCAATCACAAGGTCCAAGTCATGACTCGCTTTGAGGAGATGTTTGAAAACAGGGTCATCCTCCGTTGGGCGGTGAGCAACGGAGGCGACAATATCCTGTAAGACGTATCCCGTCAGCGAAAGCTCAGGGAAGACCAATAAATCAGCCTTGTTTGATTTCGCCCGCTTGATGTAGTCTATATGTTTTTCAAGGTTGGATTCGACATCCCCCAATTTGGTAGCGATTTGAGCGAGTGCAAGGTGGAGTTTCATCGCCCAAATCTTACCACTAAAATTAAGACCGCAACGTTCTGAAAGAACGTTGCGGTCATTGCAGTGGATTGGGTAGTTAACTCTCTTCGGCTCTGCCAAACAGTCCTTGTTTGTCAAACCAGGGTTTGAGAATCAGATAGGCGCCGAGGATGATGAGCAGGAGTGCTCCGCCGAGATCGAATTTGAAGCTGATTTGGGCGAGTCCACCGACCAGGGCAAGGATGCCGAGGAAGGTGGTGAAGCCGCTCATGCGCAGACCGTTGAGGTAGCGCGCCGCGTTCAGTCCGAGCAGGATCAGTCCGATGCCAACATCCCAGGTTCCTTCAGGGAGGTTAAGGTCTTTCAGCAGGAATTGTCCGCCGAGCATGATGAGGAAGAGCCCCCAGAAGGCGGTTTCAAGGCGCTTGTTGAGAGCGGCTTTTTCAGGATCTTTGACGGGTGCGGGTTTGGAAGTTTGTTCGGACATTTCAGTTTCTCCTATTGAAAAACATGGTTCTAGTTTTATGTACGAACAGATCGGCATTCAAGTTGCTATTTCTACTTGCGCACGAAAACAAAAACGCACCCTTACGGATGCGATTTCGTCAGCGGGAAGGGAGGGATTCGAACCCTCGGTGGACACGAGGCCCACAACGGTTTTCGAGACCGTCCCATTCAACCACTCTGGCACCTTCCCAATATTCGGTTTGCGGGCGGGATTATAACTTAAATTTCATAGGCGGAATGTAATTCAGGGTAGTAGACTTCGCGCAGGTTATTTTCCCTTAGTTTCTCGGTCAGCATCGCGGCTTGTTTTTCTTCGCCGTGCACAAGGAAAATTCTTTTCACTGTATTTTTCACATTGACGGCATATTTCGTCAGCAAATCCTGCCCGGCATGGCCGGAAAGCCCGCCGATGGTCGCCACCTCCGCCTGAACAGTGTATGGCTCGCCGAAAATCTTGATACGTTTCTCGCGGTCTGCCAGGCGCCGTCCCAGCGTGTACGGCGCCTGCCAGGAAACAATGCAAACCGTATTACGCGGATTCTCGATATTGTTTCGCAAATGATGCAGAATCCGCCCGGTCTCCGCCATCCCCGAAGCAGAAATGATGATCATCGGGTCTTTGCGCAGGTTCAACGCCTTCGACTCCTCGACAGACTGGACGTACTTCAGCATCTTGAAATCAAGAGCAGGATGGCGCGCCTCTTCCACAAACTGCCTCGTTTCGGCATCGAAACATTCAGGATGCTTTTTGAAGATCTGCGACGCATTCACCGCCAGCGGACTATCGACGAACACCGGCACACGAGGCACATCGCCATCGTGCATCATTTCATTGAGGTTATATACCAGTTCCTGCGTGCGCCCCACTGCAAAAGCCGGAATAATGACCTTGCCATTCCGCTTGATCGTCCGTCTCACAACATCACGAAACTCGCTGTACGCCAGGGACGGATCATTGTGAAGTTTATCGCCGTAGGTCGACTCCATCAGGAGATAATCGACATTTTCCGGTAAAACCGGATCCCGCAACAATGGAAGCTTATATCGTCCGATGTCACCGGAGAACCAAAACCGGATCTTCCTTCCCTTTTCTTCGATTTCCAGCGAGACTGCCGCAGAACCGAGAATATGACCGGCCTCCACCAGGCGGGCAACTACACCGGGCACCGGCTCAAAAGGCTGGTTGTAATCCACACTACGGAAAAGGTCGGCGGCGTGTTGAGCGTCCACTTCTGTGTACAACGGCTCGATGGGTTCCTCGCCGCGTGCCCGTCGTTTCTTGTTCACGAACTCCGCGTCCGATTCCTGAATGCGACCCGAATCCGCCATCATGATTGAAGCCAGATCGGCTGTCGCATGAGTGGCATACACAGGTCCCTCATACCCATCCTGGACCAGGTTGGGAAGATTGCCACAATGATCAATGTGCGCATGGGAAAGGATCACCGCGTCGATTTTGCGAGGGTCGTAGGCAAAGTTCAAATTTCGGGAGTAGGTCTCCTCGCGTCGACCCTGATACAGTCCGCAGTCTAGAAGGAGGCGGTGCCCGTTGATCTCCAGCAAATGCTGACTTCCCGTCACTGTGTGCGCGGCGCCGTGAAAATGGATTTTCAATTCATCCTCCAATCAAGTTGTAAATCTGCGTTCCATATTTGGCGAACCGGGTCGGAGTTTTGCTCATCACCTTCTCCAACTCCTTCAAGTTCCTGGGCGGATTTTCAGCCAGCTTATTGAGATACACTTTTGGCAGGATGATATCGGACTCAACCGATAATTCCTTGGCGATCTTCTTTCTCCAGTTCTTGAGCTTTTCCAGACGTTTGAGAGCCGCATCGTTCGGACGTTTGGGCTGCTCCGGTTTCACAAGCGGAGCACTCAGCCCACGCCGCATCGCGGATAAGATCTGGTCGCCCCACAGGTGAATCTGTCGGGTACTCATCCCGATTCCGGCAAGGTCGACATCCTTCTCCGGCAGGTTGCGGGCAATATCGAGCAGCATGTCATCTGAGATGACCTTGAACGCCGGGCGATCGAGTTTCTCGGCGATGAGATCGCGGCAGGCGCAGAGTTCGCTCAAGATCGTCAATTCGCGCGGAGAAACATCTTTGCGCATGCTGAATCGCTTCCAGGATGCACCGTTGTTTCTCTCCTTCGGCTCGTTTACATCACAAGCGAGGGCAAAATCCTCACGCGCCAATCCCCAGCGATCTTTTTCCCGCAGCTCTCCTTCCAGCAGGTCACGCAATTGGAAAAGGTAATGGGTATCGAAACGCGCATAATCAATCTGTGCCGGAGTCAGTGGTCGCGCTCCCCAATCCGCTTTTTGATGGCGCTTGTCGATCTTTACTTCAAACTTTTCGGCAAGCAGATTGTCCAGCCCGACGAATTGGTAGCCAAGGATGCGCGCCGCCTGCATGGTATCGAAGAGATTGGCAAATTCGAATCCGAAATCGCGCCGGAGACAGACAAGGTCATACTCCGCAGCATGGAAGATTTTCTCAATTTTGGGATCGGCAAACAACGGGGCAAGCGGACTCATGTCCTGGAGCACCAGCGGATCGACAACATAGTCTTTTTTGGGGGTCGAAAACTGGATAAGGCAGACTCGTTCGCGAAAGGCATGCAGGCTGTTCGATTCGGTGTCCACTGCAATGCGGGGTTGTGCGGAGAGGTCCACCACCATTTGATTGAATGTAGTTGGCTTGTCCACCCATATCGGTGGAGGCAATATCTGCTGGGTCATTGGGTGCGATTATAATCCCACATAATGCAGGGCAATTCGGCAAAATATCCTATAAGGTTTTTTCCATCACCAGTCCATCTTCCCCATCACTGTAATAGTTTCTCCAAACATCACAGGTACGATAGCCTTCCTGCTCATACAACGAGATGGCTCCGGTGTTGGAAACACGCACGGTCAACCGCACGCGCGGTAATTTGACACGTTCCTCACAGGCATGCAGGAGCGCGCGCCCGATGCCGCGTCGCTGATAAGGTGGGGAAACGCCGATAGTGGCGATCCAAGCCACCCCTTGGGATGGACGCGGGTCGCCTGCCACGAATCCAACCATCTCGCCATCCTCCACCGCCTTCAAGCGGATCACTTCAGGCCATGTTAATACCGCCATGAGGTCCAACAGAGACCAGGCATCCTTGTCGAAACAGGCATGTTCAAGACGGTGTAATGCTCCCAGATCAAGCAGGTTTGCGGGTTGAATTTCCATTGTCAGCGGCATTGTATCAATAAAAAAGTAGAAAGTGGAAAATCTCTTCTCCACTTTCTACTCTCCTTTTATTTTTGCGAATATTACTTTTTCACATCTTTGCCGAGGAAATTATCCAACAAACTGGTAAATTCCATCGGGAAGATATATTTCGTGGACGGGCTCATACCCAATGACTTCAAGGTCTCGAAATATTGCAGGGTCATGGTCTTCTGGTCGATGGTCTTGGCGGCAGCAAAGATAGTTTCAAGCGCCTGGGCAAAGCCTTGTGCGCGCAACAATTGTGCCTGCCGTTCACCTTCCGCTTGCAGGATCGCGGACTGCTTCTGACCTTCGGCACGCAGGATGTTGGACTGCTTTTCGCCTTCCGCCACGTTGACCGCGGCCTCGCGCGTACCGGTCGATTCGGTTACGACCGCGCGGCGGATACGTTCCGCAGACATCTGACGGTTCATGGCGTCCTGCACGTCGCGCGGCGGGATGATCTCGCGTATTTCCACGTTGGTGACTTTCACACCCCAGCGCTCGGTTACTTCGTCGAGGCGGGTGCGGAGCATGTTGTTGATGTGTTCGCGTTCTGAAAGCACATCGTCGAGCGGAATACCACCGATGACTGCACGTAGGGTGGTCGCCGCGATACCAGCGGCGGCGGATTCAAAATTACCAACCTGTAACACGGATTCAGCCGGATCAAGCACCTTGTAGTACCACAGGAAGTCGATCGAGATCGGGGCTTTATCCTTGGTGATCGAAGTCTGATGAGGCACTTCGCGCACTTGTTCACGCAGGTCCACCTTTACGGCACGGTCAATGACAGGGACAAGGAAGACGATTCCGGGTCCACGGGCGCCTACACAACGACCCAGCCGGAACACGACCAGACGCTGGTACTCGGGAACGATACGGATGGCATTGGCTACAAAAATAAAGCCAATGATCAGGATCGCGCCCACAAAACAGAAAAGTCCTCCACCTACACCGAGTATATCCATAGTATTCTCCTTTTACGACTTGGTATTGGTTACTTTTTCGACAACGACCACAAATCCTTCTCTGCGGACGACACGGATCGTACTACCCGCAGGGATGGAACTCTCACTACGAGCCGACCATAATTCACCGCCCACTTGTACACTTCCTTCATCCAGGATCTTTGTCCGCGCCTCTCCGATCCTTCCGACCAGCCCGTCAAGGTCATGTATCGGTCTGGCACCCGCAGCTTCAATGGATTTGCGAACCGCAATCCAAAGAAAACCAGCCACGAGAACCGAGGAAACAATCGCTACGACCGGATTGACTGCCATGATGCCGGTAGTGCGGGGAAAGAGAAAAACGGAACCCACCACCAGCAACAGAATGGACAAACCGAGGAACAATTCCCGTTTGGGTTTCCGAATCGCGTACACAAAGGGCACAAGGCTCAACACCAAAAGCGCCAGCGCCCACCAGTTGAAGGACAGGTTGTAAACCGCATATCCAGCGAGTACGAGACAGAAAAACGCCCCCACTTCAAACAGACCCGTCCCCGGCGAGACGATTGCCATGAAACCCAGCATCACGCCTGCCAGCAAAATGAGATACGCCACATTGGGTTCAAGCAGAAAATCCATATTGCCTCCAATTCATTATACAACAAGACCAGCTCATAATCCTAACTTATCTACGAGCCGTGGTACGAAAAGTTTTGAGAGGCGCGCTTCAAGACTATAATTAGCCCAACATTCAAACATCCTCGCCTGCGCGGCAGGCGGGGCAAGGAGATTTTGTGAAATTTAACAAGATTTGTATTCTCGGTCTCGGCTATATCGGACTGCCGACCGCGTCCACCTTCGCCGTAAACGGACTCAAGGTTCTCGGTGTGGACATCAACCCGAACATCGTCGAAACCCTCAAAAGAGGGGACATCCACATTCACGAGCCAGGGCTGCGCGATGTCGTCAAGCGGGCAATCGACTCGGGGAACCTTTCAGCCTCCACAAAGCCTGAAGAAGCCGATGCCTTCATCATCGCTGTCCCAACACCATTCAAAGATCGCGAATCCGGTGACTTTGAGGGGCGCAAATACAAACTGGCAGATATGAGAGCCGTAATCTCTGCCACGGAAGCCATTGTGCCGTTCCTCCGTAAAGGGAATTTGGTCGTTCTGGAATCGACCTCCCCGCCTCGCACGACCGTCGATCTGGTCGCCCCCATTTTGGAACGTTCTGGGCTGAAAGCGGGCACCGATTTCTTCCTGTGCTATTCGCCGGAGCGGGTCCTGCCGGGGCAAATCCTGCGCGAATTGATTGAGAACGCCCGTGTCATTGGCGGCGTGACCCCCGAATCAGCAAAAGCCGGGCATGACCTCTACGCAACCTTTGTCAAAGGCAGGATCATCGAAACAGACTCGACCACCGCCGAGATGGTCAAGATCATGGAGAATACCACCCGCGATGTGAACATTGCCATCGCCAACGAGTTTGCCCGCCTTGCCGAAAAATTTGGCGTGGATGTGTGGGAGGCCATCAGCCTCGCCAACCTGCACCCGCGCATCCACATCCTCAGCCCGGGGCCGGGTGTTGGCGGTCACTGCATCAGCGTGGACCCGTGGTTCTTCGTCGAAGCCGCACCGGAATTGACGCCGCTCATTTACCACGCGCGTCACGTCAATGATACGCAGCCCCACTTTGTAGTGGAAAAAGCCAGGCAGGCGCTCGGCGGTTTGAATGGTAAAAAGATCACTGCCCTCGGACTTGCCTACAAACCCGATGTGGACGACTTGCGCGAAAGCCCCGCCACTGAAGTCGTTCATTTGCTCCAAAAGGAAGGCGCGCAAGTCAAAGCATGGGAACCATTCAAACCTGATGCTAAAATGGATGGCATTCACATGGCGGAAAGTTTGCACGATGCGCTTCAGGACAGCGACCTCATCCTGCTGCTCGTCAAACACACGGAATTCGTCTCGCTCAAACCGGAAGGCATCATCTCCCAGACCAAAGCACGCGTCGCTCTTGATACCGTCAATGCCTGGAAAATGGATGAATGGCAAAACGCAGGCTTCCAACTCCACCGCCTTGGCGATGGCAAATCGCCGGTCGCAAAGCATCAACCGTAAACCGCCAATCGCATGAAGATTCTCTCCGTTCTTGGAACCCGCCCCGAAGCCGTAAAAATGGCTCCGATCATCCGTTTGCTGAGGGAGACGGCAGGCATCGAATCGCGTGTTTGCAACACTGCCCAACACCGTCAGATGATCGACCAGGTGTTGGATTTATTCGAGATTCAGCCGGAATACGATCTGGACCTGATGCGCGAGGGACAGACAATGGCGCAGGTCAGCGCAGGGGTGTTCACTCATCTTGACCCCATCCTTGGTGAATTCAACCCTGATTGGGTACTGGCAGTTGGTGATACAACCACGGTCGTGACCACCTCCCTGCTAGCTTTTTACCGCAAGATCAAATTCGGACACATCGAAGCCGGTCTCCGCACCCACAACAAATGGCATCCCTTCCCGGAGGAAATCAATCGACGGCTGGCAACGGTCACCGCGGATTTGCATTTCGCGCCCACCGCCTGGTCACAGGGAAACCTTCTGCGTGAGGGCATCGAGCCGGAAAAAATTTTCGTCACCGGCAACCCGGTCATCGACGCGTTGAATTATGTCGCGCATCAGGAAGAGCCGAAAGAAATAACCGGCTTGCTCAATACCCTGGGTATTACCGACCACGCGGCTAAGAGACTGATTCTCGTCACTGCCCACCGCCGCGAGAACTTCGGTCAAGGCATGGAAAACATCTGCCACGCGCTTCGGCAACTGGCGCAACGCGAAGATGTCGAGATCGTTTACCCGGTCCACCTGAATCCAAACGTGCAGGAACCGGTCAATCGCATTTTAAGTGATGTGAAGCATGTCACACTCTTGCCGCCGCTGGATTATCTCCCGTTGGTGCACCTGATGAAACGCGCCTCGCTGATCCTTACCGATTCAGGCGGTATCCAGGAGGAGGCGCCAACCTTTGGAATTCCCGTGCTGGTCATGCGCGAGACAACTGAACGTCCGGAGGGAATCGAAGCGGGAATCCTTAAACTGGTTGGAACGGAACCCAGTCGCATCATCCGGGAAGCGAAGCGGCTGTTGGACGACCCAGCCGAATATACCAAAATGGCAAAAACAGCGAATCCCTACGGCGACGGTCACGCGGCAGAACGGATCATCAACGCCTTATTAAGCACATCCCGAGGATGATGGGCTTATCCAAATTGACAAGCAGGACTCGTTCCCGGTATATCGAATGTGTGTATAATGAATTCGATGAAATTCGCAAGACGACTCGCCGTCGCATGGATAATTTTGTTTCTCCTGTTGCCATACAGCCCTGCTCAAGCGCAGTCAGAGGGTGTGAGTTTTTTTCCCGAAACCGGGCACTTTGTCAAAGGCAAATTTCTTGAATTTTATAACTCCGCCAAACAGCCGCTTCTTGTCTATGGATACCCGATCACGGAACAGATGACATCGAAGGACGGAAAGACGGTCCAATATTTTCAGCGGGCGCGTTTTGAACTGGGTAGAGACCTGTTTGGCAACCCGGCAATACACCTGACACCGCTTGGAGAGGTCACTTACCAACCGGACAGCCAACTCCGGCTCGAAAACCCTGTCGGATGCCAAGTATTCCTCAGTGGACATCGCGTCTGTTACGCCTTCCTCGATTTCTTCAAAACCAATGGAGGAGTGGCGCAATTTGGAAACCCCATTTCACCATTCGAATTTCATGATGGCGTTATTGTGCAATATTTCGAGAGGGCGCGCTTCGAATGGCGCGCGGATCGTCCCGAGGACCAACGCGTGGTCGTGAGCGATCTTGGGCGTGTCTATTTCGATCAGCTCGGTGAAGACACGGCACAACTCAAACCGGTCACTCCGCAGGATGCCACGATCAACCCGGTCCTGTCCATCAAAGTGCGGGCTTTCGTGCAAAAGCCGGTAATGTCCGCAACGGGACAGCAAACCGTGTACGTTTTCGTCCACAACCAGACTCAGCAGGCCGTTTCAAATGCGAACGGCAAAGTCGTCATCCACTGGACAGACGGCAGCGTGGAGGAATATTTCTTCACCACAAATGCCTCAGGGGTGGGCACCGCGTCGTTCAGTTTTTCGGAACAGGAAAAAGGAATGCTGGTTCCAATAGACATCGTTGTCGCATATCAGGGGTTGACCAGCGTTACAACGACATCTTTCCGCATCTGGTATTAGAAAATTTCCATCAACTCAAAAACTGGACCGTCTTTGCAAGCCATTTTCCAGCCGGACCTGAACGCCACCGCACAAACTCCGCAATCCGCGATTCCGCCGCACGGCATCGGGGTGCGGACAAGGACCTGCGCGCCCTTCCCAGCCCAGGCTTGTTTCATGGAACCCAGATATTCCTCCAGCTTGAACAAATTCCCGCACGCCACATCGAACGCGAGGACATCCGCCCATTCGGCGATCTCAGCCAATGCGGACACTGGTTGGACTTCCACCTCATCGGGCAGGGAGTCAGAGCCAAGATTTGTGACTAGCGTCACTGCCGCGCCCGACTTGAGCGCCGGTACGATCAATCCGCGCAGCCGCAGCGGGGCATCATCAAATGCAACCAGCGCCACCTTCCGCGCAGAGGCAGGCAGGTTGAAGCCGCGTCCCAGCGGGCCGCGTAGATGAAGTTCCCGCCCTGGAATCCACGAATCCGGAACCGGGGCGGCGGCGATAAAACCTTGAGGGGTGGAATCCGTAGAAAAGATGGAGGCAGGCAAAGGCGAGTCGGAGGCGTCGCTGGCAAGCAGGTATTGCCCCGGAGCCGGAATCAGGTTCGTGGGGCAAGAAATCCGCGTATGACGGAGTCCATCCTCCAACATCAATTCAACCACTTGTCCTTTGCCTGTATGCATATCGCTATGCTATCATGGCGGTATAATAATTTCAACTTTAATTTTGGAGGAACAATGAATATTGCTGATGTCATCAAATCGTTGGCTGGGCTGGCATGGCTGGCTGTGGTCGGGCTTGGCATTCTTACGATTGCGCGTGCAAGCCGTAACCAAAACGCCAAAGGAATAGGTTCGCTTGTGGTTGGCATGATCGTCCTGGCGGTCGTGCTGACGCTTGTCGGCGCCGGGCTGGTCTTTATCGAGCCTACCGAAGCGGGTGTGGTCATCACCATCCTTGGGGAGGGCGGTCTGCGACCCGAACCGCTTCAGGCAGGTTTGCACTGGATTGTGCCATTCGTAGAAAGAGTCGAACTCTACCCTACCACCACGCAAACTTTCACCATGGCGCGTACATCCGCCGAGGGTGAAAACCAGGGGGAGGTCACCGTCGAAGCCCGCACATCCGATGGACAACGGATCTTTGTTGATTCATCCGTGATTTTCAAGATCGAACCTTCGGCAGTGATCCAGATTCACAAGGCTTGGCAGCGACGGTATCAGGATGACCTGATCCTGCCGCAGGCTCGCGGAATCATTCGTGACGCCGTTTCGCAGTACCGCGTGGACGAAGTCTTAAGCACCAAGCGGTTCGACATGACCAATCATGTCACCGAAGAGTTGAGAAAAGTCATGGCGGAAAACGGCTTGACCCTGGTTGACTTTGTGCTGCGCGACATCACCTTCACCGAAGAATATGCCCAATCCATCGAGCAGAAACAGATTGCCGAGCAGCAGGCGCTGCAAGCCAAGTTTGTGGTCGAGCAGAAAAAACAGGAAGCTGAACAAGCCCGGCAAATCGCGCAGGGTCAGGCGGATGCAGCGGTGATTGCCGCGAAGGGAGCGGCAGAGGCGCAAATCATCCAGGCGGAGGCGCAGGCGAAAGCCAATGAGTTGATCGGTCAATCGATCCAGGACAACCCGGAAATTTTGCAATACCAATACATCCTGAAACTGGCGCCAGGTGTGCAGACCATCTTCATCCCTAGCGGTAACCAGTTCATTCTGCCTTTGCCTAATACGACGATCAACCCGGCTGTTGAAACGCCATAGAACAACCCGACAGAGCATGGAAAGTAGAAAGTGGAAACACTCTTCTACTTTCTACTTTCCATTTTCATTAACACCATGCCCATTCCTCACTCTGGACGCGAAATCCGTCTGACGACACTTTCCGCCTGTGCGGGTTGAGCGTCTAAATTAAGCGCGGATGCGCTGACGCAGGTTCTGCGTCCCATCAAAGACATCTTTGACGCCGCCTCCTTTCCGGACCTGTTGGTGGGGCTACGGGAACCAGATGACGCGGCTGTTTGGCGTTTGGCTGACAACCAAGCCATCGTAGTCACCACCGACTTCTTCACCCCGGTGGTGGACGATGCCTATGACTATGGCTCCATTGCCGCGGCGAACAGCCTCTCAGACGTGTATGCAATGGGCGGGCATCCCTTCCTGGCGTTGAACGTCGCCGCGCTGCCGGACAATCTGCCGACCGAGGTATCCAGCGAGATCATTCGCGGCGGCGCGGAGAAAGCGCGCGAAGCCGGGGTCGTCATCGCGGGTGGGCATACGGTCAAGGATAAAGAGCCGAAATATGGGCTTGTCGTCGTCGGCTTTGTCGATCCGCATAAGATGTTGAGCAAAGGCGGGCTTCAGGTGGGCGACGCGTTGGTCTTGACCAAGCCGCTGGGTTTTGGCGTCACGACAACGGCGCTGAAGCGTGAACAGGCTGATGAACGGGATGTACAGGAAGCGGTTTTGTGGATGAAACGGTTGAATAAAACAGCAGGTCAACTGGCAAACGAGTTTGGTCTGCGCGGCGGAACGGACATCACCGGTTACAGTCTGCTTGGTCACGCCATGGAAATGGCGGAGGCTTCGGGAGTCGCGTTGAAGATGGAATTCGCCGGGATCCCATTTGTTTCAGGGGCAAGAAAATACGCCGAGATGGGCTGTTTCGCCGGCGGGGCATTCGACAATAAAATGTATTTCGAGTCAAAGGTCAAATTTGCCGGTCTGCTCGATGAGCAAAGCCAGATGCTTTTGTTCGACCCACAGACGAGCGGAGGATTATTGTTGGGGGTGCCGCAGAATAGATTGGGTGGCTTCATTTCACGTGCGCAGGAGTTGGATCAGTCCGTCTGGGAAATCGGGCGCGTCGAAGCGGGAGCAGGCATCGAGGTCAGGTAGAACCGGTTCATCCATAGTACAATATGGGTGAGTGAGAAATTTGAAGGACCATGTCTGAAATCCCCATAGAAATCAATCATAATTTTTGGTTGTCTATTGCCCTGTCTTCTGGCCGGGCAGAAAATGAATGTGACAGACAACCGCTTCAAATCTCCTGCTCGGTACGGGACAAGCCAATCCCCATAAAGCAGAATTATCTTTCATATCTTGTCACCGGAAACGTTCCGGATTTGTCTGGTTTAAGCGCCCATATCTTTTATACTGACTGGAGAAAATTTCCAGGAAGGAACTCATGAGTTATTGGACTGAAGTAATCATCATAGGAGTATTGATTATTCTGAACGGGGTATTGGCAATGTCGGAAGCGGCGCTGGTTGCCTCGCGTAAAACTAAATTGCAACAGTACGCCAACGAGGGTGATACGTCATCGTCTACCGCATTAAAGTTGATGTCGGATCCGAATGTCTTTCTCTCGACAATCCAGATCGGAATCACGTTGATCGGCGTTCTATCCGGCGCAGTCGGTGGAGCGACAATATCGGAACGGCTCGCGCTGGAGTTTTCCAAAATCCCGACCCTTCAACCGTACAGTGAAGGACTGGCGTTGGGGATTGTGGTTGTGATTATCACGATCCTGTCGCTGTGGCTGGGCGAACTGGTTCCCAAACGGATGGCGCTTCATAACCCGGAGCAGATTGCCCGCGTGGTGGCGGGACCGATGCTTTTCATCTCAAAAGTATTTTCGCCCATCGTGAAGATTCTGAGCCGATCCACCGATTTTGTGTTGAGATTGTTCGGTGTGACCGCGTCGAACGAGCCCCCCATCACGGAGGAGGAATTCCAGGTATTGCTCGATCAGGGTACCCAGGCCGGCGTCTTCGAAGAGGCAGAGCAGGATATGGTGGAAGGGGTGTTCAGCCTCGGTGACCGACGGGTTTATTCGCTCATGACACCCCGGACTGAAATCGTCTGGTTGGATATCGAAGACAGCATCGAGGAAATCCGGGCCAAGATCGCAGGGAGTGAATTTTCGCGTTTTCCGGTTCGGCAGGATACCCTGGATGTGATCCTTGGCATTGTGAAGGCGCGCGATCTGCTCGTGCCAAGTCTGGGCGGGGAAACGATCAAACTAAAGGATCTCTTGCGTCCTGCTTATTTCATCCCCGAAACGATGTTCGCTTCGCGCGCCCTGGAAATTTTCAAGGAAAAGGGGACCGAGATTCTGCTGGTAATCGATGAATTCGGCGGCTTGCAAGGGCTGTTGACGATCAACGACATCCTCGAGGAGATCGTGGGGCAGATCGAGTTGGAGGAACCGCAAGCCACGCAAAGGCAGGATGGATCCTGGCTGTTGGACGGAATGCTGGAGGTGGATGAGTTCAAGGAAATATTCAAACTAAGTTCCCTCCCGCATGAGGACGAGTACGAAACCCTGAGTGGGTTTATCATGATGTCGCTGGGACGCGTTCCACAGGCGGCAGACCATTTCGAATGGCACGGTTTCCGCTTTGAAGTCATCGACATGGACGGTCGCCGGGTGGACAAAGTGTTGGTGACCACCCTACCTCAGCGTCCGCTTGCATCAGAACCGATCGGTAATAAGGTGAAATAATCGCTTTTCATAACCCACAACATGCCCGGCAATTTCCTACGCGCAGTCATCTTTGATTTCGGCGGGACGCTCATGTATGGACGTCAAGCCTGGGAGCCCATCGTCGCTCAAGCAGACGATGCCCTGACCGGTTATCTGCGCTCGCAGGGGATGGATCTGAACATCACGACATTCCCCCATCAATTCCGCAAACGGCTGGACCAGTATTTCAAACAGCGTGAAAAAGATCTGCTCGAAACAACCTATACATCGGTTCTGCGCGAATTGCTTGCAGAAAAGGGATATGACGATGTGCCCGATCATATTCTCCGGAATGCCCTCGACGCCCTGTTCGCTGTAACTCAAAGCAACTGGGAATTAGAGGAGGATGCAATTCCCACCCTGCGAAGACTCGAATCGAACGGGTATCGCATGGGGATCATCTCGAACGCAGGCGACGATCAGGATGTGCAACAACTGGCGCGCCGGTTTGGAATCAGTCAGTTTTTCGATTTCATCCTCACCTCCGCCGCGTGCAGTTACCGTAAACCGCATCCGCGCATCTTCGAGCTTGCCCTCTCAAATTGGTATTCGCTCCCCTCGGAGGCGGTCATGGTGGGAGATACACTCGAGGCGGATATCGCCGGGGCGCAGAAGGCTGGATTATACGGGATCTGGATCAGCCGCCGCGCTGCGCCGAGGACAGAAGATCAGCTCCACATCCAGCCAGACGCGAGTCTGTCTTCGTTGTCTGAACTTCCTGCGGCGCTCGATCGTCTTCAAGTTCAATAGCACACACCGACTTGTCAAGCGGATATTGACATTTTCGCTTCCAGCATTGCCGCTTGTGTACGCGTTGGAACGGTTATCTTATCCATTCAAATGGATGCCCGGCGCATACGTCTTGTAATTCCCATTGGAAGCCTATATACTACCCCCAAAATCGAACTAAGGAGGAACCCATGCAATTGGATGCCATTCTTGAAGTCACAATCGGACTCGTGCTTACCTGGCTTGTCATCAGCATCGGTGTGATGCAGGTGCAGGAATGGATGGAAAACTGGCTTTCCTGGCGTTCCCAATATCTGGAGAGAGCGGTTCGCGGCATGTTGGAGGACGAGACGATGAGTGCGCAATTTTTCACCCATCCCTCCATCAAGGCGCTGTACCGGAAATCAGGGAAGAACATCATGCCGCCCAGTATCCCTCCCGAACGGTTCGCAAAGGTCATCCTCGACATTTTCGTCAATGCCGGCAAGCCCGTTGACCAAATGCCGGAAGGTCAATGGTCCATCGAAAAGATGCAACACCAGCTCAAGGAAATGCAAAAAACACACCCGGAACTCGCCTTGAAACTCGGCTATATTTTCAAAGGCATCGACGACACATCGGAAGCTTTGGAGAAGAAACTGGCGGAATGGCACAAAGGGATCGAGGATTGGTTCAACGACGCCATGAGCATGGTGTCGTTGGAGTATAGAAAGAACGCACAGAAATGGGCGTTTCTCATCGGTCTGTTCATTGCGGCGCTCCTTAACGTGGACACCATCAATATCGCCACACAACTCTGGCGCGAGCCTCTTCTGCGCGAGACAATTGTCGCCCAAGCGGAGGCACAGGTGGCAGCCGGAATTACAGATTACCAAAGTGTGGTCGCTGATCTCCAATTACCTGTTGGCTGGAACGCTAAATCCACGCCGGTTGACCTTTCCGGTTGGCTCTTGAAAGCCTTTGGATTGGTGCTGAGCGGAGCCGCCGCTGCGCAAGGCGCTCCCTTCTGGTTCGACGCGTTGCGGAAACTGGTCGGATTCAAATCCCAGTCCTCGCAAAAATCAAAATCGGACTAAAATAGACCTATTCGCCCAATCACCCAGAAGGAGCACCCCCATGGAGATCAAAGTTTCAACTGAAAACGGCAGAGTCCCGGTCACAGTTATGCACGTGGACGGCAACATCGATGCGGCTTCGTATGAGACTTTCAAGGCAAAAGCCGATGAACTCATCAAAAATGGCGCACGGCACATCCTGGTGGACCTCCTGCATGCGCCCTTCGTGAGCAGCGCCGGACTCCGCGCCTTGCACGGAATCTTCAACGACCTGCGTGCAATCAACAAGGATGACGGCATGAGCGATGAAGAAATAAAGAAGGGCATCGGAGACGGAACCTATAAATCGCCGCATCTGAAATTGCTGAATCTCTCCAACGAGACCCTGACAGCTTTCAAACTCAGCGGGTTCGACATGTACATCGAGACCTTCACCGACAGGAAGACCGCCATCGCCTCCTACTAAGCCGATGGCTGATGCCACCAAAGGACGCGTACGCGCGTCCTTTTTGATTCTCCGCTATAATCCCTGTCATGCCCGATCTCTTCGACCATGCCATGCAGGAACGGATGAAAAGTGAGGCGCCCCTCGCCGCGCGGATGCGTCCGCGCACACTGGAGGAATACATCGGTCAGGAACACATCATCGGCGAAGGCAAGCTTCTGCGCCGCGCCATCGAATCGGATCGCATGTTCTCCTCCATCATTCTGTGGGGACCTCCCGGCACAGGCAAAACCACGCTTGCCCAAGTCATCGCCAATACCACCAAGAGCCACTTTGTCACCATTTCTGCAATCCTTGCAGGCAAAGCGGATTTGCGCGCCGTCATTGACGAAGCCATCGAACGCCGGCGCCTGCACAACGAACGCACCATTCTCTTCGTGGATGAGGTTCATCGCTGGAACAAAGCCCAGCAGGACGCGCTTCTGCCGCACGTCGAGGCGGGAGTCGTCACCCTCATTGGCGCAACAACCGAGAATCCATACTTCGAAGTCATCAAGGCGCTGATCTCGCGTTCGCGCGTTTTCCAGTTACGAAATTTGAATCAGACCGAGACCGGCATTCTGATCGACCGCGCCCTCACCGACAAGGAACGCGGGTACGGAAACAAGAATATCATCCTTGACCCGGATGCCCGCGCCCATTTGATCGAAGTTGCCGGCGGCGACGCGCGCAACGCGTTGAACGCCATTGAACTTGCCGTGGAATCAACCGCTCCCGATAAAGACGGCGTCGTCCACATCACATTGGACGTGGCGCAGGAATCCATTCAGCGCCGTGCAGTGCTGTACGACAAGGACGGCGATGCCCACTACGACACGATCAGCGCGTTCATCAAGTCCGTGCGCGGCTCGGACCCGGATGCCGCTCTTTATTGGCTTGCCAAAATGATCTACGCCGGGGAAGATCCGAAGTTCATCATCCGCCGGTTGATCATCCTAGCTGGTGAAGATATTGGACTCGCCGACCCGATGGGACTGGTGGTCACTGCGTCAGCCGCCCAAGCCTTTGATTACATCGGCTTGCCCGAAGGCATCTATCCCATTGTCGAGGCAACGCTCTATCTCGCTACTGCGCCGAAATCCAACAGTGCGGGGGCGTATTTCAAAGCGATGAAGAAAATCGAAGAGGAAGGACAAGTCTCCGTGCCGCGCCACCTTATGGACGGTAATCGTGATGCTGCTGCGATGGGACACGGAAAAGATTATATCTATCCGCATGAGCACGAAGGACACTTCATTCCGCAACAATACCTGCCAAAGCGCCTGTTAGGCACCTATTTTTATACTCCATCGCAAGAAGGGTACGAAGCGCAAGTCACAGCGCGACTTGACCTATGGCGCGAAGCGCAGCGCAAGGCATTGGGAATCACAAAAGTGGAAAATATCCCAGCCATGAGCGAGGAACAGGTTCAGGAAATGAAGAGGAAAATCAAGTAAGCGCCGCGTTGAAGGCTGAAAGTTGCAGGTCGCGCAATTTTCAAAACCAAACCCTCAACCTTTACCTTCAAACATGCCAATCCTTTTACTGATTCGACATGGTGAAAACGACTTCACCAAAAAACACAAACTTGCAGGGCATCTCCCCGAAGTTCATCTGAATGAACGCGGACAAAAACAGGCTCAAGAGCTGGCAGACGCGTTGAAAGATGTCCCAATCAAAGCCATCTATTCAAGTCCACTGGAGAGGGCACGAGAGACGGCGGCGCCCATTGCAGAGGCGCGCGGGCTTGAGGTCCAGATCGAGACGGGGTTGATCGAGACAAATGTCGGCAAATGGCAGGGACGCTCCCTCGCCATGTTGCGCCTCCAAAAGCGTTGGAAGGTTGTTCAGCACGCCCCATCCCGCGCGCAATTCCCCGAAGGGGAGACATTCTACGAATGTCAGGCGCGCGTGGTTGCCGCGCTCGATACAATCATTCAAAAGCACAGACCACAGGATGTCATCGCCTGTGTCTTCCATGCCGACCCGATCAAACTGGCAGTGTCGCATTACATTGGCATGCCGCTCGATCATTTTCAGCGGCTGGGGTGTGACACCGCGTCCGTGTCGGCACTTCACATCGGCGAGATGGGCGCAATTCTGATCAAGTTAAACCAACGTCCACCATTCGAGTTTTTGCCGAAGGAAAAGAAAAGCAAAGCCTGACCAGGTTCGGCTGGAAGGTTTTTGGAGCAAATCCATCAAAAGGAACTTTCATGAACTTTTTCGAAAACTTAAGAAGGATTTTCCGTCAGGAAAGTCTCGCTGATCGCAAAGAACGAATGCTCCGTGCCGCTTTGTACGGCGCGCTGATCGCCACCGCCTACACAGTGACGCTTTCGCTCATCAATGTGTACACCTTTCCCAATCTGCCGCTGGCCGTCGATTGGGGACGAACCATCGGCATGTGGATCGGCTACAGCCTCGCATTTGCTTTTTTCGGGGCGGTTGCAGGCTGGTTCACGGAGGACTACGAAGGGATCGTTGGCGGCGGTCTCATCTTCACCATATTGCTGGCAATCGGTTTCATGCTTTTCTCCAACATCGAGAATGCCCTGACCCTGCAATCGATCATCATGGCATTGCCGCTGTTCGGCGTGGGCATGCTGGGAGCCTGGGGATTGAGGTGGGCTTCCAAGCGTCATCTGGAGATCATACACAAAGAAACACCTGCTCTGCGCCGAAAGAACCTGACACGACACATCCTGATTATCGTCTTGGTCGGGTTGGTGCCCGGCGCTTTGGGTCGCATGGGTTTTCCCGCCGAGCGCGCCGTGGGACAACTGCATGAACTGCTGCAAGCTGCGCCAGATGACCCGTCGGTGTGGACGCGCCTGCCGTTGAAGCAGGCACCAGGGCTTCAGGACCATTTCGGCATGGAATACGTGATCTACGCGCGCCAGTCACTTTTGTCTGCCGGGGCACTGGACATACGGGTCCGGTTTGCGGATGGCTATACTTTAACCTGTCTCTTGCCCGAGGAAACTAACATCCTATTCATCACACAATGCAGTGAATAAGGTCGCCGCATTAGCCGGAGCGAACAAAAGATTTGCTCCGGCTCTGGATGCTGCCCACATGCCGCAACGGTAAATTCACATCCACAACTTCGCCAATTCATTCAAGGATCGATAATACGGTTCGATACTTGGAATGTAATGCGCCTCGTTCTTTGCATGGGGACCGACGCCAGACTGACCCCAAACGACGGCTTGACCACCGGGAGCGAATCGCGCGCTGGTGCCAGGAAGTTTTTTCCCAATTCTCGCCTCTTCCCCACCCGACGCCTGTTTCACCGCTTCGATTAACGCTTTCAACGCTGGATTCTTCGGATCGCACGCCACACCGTTTTCCATTACCGAAAAGCGAACTTCCAGTTCGCTTTTCGCGCAATACTCCTCGACCGCAGACCGCAGACCGAGGACATCATCCTGCGGAATGGGACGAATTTCCACGCCCAAAATTCCCTCCGCGGCAGTGATGTTATACACGCCCGGAGTCCCCACATTGATGAACGGAAATTTTGCCTGCGACTGCCAGCCATCCGCAGCTTTGAGCGTGAGATGATTGGTAAAAATTTCGCTCAAAGCAGAACGTGCGGCAATGAGTTTTTCGCTGAGATCGCCTGTGCCGGCGATTCCCGAATGACCTTTCGCTCCGCGCGCAATGACATCGAAACGCATCACGCCGCGATTTTCCACGCAGATTTCGCCGAAGAGTTCGCTCCCTTTTTCGCCGGTCCGTTCGCCAGCAATGAAAAGAGATGGCTTTAAACCTAGCTCATTCAACACGTGTGGTGTACCCCAGGACTCCGCTTCACCATTTTCCTCGTTGCCAACAAGCAATAAAGAGAGGTTAGGAAAAGAGTCCATCTTGCCTGCACGCAAAGCATCTTTCATCCAAACCAGATATGTGGCGACGACCGTTTTCATGTCTGCGGCGCCGCGACCATGGAGGTAATCGCCTTCGATGCGAGGGATGAACTGGGAGTCGTCGGGGTCTGGTTCGACAACGTCGAAGTGACCGGTGAGGAGGATTTCATTTTCCCCCTCACCCTTACCTCCTCTCCCTCCGGGAGAGGGGAACTTGGCAAATACCGCCGGATATTTTCCATCGAAATATTTGACGTCAAGTCCAGCGTTGCGCAGGTAGTCATCAACCAGGGAGCCTGCACGATGAACCTCTTCCAATCGTTCATTGGGCGAGGCAGTGACGGATGGAATACGAATCAATTGCTGGGCAAGGTCGAGAATTTCAGAGGTCTTATCTGGATAGGAGGTTTCGATCACAGCTTGTGTCCTTGAACGGAATTGGATGGGAGGGGTGGGAGCCTGGCGCGCGGCGTCACGACCGCGCTGGAGGAATTCGGCGATCTTGGAGGCATCGGCGCCGAGAGAACCATAATCGGAGGTAATGCGTTCCACGTCGGCTTTGATCTCCGCTTCGTGCTCGTAGAAAAAATCCTTCAGGACACTTACGGGAACTTCATCATTTTCGCCCAACTCCATTTGCAGCCGGGCACGGATCTTTTCAGAGGTGTTGCGCCCACCTGCTGACATTTCCATGAGCGGCGTCAAATCATTCCACATGTCCAAAGCCTCGGCGAGAGGCTTAAGCTCGTTGAGAGTCCATTTGAGGAAGGCTCGCATCGAGATGGGCTTTCCTGTCAGCGGGTTTTCAATTTCGGCACGCAAACCATATTGCGCGGCAAGTTTTTCGTTGGCGCGGGCACGGGTGATATCCTCCCGGTCGTAACGGAAGGAACGGGCAAAGGTTGGATCCGAGTAGATGCGGAGGAGAAGGAGATGCTTGAAAGTCAGATTCGCGATGTCCAGGTTCAGCGAGTGACCACCCTCATCGGTGCGGATTTCGACGCGTCCCATCGGCAGATTGATGCGCGCCATCAGGTTTTGTTTTTCAATTTGCAATGCCATTTCCTCGGGAGGAGTCGGTTGACCGGCGGCGAACAAGCCACGGGCGTAGAGAGAGGCGAGTTGGTCGCTGGTGGTGGAGATGATCCGCTCGACAGGTTCGGCAAAACTGCGGGCGCGGACAGGAGTCCAGTTGTTGTTTCCAAAGCGGACACCGCGCCGGACGAGGTCATAGGAAATTTCGAGGTAGTCGTTGTAGGAACGGTAAAGGTCGGGGAGGTCGATGGCAGCTGGGTTTGGGAAGGTGAGGTTTCGGATCGAATCGAATTCGGTGAGGGCGACGACGGCGCGTCCACCACGGACCTCAGCCCGCATCGGCGTGGAAGCGCTGGTAGCGATGAAAAGCGGGGCAAAAGCACGTAAGAGACGAGTGGCTGTAATGTAGAACTCGGACTTGAATTCGTCGAGGTGCTGGTCGCCGCGCTCGGCAGCGGAGAGGTGCATGAAATCCCAGGCGAAGAGCGGATCGGGCAGGGACATGTTGGTGTGGATGCCGCAGACCGCCAGGCCTCCGTCGTAGAGGTCGACGCATTTTTCGAGGTAACGGCGTTTGGCAAGACTCCAGTTACCGGGGATGGAGTGGTGACCGATGTCGGTGAGGAAGAGCAGGTTACCGTGCCAGTAATGGAGACGTTCGCCGAAGTTGATACCCGCGCGATGCAAGGCATTGATGAGCGAGGCTTCCTGTAACCGCGCTTCGTAGATCGCCCCGCGCGGGCTGTAATACGGGCGCGTCGCCCATTCGATCATCCAGTGGAAGACTTCGAGCTGGCTGAACTGCGCCTGCCACGGCGGGATACACTCGGCGCGGAGGTAATCTACAAAGGAGTGCTGGCTGGGTCCTGCGCCCACCGTGAGCAAGGGACGCAGGTCTTCATCGAGGAGGTTCCATTCTTGTTCAAAACCGTTGAGTCCGCTGGAGGGTTTCTCCTTGATGGCTTGTTCGAGGGCAAGGAGGTATTTGTCGGCGAATTTTTGAGGGGACATGAGATGTTCCTAGGGCATGATGGATTGAATGAAAGAGGAAAAAGAGCATGGAAAGTAGAAAGTGGTGTGTAGCAGGTTGATTTAATACAATTTTCCTCTTTCTTCCTCTCCGGTTCCCGCTTTTTATTTCTTCAACTCATTCAACCCTTCCATCAACCTTTTAAACGCGCCTTCTGTCCGTTCGACGGGCGTGGCGTAGGAGAAGCGAATCCACTCGCCGCCGAAGGGCGAGAAGAACGCGCCGGGGACAATGGCGACGCCGTGATTCTCAGCAAGATATTGACCGAGCGGTTCGGTGTCTGCCCAGCCTTTGGCCTGGATAAATTCACCAACGTTGATGAAGGCATAGTAACCTTTGCCGATGATGTGCTGAAGCCCGCTTTCGGCGAGGAGTCTCTTCAGGGTAATGCGGCTGGCATTGGTTGGTTCAATAATGGACTTGGCGGCTTCGGCAAATCCCATTTCGTAGGCAGCCATCGCAACTGCCAATGAGAAGAACGAAGGCATGACGGTATGCGAGGCGCGCGCTGTAATGAACTTGATGACGGCTTCATCCGCGATGAGATGGCAGTTGCGGATGTTGGAACCGCCGAGCGATTTGGTAATCCCATCCAGGAACATGATGCGCTTGCGTTCTTCAGGGGTGAAGAATTTGAGGAAGGAGTTCAAATCCATGGGCGATTCGTCGGTCACGTAGTGATACATCCAATCGAAAAGCACAAAAGCGACTCCCGCTTTGAGCGCGGCTTTGGCGAGGGAGACCTGCTTCTCGATGGCGATAGTCAAGCCAGTGGGGTTATCGGGGTTGGTGACGACGAGGCCGGCAATCTTGCGTCCCTTCGATTCAGCAAACTTCATGCTCTCGCGGATCGCATCTTCGGAGTATGCCCAGCCCTGTGCGGGGTCGCCGGGAGTCCAGAGCACGTTCGCGCCCACGCCATACGGTCCCCAGTTGTAGGAGATCCACGGGACGCGCGAGACCATGATCACGTCGCCCTGCCGCCCGTGACCAAGCGCCATCATAGCTTGATAGGCTTTGACGAGGGCATCGCGTCCGCCTGCGGTGCCGAGCACGTTGGCAGGTCCCCAGCCAGAGGAAGAATCCAACTTCCAATATTGTTCGATCACAGATTTGCGATAGGCGTCTGTGCCGAAGGGCATATCGTAGGCGGTTCCATGCTCGAGTTGGAGTTGAAGCGCACGCTCCAGCAACGGTTTGGGCGTTCCGGGCAGGGACGCGCCACCGTCACCCTGCGAGGCATCGAAGATCTTTGCACCGGGATTCTTTTCCAGGTAGACCTTCAATGACTTATTGATGAGGAACATCCGTGACGGTGGAATATCCATCATCTCCTTGAGATGGTCGCTGACAGGGACCAGATTCTTCTCGTCAACGGCAAAGACGGGGGTGGTGTTGGAAATGGACATGATTTCTCTCCTTAAGAAAAATGCCCCGACATTTCGGGGCATTTGGTGTACTTAGTTTTTGTGAACCGGTTCCCGTTCACCTGACAGCCACCAACGTCCCGTTACCGTTTTATGGGTGCGAGTAGCATTGGTGATATTGCTATCAAGGATGGACCGACTAAACATTGGGCGCAAGGATACCACCGGGAAATATATGCGTCAAGAAGGGATTTCCATTAAAACAAAAACGACGGCGCAGAACTGCGCCGTCGCCCATGTTCCGATCAACCAGTGATCTCGATCAATTGCGGTTTGGTATTGGGGACACGACGGATTTCGCCGCGTGCCTCCAGGTCCAGCTTGACGGTGGTGTAATACCACATGACCGAGCCATCAAAGGTCTTCATCAGCTGTTCTTCGAGCAGGTTCCCCAGCCGGGTGAAAGACATACTCCCGTGGGCGCGGAGATTCTTCAAGATGGCGTTGCGCATCAGTTCATATTTCGACTTCTCGATTCGGACACCCTGTTTGCGTGGTTCAGGATGGATGGTGAGAAAAAGTTCCTCTGCCGCCATATATCCTCTCATTTGTTGTAATCCGGATTCTTGCTGGTGTAGAGCGCAAGGGTATTGCCGGTGGGGTCTTTGAAGAGTCCAAACCAACCCGTGCCGGGAATCTCCGTCTTCGGATGGACGACCGTGCCGCCAAGTTTTTCCACATTCTTCAGGTCGGTGTCAATGTCATCGCTGTGGATGTATACCAACACCTGCCCGACTGGGTTCTCGTCGGAGGCTTTGTTGAAGCCGCCGCCGTAGCCGCTCCCATCCGACCACATGGTGTAATCGAACTCTGCCGCGTGTTCCATCTTCCAGCCAAAGAGGGCTTCATAGAATTTCGCTGCAGACGGGATGTCGGAAGCAGGGATCTCAATGTGAACAACATTTCGTTTGGACATGATTCTCTCCTTTGCCAAATTGGATGACGATGGGCGGATTATAGAACATACGTTCTAAAACGTCAAGCGCCAGATGTGGGCAGGCAAAACAAATGACGGTCACTTATGGGATGACAATCGAGCGCCCAAAGGCGATTCTCTCGGGGGGAAGGTTGTTTCCGTTTACGGGATCAATTTCCGGCGGGATGGGAGGCGTCATTCATATTTCAGCGCAAGCACGGGAATCATGGTCGCGGCGCGCAGGGCGGGATAAAGTCCTGAAAGCATCCCAATAAACGTTGAGAAGACCAGCGCGAACAATGGCAGCCACAATGGGGTGTAAACCGCGACGCTCGGCGGGATTCCGCCCTGCTGGCTCGCCTGATTGGCAAGATAAACGATGGCAAGCACATTGATTCCCTGCCCGGCAAGCCACCCGATGACAACGCCGCCCAGTCCGCCGATGAAGCCGATACCCGCCGCCTCCCCCAAAAAGATGGCAAGCACGTCTCGGTTGGTCGCGCCGACCGCTTTCATCAGACCAATCTCACGCGTGCGCTCGAGAATCGACATGGCCATAGTGTTGGCAATGCCGATGGCGGCAACCAGCAATGCGATCGCGCCGACGCCGCCAAAGATAAACTGCAAAACCAGGTAAAAGCTGTTGATGCCTTCCACAAAGGACTGTGGGGTGAACGCCTGAAATCCCATTTCATTGATTTGGTTGGCAATATCCAAGGCTTCTCGCGGATCGACGACCTTAACGATGACTTGGTTGTAACCGTCCTTGTTATAGTTGATCTTGACGCCGCTCGCCCACTCATTCAGGGACTTGACTTCGCTCAACGGCATGAAGACAGTCCAATCCGTATCATTGCCCGTCTCCTCCAGCACACCGGTCACGCGCAAGCTGAGGTTCTTGCGGATTTCGTTCCCCTCCGAGTCCCATTTCATGGCAACGATCTGCAACTGCTGGTTATACAGATCAGGAGGCGGAGGCGGCTCCTGACCGGGACGCAAACGCGGGTCCCAAAAATTGGAGGAAATCTTCGCCCCGATGACCACTCCGCCGCGCTTCAACTCGGTGGAGCCTTGCATGGCTTCCATGCCTAACACAGCCAGGTCGAGGGTGTCCACGCCGCGCAGACTTGCACCACCCTCCAGCCGCTGGAATTTCATCGTCATTCCGGAATAAAAATACTCCTGCGGAATAACTGCCTCCACACCGGGGATGCCGCGCAATTGATCGAGCGCATCGTTCGTTAAAAGTGGAGGCTGATCTGCCGACTGACCGGGAGCGCTCCCGGGTCTGCCGCCTCCCTCCATGAACACACCCCCGCTGCCGCCCATCGCCGAAGAGACCTGAATCTGGCTGAGATCGCCGATTCCATACAACTGCTCATTCGCGTTTCTCTGCAACCCGATAGCCAGCGAAACGAGGATCACTACCGCGGACGTACCAATGACCACGCCAATGGCAGTCAATGCCACGCGTGCCTTGCGGCGGCTCAGGTTTCCGAAGATCAAGCGGAGCAGATCAAAGAACTTCACAATCAGCCTTTTCCAGTCCCGGGTTTGACCTGAATGGGTTGCTCGATTCCCGGTTCAAGCATCGGCGCGCCGCCATCAGCGTCCGGAGCGGAACTGTCGAGACCGAGCAGTCCGAGAATGAATCGCCAGATTTTTTGCCAGAGCGTCTCCTCCGTCGGAATCGGAAATTCCTCCCCGCCGCCATTCAGGGATGGATCCACCGGTTCCTCGACAAACCCCTCCATTACTTCCACCTCCAGGGTTTTTTCGATGGTGCGAGGCTGGTTGAAATCGTCCACGTAATCGATGGTGATATCGAGGGTCACTATGCCGGACTGTTCGGGAATCAACAACGCATCAAGCGTGAAATAACCGCCCGCGTCCAACGACCCGACCAGGCTGGTCCCGTTTTCGATTGTTCCTCCCTCTGACGTGATCCTGATATTTCCCAGCACCGAGAGGCGCTTTCCCAGGTTGACAACCTGGATCGGCAATGGACCGGGTTGACCGACGAAGAATGCGTCGGGGGGACGGTAAAAACTAACATCCACGCTCGGCAGGCTGTAGACCAGCAACGTGATGACCTGTTCATCATTGATCACTTCGTTCCTGTCATTCAAATACGAGAACGTTACCTTCATCGGATACGCGCCAGGATTGGTGGAAACATTGACGATAAGGTTTTGAGTCGCCTGTGTGGTATTGCCCGCCGCCAGGTCGCCCAACGACTGCACATTCGAGGCACCGACCGGCGCAAAGTTCGTGAACTCGCCGCTTCCTCCGGATACTCCGCCTGCCTGTGGCGTGCCGTTGTCGCTGCCGCCGCTCGAGCCGCCCCCCACGATCATTGTGACGCGCTGTGCGTTGGCATTGCCGACATTTTTGACGGTCATCTTGAGTTCGAACTGCATCCCCGGTTGGAGCGGGTCGATGCTCGCCGAGTAATCCGTGATGACCAGCTGCGACGTTTTCACGCCCGTGGGCGTGGCGGTCGGGCCAGAAACCCCGCTACCGGAAGAAGTTCCATCGACCTTGATGGATAACGTAAATTTATCGGAATAGGTTGCCCCGGCGTCATCGTAATATGTGACCGTCAGGTCAACAACAAGGACGCCAGCCGATAAATCGCCGCTGACCAGAAACCCCTGGCTGACACTTACCTCGTTATCCGCCCCGACTGTGCCCAACACAGCAACCCCGCCATTCTTGGTCGGCACGAGGTTGGCGGAAGAGAATACAGCCTGCGCGCTATACGCGGCAGCCGTGCCCGCGTTCTCGAGCACGATATTCAACTTAACGCTACCACCATTTTTGAAATTTCCGGATGGTTTCGACGTCCGTACCACAAACTGCGGTCGGACGAACGGCAAAGTGGCGGTGGGAGGGCGCGGCGTGTTCGATGGCACAGGCGTATCGGATGGAACACTGGTATTGGTCGCCGTAGGGGTATCCGTCGCCTGTCCTTGCAACGAATACACCGAAATCGGCGCCAGGCCGAATAAAAAGGCAATCAACAAGCCCATGGCAGTTAAACTTTTGCGTATGGATAACATCTACTCTCCTTGAATATCCCGCGCGGTTTCCAGTGCCGCGGATTGATATTCCGCCTCACTGACCACGCGCCCATCGAGAAGGTATATCTTATGCGTGGCAAACCGGATCATGCGCGGGTCATGGGTGACAACGAGCACAGTTCGCCCGGAACGATGCAGGTCAGATAGCAGCTGCATGATTGCCGCGCCGCTCGAAGTATCGAGGTTGCCGGTCGGCTCGTCCGCCAGGATCAGACTGGGATTGTTGACCAAGGCGCGGGCAATGGCGACGCGCTGTTGTTGTCCGCCGGAAAGTTCGGTGGGTCTATGGTCGGCGCGGTTCCCCAACCCGACCTGCTCCAGGAGACCGCCTGCCTGTTTCCCACGCTGGGTGGCGTTCATCCCCGCAAACTGCATGGGAAACGAGACGTTCTCCAACGCGGTCATGCTGGGGATTAGGTTGAAGGATTGGAAAACGAATCCCATGGTCCGGCGTCGGAAGAGCGCCAGCGCGTTTTCATCCATCTGGTCCAGCCGTTGCCCATCCACCAAAATCTCTCCGGAGGTGGCACGGTCCAATCCACCGAGCAGGTATAGCAGGGTACTTTTCCCGGAGCCGGAGGGTCCCATCACTACGGTGAAGGTGTGGGCTTCGATGTCGAGGTCCACACCGTCGAGGGCCCGCACCACCTGTCCGCCCATTTGGTAGTGTTTGGTCAGCCCTTTAATGCGGATAAACGGAGCGTCCATGATCGATTAGAAGAACGGTCTTTGAATGGATGAGCCGCCCGTTCCCGAACCAATCAAACCCAAGCCAGCCTGTGCCGACATAACAATTCCCACAACGATGAAAACAATGATGAACGCCTTGCTGCGGGGTAGACCGTCCAGAATGGAAAGACCGATCACAAACAGAACAAAATTCCAGAGGAGGAAGATATCCATCCGACTCAACAATTGTGCTGCCAACCCCGCGCTGGACGCAAAACCGGATAGCCCCGGGCTGGCAATCACATGACCGGATGCAAGCATGAAGATCACCCGCAGGAGGTCTCTCAAAGCAAACGGGAGGCTCCCCCATGCGGCGAGATTGAGCGCGCTTTGCATCGAACCGCGCCCGCCGAACAGGGTTGAGCCAAGGTGAAGCATTCCCGCCAGCACCAGCCAGCCAAGCCACAAGCCGGTCAAGGAGCCGACCATTGGGATCACGTACATGAAAACCGGTCCCTGTGTGGCCTGCTGCGCTTGCATATAATCATCCTGCATTTCAGGCAACCAGTACTGCCAGTCGGGTGGCAGGGTGACCTCGCCCATCATTGCCGCGCGTGTTTTGAAATAACCGGCGACAAGCACCGCCAGAATCGCCATGATGCTTAGAATGATCATTGGCGTGGACCAGGTGGCGCGCGTTTCGGACGACATTTCAGCAAATGCCTGCTGCGGTCGCAGTAAAACCGAAAGCGACCGGGCTAAATCAAAACGACGGGTGGGTTGTCTTTGAAGTGTAGTATCTGTCATAGGATTGGGTGAAGAGATTCTAACACGCCTTAAGGTACCAAAATTAAACGTAAAAACGGCTGGATTTGTTCCCAGCCGTCAAAAAATGAGTTTTTCAAAAATCAGACCCCGTCGAACAAGTCGCGCTTTCTCCCAAACTGTCCATTGACCGGTGGGTAGGCTTGCATGTACTCCTCCTTTTCACCGAATACTTTGGTGATGAATCCCATCAACCCACGCCGCATTTGGATACCTCCCTGGGAGGCATGCTGTTCCCCTGCTTTGCGCTTGATCTCCGCCACCGGTCGAATGTCCACAGTCACATGGACAGGGAAATCCACGACCAGTTCGGTCAGGTCGATATCGCCGTTGCGTCCCCATTTGCGCGGGTCCTTGCCGAAGATCGGCATTAGGCGCGTCATCACCTTGAGGAACCAGCGCGGGAAAACGTGATAGTAGAGGGCACGCGGCTTGAACGGCGACCCAGCCTCGGGGTGGAAGGAGGCGTCGTCCGCTTTTTCGAAGGCGAGCGTCGTTGCCCGCTGGATGTGGATGTGGTCTGGATGCTTGTATCCGCCGATGGGGTCGAAAGTCAGGACGATGTCTGGTTTGAGTTCGCGGATGTATTTGACAACGCGTCCCGCCACTTCGTCAATGGGGTGATTGATTTGCGCATCGGGGTGTTTATTGGCGTCCATGCCGGGCATGCCCGAGTCACGATAACCGAGGAAAAAGACTTCTTTCAAGCCAAGAACCTTCGCCGCCCGCATCAATTCAACAGTGCGCAATTCGGCAGTATCTTTGTAGCCTCTAAGGTGTTCCTCATCCGCCGAACCGGCTTCGCCGCGCGTAGCGCAGACATAGTAAACATCGTACCCATTTTGCGCGTACAGGGCGAGCGTGCCGCCCAAACCAAAAGACTCGTCATCGGGATGTGCAAGTACCGCCAGGATTGTTTTGCTCATGTTTCCTCTTATAATCGAATTGATCAGAGTATGACCGGTATTATGACAACACAGTATAGACAGAATTTACAAAGGAGTTTGAATGAAATTTGAAACATTAGCCATCCATGCCGGGCAGGAGCCAGACCCCAACAACGGCGCAGTGATGACACCCGTGTACCTCACCTCCACCTACAAGCAGGATGGCGTCGGCAAACCGCGCCAGGGATACGAATACTCGCGCACCATGAATCCCACGCGCAAAGCCCTGCAGGATTGCCTCGCTGCGCTCGAAGGCGGGAACTTCGGTCTCGCATTTGCATCGGGACTCGCCGCGACGGACACCATCCTTCGATTGCTAAATGCGGGCGATCATGTCCTCGCCGGGAATGACGTCTACGGCGGTACCTTCCGCCTGTTCGACAAGGTGCTGCGCCGCTTCTCTCTCGACTTCACGTTTGCCGACACGACCGATCCGGAATCGGTGGCTGAGGCTTTGACTCCATCAACGCGCCTCGTCTGGCTGGAGACTCCGACCAACCCTTTCCTCCGCATTACAGACATCCGCGCCGTGGCGGAAGTCGTTCACGCCCATAAAAACAACCCATTGCTGGTGGTGGACAATACCTTCGCAACCCCATACCTGCAACGTCCGCTCGAACTGGGTGCAGACATCGTCGTCCACTCAATGACCAAATACCTCGGGGGCCACTCCGACGTGGTCGGCGGCGCAGTCATCGTCCAAGACAAGGACCTTGCCGACAGGCTCTACTTTCTGCAAAACGCAGTTGGTGCGGTAATCGGACCGATGGATTCCTTCCTTGTGTTGCGCGGAATCAAGACCCTCCCCCTCCGCATGGACCGGCACTTCGAGAACGCGTCTGCCATCGTGGAGTTTTTATCGAATCATCCCAAAATAGAGAGGCTGATTTACCCATTCCATGAGAGTCATCCACAGTATAAGATCGCCAGACAACAAATGAAGAACGGCGGCGGGATGATTTCTTTCATCATGAAAGGCGGGCGGGATGCGGCAATCAAAGTGGTGGAAAATACGGAGATTTTCACTCTTGCCGAATCGCTAGGCGGTGTGGAATCGTTGATCGAAGTCCCAGCTGCGATGACCCATCTCTCGGTCGCCGGCTCGCAGTTGGAAGTAGATCCGGGGCTGGTCCGCTTATCCGTTGGCGTTGAACACAAGGAGGATTTGATCGAGGATCTGAAGCAGGCGCTGGAAAAGGCTTGATGACTGCAAAATAGACCGGGCATTACCCGGTCTATTCGCTATTTCGCATGGATGGCAACCAGCGTGACATCGTCATCCTGTTTGGAACCATTCTGATAATTGATCAACCTGCTCAGGAGTTCGTCACAACTTGCCTGCGCTGAAAACGACTTCAATCCGGCGACGGTCGTTTTGATGCGTTCCAAACCAAACGGTTCGCCTTTCGGGTTGCGGCAATCGGTCATTCCATCGGTGAACATGACCAGGAGGGAATCCTTCGGCAGGGTCAAACTATATTCATCCAGAGCAATATCCTCCCACAACCCCAACGCCATGCCGGGTTTATGCGGCAGGCGATGGACCTCTCCATTTGCAGTCAACAGCAGCGGTGGTTCGTGTCCCGCGCGGGCATAGGAAAACTCGCCAGTCGTGGTATCCAGAACCCCATACAAAGCCGTCACAAATTGGGTGGATTTTTCAAGACGGGTGATGTGAGTATTCGCCATTCGCAAGACGTCGCCGGGTCTCATGGAGCTATCGGCTTCAGCAATAATGAGGGCGTGCGCTCTCGCCATAAAGATTGCAGACGGCACACCCTTATCTGCCACATCACCGATCAACACACCAAGTTTGTCATCCCCCAATTCGAAGACGTCATAAAAGTCGCCGCCCACCTGCCGCGCCGGGAGGATACGCCCGCCAAAATCGAAGGCTTCATTGACGGGAAGGACATCCGGCAGGATCGACATTTGAATATCGGCGGCAACTTTCAACTCCCGCTCCATACGTTCCTTCTCGATCAATTGCTCTTGGGCGGCTTTCAATTCATCGTAAGCTTGCTGCAATTGCCGGTTCTTTTCAGTCAATCCACGGAAGGTCTGCACATTCGTGTTGACCAGCCGCTGGCTGAGTACACCCACCATGGATTTTGCCAGTTCAGGGTGACGTTGCAAAAGGTCTTTAAATTGAGTGCGGCTCATGCTCAGAAGAACAACATCGCCGCGCGCCCGTGCGCCTGCGGTGCGCAATCCGCCCGGCTGGATGAGACTCATTTCACCGATATATTCCCCTTCATGCAAAGTGTTCAGCACCAGCACGTCGCCAGTCTCGGGTCCCATCACGATTTCCAACTCGCCCGACACGACAATATACAAATGCTCGCCGACATCCCCCTCGCGGAATAGGATTTCTTCTGATTTTAGGTTGACGACTTCCAGTTCGGACATCAAACGGTCCAATTCATCCATGGGAAGATCGGTAAAAAACGGGATCTGGGCAAGCAGGTTCACAGACATATTCGGATTCTTTTCAATAAATGGGTCTCGTTCCTATTGTACACGAACAGATAGCTTTCGCTACCATTTTCGAGAAACTAAAACTCAACGGTTTCCTTCCCGGCCAGCTTGTTCTGAATCCGTTCGACGACCGTGTCGAGGTGCCTCTGCTGATGGACATAATCCAGATCGTCCGTTCGGATCGTGAGGACAGGACACAGGTCAAACGCGCCCAGCCAGTCGTCGTAGAAAGAATCGAGCAGGGAGAGATATTCGGGCGTGATACCGGTCTCCATATTCCGGGCGCGGCGGCGGATGCGATCCATCAATACATTCACCGGCGCCTTGAGGTAGATTAACAGATTCGGGCGCGGTATGCTGTTCACGACCAGATCAAACAGGCGGCGATACGCGAGGTAATCGCGCTCGGAAACGTCCCCCATGTGATGCAGGGCGCGGGCAAAGATATAACAATCCTCATAAATGCTCCTGTCCAGGATCGCCGACCGGGCATCGCGCGCCGCCGTCAGGTATTGCTCGGCACGGTGTCCCAGAAAAAAGATCTGCAAATGGAATGCCCAGGCGCGCATATCGGCGTAAAAATCCGCCAAATAGGGATTATCCGCCACCGATTCGTAACCGGTCCACCAGCCGAGCCGCGAACCGATTCGCTCCGTCAGCGAGGTCTTCCCCACCCCGATATTCCCGGCAACGACGACGAGATGTTTGGTCATAAATGCCTCACAACGTTGAGATTGTAGCAGTATAGGCGCACCAAACAAATTTGTCGAGACTTCATCAAGACTGTTGTGTATAATTCGGCTTCAAGGAGAATTAATGGACTCGAAACTCAAAATACGGGACGCTTCCGGCTGGACCATGATGGTTTTCGGCCTCATGGCGTTCATCATCGGACTGATAGGGCTGATCCGACCCGAATTGCTTCTATCACTCCTCGGCTTTTCCATTTTGGATCGCGTCTCACGCGCCGCCGGAGACTACACGATTGTCTTCGCGACCGCATCTTCGATGGCGTCGTTCAATATCGGCGTGTATTACATCCTCGCTGCGTTGAACGACATGAAAAAGTTCTACCTCTGGACCGTACCATTCCGCCTGGTAACCTTCACCGTGTTCACAATCATCGCTGTGTTGGGAATCGCCCCCATGCGTTTCATCGCCGTGGGACTTTGGGAGGGAATTGGAGCGGCCGCCACCGGGATCGCTCTTTATTTCAATGGCAGACTGACATCCCGGGGCCCTCTCATCAACGAAGAGTAGCAGGAAGCACAATATGAAATCAACGTGGATTGAATACAAAGGCAAAAAAATCTTTTATCAGGACTTTTCCAAAAACTTTTACAACTCTGCCGCAGTGAAAGCCGAACTGGAGGAGGTGCAGGAGATCGTCAAAGCCCAGCCGCTTGACTCAGTACTGGTCCTCACCGACATGCGTGATACCAACATTGGAAGCGATCTTCTTCCCATAATGAACGAGGCGTCCGCTGCCACGAAAGCATACGTCCACAAAACAGCCGTCCTGGGTGTAACGGGCATAAAGCGCAAACTGGCAGACTTGCTTACAGCATTGACCGGTCAACAGTTAAAATATTTCGACGACATCGAAGCCGCCAAACGATGGCTGGCGGAAGAATAAACCCCGAATGCCAGAACTCCGAGTTTACCTTTCCCCCTGGGGATGAAAAACCCGGAGTTCTACTTTATAATGCCGATGTCATTATTTCACGGAGGAGAACCTCATGGCATACAAAATCAAGTTCGGCACAGATGGCTGGCGGGGAGTGATCGCAGAAGACTACACCTTCGATAACGTCCGCCGCGCGGCGCAAGGATTTTCTTCCTACTTGCTCGAAAAGGGATTTGCCGGAAGATGGGTCGTTGTTGGACACGACAAGCGTTTCCATTCGGAGAATTTCGCCGCAACCACTGCCGAGGTGTTGGTCGGCAACGGGTTAAATGTCTACCTGACCGAGGGTGCAACACCGACCCCGGTCATCGCCTTCGCCGTGGTGGAGAAAAAAGCATGCGGCGCGGTCAACATCACTGCCTCGCACAACCCGCCCACGGATAACGGATTCAAAGTCCGGGACCCGAATGGCGGCGCGATCGACCCGGAGGGATTGCTCCGCATCGAAGCGCTGATTCCGGACTCGGTCGAGTCGGTGAAGCGGGTCGCCCTCGACGAAGCCGTGCGCGGCAAAAAGGTCGTCTACTTCGATGCATCTGAAGGGTATATCGAGAATCTCAAGAAACTGGTTGACCTGCAAAAGATCAGGGATGCCGGCTTTACCGTTCTTGTGGATGCGATGTGGGGCAACGGTGCCGGCTGGTTCACCAAGCTGCTTGGCGGCGGCAAGACAAAGATCATCGAAATCCACAATGAGCGCAATCCCTCCTTCCCGGAGATGAAACGACCAGAACCCATCCGGCCGAACATTGACGTTGGGCTCAAAGCAACCGTCGCGAACCACGCCGACGTCCTGCTCATCACCGACGGAGACGCTGACCGCTGCGGCATTGGCGACGAGAATGGTGAGTTTATCAACCAGTTGCGCGTTTACGCTCTGCTGGCGCTCTATCTGCTCGAAGTGCGCGGCGAACGCGGCGACATCGTCAAGACCCTCTCGACCACCGGCATGTTGAACAAACTTGGCGAAATTTACGGCGTGCCTGTCCATGAAACCGGCGTGGGCTTCAAATATGTCGCGCCGAAGATGATAGAGACAAACGCCATGATTGGCGGCGAAGAGAGCGGCGGTTACGCCTTCCGCAACAACGTGCCAGAGCGCGACGGCATTCTCGCCGGGTTGTACTTCCTCGATTTCATGGTGCGCACCGGCAAGAAGCCGACTGAATTGCTCAAGATGTTGTTCGATAAGCTCGGCGGCGAATATTTCTATGACCGAGTCGACTCCCCCTTCAGCGGCGAACGCAAAGCCCGTGAAGAGTTGATTCTCAAAAACAACCCCCAGACCCTCGGCGGCTTGAAAGTCACCGGATTGGTCACTGTGGATGGTTTTCAGTTCAAACTCGAAGACGGCGGCTGGATGCTCATCCGTTTCAGCGGCACGGAGCCGATCATGCGTATCTATTGCGAGACCATGCACAAGGAAAAGGTCAAGGCAATTCTGGATGATGGTCTCAAGGTGGCAGGGATCCAATAACCTGCCCGAACACTGATGAAGCCATACACCGAGTCCCGCAAATCATGCGGGACTTTTTCGTGATTTCCTACCCTGTTATCCATGAAGATGGTCATCTGGTTTTTGCTCATTCTTCTGTTATAATTTTCACAATCTTTGTCCGATTATGCTGACCGATACTCACTGCCATCTCGATTTCAACAAGTTCGATGAAGACCGCGAGGCGGTCATTCAGCGCGCGTTGGACGCGGGATTGACCCGTCTTCTCATCCCGGCATTGGATCACAAATCGGCTCTTGCCGGACTTCGGCTTGCGGAGGCGCACCCGAACATTTTCTGCGCCATCGGCTTCCACCCAACAGATCTGGATAAGTGGGAGGAGGCTTCGATTGAGAAATTACGGACTTTAATACTCCCTCACCCTATCCCCTCTCCCACGGAGAGAGGGACTCAGGGTGAGGGAAAGATCGTCGCCATCGGTGAGATCGGGCTGGATTATTACTGGGTCAAGGAACCGGAGGAACGCGCACAGCAACGCGAGGCACTGAAACAGCAGCTTCGACTCGCTGAGGAAGTGAACAAGCCGGTCATCATCCACATGCGCGAGGAGAACGATGCCTGGTTCGGGCAGGCGTCCATCGATCTGTTGGAAATCCTGTCAGAGTGGCATACGCGATTGATGGCGGAATCAAGCCCGCTCGTGGAAAGACCCGGCGTACTCCATTCCTTCAACGGGAATTTGGAAACAGCCCGGAAAGCCATTCACCTGGGCTTCTACATCGGTGTGACCGGTCCTGTTACGTACAAAAACGCGGAAGAAAAGCGTCAAATCATCCGTCAATTGCCCCTGGAACGGCTGCTCATCGAGACTGACGCGCCATTCCTGACGCCCGTGCCGCACCGAGGCAAGCGCAACGAACCTGCATTCGTGGCGCATATTGCTGATAAAATTGCAGAAATTCATTCGACAACCCGCGAATGGGTCGGTGAGATCACCACGGCAAACGCCGCGCGCCTATTCGGTTGGGGAGGCTGACCTTTTGAGTACGACCACTTTTTTCACGTCGGTACAAGATCAACTTCAATTCGTCGAGCGACGGATTCGGGAGCAAGCCGGGGAGGAACATCACCCGGACTTGCGTTCTGCCTTGGATCACCTCCTCGCCGCCGGAGGGAAGCGCATCCGCCCCACCCTGGGCTTGCTCGTCGGAAATATGCTGGGCGCGCCCGAGGAAAAACTCATCACCCTCGGCGCTTCGGTGGAATTATTGCACACGGCCACGTTGGTCCATGACGACCTAATCGACGGCGCACTCCTTCGTCGCGGCATGCCCACGTTGAACGCGCGCTGGTCTCCCGCGGCAACCGTGCTGACTGGCGATTTCCTCTTTGCCCGCGCCGCCAAGCTTGCCGCGGAAACCGATTACCTGCCCCTGATGAAACTTTTTGCCGACACACTGGCGACCATCGTCAACGGTGAACTGACCCAGATGTTCTCTGCGCGCGGCGTGATCGACCGGAGCAATTATTATGACCGCATTTATGCCAAGACCGCTTCGTTGTTCGAGATGTCCGCGCTGGCGGCGGCAATGGTCGCCACCGAGGAAGAGGAGACGCGCGTTTCGATGAAAGTCTTCGGCTACGAAGTGGGCATGGCGTTTCAAATCGTGGATGATATTCTCGATTTCACCGGCGAACAGTCGGCGGTGGGTAAACCCATCGGCTCGGACCTGCTCAATGGATTGGTCACGCTCCCCGCCATTTATTACGCCGAAGAGCATCCTGAGGACCCGGATGTGTTGTCCCTGCCCAACGGCGGCTGGAAGGATACCGATTGCGTGCAGCGGTTGGTGGATGGTATTCGCAAGAATGCCGCCATCGAGAAAGCCATGGAAGAAGCGCGAGAAGCTGTCAGCCGCGCGCTCAGCGCCTTGGAAGACGCTCCCGCCTGCCCGGAGAGGGTAGCGCTGGAAAACCTGGCGAAGTTTATCGTGGATCGCAAAGTTTAAAGAAGACTTCGGAAGTCTTGGAGACTTTCGAGGTCTATGGAATTTACATGCCCACCCCTCGTAAACCATTCCGTATCAATGTCGGCTTCATCATCCATGAGGAAGTTGGCTTTGCGACCGAGATTCCATTTGAGTTGGAGAAAGCCAAGCTCGAAGACTTTGAGTTACGGAATTTGCTCGGCTCGGTCAGCATCGGGCGGACGCCGCAGGGATTGGTGGTACAGGGAAAATTTTCCGCAGATACGAAACTGGAATGTGTGCGTTGCCTGCGCCAGTTCTGGCGTCCGCTTGTATGGGAAATCACCGAGCTATACGCCTTCAACAAGAAAAACGTGAGTGAGTCGGGACTCCTGCTCCCCGACGACGCGCACATCGATCTGGCTCCGCTCCTGCGCGAGTATGCCCTGCTCGAAGTGCCCATCAATCCAATCCATGCTCCAGAGTGCAAAGGTTTGTGCATCGAGTGCGGGCAGGATTTGAACATAAAGGATTGCGGTCACAGCCAACACGATGAAGACTCGCCTTTCTCTGTTTTGAAAAAATTGCTTTAATTCGTATCAAATATGATATATCCCAAAGGCAAGTTCTTTAGGATATTTTCCGTGCAAATCTAACGACTAGAATCGTCGGATTTCAGCCTTATTTTCTTCTTTCCTGATACCTTTTATATACCCGCTTCCAAGCATCGGTGGGATGATCGGGTTTATTCTTTCTGTGTACGTCCTTGCTCAGGCGAAATGCCAAGTCTTCCAGAATACCAGAGATGGTCTCATTGGGTTTTTGATACACTGGCGGCTGACCCAGATTGATGGCATCCACCAGAACATCCTGCACGTAGGGAATGGCGGCTAGCATGGGGATTCCAACGGCGGACTCGATCTTATCTTTCTTCAGGCTGGAATGCGGGAAAGTGGCATTCAACACAAACCTGAGCTTTTCCTTTGAGTAACCAAGTTTTTTATAAGTATCCAGAGCGGCAGTAATAGCACGAATGGATGCCATATCGGGCGTGGCAATCATAAGGATCAGGTCTGCCATATCCAGCGCCTGAATGGCGGGTTCGCTGAAATCATGCGGCAGATCGGCGACGACATACTGGTAGTGATCTTTGACCAGACTCAGCGCCGTGCCCAACGTTTCGCCACGTATCGTCTCTGCCTCCGACGGGAAGGTTGGGGCGGCGATGAAATGCAATCCGCTTTCGTGGGAGCCAATGATCGAACTCATGGCATCCATATCCAGGTCCCCGCCAGTGAACGGGGCGATATCCGCCCAGGTACGTTTGAGCGTCATATTGAGCATGAGCGCCACCTGTCCGGCGGTCATGGTCAGGTCAAGCAAAATGGACGGCTCATGCCAAAGCGAATACAAACCCGCGCCCAGGTTGACTGCCAGCGTGGAACTGCCTGTGCCGCCGCGCAAACTATGAACCGCGATCATGTATCCGGTTTCCTGGATCGGCGTCATCCGGGATGACTTGACGGCTTCCATGCGCCGGAGTAAAGCGGTTATGCTGGCGGTCAATTCAGCCGCTTCGAACGGTTTGGTCAAGTGTCCATCGGCACCCGCTTCGAAGGATTTGATTTTATCCTCCAAGCCAGATTGCGCCGTCAACACAAGGATGGGTGTGGCAGCGAATTGCGGTTCGCGACGCAGGGTACGCGTTAGTTCGTAACCATTGATATCCGGCATCATCACATCAGTGATGATGGCATCGGGTTTCAACGCCCGGGCCTGAGATATACCTCGCAATCCATTTTCGGCAAAATGGATTTCATAGTGGAGCGGTTCGAGCGCACGGGCTACCAATTGGTGATTAAGCGGTTCATCGTCAACAACGAGAATGCGTGTCATCTATACTCCTTTCATGGCAGATGGGTGGACAGGAATTCTTCGACCCGACGAACCTCTTCATCCAGACGGGCAACAAGGGTTGGTGCAAGTGTCAGGTCTTCGCGCTTGCCGATCTCTTCCAAATGGAGGGCAAGGGCGGCAAGGCGGTCAGCGCTGAAGTTCAGGGAAATTCCCTTGAGATTGTGAGCGAGGCGGGCAAGAGTGTTGATATCTCCTTTTTCCAGCGCGGCATGAATGTCTTTCATTCGAACAGGCAAGTGTTCTTTATAATCCTTGTACATTTCCAACATAAAGTCACGGTCGCCATCGAAATGCGCCAGGGCGGACTCGAAATTAACGGGCGGTGCATCGGACGGGAGATCCGGCTGGAAAATGGGAGTGGCTTTTCTTGCGTCTGAAGCGGATGTTGATTCACCGAACAAATCATCTTCCATCATCAAAAGAGAATCATCCGTCGAAGAATAATCCTGTGGAACATCATCCTCTTTCTTGAGCGGTTCGGCGGTTTGCGTCCAGCGTTCCAAAACATTAAACAACACCTTGGGCTGGAGTGGTTTTGTGACATAATCGTCCATGCCCGCATCGAGGCAGCGCTCACGGTCACCCTGCATGGCGTGAGCAGTCATGGCAATAATAGGAATATGCTGACCCCGCTCCTTCTCCCAAGCACGGATGTGCGCTGTGGCATCGAAGCCGTCCATATCGGGCATTTGCACATCCATAAGGACAACATGGTATTGCTCTGACTTGAATTTCTCCAGCGCCTGTATGCCAGTCTCCACGGCATCGACGGAGTAACCAGCTTTTTGTAAAAGGGTCACAGCCAGTTTTTGATTGATGGGATTATCTTCCGCGAGTAGGATTCGCAAATCAGACCTTTTTTGTTCGGAGATCGTGTGACGTGTAACGAGCCCCACGCTTTCTTCGGGGCGCCCCAACACTGCGACTACAGCATCGAAAAGCATTTGTTGTTTCACAGGTTTGAGCAAATATCCCGAACAACCCAATGCTTCGAGGCGGGCAGCATCCCCGCGCTGCCCCATGGAGGTGAGAATCAGGATCTTCACATCCTTCACCGCCGTGTCACTCTTGATGGCACGCGCGGTTTGCTCGCCATCCATGCCGGGCATCTGCATATCAAGCAAAACGACATGGTACGGATCGCCCAACCGATGAGCGTTCCGCAACGCTTCCAAACCTTTCGCCCCAGTTGCTACCGCATCGACACGCGAACCCAGCGCCTCCACGTTCCTGGTGAGGACCATGCGGTTTGTCTGGTTGTCGTCCACAATCAGGATACGCGCTTCCACCAGATTCACGGGGCCGAGCGTGAGCGGAGCCGTGCCGCGTTTTTCGATAGGCTGTCTTTCAAATTCGATGTCGAACCAGAAGGTGCTGCCAATGCCGGGCCTGCTTTCCAGCCCGATCCTTCCGCCCATGGCTTCGACCAATTGGCGGCTGATGGCCAGCCCCAGGCCTGTCCCGCCGTAATGACGAGTGGTGGAGCCATCTGCCTGTGTAAAACGCTCGAAGATCGCGGCTTGGCGTTCGTGGGGAATACCAATGCCTGTATCCTGTACCACAAAATGGACCTGAACGTGAGTATCTGTCTCTTTTACCGGCTCTGCCTGAATGATGATCTCGCCTTGATGCGTGAACTTGATGGCATTCCCCACCAGGTTGACCAAGATCTGACGCAGCCGCCCTGGATCGCCGCGCAAGTTGGATTTTAACTCCGGGTGGATGAGACAAGCCATCTCCAGCCCTTTATCCTGTGCACGCTTGGCGAGGGTGTAGGCAACATCCTCCACTGTGTTGCGCAGATTGAAGTCGATATTTTCCAATTCCAGTTTACCCGCTTCAATCTTGGAGAAATCCAAAATATCGTTGAGCAAGGTCAAAAGAGCCTCCGCGCTTTGCAGGGAGGTCTGTAAATAATCGCGTTGTTCGGAGGTAAGGTTCGTATCCAAAGCCAGTTCCAACATGCCGATTACACCGTTCATCGGTGTGCGGATCTCGTGGCTCATATTGGCAAGAAATTCGCTCTTGGCTTTATTGGCTTGTTCAGCTTCGTGTTGGGCGCGAACAAGCAAGGATATGTCGTGGTACAGTGCAAGGATACCGACTTTCTCTCCGTTCACAAGGACAGGCACACCAAAAATTTCCACATCCACAAAGGACCCATCTTTGCGGCGTCGTTTCCCAATGGCGTGGACAGGTACATCCTGCATGACGGCTTGTGTGTATTGGCGCGCTTCTTGAACTCCATCTTCGGTATTGATCAGCATATCCAAGTCTGCGCCCAATACTTCATTGTTACTATAGCCGTATAGCTCCTCAAAAGCCGGATTAACAGAAACAATCGTGTGACTGTTATCCAGCACAACAACGGCAACAGGGCTGTTTCGAACCAGCGATTCAAAATATTGTTTCTGCCGTAGGATCTCCGCTTCGTGCTGCTTGCGTTCGGTTATATCCTCTTTGACTGCCAGGAAATGCGTGACCTTCCCAGCTTCGTTCAGGATCGGTGAGATGGTCGCAGCTTCCCAATACAGATCACCGTTCTTTTTTCTGTTATGGAATTCTCCATGCCATTCCCCGCCTGCCTTGATTGTCTCCCACAGATTTTTATATTCGTCTTGGGATGTATAGCCTGATTTCAGAATGCGTGAATTTTTCCCCAACACCTCTTCAATGCGATAACCTGTCGTTTCGGTGAACTTTGGATTGGCATACACAATACTGCCATCCAGATCAGTAATGACAATTGTAGAGGCGCTTTGTTCCACGGCACGGGAAAGCTGCCGGAGCTTTTCCTCTGCAATCTTTTGACTGGTGATATCCCTGCCAACTCCCACCAGCCCGACAATGTTCCCGCCATCATCGCGCAATGGAATTTTGGTGGTCATAACCCAGACTGGATTCCCATGAGCATCCAGCCCGGGTTCTTCACGATTTACGACAGAAACACCGGTTTCAATCACAGCCTTGTCATCTAGCCAGAATTTTTCCGCCAGTTCTGCCGGGTAATAATCAAAGTCCGTCTTGCCAATTACATCCTCCATCTGTTTACCACCGGAGGCGAGCCAATCGGCGGTGTTGGAGACTGTCTTTCGCCCCTGGGTATCCTTTACATAGATACGATCAGGCAGGTTGTCAATCAAGGTGCGGAGCAGGTTCCGCTCCAGCGAGAGGCGGTTTTCCATTTTCACACGCTGGGTAATATCGTGCAGGATGAAGAGATTTTGACTCTCCGTGTTTCCCGACTGAAGCGGATAGGTGGACACATCGTACAGACGATCCAACCAGAAAAATCCATTTTCGCTGTTTTGAAGACCGACTTCCCTGCCCCACCCGGAAGCAGACAGCACATCAGCGAGTGGCTTTCCAATCACAAAACTGAAGGTGGTATTCAGGCGGTCAATCACCGCGTGGTTGCAGCGCAGGATGACACCATTCGCATCGGTGACAAAGATCGGGTCGGAAAATGAATTAAAAATCGCCTCCCACTCCTTTTTCCCACGGTCAACAAGAATAGCAAGATTGCGCTGGGAGCCTGCCATGGCAGATAAGAATCCCAGAACGAGAGGGGCGGAATCGATGATCCAAAGCAGCGGTTGAGACCGTTGAACCGCCAGGAAGGATGCAAAGTTCAAAGGCAGATTCAGGGTGGTGATTTCGATCCAGGTGCCCACCAATGGAAACAAAAAACCGCCCGCAAATCCCCAGAGGGCATAACGGTAAAGGAGAGGATCGCAAAACAATCTCATGACTACCTCCTACCAGTTTGGTTTTAACAAGCTGCCCAATGTTTGAAGTGTAGCACTGATTGCCCGTCAAATATCTTACAATTTGATAATGTACGCGAGTACTTCTCCAGTCAAAAACGAATCCATTGACAAAGATTGTTCATCCGCCTACAATTGCGTCCATGAACATCAGATCTGATTTCTCAGCGGTGGTAATACCTGTGCCTGCGCCGGGTGCAAATGCGACCATGTTGATGTCTACCATGGAAATGTTGTGTCGCGCCTGGATAGCACGTTAGGTTCCTGCATCTGCCGAAAGGTAACGGGCTGTCCACAAATAGGACAGCCTTTTTGTTTGCATGTATGACATGTCGTTGCGAGGACGACAGCCCGAAGTGATCCTATGTAACCACGCAAGGAAAATTTTTATACTGCGAGAAGATCGTTTTGCGCTGCTCACAACGACACTTTAAACAGAGGTAAGCATGCCTGAAAATATTTTGATCGCCATTGCCTGGCCATACGCCAATGCCGAAATCCACGTCGGGAACATCACCGGTTCCCATTTGCCCGGGGATATTGTCGCGCGTTACCACCGCCTGAAAGGGAACAAGGTCCTTGTGGTCAGCGGCACCGATTCGCATGGGACCCCTGTTGTTATCGCCGCAGATAAGGAAGGGAAGCCGGTCGAGGAAGTGTATAAAAAGTATCATGACGGATTCCTCGAATTGTTCCAGGGCTTTGGCATCACCTACGACCTGTTCACCACCACCCATACCGAGAACCATTTCAAGGTGTCGCAGTCCATTTTCCTTGCCTTGCAGAGAAACGGCTACATGTTCAAGCAGTTCAGCAAACAGTGGTATTCCCCCACCGCAAAAAAGTTTCTGCCCGACCGTTACGTCGAAGGGACATGCTACATCTGCGGTTATGAAAACGCCCGCTCCGATCAATGCGACAAGTGCGGCAATGTGCTTGAGCCGGAGAGGCTCATCAACCCGCGCGCCAAGACCGGCGACGGGGCGCTTGAACTGCGCGAGACCGAGCATTTCTATCTCGATCTCTCCAAGTTGGAACCGGAGGTCAAGAAGTTCCTGCGTGAACGCGCCGATCACATGCGCGATACCGTCATCGGTGAGTCATTAGGCAAGATCGAAGCAGAGGGGCTCAAGCCGCGCCCGATCACACGCGATCTCGATTGGGGCATTCCCGTTCCTGTCGAAGGTTGGGAGGGCAAATGTCTCTACGTGTGGTTCGAAGCCGTCATCGGCTACCTCTCTGCGCCGATTGAATGGAGTCAGTTATCGGCTGAGAAAGAAGCGTGGCGCGAGTGGTGGGCGAATCCCAAGGCAAAGCAGTTCCACTTCATCGGCAAGGACAACATCTTTTTCCACACATCCCTGTGGCCCGCGCAACTGATGGGTGCGGGCAGCGCGTTCATGGACATCTTCGCAGGCGACGAGATTCCGCTCACACTGCCTTATGATGTGCCCGCCAATCAGTTCATGAATCTTGAAGGGCAGAAGATCAGTGGCTCGCGCAATTGGGCGGTCTGGGGACGCGACGCCCTGACGCGTTACGACCCCGACGCACTGCGCTACTACCTGACGGTCAACATGCCCGAGAACAAGGACAGCGATTGGGATTGGGCGGAATTCGTGTCGCGCAACAACAACGAATTGGTGGCGACCTGGGGCAACCTGGCGAACCGCGTGCTGGCATTTTGCTACAAACACTGGGAGGGACACGTTCCTGCCATCGATGAAAGTACGCTCCGCGACGCGGACCGGAACCTGCTCGCCGTTATCGAAAACGGATTCGCCACCGTGGGCGCAGAACTCGAAGCTGTGCATCTGCGTTCAGCGTTGGCAGAAGCGATGAAGCTTGCCACCGCGGTGAATGTGTATCTCGACGTCAACGCGCCGTGGAGCGCCATCAAAACGGACAAAGACTCCGCTGCGCTGACCATCTTCACCGCCCTCAAAGCTATCGACTCGCTCAAGGTGCTCTTCTCCCCATTCCTACCGTTCACCTCCGAGCGCCTGCACGGATTCTTTGGCTACGAGACTCCGCTCTTCGGCGAGCAATACATTGAAGAAGTGAGCGACTCGCTGGGTACACACAAGGTACTGAGGTACAAAGGCGTTGATGGCGTTTTCTGGAAACCCAGTGGACTCAAGCCGGGGCAAAAGTTAAATCAACCCGGCCCGCTGTTCAAGAAGTTGGAAGAGAAGGTAATTGAGGAGGAGCGGGCGAGATTAGGGAAGTAAACAAGAATTCGGATGTCATGATGACATCCGAATTCTTGTTAAAGAGTTGGAGGGGCGACAACTATCCTAAAACCAAGGTAAGGCTCTTTTCGATCTGGCGCTGCACAGCCGCGTTTTGCAGAACGCACAGAAAATCTTTCGCTTCTGGTTGTAAATGAACCTTTAATCACCCTTTCGCCCGAATCTTCAGGGTTTTCTCTTCCGTCATCCACATCGTAAGGGTAAGGTTTGTATAGGCTTTGAGTCCATTCCCAGATGGACCCCATCATATCCGTAACCTCGAAGGGACTATCGGTAATAGGGGAAAAGGCGCCGACATTCGTCGATTCCATATTGCTACGAAGTTCATCTATCTTTTTCTTGAGCAAATCAAGCGTTGAATTTTCCAGAGCAGTTTCAGTGATAGATAAATTCGTCTTAGAAAAATTAGCGTTGAACCCCGCGAGGTTATGGAAGTACTTATTTCCCTCAAGCTGAATTTTCTTCCTCAAACGTACCGATAATTCTGGTCTTCCACTATTTAAATAATCATCTAGATTCTCATTTCCCCAAGGCCACTCTGCGCCCAAATCACCTCTGGATGCCCTCTCCCATTCCGCTTCCGTCGGAAGGCGGAACACAAGTTCACTGGGTATCTCTTTTTTGAATATTTTATTCAACCACTTTGTATATTCCACCGCTTCATGCCATGAAACATTCACCATTGGCTGATCCAGTTTCTTTTTCCAGTCTCTTGGTAAAACTGCAATACGGCGGGTTGAAACTGCGTATTCACTGAATTGCTCATTTGAGATCGGAAAACAGGTAATCCAATAGTTATAGGGGATTTCATAAGGACGTTGAGGGTGCTCGTCATCTCCCGATAAATTATTGGAAGCCCTACTTCCCATAATAAATTTACCTTTTGGGATTTTCATGAAACGAAATCCGCCAAAAGTTGTCGTGGTAAGGTCATCAACGACTCTAGGTTGATGCGAGGAAATCCAATGTGCCGAGGGAGTTTTCGCTGTTTTTCCGGAAATAATATCGAACTGCCTTTCCATGCTTTTACGAATACGCAAATAAGCCTGTTCCATATCCTCTTCAAAAGCGGGGAAGTCAACACATTGTAGCGAACGCAAAGGTTGCGGCGTTATGCAATCATCCAAACGAATGGGAATTATAAAAATCGAACTTTCAGGTTTTTCTTTTGAAAGATCAACCACTAACCTAATTTCCCGCTGAAAATCACCCTCCCGCTCCAAGGATTGTTTCGATAAAAACACCAGCGCTACATCCGTAGATTTGAGCATCTCTTCAAGTTTAAATTCACGATTTTGACCCGGTAAAAGGTTTTCTTCATCCAACCAGGGGGCAATCCAGCCCTCTTCCAAGAGACGTCGATATAAACGATGAACCATCGGCTTATCATACAGCCCATGACATAGGAATACGCGGAGTTTGCGGTCAGCCATGGTTTACTAAATTCCCAATGCATCCTTCCTTAATTTGAGAGCCGCTTTCAATTTTTCAAGTGCAGTATCACGTTTGGAATCCGGAAAATAGTCCAGGAATTGCCTGTCCCGCAACTGGCGGGGAACGACACAATCATCCAATCGCACAGGCAGGACAAAGACCGCTCCTTCCAGTTTTTCCGTGGCAATTTCCAATACCCGGCGCAATTCCTTTTGGACATATCCCTCCTTGGCAACCGAAACGCTTGAAACACAAACAATGACGGCATCAGCCGCTTCCACAGCGGTTTCAATCTCAAGGTTCCAATCCTGCCCGGGCAGGATCTTTTCTTCGTCCAGCCAGGGATCAATCCACCCTTCAGCGAGGAGTCGCTGATACAGCTCGCGGACAACAGGTTTGTCCTGCGAGGCGTGACAGAGGAAAACGCGCAATTTACGTTTGTCTGATTGCCGAATGTTTCTTCCCACCTTGGGTTTGTCAGCATCTGGAATCCGCCCTTTCAGCCCGGCGATTTCCTCCTCCAATTCTTTGATCTTTTCCTGCAACTCTTCCAGTTCAATAATCACATGCGGAGGGGTATCCATCCCATATAAGGCACGGCGCTCCTCCAAAATATAAGACTTTCGAAGCAAAGTCTTCAGCACTTTTTGCTTTGAATCAAGATACTCGCTTAAATTCGCAGTGTCAGGCATATCCACCGATTCCTTTGATCTGGGGGTGATCTTTGTCAAACCTCCCCAGTCATGGATTTACTCGAATTATACGGCAAAAAGGACTTAACAGAGATTTTACACCGGCATCATATTCGAGTTACAAGGAACGTTTATACTCTTCCGTATAAAACAGGAGAAACCATGAAAACAACAACCAGAAACATTCTCTTCCTACTTACCGTCTTTGCCCTGCTTCTCAGCGCCTGCAAAGCCAATGTCTCACGAAACGGTGACGGCTCCCTCGATGTGGAGACATCCATCACCCAGCAGGAGCTGCAGGAGGTGATCTCGTCGTCGATCGCCGATCCGCTCATCCAGAATTTGACCGTTTCTCTTCAATCCGGGTACATCCTGGCTTCGGGCACCCGCCAAAGATTGAACGACTCCAGCAACACCGACACGCTTTCCTTCCGTCTCGACTTGGAGGCAAGCAACGGCGAACTTGTCGCGACCATTTCCGATGCACAGCTTGATGGAAAGCCCATCGAACAGAACCGCGTCGAGAACTGGAACCAGACTATCACGAACAGGATCGCCCTCATCGGGCAAAAGAATCCGAACAGCACCCTGAAATCCGTAACCATCACATCCAGCGAAGTGATCATGATCTGGAACGTGGCAAGATAGCAAGTTCTCGAACCATGCAATTCCATTCAGGGTCCGAAAATCATCCCCCTTCGCGGGGATGATCGAATTTAACGGGAGCAATCCAAACAAACATTATGAATCCATGTCAGAAACACCACCGGGTTACCACCGCCCGGGCGGTGGGTATAATTTAGGTATGACCGAATGGATTGGCAAAATGCTGGGGAAAGTGCGCATCGATTCTCTGCTGGCGCGGGGAGGCATGGCAGAGGTCTATCTGGGAGAACATGTCGCCCTGCAGCGCGAAGTGGCGGTCAAGATTCTCCGCGCCCAATATGAAGATGATCCACAACTGCTGGAACGTTTCCAGCGCGAAGCGCGCGTCGTCGCCAAACTACGCCACCCCAACATTGTCCAAGTCTTTGATTTCGACACCATCGAGAATCACCCCTACCTGGTCATGGAATATGTCCCCGGTCTATCGCTCTCGCGTTACCTGCATGTTCTTCACGGACGGAACGGGCGGCTGGAACTCCCGATTGTCAGCCGGATCATCACCCAGGTGGCAAGCGCGCTTCAATATGCCCACGAAGCCGGAGTAATTCACCGGGATGTCAAACCCGGCAACATCCTTCTTACCTCCCGTTCGAGTAAGGTCGTCGCGGGCAAACCGCTTCCGGGAGATTTCGAACCGATCCTCACCGACTTCGGTCTGGTTCGCTTTCTCAATTCGACGCGCCAAACCGTGACCGGGGTGATCGCAGGCACGCCCGCCTACATGAGTCCCGAACAGGCGCGCGGCGAACCCACCGACGAACGCACCGACATCTACTCGCTGGGCATCGTCCTCTACGAGTTGCTGTCGGGTCACGTCCCCTTCGACGGGGAAACGACGATGGCGGTCATTCTCAAACAGATCACCGAGTCGCATCCGCTCATTCCCGGATTATCGGAACCCATGCAGCGCGTTCTCATGCACGCGCTGGCAAAAAAACCCGATGAACGCTTCCAAACGCCGAACGACCTTGCCGACGCGTTCAACGCGACGCTCCACGAAACCACAGACGCCGCCACCGTCATGGAGTCAGATCCGAAGGTCACAACTCGTATCACAAAGGTTGGCTATCGTTCTCCCAAAAAACGGACGAGGCTGCTTCCCGCGCTCATCGCCGGATTTACGGCGGTCATCCTTGGCGGATTCCTTCTGTTCAGAGGGTATGCATTGCCGCCCAGCATACCGACTGAACCCATTCATCCCACACAGTCACCGACCATCACATCCCAACCAACACCGGAAACACCGCCGGCGCTGCTCCCGCTGGGCCCAACCGGTGTGCTCCATTTTCAAGACGGCGTTTCCATTCTGGATCAGGCTGCCCTCACCGCTCTGGCAATGCCAATCCCGCCCAATGGCACTCATTACGAAATCTGGCTGGTCAACGAAACGGAACGGTACAGCCTGGGTGTGTTGGCGCTCGACATGAATGGCAAAGGCGAACAGATCAGCACCAACGCCAGCGGCAACAATTTTGTCGCCCTATACGATCAAGTCGAAATCACCATCGAACTTGACACAGACACTGACCCGGCGCCATCCGGGATCGTCGCATATTCCTCCACGTTGCCCCAAGAGGGATTGACACATATCCGCCACCTGCTCCATTCCTTTGCCGGCGCTCCAGATGAGATGGCACTGGCTCAGGGCTTGAAAACAGACATCGACCTGCTTGTGAAATTCGCAAACGATATGCAAGAGTCCCAACAGGCTGGTGATGAGGCACGATTACGGCAGAGCGCCGAGGCAATCCTGAATCTGCTCGTCGGCAGCAAAAGTGAAGACCACAAAGACTGGGATGGGGACGGTCAAACGATGGATCCGGGAGACGGCTTTGGGCTTCTCCTCAACGGCAACAATCCCGGTTACATCCAGGCGGTATATTCACACTCCGATTACGCGGTGATTTCCCCCGGGGCAACACAAAACATGGTCGTTCATGGGCAGGAAGTGAAAGCCTGCGCACAAAACCTTGCGGAACGAGTCTCACAAATGCGGGAACTTGTTTTGGATATTCTGGACTCGACGCCTAACTCGGATCTTTCCAAGCCGGTTGCTGATTCCGTTTTCCTGGCGGAGCAACTACAAAATGGCATCGATCTGGACGGCGATAAGACCATCGAACCGATTGTGGGAGAATGCGGGATAATCTCCCTCCTTCAGTCTGCCTATTCCATGGCAGACATGTCCCTCCTGCCTGTCGATTTTGTTTTCGCCGAGGGAACCGTCACTGGAACTGCCACACCTACCGGAGCCACTTTCGCGCCGGCGCGTACGTCGGTCCGGTCAACGAACACTCCCGGCAATCCGACCGTCAAACCACCTAACACCCACAAGCCGCCAACCAATACCCCCAAACCAAAGAAGAATTAATCGGCCTTCTCCTTCAGTCAAAGAGTCCCGGTTTAATTACGATAAAAAGGGTCAAAGAAAGACTCTATTTGGGGTAATTTCCACAACTATCCTGTAACCTTTTCATAGCGGAGAGAACGTAACTGACAAAAATGTATGGCGTCATGCCTGCGTCCTATCAAGATTGATAGGCTTTGGAGGCAGGTATGTCAAGAACCAACACGTACGTGAGATCGTTTCTATCTATTTTATTGATCATCAGCATCAGCCTGATGAATGTTAACACGGCACTCGCAGACGACAGCGCTCCCCCGCAAGAGACCGCGACCCCAACCGAGGAACCCGTTCAGCTCACAGAGGAACCAGCCGAGCCAGCCGCGACCGAAACGCCAACAGTGGAGGAAACCCCTGCAGCAGTTGAGGAAGTACCCACCGCGACTGAGGAAGCACCGGCTGAGGTGGAAGAAACGCCTGTGAATGAGGGGCAGGTTCTGGCTGAGGAAGAACCGACCCTCTTCTCGCAGATCCCGGAAGAGACCGATGTAGTCGTTCTGGATGAAAATGGCGAGTCGCTTCCGTTGGTATCCAGCGAAGCATTGGACATCATTCTGGAAACAGACCCGATGTGGTGTCCGGCAGGTGTCCTGCCGGGTGGACCGGGTTGTACAACGAACTTTTCATCCATTGCCCTGCTCATCAACAACATGATTTCCAACACCAACGCCTATGACCAGGCTGGTGTTATTTACTTCACATCGAATCCGGGCGCATCCTTCTCTCTGACCACTTCGAGCTTGGGCACCGCCGACTTCAACCAACTGAGCGACAACAACCTTATCCTGCAAGGCGGTTGGAACGGACAGAACGGTGCGAATGCTCAATTCAACGGGCAGACCAACTTTGGAAACAACTTCCTTGTAATTGGTACATCCAGTAATCCGTGGATCGGTAATATTACGCTGAACAATTTCTCCTTCAACGGGGTTTCAAGCACGAACGCAGTGACGGTGTACACGACCAGCGGCGACATCACACTGAATAATGTGGATGTCGCACAGCAATCGGGCAACGATTACACCGCCAACCTCGTGTCGAACTCAGGCGATATCGTCGTGCAAAACGGAAGCACCTTCGATGGTGATAATACAGGCGGAGACACCAACATGGGGTTCAATGCCTCCACCAACACCGGCTCCATCACCATCACCGGAACGGCCGCCAATCCGATTACCTTCATCGATGCGGCGGGCAGTGGAAACTTGATCAACTACAACGGCGCCACATTGAGCGCGCCGGTTGTTACGCTGACCTACGTCGAAGCCATCGACAATGACTTGAACGGTATTTATATTTCAAACGCCACAACAGTAACGCTGAACAATGTCGTCGCCGGTGACAATTCAGACGGAAACGGCACCAATCCGCCGGGGGCAAACAACAGCGTCGGTTCCGGCGTGTATATCCAGGGACCTGCCGGCGGTACAATAGTGAACATCAACGGCGGGCTCTTCGCGAACAATGAGCGCTATGGCATTGAGATTCACAACGGAAACGTCGTTATCATTTCGCAACCCACCTACGGGACCGGGTCTGACCGCAATGGCATCGGGACCATCGGACCGAACAATGCCCCGGATTTGAATGTGCCCGCCAACATCACCGTGGAGGCAACCGGTCCTGCGGGAGCCGCGGTGAATTTCACGGTGACAGCTACAGACGTGGAAGATGACCCGGATCCGACTCCCACTTGTAACCGCACATCCGGCAGTATCTTTCCAATCGGTACAACCACGGTCACCTGCTCGGTCACCGACTCGTGGGGTGTCAATATGACTGATTCCTTCACAGTTCGTGTCCGCGATACCACGGGTCCGGTTCTCAGCCTGCCGGCAAACATTATCCAAGAAGCAACCGGTCCATCAGGCAGGGCCGTCACTTTCACCGCCACCGCCACGGATCTTGTCGATGGTCCGCGAACCGTGCTTTGCATCCCCGGTTCAGGTTCCACTTTCGGAATCGGCACAACCACCGTCAACTGTTTTTCCAGCGACTCGCGGTTCAATTTCTCCTTTGGCAGTTTCACGGTCACGATTCGCGACACAACGCCACCGGCACTGAACCTTCCATCGAACATCGTTGTGGAAGCGACAAGTCCGGCTGGCAACGTTGTGGCATTCTCTGCGACCGCAACTGACATCGTAAGCGGTTCTCGACCTGTCTCATGTACTCCGGCATCGAATAGCACCTTTCCGGTTGGTGTTACCACTGTGAATTGCTCAGCTTCCGACACGCGCGGCAATACCGCCAACGGCAGTTTCACCATCACCGTGCAGGATACGACGCCGCCTTCTCTGCATCTGCCTGCAAACATCACCGCCGAAGCGACAAGCGCTTCTGGCGTCACCGTGACATTCAGCGCTTCTGCCACAGATATTGTGGATGTCTCCGTCCCGACAGTTTGTTCCCCCGCACCAGGAAGTACCTTCCCGCTTGGCATTACGACAGTCAATTGTTCCGCAACAGACTCACACGACAACTCAACAAATGGCAGCTTCACAGTCACCGTGCAGGATACTACCGCTCCGATCATCGCCCCGCATCCTGACATCATCGAAGAAGCCACCAGCGCCGCAGGAGCCGTGGTCACCTACACCAGCCCGTCCACCTCTGATGCGGTTGACGGCGCAGGGACAGCCACCTGCTCGCCAGCCTCCGGCTCGACCTTTGCCTTCGGCAACACCATTGTCACCTGCAACGCAACGGATACGCACGGCAACGCGGCGACTCCAACCACCTTCACCGTCACTGTGCAAGATACCACATCGCCCACACTGAGTTTACCGGCAGACATCATTATTGAAGCCACCAGTCCCTCGGGCGCGGTTGTGACATTCACCGCTTCGTCTTCGGACATTGTGGATGGCTCCGTCCCCGTGAACTGCACCCCCGCTTCAGGAAGCATCTTTGCCTTAGGCACAACAACGATCAACTGTTCTGCAGCCGACTCTCATGGCAATACTGCCAATGACAGTTTCACCGTTACTGTACAGGACACGACCGGACCGGAATTGACCCTTCCTGCGAATATCACCGCCGAGGCGACGAGCGCTTCTGGTGCCGCCGTAACCTTCGCGTCCTCCGCATTGGACATCGTCGATGGTTCCCTGCCTGTGACATGTACCCCCGCATCGGGAAGCGTCTTCCCGCTCGGCACCACGACGATCAACTGCTCTGCGACTGACTCGAACAACAACACGACCACCGGCAACTTTACGGTCACAGTACAGGATACCACCGCCCCTGTCATTGCCCAACCAGCGAACAGAAGTGTCATTACAAACAATAATTCCGGCAAAGAGTTTGTCAACTATCCCCTGCCAGCGACATCCGATGCCGTTGACGGTCCCGGATTCGCCACATGCACGCCCGCGCCGGGAAACATCTTTCAGGTTGGGATAACCACCGTCACCTGCACCGCAGTCGATGCAGCAGGCAATATCGCCACACCTGTAACTTTTACGATAAATCTCAAGTATATTGCGCCAATTTGGAAGAATAGCGAAGCCTTCATCCCGGTCACTGGCGGCGAGATTATCAACCTGGATTGCAACACGAACATCCTGGTAGCTGGCATCGAACTTGTCTTCCATAACCTGTGCAACCACCAGACGATTGTAAACATCCTGGATGAGACCATCCTGCCTGGTGGACTGCCGTCTGGCTTTACTTTCGTGGCAGGTCTCGATATCGCAGTATTCAGCGAAAACCAGATCGTCAATCCATTGCCCACCGGAGCCGGGGTCGAGATGACTTTCCCCCTCCAGGGCTCGCAACAGGATTTTGCTGTACTCTTCTGGGATGGCGTCAAATGGGTCGAGATCATCCAGCAAATCGAAGGCTCAGAACTTGCCAGAATACTCAGCACAGAGTCTGCAAACGATTTATACAAAATCATCTCTGCCGAGGGCGGAATATATAAGGCCCTCACTGCCGGGAAAACGGGGATCTTTATCCTGGTCAAAAAGTAAACAAGAGGGAAATCCATTGAAAACCCAGAGGGACGGCGTATGCCGTCCCTCTGGGAGATTAAGTCTTACGATCTCACATCTTTTTTCAGGAAGAGAAGAAAACCTATCAAACGCAACGCCGCACTCAGCCACAATGCACCGCCAAGTCCGATGTAACCTGCCAGCCATGTCCCGACCAGCGGGGCAAGAACGGTTGAAAGATATTGCATGGATTGTGCAAGCGAAACAAAGGTTGCGCCATATTCGGGTGGGACTGTTTTCATCAATTCGTCAAAGAAAACAAGATCAAGACCCGCCTGAAAAAAACCTGCCACCCCTGCAAAGAGAATGATCCAGCCCACCCGAGGCGCCGCGGCAGTCAATGCGGGATACAGGATCATTCCAAAAGTCGTTGCCAACAGCACGAAACGCCCTCCCCATTTTCGGGAAGCGCGGGGCCAAATGAAATATCCAGCCAGCATCACAAGAGTCATTGTCATCGTGATCGTACCGATTTCCGCGTCGGTCGCGTCCACCTCTCGCACGAAGAACAGCGGCATGATCGGTTGCGCCAACACCAGCGCGGAAAAATACACAAACCGCTTGGATGCGAAAGAGACAAATGCCGGATTCGCCCGCACAAGGGAAACATAATTTTGCAAGTTCTCCACAAAAGAACGACTTGTTGCCAGCGGTGGAGGGATCTGGTCTGGAACCTTGATTTTCCTAGAAAAATAAAAGCTCAAAAGCCCACCCAGCGATAGAACGAGGAACATGGTCGCGTAGTTGACGGGAAATGCAAGCAGGTCGATCGCGCGGGTGACGAGGAAGGTGCCGATTACACCCGTCAACCCAAAGATCGCCCAGCGACGGCTCAACAGGGCATAACGCCCCTCCGGTCCTGCGACCGCGTTCATCACCACAGAGAAAGCCACAGCCAGCGCGGTTTGCGGAAGTGTCGCGAACGCCCAGATCCCCAGCGTGGCAAGGATGACATATTCTTCATCAATAACAAGTGTCAAAATACCCGTCAGCGCGTAACACAGGATCACCAGCAGACGTGAGAGGCTGTACCAAGGGACGATGTTTTTTCTCGTTTGCAGAAACCGACCCACCAGAATGGCGAGGATCAACCCGGTCAATCCGGGCATGGAGGTTAGCAACCCTACCTGGAAATTGCTCGCGCCAAGGCGGGTGAGAAAAACCGGCAGGAATGGAGCAGAGATGTTCGAAATGCTTACCCCAATACCGTCGATCTGGACATATCGGAAGTTTCGCTTTTGGATCCGGTTATCTTCTTCAGTGGGAGGATTCATGGGAGGTTAATTATAACGTTCCCAAGGTAAAATTAACGCATGATACAAATCAGGGCAATCAAACAGGAGGAAGTCACTACAGCCAGAAGGCTGATCTACTATGTGGCACATGAAGTGTATAAGGATACGCGCACCCTTGATGAATCCATGGCTTTTTATGACGCGAAGGGGGTGCTGGAGGACATGGATGATGTTCAGAAATCATATTTCGACGATAACGGAACCTTTCTCGTTCTGATCGACAAAGATCGGATCGTCGGCACGGGGGCTATCAAAAAAATCGATGCCGAAACCTGTGAACTCAAACGTCTCTGGTTTTTGAGGGAGTATCGCGGCAAAGGTTTAGGCCACCAGATGATGCAGGAACTTCTAACTTTTGCGCGAAGCCGGGGGTATCGGCGCGTGCGTCTCGAGACCGACCCTGTGGCACAATCGCAGGCGCTGAATTTTTACAAGCGGCTTGGGTTTTACGAGATTCCGCGCTACAGCCAGAACCAGGATGAGATCGCACTGGAACTCATCCTATAGGCGGACACAATCCAGCCAGTCCGGCAGCTGCTCGATCAAACGTTTCATAATTCTTTTTGCGCGGTCGTTGAAGAGTTCGATGTTGTCGTACGCTTCGCCGCCTTTTTCACTGACGATATCGCTGACGGCGCGGAGAATCAGCAAACGCGCGGCATTTCTATTTGCGACCCACGCTAGCGCGGCGGATTCCCAGTCTGCGGCAAGGGCCTCTTTCGCACGGAGGAAGGGAATCTTCTCGGGCGGCAGGTCGCTGTCGGCGGAGACGATGAGCCCGCGTCGGGCGGGGTGAGGCTCGGGTCCGGGAAGCCAGCTCAGGTCGAGGGAGGAGGCGTAATAGGTCGAGATATTCAGGTCTCCCATCAGTTCGACAATGTCATACACGATCGTCCGCTCGACGAGGATGACCTCCCCTTGTTGAACAACGCCTTCGAAGCCGCCGCAGGTCCCCAGGTTGACAATCAGGTCGGGGGCAAAATGGTCGATTACATATTGGATCGCGCCGGCAGAGGCGATTTTCCCCCAACCGGCGTGGAAGAAAGTGACCCGCCACCTGCCAACGGTTGTATCAAAAAATTCTCCGAAAGGGAAGCGCTGCATCCGGGCTTCAGGAAATAACGGCTTGACTCCCTCCCATTCGGCAATAGCAGAGACTATTATGGCTGTTTTCATGGTACGAATTTCCTATCTTTGTGAAGATTGCAATCAAATTTAGATAATTGTCGTCGGAATTGGTTGTATAATCCCATTATGCCCGATTGGATTGGACAGACTGTCGGCAAGGTTCGAATTGAAAAATTTCTGGCGCGCGGGGGGATGGCAGAGGTGTATCTTGGCACGCACCTGACTCTGGAACGCCCCGTTGCGGTCAAAGTCATGCACAGCTATATCGAGGAATCGCCTGAATTGCAAACGCGTTTCCAGCGTGAGGCGCGGGTAGTGGCAGGATTGCGCCATCCCAACATCGTGCAGATCTACGACTTCGACACTCACGAGGGACATCCTTATATCGTGATGGAATTTCTGAGGGGCACATCCCTTGCCGCGTATCTCCGTCATCTCCACGAAAAAAAGGAAGTACTTCCCCATGTGAAGATTGGGCGGCTGCTCGGCAGCCTGGCATCCGGTCTTGAATATGCCCACACACAGGGAGTGGTTCACCGCGATATCAAACCGGCGAATATTTTACTTCACAGCAAGGTGGGAGATTTCACCGTCGAACGTCCGCTTTCCAAAAATATCGAGCCGATCATCACCGACTTCGGTCTGGTGCGCATCGTTCATTCCGCCACTCAAACCGCCTCCGGCATGGTCAGCGGCACGCCCGCTTACATGTCCCCTGAGCAGGCTCAGGGAGTAAAAGTGGACCACCGGACGGATATTTATTCATTGGGGGTCGTGCTGTACGAAATGCTCGCCGGACGCGTGCCGTTCGAGGGCGACAGCACAATGGCAGTCATCTACAAACATATCAACGAGCCTCCGCCTCCAATCGATGACATACCGGAACAAATCCAGGCGGTTATCACCAAAGCGCTCGCCAAAGACCCCAATGACCGGTATCAGAACGTCCGTGATCTCGCAGCGGATTTCATGGACGCGATTGGCATGCAAGCCGAAGCGGAAACCTACCTCCCGGCTCGATCCTCGACGCCGAAACCGGCCACCGTTATCAAGCAACAACAACCAGCTCGAAAATCTCTTTGGGTCGGGGCGGTGGTGATCGCTTGTGCATGCGTTTCCATCTTCGCTTTGGGAGCGGCTGGAATCTCCGCCGCATCCTTCCTGCCGCGCCTGACTGCTCAGGCAAGTCCCACAACGCCATCCATACAACACACGGAAGCAACACATCCCACAAATGATGTCATCCCGGTTACGGGCGACGAACCTGTAGGAGTATTGCGGTTTCAAAGCGGCGCGGCATTGATGGACCAGGTCACCGTCAGCGCCAGCCTCGATCTCCCTCCTGAAAACACACAATATGAAGTCTGGCTGATCAACGACGAACGCGAATCGCGTCGAAGCATCGGTGTGTTGACGCAGAACGAAGCCAGACAATTCACTCTGACGTTTGTCGATCCGCAGAACGGCAATCTGCTCGCGGATGCCAATCGCATGGAGATCACCATCGAACCTAAACCGGATGATAGCCCAAATTCGTCGCGGAATGTGGCATATTCGTCTTCGTTACCGTCCGGTTCGCTTGGACACATCCGCCATCTCATGGTAGCCACAGACGAAACACCCAATCAGATTGCGGTCAGCGTTGGGCTGATCGAGACCATCGAGTTGATCAATCAGTCTACAAAGTCGATGTCCGAAGCATATGCCGCGGGCGACCGCGCGGGGATGCGGTCCCACGCGGAAGCCGTGATAAACCTGATTGTAGGGAAGGACGATCCGCAGCTCTATCTTGATTGGGATGGGAATGGGACAATCAGTGATCCCGGAGATGGCTACGGCTTGCTCATCAATGGCGAACAGGCAGGCTACCTTGATGGCATGATCCATCACGCCAGTTACTCCGCGGATGCAACCGGCGCAACGAACCTCATCCGCATCCATGCCGGACATGTGGAAATCTGCATCCAGAATCTGGAGACCTGGTCGCCGGAGTTGCGGGATATTGCCATCCGCATTGCACGATCCACCGACGAACAGAACATAGAGGCCGATCTTGCACAAGCCTCCGCCCTGGCAGATCAACTCATGAACGGGATCGATATTAACGGGAATGAATCGATAGACCCGATCACCGGAGAAGGCGGGGCACTGACGGCAGTCCAGCACGCCGAATACATGTCCGATATGTCCATACTACCGGGGGAAAACCGGATACCGGAATAGAGTCGCGCTACACCGGCGAACCTACTACAAAGAGGACCTGTCCATCCTGCCAAGGATGGACCAGTTTCCTATGCCAAAGTTCATTCGTTCCCTGATGCTTCTTTCCCCAAATTTATCCTTGGGAATTTCTTTTTCCTTGTACACTTCCCACGTCTCCGTGTGGATGATGGATTGCTTTGGCGCCAACTCGGTGAGGGGTCCCAGGCTTTGCAGTTCCACCATACGGTGATTGCTGAACGCTTCCGAATTACACCCAAAATCGGGATACTCCTCATCGCCGCGCACACCAAAACGCTTGACGAAGAAGACATCGTCAAAGAGATATCCCATCCAACCGTGCGGATTGAAATATCCAATCTTTATCCCTTCGCGCGGGGCGCCAGCTTTAATGCCGACAAACTCCTCCCCCAACCTCAGCCGCCTGTCGCTCCATTGGGTGTAAGGCCACAACGCAAAACGACGATTGGGCTGCAAACCATCCGAGTCCGTCAATTTGACCTGCTGAGGCAGGATACCCACCCCGCCGGGGCGCATCATGGTGATTGCCCATGGGGATATTTTCACCGGTTCCTTCCCATGATTTTCCAGGGTATGCTTCACCAGCACAAATGGTCCTGAAGAACTCAATTGGATGGACATTATCTTACGGATATGGGATACGCTTTCGATGATTCCCTTCAGGCGGACACCGCTGGTTTTGCTTTCGACCTCCAGCCCCCTATTGTCCGGCACATAGCTAAACGAAACCGTCTCCGGCGCGACCGAGAGGCGGTGACCGCCAAAATAATGGAAATCGCCATGGATGGTGGTTTTAAATACATCCGGCGTTTCGGCAAATAAATTTTCCCCCATCCAGGTTGGAATCAGGCGCACAATACGAGGTCCCGCTTCAGCAAGACACTCCACTTGGAAGTGTTCGTTCTCGATGATTATGGTAGTGCTTCCATGGAAATTACCGGTTTTCACAGGTCAATCTTAGCCTGAAAAATCATTTCCGTAAATATCAGTTTTATTATCGAAAGTTACATGGAATATAATGCGGCATGGCCATTAAACAACCCAATTCACGCATGTGTTTCATCTGCGGGCTTGAAAACCCCGCCGGTTTGCATCTCCACATCTACGAGACCGAACCCGGGGTGGTGGAGACCACCTACCTTGCACCCGGGCATTTTCAAGGCTATCCTGGCGTGCTCCATGGAGGCATCGTCGGAGCAATCATCGACGAGGTCGCCGGGCGCGCCCACATGGGCAGCGACCCCGCCAACCCGCGTTTTATGTTCACCGCCAAACTCGAAGTAAAGTACCGCAAAAATGTACCGATTGGCAGAAAACTCAGGATTGTCGGAAGAGCCGGAAAATCCAAATCGAGATCGGCGGAAGCCTGGGCAGGGATTTACGACGCCGAAACAGGCGAACTCTTTGCAGAGGGGAATGTTTTGCTGATGGACATCCCAAGAGATCAATTCGACATGTCCAAACTGGACGAATTGGGGTGGAAGGTGTATCCAGAGACACCCCCAACCTTGAATTAAACAATTTCCTGTTACTTTTTTCAGCCTCCTGCAACATAGTAGTGTGCACAAATACCATGGAACGAGACATCATCTCGCTCCAAACAGGAGGTTTATGACCACCCTCATGGCAACAAAGACAGAAAGCCCTCCCACGAATGAAATCGAACTAGCGCGCGAAGCGGTCGCCAATGTGGACGCGTTCACCGAGTTGTATCACCGTCACTCCGCGCGGGTCTATCGCTATCATATGGCGCATACCGGGAACGTGAAAGATGCGGAAGACCTCACCTCACAAACATTTATAGCGGCGCTCGAAGGCATCCGCTCGTTTCGAGGAGCGAGTTCCTTCGCGGCGTGGATCATGGGAATTGCTGCAAAGAAGAGACTCATGTTCTTTCGCGGACGCAAGCCCGAAGTCCCGCTGGAAGCGGCGCTTCACATCCCAAGCCCGGGGGTGCCTCCCGATAAAGAAGCTTCCCGGCGGCTGCAAATGGAAACCGTTTCCCGCGCACTCCGACAAATATCGGCAGACCGGGCGGAGGCGATTGCCCTCTCCTTTTTTGGCGGACTTACAAACGCCGAGATCAGCCGCCTGCTCAACAAAAGTGAAGCCGCGGTGAAGATGCTCATCTCGCGCGGCGTGCAGGACCTACGCGAACGGACCTCCCACGAATTGGAGGTGGAACTATGAATGATAAATTTACCAGTGCACATCAGGAAGATGCAGAATTCGTAGAAAAATTGAACGCACTTTCCGAGCAGACAAACCCGGACCCGCGCTTTGCAAACGAACTTGAGCGTCAGCTAAAAGCCGCGCACAAACCGCGAACCATCTGGTGGATACCGCAGACCAATTCGATCCTCCCATCGCTGGGATGGGTCGTATTGGTTGTTGCCGCAGGCTTTCTGCTGAACTGGAGCATCCGCAATTTGATCCCAACACATCAGCCGGCATCCGGCGGCACCCCGGAAGGATACATTTGTCCCGTCACGCAACCTAATACGTTTTTTCCTCCCGGGGAAACGACTGGCCCTGAAAATGCCATTGGCAATGACCAGATCATCGTTGAATACTGGAAAAATGGAACGGACTCCCTGCTCACTGAAAACCCGGCTGACAATTCCTTTCGCTGGGAAGTGTGGTGGTGGAGAAACGTCACCGGCGCATTGGATATTGAAGGACGTCGCATCGATGCCGAATCTGAATCGTTGCATGTCGAATTTGCGGATAGTACAGGCGATACTGGTCCGCAGAAAACAATCCTGATCTTCCCATCCCCCGGCTGTTGGGAGGTGACCGGTCGTGCCGGTGATGCGTCCCTGACCTTCGTGTTTGAGGTCGCGTCAAGGCAGACAATTCCCACACCAGAAGCGGTCATCGAAACCAACACAACGCCTACCCCCCACTCCGGCGGCTACGACTGGCGTAACACGAAGCTATATCTCTCCGTCCCTCTACCTCAAACGCCCTCGGATGCAAAGTTGTTCACAGTAAAGAATGAACAACCCGTTAGCATCGAAACGGCTAAAGCAATGGCGGCTCAATTCGGGATACAGGGCGTCGTTTACGAAACACCGAGTCCTCTGTCTGGTAATCTTGGTTATCTCGTCACAGACGGAAAACAAAGGCTGTATATCCAGTCAGACATCAACTTCAGCTATTACGCTGATTATGGCACGTATCACTTCATGAGTGGCGGAAAGAACATCACCGACGAGCAGGCTGCGGCAGTCATTGAGGCGTTCATGCAATCGCATGGGCTTAACTTCCCATACCGCATCGAGAACCCTCACACAAATCCCGGCATGTACTATGTCCTGCCGCTTACACAGGATGGCTTGCGCATCCAATTTGACTACAATATGCCTTCGCGGATCGAGATCACCATTGACGAGAACGGGCAGGTCATCTTGTTGGCTTCCTACCGCATCGAGTTTGATACGCTGGATGGCGAGTATGGCATCATTTCCGCCGAGGAGGCATTTCAACAGGTACTTGACCAATCAGACACGATACAGAACGGCGTATTGGAGATCATGCGCTCCGGCGGCGGGACATCCGATCCCGGTTTCTGGTCGCGCACCCATCCTGATAACGAGACCATCACGATTTACGGCCAGCCTCTCATATACCCGGCAGCGGAGGCAGGTAGAGCGCCATTCATCAGCATCGGTCAATTCACCGCCACTGGAAATGTTGCCGGTATCGAAAACGTGGAATATACCACCTACATCGAAGCAACCGGACAATTCATCGATGAAAATGGAATCCGCAAATTCAACGTGGACACCTGGCAGGTCACGACTGCTCCAGAAGCCTACCTCTCCGGCTCTTTGCGCCGCGAAGGTGGACAGATCATACTGACCGCCGATGATGGAAGCGGCGAGTATGTGATCGAAGACGCGCCCGCCGACCTGCCACTCAATACCACCATTCCCGACGACTACCTCGCAGTCCACGGCTTCATGGCGGGAGGTGAATTGGTCTGGGATTCCATCCAATTTTATCCCAGCGGCTCGGCGGGAGGCGGCGGAGGCGGGGGTGGCAATGGCTTTTATCAACTCAACCTGAGCGGAACACCCGTCCCGTTCCCCAGCTCAACAACTACTCCTGAAATCGGTCAAGGGCAGGACAATTACACTGTACAAGATGGGGATACGCTCAATTCCATCGCTGCGAGCTTCGGAGTCACCGTTGAAGCACTGATGGAAGCGAACGGTATTGACGATCCCGGCATGATCTACATCGACCAAAGACTCATCATCCCCGGCATGGAGCCAGTCCAGACAGTCACTGTTGGACAGCGGCTGGAAGGCATGCGGGGTATCTTCCAGGTCAACATTTACAGGCAATCTGATGGGAGCGAACGCGTAGAATACGGCTTCTTCGATCTCAACGCAAATAATCCTGCCTACTACCTTCTGGAAGGCGCAGACCTGCAAAATTTGCAAAGCTATCACAACCTGCCGCTCGACATCTGGGGCGAAGTTAGCGCATTCGACCAGTTTGGGAAGCCCATCGTGCGGGTGGAACGCCATGAAATCCCGTTCCCTGACCTGCAATTCAAGATCATGCAAGGGAAGCAGAAGCAGGCACAGGTGGATGGCGAACCGGCGCTTCTTTTCACCAGTTCCGATGGAACCACCTACATCCAATTGACACCTATCGGCACCCTTGCAGACCTTCACTCCCTGATGGGCAGCGAAGGCGACGAGGTCATCATGGAAACGCTGGCGATCCCCGGCGAATCGGTTGGAGGGTATCCGGGGCTTCGCGTCTTCAGCAGCGCAATGGCAGTCAACCCGAAGGACGGTCAAAGCGCAGAAATGACGATTACGGCGAATCAGCCCAGCATCATGGAAGAAGCGCCGTCCAATCCTGATGCATACGTCCCGCCTGCCGCGACCATCGAAGTGGTGGAACTGGTCTATTACGTCCCTGACCCCGCATACAGCAATTCCAACCCAAACAGCGGCAGTGTCCAATACATCCAACCGGCTTGGCGCTTCTACGGTCACTATAGCAACGGGGACGAGTTCGAATTCCTCGTGCAAGCGCTCAAAAAGGAATTTTTACTCCCCGAACTGGCGCCATACCGGTCGCCGGGATAATCAAGAAATACATACCGCCATCACACCGATGGCGGCATGTATTTAACTGTATAATACAGTTAACTCCCGTGGAGGTTTATTCCCATGATCACTGCCTATCATCGTCCTCAAACGCTGGATGAAGCCCTGACTCTCCTCACTCGACCGAATGTCCTGCCCCTTGGCGGCGGCACGCTTCTCTCCAAGCCGACGGCTGAGTCCATTGAAGTGGCGGACCTGCAAGCCCTTGGACTGGATACCGTCAAAAAGAATGGCAATACTCTCGAACTTGGCGCGGCGCTCACACTGCAATCCCTGCTCGAATCGGAACATTGCCCGCCCGCCTTGAAATCCGCGTTAAAACTGGAAGCGCCGCTCAATATCCGCAACTCTGCCACCCTCGCCGGAACATTGATCGCGTGTGATGGGCGCTCCACCTTCGCAAGCGTTTTGCTGGCATTGGACGCAAAACTCACAGTCACCAGCAAACAGAACGGAGAGGAAACCCTCAACATTGGGGATCTGCTCCCTTTGCGCGAACAAGTGCGCGGCAAGCTCATCACGAAGATTGTGATCCCGCTCACTGTGAAGCTCGCTTTCGATTACGTTTCCAGAACCCCTGCCGACAAGCCCATCGTCTGCGCTGCGCTCGCGCAATGGAATTCCGGTCGAACGCGCCTCGCACTGGGTGGTTATGGCAAGAGTCCCATCCTAGCCATGGATGGCACCGAAGCCGAAGGAATTGAGTCCGCCGTAAAGAACGCTTTCCACGAAGCGAACGACGAATGGGCGTCGGCGGAATATCGCATGGATGCCGCCGCAACGCTGGTAAAGAGGTGTCTGGCGTCCTGATACATCGTATAATTATTAGATGCGTTTCCTTAGATTATGCCTGTTCATTGTCCTCGGAATGGGTATATTTCATCACCCACAAGCCGTCCAGGCAAATGACATTCAATCCGCCCCATCCTACCAGGTCAGCGCGTATGATTTGATCATTGCGATGAACATTTTGCGCGTTTCGTATGGGCTCCCGGCATTGACGGAAGACCCCATTGTGAATGCCGTCGCCCAATCCACGGCGGCGACCATGGCCGCCAACAATATGTCCTGGCATATTGGCAATGTGCGCGGCCGGCTGGCGGCTGCGGGATACGGCAATGGCGGCACCGTGTGGGCAACGGAAAATTTTGCAATGAGCAGTGGAGGCATGGGCATCGATGAGATCATGGCGGTCTGGGCAGACCCGGACCATATGCGCCCGGCGGTCGAGCCGGCTTATTGTCACGTAGGGGCGGGTGTCGCTGAAGCGAACGGAAGAATCTATTATGTCCTGCAGGCGGCGTACGTTTCCGGGCAGGAGTGCGGAAGTTCATCGCCTTCATCAGGGCTCACCCCACAAGCGGGCGCATCCAATCCAATATCGCAGTTGATCATACCGGTAAAGATCGCCACACCGGATGCAAACGGCAAGGTCTATCATGTCGTCCAGGCAGGTCAATCCTTCTGGTCCATCGCAATTGCCTACCAGATCACCATCCAGGACCTGGAAACCTGGAACAATCTCTCCCGCACGGCGCCATTGCAGGCTGGTCAGCGTTTATTCATTCCCGATAAGAACACGGAAGGCTATGCCACGCCGACGCCGTTCGGAATGATCGTCCCCTCATCCCCGGATGCAGAAGGCAGGATCGTCCACGAAGTTCAAGCATATCAGGCATTGATCACCATTGCCGAAGCGTATCATGTTTCTGTGGATCAGATACTGACATTGAATGGACTTCAAGCGGACTGGCCTCTGCAAATCGGGCAAAAACTTGTGATCTCCCCGGGCAATACCACCCCCAGCCCGACATTAAGCCCTCTACAGCAACTTACTCCGGAGGCGGACGGTAACTATTACCATACAGTCCAGAGCGGTGAGACGCTCTCATGGATCGCCGATTTATACGATGTGCCGCTTTCAGACCTGATGACCTGGAACGGACTCACTAACACCTCTGTCATTCGCCCCGAACAAAAATTACTTCTTCTGGTCACCCCACCTGCAACACCGAGCGCTACACAGACTCAGATTCCCACAACCACCTCGTCCCTTTCTCCATCCATCACTCCACAGCCGCCGACAGGAACTCCAGCCGTCGTTGCAACAGAATCCCCTCCGAGATTTGGACTGGGTCTTATCTTGGGTGTGGCCGCAATTGTGATTGGTGGATTGCTCTGGTGGAGATTTTCGCGCAAGAGGTAGTCTTTCCATGACTGCCGGAAAATTGGACACAGAAGCGCCTACCCTGCTGAGTCCTACAAAAGTATAATTCCATTGTGACTCCCCTTCCTCTCAACCAGATCATCCACGGCGATTGCATCGAGGTTCTCGGTTCGCTTCCTGAGAATTCGGTGGACGTTATCTTTGCCGACCCCCCCTATAACCTGCAGCTGCAAAATGATCTCTACCGCCCAAACATGACCAAGGTGGACGCGGTGAACGATGGCTGGGATAAATTCAGCGATTTCAAAGAATATGATGAATTTACACGTGAGTGGCTATCCGCAAGCCGACGCGTACTCAAAGAGACAGGCACGATCTGGGTCATCGGGTCATATCACAATATTTATCGCGTCGGTGCGATCATGCAGGATTTGGGCTTTTGGTTCCTCAACGACATTGTCTGGGTCAAGGCAAACCCAATGCCCAACTTTAGAGGGGTGCGCTTTACGAACGCACATGAGACAATGATCTGGGCGCAGAAGAAAAAAGGAGCGAAATACACGTTCAACCATCATTCAATGAAAGCCTTGAACGATGATTTACAGATGCGCTCGGATTGGTACATTCCTCTGGCAACGGGCAAACAGCGGGTCAAAATGAACGGAGAAAAAGCCCATTCCACGCAGAAACCGGAGGGATTGTTGTACCGGGTCATTCTGGCTTCATCCAATCCTGGTGATGTGATACTCGATCCGTTCTTTGGCTCAGGGACGACGGGTGCCGTTGCGAAAAAGCTTGGTCGCCACTGGATTGGGATCGAGCGCGACAGGAAGTATATCAAGGTCGGGCGGAAACGCATCGACGCGGTCACGGAGGCGGATTCGGCCGCGATCGACGTCCAAAAACGGAAGCAGGCTCGGGTCCCATTTGGAGCGCTGCTCGAAAACGGATATCTGAATCCGGGGCAGACACTCTATTTTGGAAAGAACGGCATGAGAGCGAAGATCCTATCCAATGGACATATCAGATGCGGCGATGTCACCGGGTCCATTCATGGAGTCGCCAGGTCACTGATGGAGAATGCGCCTGTTAATGGATGGGATGTGTGGCATTTCAGAGATGAAAATGGAAATAAAAAACCAATCAATGAACTGAGAGAAAAAATTCGCAAGTCGAAATAAAGAGGAGAAAATGACTAAAACATTCAATCTGGTACGAGAGGAAAATATTCCTGAACTGAACTCGGTCGCAAAATTATATGTGCACAAGCGCACGGGCGCGCGGCTGCTTTCGGTCATCAACGATGACGAGAACAAAGTGTTCAGCATCAACTTCCGCACCACGCCAAAAGACTCGACCGGTGTGGCGCACATCCTGGAACACTCGGTATTGAACGGCTCGCAAAAATACCCGGTCAAGGAGCCTTTCGTGGAATTGCTCAAGGGTTCACTGGCGACCTTCGTCAATGCGTTTACCTTCCCCGACAAGACTTGTTATCCGGTGGCGAGCCAGAACGTGCAGGATTTCTACAACCTGATCGATGTGTACATGGACGCGGTATTGCATCCGCTCATCAGCGAGCAGACGCTGATGCAGGAAGGCTGGCATTACGAGATCAACGATCCCGGCGAACCGCTCACCTACAAGGGCGTAGTCTTCAACGAAATGAAGGGTGCGTACTCGTCACCTGACGGCGTGCTCGAGACGCGGATCTTCGAGTCGCTTTTCCCCAAACATATCTACGGGGTCGATTCCGGCGGCGATCCGCGTCACATCCCTGATCTGACCTATGAGAATTTCAGGAATTTCTGGGAGACCTATTATCATCCGTCCAACTCATTCATTTTCTTTTACGGCAACGATGACCCTGAATACCGTCTGAAACTTATGGATGGTTACCTCAAGCCGTACAAAAAGAAAAAAGTGAAATCAATCGTTCCGCTTGCCAAACCGTTCAAACGCGCCAAGAAGGTTGAATACCCATACGACTCGGGAGACGACAAGGGCATCGAAAAGAAAAATTATCTCGTCGTCAACTGGAAGCTGCCCGACACATCGGATGCCGTGCTCAATTTCAGCTTCCGCATTCTCGGTCACATTCTGATCGGCACCCCCGCATCCCCGCTCAAAAAGGCATTACTCGATTCGGGTCTCGGCGAAGACCTGGCGGGCATCGGTATGGAAACAGAATTGCGTCACATCGTATTCTCGACCGGTCTCAAAGGCACACGCAAACGCCACGCAAAGAAGATCGAGAAACTGATCTTCGACACGCTCGAGTCGCTCGTCCGCGACGGCATCGACCCCGACATGATCGCGGCTTCGATGAACACCGTCGAGTTCCGCCTGCGCGAGAACAACACCGGTTCGTATCCCGTCGGTATCGCCCTCATGCGCCGCGTGCTGACCACCTGGATCCACGACGAAGACCCGTTCAAATTGCTTGCCTTCGAAGAGCCGCTCAATGCCATTAAAGCCAAGCTGGCGAACGATAACCGCTACTTCGAGAAATTGATCCAGACCCATCTGCTGGAAAACATCCACCGGACGACTCTGCGCCTCACCCCGGACCCGGAACTGGGTCGCCGTTTCGACGAGGACGAGAAAGCCCGGTTGGCGAAGATTCGCGCGTCGCTGAACGAGACTCAAATCTCGGAACTGATCGAAAACACCAGAAAACTCAAACTCAGGCAGGAAACTCCCGACTCGCCGGAAGCATTGGAAAGCCTGCCGGTTCTCAAATTGCAAGACTTGGAAAAGGAGAGCCGAAATATTCCGATTGATGTTTTGACCATTCAAGAGACACCCGTGTTGTATCACGACCTGTTCACGAACGGGATCGTGTATCTCGATCTCGGCTTTGACCTGCACACGCTCCCCAAGGAACTCATCCCGCTGACCGAGATCTTCGGGCGCGCGCTGTTCGAAATGGGAACCGAGACCGAAGACTATGTCAAGCTTGCACAGCGGATCGGGAAAAGCACGGGCGGAATCCACGCCGATGCGGTCAGCGCGTCAGCCTTCGGGTCACGCGAGAACGTGCTCAAGTTGTTCGTGCGCGGCAAAGCGACGGTGAGTCAAGCCGGTGAGATGTTGAACATCATCCGGGACATCCTGCTTAAAACAAATTTCGATAACCGCAAACGTCTTAAGCAGATCGTACTGGAGGAAAAAGCCGGATTGGAATCCGGATTGGTACCGGGCGGTCACAGTTTTGTGAACATGCGTCTGCGCGCGCAGTTTGGCGAATCCGGCTGGGCAATGGACGAAATGAAGGGCATCGGTTACCTATTTGCCCTGCGTCAACTCGCCGAAGACATCGACAAAAAGTGGAAGTCTGTACTGAAGAAACTTGAGACCATGCGTGACCTGCTGATCAACCGCCGGGCGCTGATCTGCAATGTGACGCTCGACTCTGCGAACTGGAGAACCATCCAGCCGCAGTTCGACTCCTTCCTTTCGGCGTTGCCGTCAAAGGATGCCAAACTGCAAAAATATGACATCCAGCCTTTTGCCAAAAAGGAAGGGTTGACGATCCCTGCGCAGGTCAATTACGTGGGAAAGGGCGCGAACCTGTACGACTTGGGTTATCAGCACGATGGCTCGGCGGAAGTCATCGTCGGTTATCTGCGTATGGCGTACCTGTGGGAAAAAATCCGTGTACAAGGCGGCGCGTACGGTGCGTTCGCGGCATTCGATGACCGCTCAGGCGTGTTTACCTTCCTTTCTTACCGCGACCCAAACATCGCCAATACAATTGCCGCCTATGATAAAGCCGCTGATTTCCTCAAGCATCTCGACTCCTCGCGCCTCACGGAAAACGAATTGACCAAAGCCATCATCGCCGCCATCGGCGATCTGGATGCCTATCAACTGCCCGATGCCAAGGGCTATACTTCCATGATGCGCCATCTCACCGGTCGCACGGATGAAATGCGGCAAAAGATCCGCGACGAAGTGCTCTCCACCAACGGAGAAGATTTCATTGCTTTCGGAGAAGTGCTCGAAAAAGTGGCACAATCCAACTCTGTGGCAGTACTTGGGGCGCAGAGTGCGATCGAGTCAGCAAACGTTGGATTGGAAGTGGTGAAGGTGTTATGAACCATCTCCCTTTCCGGGAGAGGACCGGGTGAGGGTCCATTTGCCAATATGGAAGCCGCCAGAACTGAATATCTTGAATCGATTGGACGCAAGGTGATTCGATTTACAAATGAGGATGTTCGGTTTAATATCAATGCAGTGGTACAAGAGATAAAAGATGCTTGTGAACGATTAAGACAAGAACGAAATTTTCGAGGGAGCGCCCCTCACCCTAACCCTTTCCCCACTGGGGAGAGGGAAATGGAGACCATATGAACATCATACTCACCATCAACGGCACAAAACATGAAATAAGTTGTGCCTCTTCCGAGACTCTGCTCACTGCGGTGCGCAGACTGGGCTACTACGGCGTGAAATTCGGCGACGAGCAGGGGCTTTCCGGGGCGGATACCGTCCTGTTCGATGGCAAGCCGGTCAATGCCGGGTCGATGCTGGCGGCGCAAGCCGAAGGACATCACATCGTCACCATCGAAGGGCTGGGCGAACATCCCGAACAGGGCTGGCGCAAGACGGAGGGATTGCATCCGCTGCAGCAAGCATTTGTCGAAGCGGGTGCAATCCAGTGTGGATATTGCACACCTGGGCAAATCCTTGCGGCGAAGACACTGCTTGAGAAGAATCCCAATCCTACTGAAGAGGAAGTGCGCGATGCCATCGCGGGTGTTTTGTGCCGCTGCACGGGATATGTCAAGCCGGTGCAGGCTGTGATGAAAGCCGCAGCCGTCATGCGTGGCGAGGTGGAATTTGGCGAAGGAATTTTGGTCTCATTCGAGCCGCCCAGCGGAAGGCCACAGGGCGAGGAGCCTTCACCGACTTTATCCGACACTCAAACCAAAACCTTGCCCAAAGTGTTTGTCACGCCTCAGACACAGACCTATCAGACCGTTGGCAAACCCGAAAAAAAAGTGGACGCCATCAAACTGGTGCAAGGCAAGCCCGCCTTCACTGCGGACATCGACATGCGCGGCATGTTGCATGCCCGTGTGTTGCGCAGTCCACATGCACACGCGCGCATCAAAAAGATCGATGCCAGCAAGGCTCGTGAATTGAAGGGCGTCGCCGCGGTGTTGACCTGGCAGGACATTCCGCGCGTCGTCTATTCCACAGCGGGGCAGTCCGACCCGATCCCCGGTCCACTGGATTCGTTCTCGCTGGATAACAAAGTCCGTTTCGTGGGTGACCGCGTGGCGATGGTCGCGGCGGAAACGCCTGAGATCGCGGAAAAAGCGCTCGCGTTGATCGATGTGGAATATGAAATATTGCCCGCCATATTGGACTCGCGCGACTCCATGAAACCGGATGCGGTTCGGATTCACGATGAGCCGGAGTACGTTAACTTCGCCGTTTCCAACCCGGAAAAGAATCTCGCCGCCCACATCCGCATCGACATCGGCGATGTGGAGAAAGGCTTTGCCGAAGCGGATGAGATCTTCGAAGCGGAATACGAAGTGCCCAAGGTCCAGCAGGCACATATCGAGCCGCATGTCGCCGTAACCTACTGGGATGAAGACGACCGGCTGGTTATCCGCACTTCCACGCAGGTCCCGTTCCACGTGCGCAGGATGCTCGCGCCCGTGCTCGGACTGCCCGTCAAACGCATCCGCGTCATCAAGCCGCGTATCGGCGGCGGCTTTGGCGGCAAACAGGAAGTGTTGATGGAAGATGTACCCGCACACCTGACCATTGCCACCAAGCGACCTGTCATTTACGAATATTCTCGTGAAGAGGAATTCGTTGCCGCACGCTCCCGCCACCCAATGAAGGTACGGATGAAAACCGGTGTGAAGCGCGATGGGACAATTACTGCCAACTCCATGTACGCCCTTTCTGATACGGGAGCCTATGGCTGTCACGCGCTGACCGTGACGGGCAACACGGGTCACAAGGCGATGGCGCTTTACGTCGGCGACGGGGAGTATCGCAAGAGTCCCAACATCCGCTTCTACGCGGACGTGGTGTACACCAACACGCCCCCCGCCGGAGCCTTCCGCGGATACGGCGTGCCGCAGGGCTATTGGCCGCTCGACCGCCACATTGAAACCATCGCTCGCAAGATGGGCTTTGACCCCATCGAATTCCGCCTGAAAAACGCCATCCGCCCCGGCGAATACCATCCCTTCTCGACTGCGTGGAATGAAGGACGCGAACCACGACCCGAGATCATCCACACGGTTGGATTGGAACAGTGCGTGGCGCAGGGTCGCGCCGCCATCGGCTGGGACGACAAGTTTGGTAACCCGGACTGGCATCGGACAAGCCAGCCAAACAAGAAAAAAGGCATTGGCGTTGCGATGGTCATGCAGGGAACTGCGATCCCCTATCTTGATATGGGCGGCGCGTCCATCAAGATGAACGATGATGGATCGTTCAACCTGCTCGTCGGCGCAACCGACCTCGGCACCGGCTCGGATACCGTCCTCGCGCAGATGGCGGCGGAGGTGTTGGGCGTTCCGCTCGAGGACATCATCTGCTACTCCTCCGATACCGACTTCACGCCGTTTGACAAGGGCGCATACGCTTCTTCGACAACTTACATTTCGGGAACGGCAACGGTCAAGGCGGCAGAAAAATGCGCCGAGCGGATCAAAGCCAGGGCAGCTGATATGTTCAAGGCCCAGGGTTTGAACATTCAACCTTCAGACCTGAAACTTGCAAACCGCACAGTGATCGCCCCTAATGGACAGACCATCCCTCTGAGTGAGATCGCTCTCGACAGCCTGCACAAGAACAACCAGGAGCAGATCATGGGCGTGGCAAGTTACGTCTCGCCGGTATCGCCGCCTCCGTTTGCGGCGCAGTTCGCGGAAGTAACCGTGGATGAAGACACAGGCGCGGTAACGGTGGACAGGCTTGTGATGGCGGTCGATTCGGGCGTCATCGTCAACCCGCTCACCGCTTCGGGACAAATCGAGGGCGGCATGACGCAAGCTCTCGGTTACGCCGTCTGCGAGGAGATGACCTGGGACGAGCAGGGGCGCATCCGCCAGCGCGACTTCGACCGCTACCACATCTTCCGCGCCGACGAAATGCCCGCCCTCGAAACCATCTTCGTCGAAACCTTCGAGCCGAGTCACCCGTTTGGGGTCAAGGCGGTGGCGGAGATTCCGATGGATGGAGTTGCCCCTGCAGTGGGAAATGCCATCCTCGATGCCGTTGGCGCTAACGTGAAGGAGATCCCGGTGACGCCGGAAAGATTGTGGAAGGCGGTTAAAAGAAAATAGCGGCGCGGCATTACGAGTACAATAGTGGTATGCAAACCAAAACCTTCGTCATCGGACACGTCAACCCCGACACCGACTCGATTGCCTCCGCCATGGGCTACGCCTGGCTGCTGCGCCAGCGCGACGGCATGGACACCATCGCCGGGCGCGCGGGTCCGCTTAACCCGCAATCGGCGTGGGTGTTGAAAAAACTCGAACTCGAAGCGCCCGTACTGCTCACCGACGCGTCGCCGCGTTTCGAATCGGTGATGCAGAGGCTGGACTGTATCCGCCCGGACGCTCCTCTCGGGATGGCCTGGACCCTCGCCAGCAAAACGGGCGGCGTTGCGCCGGTCGTGGACGAAGATGGCAAACCGTTCGGCATTATCAACGGTCTGAGCCTCTTTAAATATTTCACCGAAATTCTCGGCCCGCGCCCCGGCGATACGACTGTGCGCGAGATGATGTCTGCCCCGTGCCGCGATGCGGCGAACACGAGGGTCGCCAAATTCCCCGCCAATGGTCACATCCGCGATTCGCTCAACAAAATCCTGCGCGATGAAGTGGATGAATACTGGGTGGTGGACGAGAACGGCATGTATCTCGGCATTGCCCGTCAGCGCGAACTCCTCAACCCGCCGCGGCTCAAGATCATTCTTGTCGACCACAATGAGCCGCGTCAGGCAATCGCCGCGCTCGAAGAAGCCGAACTGCTTGAAATCCTCGACCACCACCGGCTGGGAAATCCGCACACGCACCAGCCCATTCGCTTCACTGTGGACATCGTAGGCTCGACCTCAACGCTCGTCTGCGAACAGACCGCCGAGGCGGGACTCTCCATGCCGCCCAACCTGGCAGGTGCGCTTCTCGCGGGACTGCTATCGGATACCCTTATCCTGACCTCTCCCACCACCACACCGCGCGACAAGGAAGCCGCGCAGCGACTCGCACGCTGGGCGTTCGTGGGCGGGAGTCCGCTCAAGGGTGAGACCATCGAATCGTACGGTAAAGCCGTACTCAGCGCCGGCGCGGGACTCTCCAACCGCAAGCCGGAGGAGGTGGTCAGCACCGACATCAAGCCCTTTGAAGCGAACGGCTTCAAGTTCGCGGTCGCCCAGGCGGAAGTGACCGACATCCTGCAACTCAGCGAGCACCTGGCTCCGCTCACACAGGCGCTCGACGCCCTGAAGGACAAGCGCGGGCTCGACTTTGCCATGCTGCTCATTACCGACGTGGTGCGCGGCTCCAGCCGGTTGATTGTGACCTCGAACGCGCCGCCTGTGCTCGACGATCTGCCCTACCCTCCCCTCGCCGACGGCACGCGCGACGCGCCCGGCGTGGTCTCACGGAAAAAACAGTTGCTACCCGTGGTGTTGGGGCTGCTGGAGAGGTAGCCGTTCCGATTTTATTGACTGATGTTATGCACCGTCCCGAAGGGTTTTGGAACACCGAGCCAAATTTGCGAGAACCTTCGGGCCGTTGTGCGTGAGGTGAGTTGTTGAATTGATTTTATGAAATCCATTTACCAAGCCCTTTTTGAACTCGAAAAAACAAACGAATCGGCTGCGCTGTGTACGGTGATCAACAGCGAAGGTTCGACGCCGCGGCATGTAGGCAGTAAGATGCTGGTCTATGCCGACGGAAGGTTCATTGGCACGGTTGGCGGCGGGGATTTGGAGCACCGCGTGCTGGACGAGGCGTGGATCGCCATTTCCGAGGGCACCGCGCGGACTTTGAAGTACAACATGGTCGATCCCAGCCGCGGCGATCCGGGTGTATGCGGCGGAACGGTGGAGGTCTTCGTGGAACCCATTCTCCCCCCTGCGATGGTCGTGGTCATCGGCGGCGGACACGTCGGTAAGGCGGTCGTGCATCTGGCAAAGTGGCTGGGATTCCGCGTGGCGGTTTGTGACGACCGAGAGGAGTTTTGCAACCCCGAGTCCGTGCCGGGGGCAGACGCGTATTACCCGGTGGAAATGAGCAAACTGGCGGATCACCTCAAAATCAACCGGCTGACCTACATTGTGATCACCAGCCGCGGTTCGAATGTCGATGTGTTGGGACTGCCCAGCCTGCTCGAAACGAGCGCGTCCTACATTGGAGTGATTGGCTCGAAACGCCGCTGGCTGACGACGGTTAAAGGGTTAAAAGAAAAAGGCGTTCCGGACGAGAAGATCGCGCGCGTCCATTCTCCGATGGGGCTCGAATTGAACGCGGAAACGCCGGAGGAGATCGCGGTCAGTATCATGGCAGAGATTTTGATGATCAAAGGCAGAGGGACGGGGAAGTCCATGAATGGGTAGCAGGCTGAGGCGCAGAGAGAATCGTTCGCAGAAGACGGTCCGTAGCAGTTGATGATGTGAAACGCCGGCGGAGGAAATCCGTATTAAATTGAGACGAACGGTTTGGCATGGAGTACCATCTTCTACTTGTAGATGGCTTGTGCATGGACTATAATGAAACCGTCATCCATATCAAAGGAGAGAATTATGGCTAGAATTTTTGATGTCATTGAATATCCGAGCGAGATGAAGGATGAGATCGTTCACCGTTTTCCCGAGACCGGGATCGGCGACTATCGCATCGGCTCACAGTTGATCGTGCGCGAATCGCAGGCGGCGGTATTCTTTCGGGATGGGAACGCGCTGGATGTGTTCCGAGCCGGGCGCCACACACTCAGCACGGCGAACATCCCCCTGCTCATCGACCTGATCGGCAAGGCGTTCAATGACCGGACACCCTTCCCTGCGGAAGTGTATTTCGTTTCGATGAAGGAGTTCGCCAACGAGAAGTGGGGCACGCCGCAGCCGATCATCGTCCGCAACCCGGGTATGGGACTGGGCGTGGCGTTGTTGCAGGGCTTCGGCACTTATTCGTTCCAAGTGAAGGATCCTCAGCAGTTCGTGACACAGGTGGTCGGTCAGCAGGGCGCGTACCGCACCGCAGACATCGAAGAACGCCTGAAAACCATTCTTCTCTCCAAATTACAGGATGTGCTTGGTGAGACAACCGCCGCCAAGAGTGTGGTGGACTTGATCGGTCTGACCGAGGAAGTCGGCGCGGCGGTGCGGGCGAAGGCGCAGGATGACTTTGAAGCGGTCGGCATGGTGCTCAAGTCCTTTTACATCGGCAATCTGAAACCCTCTAGCAAGTCGGCGCAGGAATTGCGCGATATGGGAATGCTCGATATGGCAACGTACACTCAATTGCAGGCCGCGGACGCGATGCGCGATGCGGCTCAGAACCCGAGCGGCGGAGCCGGTCTCACGGCAGGCATCGGCGCGGGGATGGGCATCGGCAATCTGATGCAACAGGCGACCTCCGGCGCGATGCAAAACCAGCAGCAGGGCGGAGCCGCACCCAAGGCGACCAGCGGCATTCCGGATGTGATGACCCCCGCTGAAGCCGCGGCGATCCTGAAGGTCTCGGAAGAGGACGTGAAAGCCGCCATCGCCGATGGAAGCTTGAAGGCAAAGAAGCTCGGCAATGCCTATCGCATCAGCAAGGCTTCGCTGGAAGAGTTCATGAATAGCTAAATGGCAAGCGAAAAGCGGGGATTGAAAAGAATTGGAAAATGGAAAAGAGGAGCCTGGTTGTATCCAGACTCCTCTTCTGGTTTAAAGTTCAAGGTGGGAAAGTTGAAACTCTTAAACCTTCCGCCCCGTAATCTTCAGCCTATTCAAGGTCGCTCATCACATCCGAAACGGAATTCAGCACATCGCCCGCCATGACGGAGGCTGTGGTACCGAGGTCATCGGCGGCGTAGAGACCGGCTTGGGCGTGGATCCAGGCTCCGGCGACGGCGGCATCGTAAGCGTCGAGTCCCTGGGCGCGCAGACCGACAATCAATCCAGCCAGCACGTCACCAGTACCGGCGCGGGCAAGGGCGGGAGTCGCCACGGGGATGACGGTCACATTCTCATAGGGCGATGCCACCACAGTGAACGCGCCTTTCAGTACCACGATGTGCCCCCATTCTTTGGCGTATCTGGCGGCGATTTCCCGACGATTCTCTTGAATCTCTTCTTTGGTGAGTCCGGTCAGAACGGCCATCTCGCCGGGATGCGGCGTGAGGATCGAGAAAGCGGGCAGTTTTCTGTGCCAGTCTTTGATCTGTGCCAGCAGTTTGAGCCCGTCGGCGTCCACGACCATGGGCGGGGGTTTGGCGTTGGCATCCTCTTCCTTCCTGGCAGTTTCGCTATTATGCACAAAGCCGATACGCGGCGTGGATTTTTTCGCGGTGTATTTTCCTTCGAGCAGGTTCTCGATGAATTCCTTCGTCGTTTCCTCCGTGCCAAAGCCGGGTCCAATCAACAGGGCATTCGATTTTTCGAAATTCTTGGCGAGGACCTCAGCGCCGGTGTCTGCGATCATGCCCGCTTCATGCGGAAGCAGAACCCAGGTGGCTTCGGGAAGTTGACCGGCGAGGGGAAGCTGGATCGAAGCGGGGACTGCCATCGTGACGAGTCCGACGCCGGAACGGTACGCCGCTTCCCCCGCAAGGAGGGCGGCACCCGTGTAATGGACGGAACCTGCCGCGATGAGCGCGGTGCCAAACGTCCCTTTGTGCGATTCGAGGGGTCGCTCAGGCAGGAGTCCGGCTACGGTCTCCTCATCGGCCACCTCGGTTTTGATTTCGTCGAACGAGGGCAGGTCATCCGGCAGACCGATGTCGACCACTTGCAGGTCGCCAATATATTCGAAGGCGGGCAGGGTGATGAGTCCCTGCTTGACTGCCGCCATGGTGACGGTGAGGTCGGCAGGGATGGTCTCTTCGGCTACTTCACCGCTGTCGCAATCGACACCGGAGGGGCAATCGACCGCCACGACGAGCGGCGCATCCTCCTCCAGCCCGTCGAGGATGTCATTGACTTCGGCGAGAAGTTCGGCAATGTCTTTTTTGAGCGGCAATTTGACGCCAGTGCCAAGGATGCCATCGAGGAGGACATCGGCAGACTCGATGGATTCGGCAAGCTTTTCGAAGGCGTTTTCGCCCGAAAGGATTGTACCGCCTGCTTCAGTGAATTGCTTGACGAGGTCGTCTTTCTTGCGTTTGACGAGATAGGCGCGTGCCTTCCAGCCTTCGCTCAGGAGGGCGGTCATGGCGACGAGCGTGTCGCCGCCGTTGTTGCCGGGTCCGACCAGCCCGACGACCTGTGGTTCTTCTTGATCGATAAATAAATCGAGAACGACATCCGCCAGTCCCTGACCAGCGTTTTCCATCATCTGGTCATAGGTCAAGCCGTTGGCGTCGGCTTCTTTTTCGATGGTTTGCATTTGTGAGACGGTTACAAGTTTCATTTTTTCTCCATTGTTGGAGGAAATTGTACTGCAAAGGGGTGTGGAAAGCGAAAATTCAGGCGAATGCTCTTATAAAAATCAAATTGTAGCGATTGGACTCATTTTGTTCTGCTTCCACTGTGTCTGTTCAGCGTTTGTTTGTGTCGTCGAGAGGCGAACGTACGGCCGATGCTCCACGGTTTAATACGTGGGTATAAATCATGGTGGTTTTGACGTCTTTGTGCCCGAGCAATTCCTGGACGGTGCGGATGTCGTAGCCATTTTGCAGGAGGTGGGTGGCAAAGGAGTGACGAAAGGTGTGAGGGGAAACGGGTTTGTTTATTCCGGCAAGCCTGGCTGCCTGCCGGATGGATTTTTGGAGGAAGCTGGGGTCGGCATGGTGACGCATGGTTTTGTGGGAGACAGGGTCTACGGAAAGGGATAAGGCGGGGAAGACATATTGCCACGCCCAGTCGCGGGCGGCGTTGGGGTATTTTCGGGCGAGGGCGTAGGGCAGGTAGACTTCGCCAAAGCCTTTTTTGAGGTCTCTTTGGTGGATGAGGGCAACGGTCTGGAGGTGCAGTTCGAGGTCGGGGATGAGCGAGTCGGGGAGGATGGTGACGCGATCGTCTTCGCCCTTTCCATCGCGTACGAGGATCTGGTGGCTGCCAAAGTCGATGTCTTTGACCCTCAGGCGGAGGCATTCCATGAGGCGCAGTCCTGAGCCATAGAGGATTTTTGCCATGAGTTGGGGGGTACCCTGCATCCTGCCAATGACGGCGATGGCTTCGGGGTGGGTGAGGACGGTGGGGAGGGTTTTGGATTTTTCAGCCCGGACGATGTCGGTGGGGAATTCGATGTCGATATGGAGGACGTGGCGATAGAGGAAGAGGATGGCGCTGAGCGCCTGGTTCTGGGTGGAGGCGGAGACGTTCTTTTCGACGGCGAGGTGGGAGAGGTATGCTTGAATATTTTCCACGCCGAGTTCGCGGGGGTGACGTTTGCCGTGGAAGAGGATGTAACGTTTGACCCATTCTTTGTAGGTCTGTTCGGTGCGGTAGGAGTAGTGCTTGAGGCGAATGGCGTCGGAGAGTTGGTCGAGAAGTTTTTTATTTTTGGGGGTGTGTTGCATATTGACCTTTGTTGGAGGGGTATTTTATAATTATTATGTGATTTTAACTCAAAGCCGCATAAAGTCCCAAGTAGTTTGGGGGATTAGGCGGCGAGTGTCCGTCCAAAGCTGGTTATGAGGAGTCTTGCCGTATAACCCCTAGTTGGGCAGGCACTTGCATAAAACAAAAACCACAAGGAGAATCAGATGGGCGATGAAGAAGCAATTGCGAAGTTAGATAAATTGACAGCCGATGATTAC
>JACAEM010000039.1 GCA_013388855.1 Chloroflexota bacterium
CAGCCGCTGTTCGAGAACCTGCTGTACGCCTTCGGTTCACCGAACTACGGCACGCAGCGCTCGCTGTGCTTCAACGCCATGATTGTCTCGAACCTGATGACCTACGGCATGGAAGAGCCTGAGCGCATCTATGATGACAAACTCAAGTACATCATTTTGACGGGACGCAATCTGCTGGAAGCGATCTCCACTTCGGAGACGCACGACCTGATTATGGCGATTGACCGCGGCGCGAAGGTGGTCTATCTCGACCCGCGCTACACCAAAACCGCTTCCAAAGCGACCGAATGGCTGCCCATCAAACCAGGCATGGACTTGGCTTTTCACCTTGCCCTGCTCAACGTCGTCATCGGCGAGAGACTTTACAACCGCTGGTTCGTGGAACAGCACACTGTCGGCTTTGACGAGTTGAAAAAGGAAGTCGCGCGCTACACGCCCGAATGGGCGGCGCCGCTGACGGGAATCCCCGCCGAAACCATCACGCGCATCGCGCATGAATTGGCGGACGCCGCGCCGCACGTTCTTGTTCACAACGGCTGGCGCACCTCCAATTTCATCAATTCGTTCCATACCCAACGCGCCATTTCCATTTTGAATGCGCTTATGGGCAACTGGAACGTAACCATGACCGCCGCGGCTGCCGAAGGCGCAGGGTTGGGCGCCCCGCCCCAGCCTCCGTATCCGCGCGTGTCTACCTTGCGCCTCGACGGCGTGCCGTGGAAGTACCCCATCGTGCCGTTCAAGATTGGCGTCTTTCAAGAATTGCGCGACAACATTGTGAAGGGCGACCCGTATCAGGCGCATGGCTGGTTCATCTCACGCCAGAATCCCATCATGTCCCTGCCCGACCGCGCCAAGACTCTCGAAGCCTTCGGCAAAATGGACTTCATTGCGACGGTGGACATCATCATGAACGACACCGCCTGGTTCTCGGACGTGGTCCTGCCCGAAGCCTCGTATCTCGAACGCTACGACCCGCTCCTGCCCGTCGGCGACAAGGCTTTCATCCGCCAGCCTGTCATCGAGCCGCAGGGAGAGGCGAAGTCTGCGCTGTGGATTTACAAGCAGTTGGGAACCAAACTCGGCTTGGGCGATTTCTTCCAGTACGAAGATGAAGAAGATTATCTCCGCCAGCAGTTGAAGCCGCTTGGGGCGAGCCTTGAGGAAGTGAAGAAAAAAGGCTACGCCGAAATGCCCGAAGGCGAACCCGCTGGCTTCACCTGGAGCACGCCCAGCGGAAAGATCGAGTTGTATTCCGACACGCTGGCAAAGGTCGGCTTCTCTGGCGTGCCGACGTGGGAGGAACCTCCGCAGCCAAAGGAAGATCAGTTCTATTTGCTGACGGGCAAGGTGGCGCAATCCACGCAGTTCGGCACGCAAAACAATCAACTGCTGCACAAATATTCAGACGAACCGCGTCTGTGGATGAACGCCAGGACTGCCGCCAACCTCGGGCTTGCCACCGACGATTGGGTCGAAGTGACGAGCGAAGTCGGGCAGATTCACATCAAACTGCTGGCGACCGAAGCCATCCGCCCCGATTGCGTCTACATGACTCCGGGCTATGGACATCTCTCTAAAGGACTGACCACCGCCTTCGGAGTCGGAGCGAGCAGTTCCGTTCTCCACGTCACCTATGCTGACCCCATCAGCGGCGGGCAGGCATTGAGCCAGACCTTTGTCACGGTGAAGAAGGCTTAGAGGTACCCTCACCCCCGTCCCCTCTCCCAGCGGGAGAGAGGTGAAGGAGTGAGGGGAGGAAAAACTATGACTGAAATCAAACATCACGCCTATCTCTTTGACGCCACGCGCTGTATTGACTGCCGCGCCTGCATGGTGGCGTGCAGTGTGGAAAACAATATCGAGATGGACAAGACCCGTATCTGGGTCGCGGGACTCGGCGTCACAGGCGAGTACCCCAATCTCCAGCGCGGCACGATGGTCTATCACTGTATGCATTGCGAGCATCCCGACTGCATGTCGGCTTGCCCCGTCGGCGCGTACACCAAAGCGGAAGACGGCCCCGTCTCCTACAATCCCGACGTGTGCATCGGCTGCCGCTATTGCATGAACGCCTGTCCGTTCGGCGTGCCGCACTTCGACTACGACAAGGGCATCATTGACGGCGCGTTCATTGACAAATGCACCTTCTGCCCCCAGCGCATCTACAACGGACAGGAACCCGCCTGCGTGGCGACCTGTCCCACCGACGCGCTCGAATACGGCGACCGCGACGAACTCATCCAGCGGGCGCACGAACGCATCGCCGCGCATCCCGACCGTTACATTGACCACGTCTACGGCGAGCATGAAAACGGCGGCACGTCCTATCTCATCATTTCGCACGTCCCGTTCAAAGATTTGGGTCTGCCCGAACTGCCCGAAACGCCCATCAACGAAGTCAGCGAGAAGGTGATGGAAATGACCATCCCGTTTGCGCTCAGTTGGGGCGCGGTGCTCACCGCCGTCAGCGCGGGCGTGGCAATGTATGACAACAATAAAAAGAAGAATGGCAAATCTGCCGAAGAAAAGAAAGCGGAGGAACCGAAATGAAACTCAGCATCACCCTTTCCAAGTTCCTCCGCATCGGGACTCTGCCCCTCGTGCTGATTCTGCTCATGGCGATTGCCGCCGTTGTGGCATTCACGCGCTACGCCTTCGGGATCGGCGCCATCAGCGACCTGAGTTATTCCTATCCCTGGGGCTTCTGGATCAGTTTCGACCTGTTCACGGGCGTCGTCATCTCCAGCGGCGGTTTCCTCATGGCAGGCACAGTCTACATCCTGCGCATCAAAGAGTTCGAGCCGCTTCTGCGTCCCTCCGTACTCACTGCCTTCCTCGGCTACATCATGGTTGCCGTCGCTCTGCTGGTTGACCTCGGTCAGCCTCTCCGCATCTGGTACATGATGATCCACTGGAACCACACCAGCGTCCTGCTTGAAATCGGCATCTGCGTGATGAGTTACCTGACCGTTCTTGCCATCGAGTTCGCGCCTGTGGTGTTGGAGCGCTTCCCCACATTGCACGAGATCGCGCATCTCATCCACAAATTCATCATGCCGTTCGTCATCCTCGGCGTGGTGCTTTCCACTCTGCACCAGTCCTCTCTCGGCTCCCTGCTCCTCATCCAGCCGCAGAAACTGCATCCGCTGTGGTGGACGCCCATCCTGCCGATCCTGTTCTTCACCTCCGCCATCTCGGTCGGCCTCTCGATGATCATCCTCGAGTCGTCGCTCAGTTCGCGTTACTTCCAACGCGGACTTGAAACACATCTACTGACGAAACTCGCCAAAGCCCTGCCGATCACCCTCGGCGTCTACCTCGTGCTCAAATTCGGCGAACTCGCAGTGGCGGGCGATCTCGGCTACCTCTTCACCAGCAGCGTGATGAGCGCCCTCTTCTGGGCGGAGATTCTCATCGGCGTGGTCATTCCCATCGTCTGGTTCTCCATCAAAAAGAATCAGACCAGCCCGCGTGGACTCCTCACAGGCGCGGTCATCACCCTGCTCGGTCTGATCCTCAACCGCTTCAACGTTAGTTGGTTCGCGGTCAAGCATCCCGACCCGCTGTTCTACGTCCCGACCTTCATGGGCAACGTCCGCTACTTCCCGACCCTGCCCGAAGTTGCTGTCTCGATCGGCATCTTCTCCGCGGGCATCATGGCGTTTGGACTGCTTGCCAAATATTTCCCTGTCTTTGAAACGGAACATGAAGCCGAAACGACTCCCGTTCCCATACGCAGACTTCATCCCGCGCCGACTGTCGCTGATGACTGAATCGCTTCCTTCCTGACCTCCAACCTGCCTCCGCTTCGACGGGCATTTGCCCACCCGACAACCCTCCCGCCGATTGAGCAGGAGGGTTTTTCCCCCATGCGCCCCTCCTTCTTCCATCACCTCCACCCTCCAACCATCCCCGCCGCGCAAGCGCGCTGGCGTCACACGTTGGGTGCGGGCGGGACTACCGTCTTCCTCATGCTCGTCCTCGGCGTGACGGGCATCCTGGAAATGTTCTACTACGTTCCAAATCCAGAAGAAGCCGCGCTCTCGGTTCAGGTCATCACGTATCACGTCCCCTACGGCGGATTCATCCGCAACCTGCACTATTGGTCGGCGCAACTGTTGCTCATCGTTTCGGCAGTTCATCTTCTGCGCGTCATTTTCACCGCCGCCTACGGTCATCCGCGCCGCTTCAACTACCTGCTTGGGCTGGGACTCTTCGTCCTCGCCATCATGCTCGACTTCACGGGCTACATCCTGCGCTGGGATCAGGGCATTTGCTGGCCGCTCACCACTGGCACAAATCTCATCAAGACGATTCCGTTCATCGGCGATTTCCTCTTCCGTCTCGCTGTCGGCGGCGGAGACGCCTGCAAGACCGCCCTGACGCGTTTCTACACCTGGCATCTCTTCGGCTTGACGATTCCCGTCGTCGTCCTCGGCATCTGGCACGCCTTCCGCGTCCGCAGAGATGGCGGAATCGCCGTCCCGCCGCCGCATGCCCGCACTGATAACGTCCGCATCTCCCGCAATGAACTCGTCCGCCGTGAAGTGTTGACAATGTTCATCGCTAGCATCCTGCTCGTTCTGCTCTCCAGCTTCTTTCCCGCGCCTATCGCCCCCGCTATGATCGGCAAACCGAGCCCCGACGCAGAGACGCGCGCGCCCTGGTTCTTCCTCTGGGTTCAGCAAATGCTCAAATGGGGCGACCCTTTCATCTTCGGCGTCTTGATTCCGTTTGGTATTCTTGTCATTCTTGCTTTCATCCCTTACATTTTCCCCAAACCCGCGGACAGCGACATCGGGACATGGTTCCCCAAATCCAACCGCCTCGCGCAGGTCGCGGCAACAGTGATTGCAGTCTTCATCATCATTCTCACTCTCCTAAACAGATAGACAGGTACACACGACTCCCCAATTACCATTTACCAATTACCAATCACCCCCATGCGCCGCCTCCTCACTCTTTCCTCTTTCCTCCTTCTCCTCTCCATCATTTTGGTCTGGTGGAATAACTCACGCCAACCCAAGCCCATCGAATTAATCCCCACACTGACAGGCCAGCCCGAATACTGCCTCACCTGCCACGCGGACCTGCCTAAAATCAGCGCCTCGCACCCTGTCGAGACCTTCGGCTGCGTCACCTGTCACGGTGGGGAGCGCCTTGCCCTGAACGCGGATTTGGCGCACAGTTCCATGCGCGGGGGCGCGAACCCATCCGACCTGAGCGTAGTCGAAGCCTCGTGCGGCGGAACCAACTGTCACAGCGGCAGTGAAGCGGACGACCGCCACCACATCCAGCGCGTGACCACCAGCATCCAATCCACGTACGCGGGCGCGATCGCCAGCATCCGCTTTACGTTTGGCGCGCAGGTGGACTTGACGCCGCGCTACGGAATCAATGCCGTGACCGATGACGAAACGCAGACGGGCATTACTTCACTACTTGCATTCGACCCATTGAGCGAAGCCAATCCCTCCATTCAAAAATTTGGCGAAGAATGCCTCACCTGCCACATCAACGCGATGCCACGTGAAGGCGAAGACTATTCGAGGCAAACGGGATGTTCTGCCTGTCACTCCGTTGGCGAACACACTTTAACAACAGCCATCCCGTACACCCAATGCAACACCTGCCACAACCGCGGCAACTACGACCTGCGCACGATGACCTTCACCAAGCGCGACGATCATCCCATCTTACGCATTGACGACTACTACCAACCCATCGGCGTGTTCACCAAATGCGAATACACCCTCGACTGCATTGACTGTCACACCCGCTCTGAATCAATGGGCGACGGCGACATCCACAAAGACCAGGCGTCCATCGAATACGTTCAATGTAAAACCTGTCACGGCACGCTGGACGAACTGCCGCTGACCAAAACATTGACCGACCCGAATGACATCGCCTTCACGCTCGCCTTCCTCAACCCCGTCATTGACTTGAAACTCGGCGACACCATCCTCGTCACCGAAAAGGGCGAGCCGCTCTGGAACATCCGCATTCTCCCCAATGGCACATACGAGATGTACGGCAAAGCCACCCGCCAATACTTCACCTTCCGCCCCGTGATGGGAACCGCCTGCGAGCAAAACCCTGACGAGCAGGAATCCCATTACTGTCACGAATGCCACGCCGTGGAGCATTAACCATGACCGACCTCTCCCGCCGCGATTTTCTCAAACTCCTCCGCTCTGGATTTCTCTACATTAGCGGAGCTCTCGCCTTGGGTGGCTTGCTCCGCTTTCTGGATTATGAACCCAACCCCGCGCCTCAAACGGAATTTGACCTGGGTCCCGCTTCGAACTTTCCCCTCGGCTCGCGCACGCTTCTCTCCGATCCTCCTGCCGTGTTGCTCCACACCCAAAGCGGATTCTCCGCCCTGAGCCTGGTCTGCACGCACCTCGGCTGCACACTGGAAGACCAGGAAAACGGCTTCACCTGTCCCTGCCACGGCTCGCGCTTCGACGCGAAAGGAAACGTGACCCATCGTCCCGCGGAAAAACCCCTCCAATCCCTGCGTGTGGAAGTGACGGATGAAGGCAACTTGAGATTATTTACCGCTTGAAAGGTATAACCATGAATATCCAACTTCTCCTCGATAAATCCATGCAAGACCACGACCATATCTCTGCCCGCGCCAGATCCTTGGTGTGCGGATTGGCTTGGCTGGCATGAAAGCGCTTGGTTTCGATGAGCCTCCAACGAAAAAGCGACCACTCATCATCTCCGAAACAGCCGTCTGTTTCGTGGGCGGCGTCATCGCTGCGACAGGTTGTACTGTTGGTCACCGCACCTTGCACGTGGAAGATTATGGTAAGGTCGCTGTGACATTTGTGGATACGAAAACGGGTTGCGCTATCCGCATTGCGCCTGCATTGGATGTCCGCGAGAAAGCGTATGCCTATGCCCCCAATGAGCCACGCTACTATTTCGCGCAGATGCAGACTTACAGATCATGCCTGATGAAGAGATGTTGACGATTCAAGAAGTGGTTTTGAATACCTCAGTGGGGGAGATCATTTCGAGGGCGGGTGTCCGCGTCAATTGCGATGTGTGCGGCGAAGAGATCATGAACGAACGGGAAGTGAAACATGAGGAATTTACCCTTTGCCGCGCCTGCGCGTCATCAGCGTATTACCAAGTTCCTATTTTGCTGGTTGCCTTTTCAGAAGGTAACGCGTAAGATTGTCAATACCCGTCTTATAACCGCAATCGGATCTGTCCGGCGGGGTACATATCTGGTATATGGGTATAAGTTTCGTTTACGAACGGGCGGCGGAGAAAATCTCCGCCGCTTTTGATTCTATGCCCCAGCACTTACCATTCTTTATGCTCAAATTCATTGTCCAAGAGCCGAGCCTGTACAAATGTGCAATTGTATTACATATTTGTACAATTAATGTTATCATAGAAACATCAATAAGCATTATCCGCTTAGTGGAGTGTTCCTATGATCGAAAGAACTTTGGCAACCAAGCTAATTACTCTTGCGAAAAAATTCCAAGTCATTACCCTCACTGGTCCTCGCCAATCAGGTAAGACCACCCTCGTGCGAGCTACCTTTCCCAACTTGCCTTATGTTTCTTTGGAAGAGCCTGATATCCGCCAAATTGCGCTGACTGATGCGCGTGGCTTCCTCGCCAATTATCCGAACGGTGCAATTTTGGATGAAATCCAAAATTCTCCTGATTTGTTTTCCTACATTCAAAAGCTGGTGGACGAGAATCGGAAAGTTCAATTCATCTTGACCGGTTCATCAAACTTCTTGTTGATGGAGAAAATCAGTCAAATGCTGGCAGGGCGCACAGCAGTATTACATCTACTCCCGTTTTCCTTTGCAGAACTGAATCCAGATGTAGATCAATACGAAAGTCTGATTTTCAAAGGTCAATATCCGCGCATTTATGATCGCGACATCAATCCCACCGATTTTTATCCGGCTTACATCCAAACCTATGTCGAGAAAGATGTGCGCCTGATGAAAAACATCGGGGATATCAATGCTTTTATTCAATTCACACAGTTATGCGCCGGGCGCATCGGGCAACTGCTCAACTATGCCAGTCTGGCAAGCGATGCTGGGATCAGCCCAAATACTGCCAAAGCCTGGCTCTCCATTTTGGAAAGTTCCTATATTTTATATAGATTGCGGCCCTACCATCGCAACTTTAACAAGCGGCTGGTCAAATCGCCCAAGTTGTATTTTTACGACACGGGTATTGCTTGTTCCTTGCTTGGTATCCGCGAAGAAAATCAGGTTAACCTACACTATCTAAAGGGTGGGCTTTTTGAGAATCTGGTCATTAATGAGTTTATTAAGCGCAACTTCCATCGTGGCGAGAATCGCCTCCCGTATTTTTGGCAGGATAATCATGGTAAAGAGATTGATTGTTTGCTAGTGAATGGCGATAAAACCACACCGGTTGAGATCAAATCTGGTAAAACGCTGTCTACCAGTTACTTTGACAACCTCCAATACTGGCGACAGTTGACGGCGGTTCCTGAAAATCAAGGCTATGTGGTTTATGGAGGAGTGCAATCCATGCAGACTAGCGTCGGATCATTGATCAGTTGGCGAGAGTTGGAGCGTATTCCAGATTAGTAAGTTAAGAGTGGTATCTAAAGGTTCATCTCCATATTGGTTAAAGCCTAAACACAATCAACCCAGCAGGGTACATATCTGGCATATGGGTATAAGTTTCGCAAGCGCGTAGGCGGCACGTAGACGGCGGAAATACATCGCTTCTTGCACGTTTTCCAGAAAAACCGTGGGAACCCAGTCAAAATCAAAGGCGGTGGAGAGTTACCTCTGCCGTTTTTTGTTTATTTCACCAACTTTCAGCCTTCGAGAGTCGTGGGGTCATTGAAAATTTCCTCTTCAAGCCGAACCCAGCGCCAGCAAGATGTATAGCACCAGATCACCCCAGAGGTGCATGAACACGGGTATTCCCAGTCCTTTTGTTTCGACCATTGCCTTGCCGAAGAGGACGGCGAGCAGTGTGAGATAAATAACGCCTGCCGCTCCGAAGGAAACGCCGCCATAGTAATGCCCCAAGCCGAACCACAACGCCATCATCCAGACGGCTTGTCGTTTCCCGACAATCTGCCATAGTTGAGAAAGCGGCGCGGCGCGGTATGCCATCTCTTCGCCAAAGGCATTCATCATGGCAAGGATGAACACCATTGGAAGAATGGGCAGGATATCGGCAATCGTTATTGACAGGGAGTTCATCGCCAGGATACCTGCTGTGAACAATGCCGTCAGAAGGAGCGCGATCAGCGGACCTGCTACTTTCCACCGGAGACGCATTCCTTCCGCGGGCGCGTTGATATTTCCCAAGGTAAAAAAGAAATCGCCGCGTTTCTGCCCCATCAAGGCAAGAACGCCTGCAAGCGCCAATGCCGTCAGGACGATCCCCAATCTATCGCCGAAAGACAAGATGAGCCACGGTTTATCTGGACCGAACCAGGAGACCCAGACCGAAGTTCCCGTAAGCCAGGACATTCCAATCGTGACCACGTAGATCATGGTCATAATCAGGAAATACCCTCGCAACGGTCTCACGGCTGACCATACAAAGGTAAGCGCAACAAGCGCTATACCTACGACGATCCACCACCACATGCTCCACTCGGAGAAGGGAGCTACGCCCAACTCGCTGAGAATGATCTGCGGTAAACGGCTGAGCAACAGGGTGCCCAGCCAGGCAGTCAGAATCAACATCGCTCGTGAAGAAGTTGGTGCGTTGATCCTCCCCTGTTCTTTGACAAGACTTTCAGACGATAAATGGTTCATGAGATTCTCCTTTTGAGTGAGTAAACGGTTGAACGATGTCGCGGAGCAAATGCAATCCGTATGTTGCAAGCGGGAGCATGAAGAGGCTCAGCAACAGCCATGAGGAGGGTGTCGCTTCCGTGCCGTTGCTCGCGAGGTTCAGATAACCCGCAACATTCAATGACCCATGGAAAAGAGCCGCAGGGTAAATACTTCCTCCCCGCAGTACCAGTCCGCCGAAAAAAAATACCCAGCAGGAATGCTGCGATGATTCGGAAAAGGACGATTTGTAATGGCTCGCCAGCCGGGTAGATGACATGCATACCGCCGAAAAAGAGCGAGGAAACCAGGACGCTCCTGAGTACGCCGCGGTTTGTGCTGCCCCACGCGCGGATAAAACTGTGCATGATCAAACCTCGAAATGCAATTTCTTCCAATAATGCATGAGTCATCAGGAACAGGATTACGATGCTCGTGAATAATGGGTCGGAGGAGCTGAAATCGAGATTTCCCGTCATCGCATAGGCTGACACAGCAATAGAGTAAGCGAGCGGAATGATGAGCATGAGCCATGTGCGCGGCTGTCCCAGCGACGTGAATCCTGCCGAATGCAACCAGCCCAGGCGCGAGAGAACGATGAGCAGAATAAATATCGAGACCAGCCTGCCGATTGTGCTGCCGATGTACCAGCCAGAGGTCTCTGCGGCGGATGCTCTACCAACAAGAATGGATGACGCCAACACCAGCAGGATAAAAACAATGGTGATGAGAAAACCGAAAGCAAGCGGATGTTTCGTTGACAAGGATGAGTTCTCCTATTTCTGTATCTGCCTTGCCCTGCCAATAAAGGATGCGACAATCAGGGCAAGGGATAATGGCAGGAAGAAACCGATGTTCCCATCACTGTTCGCGCCATAGAAATCCACTGCCTCCACTTTGTTGATCGCCAGATACCAAAGGGAGATGTACAACACTTCGAACAACTTCGAACTGTTGCTCCAAATGCCCAGCGCGAGGGCGAGGCTTGGGATGAACAGCGCGGCAGAAAACCACGCAAGCAGACCCTCACCATCGCCTGCGCTTGATAACTTGATAAAGGCTCCGCTTCCCGTCAACACGGTGACGATGAAACCCGCCAACCACGTCGCAGGGAGTTGCCGAGTCAGTGGCGCGGCGGCAGAGAAGACCATCTGTCCGACGTTATGCCGCATCTCGCGGCTTCCCATGCCTGACCAGACCAGGACAGGCAGGAGCCAGGTGATGGGGAGAATATAGGCGCGCACAGGTTCAGGTTTCATGAGCAAGGCGGCTAGAATCAGTCCGCCTGTTATGGCGAACCACCACCACCGCAATCCCTTGAGCAGGAGTTTCAGTTCCAGAAAGAGGACGCGGGTGAAGGCAAGACTGTCAGGTCGCGCGGTCAGGGGAGTCAGATGAACGGAGGATAAGGATTGGGTTGCAGGAACAGATTGAGGCGTCGGATGGGAAACGTGGCGCTGCGCAGTCATCCGTATAGTTCTGACGCGTGAAGAGTCGAAACGGTCAAAGAAAATGGACGAGGTCAATGTCAACGCGAGCGCAACGCCGAAGAACATGAAGCGCGTCAGAAGGATATCGAGAGTCCAGTCCACGCCGAGCCACGTGAACACGCCTGTAATGGGCGTATCGGTCAAACCCAGGGCGAAGTTGCCGCCGTAATCGGGAAATATCGCTTTCGCCGCCGCTCCCATGCTTTGTTGAAGGAGCGTCAGACCGAGCGGGTCGAGGGCGGGATTGTTTTTACCCAATGTGATCGCCGCTGAAATGGTGGAGGCGAAGAGGATAAAGTAGATGATGTTTCCGAAGCCACCCTGCAGGAAGCCGATGCTTTCGAATAGAACCGCCAGCGCGGCGGTCAGTGCCAGCATAGGCAAAGCGATGAAGAGGAAGGGGGTCAGGAGCGCGAGGAAATCGAACTGCCTGCTTTCGCCAGCCAGCAGTTGAATCAAAAACGCGACAATGGCAAGGACAACGACCATTGCAATGAACACGACAAAATTGCTCAGCCATTTACCAAGCATGTACAGCGGACGTGTGAGCGGCGTGGTCGCCATGATCTGACCGACGCCCGTCTCGCGGTCGCGCGCCACGGAGCCTTTGACGAGATAGAAACCGAACCAGCCAAGCATAAATGACGCAATGATCGCCAACATGCCCCCCACCCAGGCGGAGTTGAATTCCCCGCGATAATCTCCGAGCTGGACAGTGAAATTGCCGATCCCCGCCTGATAACCGAGGAAGACCACCGCGCCCAGCATGACGAGGAAACTGTAGCGGCGCACGCGTTCGAGAAAATCGGCGCGGGCGATGTGATAGACGACACGCGCGGCGCTCATGACTCGCCTCCGATAAAGTACAAATACGCATCTTCGAGATTCGGACTCACGCTTCCTGCCTGGACCTCGGGCTGACTTGCGCTGACCACACGCACCTGCACGCCGTCGCTCCTGCGGATCGTTCCGCTGACGATATATTTCTGCTTGAGCGCCACCAGTTCTTCGCTGGACACGCTCCACTCCCAAACCTTGCCTTCCACTTCCTTCAATAGACTTTCAGGCGCGGCGGTCCGCAGAAGACGACCCTTGTTGACGAGCGCGATGTGTGTTGCGGTCGCCTCCACATCCGAGACGATGTGCGTGGATAGAATCACAATCCTTTCTCCTGATAAGTCTGACAGCAGATTCCGAAACCTGACCCTCTCTTCGGGGTCCAAGCCGACAGTCGGTTCATCAACGATGAGGAGTTGCGGGTCGTTCAACAAAGCCTGGGCGATGCCGACGCGTTGTTTCATCCCGCCCGAATATCCGCCCAACGGACGTTTCGCCGCTTCGACCAGATTGACCACCTGAAGTAATTCGTCAATCCTTCTTTTCGCGGTTTTGGAATCCAAGCCTTTGATCGCCGCCATGTATTCAAGGAACTCCACCGCGGACAAATTCGGGTATACGCCGAAATCCTGCGGCAAATACCCCAGCACCGCGCGGAGTTCGTCGGGAGATTTGGCGATGTCCGTGCTCTTCCATGTGACCGTGCCAGACGTGGCTTTAGTAATGGTCGCCAGGATGCGCATCAGCGTGGATTTGCCCGCGCCGTTAGGACCGAGTAAGCCGAGGATGCCAGGACCGAGTTCGAGCGTGAAATCGCGCAAGCCCCAGTTCCTGTTGTTGTATTGTTTGCTCACATTCTGGATGCTCATCACCATTGACTGGGTTGGCGCGGCGGCAGAAGTGAATATTGTTTTGGGTTGCGTAGTAGTTTGAGTAGTCATTATCATCTCTCTATTCTGTTACTTGGTTCCCACCTGTCCAGCGCTCACCATTCCCTGTTTGTTCACAAGGTTGCGTTGCAGGTTCACGCCAAAGAGGAGGATCAAAACAAAAGCCGCCGCCAGGACTACAACCGCCTGTGCCCAAACCGCCTGTTCGATTGCAAGCCCGGCAAGCAGGAATTGGGGAGAATAATCGATCGCAAAATGGAATAGGATTGCCATTGCGAGGCTGCCTTGTGTGTGAACAAACAGCCATGTCATCACCACGGATAGTCCAACTGGAACAAGAAAAGTCGGCATCCAGGGTCTGCCATCAACCAGACCGATACCGATATGCAGGATGCCCCACAGGATGCCTATGATCAGGGCGGAAGAGAGAGGCGAACGATGAACCAGCAGTCTCGGCAGGGCATAACCCCGCCAGCCCAGTTCCTCCAAAACGGCGACGAGCAGGATCAGGATGAAGTTGGTGATCAACTGTGAGGAGGCTGGAACACTGAACTGGACTTTGGGAGCCCATCCCAGGAAAAATGCCAATACATCAGCAAGCAGGATGATCCCGACAGACAATGCAAGGGCAACTACATACCACTTAAGACCAACCTGCCATTGAAATACCTTCTTCAACAACATCGCCGCGCTTTTTACTCCCTCAGCGAGCGCGGTAAGCAGGATTGCCAGGGTTGAAGGGACCAAAAGCAACAACAAGGCGATCAAGACCGTGGGAAGTGGCAGGAAAAGCGCCATGGCTAGGCTGATGAGTGGAGTCAGGACCAGATAGATCGTCAAGGAATACTGTTCAATAAAAGTTGGCTTTGTGTTCATTGAGGTTTTCTCCTTCTAAAAAGTTGGTTTTCAGGGAATACTTACTGTGCCACAATTGCTGATTTCTTTGCTGGTTCACGCTGCAAGTCTGGTCCATAGATTAAGATCAAAACAAGACTGACTACAACGGTTATCGCGGTCATTAACCACAGTTGCTGGGTTAAAGAAATTCCTCCATTGAGGAAGACAAAATAACTCTGCCCAAAATGAAACAGGATGGGGATTACAAGGTTGCCTCGCGTTTGGATATATAGCCAGGTCAGGACTACAGATAATCCGATGATATATAGGATGCTTGGAAGCCAATGCGAGCCTGCGTTCATCTGCCCGGGCAGAATCAAACCAAGATGTATCACTCCCCAGATGACTCCGATGAACAAAGCAGAATAGAGCGGCGAACGATTGGTCAATAGTTTGGGCAGAATAAAGCCGCGCCAGCTCAACTCCTCCGCTATGGCGCCGATGATGATGAAGACCCCGATAATGATGTATTGCGGGAGAGACCAGGGCGTGAGTTGGATGGCGGGAATCCATCCGAGAAGCAGCGCCAGCGCGCTCATCGTCAAACGCAAGCCGAAAGCAAGTCCAAACACGATGGCATACCACTTGAAGCCAATCCGCCATTGGAATAGTTTTTTCAACAGCACACCCACACCTTTTCGTCCATCAGTCAGCGTGGTGAGGACAATCGCTATAAGCGCGGGGACGAGGACCATCATCAACGGGACGATCTCAGGCGGAACATGCAGAAAAAGCGGAATGGCGAGGCTGATCAACGGGGTTAGAATGATGAATAGCGGCAATGCATAATGCTCGAGAAAAGTTGATTTAGTGTTCATGGTAATATCTCCTTCCATTCGATCTTCATCGGACAGGGTATTCACTGAAACCAGCGTCAAACCCAGGCTGCTGATCCGTTTGAGAACGCCCTGCAGAGCAGCCTGGTCTGGAATGGAACCTGAGAGCAGGGCGTCGCCGCCTTCCAGGTTGGAGAGGGTCAACCCATCGAACATGTCTGCCAGGGTCACATCCAGATGTCCTCTGACCTTGATTTGATATTGTGTAGGTTTTTCCATTCGTCACCGAGCTTTTTTTGAGTTATGCGGCAAGGTATCCTTTTTTCATTTGTTGCTCAAATCAAAACTCTTCACGCCCGAAGCGCCAGAGCGCCAGGATGGTCATTACAGCAATTTCGATTCCGGTTGCTATGATGGGCACGGGCCAAATGGACGGCAGAGATGCTCCCAGCGCCAATCCCCCCGCGACATCCGGCAGGGGCCAGGGGGTTGCGATCAATATCTGCATGGGCATAAATCCCTTCAACAGCAAACCAGCCATGAAGAAGCCGATCCCAATCCCGGCAATGGGACCGCGGCTGCTGAAGAACGTTCCCAGCATCAAAGTCAGCGTCAGATAGAAAAGCTGCCCCAAAATAACGAGCCCCACCCCGTATAAGAACGGGATCAGGGGAAGTGACGCAGGAATCAACGCCCTCATCGTGATATAGAAAATCGTGGAAGGGATCAAGATGGCTGTGACAAAGAATCCAATGGCATACGCAAGCAGTTTTGCCAGGATGAACGCCGAGCGCGAAGCCGGTTTGGACATTGCCCAGGCTGCAGTCCCCAGTTGCTTCTCGCCCACGATCGCGCCCTGAGTCGTGATGACGGTTCCCATCCCTATGATCCCAACGCTCATCGGCAGGAAGGTTTGAACGACCTCCTGCAACAAATCATTCGGTGTTATTGATTCAGTTAAAGCCACAATGGTGGAGATGCCGTTCAAGATCAATACCCAGATCAAAGTTTGCACCCACCAGGTTCGGGTCCCCCACCATTGTCCCAACTCCTTGCGCAGCATGTTGCCGAAGCCGCCCAGCCAGGCGCGCTCACGCACGGGGATCAATCCCTGCCGCGCGGCGAGAATGCGATCTTGATTGCCAACTGATTTCGATTGCGCGTTCATTTCTTTGACTCCTCTCCAACCATGCTCAGGAAGACTTCTTCCAGGTTGTGCGTCTTGCGACCGAAACTTTTCACGCTTACACTCCGATCTTCCAGGATAAGACGCAGCATCTGATCCTCTGCGGCATCCGCGTCGCTGACATTCACCTGCCAGTTGACCGCGCCATTATTGGACTTAGCGCTCAACGACCGGACCCAGGGCTGCCTGGCCACCCGAGCCTGCGCCCCGCTGACAGACCCTTTGATGGTCACGTTATAAACAACGGATGAGCCGCTTCCGTTCAACAGTTCCTGGATCGGCGCCTCCGCCACCAGCCCGCCGCGATTCAGAATGGCGACCCGATCACTGACGCGCTGCACATCATCAAGGATGTGGGTGGAGTAGAAGATGGTTGTGTGTTTGCGTAAAGTTTCCATCACGGTCAACACATCGCGCCTGCCCTGCGGATCGAGCGACGCGGCGGGTTCATCCAGAATCAAAAGGTCTGGATAGTTGACCTGCGCTTGCGCGATACCCAGACGCTGACGTTCACCGCCGGAAAAGCCTTTGATCGGGCGGTCGGCTTTGTCTTCCAGCCCGACAAGTTCGAGCATCTCCTCCACGCGCGCTTCGATCAAATCTTTTGGACCTTGATAAAAGAAGCGCGCCGTATAACGCAGAGTCTGGCGGGCGGTCATGTGTTCATAGTAGCGCGGGTCCTGGGCGAGATAACCAACTTTTCTGCGGACTGCGAGACTCTCCTGTGTAATATCCTTCTCGAAGATCAGGGCTTTCCCCGCAGTTGGGCGAGTCAACCCCAGGAGCATCTTGATGGTCGTGCTCTTGCCCGCTCCGTTGGGACCCAGGAACCCGAAGATTGAATTCCTGGGGACTTGCAGGTTGAGACCCTGCAATGCGTTCACGCCTTTGTAGGTCTTGGTCAATTCCTGCGTGTGGATGACATTTCCATTGGATGTGTTCGTATCCATGATTAATCCTTCCTGGGCTTAATCGCTCATCTTACGCACTTTAAACCTTTACACTCTCAGGCGTGTCACCCTGAGCGACAGCGAAGGGTCTCTACAATAATCTCAGAGATTCTTCGCTCCGCTCAGAATGACATTGCGTAAGGTGAGTTAATCAGCCGCCGTTGGCTGATTTGCGGTTATGCTCATGGTGGCTTCCGGCTTGGGCTCCAACTCCCTGCGGGAGCGTCACTGAAAGTAAAGGTATTTTCTTTACAAAGTACTAAACCTCTTTATCTATTGGTCATCCACCGAAATAGTGCTGCACGAAGCTTATGGTATCCAATACAGCATGCGCGAAGATCAGAGGCCACAGATTCCGTCGTATGGTCAAAAATGCCGCCCCAAATAGAAGACCCGCTACAATGATCCGAATTACGCCTCCCAGCCCCTGATACGTGTGACCCAGTCCGAAGATTATTGCGCTGCCAACCAAAGCAATCACCCAGGCGAGCTTCGTGTTCTTCCCTTGGAGATCAACGAGCCGGTTCATCAGGTAGCCGCGCCATAAGAGCTCCTCAAGGAATCCAGCCGTAAACCACGCAGCGACCACGTTGAGGATCAGATTAGGCAAATTGCCGCGCAAGAAATCAAAGCGACTGAGGTCCTGCTGTGCAACTGGGAAAACGAGTTGGATCAGCGAAATAAGCAATGGAAATGAAACGATGATGCCGACAGTTACGCCAATGCCCATCAAGATCGTACGTCCCCAGCCCTTTGGCCGCGCCAACCCGAAGTCGCTCCAGGTACTGCCTCGTAGTCTCGATACAACCCAAAAGATCGCTATCGTGAGTACCAGGCCCAGATTAACAAGTGGCCCCCCGGCAAGTACAAGTCCACCACCAAGTGGAAGGAAGTCGTCACCACCCAAGCGATTGCTTATTACCAAGAGTATATACAATGGAACAAACACAACCGCGATTTCCAGCAGGATAGCGAGCTTGTTTGTTCGTAACAACTCACCAAATTTTTCCTGAAATGGTTTTGAGTCTTTCATTTTTGTTCGATCAGACAAGTTTGTGTTCATTTGATTCTCCTTCTGAAAGATTATTTGTTGTGCCCTTGAATGTGAGAAAACAAGGGCACAACCTTTGGAATATAGTCCCTTATCTCGCCATTGCCGGTTGCTCCGCAGCTCTCGCGTCCATCCCTGCTTCCGGCTTGCGGCCCAGTTCTTTGCCCGACAGGACAACTAACAGGATAGCCAGGATCACAAATACCACTGTCTGCATGACCATGTGGCTCTGCGCGTCGGCCCCTGTGAACAAGGGGTTAAAGATTCCGGTCATGAGATGGATGGAGGCGTGCAGCAACATGGCCAGGAAGACGCTTCCATTCGTATGGTTGAACAACCAGGTATTCAGAACCGCCCCACAAATGACGATGATGGCAACCAGGGGTGGATCTGAGCCAAAGATGAACAGCGGGATATGCCAGATCGCATGAAGTACACCGAGGATCAAGGCAGCCGATAGAGCGGAGCGTCCCACCAGCAGGCGAGGCAGCGCAAAGCCGCGGAATCCTGGCTCCTCACCCAGAGCGATCAGCAAGAAGCCGGGAAACAGGAACTGAGCCAGGAGGTCAGGTCCAGCAGGGATCTGGAGACCGGTCGACATCGAGGCGCCCGTGAGGATATTCAGACCAACAGCCGCCAGCCTGAGCACAGGCGGGAGGAACAATGCAACTGCGTACCATTGAAGCCCGACTCGCCAGCGCACCATGCGGCTGAAAAAGGTTTTCAACCCGCTTTTGCCATCGGCAATGGCTGTGATGAGAATCCCTGTCAGAAATGGAAATAAAAGAAAGAGGAACCAGATGTCGGATGGATACTTCGAGCCCATGTACCAGGCAAAGAGCCATGTCCCCCAGTTGATCCCCCAGAAGACGCCCTGAGGGTAGCGTTTGATGAATGAAGTGATAGGGTCCATGTAATTCTCCTTTGTTAAATGAAAAACAAACTGATACGAACACAATATCAGTTTATGTATGGAAAGTCGTCCACCGAAGGGTGGAATCGGGGGGTGGAGTTTTGTATGGTGAGAAGAATCGATTAGGGCTAGCCCGGGGCCAACTCTCAGATGATGCGAATCAGGACCACGGCATTTGTTTGGAAGCCGGCTTGGGGGCGATCTGGTTAAAAAACTGACGTGCGAAATACATCGACAGCAACAGGCCGATCACGGGAACCACACCAATAAGAAAGCGGAACGCAAGGTCAGGCTGCGGACCGGGTTGCTCACCACTGATAAAGCCAAAGAGACCGCTAACGGCGAACATTGCCGCACCCTGCAGCACCCCCGAGAGGTGGATTCCGACACCCAGCAGGCTGAAATAGACAGCCTCACTGCGCTGTCCTGTAAGGTGAAAATGCCGATCTACCAGATCCGCGCGGATCACATCAAAACAAACCTGGCATCCACCCCAGCCTATTCCGTAGATACCGGTAGCCAGGATCGCCGTCACCGACTCTGGAGCCAGCCCCAAACCCAGGCTGGCAATCACAATCACCCCCATGGACCTCAGGAAAACGGTCGCCGTGCCCCAGCGACGATACAGTCTCACCCACACCGGCACGCTCCCCAGTGCTGCCGTCAATGACACTGCGAAGATCAATACGATCGTCCCCGACTCCGCACCCAGGGCATATTTGCTGTAGAAGGGGATGGCGAAGGGAAACAGGTTTACGGCGAATGCAAAGATCGCCAGAGTCAGCGCGTACAACCAGAAGGTACGCCCCTTTAGGATCTCCCGAAAGATCGGCCAAGGCCCAGGGATGGCCGGGTTTTGGTAACTGGAATCTTCCCGGTGCCGAAGCGTGGCAATGAACAACACGATGCCCGCCAGAGCGGCATACAGAAGAGCCATTTTCTGGAATCCCAGCTGCTCGTATACCAAAGGAGTCAAAGCCAGGCCGACAAACACTCCGAGGATCAACCCTGCTCGGTTAAATGCGCCGGCACGAACTCGATCTGGTAATGTGCGGAACAGCTCTGGAAAGAGGACGTTGTAATTGACGCCAGTAATCGTGAGAAAGGTTTCGTATAACAGGGTGACAGCTACCAGATACCAGAAAAGGATGTTTTGCCCTCTCATCGAACCCGGCACCAGGAATATCAACACAAAGGAAAGCGCCAGAAAGGGCACGCTAATCAGCAGCCACGGGCGACGACGTCCCCAGCGGGTGCGTGTGCTATCTGAAAGATAGCTAAAGAGCGGGTCGTTCAGGGCATCCCATATTGCGTAGATCGTCCGGGCCAGGGCAGCCAGCGCCAGCGTCAGGCCCAGGAAGTCTACATAGTAAAAATACGCGAAGGCGCCAAACGTTTCCCCCGCCACGGTCATCCCCAGCGTGCCCAAGCCAAAGAAGAATGGTGAGGACTTGTGACCTAGCGCCTCAAGCTCCTGCTGGTTGCCTTGAAGATCGGCAACCGGTACCTGAGAATCGTCAGTTTGGGTTGTTATAGAATTAGGTATGGGAAACCTCCTATCTTGTGGGAAGTTGTCAACCAGGAAACGATCAAATCGGGGTAGAGAATTAATCTGCCAGCAAGCCCAACTCGCGTGCAATCGCGATCGCCTCTGTTCGGCGATTTGTACCAAGTTTGCCATACAAGTTATTGATATGGGTTTTGACCGTGCTGACGGCAATGACCAGCATTTCGGCAATTTCCTGATTGCTGCGCCCTATCGCAATGAGCCGCAGAATATCCAGCTCACGCTCACTCAACGGGTCGGGAAGATTCTTAGACACTGCGTTTTCAGTAGGAGCAGGTTGGGGAAAAGCAGACAGCAACTTATCCACGTAGAGCAGTTGCCGAGCTTTGCCCTCTCCCGTTTCCTGTCCTTTCATCTTCGACCGGTAATCAAGCAACAACAAGCGCATCTGCTTACCTTCGTCCACAAAAGCTCGGATGTGACCCTCAGGCTCCGCCAGAGTGACAGCCTGCTCCAGGCTCGCGAACATCTCCGTTGTGTTGCCCTGTGCCTCGTAAAGCAGGGAGCGAAGAATCAAGAGCTCAATTAACTGTCCCCACCATTGCCCTGCGGTGGCTCGCTCGATGAGGCGATCTACGATGTCAGCTGATTCGTCAAGGGGCTGAACCTGGTTTCTTGACCGGCCCTGTGCCAGACGCAATCGTACCAACGTGACTGCCTGTATTTGACCCAGGAGTGTATGTTCCGGCAGCCACTGACAATCTTCAGCCCACTGGATTGCTGTTTCAAGATCATTTACCTGCACCGCGATCCGAATCCTGCCTACATCCAACAAAGTCCCGGCGCCTGTGTCAGCGATCTGCATCTGTGAGAACCACTCCGCGCCCTGGTGAATGATCGCGTACGCCTCATCAGAATCACCGCGGGCCAGATGAACATCAGCCAGTGCAATGTAGCCCTGCGCAAGGAGAAATTGTTCAATCGAACCCCGCAGCCGTTCCACACCCTTTGTCAGCGCGCGGGTTGCCGCTTCCAGGTCATTTTGTTCATAAAGCACCCGCCCCAGGTGAATGTAGATCATGCCAATCGCGGGCATACTATCCCAGTTCCGGCGAGCAGCCATATCCAAAGCCTGCTGACAGGATTGCATAGCCTGGGTCAGATTTCCCTGCCGGAGTTGGATGTCGCTCAGTGTATCCAGGGCGCTCAAAGCCATGTACGGTCCGCCCCTTGCCTCGCCCGCGGCAGCAGCCTCTACCAGGGACTCGTGGGCAGAAGCGATATCTCCTTGCTGTAATTGGGCGACTCCAATTGTATAAAGTGCTCCGGCCTGAAGACCTCGATCATCCTCGGAGAGAAGACCTAGGGCTTGTCGAGCCAACGCAAAGGCCCGGTCATTTTCGCGTCGGAAGCGGGCTAATGTCGCCTGAAGCAGGATTAGTTCTCCCAACACCTGTGCAGGCAGGTCCGGTGCATCAAGGACTGCGCTGGTCTGAGGCGCGATCAGCCACTTTTCGAGCTCATTCACGTGACCGGTCAGGACTAGGCTCCAACCATTCGCCAGGATCAGGCGCGGCCGGGTCCGGACCATCTCAGGCGGTAATTGCTCGAGCCAGGATCGAAAGATGAATATCTTGCTCTGCTGCATCATCACCATGCTGAAATGCTCCACCAGGGATGCGCCCCGCTCTATATCTGGAGCCGCCAGTGCGTGACCAATGGCTTCGTCAATCAGCCCCATCTCTTCGAACCAGGTGCTCGCACGCTTGTGAAGTTCACCTATCGTTTCTTTTGTTGCTGAAGCTTTCAGGCGATTGTGAAGAACCTCCGCGAACAGATGGTGATAGCGATACCAGACACCTTCGTCGTCAAGCGGGATGATAAAAAGATTGGCACGTTCCAGGGTTCTGAGCCTTTCTTCACATCCAACACTTGCGGTCACCGTATCACAAAGTGAGCCACAAAGCCTTTCGAGAATGGATGTTTGCAGGAGGAAATTCAGTGTGCTCTCGGATTGCTGGTTAATCACTTCATCTGCCAGATAACCCAGGATGTGCCGGTGGCTTCCCGAAAATGCTTCGATAAAACCGGAGATATCATCGCGACCCTGCATGGAGAGCGCCGCAATTTGCAATCCGGCAATCCAGCCTTCGGTGCGCGTCTCCAGCGCCGCGACTTCTTCCGCTGATACGTTCAAACCCATCATCCTCCTGAGAAACTCAGCCGATTCATCCGTTGTAAAGCGCAGGTCATTGGCACGGAGTTCGGTCAGATCATCATGAACGCGGATACGAGCCAAAGGCAGAGGCGGATCAATGCGGGTTGTCACAACCAGATGCATATTCTTCGGCAGGTGGTTCATCAGAAAGGTTAACGCATCATGGACAGGTTGAGAATCAATGACATGATAATCATCGAGGACAATGGCAAACATATCCTTGAACGCTGTGATTTCATTGATTAATGCCGTCAGGATAGAAGTAATTGGGGGAGGCTGAGGGGATTGTAGAAGGCTGAGGATGCTGGCGCCAATTTCAGGCTTAAGTCCCTGAAGCGATGCAATGAAGTAAGCCCAGAATTTGACCAGGTCGTTATCGCCATCTTCGAGCGAAAGCCAGGTCACACAGCGCGGGCTTTGGGGAATCCATTCGCTCAGCAGGGTGGTTTTTCCGAACCCTGCCGGCGCGGCGATGAGGGTGAGTTTCCTGTCCAACCCTTCGGTCAGGCGGTTTACCAACCGCGGACGAGAAACCAGATTTTTTCGTAGACGAGGAATGAAAAGTTTTGTGGTCAGAATCTCAATCATCAAAATCCCTTCGCCAAGGCGTCATGCGATAAGGGTTGCTCCATCAAAAGGGCGGCAGGATCGAGGGGCTGGAATGTCTTTCGGTTTGCCATGCGCAACCAATAAGAATGGGATAATTATAGTCCTGATTGAACGGGCGTAATTGTTGAGTTTAAAAAACATCGAAAATCAATACGCGTACAACCATACGCAAAGTAATCAAGGATCGTTATCCATGTGGTGAGGTTATATCAATTTGCGCGCAAGCCCATGTTTTATCATCATAGCCGAATCAGAATCTGCCCCGCGCGGCATATATCATGGATACGGGTATAAGTTTCGCCCCGCTCGGTTTATTCCCACCATATAGAGAAGAAACAGCCCAAACGAACGAACACCCCTACGTATAGGGGTGTTTTCGTTTAAAAGGAATCAATCCAGCCCCGGTCATTTACGCCAACAGTTCAAAATACAACAGTTCATACATCGTTTAGCGGCATTCATGTCGCCCAAAAACATAAGATAAATCTCGCGTCGCCTCATAAGGTCAGGGTTAATAATCTGATAACGGCGAAACTGGATGGAACTCATACCATTTCGTCGGGGCGTAAGCATCTGCAAAGATGGGACTGGATTAGGGACACCGCTCCCATGACAACGGGACAACCTGCGTGCTAACCTGTGGATATCGCACAAGACAGCGATATCCGGAGGTGCGCCTGCCCAATAACATCGTTCATTTCCCGTATCCGTTTTATCCATAAACAACCAAGGAGTTTAACAATGAAAGTCAATCTGTCAGTAAACGTTATTGCAGGGCTGGTTCTGCTCACAGCAGTCATTTCGGCTTGCGCCGGCTCGAACACGCAGGAAAGCCCACCCGAGACACCCAGCAACATTACAGCACAGCCAACCGAGGTGGCTGTGATTGAAACCGAAGCGCCCGCCACTGCCGAAGCAAAAGAACCCGTCCGCATCGAGGCGAATGGCGAGGTGCCCTTCTATGCCCGTTTCGGAGAAAACGAGACCTTTTCGGACGGCGAATGGACGGTCATCGTCTTCTATCGCTCTCCGAATTGCATCCCTGCCGACTTTAACCTGAACCAGTTCTTCCACTTCCCAAGCAATGACGATCCGGGCGCTTTTGCCTGTGCGCCACCGACCACTACATCCGTTGAATATTGGGCAAACGACCCACAGACTGATCCCGCCCCTTTAATCGCAGAAATGACCGGGCGAGGCGCCGTGCCTGTTTGGTTTATCGCCCAGTCAGAAATCGAAGCGGCAATGGCAGATGGTGTTGTAACCATTGGCGAACTTGCAGAGTCGCCATCCCTGCTGAAAGGCGAGGCGGCAACCTATACAGAATTATTGCACCCCGGTCAATCGAATCCGCAGCCTTTGATCCAGTTCAAAGCCGAAGGCGCGTTGGAGGATGGTCGTCCCTTTATCGTTGACGTCAGTTACGGCGCGCCGGATGTAGAGGATCACACCACCATCGAGATTCAGTAAATCTGCACCTGTCTCCAATCCATAAGCACGCCCCGCTTCGTCGGGGCGTGCGTCTTTGCAAAGATGGGACTGGATCGGGACACTGCTCCCATGACAACGGGACAGCCTGCGCGCTAAAGTATGGATGTCAGACACAAACAACTCATTTGGAGGCAGCGATGAACATCCTTTATACGCAGGTCGAGAGAAAGTCACAATTATCTTCATACATACTGGTTGCCTTTGCCATCTGCATGGCAGTGATGCTGACCCTAAGCCTGGTCCGCCGCGTTGAGATTCACTGGTCGGTTCCTTCCGTATCCGCCCAGACGGCTCAAATCGAACACAGCAATATGCCTGTCGCCATCCCCGCGCCTCCGCCGCCCGCCGAAGCGACCAATGCCAGTTCCACACCCGAGCCGGTTGGGAATGCATCATTGCATCCAGTACCTCAGGTCATTCGTGCGCCGATGCCTTTTGTGCCATAATAGAAAGGAAAACCAAATGAAACTCCAACATTTATTCGTATTTTTTCTTACCCTTATCGTCTCTGCCTGTACCGCAATCGCTTCCCCGCCTGACCCCACGCCTATACCCCTTCCGCCCGCGCAACACGTGGAAAGCGCCTTCCAGTGGTTGGAAACCCATGCGATGATGAAAGATAACGTGGATTGGATCGCCCTGCGTGCCGAAACCGCCGACCTCGTCGCTGGCGCACAGACGACCGCCGATACATATCCTGCCATTTGCCAAGCCCTGAAGGAACTGAAGGATGGCAACGCCTGGTTGCTGGTTCCCAGTTTGGAAATCCCCAATTTCTACACTGGCTACCAGACTCTGTATCCGGAGAATCAGGTGGTCATTCGCATCGAGCCAGACAGTCCCGCAGAAAAAGCCGGGCTTCAGGTGGGCGACCGGATCGAACAGGTCAATGGGCAGCCCCCAGTTCCGTATGAAGAAGCGGATGCGTTTCCGCCCTGCAATGAGAAAGAGATGGACACCTCAACCGAGGAGCAACTCATCATCCAGCGGGATGGGCAATTACTGCAAATCAATGTTGCGAGGAACAAAATCACGGCTGGCAGGGATCCTTACAATCCTCCAGTGGGTCGGCGGCTGGGCGGGGATGAGCGCGGCGTTGGTTACATTGAATTGACATTAGAATCCGGCTCGCATTTGCAATACCCGACGGATGTCCAAAAGTTGATGCGGAACATGGATCGTACGCCCGTCTGCGGCTGGATGCTCGATCTGCGCCGTACTCCGGGCGGCGACGTCTGGTCGTACATTGCGGCGGTCGGTCCGGTTCTGGGTGAAGGCGACCTGGGCGGCTTCCAATACAGCGACGGGCGGCAGGAAGCGTGGACCTATCGCAACGGCGAGGTGTTCTGGAATAATGAATACCGTTACGAGAGCGAGATTGACGGCTCGGTCTACAAGCCGAAACGGGTGACCCCTGTGGCGCTGCTGGTCAGCCCCGCAACACAGGCGGCTGGTGAATTGCTTTTGATTGCCTTTCAAGGACGCGCAGATATTCGTTCCTTTGGCGAGCCCACCCGCGGACTGCCGACTCTGATCACCCACACCGACCTGAGCGATGGCTCCAAGTTATTGGTGAGCGGCGCATTTTCCTTCGACCGCAACGGGACAGTTTACAATGGACCCATCCCACCGGATGTATTCGTGGAAACCGACTGGTCGAAATTCGGAACAGAACAAGACCCGGTCATCCTTGCTGCAATGGATTGGCTGTATTCGCAATCCACGTGTCTGCCATAGCATGGCATGATTATCAGTAGTTCACGAGAACCTGATCTCGACGCAGTTGCACTGCGTCGAGGCAGGCGGCTGTACAATTGCCGCTAATCTTTCGCGAAGCGCTGATTATCTGAGTTTTGCCAAAGGAAAACATGGAACAAGCGCCCGCCGCATCGAACATCAACACCCATCTCAAAACCCGATGGCTGTTTCCAGCGCGCCTCCTCTGGCTGATAGGCTCGCTCATTGCCCTGGGGTTGTTCCTTGCAGGTCTGCCACTGCATGCGCGGGAAATCCACGAGTTGTATCGAGGCGACATCCAGGTATGGCTGACTCAAAATCAAAATGGTGAGGTTCTCCTGTCGTTGCATGAGGGTTCTGCCGCGGCGCAGGCGGGCATTCTGGAGGGAGATATTTTACTGGCGGTGGATGGAGTGGAGATCACTTCAGCAGAGCAGGCGGAGGAACTGCTCACTGGCGAGATCGGCGCGCCGGTCACCGTCAGCGTGCGGACCGGCAATTTCCCGGCGCGGCAGGTCATAGTCACGCGCGGAAGCTGGGCGGGGGGCATCCTCCTCGAGTACGGCTTATCCAGTCAATTTGCGGTCATCTTCACGCTGGCGAGTGAACTCCTGTTGGCTGTGCTGTGCGCCGGCATCGCAGTTGTGATCGTCCGCTATCGCTCCGATGACTGGATGGCGTTATTCTCCGCCCTCTTGATGACCGTGCTCCTGACCGGCTTATCCCTGCCCGTAGTGGCTCTTGCGAACAGCCTGTTCAGCGGGTCTTATCCTTACTGGATGGATGCCTGGATAACGTTCGCCTTTGGTTTGCTGATCCTCTTCTTTTACCTGTTCCCTGCGGGACGCTTCGCATCAAACCTGACCCTCGGCCTGGCTCTGGCGCTTGGACTTTGGCTGACGCTGGGGCTTTTTGAACGCTCACTGCTCATCTGGTATCTGCCGCGCTGGCTCTATATTTCGGCGGGATCGTTCTGGGTTGCCACCGGAGCAGTCGCCCTGATACATCGCTACCGACATTCTGACTCGTTCCAGCGTCAGCAAATCCGCTGGATTGTGTGGGGCGCGAGCGCAAGCACGGCAGGGCTGATGCTTCAAGTCTTCCCCGGCATCTTCAATTTGAATGCCTCCGAGCGCGTATTCCATGATTTTGTGCTGTACCCGCTGGGGCAATTACTGAAAGCCTGTCTCCCGCTGTCCATCGCCTTTGCCATCCTGCGTTACCGTCTGTGGAACATCGAACTCATCCTCAATCGCGTGCTCGTGTATGGTTCCCTCTCCGTGCTGACGATGCTCGGATATCTGGGGGCGATCTTTGTGCTGCACGTGTTGTTCACCGGGCTTTCCAACCCTGTGATCTCGTTCCTTGCGGCAGGGACTGTGGCGATCCTATTCGAGCCGCTACGACAACGCCTGCAACGCCTCGTCAACCGTTCGATGTACGGAGATCGCGACGATCCCTACGCCGTGCTTTCGCGGCTGGTGCGGACTCTGGAGAACACTCCCTCAACAAACGAAATGCTTCCCTTGATTGCCGAGACTATCGGTCATTCGCTCAAAGTGCCTCATGTGGCAATCTGGCTCGATGAGGATGGCGAGGAAAAACTGGCTGCCTCCTTCGGCGCGGATACAATGGATACAGTCTCATTTCCGCTGGCATATCAGGGCGAACGGATTGGCAGACTCGAGGTGGCGCATCGTGCGCCGAACGAACCATTCTCGGAGGCGGACTACCGCTTGATCGAAAATATCGCACAGCAGGCGGGGGCTGTTGCACAAACGGTTCGCCTGAATGCCGAATTGATCCGCTCGCGGGCTCAGATCGTCAACGAACGGGAAGACGAGCGTCTGCGCATCCGCCGCGACCTGCATGACGAACTGGGTCCCATGCTCGCCGCCCAGGGACTGAAACTATCGGCGGCGCGGCAGGTCATCCGCACCAAACCCGATAAAGCGGAGAGCCTCGTGGATGAGGTCATTCAACAAAGCCAGCAGACCGTTGCAGATGTCCGCCGGCTGGTGCATGGTCTGCGTCCACCAGTGCTGGACCAACTTGGCTTGGTGGACGCTATCCGCGACCTGGCGCGGAATCATAGCGGTAAACCGACTCTGGAAATTATTGCACCGCCAGGTGGGCTTCCGCAATTGCCTGCGGCGGTGGAGGTCAACGCCTATCGCATCCTGCTCGAAGCCTGGAACAACACAGTCAGGCATGCACGCGCAAGCCGCTGCTTCGTAAAATTTTGGGTTGAGCGGAATATGCTGGCCATTTCGATTCAAGATGATGGTGTTGGCGTGCCAAAGGAACACCGGACTGGCGTGGGATTACGGTCCATGCGGGCGCGCGCGGAAGAGATCGGTGGAGCGCTCAGTATAGAAGAAGTCCAGCCACACGGGACCCGCATCACCGCCAGATTGCCATTATCTTCATTCAAAGGAAACAACCCATGACGAACATCAGATTGATGATTGCCGATGACCACAAATTATTCCGCGAGGGCATCAAGGCTCTGCTTGCTGTCACAGACGACATCGAGATCATTGGCGAGGCGGAAGATGGGGACTCCGTCCTACAACAAGCCCGGGAACTCGAACCGGATGTCATCCTGATGGACATTAACATGCCGGGCTTGAACGGCATCCGCGCGACCGAGCAAATCCTGGAGAAACAACCGCAGACGCGCATTATCATGCTCACCATGATTGAAGATGACGCCTCTATCTTCCATGCCATGCGGGCTGGCGCAAGAGGCTATCTATTGAAAGGTGCCGACCCGCAGGAAGTGTTGAGCGTCATCCGGGCTGTGGCGGAGGGGCAGGCGTTGTTCGGTCCGGCGATTGCCGCGCGGTTGATGAATTACTTCAAGGAGTTAAGCGCCAAACCCGCCGTATCCGGCACGCCCTTTCCCGAATTGACCGAGCGCGAATTGGAGATCCTTCGCCTGATCTCGCAGGGACTCAACAATCAGGAAATTGCGCGGAAACTTTTTCTGAGCCCCAAGACGATTCGCAATCACATCACGAATATCTTCAGCAAACTACAGGTGGCAGATCGCGCCCAGGCAATCGTTCGCGCCCGGGAAGCGGGGTTGCATTAACAATTCTCTACGCTATAAACGCAGTCGTATTACCCCAGAGTGGTATATATCATGTATACGGGTATAAGTTTCGGCCCACATTGAATCACATTTAATATATACCACACCCTGCCCCCATAAATGGAGATAGGGTGCCATGAACAGAATAAATCTCTCTATATAGTTGAATGATTGTGTACGGGAATGGAATTTCTCTCATAAACGATCATACCGCACTGCTCTATTTGGGAGTGCGTACTTAATGGAAAAATGCCTTGATAATCCACTCGCTATTGAGGGATCGTCAAGGCGTTATCTTTTTCATTAGAAGTTGCTCGCTACAACCGAACTACAATTTCACCACCATTCGGAAAATAGGGTGATATATCTTGACAGGTTGATTTTTGTTTAGATCTGGATTTCGATAACAGCGATGAAGTTGACCTTTCCAATCTTGGAAAAGATCTAACAGACCTTTTTCGTACATCCCTTGGATATGCCGCAGCGGAGATTAATGAGCGCGGCGGCTAGCTCACGGGGGTTGGCGGAACCCGCCTCCAGCGTGGATTCAAGCGTCGAAACGGAATCTGGTTCAACGGTCCGAAGAGAAGTGGCGATGTAGGCAAAGAAACGGGCTAAGTCGTTGTCGTCTTCATCCAGCGAATACCAGGCATCTCGTTCGTTGCGTTCTGCCACCCTTGCCGCCAGTATGGTGAGTCTTGATATGGGTGGTCGCCCTACCCGACCATCACTGTAACATGAACGGGGTTTGCCTCTTGACAAAGACCTTTCGGTCTTGTAAACTTATGTTACCGGTCACGTGACCGGTAACATAATCCTCTTCTACCTTTATGCATCCCTCCCGTCCGACGATACGCGATGTGGCTCGACAAGCTGGTGTATCTCACCAAACTGTTTCGCGCGTGATCAACGGACGGGATGATGTTTTACCCGAGACGCGTGCACTGGTGGAGACCGCCATTCAAGAACTGGGATATCGCCCCAGTGCCATTGCCCGCTCGATGGCCCGCGGACAGACCCACACTCTGGCTTGCATCTCCCCCAATCTGACCGATTACACCTTTGCCAGCGTCATCGAAGGTGCGGAAACCGAAGCCCGACAACACGGGTATTTTTTGTTGTCCTCCTCCGCCACCGACCCGGAGGCGTTCCGCGAATTGGTGGATGAACTGGTTGGTCACCGCCGTGTGGATGGGTTAATCATCATCAATCCTTATTCAGACAGACGTTTTGAGTATATTCCACAAAACTTCCCGGTGGTATTCGTGGGTGCGCGCTCGCATGGTGAACCGATCTCATCAGTCTGCCTCGATGATGAGAATGTGGCGTACGAAGCGACCCGTCATCTAATCTCGCTCGGACATACAAGCATCGCCATGGTGACCGGTCCGATGGAGGAGGATTGTTCACAGGATCGCGCCGAAGGGTATCGCCGCGCCTTGCAGGAGGCAGGTATCGAAGTGGACGAGACCATGATCATCGAAGGCGATTGGTCCGCTACTTCGGGGCAGGATGCGTTGCTTTCGTTCGTGGAATTGGGCCGCGTGCCGACCGCCATCTTCGCCCAGAATGACCGCATGGCGATGGGTGTCCTGCGCGCTGCGCGGGATGTGAACCTGGTTGTCCCCTCGAAACTGGCGGTCATCGGCGTGGACGATATGCCACTGTCATCCTACTTCGACCCGCCTCTGACTACCATGCGGCAGGATATGCCCCGCATCGGTCAGGATGCCACCCGCATCCTGCTGGATATCATCCAGGGGAAAAACAATACGGTTCGCGAAGTGAAATTATCTGCGCAGTTGGTCATAAGACAATCCACATCACATAAAGGAGGTGATTAACCGATCAGAACAATACAGTAAAAGCAATCCGCCCTCAAAATGTATAACCGCTTTCTAATCATTCAAGGAGAAGAATAAATGAAGAAGAGTTTTGTTTTCAAGATGCTGAGCTTGTTCGTAATAGCATCTTTTGCTTTGGCGGCCTGTGGCAGCCCGGCCGCCACGGAAGCGCCTGCTGAAACCGAAGCGCCAGCGATGACGGAAGCCCCAGCGGTCACTGAAGCTCCCGCCACCGAGGCACCGAGCGCTGAAGAAGTTACCTTGCGTTGGCGCACACGCCCGGACAATCAGGAAGAGATTGACGTCTACAGCCAGATCAGCACCGAACTCGATGCCCAACTCGATGGTATCACATTAACCTATGAACCGGGCGGTACAGAAGGAGCCAACTATCAGGATCAACTTCGCTCTGAAGTAGCGGCCGGCACCGCACCGGATGTATTCTGGATCCCTGGCACCGATGTGGCGGACTTCGCCACCCGCGGCTTGATCCTCAACATCTCGGATCTTGCCGCACAGACCGAGGGCTTCAATGTAAGCGATTTCTATCCCGGCCCGATGTATCACCTTACCTATAATCCTGAAACCGATGCCTCTGGCGCAGACTCTGGCGCGTTGTGGGGATTGCCACGCGATGTGTCCACGTTCGCTCTCTACCTGAACCTGGATCTAATTGCCGAAGCTGGTGCGCCCGATCCGCGTGAACTGGCCGCCAAAGGTGAATGGGATTGGGACGCCTTCCTCGATGTGGCACAGAAGACTCGCGCCCTCGGTTCTGATATCTACGGTTACGGCGCCTCCGCCTGGTGGGGCCCCTACGGCGTGTGGCTGAACGCCTCCGGCGGTGGTTTCTTCACTGCCGATCGCAAAGCCTGCGCGCTCAACACCCCCGAGTCCCTTGCCGGTCTTGATTTCCAGCGCTCGCTGTATCAGGATTACGATGTTGCCACTCCCTACGGCGAAGATCCCGAGCCGCCGTTTCGCGCGGGCAAGGTCGCCATGTTCCAGAATGGTCGTTGGGCAACGCCCGGCGTCCGCACTGTGGATTTCAACTGGGATGTGGTGGAACTGCCGAACGGTCCAAAGGGCACGCCCGGTAACTGGTTGTTCTGGGGCGCGTATGTGATCAATGCCAAGACTGCTCATCCCGAAGAGGCGTGGAAGCTCGTCCAGGCGCTAACCACTGCTGAAACACAAGGCAAGGTTGCCGCTCTCGGTGCCAATATTCCGAGCCGCGTAAGCCAGGAAGCACTCGATGCCTTCCTCACCTTCACCCCACCTGCCAACAACCAGGCATTTCTCAATGGCATCGCCGATGCTGCCGCCCCGACTGCGGAAGGTCCATTGTGGGCTGGCTCCTGGCCCGAATTTGACAAGATCATGGGGCCCGCCATCCAAGGTGTGTTGACCGGTGCAACGTCGGTGGAAGATTTTGGTGCAACGATCTGCGACGAAGCTAACAAGGTCTTCAATCAGTAAACCGCTTTGAAACAAGGGGCAGGCAATTACCTGCCCCTCTCTGAATCAACTCACAAGTAGATCCCCAAATTACAAAACCTCTTTGCGATTTCGCGATCTTTTTGTGGAAGTCTTCCCAAACTCGAAGGCCCAAGGAGATGAGCCATGAGCAAGGTTGCACTGTCAGACGCCCGCACAAACCAGATCCTGCGCCTGCACATTATCTGGCGCGTGGTGTTTGCATTGCTTGCAACAGCAGGCACATTGACACCCTGGATCGGCTGGGTGACCTTTGCCTCGAACTGGCAGAAGATCTTGGTTACCGCCATTCTGCTGGTCGCGGCACTCGCCAGCCTGTTCGGCGCCCGGCAATTGACCCGCCGCAGTCATGCGGGACGGATGATCGCCCTGACCCTGGACTATCTGGCGTTTGTGGCTTGTGCGGTGATCGTCCTCAATACGGGTCAGGTCTTTATCGGCATCGATGCGTTGGGCGAGACCTTTGGTCGCGGGGTACCTTATCTGGGTATCGCTGTGGCGGGTTATTTTCTTGGCGCAATCGAAGAGTACTACCCAAAACGCAATCTCTCACCCACCAACAGCCTGAAAGCTGTCAGCCGCTGGGTCATTCTAGGCGGCTTCGTGTTGTTCCTGTGGCAGATTGACGCGGTCAACGGGCTCTTGTATTTTTTGAGTAAACTTGCTCAACCAAAAGGGTTGGTTGCAGTGGCTGGAGTCTTGGTTTTTGGATTTTCCCTCTGGTCCATGATGCGCCCCGAGCTTGCCCAGGCGCTGAACGCTAAGACCAATCACGAACAGATCATCAACGGCTGGCTCTTCCTATCTCCCAACCTGCTGGGCTTTTTGATTTTCTTTGCCGGGCCTCTCATCCTTTCGTTCTATTTCTCCTTCACCGATTCGGATGCCTTCAACCCGCCGAACTGGGTTGGCTTTGATAATTATGCCCGAATCCTGAATGTTCGGTTTGCCTGGTTATCCTCTCCCGACCAATTGGCACGCGAGGTCGTCGATATCAAGATTTATGACGAGGTGGGACGCTTCAAGTTTGGCAACGGCGGATTGCTCTTCGCCGCCGCCGACAAGTTCTTCTGGCTTGCGCTGCGCAACACCCTGACCTTTGCGCTGTTTGCTGTGCCCCTGAGCGTGATCCCTGCCCTGCTCCTCTCCAATGTACTCAACAGCAAATTGCCTGGCATGAAATTTTTCCGGGCGGTGTATTTCATGCCGAGCATTGCCGCCGTGGTGGGCATTTCGCTCGTCTGGCAATGGCTCTACAACGCTACCATCGGCTACATTAACTATTTCATCACGGTTGGCATCGAGTTCTGGAACACCCTGTTCAATGTTGCCATCGTCGATCCCAAGATCCAATGGGTCTCTGACGAAAATACTGCCCTTTTTGCCGTAATTATCATTGCCGCTTGGCAGAGCATGGGCTTCAATACCGTGTTGTTCCTGGCGGGTCTACAGAACATCCCCGGCGAATTGTACGAAGCCGCCACAGTGGATGGAGCCGGTCCCTGGGCGAAGTTTTGGGGTATTACCCTGCCCATGCTCGCACCGACCACGTTCTACGTAGTCTCCACCACCACCATTCAAGCCATGCAGGTCTTCGAACAGGTCTTCATCCTGATGAACCCGCCGGAGGGACCCAACAACTCCACGATCACGCTGGTCTTATATTTGTATCGCAGCGGTTTCCAGAATTTCAAACAGGGCTATGCCTCCGCCATTGCGTGGGTGTTGTTCATCGTCATTTTCGGTCTGACCCTGGTTCAGTTCCAGCGCCAGCGCCGTTCCAGCATTTATGAAGGGTAGGAGGCGAACCATGAATCCTCAATCCTACAAGTTGCGCCGCTTTTTAGGTAATTTCGCTGTGTATTTTGTGCTGACCTTCTTCGCGCTGGTGATGATCTTCCCGTTCCTATACATGCTCGCTACTTCTTTCAAGATTCCCTCGGACACGTTCCGCTACCCGCCGCGCATGTTGCCGCGCGATCCTGTCGAAATCATGGTGACCGGGTACGATGAACCGCTCCCGCTCTACTACGTGGACGTGGACGGTCAACAGAAAGAATATGCCCTTGCGCAAAGCAATATCCGGGTGGGAACCTATGCCCCGCCTGAGGACCTCAACGCCACCGTGGAACGGTATCTCTCGGAGGTGAAGCCCACCGGCGGCGCGATGAATCCGCAATCGGTCACGGTGAACGGTGAAGAGCAAAAGCTCTTCGATGTGGAGGTGGAAGGTCAGGTGATTCCCATGATTCTCGTCAGCCAGACCACCGTCGGCGAGTTCATTGATCCGCAAAATCCCGAGACAAAGGTCTATCGGAATGTGCGTCTCAGCGAGCCGGTGGAAAATATCAGCTGGCACCCAGAAAATTACCGTGAGGTCATCGAACTCAACAACATGAGTCGGGCATTGACCAATACCGCGCTCGTCACCATCCTGGTCGTATTGGGTCAACTGGCGACCTCGGTGTTCGGCGGCTACGCCTTTGCCCGCCTGAAATTCCCCGGGCGCGACACGGTCTTCGTCTTCTATCTTGGCACGATCATGATCCCCTTTGTAATGCTCATCGTGCCGCTCTATCAACTCATGGTGCTCATCGGCTGGACCGACCGCCTCGCCGCGCTCATCATCCCGTGGATCTTCACCGCCTATGGCACGTTCCTGATGCGCCAGCACTTCATCACCTTCCCCAAAGAAATCGAGGAAGCCGCGCTGTTGGATGGCGCCTCGCGCTTCCAGATTCTCAAGGACATCCTGATTCCCGCCAGTGTGCCTGCTTTGGCAACCCAAGCCACTTTTACCTTCCTCTATGCGTGGAACTCGTTCTTCTGGCCCCTGGTCATCATCAACGTGGGCAACGAAAAGAACCATGTGCTTACGCTCGCCCTCAATGTCTTGCGCGGACGCGCCTCCGACACCCCCAACCTGATCCTGGCGGGCGCGGCCATCGCCATCATCCCACCGCTAATCGTGTTCATCCTTGGGCAGCGTTTCTTTGTCGAAAGCGTGGCAAGCAGCGGTGTCAAGGGATAAAATTAAAGTTTTCCAGCGACCGCCAGCCGAACCCGGCTGGCGGTTTCAAAGAATCTTTGCAAGCAATCATACCATTTTCAAGGAGAAAGGCTCTCATGCTACAAAAGAAGGACGGTCAATATCAGGTATACGGCAATTCCATCACCAAAAGCCAGACCCGCGCCGCGGATAAATGGAAGGACATGCTGGCGAAGAAGTTCAAGTACGACCCGAACGAAAAATTCAACCTGAGCGTCGAGGATCATCCCTACGGACACGAGATCTTCGGCCTGAAGACCATCGTCCGCGACGGGCAGGGCACGCCCCTCAACAAGGAGAACGGCGTCATCGTCAGCACAATCCGCATGGGCTTCGGTCACTACCGCATCGCCATGGCGGGCGTGTCTGCCGCCAAAGCGATGGGTTTCACCCCCTACTGGCTCGACCTGCTCTCCATCCCCGGCATCACCACCGATGTGATCAACTGGTGCAACACCAATTACAGCAAATATTCGCGCATCTCCCAACGCTATCCCTGGTTCGATAAATACGTGTGGGAATCGCTGACCACCGGAGAGCCGTCTCTGCCTGGCTTGAACACGCTCTTCAACAACTGGATCGTCACCTGGCCCTGGCGTTTCCTCAAGACCGAAGTCAAAGATTACAAGATGAGCGAGTTGTTCAAGAACCTGTACGGCACGCTCCCCTCTGACATGCCTATCCTCACCTCGCACATGTGGAACTGCATGGGCGCGGTGGCGGGCGGCATGACCAATGTGGTGGACATGATGTTCGATAACTGGCCCATGGCATTCCAACTCACGGAAGGAGCCAAACATGCCGTGCAATCGCCTTCCGGCTACTACGGCTTTCGCGTCATGCGCGGCTTCGACGACAAGGGCAGGATCCTCAAGCCCACCCCGTCAGATGCGCTCTTCTACACCGGTCACCACGTGGACCATGAACTCGTCGAAAACATCGAAGCCGACTGTGACGACCGCCTGCGCCGCATGAAAGCCAAAGAGCCGCGCCGCTTCCTCGTCACCATGGGCGGCGCGGGCGCACAGCGCGAACTGTTCAAAGCCATCATCGAGCATGCCGTGCCCATGATCCAAAAGGACCAGATCGCCCTGTTCATCAACCTCGGCGATCACAAGAACAACTGGGAATGGCTGCAAGGCGAACTCGCCCATCACAAAGACCTGATCAACACTCACTTCACCTGGGACGACACCCGGGAATTCACCGACAGCATCCGCAAGAAGCCCGCGCACGGCTTGCATGTCTTCCTGCACGACAACACCTTCCACGCCGTGTATGCCACCAACTACCTCATGCGCGTCATGGACGTGATGATCACCAAGCCCAGCGAACTGGCCTTTTACCCGGTGCCGAAGATCTTCAACGCCCGCGTCGGCGGACACGAAATGTGGGGCGCCATTCGCGGCGCAGAGATCGGCGACAGCACCGTCGAGACCCGCACCATCCCGCAGACTCTGCAAGCCATCGACCTCATCGCCGCCGAGGACGACCTGCTCACCCTGTTCTGCGATTGCATCGTCAAGAACAAGAGCATCGGCATCTACGATGGCGCGTACAAGAGCGTCGAACTCGCCACAGGAAAAAAATTCACAAGATGACTATTCAGACCTGACAGCTTTCCGAAAAAAAGAATCCGCCTGCAATGCGCCACACCTGCCCTAGCGGGTGGCGCTAGGGAAATTTGTGTCCAAAAGCGTTGATCGTGGGCTTGCGAGTCGGATCCATACCAAATTTGAGACGGCAGACGGCCGCCAGTAACGCCACGCGCACACCAAAAACGTAACTTGAATGGCACGCAGACGATTCACTTTGGCGGTGGCTTCGGCTTCGTAGAGACGCACCACCATATCGGCTCTTTGCACCAGATCATCGGATTATTCTGCAAGAGCAGTTCGTAGAGAGGGGGCGGTGGCATGGAAGAAGTCATCGCCTCCAGCGTGAAGCGGTATCTAGTCCAGATGGAGTCCACCTCATCCAACGCGGCGAGCAGCTTTCGGTCGCGTGTGACCGGCAGGTCCACAACGCTATTTGTCAAGTAGGGGGCGGTTCCCCCGTTTCGCAGTGCAGCTAAGGTTTGATCAAAAATTTGCTCTGATTCCTGCAAGGCGTCCAGCGCAGAGTCATCCCCATCCTGTACTTGAAATGCCAGCCGCGTCATCTGCTGACGCCCCGCCAGGTTGATGACCGAAACGTCCTGTTGCTGGGTCTGCACCCCAAGGCGTGAAGACGACCCTCGCTTTTGCAGGACCTTTTAGTTAAGTTTGCAGTTCGAACTGATATGGAGGCTATTTCGTCTCTGTCACTTTGCGGATACTACGCGGGTGTTCGACATCATATCCTTTTGCAAGCGTGAGGTTGGCGGCGAACAGTTGTGCCGGCAAAATACTTATCATGGGAGAAAGCCACTCAGGGACGTCTGCCGGGATTTTCAATGAGACCTGCGCCAGACTCGACACCCTTTTATCGTTGGAGATCACCACCAATTCGGCGGAAATCTCCGAACGCAAACGCTGAAGCATTCCCAACATTGAATTGAACACTCTGCCTTTTGCCGCCACTGCAAAGACAGGGTATCCGCTTTCGACCATGGCAATGGGTCCATGCGCAAAATCCGCCGAGGAGTAAGGCTCGGCAATGATGTAGGTCAACTCCTTCAACTTCAACGCCCATTCAAAGGCGGTCGCATAATTGAATCCACGTCCAAGGACAACCGCCTGATCCATGTAACGGTAACGCTGAGCAGCCTCCGCGATGAAATCGTTTTGCTTGAGCGTTTCGTTCATCCAGGCGGGGATCTTACCCAGTTCGCCCCAGCCTTTGTTATTTCCGCTCAACGCTGTGGAAAGCATTGCCACCGCCATCAACTCGGCAGTATAAGTTTTCGTTGCGGCGACTGCCCGTTCAGGTCCGGCATGAACATCCAGCACAAAGTCTGACACATTCGCCAATGGCGAGTTTGGTTCGTTGGTGATGGCAAGCGTCATACATCCCTGCCGCTTCCCCTCCTCCAGAACACTGACAATATCCGGCGATTTACCCGATTGCGACACTCCAATCACCAATGCATTTCTTAATTGGGGTGGCTTTTTATAATATGTAAACAGCGAAGGCGTCGCCAATGCGAGCGGAAGCCCGTTCATGGCTCCGAGCAAATAATTGGCATACCGTCCGGCATTGTCTGAAGTTCCGCGTGCGGCAAGAAATACATAATCGATATTATGTTTTCGAATCGCCTCCGCTATCTTTTCCACACCCTTTCTTTGGGAAGACAATAACCTTTTGATGCGGTCGGGCTGTTCATTGATTTCTGAAAATAAAGACATGACAAAACTCCGCTTCTCATTCCAATCCGGAAATGGATACCGACAACTGACCTGTCATCGCCCCTCTTCACGTCCCAGGGTGATGGGTCTTCCTGCAATTTTGTTAATCACCCGCATGTGACGGATAAACAGTTTCTTCACGGAAGAAAATCTTTCGAAAAGCTCGCCGAGCAGGCCCTGCCGTGAGCAACATCAGCACAGCCATCAAGACCGCAGATATCAGACACCAGGCACAAGTGGCGCCAATGACAAGGGCTCCAGGAACGTCAGATTAATCGAAAATAGGGTGCCGCCAGCGGTCATGCCAAACACGGAGACAGCGGCAAATTGAGGCAGACGGCCATCCGCGTAGCGTGCAACCAGCCAGGAAAAGAAGGATGAGGATCAGAATCGATGATCGTTTCATTTTTTACTCCGTGTCTCACACCAGCCAGCACTTACATTTTCCGTGCGGCGGTCGAAATCTGGAACGTAGGGCTTGATGTTAAGCAAGGGTGTTCCATCCAGCACATCCACGCCTTCGATGATGAGCACATTGTTTTGGCGCGACAACAGTCTCACTGTGGATAGTCCAACCGGGTTCAGACGATGAGGATAACGTGTGACAAAAATGCCGTGCACATGATCATCCAGAAACGGTTTGACATGAAGCGCGCACCCGGATGATTTATGAAAGACATACAGTAAATGAATATGAAACAGATGCTCGATGTCCCTTAAGTCATTGGCATACTTCGGAAAAACCTCCACCTGACCGATTGCCTGTGATCGTGTCACCTGAATGGGTGTCTGGCCTTTTCCGGTAAACGGCGAATGAATTACGCCGAGGATGGACAACGAAACCCATTGTTCCGGCTAATGCAATTTTTCCACATGATCCACAATCTGTCCATTGGCATACGCCAAAACAGTTTCACCGAATCGGCAATACCCGTGACCACCGGACGGATATTGCAAGGTTTCATGTTTTCATGGGCACCCATGCCATTCTGCATGGAAATGGTGAACGGCATGTATGCTATACGCAAAAAGATCGACGCGGGATTCTAATCTGTTTCACAAGTATAAAATTCTTCATACCCTGAAGGTATATCAAATATCGTGGCTTACCTTGTATTCTTTTGCCCAAATAACCCCAGGAGCGGCGTAGGCACGATGGTTGACGGTTTCAACCTCCTTATGCTAAACTGAAAGTGCTTTCATATTGCTTTCATTCACTATGGCAAACAAAAAAAAATCCCCCACCATTTATGATGTCGCCAAACTTTCCGGCGTGAGCATTTCCACCATTTCACGTGTCCTGAACGCCCCGGATAAAGTCAACCCGGAGACGCGCGAACTGGTCATGTCGGCAATCGACCGCCTCGGATTTGTCCCCAAGGCAGAGGCACGCGCACGCGCATTGAAATATACCAATCGAGTGGGTGTCATTACACCTTTCTTTACTGCCCCGTCTTTCGTTCAACGTCTGCGGGGGGTGGCGTCTACTTTGTCCCGCGCAAATTATGAATTGGTAATTTACCCCGTTGACTCAGAGGAACATCTTCAAGGGTATATCTCCTCCATCCCTATTATGAGAAACCTGGATGGACTGATCATCATGTCGCTTGCCATTGCAGAAAGGGATGTACAGCGTCTGGTTGACAATGAAATGCAAACTGTCCTCATTGAATATGAACACGAGAAATTAAACAGTATCGTCATTAACGATGAACATGGAGGCAGGCTTGTTGCCGAGCATTTGATCGGCAAGGGACACAAGTCTTTGGGCTTTTTAGGCGACATCGAACCACCGGAGCGTTTTTCCATTCACCCGGTGCGCTCCAGATTGCAGGGCTTTAAAGGGGCACTGGATGAAGCGGGCATCGCTCTGCGTCCCGAACACATCAAACGGGCGTCATACACTCAGGAAGACTCACGCATTGCGGCTTCGGAACTTCTGCATATGAGCAACCGCCCAACCGCCATCTTTGCCGCATCTGATGTGCAGGCAATCAGCGTCATGAAAGTCGCCCGGCAAATGAATTTGAGAATTCCCGATGATATTGCAGTCATTGGCTTCGATGACATCGATATGGCAGAATACGTGGACCTGACCACCATTCGTCAACATTTGGATGAGTCAGGAAGATTATCAGCTGAGATGGTCCTGGCACGAATCGACGACCCAAGCCGTACATTACAACATGTCCATCTTCCGCTGACTCTCATTGAACGTCAAACGACATAAAAGAGGCTGCCATGCCCATTCATACTTCCCCCAATTACTGGGTTCTTGAGATGCGTCACACCGCCTATGCCTTTGGGCTGAACAAAATGGGACTGCTCTCGCATTGTTATTGGGGCAAATGCCTACCTTTCGTACAGGATTACCCCGCGCCAGTCGAGCCAGTTCACTGGCCCTCCACAGACGGCTACGACCACTTCATTCCCGAAGAATACCCCGGCTACGCGGGCGTCAAATACATCGATCCGGTTCTCAAAGTGACCTATCCAGATGGAGTGCGGGACGTCGTGTTGGAATTTCAGGATTTTACGACCACCGCATCTCCCCAACCGACGCTTGATCTGCGTTTTAAAGACTCATTCTACCCGCTACAGTTAACCCTCCACTACCGCATCCATGAAGAGTACGATCTCATCGAACGCTGGGCCACATTGGAGAATCTCGGCAACGACCCCGTCCTTATCGAACGCGCCTTCTCCGCCAAGTGGACCATGCCGCACGGTGACGATTACTCGCTCTCACATCTTTACGGCCGGCATATCGACGAATTTCACCTCAAGCGCGAAGCCCTCACGCCCGGCTTGAAGGTCATCGAAAGCCGGCGCATCATTCCCAGTCATCGCGCCAGCCCGTGGTTTGCGGTTGACCGCAACGCAAGCGAAGACCACGGTGAAGTCTGGTTTGGCACGCTGGCATGGAGCGGCAACTTCAAAATCACCGCCGAGGTGACCGAATTCGCATCCACGCGTATCAGCATCGGCATCAACGATTGGGACTTTGCCTGGAGACTCCTACCCGGCGAACCACTCGTCACCCCATCTGCCATCGGCGGCTACACCTCGGACGGATTCGGCGCCGCCAGCCGCATTTTTCATGATTATGTGCGCGACCGACTCCTTCCTCACGGCAAAGTCCTGCACAAGGTTCTATACAACTCCTGGGAGGCAACTCTCTTCGATGTGAACGAAGTTTCGCAATCGAAACTTGCCGCCATTGCCGCAGGCATGGGCGTGGAACTCTTCGTCATGGACGATGGTTGGTTCCACAACCGCAACCTCGATAATGCCGGCCTTGGCGATTGGTTCCCCGACAAAGTCAAATTTCCAAACGGACTTGGCGGCTTGATCAAGCGCGTCAACGAACTCGGCATGGACTTCGGCTTGTGGATTGAGCCGGAAATGGTCAACCCGGACAGCGACCTCTATCGCGCCCATCCCGATTGGGTCATCCACTTCCCCACCCGCAAACGGACGGAAAGCCGTAATCAACTCATCCTCAACATGGCGCGGGCGGAGGTGCAAAACTACCTCATCGAAACACTCGACAAAATCCTCAGCGAAAATAACATTGCCTTCATCAAATGGGATATGAATCGCGGCATCAGCGAACCCGGCTGGGCGGATGCCCCCGGCGACCCGCGCGAACTTTGGGTCCGCTACGTGTACGGCGTGTATCACGTTTGGAGCACGCTGCGCCAAAGACACCCGGATGTCATTTGGCAATCCTGCGCCAGCGGCGGCGGACGAGCCGACTTCGGCATTCTCAAACTTGCAGACCAGGTTTGGGTGAGCGACAACACCGAAGCCACGGCGCGTTTATCCATTCAGGAAGGATATTCGCAATTTCTGCCTGCCAACACCATGGAAGCCTGGGTGACGGATTGGGGCAGGGAACTCGTACCGCTTGAGTTTCGCTTCCACGTCAGCATGTGTGGATTGCTTGGAGTGGGAGGAAACCTTCTCGAATGGAATCAGGCTGAACGTCAGGTCGGAGCCGAACTCATTCGCCTGTACAAAGAGATTCGTCCTGTCATTCAATTTGGCGACCAGTATCGTTTGATCTCATCCCAAAAGAACGGGTACTCGGCGGTGCAATATGTGAGCAAAGACAAAAACGAAGGTGTGTTGTTCGCCTTCCGCGTACACATCCCCGACCCGTTCAACCTTCCGATGATTCGCCTGCGCGGGCTGGACCCCAATGCCATATATTCCGTCGAAGGCTTTGAGCAACCCCGCTCTGGATTGGCTTGGATGGAAACAGGCTTGAAGGTGGAGTTAAAGAACCTGCAAAGCAAGGTGATGAAAATCCACCGCCTCTCTGCCTGACCTCCGAATGGGTGGCCGAACCTACACTTTTTTCTCCCCGGAAAATTGCCTCTTGACTCTGGCATTTGAAAGTGCTATATTATCAATATGAAAGTGCTTTCAGAGTAACACTTTCACGAAGTATGAAAGACATCGCTATCGTTTATCTTCCCCTACAGGAGGTGCCCCATCACAAGATACGATTACCTTTCGAGTCGAGCAAGGAAGTATCCAATTTTTAAATTTCGTGAGGAGAACAATGAATAAGAAATCCCTTTTGTCCCTTTTGAGCCTGTTCGTGATGGCTTCCCTGTTACTTGCTGCTTGTGGTGGTGGCGCCGCCGCTACTGAAGCACCTTCTTCTGAAGACGGTGGATTACCAGCAGGCGATGGCAAGGTAACAATCTTTGGTGGGTACGGTGAGGCGCAGGCCGCCGCCTTTCAGAAGGCGCTGACCGAATTTGGTCAGGCGAATGGCATCGATGTCACTTTCACATCGCTTGCCAGTTTCGACACCGACATCAAAGTGAAAATCGAGGCCGGGCAGGAGCCGGATATTGCCATGTGGCCGCAGCCGGGTGGTCTCAAGAATCTGGCTGATGTCCTCATCCCACTGGAAGACGTCATTGACTTGAGCAAGCCGCTGTCGACCCTGGTTCCGGGATGGGACAAGCTCGCAGTCGTTGATGGCAAGATCTACGGTCTGCCGGTCTCTGCGAATATGAAGACTTTGGTTTTCTACAACCCATCCGCTTTCGATGCTCATGGGTACACGGTGCCGACCACCGACGCTGAGTTGGTTGCGCTGGAAGAGAAGATCAAGGCTGACGGTTCCGGTTACCCCTGGTGTGCAGGCATCGAGTCTGGCGGCGCGACCGGTTGGCCATTCACAGACTGGGTTGAACAGTACGTTTTGGATTTCAATGGTCCTGATGTTTACGCCAAGTGGATTTCAGGTGAAGTTGACTTTGCTTCTCCTGAGGTCACCAAGGCTATCGATGAGGTTTCCAAGCGCCTGCTTGCTGACGGTCAGGTCAATGGTGGTGGCATCTCCATGGCAACCGACTCATTCCAGAACACTGCCCCATTGTTTGCAGATGGCAAGGAGAATGGTCAGTGCTTCATGTTGCGCCAGGGCTCGTTCATCACCGCCTTCATGCCTGAAGACATTCAAGCTGAGATCCAAGCTGGTGACTATACCCATCTGAACGTGTTCCCGCTGCCTGCTCCTGCGGGCGGCCAGGCTGGCGTTCTCGGCGGCGGTGATATCGCAGGCGTCTTCGCCGGTCACGCCGACCAGGATGTCGCCAAGGTCGTTGCTTTCATCTTCAGCCCGGAGGTCCTGAAATACCAGGTAGCCACTGGTGATATCTCACCGCACAAGAATTTCGATCTCTCGCTCTACCCGAATGAGATGCAGAGAAAGATTGGTGAAGCCATGGCCAACGCAGCCGTGTTTGGTTTCGATGGATCCGACCAGATGCCCGCTGAAGTAAATGCCGAGTTCTGGGCTGCTGGTACCGACTTCGTCGCAGGTCGTATCACCTGGGCTGAGGCTGCCGAGCGAATCGACAGCAAATATCCCTAGTTAGCTCCACTTGGTAAAATAGTGGCACCGGCTTTCCGGACAGGTCGGTGCCACATTGCTTTTTGTGCTTGCTTAATAAAGAGTGATCGGTCAACTGTAGATAGAGAGATCCAAACAAAGGAGATTATTGAGTCATGGGCGATATAATTTTTAGTCTGGTCGCCATTGTGATCGGCATCGCCGCCAGTTACGGGCTGTATTGGCTACTTAACTTCCTGCTCTCCCTATTACCAGAACACATTCAGAAGAAAGTCAATTGGCTGGCTTTTTTGACGCCAGCCGCAGTGCTGGTAATTCTAGTGCTTATCATGCCCCTGCTTCAGACGGTGATTTGGTCTTTCAAAGATGATCGGGCAAGAGAATGGGTTGGACTCAAAAACTACATTGACCTCTTCACTGACGAACGTTTTCTGGGAATCCTGTTGAATAACTTCTTGTGGGTGCTGGTGGTGCCGGCGGTTACTGTGGCCATTGGAACAGCCGCAGCCACCCTTACAAATCAAGTGGGCCCCACGCGTGAGAAAATCTTCAAGTCTTTGATTTTCATGCCCATGGCGATTAGTTTTGTGTCAGCATCGACCATCTGGGCGTATTTTTATGCGTATGTACCGCCAGGTCGACCAGAAATCGGTCTGCTTAACGCGTTGGTGAAGTCGCTGGGTTTTGAAGCACAACCCTGGCTTACCATGGATCAGGGGCGCTTAAATTCCTTTTTGCTCATGGCGGTTTTGGTCTGGCTGCAGGTGGGATATGCCATGGTTGTCATTTCCGCTGCCATTAAGGGTGTGCCTGAGGAGACCATTGAAGCGGCCCAGCTGGATGGCGCAAATGCCTGGCAAATCTTTGCCGGTGTGATTCTGCCCCAAATCTGGGGAACAGTGATGTCCGTATTTGTCACAATCTTGATTCTTGTGATGAAAATCTTCGACATTGTACTTGCCATGACCCGGGGCAACTTCACCACCAGCGTCCTGGCTTTTGAGTGGTATAAGCAATACTTCGAAAACTCAAATATTGGACCTGCATCTGCCGTTGTGATGGTATTGGTCTTGCTGATTGCACCGCTGATGTGGCTGCAAATTAATACGGTAAGGCAACAGGAGATGTTACGATGAACAAAGTTGAGCACCTATTCAGAAGGCTTAATTTGGGCAGCACGATTGCATTGCTCATTCTTGTTACCATTTGGTTAATCCCCACCGTTGGTTTGCTTGTCACATCACTGAGACCAAGTTCAGTCGCCGAGCTATCCCCTTGGTGGGAAGGTCTATTCAATCCGCTTAGCACGGTCTGGACGCTGGATGCCTATCAAACCTCCCTCCAAAGTGGAATGCTGGAATCTTTGATCAATACCATAGCAGTTACCGTGCCTGCAACCATCCTGCCGCTCATGATCGCGGCGAATGCTGCATATGCATTTACCTTCCTGAATTTCAAGGGCAAAGAAATCTTCTTTGCAACACTGGTGGCCTTGATGGTCATCCCGCTGCAATCCTCCTTGATTCCGGTTCTCAAAGGAATGGTCTGGTTCCAAAAAACATTTAACATTCCACTGACCGGGACGTACGCCAGCGCCTGGGTGGTCCACAGCGCTTTCGCGATGCCTTTGGCGATTTACATTCTGCGCAATTACATGATGACATTGCCGACAGCCCTGATCGAAGCCGCAAAGATAGACGGCGCTAGCAATTACCAGATTTTCTGGCGACTGGTATTGCCGATGTCTATCCCCGTGATCGCCTCCTTTGCGATCTTCCAGTTCCTGTGGGTCTGGAACGATTATCTGATTGCCTTCATCTTCGTTGGTGAACAGAAGGCGGTTATGACCTATCAATTATTGAGGTTGCTGGGGCAGTATGGACAAGGCTGGCGGGATGTAGCGGCAGGTTCTTTTATCTCCCTGATTGTGCCGCTGATCGTATTCTTCAGCTTGCAGCGCTATTTCACGCGCGGTTTGCTGGCGGGCTCAGTCAAAGGATAAACCTTCCGAAGGGACAAGTGGACTGGGCAGCCAGTCCACTTTTTTATATATGGTCAACAATCTCTGGTACAAAAACGCAGTCTTTTATCAAATTTCCATCCGCGCTTTCAAAGACAGCAACGGCGATGGGCGCGGCGACCTGAACGGGTTGACCGAAAAACTCGATTACCTGCAAACGCTCGGTGTGGATTGCATCTGGATTATGCCCATCTATCCTTCGCCTCTGCGCGATGACGGCTATGACATCGCAGACTATTACAGCGTGGACTCCGCCTATGGGTCGCTGGATCAGTTCAAGGTCTTGATCGAGGCGGCGCATCGGCGCGATATCCGCATCATCATGGATCTCGTGCTGAATCACACTTCCGATGCCCATCCATGGTTCCAGTCCGCGCGCTCCGACAGGAATTCGCCATACCGCGATTATTACGTCTGGAGTGACACGGATGAAAAATACAAAGACGCGCGCATCATCTTCGTGGATACGGAAAAGTCGAACTGGACGTGGGACGAGAAAGCCGGTCAATATTTCTGGCATCGCTTTTATTCGACCCAACCCGACTTGAATTATGACAACCCCAACGTACAGGAGGAAATGTTGAACGTGGCGCGCTTCTGGCTGGACCTGGGCATTGACGGCTTCCGCGCCGACGCGGTGCCGTATCTCTTCGAGCGCGAAGGGACGAATTGCGAGAACCTGCCGGAAACCCATGCCTATTTGAAAAAACTGCGCGCCTTCATGGATGAGCATTACCCCGGGCGGATTTTGCTTTGCGAAGCCAATCAATGGCCCGAAGATGTGCGTCCCTACTTCGGCGACGGCGACGAGTTCCACATGGGCTTTCACTTCCCCATCATGCCGCGCATTTACATGGCGTTGAAGAAGGGACGCTACGAAGACATGGCGCAGATCATGCGCCGCACGCCGCCCATCCCGGAGAATTGCCAGTGGTGCACCTTCCTGCGCAATCATGACGAGTTGACGCTGGAAATGGTCACAGAGGAAGAGCGCCAGTGGATGTGGAAGGAGTACGCGCCGGAGCCGCGCATGAAACTCAACCTCGGCATCCGCCGCCGTCTTGCACCATTGCTGGATAACGACCGCCGCAAGATCGAATTGGCAAATTCCCTGTTGTTTACTTTGCCCGGCTCGCCGATCGTTTACTATGGCGATGAGATCGGCATGGGCGACAACCTCGACCTGCCGGATCGCAACGGAGTTCGTACGCCGATGCAATGGGACGACTCGCCTCATGCTGGCTTTACATCCGGCACACCTTTTACAGAGCCCATACAGCAGGGTGTATTGGGGTATCAGCATGTAAATGTCGCCAGCCAGTTGAAAGACCCGAACTCGCTGTTCCATACCATACAAAAAATGATACGCCTGCGCAAGAAACATACTGCCTTTAGCGGCAGTGACATGCAATGGGTAGAGACGGGCAACCCGGCAGTCGCGGTCTATGTTCGCGAGCATGACGGAGAAACCATCATTGTTCTCAACAATTTGAGCGACGTTCATCAGACCGTCCGACTTCCGACCGCTCATCAAAAGATTGGGCGTGAGTTATTCTCAGATCGATCCTTCACTCTCAAAGAACAAGTGACGCTTCAACCATATTCATATCTTTGGTTTCTTGCAGAGTACTGAAATGAGCAATTCATACCGTCCCGCCTTCCATTTTACGCCGCCCGCAAATTGGATGAACGACCCGAACGGAATGGTCTGGCACAACGGTGTATATCATCTCTTCTATCAACATCATCCACACAGCATGGTTTGGGGACCCATGCACTGGGGTCATGCCATTAGCCGCGACCTAATTCATTGGCAGCATTTGCCCATCGCTCTTTACCCGGATGAACATGGCATGATTTTCTCCGGCAGCGCCGTGGTGGATTGGAAAAATACTGCCGGTTTCGGTGAGGAGACCCTGGTTGCCATATTCACCTACAACAAAAATCATATCGAAACCCAGAACCTCGCCTACAGCCTTGATCATGGAAAAACCTGGAAAAAATACGCAGGCAATCCTGTTATCGGCTATCGAGATGACTTGAAGGATTGCCGCGATCCAAAGGTCTTTTGGTATGAAGACCACTGGGTCATGGTGTTAGCGGCAGGAAAACACATTCTTTTTTACGTCTCGCCCGACCTAAAACATTGGGACCAAAGCGGAGTCTTTGATTGTGAGCGTGACACTGGCGACGGCATCTACGAAACCCCGGATCTTTTCCAACTCCCTGTAGACGGTTCATACCCACGCTGGGTACTGACCGTCGGAGTTGCGAAGGGCGCCTACGCTGGAGGTTCCGGCACCCAATACTTCATTGGAAATTTCGATGGACGAACCTTTAAACCAGAGAATCCACCTGAAACCAGTTTGTGGATGGATCACGGCGCGGACTATTATGCACCGCAGTCATGGAACAACGAACCCAATGGACGACGACTGATGCTTGGCTGGATGAGCAACTGGCAATATGCAACGCTTACACCTGCAACGTCATGGCGCGGGGCATTTAGCATCATCCGCGAAATTTCATTGAAACGAAACGGTGATGAGGTTTATCTCTCTCAACAACCGATTCCGGAGATGCGGACATTGCGCGGCAAGCACACCCGCTGGCTGGAAAAAATCATCGAACCCAATACAAATCTGCTCGCAGACATACGCGGCACATCTCTGGAGATCATCGCTGATTTCAAACTTTTTTATAACGCCAGACGTTTCGGGGTCCGCGTCCGCGTCGGCAAACAGGAGCAAACCACGATCTGTTATGAGACAGAACCGAGAACACTTTCGGTCGACCGCACACGGTCGGGACGGGTTGATTTTCATGATGCTTTCGCAGGCATTCATTCTGCGAGTTTGCTCCCGCTGAATGACGTAATCCGGCTGCATATCTTTGTCGACGTATCTTCCGTCGAAGTCTTTGCCAACGACGGACTACTTACGTTCACCGACTGCATCTTTCCCGCCGAAGAAAGCCAGGGACTCGAGCTCTTTGTCGAAGGCGGGGATATTCTTTTGCTGTCGCTCGATTTATTTCAACTCAAACCTGCCTGACTTCACAATGCAGAGAATTAACCATGTCCACTATGAATATTGAGCGCGAATCGAAACGCACACTCCAACGTCTCCTCTCCCGCATGGAGAAAGACCTATCTAATCACATCGCCGCCGATACGCATGGCTGGCAGTTGTTTGTTGTGCGCCTGCAAAAATATTTTCCGTCGTTATTCGGTCTTTACCTGGAACTTTACGGCGCACGCTACGACTTTTTCTTCCATTTGGAAGACCTGCTGTTCAGTCTGGCGCGCTCGTGGTTTGCCCGCCCTCAAGACCTGCGTGAACTGGACAAGGCCCGAGAACAGAATCCGCTCTGGTTTCAATCGAACCAAATGCTGGGCGGCGTATGCTACGTCGATCTGTTTGCCGGAAACCTGGAAGGCATACGCTCCAAGATTCCTTATTTCAAGGAACTTGGGCTGACCTATCTTCACCTCATGCCATTGTTCAAAGCGCCTGCAGGCGAAAACGATGGCGGGTATGCTGTCAGCAGTTATCGCGAAGTTCATCCGCCACTGGGAACCATGGAGCAACTTGCCTCTCTGGCGCGGGATTTTCGCGCCGTGGGAATCAGCCTTGTCGTGGATCTGGTTTTCAATCACACATCGGATGAACATATTTGGGCGGAGCGCGCCAAGGCGGGGGACGAAGAATACATCGACTTCTACCGCATCTTTCCCAGCCGGGAACTGCCCGACGCTTACGAGCGGAATCTCAGGGAGATCTTTCCCGATGAACATGCTGGTGTGTTTACATTTTTCCCGAACTTCTTCCAAAATGGAGGTTGGGTATGGACAACGTTCCACTCGTATCAGTGGGATCTGAACTATTCCAATCCGGCCGTCTTCAATCGCATGGCGGAGGAGATGCTGTTTCTCGCCAATCAGGGCGTGGAAGTGATCCGGCTCGATGCGGTTGCTTTTATCTGGAAGGAATTGGGAACGAACTGCGAAAACTTGCCGGGCGCGCACAAACTCATCCGTGCATTCAACGTCGTTGCAAGGATCGCATCACCGGCTCTGATCTTCAAATCCGAAGCCATCGTACACCCGGACGATGTCGCAAAATATATCGACCCGGCTGAGTGCCAGCTTTCCTATAATCCGTTGTTGATGGCATTGCTCTGGAACTCTCTCGCCACGCGCAAGGTGCGATTGCTCTCCAAGGCGCTGGCGACCCGCTTCAAAATCCACCCCGGAACCGCATGGGTCAACTATGTTCGCGTGCATGATGACATCGGCTGGACATTCTCCGATGAAGACGCCATCGAACTGGGCGTGAACGGACACGACCATCGCCGCTTCCTGAACGAATTCTACCGCGGGCGTTTCGAAGGGAGTTTTGCACGCGGACTACCCTTCCAGGAAAATCCCAAAACCGGTGACTGTCGGATCAGTGGAACGGGCGCGTCACTGGCAGGGTTGGAGAAAGCAATCAAAGAAGAGGGTCCGCAAGAGGTGGATCTCGCGATTCGCCGCATTTTACTAATTCATGGCGTGATTATGACGGCCGGTGGTATTCCACTGATCTATCTCGGCGACGAAATCGGAACCCTCAATGATTACAGCTATCGCGACAACCCCGACCACGAACGGGACAGTCGTTGGGTGCACCGTCCACGTGCGGACTGGGAGAAATATGCAAAGCGGAACGATCCCAGTTCGATCGAAGGACGTGTCTATCAAGGTTTGCAACGGTTGATAAAGCTGCGAAAAGAGAATGAGGTCTTTTCCGGCGGCATGCTTGAGGTGATTCATACGCAAAACGATCATGTACTTGCCTTTATGCGCATGAATGCAGGCAGGCGTACGGTCATATTTGCAAATTTTTCAGAACAGCCGCAAACTGTACCGGCGCGGGTATTGGATCAATATTCCATTCACAACAAGCAAGTATTGCATGGCATAAGCAATGTCGTACCCAAAAACGACCTGACAATATCGCCACTGGATTTTTTAGTGTTTGGATAGAAATCAATCCTGACAGGATAAGATGTCATCCCAAAGAGAGGCTATACGAGATTCAATTTCCGGGCACGTGCAATAGCTTGAACCCGGCTGTTGACTTCGAGTTTGGTATAAATATTTCCCAAATGAGTTTTGATAGTACTTTCAGAAACGGATAACTCCACCGCCATCTCCCGATTGGAGTATCCGGCACTTAGCAGGTGGAGAATTTCCTGTTCCCGCGCAGAAATCGAGGCGGATATGGAAAGTGTTTCCATTTCTGCCTTTGAAATCCGGGGATGTTTTCCATTGGGGTCCAGCAGCCGCAACAATTCCTTGATAAAGACTCGTGCGTCGCTGGTGAGATTCTGTATTTCCAACACCAGAGCGAGCAACGGGGCACATACAACACCACCCATCAGGAAAGGATGGAAAAATTTCTCAGGCGCAGCCAATCGAATTGCTTCAGTCATTATCTGGAGCGCTTGATTCATTTTGTGCTGCCCAAACAGTGCCAATGCCAGCGATACGCGCGCACCCATCAACGGCTCAAAGACAATACCGCCTGGGTACTTGGCAATGATGTCAAGCAATTGCTTTTCAGCAATTTCAAAATGATTTTTTTTCAAGGAAATTTCCGCCTGTACTAATTGTGAGAGGTGATGTTCGCTACTACCCTCCGATTCGATTAAGAGTTGCTCCGCTGAGGCAATGTCCCCAATTCGTATGCAAATCAGTGCCTCGTAGGCAAGCAAATCCTGGTCAGACCACAAACCGGATGGTCGCCAAAGGTGCAAATTACGTATTGACTGAATTGTAACGCGCGCTTCATCCATCTGATTTTGCGCCGCCTGAATTTTGGCCCGCAAAATGGCAAACTGGACAGGCATGTTCATGCTGGCTGGATTAGGGTCCACTTCCACTGCATCGTCAAGATATTTTCGCGCCAGTCTCATCTCATTCCGTTCCAGATGTATCTGGCTAAGCGCCGCCAATGTGATGCTTGCTGGCCCGGGCAACTTTCCTCTGTAGGCAATGGCCTTTTCCAGGATCTGGCGCGCCAACTTTTCGCCGCGCCGTAATTGACCAGCAACAATCGCCCGCCTAACCAGCGCGCCTCCAGCCATCAAAACGACAAATAGATTATGTCGATTCTCGGCCTCATGTAACAAATTGAGGATTGAGTCATCCAGCAATGTTTGCTCAGAACTATAAGCTTGTCCCAACAGATGCAGACGATTGACGACATCCCACTTGGCATCGTATTCATTCCCAGCGCGTGACGGTGGTGTAAAGATGTCACCTTGTGACCATATACGGCGAATCTGTTGAATCTCGGTCAGAACGCCCCGCTCATTCTCTGTTTGCAATACATCAGGCTTGCCGGAAATGCTCATTTCGATCTGGGCGACAAATTTCTCGATCTTTTTCTTGGGCAAAGCAATATTTGCCAGCCGCAGGTAGACGAAGAGTAGATTTTTGTGCCTCTGAACAACCCTTTCAGGAAGTTCCTGTAACCAACGCAACAGGCGCGAATCTTCACCAAATTGTTCCAATTCACGCAGCGCCATTTCCTCCATCAATGTGGCGGCTTCCTCCCAGGCTTCAGCAGCCAACAGGTGGTATATTGCATCGGCGGGTGCATATTGTTCACGGTACCACTGCGCGGCGTTTCGGTGGAGTTGGGGAATCGCTTCAGGATAGCGTGTCTGCAGTTGGCTTTTTAGCATTTCGGCGAACAGGTCGTGATAACGATACCATCCCTGTTCCTCCAATCGGACAATAAAGAGATTCTCCTGCCACAGGCGGGCAAGCATTTCTTCGCATCCCGTTTGACCGGTGACGGCATCACACAAGCTTCCCGTCAAGTGCTTCAGAATGGCGGTTTTAAGCAAAAACAATTGAACATCGGGAGAGGTATGTCGTAACACAGTCTCCATGAAATATTCCCGCAGGTAGATATGTGCGCCGCTAAATGTATCGATAAACTGGCGGCGGTCAGCCTGCTTCCCCATCGCCAGGGCAGTAAGCGTCAATCCAGCAGCCCATCCCTCGGCATGTTTGACCAGTTTTTCAAGGTCGTCGCGGGCGAAAGGTGGATTTTGTGGAAACTGCCGTAAGTAATGGATACCCTCTTCAAGGGTGAAACGCAGATCATTGGCATCCAGTTCAGTCAATAAGCCCTGGGCACGTAAATGACCAAGTGAGAGCGGCGGCTTGGTATGTCCTGAAATAACCAGCTGTACATTTACTGGAAAGTGCTCAAGCCAGACTTGGATGGCATCGTAAATTTCGGGGTTATGAATATGGCGAAAATCATCTAGTATCAATCCAAAACGAGGGAGCAAGGCTTGGGAGTGGATAATGTCATTCGTAAAGCGCGAAACCGCCTCCACAGGAGAAATGGAGGCGGTTGAATCCAGGTAATCCAGCAGTTCCTTCCCAAAGTCCGAGTGTATGGTGCGGAAGGCCGCCACCACCGAGTGCCAAAAACGAGTTAGGTCGTTGTCATGCTCATCGAGAGAAAGCCAGGCAATGGGATAGCCGCAGGCTTGTTTCCAGTCGTTGAGCAGCGTGCTCTTGCCGAATCCGCTGGGGGCATATATCAGGATCAGAGGAGCGTTCATCTGCCGGATAAGGCGGGGACGTGTGACAAGTTGGCGCGGCAATACTGGAGGATCAACTTTCGTCATTGGCAGAAACGACGTATCAATACGGGATTCGAATGTTAGATTTTCGTTTTCGGCTGGTTGGTTGGAGAACTGCCCAAGTGGGGCCAATTCCTTGAATGAAATACTGGCCCTCTTCAACCTTTCTGCTGTCAACTCGCTGGTTTTGCCCAAATACACTTTGAGTAACTTTCTGGCACGGCGGCGATAGGCATACCAATAAGGCTTGTCGCGACGCGTTTCACATTGCGCCAGGAAATGTCCTAATTGCCCCTTATAAGAGAATTTTTTATTGGCTGAAAGCCACTCATACCACTCAAGCGACCCAACCGGAATGGAAATTGACCCAATCAGCAGGATATCATCTTTTACCATGTACTTTGCAGAATCTGGCATGGTCTGCTCCTGTATCGTCACAAAAGTTACCCAACGCGTCCCATTATAGACCATTGGGTAACTTTTATCTACAAAACATCCACCGATATGATTTTCATCACACCGTTTTGTTGCATTTTTTACAAAAAAAATCACCCGAATTCCCGATTTTCCATGAGGTGGTTTTATTCTATTCTTTCAACACATTAATATTCATTTTCCATAAACGGAGAGAGGAAGGAGGCGAGGGAATTGAAAGGCTACCGGAAATACTTTCTGAACAAACTGGGGTGGTATGGGGTGACGCTGGTGTGCGCCTTCATACTGAACTTCATTCTGCCGCG
>JACAEM010000005.1 GCA_013388855.1 Chloroflexota bacterium
ACAACGATATCTTTGCAAACCTGCATTTGTTGTTCCCGCTTTGTTCTGGCGGGTTGTCTCTTGGCAATATGGACATCTGTTCATTTCTCTATTTTAGCCCATCCATTTGGACACTCCCCAAGATATAATTCCCTGTTCGAGGAAATCCACCATGACATCCTTCAACAAAAAAATCGACGAATGGATGAAAGAAGCCGAAGCGCGACCTGCATCTGCGGTGGCGATCGTGAAATTGGTCGCCAACCGTTTGCGTGAATTGACCGAGCGTAATGAGGAATTGCTGTCGGAGAACATCGCGCTTGAGAACGGCACGCGCGTGGAGGAGTATCAAAAGCGCATTGCCCATCTCGAATATCAACTCGAACTGCTCAAGCGGCGCTTCGGCGTGGACGAAGGCACACTCGTGGAATTTCCAGCCACGCCAGCCGTGGAAGCATCCACGCTCAGTTTATTGATCTACAACGCGCGCGGTCGCGTCTTCCGCCTTGATCTGGACGAAGATGCGAAAGAGATCGGTCAAATTGTGGGTGATGTTGTAGGCAATGACGAACCTCCGCGCATATTGGCTGTTCCAGCCAACGAGGAGATTTGTCTGCTGTTCACTTCGGGGCGCATTGAAACGCATTCGGTGAGCAACATCCCCACTGTGGAACTGGGCGGGAAATGGGATTGGAGTCAAGCCGCGTTGCCCGATGAGCCGCGCGCGGGCGAACTGCTGGCTTGCGTCGCGCCATTCTCACACCTGCCGCTCTCCGATTTTTTCCTCCAGATCAGCCGCCGCGGCTGTGCAAAGAAGAACATGACATCCCTGGCGCAGTCCATTCTCGGCAATCACTACATCGGCAAAGGCGCATTGCAAAAATCCGACCAGCCTTTCGATCTCATGTTGTGTCACAAACAAGACACCGCGATATTCGTCACCTACGAAGGCAAGGTCATCGCCCTCGATGTGGACGACCTCTCATATGCCATCGAGGAGCGAATCAAACTTTCTACCACCGATTACGTCATCGCCTCGTTCATCGCTCCTGTGGATGCCACGCTTCTCTGTGTGACTCAAACTGGCAAGGTCATTCAACGCGAAAGCAAAAGCATCGACACATCCAAATCGTCCACGGCGAAGGGACAGGTGCTGATTCCTCCGTCGCGGCTCGAGCAGGGGGTCCGTTTTATGGGCGCGGCGGCAGTGCAGGATGGAGACAGAGTCGTGGTGCTGGATGCCACGGGGAGACTCAATCTCCTCGAGGCGGAATCAATGACCGGCGCCGGTTCGATCGAAGCTGGAGGGCTGATCTTGTCCATTGGCAGAATCCCGGCTGACAGTTGGATGAACCTTGTGAAGGTTTAGAACCTTCGCAAGGTTGACGGAGTCATCTTTATGAGTCTTAAAGTCGGCATTGATTTTGGCACGTCCAATTCGGGTGTGGCGGTCTTCGATGGTCAGAAGGTCAGGCTGCTGCCGGTGGATCCGAAAAATGTTCTGCCGGAAGTCATCAAGACCGTGTTGTACATCACAAAAGATTACCGTACATATCTCGGGCACGAGGCGGTAGAGACGTATTACCGCGATAACGTCAATCGCCAGCGGCGCTACGTGAAGCAGTGGGCGGGCGAGATCGAATATCGCGGCGCGGACATGTTTTACGTGGACGATGTCTTTGTGTACGTGGATGAGTTGAAGCCGGGGCGCTTGCTGCAATATCTTAAGACCGCCCTGCGCAAGGATAATTATCAGGGCACGCAGATCTTCGAACGGTTTTACAGCGTCGGCGACCTGGCGCAGACGTATTTGAACCTGTTGAAGAAACGCGCCGAAGAGGTGCTGGGTGAATCGATCGACGCGGTGACGCTCGGCCGCCCGGTCAAATTTTCCGAGTCGCCTGAAATGGATCGCAAAGCGCAAGAAACATTGCGCCAAGCCGCGCACGAGGCAGGCTTCAAAGCGGTGGACTTTGAACTGGAGCCGATTGCCGCGGCGTTGTATTACGAGCAATCCATTACAGAGCCGCAGAACGTCGTCATCTTCGACTTCGGCGGCGGCACCCTCGACATCGCCGTGATGCGACTCGGCGACGCGAAGAGTCGCAAGGTCTATGCCAGCGGCGGCGTGGACATTGCAGGCTCGGACTTCGACCGCACGATCATCGAGAAGCGCATGTTGCCACACTTCGGATATGGGAAGGTCAAGCATCATCCCGAGATCATGCAAATGATCGAAGCCATCCCCGATTGGATGGCGCTCCCTGAATTGGGCACGCCGATTAACAAGAATATTTTGGAGAAGGCGATTCAGGCAAAAGTGGCGCCTGTCCGTTTGAAAGCGCTGGAGCATTTGATCTACAACGACCTGGCGTTCACGTTCTACAACCGCGTCGAGGCAGGGAAGATCGCTTTGTCGAGTGAAGGTGCGACGATCATCAGCCTGGAAGATAAAAACATCGCACTGTGGGAACTGTACACGCGCTCTCAGTTTGAGTCCGATATTCAGCATTATGTGGTGGATGTGGAAAAAGTCCTGCTGGATACCATAGCAAAATCGGGATTTGATATCGAAGAAATTGATGCAGTCGTGAAGACGGGCGGCTCGTCGAATATTCCGTTGTTCACGGGGATGCTTGAAAGAATCTTTGGGGCTGAGAAGGTAAAGGAATCCAGCTCGTTCAGCAGCGTGGTCGCGGGGTTGGCGATTAAGGCGTGGATGTAAATCTTGCTCACTGCAAAGGGCACAAAGAAAAATGCTTGTCTTCGTAGTTACAATTACCGCAACACCTCTCTAAAACTCCTCGCAAACTCCCTCGCCGCCTCAACTGGCTTCTCGCTCCCCCCAATCATTTTCACGCACGCCGAACCGACGATGACGCCGTCCGCCATCCTCCCAACTTCTTTGGCTTGTTCGGGCGTGCTGATGCCAAACCCCACACACACAGGCACGGATTGCAAAGCATGCTCGCGCACTTGCGCAATCAAACCTCCAAGCCCTTCCGCCAGGGATTGGCGTTCTCCCGTGATGCCCGTCACGGAAACGAGATAGATGAACCCCTTTGCATTGCGGGCAATCATTTCCATGCGTTCGGGAGGCGTGGTGGGGGCAAGCATTTGAATCAACGGCAAATCGCCAGCCGCCTCTTCAAATTCCTTCGACTCTTCTGCCGGCAAATCGGGGATGATGAATCCGTCTGCGCCCGCCTCGCGTGCATCGCGGACGAATTTTTCCAGTCCATACGCCAGCATGGGGTTGTAGTAGCCCATCAGAATCAGGGGGATGTCCACGCCGCGCCGCCGCAATTCCTTCACGGCTTCGAGCGATTTCTTGACGGTGATTCCTTTTTCCAATGCAATTTGCGTAGCGTGTTGAATCACCGGTCCATCGGCGAGCGGATCGGAGAAGGACAAGCCCACCTCGATCAAGTCTGCGCCGTTCCTGGCAAGCGCTTCGATCACGTCAATGGACATGTCCAGGTCAGGGTAGCCCAGCGGGAAGTAGGGCATGAAGATGGGTTTGGTTGTAAAAGCAGTTTCAAGTCTGGTCATGAGTTCCTCGTCATAAGTAACTGGTAAATGGTAATTACCGCTTACCACTTACTCTTTACCCAATTCCTTTATCACCGTATTCAAATCCTTGTCCCCCCGCCCCGAGAGATTGACCAGAATGACCTGATCCTTCCGCATCTTCGGCGCTCTCTTCAGCGCCTCCGCCACCGCATGGGACGATTCCAGCGCGGGGATGATGCCCTCCGTGTGGCATAACGTCTGGAAGGCGTTCAATGCCTCCTCATCCGTTGCGGATGTGTAAAAGGCGCGCTCGTGGTCGCGCAGCAGGGCATGTTCGGGACCGACCGCCGCGTAATCCAACCCCGCCGAGACGGAGTGCGTTTCGGCAATCTGACCATCTTCATCCTGCAGGACATACGTCCGCGTGCCGTGGATGACTCCCACGCGCCCCTTGGATGGGTCGCCGAAACGCGCGGCGTGTCTGCCCGTTTCGATTCCGCTGCCGCCTGCTTCGACGCCAATCAACTCCACCTGCTCATCGTTCACAAACCCGCTAAAGACACCAATCGCATTCGATCCGCCGCCCACACAGGCAATGACCGCATCGGGCAAGCGTCCCACTTCCATCAGCATTTGTTCCCGCGCCTCCCGTCCAATCACTGATTGGAACTCGCGCACCATCGTCGGATAGGGATGCGGTCCCAGCGCCGAGCCAAGCAGGTAATGTGTATCACGCACGTTCGTCACCCAATCGCGGATGGCTTCATTGATGGCGTCCTTCAGTGTTTTCGTCCCCGAACTGACGGGTCGCACCTCCGCGCCGAGCAGTTTCATGCGGAAGACGTTCGGCTCCTGGCGGGCGATGTCCACTTCGCCCATGTACACCACGCATTCGAGTCCCAGCAGCGCCGCCGCCGTCGCCGAAGCGACTCCGTGCTGACCCGCGCCCGTCTCTGCCACGATGCGCCGCTTGCCCATGCGCTTGACGAGCAATGCCTGTCCTAGCGCGTTGTTGATTTTGTGCGCGCCCGTGTGCGCCAAGTCTTCGCGCTTCAGGTAGATTTGCGCGCCGCCCAATTTTTCCGAGAGACGTTTGGCATACGTCAGCGGCGTGGGTCTGCCGACAAACGAAGCCAGCAACTGATTGAACTCGCGCTGAAATTCAATGTCTGCTCTTGCCGATACGAACGCCTCTTCCAACTCGATGAGCGCGGGCATGAGCGTTTCGGGGACGAACTGTCCGCCGTAGGGACCGAACTTGGGAGGGAGTAGTGTGGTCATAATTCCTCGTGGTGGTGGTTGGTTATCTCTGCTCTCTTGACTTCTCTTACGAATTGCATCATCTTCCCCGCGTCTTTCTTCCCCGGGGCTGCCTCGACGCCCGAAGCCGCATCCACGCCCCAGGGTTGGACTCGGCAAACCGCCTCGGCGACGTTTTCGGGAGTCAATCCGCCTGCGAGCAATAACGGATATTTTTTCGCCAATTCTGCGGCGGCTGTCCAATCGGCAGTGACGCCGCTCCCGCCGTACACGCCTTTCACAGAAGAGTCCAGCAAAAATGCGGGCGGTTCGCTTCTGGCAAAGCCATCCACGCTTGCAGGGATTCCACGAAACGCTTTGAAGGCTTTGCCGTTGAGAGCGGAGAGCGTTTCGGGCAGTTCGTCGCCGTGAAGTTGGGCAAGGTCGAGGTAACAGGTTTGCAGGATGTCTTTGATTTCTTCGACGGATGCGTTGACGAACACGCCGACAAGTTTAATTTGCGGGTATTCACGCTTCAAAACGGAGGTGATTTCGACGCAGGCGTTTTTTTCGATGAAGCGGACACTCTTAGGGTAGAAGTTGAATCCGAGATAGTCCGCGCCGGCTTCGATGGCGGCGAGGGCGTCGGGAAGGGTTTTGATTCCGCAGATTTTTACCGTTATCATGAGTTTGAATGTTTGAAGGTTGACAGGTTTGAACGTTCTAACTTTTCAACCTGTAAACCTGATAACTCCCTCACTTTCGCAGGGATGTTTTCGGACGTGACCAACGCTTCGCCGACGAGAATTGCATCCACATTGGCTTTCTCCAGGCGCTCGACATCGGCGGCGGTGAAGATGCCGCTTTCGGCAACGACAGCGATTTCGGCGGGAATCATCGGGCGCAACCGCTCTGTCGTTTCGAGGGAGACTTCAAAGGTGGACAGGTTGCGGTTGTTGATGCCGATGAGTTGGATGTTTTTCAACTTCAGGGCGCGTTCGGTTTCGGCTTCGTCGTGGACTTCGACCAACGGGGTCAAGCCGAGTTCGAGGGCGAGGGCGTGCAAATCGGCGAAGAGGGCGTCGTCGGTCAGCGCGGCGGCGATGAGGAGGACGGCGTCCGCTCCGCTGGCGCGGGTTTCGTAGAGTTGGGTTTGGTGGAGGATGAAGTCTTTACGTAAGAGGGGTAATTGGTGATTGGTAATTCGTAATTGGTGTAGGGTTGCCAGACTACTCATGAAAAATTTTTCGTCGGTGAGGACGCTGATGGCAGAAGCGCCATTTTGGGCGTAGAGGCTGGCAAGTTGGAAGAGATCGAGGTGCGGGGCGAGGAGTCCTTTCGAGGGAGAGGCGCGTTTGAGTTCAGCGATCAGGCTTACCCTCACCCTTTCCTCTCTCCCATTGGGAGAGGGGTGATGGGGTGAGGGGAAAATAGCGGCAAGAAAATTTCGAGGCGTTGGGCTCTGTTCGGCGGCGCGGCGCAATGCTGAGGCGTCGAGCGCCGCAATTTCCGTCTTTTTGTGTTCGAGGATTTTGGCAAGAATGCTCATTGGACGGTCTGGAATTGTCGCGTGAATTCAACCAGCGCGTCGAGTTTGGCGAGGGCGGCGCCGCTATCGAGCGAGGCTTGGGCTTCGGCAAGGGCGGATTTGAAATCGCCCGTTTCGGCGGCGAGGGCGGCGGCGGCGTTGAGCAGGACGGCATCGCGGCGCGCGCCCCTGACTGCCGAAGGCGTGTTGCCGAGGAGGTCGCGCATCATTTGAGCGGATTCGTCGGGCGTGCCGCCGCGTAAATCTTGAACGGTGGATGGCGCGAGACCGAGGTCAGCGGGATCGAGGTCGTAGGTTTCGACGACGCCGTTTTTCAAATGGCTGACGCGGTTGACGCCTGTGGTGTTGAGTTCGTCGAGTCCGTTCGCGCCGTGAACCACGAGCGCGGCTTTGGAGCCGAGTTCCTTGAGGACGTGCGCGAGCGGCTCGGTGAGTTTGGGGTCGAAGACGCCCGTGAGTTGGATGTGCGCGCCCGCAGGGTTGGTGAGCGGACCGAGGATGTTGAAGATGGTGCGCTGTCCGATTTCCTTGCGCGGACCGACGGCGTGCTTCATGGCGGGATGAAACTTGGGGGCGAACATAAATCCGATGCCGATTTCTTGGATGGCTTGCGCGACCTGTTCGGCGGTGAGGTCGAGGTTGACGCCGAGGGCGGAGAGGACATCCGCACTGCCGCATTGGGAGGAGGCGGCGCGGTTGCCGTGCTTGGCGACTTTGCGTCCTGTGCCTGCGAGGACGAAGGCGGCGGCGGTAGAGATATTGAAGGTGTGCGCGCCGTCTCCGCCTGTGCCGACGATGTCGTAAACGGATTCGTCCACGTTGAGTTTGACCTTGACTGCGTTAGCGCGCATAGCGCGGACAGAGCCTGTGATTTCGGGAATGGTCTCGCCTTTCATGCGGAGCGCGACGAGATACGCGCCGATTTGCGCGGGCGTGGCTTGCCCCGTCATGATGATGTTCATGGCTTGTTCGGCTTCGCCGTCGGTGAGGTCGGTGCGGTTGATGGCTTTTGCAATAAAGGGCTTGAGCATGGAGAGTTCTCCTTTCGAGGCGGGAGCGGGGTTCAGGTCAAGGAAGTTTTTGAGAATCTGTTTGCCATGTTCGGTGAGGATGGACTCGGGATGGAACTGCACGCCATAGGTGTGGTGCTGGCGGTGTTTGAGCCCCATGATTTCCTCTTCTGGGGTGATGGCGGTCACTTCCAATTCGGGGTGGATGGGGTCATAGACGACGAGCGAGTGATAACGCATCGCTTCAAACGGCGAGGGGATGCCTTTGAAGATGCCCTGTCCGTTGTGGGTCACTTTGGATGTCTTACCGTGCATGAGCCGCTGGGCACGGTCCACTTTGCCGCCGAAGACCGCCGCGAGCGCCTGATGCCCGAGGCAAACGCCCAGCACAGGGATTTTGCCGTCGAAGTATTTGAGGGCGTCAGATGAGATGCCGTCGTCTTTTATCGGTTCGCCTGGACCGGGCGAGATGACCAGATGCGACGGATTGAGGGCGATGAGTTGATTCAACGTCACCTGGTCGTTGCGGAAGACTTTGACCTCCGCGCCGAGTTCGCCGAAGTATTGAACCAAGTTATAGGTAAACGAGTCGTAATTATCTATTAGGACTAACATTGTTATGCTCCTTACGGTTCGAAAGTTTGAAGGTTGGAAAGTTGACAGGTTGCAAACTTTCTAACTTTCCAACTTGTAACTTGCAAACCGTATTCAGCCTTCATTCCCGAAAATATCCACCTGATCTACGAACAAATCAAGCGAATAAGATAAGCCTGTCTTCTCGCGAACGAGTTCCATCGTCGCTTTGGCTTCGGCTTGCATACGCTGAATGCCCTGCGCGAGTACATCGTTGGCGATGAGGGGATGGGCAAGGTAATAGGCGCGTTTTTCACGGATGGGTTCGAGGAAGTTGTTGATGGCGCGGGCGAGTTTTTCCTTGACTTCCACATCGCCAACCTGACCCTTGCGATAACGTTCCTTGAGGTCGTCCACTTCGGCGCGGGAGGGGTTGAAGGCGTCGTGGTAGATGAAGACGGGGTTGCCCTCCACCGTTCCAGGGTCGGTGGCGCGGAGGCGTTTGGGGTCGGTGTACATGTTCATCACCTTTTGCCTCACCGTCTCGGCGTCGTCGGAAAGGTAGATGGCGTTGTTGAGCGACTTGGACATCTTGTTCTGCCCATCCGTGCCGACGAGGAGCGGGACATCGCCGATGATAGGTTCGGGTTCGGGGAAGGTCTCGCCGTAGAGGTTGTTGAAGCGGCGCGCCAGTTCGCGGGCAAGTTCGACGTGAGACTGGTTGTCGCGCCCGACGGGGACGACTTGCGCACGCGGGAGGAGGATGTCCACCGCCTGCAGGACAGGGTAGCCAAGCAGACCGAACGGCATAGAGTCCATGTGGGCGTCGCGCGCCATGTCCTTGAGGGTGGGCATTCGTTCGAGGCGCGGCACGGTGACGAGCATTTCGAAGAGCAGGTTCAACTGGTAGGTTTCGGGAATCGCCGACTGCACGAAAATCGTGCTGACATTCGGGTCAATGCCGACAGCGAGATAATCCAGCACGGTCTCTTTGATGTAGGTGGGGATTTCCTTGATATGTTCGGGTTCGGGTCTGGTCGTGAGCGTGTGCAGGTCGGCGATGATGAAGAAGGATTCGTACTGGTATTGCAGACGCACCCGATTGGCGAGCGAGCCGACGTAGTGACCGAGGTGGAGGCGTCCTGTGGGACGGTCACCAGTAAGGAGGCGGGGTTTGGGGGAGGGTGTCATGGTCTTTGTTCCTTTCAAGTTCAGTTGGTGGTTGACGGTTGATAGTTGACAGCGGAAAGCCGCCAACTGTCCACTTACAACTGTCAACCGTTCGTTTCTGCCATTTCGATTGCTTTCAGCATGGCGCTGGCTTTATTGACGGTTTCCTGATACTCCGTGTTCGGATTCGAATCGGCGACGATGCCCGCGCCCGCCTGCACGCTGAAGGTATTTCCGCGCGCAACCATCGTGCGGAGGGCGAGGCAGGTATCCATGTTGCCGTCGAAGCCGAAGTAGCCGACCATGCCCGCATACGCGCCGCGCAGGTCGGGTTCGAGGTCGGCGATGATTTCGAGCGCCCGCACTTTCGGCGCGCCGCTGACGGTCCCTGCGGGGAAAGAGGCGCGGACCAAATCGAATGCAGTCAGGTCGGGTCGCAGTTTGCCTTCGACGTGCGAGACGATGTGCATGACGTGGGAATATTTCTCGATGGTGAAAAAGTCCGAAACGCGCACCGTGCCGTATTCGCAGACGCGCCCCAGGTCGTTGCGCCCTAAATCAACCAGCATGACATGCTCGGCGCGTTCCTTGGGGTCAGCGAGGAGTTCCTGCACGAGTGCGTCGTCAGCGTTGGCATCTGCCCCTCGTGGGCGCGTCCCGGCAATCGGTCGGAGAGAGGCGGTGCGTCCTTCGAGGCGCACGAACATCTCAGGCGACGATCCGACCAAAAAGAGCGGCTCGCCATCCACCATCCCAAAATCGAAAAAGAACATGTACGGCGAGGGGTTGAGTCGGCGCACGGCGCGATAGACATCGAACGGCTCGACGTCCGTTTCGCGCGTGAAGCGCTGCGAAAGCACCACCTGAAAAATATCACCCGCCGCGATGAACTCCTTGGCGTCGCGCACCATGTCCTCGAAGCGTCCCTGCGTCATGTTCGAGCGCGTCTTCGAGGCTTTGACTTCACGATGTTGTGACGGCGGAAGCGACGCATGGATGCGCGCCTCGATTTCATCCAGTCTGCGATTGGCGGCTTCGACATCCCCATCTAGGACATTGGCGATGAGCGACAGACTGCGGCGTGCGTGATCGAAGGCGACGACGGTATCGGCAAGGAGGAAGATGCCGTCGGGTATCGCCGCCCGCTTCATCCTGGACGCTTCGACACGGCTCAGCGCAAGCCTTAGAACTGGTTCAAAAAACCGAACCGACTCAAAGCCGAGGAATCCCACCAGCCCGCCGATGAAACGCGGCACGCCAGGCTGGGTTTTGAAGTTGAAGCGGCTCATCTCCCGTTGAAGGAAAGAGGTGGGGTCATCGCTGTAAGCGGTCGTTGGGGGTTGGTAATTCTGTTTAATTTCAATTTCGTTCCCGCGAAGGATGTATTGCGCTTTGGGTTGGACGCCGATGAACGAATAGCGCGCGATCCGCTCCCCGCCCTCGACGGATTCGAGCAGGAAGGATGGAGTCTCCCCGCGCAGTTTCATGTAGACGCTGATGGGGGTTTCGAGGTCGGCGGAAATTTCGCGGATGACGGTTTGGGTGATTGCAGGCGCTTCGAGTAACATGGCTCTCCTTTAGTGGACAATTACCAATCACCATTTACTCCACATTGGTCATTGGTAAATGGTAATTGCAGTTAAAACAGACTCCCCTCCAGTCCATTGGGACGAGAGGGGAATCTCGCGGTGCCACCCAAATTACGCGTGCTTGTAAAGAAAAATCCCTGTCGGTGATGCAACAGGGAGGAAAAAGCCAGCGTCACTCTTTTCAGGTACGCCGCACTACTGCGGTTATACCCTTGCTCTATAACGGGAGCTCCCGAATTGGGTTACTTGCGCTTGTGTGCGTTCGCCCGTTCAACTCGGAGGTCCATTCGGTTTCTGCGCTTTTGCCTTGCTCGCACCACGCTGGTTTCGATTTTGCTCTCGACCAACGGCTCGGCTCTCTGAAAACCGCTTTGAAACGTACTCGTCCTCGTCAGCGTTTTTGGATTATGTTGGGCAGGATTTTATGACGGAGAGGGGAGGATGTCAAGAGGGAATATATTTTAGCCTTTATATCTTGGATAACTCCCTAATACCCGCAACATCAACGCGTACTCTCCTAAATGGTCGAGAGCTTTACGAACTGTCTCGTCATGTTCCGCCCCGATGAAGTCAATGTAGAAGAGATATTCCCACGGTTTCCCCTGCAATGGGCGGGATTCGATCTTGGTCAGATCGATATCGCGCAAGGCAAAGACACTCATGGCTTTGAACAACGAACCGGGTTGATTTTTCAGCGTGAACACGATGGATGTTTTTGCCTCCACGCTTGGCTCCACTGCCTTCTTTGAGATGGCGAGGAAGCGTGTGTAATTTTCGGGATTATCTTCGATACCTTCTTCAAGGATCTGCATCTCATACAATTCTGCGGCACGACGAGAGGCAATCGCGGCGGTGGTCCCCTCGCCATTGGCTTTAAGCATCTTCACGCTCCCGGCGGTGTCATAGACGGCTTCAGCTTTAATGCCCAGATTGCGAAGATACGCGGCACACTGCCCCAGCGCCTGCGGATGACTGATGACTTTTTTGATCTCCTCCTTTTTCACGCCAGGCAAGGTAATGAGACAATGCTGCACGCGCAAAAGATATTCGCCGACGATATGCAGATCATGCCGCAGGAGCAGGTCATAGTTCTGATGGATGCTGCCAGCCAGCGAATTCTCGATGGGGATCAAACCTTGTCCACATTCGTCGGAAACAACCGAATCAAAAACTACATCGAACGACTCGCATGGCTTTGTCTCGACTTTTCCAAAATAGTTGAAAACGGCTTGTTCGCTATACGCACCGGGTTCGCCCTGGAATGCTACTCTCATAAAGCTCCTTGTCGAAGGTTTAAGGTTGAACGTTCCAAGTATACAAACCTTCAACCTTTGACCTGCAACTTGTGACTATTGCTTTTCCGCCCACTCGACGATCTTACGGAAGCCCGCTTCTACATCTTCATCCGAGGCTGCTACCGTCATACGGACAAATCCTTCACCCTGACTCCCAAATGCCGAGCCGGGAACCAGCCCCACATTAGCTTCCTCGAGGAGGCGCTCACAAATTTCAAGCGAAGACATTTTCAACGGACGAAAATCGAGGAAGAAGTAGAACGCTCCCTGCGGCGGGGTGACCAGGACTTTTTCACACTCCAACTCACGAGCAAGTCGCAGCACAAGTTCACGCCGACGGGCATACGCAGCGCGCATGTTTGCAGTGAACTGCTGTATCTCAGGATCAGTCAACGCAAATGCGGCGGCTTTCTGAATGAACGGTGCGACACAGGTGATGGAGTTTTGTCCCGCCTTCAAAGCATTGTCGATGACCGCTTTCGGCGCGGCAAGGAAACCTACCCGCCAGCCGGTCATCGCATAGGATTTCGACAGACTGTTGACAAGAATTGTTCTCTCTTTGGCACCCTCAAACGCCGCGGCGCTGGTTGGTCTTTCGCCATAATACAGACTTCCATATACTTCATCGCTGACGATCCATAGGTCATGAATTTTAGCAAAGTCTTGCAGTTTTTGCAGATATTCACGAGTGGGATATGCGCCGGTCGGGTTGGAGGGATAATTCAATACGATGACGCGCGTCCTGGGGGTCAACGCCTTTTCCCATTCTTCGAACGGAGGGATGAAACCATTCTCAGCGGGCGCAGGGATGCGGATGACATTTCCGCGCAACATAATCGCCATATTGGAATGAGTCGCCCAGGAGGGATCGGGAATAAGCACATCGTCGCCCGGGTTCAGAATGGATTGCATCGCCGTGTAATAGGCATGGATGCCTCCATGCGTAACCAGAATCTCGGAAGCGGGGTCGTAGGGTACGCCTTCGTCGCGCAGCAACTTGGAAGCGGTGGCAGCCAGAAGGTCCGGGTAGCCGCGGGAGGGCCCGTAGTGGGTCAATCCGCTTCGAAGGGCTTTCATCGCCACATCCATGATCGCGGGGTGAGTCCCAAAATCCGGGTCGCCCACTTGCAGACCGACGATCTTTTGTCCGCTGGCTTTGAGCGCAAGAATACGATCCGCCATCGCTACGGTGGCAGACTGGCGGATCAATTCAAATTGATGGTTGAGATTCAAAGGAACATCCACTATTCAACGTATTCGCACCATGCTTCATACTTGTGGTTCCTGCCTCGGATGGCGTCATGATAGACGTTCTGCAATTTGCGAGTGACCGCACCGGTCCTGCCATCACCGACCTTGCGAAAGTCGATCTCGCTCAAGCCGATCACTTCAGCCGCGGTACCACACACGAAGACTTCGTCGGCAATGTAGAGTTGGTCGCGCGAGATGGGCTGTTCCAAAATGCGGTAGCCGAGATCTTTCGCAATTGTGTGAATTGAATGCCGCGTCACGCCTTCGAGCACCGGGGCGGTAGCCGGGGTGACGATTTTGCCGTGACGCACCATGAACAGATTCTCACCGGTACATTCCGCCACATATCCCTGCGGATCGAGCATGATGGCTTCTTCAAATCCAAGCCGCACCGATTCAGTCTTGGCGAGGAAACTATTGGCATAATTGCCCGACACCTTTGCCTTAGTCATCAACACATTCGGGTGATGACGAGTGTACGATGAGATGTTGGCGCGAATCCCTTTCGCCAGCGCTTCCTCGCCGAGATAGTTGTTCCATTCCCATGCCGCGATTGCCAGCGAGGGTTGTCCGTTATCCACATTCAGGTTCCAGCCGCCGTTATCCAGATACAATAACGGGCGGATATAGCAATCCTTAAACCCATTGGCTTTTACAACCTGCTTGGTCGCTTCGACGATCTCCTCCACACTCCACGGAAATTCCCGGAAACCGAAGACGCGCGCCGAGTCGAACAGGCGCTCGATATGATCGGTCAGGCGAAAAACCGCCGGTCCCTTCGGCGTATCGTAGGCGCGAATCCCCTCAAACACCGCCGCGCCGTAATGCAACGCGGGCGTCAGAAAATGCAACGTGGCCTTCTCGAACGGCACCATTGTACCGTTCATCCAGATAAATTTGGATTCCATTCCCATGATAATTTCTCTCCTTTTGATTCTGCAGGGGCGCAACGCGTCGATCCATCGACAAATTCCTGATTCGTTTCGCTGTGCCCCTGTGAAGATTACAAATATTTGATAACCTCATCCGCCATCTGACGGGTACTTAACATGCCGCCGAGATCCGCTGTGCGCGCGCCGTTCGTGATGGCATCATTCACAGCCCGCTCGATACACCCTGCTTCCTCTTCAAGCTTCAACGAATAACGCAGCATCATCGCCGCAGACAGGATCGTGCCAACTGGATTGGCAATGCCCTTGCCCGCGATATCCGGCGCAGACCCGTGGATCGGTTCATACAACCCGACCCCTGATTCCGATAAACTGGCGGAGGGCAGCATCCCCATCGACCCTGCCAACACAGACGCTTCGTCCGTGAGAATATCACCGAACATGTTCTCGGTCACGACTACGTCCATCCACGCCGGGCCAGTGATCAACTTCATGGCGGCGCTGTCAACGAGTTGATGCTCCAGCGTCACATCGGGATGCTCTTTTCCGACCTGCGTGGCGATCTGCCTCCACAGTCTCGACGACTCGAGCACATTTGCCTTGTCCACAGACAGGACTTTTTTCTTGCGCCCTTTTGCAAGATTGAACGCCAGTTCCACAATGCGCCTGACCTCAAAGTCATAATACTCGAGCGTATCCACGCCGCGCTCGCCTCTTTCGGTCATCTCACGCATCTTGGGCTGACCAAAATACAGGCCGCCCGTCAACTCGCGGATGACAAGAATATCCACACCTTCGAGTTTCTCCGGCTTCAAGGGTGAGGCATCAATCAACGTTGGATGCACTTTGACCGGGCGCAGGTTGGCGAACACACCCAGTCCCTTGCGCAGGGCGAGCAGTCCGCGTTCGGGGCGGTCGCTGGCGCTGGGATCGTCCCATTTCGGTCCACCGACAGCGCCCAGCAAAACGGAGTCCGATGCCTGGCAATCGGCGAGCGTTTCATCGGTCAGGGACGAACCGTATCTGTCGATGGAGCATCCGCCCATTAGGCGTTCCTGAAAGTGAAAGGTGTGATTATATTTGCCGGCAATCACATCCAGCACACGCACGGCTTCTGCGACCACTTCCGGTCCGATGCCGTCGCCGGGGAGGATGGTAATGTTGAAGTTCAAGAGAGTCTCCGTAGAATTCCCAATTACTATTTACCAATCAGGTAATCAGTAATTGGGAAATGATAATTTTAGTGCGCCACCATCAATCCATATTCCATCGAATCCGCCAGTGCACGCCAACTGGCTTCGATAATATTCGTTCCCGCGCCGACCGTACTCCAGCGGGAGGTGCTGTTGCGGGTGTCTATCAAGACACGGGTGACGGCTTTAGTGCCGTGATCCGAATCGAGGATACGAACTTTGTAATCTGACAAATGAAAATTCTTGATTTGCGGATAATAACTCGTCAGCGCCTTGCGCAACGCCAGATCGAGCGCATTGACGGGACCGTTCCCTTCCGCGGCAGTGTGAAGCACTTCACCCTGCACCCGCACCTTGACCATCGCTTCAGCAAAGATGCCGCGCCCCTGGCGGTGTTCGACATTGACAAAGAAGTCGATTAATTCGAATGGCGGCTTGTAGCCGTATTCCTGTCGCTTGAGCATGATCGCCACGGACGCCTCCGCCGCTTCGAACGAAAAGCCCTTCGCCTCAAGTTCCTTGATTTCGTTCAGCACCGGCACAACTTCCGTGCCTTCCACCTCGACACCATGCTCTTCTGCCTTGCTGAGCAAATTGCCGCGACCCGACAAATCCGAGACGATCACGCGCATCTTGTTCCCGACCTTTTCCGGCTCCACGTGCTGATACGATTGCGGTGAACGCCGGGTCGCCGCCACGTGCACTCCGCCTTTGTGGGCGAACGCAGATTTCCCTACGAAGGGCAGATGCTCGTCCGGCGTGAGGTTCGCCACCTCCGCCACAAAATGGGACAAGTCATACAAATGTCGGATATGTCCCTTGGGGAGGCATTGGTAGCCCATCTTCAATTCAAGATCAGCCATGATGGAACACAGGTTGGCGTTACCACAACGCTCCCCCACACCATTGATTGTGCCCTGCACTTGAATGGCGCCCTGACGGACAGCCGTCAATGAATTGACGACGGCGCATTCAGAATCGTTGTGGGTATGAATGCCGAAAGGATGGTTCAGCACGGGTTTCAATTCGCCGATGATACTTTCCACCTCCCACGGCATGGTCCCGCCATTGGTATCGCACAGCACAACCGTCTCAGCCCCGCCGCGGATCGCCGCGTGCAAGGTCTCAAGAGCATAGACCTTGTCCGCTTTGTAGCCATCGAAGAAATGCTCGGCATCGTAGATGACCCGCTTGCCGTTAGCCTTGAGATACGCCACGGATTGTTCGATGATTCTCAAATTATCTTCATGGGTGGTTTGCAGAACCTCGGTGACATGCAAAGTCCATGTTTTGCCGAAGATGGTACAGATGGGCGTTCGCGAATCGATAAGCGCCTTGATGTTGGCGTCGTCTTCGGGTCCACCTTTGACGCGGCAGGTGGAGCCGAACGCCGCAATGAGGGCATTCTTCCATGGCATATCCTTTGCGCGCTCGAAAAATTCAACATCCTTCGGATTCGAACCCGGCCAGCCACCTTCAATGAACGCCACGCCCAGTTCATCCAGTTTTTGAGCGATGCGAACCTTGTCGTTGGCGGACAGGTTGAAGCCCTCGGATTGCGTTCCGTCGCGCAGGGTGGTGTCGTAAATCTGTATGAGGGGCAAATCCATTTTTTACCTCTGTAATTGGCAGATGGCAATTACCATGTACCAATGGCGAATCTTTGTTCGTAAGCTGTTATTTCTTTTTCAAAACCCATGATGTAACCAAGTTCATCCACGCCATTCAAGAGACAGGTCTTGTTGAATGCATCAATGGGAAAGGTGAAGGAGCCTCCGGGGAAGGACACAGTCTGGGTTTCCAGATCAACCGTAAGTTCGGCGTGAGGCGCCTCCTCCGCCAGGTCGAAGAGCATCTTGTGCATCTCATCGTCCACGATGATGGGGATGAGTCCGTTCTTCAGCGCGTTGTTTCGGAAGATATCCGCAAAGGATGTGGAGATGACCGTGCGGAATCCGTAGGACGTGAGCGCCCACGGAGCATGTTCCCGGCTCGAACCGCACCCGAAGTTGTCTCCGGCTAATAGAATCTGCGCCCCCTTCGACTCGGGCTTGTTCAAGACAAAATCCGCTTTTGGGGATTTGTCGTCGTTATAACGCCAGTGGAAGAACAGCGCATCGGCAAGGCCGTTCTTGTCGGTGACTTTCAAAAATTGCGCGGGGATGATCTGGTCCGTATCGACATCGTTGACAGGGAGGGGGATCATGCGGGAAGTGAGTGAAGTAAACTGCGCCATGATATTTATCCTGCCAGTGTGCGTGGGTCGGTCACCTTGCCGTGGATGGCAGAAGCAGCCGCCGTGAGTGGGGAAGCCAAGAATGTCCGTCCGCCTTTGCCCTGCCGACCTTCAAAGTTGCGGTTGCTGGTGGAGACGGCATACTGACCGGGATGGAGCTGATCGCCGTTCATTGCAATACACATACTGCATCCCGCCTCACGCCACTCGGCGCCGGCTTCCTTGAAGACTTTATCGAGACCTTCCTGTTCCGCCTGCTTCTTCACATCTTGCGAACCGGGGACGACCATCACCCGTGTGCCGTCGGCAACCTTGCGTCCCTGCAACAACGACGCTGCCAGGCGCAGGTCGGAAATACGCGAGTTGGTGCAGGAGCCGATGAAGACCACGTCCACCTTTTGACCAAGCAGGGATTGACCGGGCTGCAAGCCCATATAAGTCATGGCTTTTTCAAAGGCGGCTCTTTGCGAGGGATCGGTGAACGATTCGGTGCCGGGAATGCGATCTGTGATTTTCATGCCCATGCCGGGGTTTGTGCCGTACGTGATCATCGGCTCCAACTCAGAGGCATCCAGCGTAATATATTTGTCGTAAGCGGCGCCTTCATCGGAGGGCAACGAGCGCCATTTGGAAACGGCTTTGTCCCATTCTGCGCCTTTGGGGGCGAATTCACGTCCGTGCAGGTATTCGAAGGTGGTATCGTCAGGGGCGATCATGCCTGCGCGTGCGCCGCCTTCAATGGACATGTTGCAGATGGTCATACGTTGTTCCATGGACAGTGCGCGGATGGCAGAACCGGTGTACTCAAAAACGTGACCCGTCCCACCGCCAACGCCAATACGGGCGATGAGCGCAAGGATGATGTCCTTGGCAGAAACACCGGGGGCGAGTGCGCCATCTACTCGCACTTCGTAGGTCTTGGGCTTTTTCTGCAGGAGGCATTGAGTGGCAAGGACATGCTCCACTTCGCTGGTGCCGATGCCAAACGCCAGCGCGCCGAACGCGCCGTGTGTGGCAGTGTGACTGTCGCCGCAGACGATGGTCATACCAGGCTGTGTGCGCCCCAGTTCGGGACCGATGACATGCACGATCCCGCGGTGCGGGCTGTTCATGCCATGCAGGGTGATGCCAAACTCGGCAGCGTTCGTTTCCATTTGCTTGATCTGCGCTGCGGCCAGGGCATCGGTGATCGGCGCATCGAGCGGTGTGGTTGGGATGGAGTGATCCATCGTGGCGAGGGTCTTATCCGGGCGGCGGACTCCGAGTCCGCGCTGGCGGAGACCGGTGAACGCCTGGGGTGAGGTCACTTCGTGGACAAGGTGGAGGTCAATATAGAGGATGGCGGGAGCATCGGGTTGCTCGGCGACAATGTGGGAGTCCCAGATTTTTTGAAATAAAGTTTTCGGCATAGGAGTAAATGACACTAGGCGTTAGCAGAGTTATCCTCTTCCATAACGGAATCAGGTTGTGGCGCGGAAAGAATCGCGCTGGCGTCCCATCCAGCAGGAATGGTCTGCGGTTCGGGAAATGGATTGTAGGCGGAGTTGAAGGCGGCATCCTGAGTTTCATTCTGCGGGTTCATGATATTCTCCTTGTATTCGTACCAAGATATTCATATCGCACGACTGGCGCCGAAATGAATTTCGGCGTACGGTTATCCAAGCATAACGCCATGCAGATGATTGGCAGGCGTGGGATTGAGTCCTTCGGTCTGGGCGATGATTAGTTTGTTCAAGGCATTAAGGTATGCCTTGGCGCTGGCAACGATGATGTCAGTATCTGCGCCATGACCGCCGAAGACGCGTTGATAAGGAATCTCGCTTTGTGCATCCATCGTGTGCAGTCCATCCTGCCCCTGGATGCGGACCGTGACCTCGCCCAGAGCGTCGATGCCTTCAGTGATGGCGTGGACATTGAACTCAAGCAGGGTGTTTGGCATTTTGACAATGTGATCGATTGCCTTGTATGCCGCATCGACCGGGCCGGACCCCATCGCGGCAAAGACATGCAGTTTACCGTCCGGTCCCTTTAAGCGGACGGTGGCGGTGGGCATGCCCATCGTCCCACAGGTGACCTGCATCCCATCCAGAATATATACATCGCGCGGGCGGTAAAATTCGTCGGCAATCAAGGCTTCCAGATCGACATCCGTGATGACCTTCTTGCGGTCTGCCAGTTCCTTGAAACGGGCAAAGGCTTTATCAAGTTCGACATCGTCGAGTGAATGACCCATCTCGGCAAGACGATTGCGCAAAGCGTGACGACCCGAGTGCTTACCCAACACCAGTTTCGTTTGATTGACGCCAACATCTTCCGGGCGCATGATCTCGTAGGTAGTCTGATGCTTCAACATCCCATCCTGATGGATGCCCGCTTCATGGGCAAAAGCGTTCGCCCCGACAATTGCCTTGTTCGGCTGGACGACGATACCGGTGTAATTGCTGACCAGCTTGCTGACGCGCGCGATCTGCCGGGTATCGATGCCTGTCTCCAGATTGAAGATGGGCTTGCGCGTCCGCAATGCCATGACCACTTCCTCCATGGACGTATTCCCGGCCCGTTCGCCGATGCCGTTGACCGTCACTTCCGCCTGGCGTGCGCCCGCGCGGATGCCCGCCAGCGTATTCGCGGTCGCCATCCCCAGATCATCGTGGCAATGTACCGAGATTGTGATGCCATCATGCATTCCCGGCGTATTCTTGATGATGCCGTCGATCAGTGCAAAATACTCATCGGGTGTGGTGTACCCAACCGTATCAGGGATGTTCAACGTCGTCGCGCCGGATTTGATCGCTTCACCCAACACGACATACAGGAACTCAGGGTCGGAACGTCCCGCGTCTTCGGGGCTGAACTCCACATCCTCACATTTCGATTTTGCATACGCCACCATCTCAGACACACGTTGCACCACTTCCTCAGGGTCCATCTTCAATTTGTGCTTCATGTGGATGGCGGATGTGGCAAGGAACGTATGGATGCGCGGCTTTGCAGCGCCCTGGATGGCCTCCCATGCCTTATCAATATCGGATTTGTTGGCGCGCGCCAGCCCCGCAATGACCGGGACTTTCGCCTCCGACTCACCCGGAGCTGGTCTCCCCACTTCGAGCGCGATCCGTCTGACAGCTTCCAGGTCATCCGGCGAGGCGGCAGGGAACCCGGCTTCGATGATATCCACGCCCATGCGCGCCAGTGACCGCGCCACTTCGAGTTTCTCGGCGGAGGTCATCGTCGCGCCGGGAGATTGCTCGCCGTCGCGGAGGGTGGTATCAAAGATTTTGACATAGTTGTTTTTGGTCATAAAATCTTCCTTTCACAGTGGTGCGTGGTAATTTGGCAAGTGGCAATTCCTACTTCTTCCAGTTTTCGGGGCGTAAAGACCTGACCGCCGCACCGGCACGCCACATTTCCGAATCGCGGAAGGCGGCAAGTTCCTTCTCAAGTTGCTCGCGGTAATCGGGGCGGGAATTGGCTTCGAGGGTGATACGGGCTTCGTTGCCACTCTTCACCGACTCGTATAACTCTTCAAACACCGGCGCAACAGCATCACGAAAACGCGGATGCCAGTCCAACGCGCCGCGCTGAGCGGTGGTGGAACAATTGGCATACATGAAATCCATGCCGTTCTCGCCTACAAGGCGGATCAATGACTGGGTCAATTCTTCGACCGTTTCATTGAAGGCTTCCGAGGGGGAATGTCCGTTCTTGCGGAGAACGTTGTACTGGGCCTCCATCACACCAGAAAGAGCGCCGATCAAAATGCCGCGCTCTCCGGTCAGGTCGCTGTACACTTCGTTCTTAAATGTGGTCGGAAATAAATACCCTGCACCGATGGCAATACCGAGAGCGATCGCGCGCTCCGTGGCTTTACCCGTGTAATCCTGGTGGACGGCATAACTGGCATTGATGCCGCTGCCCGCCAGGAAATTGCGCCGCACACTGGTGCCCGATCCCTTTGGCGCGACAAGCGCCACATCCACATGTGGAGGCGGGATCACGCCGGTATCATCCTTGAACGTGACCGAGAACCCGTGCGAGAAATACAGCATATCGCCTTCGTTCAAACACTCCACGATCCTGGGCCACTGCGAACGTTGGCCGGCATCTGACAACAAATACTGAATAACCGTACCGCGTTCGGCGGCTTCCTCCACCGAAAACAGCGTCTCACCGGGAACCCAGCCATCCGCCACCGCGCGGTCCCAGTTCTTCGTCCCCCGGCGCTGACCCACGATGACCTTGATGCCGTTATCGCGCATGTTCATCGCTTGCGCAGGTCCCTGCACACCGTAGCCAAGCACAGCAACAACTTCGTTCTTTAGCACCTCACGCGCCTTCTCAAGCGGAAATTCCTCGCGCGTAACAACGTCCTCTTCCACACCGCCAAAATTGATCTTTGCCATGGTAATGATTTCTCCTGTTTAAAGTATCGGTGGTTCAGTGGGCAAGGCCCGTATCGAAACCACCACGTTTCAAGGTATAGATTGTTTTATTCAAACTTGTCAGACTCAATACGGTGGACAAACACCACCTACTCAACCAAACATTGAAAGGTTACGGCACCATTGCGGCAACAGATATGTCATCGTAATGGCGGTCACTCATACCAGGCATGCGGCGCACACCCTCATTGACTCCGCGCGTCATCGAAACCTGACCAGTGCGGACCATCTCCACGATGCCGATCGGGCGCAAAAGTTCGATCATGCCCTCGATCTTGTCTTCGGTACCGGTGACCTCGACGATGACTGAGTCCGCTGCCACATCCACAATGCGGGCGCGGAAGATCTCGGCAAGGCCGTTCACTTCAGCGCGGCGTTCAGGTCCAACCTTGACCTTGATCAGAGCCAGGTCGCGGGTCACCGAAGGCTGATGCGTAACGTCCTGCACATCGATCACGTTGACCAGTTTGTACAGGTTGGCTTCGATGCGATGGGCGTCCACATCCCCATTTGGGCAGTCCACTACGATGGTCATGCGCGAGACATCGGGGTTTTCCGTCCGCCCGACAGCGAGCGACTCGATATTGAAGTTGCGGCGTCGAAACAAGGATGCCACGCGGTTCAACACGCCGGGTTTGTTTTCTACTAATGCGATGAAGGTGTAGTTCATGATGTCCTCTTTTCCAATCTCGCCGATTCACTTTCCGTTTTCTACTATTCCCTTGAATGGAAAGTAGAAAACGGAGAAGTTCTCAGGTGAATTATTTTCATTTGGCTAGCTTGACCGGTCTCCGAATCATCTCGTGCAACGCCGCCCCCGCGGGGACCATTGGATACACGGCATCTTCCTGCTCCACGCGGAATTCCAACACCACGGGACCTTGCGTCTTGCGCGCCCATTCGATGGCTTCTTCCACTTCTTCGCGTTTGGTCACGCGCCGTGCTGGGACGCCATGCGCGTCGGCGAGTTTGACAAAATCAGGCGTGAGCATATTCACGGCGGAATAGCGCTTCTCGAAGAAAAATTCCTGCCACTGACGCACCATCCCCAGGAAATTGTTATTCATGATGGCAACTTTTACGTTCGCGCCCTCCTGCACGGCAGTGGTCAGTTCGGCGGCGGTCATTTGGAATCCGCCATCACCCGCGATTGCCCAGATCTCCTGATCCTTCGCCGCGAACCACGCGCCAATCGCCGAGGGGAGACCAAAGCCCATTGTCCCGGCGCCGCCCGAGGTCAGCCAGCGATTCGGCTTTTCCATCTGGTAATACTGCGCAGTCCACATCTGGTGCTGACCGACATCCGTGGTCACAATGGCATTGCCGCCGGTCGCCTTCCAAATATCCGCGATCAGATGCGCCACGTATAACTTGCCATCCTCCTCCCAGTTCATGATGTCACGTGAATCGGTCTCGTTCTTCCAGCCTTGAATTTCTTGCAACCAATCATCATGGTCATATTCATCCACCAACGGGATCAGATCGCTCACAACAGTATTCACGTCTCCAACGAGAGGGACATCCACAAAAACATTTTTATGAATTTCAGAAGGATCGATCTCGATATGGATTTTCTTGGCTTTGGGAGCATAGGTCTTGAGCGTTCCAGTCACGCGGTCATCGAAGCGCATACCGAAGGCAAGAATCAGATCGGAATTTTGGATCGCCAGATTGGCATACGCTTCGCCATGCATCCCCATCATGCCGAGGCTCAACGGATGGGAAGCGGGAAACGCTCCGAGACCCAACAGCGTACTTGCCACCGGCGTTTGCGTCTTGACCGCAAACTGCATCAATGCCTCCTCGGCATGCGACATCAACACGCCGTGCCCGCACAGGATGACGGGCTTGTGCGCCTGCTCGATCAATGCTACTGCATCATCCAACAACGCCTTTGGCGAACGCGTCACAGGTTGATAACCCGGCAGTTTCGGTTCATCGGGATACACAAACTCACACGATTCCACCTGCGCGTTCTTGCAGATATCGACCAGCACGGGACCTGGTCGTCCACTGCGCGCGATGTAGAATGCTTCGCGCAGAGTCTCGGCGATTTCATCCGCGCGGGTCACAAGATAATTATGCTTTGTGATCGGCAATGTAATCCCGGTTACATCGGTCTCTTGAAATGCATCCCCGCCGATCAAATGTGCGGCTACCTGCCCTGTGATGAAGACGACCGGAACCGAATCCATCATCGCCGTGGCAATACCCGTAACCAGGTTCGTGGCACCCGGGCCCGACGTCGCCATCGCCACGCCAACTTTTCCCGAGGCGCGAGCGTACCCATCCGCCATATGCGCGCCACCCTGCTCGTGCCGCACCAATACATGATGAACGGGATAATTCAACATCGCGTCGTAGATCGGCATGTTCGCGCCGCCGGGGTAGCCAAACACCACCTCCACCCCTTCACGCACCAGGCACTCCCAAACAATTTCTGCACCTTTTTTCTTCATGATTGCTCCTTTGGTTTATGTCATTGCGAGGGCGCCTTTGCTCTTTGCCCAAAGCAATCTCCTCATCAATAGGAGATTGCTTCGTCGTCGCTTTGCTCCTCCTCGCAACGACATTAGCTCATCAACACCGCGCCTGTATCTGCACTGGTGACAAAATGCGAATACCGTTTCAACCATTTGGATGTGGTCCTGGATTGAAACGGAGGTAGCGCATCCAATCGGCTCTGGATCTCTGCATCGCTTAACCTCACATTGAGGCTGCGTTCCGTTAAATCGATTTGGATCAAATCTCCAGGCTGCAACGCCGCGATTGGACCGCGCGCCGCCGCTTCCGGTGAAACGTGACCGATGCACGTACCACGCGTCCCGCCGCTGAAGCGACCATCCGTGATCAGTGCAACCTTGTCGCCAAGCCCCTGCCCCATGATCGCCGACGTGGGCGAGAGCATCTCCTGCATCCCCGGCCCACCCTTCGGGCCTTCGTAACGGACAACAACACAATCTCCCGCTTTAACCTTGCCCGCCAAAATCCCAGCCATGGCTTCGTCTTGCGATTCAAAGATCACCGCCGGACCCTCAAACTTCATCATCGCCGGGCCGACTCCGCCCACTTTGACCACCGCCCCATTCGGAGCAAGATTGCCAAACAGGATCGCCAGCCCGCCGCGTTTGGAATGTGCATTGTCATAACGTCGAATCACCTCATCATCTTTAATATCGTAACCCTGGATCGATTCTCCCAATGTCTTGCCTGTCACCGTCAAACGATCAAAATGCAGCATACCCGTTCCCCATTGGATTTCGTTCAAGATTGCCGGGATTCCACCGGCGCGATGGACATCCTCCATGTGCCACTTGCCCGCTGGACTGACCTTACAGATGTGCGGAACCTTATCCGCAACGGCATTGATACGTTCCAACGGATAATCTACACCTGCTTCATTTGCCAATGCCAGTGTATGCAAAACGGTATTCGATGATCCGCCCATCGCCATATCCAATGCAAAGGCATCGTCGATGGCTTCGGCGGTGACAATGTCACGCGGCTTGATATCTCGTTCGATGAGCGTTACGATCTGCGCGGCGGCTTGACGCGCCAATGCTTCACGCTCCGGGGTTTTCGCCAAGGCTGAACCGTTGAATGGCAGCGCCAGCCCCAATGCTTCCATCAAACAGTTCATCGAGTTGGCGGTAAACATCCCTGAGCATGAACCGCAGGAGGGACAGGCAAATTTTTCGAGAGTGGTGAGTCGTCGATCGTCGATCTTCCCCGCTGAATAAGCGCCGACTCCTTCAAAGACGGAAATCAAATCAATCGTTTCGCCTTCAGGAGTCATCCCCGCCTTCATCGCCCCGCCGGAAACGAAGATGGTCGGTATGTTGACGCGCATCGCCGCAAGCAACATGCCCGGCACGATCTTGTCACAGTTTGGGATGCAAACCATGGCGTCAAACCTATGGGCTTCGATCATCGTCTCGACACAGTCCGCAATCAATTCCCGCGAAGGAAGCGAGTACTTCATCCCCAGGTGCCCCATTGCAATGCCATCATCCACGCCGATGGTGTTGAACTCGAACGGCACACATCCCGCGGCGCGAACGGCGTCTTTCACCAGCTTGCCGAACTCCTGTAAATGCACATGCCCGGGCACCACATCCACATACGAATTGACGATGGCAACAAACGGCTTGTTGAAATCATCATCTTGCAAACCGGTCGCGCGCAACAATGCACGATGCGGCGCTTTTTCATATCCCTTTTTGACAGTATCTGATCGCATATTTCCTCTTTGCTCCCCTCTCCATGATGAAGTCATGGGGAAGGGTCGGGCGGGGGATAACAAAAAAGCCGCCCATGGTTAGGGCGGCTTTTTGCATTTACGTAGAGTTATCTCGCTCTCTCCGGCACCATCCTAACCACAAATAGATCCTTAATAATAAGGACCGCAATAAGGATGACAATAAGGGAGAGGTTGAAGATTGAATTCATTTGGGTTAATGTATTTCGCCCGATTATAGGCAGAAACGGAAATCCGTCAAGGGATGATTTTCCGATTCGGTCAGGCGCTCAAATGCGACAACACAACTGACAAAACATTCACCGCTTTTTGATAATCATTCAAATTGATATATTCGTTTGGTGTATGATCCAAATTGGAATCGCCGGGGCCATACACCACAGCAGGGCATTTCCACACAGGAGCGACAATGTTTAGATCGGCGGTTCCCGTTTTATAGACGAAACGCGGCTCTCCGCCGTTTGACCTGATCCCGCTTAAAAAAGCGCGTACCAATTTTGTGTTTTTTTCACATCCCCACGCCGGGACAGCAAAACCGATTCGTTCCACATCCGCGTTCCCCGCAATCTCTCCCAATTTCTTGTACCAATCCTCAGGCGAAACATCCACAGGCAAACGAACTCCCACTTTCAGCCTCGTCCATTGTTCAAAATCATTCGAATCCGATTCCATGCCGCGTAAGGTCAATAACAATTGATCGAATATTTTTTGTTTATCAGCATTGAACGCATCGACGTACGCCTTGATCCTCAGCCATACTTCGACCGCTGCTTCCGCTGCCGTCTCCTCCCCGCTGGCGGTGTGCGTCTGTTCGCGTTTGATGGTCACACTTGCCCAGGCGCTGCCTTTGTACCCCAGCCCGACACGATCCCATTGGTTTGGTTCACCGATAATGGCGTAGTCTGGCCGATATTTATCGACAATAAAACGCGCCCCTTCCGAGTCGCGTTCTTCTTCCACCGCACCGATGACAACGCACTGCCATCCAGCTTTCGCGCCAACCTTTGCCACCGCGTCCACAAAACACGCCAGCGGGCCCTTCGCATCCACCGAACCGCGCCCGTACAGACTCCCCTCTCCCTGCAGGAGAGGGCGACCCGAAGGGTCGGGTGAGGGAGGAATGAGGGCAACCTCTATCTCCCCCGGCACAGTATCAATATGACCCAACAGGACCACCTGTTGGGGTCCTTTTCCCATCACACCGACGGCATTCCCGGCACCATCGATATAGGCATCATCATAGCCCAGCAATTTCATCCGCGTTACGAGCCATTCCACCGCTCCCCGCTCCTGCCCGGAAGGGCTGTACTGCGATACCAGCCCAACCAGTGTTTCAAACTCACTCATCGGCTACGCTTCCACAAGTTCGGGTTCTACCGCCAATACTTCTGTCAAAACACCTACAAGGCGATCGATCTGCCCATAAGTGATGACGAGCGGCGGCAACAAACGGATCACCGTCATCCCCGCATTCAACACGATGATGTTTCGTTCCTGTAATTCCTTGATATACGGAGCAACCTTTTCTTTCAATTCGATGCCAATCATCAGCCCTTTACCGCGCACTTCACGAATCAAGGGTGATTCGATTCGGCGCAGTTTATCCATCAAATACGCGCCCTTGACCAGAGCTTGCCGCGGCAAATCTTCCTCTTCGATCACGCTCAACGCCGCAAGCGCCGCCGCGCACGAAAGCGGATTCCCGCCAAACGTCGAACCATGCACGCCCGGTGTAAGATTCTTCACCTTCGAACTAATCAACACCGCGCCCATCGGCACACCACCCGCCAGCGACTTGGCACAGGTCAGCATATCTGGCATCACATCAAAATGCTGGACGGCGAACATCTTGCCTGTGCGTCCAAAGCCAGATTGGATTTCATCCACGATCAACAATGCGCCGCGTTCATCACAGATCCGCCGCGCCGCCTGCATGTATTCCTCCGTTGCCGGATGCACACCGCCCTCGCCCTGCACCACTTCAAGGATCACCGCAGCCGTCTCTTCATTGACCGCCTGTTCCAGTGCTTCGATGTTGTTATACGCCACATGACTGAACCCGGGCACGAACGGCTCAAATCCTTCGCGATATTTTTTGTTGAACGTCGCAGAGAGCGCACCATACGTCCGCCCGTGAAAGGCGCGCATTGCGGCGACAATGTTCTTTCGTCCCGTGGAGAGGCGCGCAAACTTGAACGCCGCTTCGACTGACTCCGTCCCAGAATTGCAGAGAAAGACTCGATCAAGTCCGTCAACAAGTGAAGTCAGTTTCTTCATCAATTCAGCACGCTTGTCATTGGGGAAAGACTCGAAAAGTGTTATCAGCGTAGACGCCTGCTTATAGATTGCCTCAGCAACTTTCGGGTTGGCATGACCGAGATTGGCAACGCCATGCCCCGACGAACAATCCAGATATTCCACGCCGTCCGCATCGAACAACGATGCGCCTTCTCCGCGCACGATAACGAGCGGCTGCTTGGCATATGTCCCTGCCGAGTGTTTCGATTCAATTTCTAAAATTTGTTGTGTGTTCATTGGATTACCGTTCCATTTCCTGCTAAAGCATTTGTAATAGGATTTTGAATTCGACCGTCCGCAATGATGACCTGCGTCACACCGCCTTGGAGCGCCTCTTCTGCGCCCAATACTTTTTTCTTCATGCGACCTTGCGCCGCTTCACTCGCCGCCGATAACTGACTCTGCGGCAGTTGCCGAATGAGCGTTGACTCATCCGGGAAGTTTTTCATCAACCCGGGCACCGCTGTGAGCAGGATCAACGTCTCCGCCTTGAGCGCGGATGCCACCATCGCCGCGGCGCGATCTGCATCCACGTTGAGCGCTTCACCTTTTTCACTGACCGCCACCGGTGCAATGACCGGCAGATACCCGGCATGCAACAACATGTTCAACAAGTCGCTGTTGACCGTTTCGATCTTACCGGTGTAATCATCGCGGATGATCTTGCGCTTGCCATTTTCTATGCTCTGAATGGAATCTTTGCGCACGGCTTGCATCAACCTCCCATCAAGACCACATAACCCTAACGCATTGACTCCTAACATCTGCAACTGCTCAGTCAACAACGAATTGACCTTGCCGTTTACCGCCATCAAAAAGATCTCAAGCGTTTTCCGGTCGGTGTATCGCGACGTGTATCCCGAAGGCGATGTGATCATCTTCGGTGGAGTACCCAGCGATTCGCCGAGCAAGTTCGCTTCTGCTGAACCGCCATGCACGAGAACCAATTGCCTGCCTTGTTTCAATAACTCAGCGGCATCCGTACAGATCGCTGAGAAGTCAACACCTTCCGTGCCGCCGAGTTTCACTACGATAATTGAATTATTCATACATTTCCATCTTTCAGCAAAAGAGTACCCAAATGGGTAATAAAGAACGCTGAATTATGGATCTTCGTTCTTCATTCCACATTCTGGCTTTTGTGTTCTATATTGGATGCAATCCCATGAACTCAAGACCAAGGGTCTCATCCCAGCCCATCATCAAATTCATACACTGCACCGCCGTGCCTGAGGCGCCCTTCATGAGATTATCGATCGCGCACATCGCCACAATATGACCGTTACTTTCATCGAGTTCAAATCCCAGATCGGCGTAATTCGTTCCGGCAAGGATCTTCGGCTCCGGCACGCGATAAATACCGCGCTGTTCCTTGACCATCCGTACGAAGGGATTTTCGTTCGCCACGGCACGATACGCTTTCCACAGATCTTTATTGGCAACACCGGGTTTCACTTTCGCATGAGCCGTCGCCAGCACGCCGCGCACCAAATCGACAGCGGTCATGGTTAGCGAAACACGCGAAGCGTTGACGCCCATTTCCTGAATGACCTCCGCCGTGTGGCGATGACCGAACGCGGAAAATGTTCGTATCACATTGGCGCGTTCGGCGTGAAGCGAACCGGAATTCCCCTCCGCGCCGCCTTCCGACGAACCCACTTTGACCTCGACAAAAATCGGGGAGGATACGTCTAACAAATCTGCTTTTACCAGCGGCAGTAACGCCAGGTTGCTCGCCGTGGCATTACACCCCACCCCGCTGATGTAATTCGCCGTCGCCATTTCGGCACGATGTAATTCCGGCAGACCATACACGAATTTGCTCAACCACTCCGGCGCTGCGTGTTTTTCCCCGTACCACTGCTCGTAGAATGCCGCATCCCGCAAACGAAAGTCCGCCGCCAGATCGATAATTTTCGGAGCAAGTTTGGCATACTCTTCGATATGATGTTGCGCTTGTCCATGCGGTTGGGCAAGGAAAAGGATATCGGCTGGTTCCAGCGAAACTGGGTCACTGAATTTCAGCTGACTCCGTTTACGCAGGTTTGGGTGGACCTGATACACGTACTCGCCCAAATGCGAGCGGGAAGTCACCTGCCTCACTTCCACATTCGGGTGTCCAAGCAGTAAACGCAGAAGTTCGCCGCCGCCATACCCGGAACCACCGATAATAGAAACTGTTGTTTTTACTCCATCATTCATACTTCAGCCTTCATCCTTGCTGCCTGCACCACATATTCCACAATCTCACCCGCAATATCGATCCCGCTCACCGGCTGCATCGTATGAAATTCCATCGTGTGATTGATCTCGTTGACGACCAATCCCTTTTCGGGATGCTCCACCAAGTCCACTGCCAGCACACCGCCGCCAACCGACTTCGCCGCCCGCAAACACAGGTCTTCGATCTCCGGCGTGATGGGACACAATTCTCCTTCACCGCCGCGCGCCGTGTTCGTGATCCAATGATCGGATTTGCGATACATCGCCGTCAATACTTGGTCGCCGATCACGATCGCGCGGATGTCACGTCCGGGCTTCTCGATATATTCCTGAATATAAAAAACGGAATGCTGCACCGAACCCAACGTGGATTTGTGTTCCAGCACTGCTTCCGCCGCATCCCGATCGTTGACTTTTGCCAGCAGCCGCCCCCACGAACCGACGACTGGCTTCAACACCACGGGGTATCCAAACGCTTCGATGGCTTCGAGTGCGGCTTCCGGCGTAAACGCCGTTGCATTATGCGGCTGCGGCACACCATCGCGCGCTAACGCGGCACTCGTCATCAACTTATCACCGCAGATCTCGGCAACCGATGCCGTGTTCACCGTTGGCACACCGAACGCGTTCAACAACCGCAGCGCATACAATCCGCTGTTATAGCTGATGCTGCGCTCCAGCACCGCGTCATATTGCTGCCATGGTTTTGGGTCGTTCAGATCAAAATGGATGGTGCGGTCATCGAGTCGGTCATAGTCAATGCCGCGCTTTTCCATCGCGCCAAAGATCCACTTCTCTTCGACGCGCACACGAGAAAACAGAACACCAAGTTTGAGTCGTCGTTGCATAGTTCCTCATGACTCCCCTCTCCCTCTGGGAGAGGGGCTGGGGGGTGAGGGTTACTCTCCCCAATCTTCCTGTTCCATGGGCGCGAGTTGTACGGTGGCAGGGTTGAGCGAAACCACTTCGAGATCCACTCCGCAATCCGGGCACACGATGATCTCACCGGTTTCGGTTCCGGATGTCAATTCGATCTGGGCTTCACATTCAGGGCAGGGAACAGTAGACATGATCTAGACTCCTTTGATTTTCTTGATTTGATTCTTGACGGATTGGAGACTCGTGCCGCCAATCGCGTCTCTTTTTTCGACGGATTTCATCGGATCAAAGACCTGATATACATCCGCTTCAAACGCGGGACTGATCGCCTGATACGCTTCGAGCGGCATTTTCTCCAGCGACACCTTCCCCTCCCCCGCCGCACGGACGGCTTTTCCCGCCAGCGCATGCGCCTCCCGGAACGGAACTCCCTTGTTGACAAGGTAATCCGCCAGATCGGTCGCCATCATCGTCGGGTCAATCGCGTTACGCATCTTTTCTGGTTTCACAGTGATTGTCCGCAATGCACCGGCAAGAACGGGCAGAATTGCCAGCAAGGTATCTGTCGCTTGAAAGACGGGTGCTTTATCTTCCTGTAGATCTTTGTCATACGTGGACGGCAATCCTTTGAGCGTAGCAAGCAACCCGGTAAGTAAACCGAGCAATGTTCCAGCTTTTCCACGCGTCAACTCGAACACATCTGGATTCTTTTTCTGGGGCATCAAGCTCGAACCGGTGGAGAAAGCATCGGACAATTCGAAGAAGCCAAACTCCGCACTCGTGCACAAAACGATTTGCTCTGCCAACTTGCTTAAATGGACTCCGGACATCGCCGCGCAAAATAAATACTCGGCGGCAAAATCTCTATCAGAAACAGCATCCAAACTGTTTTGCGAAACATCTGCAAAACCAAGAGCCTGCGCCAAAGCAACGCGGTCGATCTCGAACGGAACGCCAGCCAAAGCGCCCGAACCTAATGGCAGTACAGAGACTCTCTTGATCAGATCGTGCAACCGTTCCACATCTCGTTGCAGCGACCAGTAGTGACTCAACCACCAATGCGCAAGAAGAATTGGTTGCGCCCGTTGCAAATGGGTGTATCCCGGCATGATAATCTTCCCTGCGGTTTCAGCCTGCTCAACAATGGCATTTTGCAGAAGGCGGAAAGCAGAGACCACCTCAGGAATAGTTTGCAGCATCCACAAGCGGAAATCAGTGGCAACTTGATCGTTGCGGCTGCGTCCCGCGTGGAGCTTGCCTGCCGCGTCGCCGATCAATTCGGTAAGACGGCGTTCCACTGCGGTGTGGATGTCCTCATCAGATGGCGCGAAGTTAAACCGTCCCGAAGAAAACTCTTCCTTGATGGTGACCAGCCCGAGGGAGATGGAGGCGTATTCTTTATCCGAGAGAATGCCCGCTTTGTGGATCGCGTCTGCCCAGGCGCGACTCCCATCCACATCCTGCAATGCCATGCGTTTATCGACAGGCAGGGAGGTGTTGAGATCCCATGCCTGATCGTTGAGTTTGGTTGAAAAGCGACCGCCCCAGAGGGTCATATGCATCTCCTTGGTAATTGGCAAATGGTAATTACCACTTACCAATCACTACTCTCCATTCACTAGTCTCTCTTGAACCTTGAATAATCCGGCTTCGGCATATTCATGCCGGAAACAGGCAGCCCATTGAGCGCGCGGACTTTGAGGCTGAGTCCGTACAGGCGGATAAAACCCTCGGCATGACTCTGATCGTAGACATCTTCCTCACCGAACGTGGCGAAGTCTTCGCGATAGAGGCTGAACGGCGATTTGCGACCCGCAACGATGATGTTGCCCTTGTAGAGTTTCAGGCGCACAGTGCCGGTCACCGGTCCCTGTGTGGAATCGACGAACGCATCCAGCGCTTCGCGCAACGGCGTGAACCACAACCCGTTGTAGGTAAGTTCGGCATATTTGACGGCGACCATCTCTTTGAAATGCAGCGTCTCGCGATCCAGCACCAGCGACTCGAGTTCGCGATGGGCATAGAGTAGGATCGTGCCGCCGGGCGTTTCGTAGACGCCGTGCGACTTCATGCCAACGAGTCGATTTTCCACGAGATCGACACGCCCGATACCGTGTGCGCCGCCAATGGCGTTGAGTGTCTCGATGATTTTTGCAGGCGAAAGTTTTTCGCCATTGACGGCAATTGGTTTGCCGCTCTCAAATTCGATTTCCACGTATTCGGGTTGTTCGGGCGCATTCTCGGGCGACGTGGAAATCTGGTACATTATTTCTTCCGGTTCATTCCACGGGTCTTCGAGCAAGCCACCTTCGTGCGAAAGATGCCAGAGATTGGAATCGCGCGAGTAAATGGATTTGATCGTCGCCGTCACAGGGACGTTATGTTTCGCAGCATAGGCAATCGCATCTTCACGCGAGCGGATATCCCATTCGCGCCAGGGAGCGATGATCTTGAGTCTTGGGTCAAGCGCCATCACGGTCAACTCGAAACGGACCTGATCGTTGCCTTTGCCGGTCGCACCATGTGCCACGGCATCTGCACCGAGTTCGTGAGCAACATCCACCAAATGTTTTGCAATTAAAGGACGGGCAACCGATGTGCCCAATAAATACTTGTGTTCATACACTGCCCCCATCTTCAACATGGGAAAGAGATAATCCGACGCAAATTCCTCCTTCATGTCGTGAATAACGAACTGACTCGCACCGCTCTTGATGGCCTTCTGCTCCAGCCCTGCCAGGTCCTCATCGCCCTGACCCACATCGGCACAGAAACAAACGACCTCACAACCGTAATTCTCTCTCAACCACGGCACGATCACAGAGGTATCCAGCCCACCCGAATAGGCTAATACAACTTTCTTCACTTGCGGTTTTGGTTTTGGATTCATTGATTACTCCTTTTTTTATCCCCTGTCCCTCTGGGAGAAGGACAGGGTGAGGGCAAAATAAAAACAGCCCGCCTTTGAAGGCGGGCTGTTTTGGTTGATACGGTACGGTGTGTGTCAGTTCACGCTGCGTTTGCTTCCATCATCCAAATAAAAAGAACCCAACCTTCTCGAAAGAAGTAGGCTTCGGACGACGGGTACGCGGGAACGCAAATGGGTAATACATATTGGGCGGTATTCTACTCGAAATACGAAATGAGTCAATGATTTTTTCTCATCAACTTTGAAAGAGTACCCAAATGGGTACTTTTCTTAAACTTACCTCTTGACATGAATCCATCAAGCGCATAGAATTCCGCCCAATTATTATGAACAAGTTCGGCTTCGGTACTATGACCATGACCACTACCTCCGGTATAAACCGTGAGGCGTTTGCACGTAGTGATGGGCAGAAGTAACTGAGTCAAAAGTTATCTCGCAACAACACAGCGCCTCACGTCTACGGACTGGGGCGTTTTTATTTCCCCCTGCCCTTTTCACCAACTGATGAAGAAGGGCGAACAAAGGAGCAAGTCATGAAACAGCAAACATTGGTCATGAAATTTGGAGGCACATCTGTTGGATCAGTGGACGCCTTGAAACAGGCAACGCAGATCATTCGGGATGCGCGGGATGAATTTGCACGCATGGTGGTCGTCACTTCGGCGATGTCTGGCGTAACAGACTTGCTGCTGAAATCCGCGTCGCTCGCCGCGCAGGGGAAGGTTGATTCGTTACCCCAGGCGGAATCCACGCTGAGAGAGAAACACTTCTCCGCCATCGATGCGCTTGTCCACGATCAGCAGCGCTGTGCAGAAGTGAAAGCTGAGATCAACGCGCTCATTCTTTCCCTCGTAGATTTGTGTAAAGCCATCGCGGTGCTTGGCGAAGCCAGTCACCGAGCAATGGATGCAGTAGCGTCTCTGGGCGAACGGATGAGCATCCGATTGCTGGCAGCAGCCGTTCAGGAGGCGGGGATCAAAGCCAAGGCAATCGAAGCAACGGAATTTATTGTCACAAACGCACACTACCAGAATGCACATCCCGATTTTCGAGTGACGACAGAAAAGACCAGGGCGGTATTGAATCCCTTGATGGACGAAGGAATTGTTCCCATTACGACAGGTTTTATTGGTGCGACACCTGAAGGCGTCACTACGACTCTGGGGCGCGGCGGCAGCGACTATAGCGCCGCGATCATCGGCTCGGTTCTTCCCGCTGAGGATGTCTGGATCTGGACGGATGTAGACGGCGTGATGACCACCGATCCGCGCATTGCGCCCGAAGCGCAGACATTGCCTGAGATCAGCTACGGTGAAATTGCCGAACTGGCTTATTACGGTGCAAAAGTGCTGCACCCGAAGACCATCCGCCCGGTGGTGGAGGCTGGTATTGGACTGCGCATCTGCAACACGTTCAACCCATCCCACCCGGGCACGCGTCTGATCGCCAATGGACACGCCAACGGTCACAACGGGGAACCGGAAAAGATCATCAAAGCGGTGACGGCTATCCGCAAGCAAAGATTAGTGACCATCGAAGGGCGCGGTATGTTGGGTGTCCCTGGTGTGGCGGCGCGGGCGTTCGGCGCGGTGGCATCCACGGGCACAAGCGTTCCACTCATCACCCAGGCTTCCTCTGAACAGTCCATCTGTTTTGCCGTACCCGCCGAAGCGGGCCCGTTCGTGTTAAGTGCACTGGAAAAAGCCTTTGTCCACGAGATCGAAGATGAAGATATTGACCGGGTCTGGTCTACAAGCGATGTATCCATTGTCACGGTGGTTGGCGCGGGGATGCGTCACACGGTTGGCGTGGCAGGACGGGTCTTCAGTCAGCTTGGAAACAGCGGCGTCAACGTGCTCGCCATTGCACAAGGGTCTTCGGAGGTATCCATTAGCCTCGTGGTGGACAATGCAGATACCGAGAACGCGGTCAAGGCGCTGCATAGGTTAATTATTGCAGATTGAAAAGTTCACAAGTTTGAAGGAAAAAACCTGATAACCTTCAAACTTTTCAACATTCAAACATTAAAGGAGTTAGTATGTCTTCCTCGCAAATTCCCGTAGCCGTGCTCGGCGCGACGGGTTCTGTCGGTCAGCGGTTCATTTCGCTACTGGATAATCATCCATGGTTCAAGGTGGTCGCACTGGCGGCATCCGATCGCTCGGCAGGACAAAAATATTCCAAGGCAACGCGCTGGGTGCTCGATGTTCCGATGCCTGATTACGTCAAGGATATGGTCATTGTCCCTGCCGATACGGAGGCGGTGCAGGCAAAAATCGTTTTTTCTGCATTGCACACGGAAATCGCCAATGAACTGGAACCAGCGTTTGCGAAAGCAGGCGCGGCAGTCTGTTCGAATGCGTCTTCATATCGACGCGGTGAAGATGTGCCGCTGTTGCTGCCCGAAATCAATGCAGATCATATCCATCTCGTCAAACAACAACGCGCGAACAAAGGCTGGAGTGGATGTATTGTGACAAATCCAAATTGCACCAGCACGGGCATGACCATCGCGCTCAAAGCCCTCGATAATGCATTTGGCGTAAAGAAGGTCTTTGCAGTTTCGTTGCAGGCACTTTCGGGCGCGGGGTATCCCGGCGTTTCTTCGCTCGATATTATGGATAACATCATCCCCAATGTTGCCAACGGCGGCGAAGAGGAAAAGGTGGAATGGGAGCCGCGCAAGATGCTGGGCAAATTGAATGGCAACAAAATTGAATTGGCTGATATTAAGTTCAGTGCTCACACAAATCGCGTGGCTGTGATCGATGGTCATACCGTTTGTGCCAGTGTTGCCCTTGCAAATCCCATTGAGCCGGAAGCAGCGATACAAGCCTTACGTGACTACTGCGCACCTGAATCGGCGAGGGAGCTTCCCTCGTCACCACGACCCGTGATCAGCGTAAGAGACGAAGCGGATCGTCCTCAGCCGAGACTCGACCGGTTAAACGGGAACGGCATGACAACCGTGGTCGGTCGCGTACGCCGCGATCCCATCCTTGATCTTAAGTTCGTGGTGTTGTCTCACAATACGATCCGCGGTGCGGCAGGCGCGTCGATCTATAATGCTGAGTTGCTGGTGAATGAAGGGTTGCTATAAGAGTACCCGTTTGGGTATTGACACAAAACGAAGCGTTATGATATAAACCGCCCCTAATAATAAAACTAAATACTCGCTCTTATCCAGAGAGGCTGAGGGACCGACCCTGTGAAGCCTCGGCAACCAAACGAAAGTTCCGGTGCCAATTTCGGCAAATAGGAATGGCAAATGTCATTCGTATCTGGAAGATGAGAGGATGGTGTAGACGTATACCTCTTCTTGTACTTTCAGGAGAGGTTTTCTTTTTTAGCGCTGAAAGAAATCTCTTCTGGAGGGCGGGTAAATTTATAAACAAGAGGAGTTTCGCCAATGGCTACTGCAATTCAAGGACGACAATTAGGTTTTGCCACCCGTCAGTTACATGCGGGCTATTCCCCTGACCCCGCCACAGGAAGCCGCGCGGTGCCGTTGTATCAGACCACCAGTTACCAATTCAAGAGCACGGAACATGCCGCAAATCTATTTGCGCTCAAAGAGTTGGGAAATATTTATACGCGCTTGATGAATCCAACCACCGATGTATTGGAACAACGCATTGCAGCACTCGAAGGCGGTGTGGCTGCGCTGGCTTCGAGCTCCGGTCATGCCGCGCAGGCGCAGGCAATCTTCACATTGTGCAATGCCGGTGACCATATCGTTTCGTCATCGCGTTTGTACGGCGGCACCTATAACCAATTCGCTTATACCCTGCCCAAATTGGGAATCGAAGTCACATTCGTGGATCCGCGTGACCCGAAGAACTTCGAAGCGGCAATCAAGCCGAACACCAAGATTTTGTACGGCGAGACATTGGGCAATCCCGACATTGCTGTGTTCCCTTTCGAAGAAGTGGCTGAGATCGCGAGGAAACACAAACTGGTGTTATTCATCGACAACACATTCGCCACACCGTACCTCTTCCGCCCGTTCGAATGGGGCGCCCATGTGGTCACTCACTCAACCACCAAGTTTATTGGCGGACATGGCACATCCATCGGCGGCATCATTGTGGATGGCGGCAATTATGATTGGAGCAACGGCAAGTTCGAGAACTTCAATACGCCTGACCCTTCGTATCATGGGTTGGTGTATTCCACACTTTCGAGCGTTGGTTTGCCTCCGTTTGCGATCAAGGCGCGCGTACACGTGCTGCGCGACATTGGCGCGTGCCAATCGCCATTCAATTCATGGCAGACGCTTCAAGGCATCGAGACCTTGAGCATCCGCATGGAACGCCATGTACAGAATGCGCAAATCGTAGCCGAATATCTCGAAGATCATCCAAAGGTGAGTTGGGTGAAGTATCCTGGTCTGAAGAGTCATCCCGATTATGAGCGAGCCCAACAGTATTTGCCGAAGGGTGCAGGCGCCATCCTTGGCTTTGGCGTGAAAGGCGGTTTGGAAGCGGGCAAGAGATTTATTGAAAACCTGCAACTTTTCAGCCACCTTGCCAATGTTGGCGATGCACGGAGTCTGGCGATCCATCCTGCCACAACGACGCACAGCCAGTTGACCGAAGAACAGCAGATATCCGCAGGCGTCAGTCCGGACTTTGTCCGCTTATCCATTGGGCTGGAGGATATCGACGATATCCTGTGGGACCTGGATCAGGCGCTGAATAGCTGATCCGTTGGTTTCGATATGGGGCGGGAAAATCACCCGCCCCACCCAACCACTGTATATGGAAGACAAATGCCTGTAAAAATCCCGACCACTCTTCCGGCGCGCGTGACGCTTGAGAATGAAAATGTCTTCGTCATGGACGAGGATCGCGCTTTGCATCAGGACATCCGCGCATTGCGGGTGGCCATCTTGAATCTCATGCCGACCAAGATCGCGACCGAAACACAGCTACTGCGGTTATTATCCAACTCGGCATTACAGGTTGAGATCACGCTTCTACATACCGCCACGTACGAATCCAAAAATACGAATGCGGATCATCTGCTCAATCACTATGTCACCTTCGACGAGGTCCGTCATGAAAAATTCGATGGACTCATCATCACTGGCGCCCCCGTGGAGCAGATGCCCTTTGAAGAAGTGGATTACTGGAATGAACTAACACAGATCATCGACTGGGGTGAGACAAACGTCGAATCGAATTTTTATATCTGCTGGGGGGCACAAGCCGCGTTGTATCACAAATACGGCATTCCCAAATATGACCTGCCGCGCAAAATGTTCGGCGTCTTCGAGCATCGCATCCTTTCACGGACCGAAAATCTGCTGCGCGGCTTCGACGACATTTTCCTGGCTCCCCACTCCCGCCACACCGAGATTCGCAGCGAGGACATCGCCAGGGTTAACGAGATTCAGCTTCTGGCTGAGTCAGATGAAGCGGGCGTGTATATCGTCGGCTCGAAAGATGGGCGTCACATCTTCGTCACTGGTCACTCGGAATACGATCCATTTACGCTCAAAGCCGAATATGACCGCGATATTAATAAGGGATTACCCATTCACATCCCGAAGAATTACTATCCGAACGATGATCCGACCAAGACACCCCATGTTCGCTGGCGTGGACATGCCAATTTGTTATATTCGAACTGGTTGAACTATTACGTCTATCAGGCAACTGCGTTCGACCCGAATGAGATCCCGGTCAAACCTGCCCAAGCCGGCCAATAGCGAAGTATCATAGAGTTACACAAAAGGAACTCCTATGAACAACATTCGCAAATTTGGTTTCACCACTCGACAGTTACACGCCGGTTATGAGCCAGACCCCGTTACGGGGAGTCGCGCTGTCCCCATTTATCAGACCGCGGCGTATGATCTCAAAAGTACGGAACGCGCCGCCCGGCTTTTTGCCTTGCAAGAGACCGGGCATATTTACACGCGCATTTCCAACCCGACCACCAGCGTTTTCGAGCAACGTATGGCAAGTCTGGAGGGAGGCGTCGGCGCAGTGGAAACCAGTTCGGGACATGCCGCGCAAATGACCGCCATACTCACCATTTGCGAAACAGGCGATCACATCGTCGCCTCCTCCACACTCTACGGCGGGACGATTTCACAATTTCAATACACGTTGCCCAAACTGGGGATCACCGTCACGCTGGTTGATCCGAAAGACCCGGAAAATTTCCGTCGCGCCATCCAGCCCAATACCAAGATCATCTATGGCGAGACGATCAGCAATCCGCTCGTTAATATCTTTCCGTTCGAGGAAGTCGCTGTCATTGCTCAGGAGTACGGCATTCCCTTGATGATCGATAACACTTTCGCCACGCCATATCTGTGTCGTCCCTTCGAGTGGGGCGCGGATATCGTCACACACTCCACGACAAAATTCATCGGTGGGCATGGCACCTCCATTGGCGGTGTGATCGTGGACAAAGGGAACTTTGACTGGAGAAAGAGTGGGCGCTTCTATAACTTCACCGCGCCTGATCCCGCCTACCACAATGTTGTTTACGCTGACGATTTTGGCCCCACCGCCTTCATCTCCAAGGCACGGGCGGGGATGCTGCGTGACTTCGGTGCCTGTCAACAACCCATTGCCTCCTGGTGGTTCCTGCAGGGGCTTGAAACACTCTCCCTGCGAATGGATCAGCACTGTAGGAACGCACAATGCGTCGCAGAGTTCCTGTCAAGTCATCCGAAGGTCAAGTGGGTCACATACTCCGGTTTACCGAACCACCCAGATCATGAAAAGGCAAAGAAATATCTACCCAAAGGTCCCGGCGCCATGCTGGGATTCGGCGTCCACGGAGGGCGGGAAGCGGGCGCGCGTTTCATTGACAATTTGCGCCTTTTCAGTCACGTGGCAAATTTGGGAGATATGAAGTCCATGGCGATCCATCCCGCCAGCACGACTCATTCCCAGTTGAACGAAGCCGAACAAATTGCGGCGGGTGTCAGCCCGGATTTCATCCGCTTGAGTGTTGGATTGGAGGATGTTGAGGATATTCTCTGGGATCTGGATCAGGCGCTCAATCAGGCGGGGTGAAAATTGAAGCGCCCTTCAATTCCTGGATTGGACTCTTATTTCAATTTGTCAGATCCCGCCACACATCCGCATACTTTTTCTTATACTTCGTATCCCTCTCCAGTTCGATCAACGCCAAAGCCTTCTCTTTGATCTCGCTGGACGCAGTGGCTTCGTAAAGATTGCGTAACCCGACAAGAATGTCATAACGGATGAGCGTTCCGTTCTTCTCGTTGGCACATTCCTTGAAGCGTTTCTCCAATCCCTTCACGACCAATTGTTGCGCGTTCTTGCCTCCCAAGCCGACCTTCCAGATGTTCTGTAAACAATGCCGTGCTGTGACGAATTTCTCATCCCTCGTCACGTTGAGCAGTTTGTCAAAGTCTTTGAACATCCTGCCCTTGGGATCGCTCTTGGCGAGATTGGCAAGCAACTGTGACGAGATTGCACGGACGTGATTGTCCTTGTGCGTCAGTCCCTCGACGAGTTCATCCCACGCTTCGTATGCCCAGTCCACGGGCTTTTCGGTTTTCTCCATCAGGAAGTGATAAGCCTTGTTTTGCAACTCCCTATCTGCCGAACGGATGTTATCCAAATGCGTGCGGATGGTCCTGTCCATTTTGCCAGCCTTCGTTGACTCACGAAAGGACCATCCCTTTGACTTCAACGCCTCGCGCAGGATGCGAATCGCCTTTGGACCCATGCCGTGCAACATCAACAGTTCCGCTTCAGTGAAATCGGTCAGTTGCTTTAGTGTGGTAACGCCAACACTTTCAAGGGCACGACGGGCAGGCACGCTGATTTTGGGGAGGTCGCTGCTGCTTTGGGGAGCTTTCGTCACGCTGGTTCTCCTTCGGGCAAGGCGGCAGACTCGTTTTCTTCCATGTAGCGTTTCGAGAGCAAGCCATAGTATTTTGTGTTCATCGCAATCAAGGTGACAATCAAGCCGATGATACCCGTCAATGTGAAGACGAGGGCAATGCCGCGATCCGCGCCTGTGCCGAACCAGCCGCCGATCAGGTCAACGCCTGCGCCGGTGGTCATGAACGGGATGAAGATCAGCTCGGTCACGGGACCAATCATAAAGGTCGTCAGAGGCGAAGCGGACATCTCCACGCTTTGGGCAAAGCCGAAAACGCGTCCCTGCCTTTCGAGCGGGACAACTTTCTGGATGATGGTATGTTCCGCCGCTTCGATGAACGGGATGACACTGATGTAAATGAACATGCCGATGGAAAGCAACACGATGGACGGCTGAACGGTGAACACGCTGGAGATGATCCAGATGACGATGTTGGCGGCAAACATGGCAAAGAGCGGATTTTTGCCCAAGCCGAATTTTGCAATGAGCAGACCGCCGACGATAAAGCCGCAACTGAGGACTGCCCATAGCACGCCCCACACCTGAACCGAAACCAGCGACAGCCCGTAGGCGTCCATCAAGCCCATGAAGACGCCGCCCAGAAAGTTGTTGAAGGTGCTGAAGAAAATCAGAGCGAGCAAGCCGGGGATGGTAAGGACCACAGCGAATGTACCGCGCAAGTCCACTTTGGGAGGTTGTCCCTCCAGATGAACGATTTCTTTCTCCGGGATTTCCGTAAAGAAGAGATGCGCAATCGAAAGAGCCATCACAATGACGGCAGGAATCAGAACGAGGTACATGCCCGAATGCGCAACAAGGAACCCGCTGATGGCGGAAGTGATGAGAAAGATGACGCCCGTCGTTGTACCGACGAGACCGTTCGCCCTGTCGCGCGAATCTTCGGGAATGAGGATTGTGACCAGTGTCGGGAGGGCAATGCCGCGCAGGTTGCCTGCAATCACGCCGAGGAGGAGAAGCGGAACGAATATCCAAAGCGTGGGACTGGCGGCGTTCTTCCACGTTTCGGCGGGAACGTTCAGATACACCACAAGACCGATCGAGTAAATGAACAGCGAGACGAAGCCCGAAAGGAGCATGACATTCTTTTTCTTGTTGTGGTCAACGATGCTCCCGAACCAGATGCCCGAGACCGCAACAACGACAAGATAGATTCCCGAAACGATGGAGGTCGCTGTGACCGATTTTGTTTCGAGGTAGATAAAGAAGATCAACGCAAACCAAACGGTCATGTTGGTGACATTGGTAAGCAGGGTATTGGCAAGGATTTGATAAAAGGTTTTCATGTGAATTGTTACCTGTAAATTGTTATGTCACTCTCCCGAAGGACATCGGGACGATGTGAGGGAGCGGTTGTTGCGACCGAAAAGTCTCGCACGCTATTGGCAGAGACCCTTCGCTCCGCTCAGGGCGACATGTTCGAGGGGTATTATTTCGGCGGAATATTCTGATTCAAGCGGAAAAGATTCGTCGGGTCGTATTTCGCTTTGACCTGTCGCAACCGATCCCAAGTCTTGCCTGGATATGCCGCGCGGACCGACGCCTCGCCTTCGTCGCCGATAAAGTTGACGTACATCCCCTTATCGCTTTGCTGCAAGGAGGAAAAGAATTCGGTCACCCATTCCTCGTGAACTTCCTTCTCTTCGGGCTTTTCATATAACGCGGCAAGATTCGCCATGATCTTGGATTGACGGTGGGAAAACGCGGTCGCATCGGACGGGACGCGCACCATCGCGCCGCCCAGCACGCGTAGTTGGGTCACCGCCATCGAAGCCGTGGATTTGGCTAACGTCTCGAGGATGAATTGGGCGACGGACCGATCCACACGGTCGAGGAACATCGTGCGGCTCGCGGCGACGGGGTGATAATCCCCGTTTTCTTCGGGCGGGAACATTTCAGAGTATGCCATGGGTCGCAGCATGTCGGCATAGGGAGCGGCAATTGCGCGAAACCTGGACATGACTTTCTCGCCCGCTTCAACATCGCCGGCATAGACCATCATCGCCATCATAATCATCTTGCCGTGCACATCTTCCGAAAGGAAGGGCATGGGGGGCGCCGGCATCACGTTCAGGATGGTGGAAAGTTCATCGGGAGCAGAATCAGCTTCGGCTAAGAAAGAAGCGATGGTATCCGCCGTCGCAGGTTGGAAGAGCATTCCGCCGTAGACCTTATCCAGTTTATGAAGTTTGAACTTGAAGCGCGTCGCCACGCCGAAGTTGCCGCCTCCGCCGCGGATCGCCCAAAAGAGATCGGCGTGAGAATTTTCATCCACATGCAAAAGTTGACCATCGGCGGTGACCACCTCCGCCGCGAGAAGGTTATCAATGGTCAGCCCATATTTGCGGACCAAATACCCGACGCCGCCGCCAAGCGTGATGCCGCCAAGTCCCACTGAACCAGTATCGCCAAAGCCGGTGACAAAGCCATGCGCGCCGACAGCGGTTGTGTATTCGCCAGCGGTCAACCCAGTCTCTGCCCAGGTGGTTTGTTCTTCCAAATCAATTTGTAGATCCTTCATCGCAGATAGGTCAAGAACGACACCGCCTTCAGTCGTGCTGTGACCTGCCCCACTATGACCCCCACTGCGGATTGCGAATTCAAATCCGTGTTCGCTTGCCAATTTCACAAGTCGTGAGACATCGCCCGCATCTGCCACACGGACAATTGCCGATGGGCGGCGGTCAATGTTCCCGGCGAAAACCTTCCGCGCAGTCTCGTAGCGTGGATCGTCCGGGGCGATGACCCTGCCGTTGAAAAGCGCGCGCAGGTCCGAGGTCGAGGGAGAAGTGGAAGGGGCATTCCGTTTGGCTGGTCGGTTTTTGTTTCTCATGTCAAATTTCCAATCATTAAAGTTTTCATGGCAAGGGTCGCGACAATTAACGCAATGGGTGGGGAAAGTCGGGCTTTCCCCACCCATAAACACATTTTCATTATTTTAGAATATTTGTTCTATTTAGTCAAGACTTAAATTGTCCGAATTCGGGTTGCGGCAGGATTGGTCCTCAATCCACCGCCTTCCTTACGAGCGCGGCGATCTGCGCTTCTTCGACGGGAGTCAACTTGATGAGGGCGAAACTGGCCGCCCACATATTTCCGTCGTCGAGTTTCGCCTCGGGCTGGAAGCCGAAGGTTGCATACCGCACCCCGAACTTGCTCGCGGCTTGAAAGAAGCAAATGACCTTGCCCTCTGCGTTGGCATAGGCAGGCATCCCATACCAGGTCTTGGGCGTGAGACCCGGCGCAGCGGCTTTGACAATCTCATGGATCCGCGTCGCCATGGAACGGTCTGGCTCAGACATTTTGGCGATCGCCGCAAACACCGCTTTTTCCGCCTCTTCCTTGTTCGCATTCGCCTTCCTCTCTTTGAGGGTTTCTTTCATGGCAGCGATTTCTTCAGGTGATAATCCCGCGTACTTCTTACTAGCCGCAGTGGACTTCCCGGCAGACTTTTTGGTAACGGTTTTTGGACTCATAGTAATCTCCTTATCTGACTTGGTTTGATACCTTGCCACTAAATGAATTTTGTTATATAATAAAGATACTTTATTATAAAGATAATGTCAAGGGTAAATTCTATGCCAAACTCAACAAAGATTGATCTGAAAAAACGAGCCTTGATGGCAGTGCGCGATTACGGGGTAAACCTCACCCATTTCCGCAACGCCATGAGCGAATGGGCTGGGCTGAACGTTACCGACATGGAATGTCTCAGGCTGCTTTTCCAAAAAGGCATTGCAACACCCTCTGAACTTTCCAGGTTTACGGGTCTCACTTCGGGTGCAACGACAGCCATGCTTGACCGGCTGGAAAAGGCTGGCTTGATCGAACGTCGACCCAACCCCAATGACCGCCGTGGGACTTTAATCGCTCCTGAAAAATCGAGCGGCGAAAAAATGGCGGCATGGTTTGAGTCGGCGAGAAAAGCGCAAGACGAATTGATCTCAAGTTATTCCGAAAATGAGCTGGAGATCATTGCCGATGTATTTGAACGCTTTGCCAAACTGTGGGACGATGAACGCAAGAAAGTTCAAAAGGATTAACAACAGATTCCGAAATCTCTAAAAGGCGTTTAAAAAAATCACCACAGATGAACAAGGATGAACACTGATTGTTGATGAATCTCTGCAAAAGAACACCTACATCCAATTCTCTGTGTCCATCTGTGGTTAAAAGAGTCTTTGTGCCTTTGTGGTTAAGAAACCGTATCTTCCAAAAGCATTCAACTGGTTGTGATCGCGCCTGCGCGCTCGTAATTCACAACAATGACGCCTTTCGACGTGGTTGTGCTTTCAGTCACCTTGAACGCTGCAGGGATCGTGCCATCAGCAAACAAACGCTTCCCACTGCCCAACGTGACCGGATAAATCATCAGCCAGAATACGTCGACCAGATCATGCTTGATGAGCGTCTGCAGGAGATTACCGCTCCCCCACACGTGCAGATCCGGTCCCTGCTGCTGCTTGATCTTGGCGACTTTCTCTGCAATATCTCCGTTCAGAAATACAGACGGCTGCCATTGGCTGGACGTTCTGGTATTCGAAACAACATACTTGGTGGCTGTGTTGACGTTTTGCCATATATCTGCATGCTGAGACCAGTACGGTTCCCAAATATCAAAGGTTTTTCGCCCTACCAACAAGTCGAACGGACTGTCCATCTGCTTTCTCAAAAGCTTTCCACTCACCTCATCGGAGTATGGCATCACCCAACCGCCATATCCGAAGCCGCCGCTGGTATCTTCCTCTGCGCCACCTGGGGCTTGAATGACACCATCTAGCGAGATATGTTCAAGCACAACAACTTTTCGCATGATCTATGCTCCGTCATACGCCTTTTGCAGATCTGCAACAATGATCTTGTGCATCTTGAGCATGGCATTGATGACCCGCTTGGATTTGACCGGATCCGGGTCGCCCATCAATTCGCCCAACTGCTTCGGCACGATCTGCCATGACAAACCGAACTTATCCTTGCACCAGCCGCATTGCTCGGCTTCGGGAACGGCGGACAGTTTGCTCCAGAAGTAATCCACCTCCTTCTGGTCTTCACATTCCACATAGAACGAAATCGCTTCGGTGAAGTTAAAAGTTGGTCCCCCATCGAGCGCCATAAAGCGCTGACCCGCCAGTTCAAAAATCCCAGTAATGACCTTGCCTACCATCTGTTCCGCGCCGGGCGCTTCCATGCCTTTTTCATAGCGGGTGATGGACACGATCTTTGACTCTTCCTTTTTGTGCGGCGCACCGTTGAATGTATCCACATAGTAGTTCATTGCCTCTTCACATTGCATATCGAACCATAAACACGGGACTATCTTATTCATTTCAATCTCCTTTGGTTAACTTTTTATTTACCTCTAAATGCAATTTGACAACTCTTTCGATCAACTTAAGTGGAAGCGGCTCATCAAGCGGAAATTTCAACGTCCCTTTGCCGTTCACATACTTTGCGATCTGACGCTCGAACGCCTCACTCCCCGCCGGAACCGGGTACAGCGACACATGCTTTTTCCACCCCGCAAAATGGATCAAGTTCTTCCCGTTCAGTTCAAAGCATGCGATCTGATAACTGATCTTCTCTTTGGCATCGGGCACCAACTTGCGAAACAATTTACGAATCTCCATCAGATACGCCTGCGAATCGGGCGGACATGCCGCGATGTATTCATCAATGGATTGGAAATTTGTCTTAGCCATTTTGTCCTTCCATAAGCGCCAACAATTTGGTTGTCGTATTCCAGTTGCGGATGGTCATATTCTGATAGACCGGCATGCCAATGATCTTTGTGAGATAGCTTTGCGAAGCGCGGCTGATGAGACGGGAAAAATACAGCGCCTGTTTGCCCGCATGAGCCGTATCCACGCCTTCGCGGAGTTTTACGCTCTCCATGGCTCCCTGCGGCGTGAGCGGCTCTTTCAAGAAAATGACATCGTACCGAAACTTCTTATCCTCTTTGCCAAATCCCTCCGGTGCAGACTTAACAATGCCAGCCAATTCTTTTTGAGCGATCACGACCACCTTCGCATCAAAGTTGAAGCGTTTGGAAAGTCCCTTTTCGATCCTCGTCGTCAAAACAGCCTTATCCTTTTCATCAGACTGAACCAGGATATTCCCACTTTGGATATAGGTGACCACATTCGAAAAGCCCATCTCTTCAAAACTGGCTTTCAAATCCGCCATTTTGATGATGTTCTTTCCTCCGACATTAATTCCGCGCAACAGGACAAGGTATTGGCTCATGATGTACCCTACAAACCTGCTTTTTCATCCACTTCAAAGATTCCAAAGGTATTGCCTTCTGTGTCAATGAAGTATCCCTGCCAACATCTGCCAACGACCGGGAATTTCTCCAACGCCACCATCCCGCCAAGGGATAGAATCTTCGCGGCTGTTGCATCAAAGTTGTCCACTTCCAATGAGCAGATGAATGCATTTGTCCCCTGTCCAAGAGAAGGCGCCTTCACAGGTCGCTGCAGTAGGCCACCACGCGAGTCGCCGGTTTCAATGTCAAAATATTCAATCGGCACACCAGGGTTTCGGCTCATATTCCATCCAAAGATGGTCTTATAAAAATTTACAGCACGTTGGACATCGTCAACATGAATTTCAAAAAAGACACTCATCCACTCTCTCCTATTTCTGGTCTTTCACACTCATATAATACTCTCGTTGTTTCTTCTCAAAATGTTCAGTAGCATACCGCAATGTGACTCTCGGCATGTCAACGGCATATTTATCCAAGAATTTCAACAGCTGCTTTCTATCTTTATCGCCTGCAAACCGCAATGCCCAGCCGTTCGCCTTGTGGATTAGATCTTCCTTGTCATAAAGCATGATCTCTGCCAGTTTGAAGGCATCTTCCACATCGCCTTTGCCGATGAAGAACAGCGTGCTGACAATCGCCGTCCGCCGCTCAGCCATCCTCTTTGACTTCGCCAACTTATACAAAATCTTGCGCGGCTTATCCAAGAGATAACTGCCCACCACCCAGGGAGCGGATCGGTCCACCAGGTCCCAGGTGTTGATGCGGTCATGGCGGCGGATGTATAGGTCAAAGAGTTCTTTTTTACGCTCGTCAGTTGTCTTTTTACTGCGCGCCTGAAAATCCATGATGCTGACCGCGCCGACCCTCATCTCATGAATAGGGCTTTCGAGCATCACCTCGACCTCACCCAACTCCATGTTCATATGTTCCTTTGCCAGTGCAAAGACTTGTCCCATGCGGACGCCCAGGATTGTATTGCCTTCATTGGAGGCAAGATGTTCGTGAGACTTGGCGATCACAGGGGAGCGTAAAGCCTTTAACCTTTTGAGGAACTCAGCCGCGGTCAACAGGGCGGGCATCTCACGATCCTTCTGCCAAAAGGTCGTCCAAACGTTCGTAGCCTTCGCGAACGCCCTTTTCCATCCCACTTTGGATCATGCCATCCCGGTCGGCGACGGACTGATAGACAGAATGTATCGTCACACGGGTGCGATTACCGGGCAGTTCTTCCAATGTCGCCGTTTCCAAAGAGACATGCCCCGGGTAGCCTTCGAATTCAAAGGTCTGGGTCAGTCGCTCAAGCGAAATTTCGTGAAAGCAGCCGTGAAAGCCAAACGCATTGCCTTGCGGGTCTTTGTGAATGAAACTCCACCTGCCGCCGCTGACCGGCTCGAATTCCCGAAGGATCATCTCGTATCCATGCGGACCCACCCACTGGACATACAACGCCGGGTCGGTGTGGGCGTGAAACACCAACTCACGCGGCGCATCGAACTCGCGGGTAATAAACAACTCCTGCTTGCCGGGTTCGGCGGTCACGGTCACTTTATTTTTTGAGGGCATGTCATCTTTCATCTCTCATCCGTTCCAATAAATCATCGAGGCGGTTAAACCGCGCTTCCCATACCTGACGATACTTTTCGATCCAATCGGTCACTTCGCCTAACCTGTCAAAACGCGCTTCCACAAAACGCTCACGTCCCTGGGGAATGACGACCACCAAGCCGCATTCTTTCAATATCTTGATATGACGCGACACCGCCGGACGGCTGATGCGAAAATTCTCGGCAACGCCATTCAAGGTCAGCCTGTGCTGTGACAGCAAAGCAAGAATAGCGCGGCGGTTGGGGTCTGCAATGGCTTGAAATACGTCTCGTCTTGTGTTGATCATATATGTAACCACTCAGTTACGCGTTATATCAACATTTTAGAACATATTTTCTATTTTGTCAAGGCCAAAATTGTCCGAATTTTGGATTGCAGTGTTTGGAACTTCTGACAAAGGAGAAACATCTTATTTTCATGCAATTATTTTTCCTCTTACGAAGAAAACCCATTCAATACTTTCTATTTGGGCTTTTGCTCCTAGCGGCAGGACCCCTTGCCTACACTTTCTGGGATATGCCATCGGTCGATTCGCTCCCGGATACGGTTCTGATTCCCAGCGTACGCATTACCGACCGCAATGGGCGTCTACTGTACGAGATCATCCCACAGGAGGGCGGGCGGAACACAGTGCTTTCCGTCGAAAACCTTTCTCAATGTTTGAAGGATGCCACCATCGCAGTCGAAGACAAAAACTTCTACACCAACCCTGGGGTCGACCTGACCGGCATTATCCGCGCCTTGTGGATTAACCTCCGCGGCGGCGAGACCATCGCAGGCGGGAGTACCATCACACAACAAGTGGCGCGTAATTTATTGATGGACGAAGATGAACGGATGGAGCGCACGTTGCGGCGCAAACTTCGCGAAGCCGTCCTTGCCTGGCAGATGACGCGAAAACTCTCCAAGGATGAGATCCTCGCTTTATATTTGAATCAGATCAACTACGGCGGTATGGCATACGGAGTCGAAGCCGCCTCGCAAACCTACTTCGGCAAGCCCGCCAGCGAATTGCTTTTACCGGAATGCGCTCTCATCGCAGGCTTGCCACAAGCGCCAGGAGTCTACAACCCGTTCACGAATCCCGATCTGGCAAAGAATAGACAAATCATTGTGCTCGGCGTGATGGAAAAGGAAGGCTACATTACACCCGAGGAACGCCTCAGCGCGGAAAAAACTCCGTTGAGTTTCAACCCGGACCCCTATCCGATCGAAGCGCCGCACTTTATCTGGATCATCAAAAACCAGCTTGATCAATTGACCGCCGATGGGCTTCTCAGCTCACAACAAAGTCTCGTCGTGCGGACAACGCTTGATCTCGATGCCCAACATCTTGCTGAAGAGACAATCAAACGCCGCATCGACGCTTTCAAACAGGAGAACGAAACACTTAGTTACAACGTCAACAATGCCGCACTTGTGGCGCTTGACCCGCATAACGGGGAAATCCTGGCGCTCGTCGGCAGCGCGGACTTCTTTGACGAATCCATTGATGGCGCGCTAAACATGGCAACCTCGCCGCGTCAAACCGGTTCCGCCTTCAAGCCGTTCGTTTACGCCCTTGCCCTGGATCCTACACGCTCAAATGCGTGGACCGTTGCCACTCCCATTCTTGATGTCTCCACCACATTCACGCTGCGCGACGGCACGCCGTATACGCCGGTCAATTATGATGGACTCGAACACGGACCGGTCTCGGTGCGCGCAGCGCTGGGTTCATCGTTGAATATCCCGGCAGTGAAAACGTTGCGAGAAGTGGGCATCGAGAACGCGGTCGATCTTGCCAAACGACTCGGCATCACATCCTTGAGTGAAGCCGGACAGTATGATCTCTCCCTCGTGCTCGGCGGCGGACAAGTCAGTCTGCTTGAACTTTCGACTGCCTATGGTGCACTCGCCAACCAGGGGAATTTCATCGGCAACACATCAATTTTGGGTATCCACGACGCGGATGGGAATCTGCTTTATCAGCCGGATGCAAAACCGGCGGTTCAAGTCCTGGACCCGCGCGTTGCCTGGCTCATCAGCGATATCCTCAGCGATGACTATGCCCGCCTGATCGGCTTCGGCTTGGACAGCACCCTCAAGCTCGACCGCACTGCCGCCGTCAAAACCGGTACCACCAGCAACTTCCACGACAACTGGACAATTGGCTACACCCCCGATCTTCTGGTCGGGGTGTGGGTAGGCAACAGCGGATACGAAGCCATGCACAACGTCACCGGTCTGACCGGCGCCGCGCCCATCTGGCACGAAGTCATGCGCGGACTCTTGCAGGGACGCCCCGACCATTTCTTCGCGAGGCCCGACGGCTTGATTCAAGTGGAGGTCTGCGACATCTCAGGCTTGCTTCCCACCCCGGCCTGTCCGCACACGCACAAGGAATGGTTCATCAGCGGAACCGAACCTATACAAACGGATTCAACCTATCAACAAGTCTGGATCGATACGCTGACCAATTCTCTCGCGGATGATTCGACTCCCATTGAGCGGCGAAAATCCGTCACGGTTTTGAATCTCCCTATCGAAGCACAGGAATGGGCGCGCATACAAGGGTTTCACCTGCTCACCGATTATTCCCGGGCATCAGAAAACAATTCTCCATCAGCAAATCAACTGATATTACTCTCCCCGCACAACAATACCACCTACCGCATCGACCCCAACCTTGATCTATCCATGCAACAAATCAAAATCGAGGTCGCGGCGGGAAGCGGAATCACACAAATCACAATCTGGATGGATGGAAGTCTGCTCACAACTTTATCATCTGCTCCCTACGAAACCTGGTGGACGTTGTCCGCGGGGGAACATCAATTTTGGGCAGAGGGAGTCGCCGGGAATGGAGAGATAATAAAAAGTGAAATGATAACGATCACCGTAGTGAATTGACCATGGTTTATAAGTTGGTCATATAAGACTCTCTCGCTACAATTGGTATGCCCAGATGATTTCAGCTTTATGTTGTTTGTGCCCGACGCCTTCCCCAAATCCAAATGGAGTTGGGGAAGGTTTCCGAAGGAGGGTTACTCCTTTACCTCAAACACACTCCCTGCCCCTCTGCCTCCCACATCGGGGAAGTAAAACTCGCTTGCTGTAGGCGGGATGACTTTGAACGTCCCGGCAGTACTGGCACGTGCGAGATAGGTGTAGACGTAGGTTCCGGCGGGTAAATAATCGGCAGAGAGCACGACTTTCTCGTCACGCAGTTCGATGTGGCTGAAATACCACCAGCCCCAGCCGCGCTCGTTGTAGTCGGTGACTGTATATGAAGTAGGGACAGCCGTGTCGGTCTGGAGGGTGGCGTCGATGGCTTCGAAACCGGCGGGCAGCGGGTCATCCACCACGATGTAGTGCACCGCGGCAGGGACGACCACCGTCAGGCGCACGCGCACCAACTCGCCACGCTGGATCTCGGTGATGGGGTTCTTGTTATCGTCCACGCTGAAGTATTGCCGCGAGAGGCTCACGCCCTGATCCAACGGCTGGATGGATTCAACGGGCAGTTCCGCGCTCAGATAGGCGGTGTAATACAGATTGCCTGTCCCATCGCCGCGGGTGAAGACCAGATAATTCGCGGCTTCTTTCAACAGATCTTTCATCTCCACTTGCAGGTTGACGGTCTCCGTCAGGTTCTCTTTCGTGGCATTGCCTTGATTCAACATCTCACCGTTCAAGCCGACCGCAAAGTTGTAATTTGTGTCATATTCATTCGAGATGGTCATCCAGTTGGTGAGGGCGATCAACGACCAGGCGGTCTCCTGCGTGGTGTGCCAGTGTCCGCTGTCGCGGTGAGCCATCAGCCAGCGGACAGCCTGCGCCGTGACCGGATTCGTCGCGTCCATTTGGACAAAAGCATTCAACACGATGGCGGTCGTGCGCGTGTCGGTGTTCCAGTTCCAGTAATCTTTAGTCGATTCCTCCCAGTGGGCACCCGCCGCCGATAACACGGCAGCCGACTCAAGGTCAGAAAGAAGCGAGAGCGTCCGCTCGTCATCCTTATCCAGCATGTACATCGCCTGCGCCAGATACGCCTTCCCATACAAACTGAGCGACTGCTTGTGTTCGTAAATGAAGTTGACCTGCGAGGGTCGCAATTCGTTCGCGCGCGCCAGCACGTAGAGCATGAACGCCGTGCGGTTGTATTGCCACGTGGCATCGTTGCGTTTCAGCATCGGCACATTCTCTTCCAAAAATTTTATGCCGCGCGCGAGCACACTCTCAGAGACCGTATAGCCCGACTCCTTCGCTTCGATCAAACCATACACCACATAGGCGCTCGTCTGCGGATCGCTCTTCTCACCATCCCACCAGTTCCAACCGCCGTCGTAATGCTGCTTGGCGTAGATGCGCTGCAGTGCCGCGTTCACCTGCGCGTCGAGTTCGTTTTGCAGATGACCGTTATCAATGCCCGCGTTCTTGAGGGCGCGCGACGTGATGACGTTCGGCAAAAAGCGTGAGACGGTTTGCTCCATGCACAGGTACGGATAATCTTCGAGATAGGTCAGCCCGCTTTGCATCGAAGCCGCCAGCGACGGCGAGACTTCAATGGAAAGCGACGCGTCTGCGAAGTTCAACGACTGAGGCAGTTGGATCGCTTCAGTGGACGAGTTCGCGTTCTGGATCATGCCCGACGTGCCGACCGTTTCGACCGCGGTGTAGTTATAGACCGGGATGCCTTGATCGGACAGCGTGCCGAGTGCCGGTTTGGATGAGTCGACGTAATCACCGCTCACGGCTTGGACGGTGAAGTCCACCCGCTTCGCTCCCCCTTGGACGGCGACATCCCATTTCACATACGTTTGCTGCCCTGCGAGAACTTCCGTTTCCTGTGCCGCAGACGAGAGCAACTCCACGCCATCAGCATCCAACGAGACATTGACCTTCATGTCTTTATCTGTGTTGTTGTGCACCGTCGCGCCGACCGTGGCGGTATCGCCGTTGACGAAGAAGCGCGGCGTCTGCATCTCGACGAAGAGCGGCTTCGTGCTAAGCAGGTCGCTCGTTGTTTGACCCACCCTGCTATCTACTGTGATTGCACGCACATCCGCTTTCCATGTGGTGAGGTTCTCCGGCAGCGTCACTTTGACCTGTGCTTTGCCATCTTTATCGGTGACGACATTCGCTTCGAACCAGGCTGTATCTTTGAAATCCTTGCGCGTGGAAATAATGCCCAGGCTCGGACCACCGCCGCCGCCACCGCCGCGTCCACCATCGGGAATGGTCTCGCCATATTGGGCGTTGAAATCTTCGGCGTTCGAGACCAATCCCAGCGCCGTGCGGACACTCAATGCTTGTTGCGGGTAGAATGCATCCAGCATTGGCGCGGAGTTCATCGGAGCCAGCGCCAGTGCGGCTTTATCCACCACCGCCAGCGACACATCCGCTGAGACGGGTCTACCGTTGTAATCTTTGGTTTCGATCGTATATGTGACTTCGTCGCCGGGTCCCGCGGACTTGGTATCGGCGGTCACGGTCACATCCAGCGTTTGCTCGCTTGTATCCACGTTGATGCTTGCCATGCCGATCTTGAAATCGGGCGATTCGTCTTTATACGCGCCACTGATAACGGTTACGGAAACGTACGAGATGGGAGCCATCTCAGAAGTAATTGGTAATTGGTACGTTGTGCTGTTGCCTTTGAGCAGAATGACGTCCTGTTTGTAGACATGTCCGCGCTCGTATGTGACGAGAGCATAGACATCGTGGTCGAAGGGTTGGGCAATGAGAATTTCAGCCGTATCGCCCGGTGAATAGGAGTCCTTGTCCACGATCAGGTTGAAGGTGCGATCATTGGTCTGCCGCCAGGCGACGTAGTCATCGCTTGCCACCCACATATAGGCAGAGGCTTGATGCGTGTGACCCTTCGTATCGCGCACCGTGACAATGGCTTTATACACGCCACCCTGCGGCGGGATGAACGATACGGTCGCTTTGCCATCTTCGCCCGTGACCGCGTTCGCCGTGGAAATGGGTATCTCCTTGACCGATGTCTCCCAGCGCAGTTGTCCCTGTTTATCCTGGGTCTGCACGCTGAACCAGCGGCGTTCCATAAATTTAACGGAAACAGGCTGATCGGCAACAGGAACCGAATTCCAATCCAGCACGACGACTTCAAACGGCTGTTCCTCCCCCTGTTTGCCTACGTAACTGACCGAGCGAATCCCCGCATAGAACTCGCTCTGATGTACTGTGACGCTCGTCCCTCCGCTGACGATATTCCCTGAGATGTCTGTTACGTTGGCGCTGAACGAGATGTTCTGGCTGAGCTTGTTCTTATCCAAACCGAGAGTTTGCGTGATCTCAAAATGACCCGCGCCATCGGTGACTCCTTTGCCGTTCGCCAAAGTCTCCGTGCCGCTAGCTTTTTGCGGCGACCAGAATTCATCGCGATCCCAGTCCATGAAGTTGAATTCCCAGTAATCCGACGATGGCTGGAAGTAATACGGGGAGGCTTGTAGGAACCATTCCGTATCCGCGTTGCCCAGATTGCCGCCCGCATAATATTTGGCATCGAGACTGAACGTCGCCTCTTCCCCGGCCAGGAGATTGCCCTTATCAGAAGAAGCGTTCACTTCGAATTCCGGCTTGTGATATTCCGCCACCCGGAAGGACAGGTAGGCAAATGTCGATTCGGCGACGGGAGATGTCCACACGTACATATCGTAGGTTCCCAGCGCGGCATCATCGGAAAGCGTCAACTTGCCGTCAAAACTGCCGAGTTCCGAAAGAGGTATGTACTCGCCAAAGACTTTTTCCCCCGCCTGCTCGATGCTTACATAGACCTTCTCCACCCTTGGCAGGCTGTAATGCAAGTCGTCATTGTCGCGCACGATACCCTTGAAGAACACATCCTGCCCCGGGCGGTAAACGGGACGATCGGTGTACACATAACCGAACAACGGATTCGGGTTGTAATAGAAATTCTCGTACAGACCGAAATTGCCCGCCCACACGCCGCTGCCCCATTCGATGGACGTAAAGGCGTTGTGATCGGCGCCTTCCAGCCGCGCATAGGTGGGATTCTTGATATCCTTTTTATAGGCGATCCCATCCCTATCAGTGGTGACGGTGCCAAGCTTGGTCCAGTTATTGTCGTAGAACGTGACCGAAACATTTGGCTGCGGTCTGCCGGCTTCGAGATCGGTCACCCATGCGGAGGCTTCGCTGTCTGTCGTCTTGAGCGTGATGTTATCGGTGGCGACGATAAAAAGAAAGCCCTGATAGAAATTGCTCGTATAATCGAGCGGCTTGCCCTTCACACCGATGAAGTAATAACCTGGCTTCAACGGGTTCTCGAGCACGTCTCCCAGTTTGAACTTTTCATAATTCATCTGATTCCTGGGCGCATCCACACTCGGCTTCCACTCGCGTAATGGCTCAACCTTCGGGTTGAAATTGACCGGGTCCACTTTACCCGAGAGCATAAGGCTGAACTGGGAATAATCCAAAGCATATAACATGACAGAGACTTCATCGAGATTGAGATTCTCGAAATACACTTCCTGCGGTCCCTTGGCACGATAGACCAGCGGAGTCCATGGCAGGACCAGCCGTGCATAGGGATGCAGGTTACCAGTCTTAAACGTGAACGACTGCTCGGTCTGGATGGTGTTGCCGTATATATCGGACATGCCCGGCAGGATGCGCACCACGTATTCGGTGGCGGGTTCCAGTCCGTAGACTCTCAGTGTCCAATCGTAGTCGTTGAAATACCACTGCAATTCATCCCTCGGCTGCGGCGATATTTTGATCTTGTTCTTTAAGCTGTCCAGTTTCATCGGAGAAGCAAAAGCAATCTCAATATGCGAATCAAAATCCTTTGCCTCCGAATTAGGCTTTGGAAAAATACTCTTGATGGCGGGCAGCGGCACCGTGCCGAATTTCAGATGCAGTCCCTGCTTGAGTTTTCCGCCATCGCTGGCACGCGCGGTATCCAGAATGTTCAGGTCATAAAAGCTGGCGATCTTGTAGCGTCCCACTGGCTCGATGGTCAGCGTGGTGAAGGTTTTGTCCCAGGTCAATTTCGTGGGGAAGGGCTTGCCCGTTTCGCGGTTCACCAGCGTGATCGATTCGCGCACGCTTTTTTCATCCATCGGCTGAAGGAAAGTAACAATAAACGCCTGATCCAATAAAACGTCTTGGATATTCTCCGGCGGATTGGAATAACCATTCTTCAACATAAAATTGCCGATGAGCGGCGCGCGCGTACTGAACGTCCAGGAGAAGGACCGTTTCAACAACTCGCCGTTGGTGTCTTTGAGTCCCGCCTCCACTTTGACCTTGTAATTGGTTCCGCTTAATAACGGTTTCTCCGGCTGGAACACGTACACTGACGAGTTGATCCACTCGCCCGTCCCTGTGACTTCAGGAGAAAAGGTCAATGGCTGCGGTAAATCCTTTTGCTCCTCCCTGATTTGGAGCGGCACGACCGGATGGTTGAAGATGACGGTGATATTCGTCTTCGGGTCGATTTCTTCGGTCCGATCCACAGGAAAGACCTGGGATACGGCTAACGCGTCGATGGTTGCCAGTTCGAGGCGGATTTCCTCCCGCAGGGTCTCGCCGTCGCTGGCGGTGGCGGAGGTGGAAAAGATCGCCTTGTAAATGGAAGATGGCTCCAGTTTGGAGTTCGGTTTAAAGGAAAAGGTTTTCGGGGAGAGCCAGGCAAATTTACCAGGAACAGGCTCGTTATCAGAGTCCAGAAGCGAGAACGCATCCGCTGTTTTATCAGGGTCCATATCTCGGTCGAAGGTAAATTCAAGCGTCGGATTCAATTCCAGCCGCTGACCCTCCGGCGGGGTCTGTCCCACGAGATATGGTCCCACTGGCTGGACATCCACCTGTAGAATCGATTGGGGTTCGGGGCTTTCCGTCTCTTTGACCGTTGGTACGGCAGTGACCGGCGAACATTGCACCAAAAGAAAGATGGCAATCAGCGACAAACTGACCAGCGGATTAAGTCTTTTGTACATCGTGCCTCCCAGGTTTGGCTTCATGAGACTTAAACGGGAAGAGCGCAGTCCTTGTTCCCGACAAGGTGCTGCGCTCTTCCATACAGGTTTTGTTATCCCGCGCCGCTTGAGCCGCCTCCCGAGGCGCCTGCCGCTCCGCCTGCGGCAGCACTCGCTGCCGTAGAATCGGAGGAGGACATCACCGCCACCATCGCGCTGAAGTCGCCTTGAGAACCAGCCATGGCATGGAACCAAACCGGCAGGGGCACACCGCCAAGTTGTTCAAAGTATTTCGCCCATTTCGCGCCAAGCCCAAAAACCGCCGCGACCGGCAGGTAGATCTCGAACAGGTCGGGACGAATGGCTGGCTCTCTACCCTTGCTTACCTGCTCCAGATATTTTGCAAAGCCCTTCCAACGCGCAGACTGCTCCTCACCCAAAGGTGTCAACACAGAAAATGTTCCAGCATAGATCGCCAGGATCAAGGAAAGCAGGAAACCCGCCACACCCGCACCAAGTATGGCAGCAAACAGCGTCGTTGCGATGCTCCCGCCGCCGAGGCTCGATCCGAAACCGAACAGGCTGATAATACCAAGTGTCATCATGGCAATCATACCAAGAATAGCCAGTGCCACCTGCCGCGTGCGTTTCTGCTTGCGTTCGAGATCCAGCCAGCCACGTTCAACGAGTTCACGCTCCAAAGACTCCTCGAACGATTTATTCTTCATCGAAAGCCGGGCGCCAATCTCACTCATATTGACCTGCGACTCTCCGGGTTTGAAGAGCGCATCGAGCAAGCCTTGTTCATGAGGTCGCAAAATAACACTTGACGGCTTACGCACAAGGATATGTTTCGTAGAACCGAGGAAACCTCTCTCCTCTTGTACTTCCAATACGCCGCGTTGCGCCAGGTCAAAGATCGTGCCCATGAAGCCGCCCTGCTGTCCGGTGAGTTTGCCGACAACCGCCGGAGGGACGTTCCCGGGCGGTATGGCAGTGACTACTTCAGAGTAGGCAGGCAGTTCGCGGGAATTCGAGCGGGCATAAGTGAGAAACCCAAGTCCGCCAAGGACAAGAGTGACGAGTCCCGCAACAAACCCAACCGGCAAGGCTGTGCGAGTCGCCGTATTCCGTTGTGTCTGTCGTATTTGCCATTGCGGCGTGGCAGCCGTCAGGCTTCCCGCAGCAAATCGGGCAGTAATGATCATCTCCTCATTTTCGGGGATGTTACTGGATGTCAGGATGATCGAGTCATCCGTTGATCTGGACTGGAAACTCCGGCTGAGGCCCGGCTGTTCGAGCAACTTCGCATCCGAAGGGTAGATCAATGTGACGGTGGAACTGGCGATGGAATACTCGTGTTCAGGAGGGATGGCGCGCCAGATGAACGCGTCTGCATCCCCTTTGCGGATGACCCCATCTGCGCGGTAACGAAGGACGAACGTATGCGCGTCAGACGAAGGCGGGAAATGCCACATTACCTTGAGCGAGTCACCCGCCCGGACTTCCACCTGTCCAGCCCCAGTGCCCGGTGGCATGAGAACGCCATCCATACTGGCTTCGAGGAAGGTCAGCCCGTCCGTCTCGGTGGCAGAGATGTCACGAAAAACGTAGGTGAAATCCCCGCCCTGGAAGCGAAACACAACCGTCTCGGTGACAACCGCAGAACCGTCCTCCTGCAACTCGATATACACGTCAAAACGGTCGGCCGAATAGGTCTTTGCCGCCAGTACCGGATTGACAACGAACAGCGAAAAGAGCAGAATGATCATGAAAATCAGGGAAAGTTTTCGGGTCATTCGTTCCTCCAATTCATTCTACGCCGAGTCGCCCAATGAGTTTGAGGATGTTTACAAGATCTTAACATCCGGCGCCGAGTTGCCTGAAAAATGGGATCAGGCTGTGAGGAGAAAGAGGCGGAATTTTGTCTGCATTAACGGTTCTCTGGAACTGGTTCCATCTGCAACGTTTCCGTAATTCGTGCGTAGGAGTCAATGCGGATTACACAAAACCGTCCAACAGGCTAGGGGCAGTGGGCCTGATACGGGATACAACCGAGGAGAGGCGTCCCTCGAAAGGAGAATAAAATGCAAACAAATCGTAATACAGGCGGGTTGATCGGCGGCACAGTGCTGATCGCCATTGGTTTGCTCTCGCTGGCAGGCCGTATCTTTGATAATTTTGACTGGGGATTCGTGTGGCCCTTCATTATCATCGGGATCGGAGCGATCTTTTTCGTAGCGATGTTCGCGGGCGGGAAGCAGACTGCCGCCTTCGCCATCCCCGGCAGCATCGTTGGCGGCATCGGGCTGGTGCTGCTCTTCCAGAACATCTTTAAACACTGGGAGTCGATGTCCTACTTCTGGACGTTTATTATCATCTTCGTCGGGCTGGGGATCTACATCATGGGGCTGTACGGCGGCGATGAAGGGCAAAAGCAGTCGGGTTGGCGTGTGATGAAGGTCGGCGTCATCCTGTTCGTGATTTTCGGCGCCTTCTTCGAGATCCTGATCTTCTCATCGTTCAACAGTCTGGTCTTCCCAATCCTGCTTATTTTGCTGGGCGTCTATCTGGTGCTGTCACGCACGGGTCTGTTCGGGAGACGAAACAACCCTGAAATCAAAAGCGATGACGTTCTTCCGCCATCGTCATAGGAAAACATAAGGAGAAAGCAATGGAACGTAAACCTTCATTATTCTGGCCCCTCACGCTGATCTCGGCGGGCGTCATCTGGCTGATGGTCAGCGCAGGGATACTGCCGTCGGAAAATCTGTGGGCGCTCACCCACTTTTGGCCCTTCATCCTGATCGGCGCCGGTGTGGGACTCATCCTGCGCCCGTACTGGAAGTATTCAACGCTCGTGATGGACGTGCTCATTGTGGGCGGTGGGGTATTCTCAATCCTCTTTGCCCCGCAGTTGGGCTGGGCCAAACCGACCATGTTCATGTTCCACGATGGGGATGTGTACTTTGGACCGGGCGAATCCGGCTCAGGAGAGGTGACCATGCAAACACGCGAAGTCGGCGATTTTCATGCCATTGAGATCAGTTACCCGGGCGAGGTCGTCATCACGCAGGGCAACGCGGTCTCGGTCAAGATCGAGGCGGAGGATAATGTCCTGCCGGGGTTGAAGACCGAGGTCAGGGGCGGCACGCTTGAGATCTTCTATAAAGCGGAAAAAGGCAGGCATGTCAATCCCACCGAGCCTGTGAAGATCACCATCGTGGTCAAGGAATTGGACGATGTGCAATTCTCCAGTGCAGGCGAGTTGACCATTGACGGTTTGAAGACCGACGAATTGGAATTCGGACTGAGCGGAGCGGGAAGGGTGATCGTCAGTGACATTGAGACCCAGAGCCTGACCGTCGATCTGAGCGGCGCGGGCAGCATGAACGCATCCGGCACCGCCGACAGTCTCGACCTGAACATCAGCGGCTTCGGTAGTTTCGACGGCGAAGATCTGCACAGTCAGACTGCCAGTGTGAACATCAGCGGCGCGGGGAGCGCCACGGTGTGGGTGGATGATGAACTCGACGCGAATGTTTCCGGCGCAGGGTCAGTCAATTACTACGGATCGCCCGCCAGCTTGACCAAGAACGTCAGCGGGGTTGGCGGAGTCAACTCGAAGGGTGAGAAATAGTCTGTATAGATGGAATCGAACAGGAGCGGTGTGAGAGCCGCTCCTGTTTCCGTTAACGACACTTCCTCAACCGGTTATAGTTTCAACACTTTCATGGCGTTCTTCCGATACACCTTTTCCAGCACCTCGTCTGGCAGGAATAGACCATAGGCATACCAGCGTCCCTGCATGGGGTATTCACTGGCATTGTAATTGAAGTATTCGTCATCGGTCTCCAGCAGGCGGTAACTCAACCGGTACGAAGCCAGGTCGGGGCTCATGTCCGAGCCGTAGAGGATACGATCCTGGTATTGGAGGAAAAACCTGCGCGCGGTGTATGGCTGCCTGCCCAACTCGCCGAGTCGCGCGGAAATATCAATGTAATAGTTCGGGCATTCATCGAGCATCTGTCCCACCCAGCCCAGATTCTCGGCATAACATCCCACGTGCGCGCCAATGAATGTCGTATTTTTATGTCGTTTCACCAGATTAAAAAATCCATTCATGATTTCCATAAAAGGGGGGAACGGCGGGCTCGTAAACGCCCAATCAGGATGCGCGCCCACCTCCTCCCAACGCTCGTTCGTCCCGTCGATTGGGTCGAAGAACGCCGCCGGGTCTGCCACGTGAATCATGACCGGCAAGCCAAGTTCACCGGCTGTTTCCCAAATCGGACTCAGGCGCGCATCATCGACCTTGACCAACTGTCCCTTCTGATCCCTGACATGCAGACCGAACGGTTTCCAGATTTTCAACCCCTGCGCGCCCGCATCCTTCTGGACCTTGAGCCTGCCCGCCGCCCATTCAGGGAATGCGTCCCCCATGCTCTCCCACTTCGACCAGTCCACGCCGCCGAAGATTTGAAACCGCTCCGGCGCGCCCTCCTTGAAATGCTTCAAGTGCGTGTGCAGGATGTCTTCACCCCAGCCGCCGTCGAGGTCTACATAGTGCGTCACACCGGCTTCGTCCAAGCGGTCCAGCAGTTGGCTCAACGGTCTTTTATCCCAGCCGCCGCCGAACGTCTCACCGAGATGATTGTGCGCGTCGATGACTGGGAATTTCGGTTTCTGCACCGGGGTTGTTTTCGTCACGAGCTTCGGTTTTGGTCGGAACTCGTCCAGAGGCATGACATCCCGGGTCAAAAGCCTCCATTTTGAGCGGAGTTTTTTCAACAATCCCATTTCATCCTCGCTTTATCGCTTGATACGCAATGATAACTCACAACAAAAACGCAGGGAAACCGCCTGCGTTTTGAAAATTCCTGCAAGTATTTCCCGCCTACTTCATCCCTGCCAGCACCCTCGTAATGACCGCATCCAGCAATGTGGCATCCACCTGCCCGTCAAGTTTTGCCAGCACCATGGACTTGATCTTTGCCTTCAACTCGGTATCTGAAGCGGACGCCTCGCGTGGATATGCCGCAACCAGATTTACGGACGAACTGAATGTCGCCTTCGGGGCGGAAACAGAGTCCGCGCGGTTGATCTTCATTTCATAGCGCATGGCACGTTCCAGCGCCAGGTCGGTGATCACCACGTTATCCGTGATGTCGATCGACGTGACGCCGCGCGCCTTCATATCGTCAATATCGCGTTCGGTATAGAAGATTTTTGCCATAAACGCTCCAGCATGTCACTCTGAACATAGCGAAGAGTCTCTTACATGACAGTAGAGATGCTTCGCCGCTTCGCTCCTCAGCATGACATAAAAACTTTACTTCTCCGGTCTTCCGTCCAAACCTTCCAGCGCCGCCACAGCCGCATTCCGAGCCGAGACAATCTCCGCTTCGGAACCGGACAGCCACATACGACCAAACCGTCCCACCGATGAGACATGCAAAATCTTGATGGTCGCACCCTTCTCCGCTTCGTTAACCGCATAGTTGATGTACGCCGCGGGAGCACATTCCAGCACCAGCATCGTCTCGCCGGGAACCAGCATCGAGCCGCGGCGGAAACGGTTCAGTAACTGCGCCTGATACGGATCCACGTTGGTGATGATTTGATTGGAGGCAATCCACGGTTTGATGCGCTCTTCGGGTTTGAGTCCGAGTCGGTCCAGCACGATGCGTCCGGCTTCCAACACTTCCGATTGCGAATGTGAGTGGACTTCGAACATACCAAATTCGCGTTCGACGATCTGCGCACCCGGCTTGGCTTCCGTAGATTTGACCGCGATGTCCACCAGTCGGAACACTTCGTTGCCTGGAGCGACTTCCACATACAGGGAAGCCATGCCCTCGGTCGGAAGGTCGCCTTGCGTGATGGTGCCGACGAACGCCGCGTACTGCGGCTGCATCCGGTCGAGATAAGAGTACACGCGTAATGAAAATTTATCTGATGCCATACGTCTCCGTTATTCCATGTCTTTGCGAGAAACGCTCGTTGCAACGAAGCAATCTTATGGTAGAGGAGATTGCTTCGCCCCTCGGCGTTTGAGCATCGGGGCTCGCAATGACATATAGTTATTAATTATTCATCGCAATCCCAAGCGGCGTGACGAACAAGGGATTGCCCGGCAGAACCGTCTCGATGCCGGTATATTCTTCGATCACCTTATCCATTCCCGGATAGGCGCACGTGCCGCCGACCAGATACAATCGATCCACGTGATGACCCTGAATGTGCCGGTTGACGATCGAACCGACCTTTTCCATCACCGGGCGGACGATCGGGAACAGGCGCGTTTGTTCACCCGGATTCTTCTTCAACGCTTCGGCTTCTTCAAAGGAAGTTCCCGTTGCTCCGGCAATCACCAGCGAGAAGTGAGTACCGCCGGTCGGTTCATCGGCAGTGTACACCACCTCCCCATCTTTGAAGATGGCGATTCCAGTCGTCCCGCCGCCGACATCCACCACTGCGCCATCGCGGATCTTCAACACATTGTTCGCGGCGGTCGGTTCATCGACGAGTCCGGTGCATTCCAGCCCTACTCCATACAACACGTTGGCAGTGGCTCGCACCTCCGCCTGCGGCACACCGGGCGGATAGCCCGATGCGGCGGAAGTCAACGTGAACCCGAGTCTCTCCTCGACCTTTGCCTTCATCCTGCGCAACAAATCCACCGCGCCGACAAAATCCACAACCAGACCATCGCGCGTCACCTGTGCGAATTGATATTCGCCCGCGATCGGCTGAAAGTTTTCATCCAACACGACCAGCACAGTGTACGCCGTCCCCAAGTCAACGCCCACGTGAACCATACCTCGATACACGCCCGAAGGCAGGATCAGGTTCGGGTCCGGGTGCCAGCCATTTCCTCCGGACATGATGCGGTCGGTTTCAGAAAGAAGCGTCAAGAGATTAGGATTCATTGTCGCATATCAACGCGAGGAGATTACTTCGCTTCGCTCGCAATGACATAGTACCTTTCATTTCTCATTCCAGTTCACCGGAAAGACAACGTACACAAAGCGCGTCCAGTTCGGCGTCCCAAAGGTGATGCTCGATCCCTTGGGGATGTAAATCACATCGCCGGTCTTGCCGCGCACCTGCTCCTTGCCGCGTGTGATGACGAGTTCCCCTTCGAGCACGATATCGATCTCGTCATACGTCAACGTCCACTGCATCTCGCCCTTATCGAGCGACATGTATCCCGCACCCATCGGCGAGCGGTCCTGCGTCACCACCACATCCTTCAGCCAGACGTTCGTGCCCGGCGTGGTTTTGCCTTCGAGGAACGGCTCAACCTGCACGTTCGCCATCTTGACGACTTTCAACGGCGGCAAATTGGGAACGACAGGTGGAGCGCCTCGCGCCAAGCCGGAAGCTGATTCCGTTTCACGGATCAACTTCACGCCCAGAGCGAACGCGGTATCCTGCGCTTCGTGTGTGACGATGTCATCCGGCGCGATTAACAGAGTCTCGACACGCTCACGCGCGAGACGACGGATATCGTCAGCAGTGAATAGTTGACGCGGCATGAGGAAGGTAGACAGGTAAACACGCACAAGCGCACACGTATGCAAGATACATGTGTGCCGTGTCTACTTGCTGACTTGTGTACTGTCTACTTTTCCTTACCGCGACCGCCGAAGGAACCCTTGGTGTTCTGCGGCAGGATCATTTCTACATCGCTGTGCGGTCTCGGGATCACGTGAACCGACGCGAGTTCACCGACGCGCTTGGCGGCAGCGGCGCCTGCATCCGTGGCGGCTTTCACCGCACCGACATCACCGCGTACCATCACGGTCACATATCCGCCACCGACATATTCACTGCCGATGAGGGTGACATTCGCGGCTTTGACCATCGCATCGGCGGCTTCGATGGCGCCGACGAGACCTTTGGTCTCCACCATTCCAAGGGCGATCATTGCAACATCTACGGGCATGGCTTACTCTCCTTTTGAATAAGGTTTTTGTTCCGACTAGACATCGGATGTCAGGGTTGAAATTGTTTCAAGCCCTGAAATCTGAGTTCTAATCTCTTTCTCGTCATTGCGAGGAGGGTTGAGGTGCGGTAGCACCGAAATCCCGACAAAGCAATCTCCCAATCGTGTACGAGATTACTTCGCCCACTCGGCATTTGAGTCTCGGGGCTCGCAATGACGAAAAAGTTTTACTTCTTCAACTCCAGCAATACTCTCTTCACGATCTCTTCCACTTGCGAATCGACCGAAGCCGAAGGTGTCGATGCGGGCAGAGATGATGCTCCGCCAGTAAAATTGCGCCGTTGAGCAGGGTCATCGGTGGAGCCGGGTGCAAAGGCGGCATCTGGCGGAGTCCGAATCTCATACGCCAGCCGCTTGGTATTGTACATGTGATGCACAGTGATATTGTCACCCGTGATCGCACCGCCCACACCGCCGGAACCCAGTGTCATCGAGGGCATCAGCCCGGTGGTGTAGCCCGTTGTACCCAAGGTGCCAAAAGTATTCACGACGATACGGAAGACCGGTTTCTGCAAACCGAACTGCATGATGACATTTTCATCGCGTGCATGAATGACCTGCGAATGTCCGCGCCCACCGTAAGCGATCATCTCCAGCGAACGTTCGCAACCCTGCTCCCAGCCGTCTACTTCGTACCAACCCAAAACAGTCGTCAGCTTCTCGCCGGAGAGCGGTTCCTCGCGTCCAACGGTTTTGAGCCGCACGACCAGGATGCGCGCCCACTCGGGGACGCTGAAGCCGTACATTTGCGCCAGCTGCTGCGGACTCTTCCCCACCGCTTTGGGATTCGGCAGGTGACCGACGAACAGATTCTGCGCCAGGATTTGCTTGATGCGGTCGTCCACGAAATACGCGCCTTCCGCCTGCATGGCGGCTTCGAGTTGCGCCGCAATGGGACGGTCGGCAATGACTGCCTGCTCCGTCGCGCAGATCACGGAATGGTCGAATGCCTTGGAAGCGACGATATACTTCGCTGCCCGCGGGATGTCTGCCGAACGGTCAACATATGCAGGAACGTTTCCGGGTCCCACGCCATACGCCGGTTTGCCCACCGAATGCGCCGCGCGCACCATGTCCGAACCGCCGGTGGCAAGGATGAGCGCCACATACTTGTGTTTCATCAACTCCTGCGTGCCGGGCAGGGTGACCTGCGTCATGCACGCGATCAAGCCCTTCGGCATGCCCGCCTTTTCCCCCGCCTCCGCCATGATGCGGATGGTCTCTGCGCAGCACTTCGCCGCAAACGGATGCGGAGCAACCACGATCGCATTCTTTGCCTTGACAGCGATCAATGTCTTGAACATCGTTGTGGAAGTCGGGTTGGTGGAGGGCGTCAACGCGCACACCACTCCCATGGGCCAGGCGATGTCATACGTCCCCTTTTTGGGGTCGCTGCGGATCACGCCCACGGTCGGGATGTCCTTGATGGCTTCCCATAACAATTGCGAAGACAATAAATTCTTGAGCGTTTTGTGTTCCGGCACGCCATACCCGGTCTCTTCGCTGGCCATTTTGCCCAGTTGCACCGCCGCATCGGCGGCCGCCTGCGCCATCGCCGCGCAGATGCGGTCCACCTCCGCTTGGGTGGCGTGGAGGAATTGCCGCTGGGCGTCACGCGCCTGGGCGGCAAGGGTGCGGGCTTCTTGAATGGAGAGCAGGTCTTTGTCGAGTTCAGCCATAGTGTGTCCTTATGTCATTGCGAGGGCGGCGACACTTGCACATGCACGCAAGTGCAGGTGTCTTTCGCCCAAAGCAATCTCCTGTAATCAAGAATATATTTGCAAACAGGAGATTGCTTCGCCCTATCGGGCTCGCAATGACATGCTAGTAGTTAATCGGATTCGCTGCAACCTCTAACACTTTGTTTTGAAATGCCATCGCCGCGGCGCGGCAGGCGGGCTGGTCGCCGGTGAGCATCACACCCATGTAGTTCGTTTCAGAAGGCGGCATGGTCAAAGCGACAATCCTCGTATCGGTGGTCTTGAGCGCCGCATCCAGCGCCACCAAACCTTCGTTTGGCGTCGCAACCAGATAGGCAATCGGACTGCCCAGCGGGATGTTGCACACACCCGAAAGATACGACCCGGTGCGTGAAATCACATGCGGGAAAAAGGCAATGGAATCATCGTCATTGGCGGAATACCAGATGGCTTTCGTCTTGATGTAATCCACCGCCGCGTTGAGTCCGGCTCGGACTTCGGCGGGGTCGGGTCCCGCCAAAATCGCCATGATCTCCCCGGACCATTTCCCCGACGTGTGTTTCGCGCCCGCGTAAAACGAGCGGGCATAGACGACTTCCACATCCGCCATTTTGGTGGCTTCATCGATGGCGACATAGGTGGCATCGTCATTGTCCACGCTAAGCAGACCGATGGAGCGCTGGTCATCGCGCAGTTTGAGATGCTCCGCGAAATTGCGATCCACCTGAGGGATGAGCTGTACTGCAAGAGGAGTGCCATATAGTGGGTCGAGAATTGCCATAAGTCAAGTCCTTCGTCATTGCGAGCGACCGGTAGGGAGCGAAGCAATCTCCTCGTCGTGTCAAAGATTGCTTCGGGCTATCGCCCTCGCAATGACGGATTGGGGTGTTTAACTTGCCGTCTTCAACTTCACACCAGATGCCTGGTGTTTGCGCATCTTCTGGGCAATTTGTACCACAAACGCCCCGCCTTCGAGCGGATTGGTACCGCCATTTTCGAAGATGTTGCAGACCACATCGCGGTCGGCGTCGGTGTCGCCATATTTCGGCTTATAGCCCATGTAGGCGCTCATGGACTCAGCGCGTCCCAGCCCGGGGCGCTCACCGATAAGCAGGATGACCACATCCGGTTTGATGAGTTCGCCGATGTCGTTCATCACGCCAACACGTGCATATTTGATAAAGAACGGTGTACCAAAGGTGAGACCAGCCTGTTGGACACCCTGTTTGATGACCGGAAAGATCTGCCGCAGGTTGGCTTCGATTGCGGCAGCGGAGAGTCCGTCACCGACACACAATTGGACATTAACGTTCTTCTGGCACTTTTCATTGATGGTGCGTTTGGCGTCATCACTCAACGAACGTCCAAGGTCGGGGCGCAGGAGGTATTCCTGTTTGCCGCCGGTAATTTTTGTTTGAACAGTGAACAAGTTGAATTCGTTCAGAAGATTTTGGTCAACGTCGCGATAGAGCGCATCCTGCGTCACGGCATGGTCGCCCTGGAATAAGAGCAGCGATGCCGTGTTGTAGCGCGGACCCGCGCGTCCCACCCCGATGCGGGCGGTGGTCGATTCGATCAGCGCCTTCACACCGTTGGGGTCCTTGGGATTCTTGACACGCGGCATGTAACGGAATTGGTCAAGGGTCGGGTCGGGGAGATCGATGGTTAGTCCGGCGGCGGATGTTGCAACGCGGGCTTGGACAGGGACTACTGACGCTGAAGTGGAGAAAGAAGCCGATGAAACGGAGGCAGGCGCGGCTGAGTCTGAGCCGGCGCTCTTCACAGCTCCTGAAGCTTTGAGTTCGCGGACTATCGCATCTACGATCGCGGCAAGTTGGGTATCGTCCATAAATATCTCCGTTATCGTCATTGCGAGCATTCGCTGCGAAGCAATCTCCGTCATCGTGGTGGGGATTGCTTCGCTTCGCTCACAATGACGGAGGGTCAGCGTTTGAGGAAGAACGAAGGGTCTCCAGCTTTATCAGTCAGCACTCCATCTTTCATGAGGCCGAGATCCACCATCCACTTTTCGAATTCGGGCGCAGGACGGAGTTTAAATAACTGGCGTAGCGACGGTGCATCATGGTAGGACGTGCATTGATAGGAGAGCATCGAGTCATCGCCCATCGGCACGCCCATGAAGTAGTTGCAGCCAGCGGCGGTGAGCATGACTGCGAGGTTCTCGATGGCGTTTTGGTCGGCGCGGGCATGATTGGTGTAGCAGGCGTCACAGCCCATCGGAATGCCTGTGAGCTTGCCCATGAAATGGTCTTCAAGACCAGCGCGCTGGATCTGGCGCGCGTCGTAGAGATATTCGGGACCGATGAAGCCGACCACGGTGTTGACCTGATACGGATGATAGCGCTTCGCCAGTCCGTAGTTACGCGCTTCGAGCGTGAGCTGGTCCCAGCCGTTGTGCGCGTCGGCGGAGAGCGCCGAGCCCTGACCGGTTTCAAAATACATGAAATTCGGACCCTTGGGGAAGCAATGCTTCTTGGCGAGTTCGTAGGCTTCGTCGAGCAAACCAACCGAGATGCCGAACGAGTCGTTGCCCTTCTGCGAACCCGCAATGGATTGAAAAACCAACCCAACCGGCGAGCCGGACTGCATACATTTCATCTGCGTGGTGACATGCGCCAGCACGCAGTTCTGCGTAGGGATGTTCCAGGTCTTGATGACATCATAGGTCATGTCGAGCAGGCGGGAGACCGAGCCGTACGAGTCATCGACAGGATTGATACCGATAACAGAATCTCCTGAACCATAGGAGAGGCCTTCATAGATTTCCGCACGGATGCCTTCAGGCGAATCCGTCGGGTGGTTGGGCTGATTTCGCGACGAGAGCGTTCCCGGCGCCCCAATAGTATTGTTGCAATGCGCTGAAACTGGAATTTTCTTCGCGCCGTACATCAGATCGAGGTTGGACATCAACTTTGTAACCGCAGAAACCATCTCGGAAGTGAGCCCCGCTGAAACGCGGCGGATCATATCGGATGTAGTGGTGTCGGCGAGAATCCATTCGCGGAACTCGCCCACCGTCCAGTCTTTGATCTCGTTATAGATGGTTGGGTCTACGGCATCCTGAATCACTCGGGTGACTTCGTCCTGGTCATACGGCACGGCGGGATTTTCGCGCAGCACCCAGAGCGGGACTTCCGCCAGCACCAGTTTCGCGGCGACCCGCTCGGCGGCAGTCTCGGCGCCGACTCCTGCAAGACGGTCGCCTGACTTCTCCTCATTGGCTTTCCCCATGAGAATGCGGATGTCAGGAAATTCGTAGGTTTTACCGTGCAGTTTGGTTCTCAGGAGCATAATGATTCCTTTTTAACCACGAAGTGTCACAAAGGAGCACGAAGTAAAGAAGAAATAAGAAAGAAATCGTGCTAATGATAAAAAATCAACGTCTTCACACTCAATGGGACTACACGTCCATCCATGAGCGGGGTACCGATGTCAATGTAATCGCCTTCGGACAAGCCGACCTGGTCGATGACCAGCAGGGCACGTGAGGGAGCGAGTCCCTTCACGGTTTGACCGAGCGCTTGGGCATAATCTCGTTCAATGATCACAACCAGCGGACGGTCGCTGGGCATGGTATCGGCGAAGTCTTTCAGTCCGCTGGCAAGCTGGGTGAGCAGTTGATAATCCAGCGACTTGTCCAACTCGATTGCCACGGCAAACGGATCGGTGGTGAGGTTGACGTCCCAGCGGCTGACAGCGTCACTCACGCTCCTCGAAACGGAAGCCGGCTCGAGCGTGGAAGGAAGCGCCGGTCGGATCACAGGCACGTTCTTCAACGGCAGAATTTCGCGCTCCGCCCAGATCGTCGAACCGGATAACGTCACCGTTTGTGTGCTGGCCCCCAACACCGTCGCGCGCAAGGTTTCAGAGGGCGGAACGATCGTGTACGTGTTCAGCGCCGGGTGTTTGCGCAGCGACTCCGCCAGCAGCGGACCGACATCATCGTGGATCGTCACATCGCTGACCGAACTGATCGGAATTGGGTTGTAATAATAATGCCCAATGCCGCCCGAGAACATCAGCACCGATCCCTTGCCCGACTCACCCACCGGCGGCGTGAGGTAGATCTTCTGCGCCAATGGTGACGATGTGCCTTCGATGAGTTCAACGGTCATATCTGCCATGCGGTCGGTAAAGCGGCGTAACTCTTCGAGTGAGGGTGAATCGCCAATTTCCAGTTTCAATCCAATATCGTCAAGGATGTGCCGCGCAGGGCTGGCGATGTGTCTTACGCGACCCGTTGAATGTTCAATTTCCAAAATCCGTCCACCGTAATTCATCGCCGCCGCGCCGATCAGGTTTCCCGTGCGGAAGGTGGCGCTGTTGGCGCTGCCGCCGCCGATGTCGATGTTCGTCACGACCGCGTAATTCTTCTGCGAATATTGCGCCGCGCCGGCGCCCTTTCCGGCGATTAAACTTTCAACGTTCGGTCCGGCAACGCTGACCACGAACTCGCCCGCGAGACCGGATAACGCTCTGAGAATTTCATCGGCGTTCTTTTTCTTGGCGGTCTCACCCGTGATGATGACCGCGCCGGTTTCCACCTGACTCGGATCCACGCCCGCTGTGGCATATTCACGCCTCACGATTTCATTCAACCGGTCGGCATCGATTGTCTCGAAATCCTTCAACGGCGTAAAAACGATCGGGCTTTGATAAATGACCTTGCGGTCGGTAATATTGATCCGGGGGATCTGACCCGGTCGCGAGACATCCTGCAAATTAAGGCGTGAAAAGACGATCTGTGTGGTAGTGGTACCCACATCCACGCCAACGGAGAGGAGGTCGCGCGCGTCTGCCATATAACAAATATGTCATTGCGAGGAGCGTTTGTTGCGACGAAGCAATCTCATGATAATACAAGGAGATTACTTCGTCACTTCGTGGCTCGCAATGACATGCTATTCTTTCCTATACGAAACCTTCCCGCCCAGTTCGAGCGAGTCGATGACGCCCACGATGACCGCGTCCACAGGCGCGTTTGTCGTCTGGTTGGTATATCGCGCAGACGAACCATCCGTGACCATTACCAAGTCGCCGGTCCCCGCACTGACTGTATCTACTGCAATATAAGGCTCACCGGTTGGCTTCCCCGCGGTATCCGCGTTGCGCACGATGAGCAGTTTCCGCCCCCGTATCACTTCATCCTTGATTGTCGAAATGGTCGAACCGATGACGAGCGCAATCTTCATATCTCTCTCCAGTTTCAACGTCTTCGGCGTACTGGGTCGAACTTTACCATGACTCACGGTTGTATGACAAGTTTTACAGGCTCCTCTTCATAATCCACTTTCTCGACCCAGCCGCCTGCCAAGTTTAATGCCACATTCGCTTTCAGCCACCCGACGCGCTTTTCATACAAAACACGCCCGCCCTGTTTTAGTTGCAAAGCCACATTCTTTCGAAATTCCTTCGACCAGAAGCGGAACCCATCGAAGCGGACATCCGGACTCAAGACATTTGGACAAATCCATGAGACAGGCGCTTCTGTCTGGATCTCCAGCCTGCTCACGGACCATTGGGCATTTTCCAGCCACCGCGCCATGGATCGCGCCGACGCCCGCCCCTCCAGCGCCGCCCAATCAGCCGTCTCCACCCCGCGCAGCAGATTCCCCGCTGCAAAGACCCCCGTCTGTGACGTCCGAAACGCCGCATCCACTTGCGGACCGAGCGACGGCTTCCCTGTTTCCACATCCCCCCTTCTCGCCAATTCATTCTCGGGAATCCAATCACCGGTGAAGATAACGGTATCACACTCAATAAACTCAACGTTGCCGGTTATCGAGTCTCTAGTCTCTATCCCTTCCACTCTGGTTTTACCGATAATATTCACAACTTTTCTATTCGCCAATATCTTCGCCCGCGCCAGAATATCCGCATAGAAAACTTTGGCTGGCAAAAAGATCGGCAGATACAATTGGTGACTTGGCAACTCTGTCACTATCCCGGCCACTTTCACACCCGCATGGAGCAGTGTCGTCACCACCGACAAACTGACAGTCTCCGCACCGACGATGACCGCCCTCTTCCCCACTGGCAAATCATACTCGAACACAAATCGCTGCAACGACCCTGTCGTAAACACCCCTTGCGGACGATGCCCCGGAATTAATCTCGCCGCCCGCGGACGCTCCCGCACACCCGTTGCCAGCAACACCGATTTCGCATCGATGGTTCCAATCCCATCCGGGGAGGTGTAACTAAGCGGCACATACCCCCTCTCCTTTCGGGACGCGTGCCCTTTAGGGTAGAGGGCTGGGGTGAGGGTGGAATCCCATCCAGTGATCGTCATGTTCGTTGCAATCTGAATCCCCGCATCCTCCGCCATCTCCCGATACTTGCGTGCATACGCTGGACCGGTCATCACGCGATGCAGATCGCGCAACCCAAACCCAATATGCCCGCACAAGCGCGGAATCCCGCCTGCTTCCGATTCGCGCTCCGCAACAAGAATGTTCCCTATGCCAAGCCGCTTTAATTCCAATGCCGCCGCGAGTCCTGCGGGTCCTGCACCGACGACCAAAACATCTGCTTGTATCACATCCCTCTGATGGAAAGACCGTTGCGTCCAAACAGTCTCGCCTATTATTATGGAAGACATTCTCCGCCCCCACTGGTCGCTCAGCACTGCACTGATGGAAGCCGCGCAGTTAAACCCCTGACATCGCCCTTGCATTGCTCGTGTTCGTCTCCGCAGCGCATCCGGTGTTTTCGCAGGAATGGGCGACTCTATCGCATCGTTCAACTCCCCCAACGATACCCGCTCACAGTGACAAACGATCTTCCCGTACGCTGAATTTTCCGCAATCAACTCTGCACGCTGATATGGACGAGGGAACGACTCTCCAATATTTGGCATCTTGATAGGTCTGAATTCCGGCTTGCGTTTCAACTCCACGCCAGCCTCTTTCAACAGAACTATCACATATTCCGCGATCCCCAAACTCGCCGAGATCCCCGTAGACCGAATCCCACCGACGCAGATATACCGTTGCTCCGCATGCAGCGCAATCTGATAATCGCTATGCTCTGTCGCCGCCCGAAGACCGGCATAAGTGGCAGTAATTTCCTCGTTCAACAATCTGGGCAGAATCTTCCTCCCTTTTTCCAGCAATGAACTTAATCCATTCTCACTTGTGTTCGTGGCGGTCTTATCGGGCAAATCTTCCGCGGTGGGACCGAGCAGCACATTCCCATATACCGTCGGGCTGATCAACACTCCTTTTGTCGTTGCGGTGGGAACCGGCAACAATACGTGATTGACCAGCCTCCGCGACAATTTGTCGTACACGATTAACTCCCCGCGCCGCGGTGTGACCTTGAAATTGCCATGCCCGAAAAAGTCATTGATTTCATCCGAATATAACCCTGCGGCATTGATGACCCATCTGGCATATACGGTACCATTATTACTGGAAACCGCATACCGGTCTGCATTCTGCATTCTGTCTTCTGAACTTCTCTCGATCTTTTCCACCCGAAAATTCACCTTCAACTCGACGCCATTCACTACTGCCTGTGTCGCACATGCCAGCGGAATCGTAAACGTACACAAAATCCCCTCACCAGGGACAAACATCCCTCCCAACGCGCCTTCCCTCAGATGCGGCTCACGTTGATAAACCTCCTCTTTCGAGATCAGGTGAACGTCTGTGACACCATTCGTATGCGCTTTCTCCAACAAAGTGGGAAGCGTATCGAGTTGTTCCTGATTCCAGGCGATCAATAACCCGCCGATTCGCTCGAAAGGACTGCCCACCTCTTTCATAAACTCTTCCATCAGCGGATAACTTCTTCGCATCAAGGTCGCTTCGAGCGAGCCGGGTTTCGCGTCAAAACCGGTATGCCAGATCGCCGTGCTGGCTTTGGAGGTCCCCATACCCACATCGGGATTCGACTCCAGCAGGACGATCTTCAAATCATATCGCGAGAGTTCCCGCGCAATGGCACAGCCCACCGCCCCTGCGCCGATGATCGCCACGTCAAACAATCGATACGGCTCCAATTACTTTCCCGCCTCCTGAAGTACGAGATTCGCCAACTCTCGTAATCGACTGAAATATGCCAGCTCTTCGCTTTCCAGCATGAGGAGAATTGTATTGAGTTCGAGGACACGTTCGCGCAGGTTTTGCATTCGATGATAATCAAGCTTTCCATCGCTCAAATACATGCGAACAAAACCCGCGATCTCTGCATCCAAAAAGGATAAATCCATTCCGTTGATTTCTTTGCCGCCGTACCCTTTTGGAAAGGCAGTCGAGGAATATTGTTCCCACAATGTCAGGATTTCAGAAGGAATCTCCATAAACCTATTTTAATCGTGAAACGCCATCGCCGCCGCCACCGCCTTCCGCCACTGTTCCAACTTCCTTCCTCTTTCTTCCTCCATCATTCTCGGCACATACCTTGTCTCTGCTTTCCAATTCTTCGATAACTCTTCGAACGAAGTCCCCAGTGCAGACACGCCCGCAAGATTCGCAATTCCAATCGCGGTCGCTTCCAACGCCGCCGACACATGGACTTCCAGATTCAGCAAATCCGCGATCATCTGCATGAGGTATGGATTCCCCGAGGGTCCACCATCCACTTTCAGGTGCGGAGGGGTTTGACCGGCATCCTGTGACATGGCCGTGACCACCTCATAGACGCGGCAGGCGATCCCATCCAGCGTCGCACGGACTATATCATCGGAAGTCGTGCTTCTATTTAATCCGAACATCGCTCCGCGCACATCCGTCCGCCAGTGAGGCGCGGCGAGACCCTGCAACGCCGGTACAAACACCACACCGAAATCTGTGGATCGCTGCGCCGCCTCATGACTCGACGGGGAGTCTGGTACCGCTTTCAAGTTATCTCTCAACCACTGGACAGCGGAACCTGTGACGAAAATCCCGCCATCGAAGGCATACGCGGTATGACCATTGAAATGCCAGCCGACCGTGGTAAGCAGTCCGTTGTTGGAGAGGCGCGGTTTGTCACCGATATTCATCAAAAGAAAACTGCCCGTGCCAAACGAACACTTCATCTCACCGGCGCTGAAACAAGCCTGACCGAACAACGCTGCCTGCTGATCCACCAACATGGCATGGAGAGGGAGCGGCTTGCCGTTGCCAAAATCCACATCGCCAACATATCCTGCCGAGGGTCTCACCTCCGCCAACATTCCATGCGGAACATCGAAAAGAGCCAGCTGCTCGTCATCCCATTCGAAACGGTTCATGTCGAACAACAGTGTGCGCGATGCCGTGGATGGATCGGTGACGTGCAGTTTTCCCTTCGTCAACGACCAGATGACCCATGTTTCCGTAGTGCCAAACTTCAGCTTGCCCTCATGTGCCTGCTTCCGAAGTTCAGGGTTGTTCTCGAACACCCACTTGAGTTTGGGGGCGGAGAAATAGCTATCGAGGAGGAGACCCGTTTTTCGCCGGAGCAGGTCCGGGTCCACGCGGGAGGCGAGGGCGTCACAGACCGATTGCCCGCGCGTATCCTGCCAGACGATGGCAGGGGTCACCGGCTCGCCCGTCTCCGCGTCCCAGACGATGAAGGTTTCGCCCTGGTTGTCGAATCCGACCGCGGCGATTTCGTATTTATCCAGGAGAGGCGCACACGCCTCCTTGACGGTGCGGACGATGTCCGCCGGTTCCTGCTCCACCCAGCCCGCCTGCGGAAAACGCGCCGGCAATTGCGCCGAGTTTTTCTCGATCATCTCGCCTTGTTCATTGACAATGACAGCAGTGGTTTGTGTGGTACCCTGGTCTATGCCGAGGAGATATTTCATAACCGCTCCAGTATGACAATTTAAATTTGTCGTATAAACAAAAAGAGATTGGGGAGTAGAGATTGGTTTTCGCCAACCTGTTACTCTCCAACCTCCAATTACTGATTACTCGCTATTTATTGATTATGCTTCACCAAATTTCTTTTCGATGTCGGCAATCATCTTCTGGCGTTCCTTGATCTTGTCGCCTTCGGGCACACCTTCAAAGCGAGCATCCTCGCCGCCGGTCACGAAGGTGATCACAGCAGTAACAACACCGACGATGATGGCGGTGATTCCCGTTCCGGCAGGTGGAACGAGGAAGTGCAGGACATTTGCATCGGATATGGGCAGGAAGCTAAGCGCATAACCGATCACAGCCACCACGATGCCGATCACCGCGCTTTTCTTTGACCAGAGCCCGAGAAGGGCGACGACAAAAATAAGGGTGAAGTAGAACACCTTTTCGTTGGGCGGGAAGAAGCCGGTGATGGCAAGGGTCACGCCTGCCAGCACGGCGATGATCGCGTTGAGCTTAGAAAAACCGCCCAGGTTGAAGGGTCCCTTTTCAGGCCATTTCGTTCCGCCTTCCGCGAGGAATCCCGCCGCGATAGGCATGGTCATGGACAGATACAGGAAGACCGCGCACGCCACAGCCAGTACGAGATAATACGGCGCATACACCGTGCTAAGCAGCGCCAGCGCGGCGGAAGCCCAAATGGCGTAAGTGGGGGTGCGGTATTGGGTGCTGACGTGAGCGAGCGCCTTAGAAGCGGGCAAACCGCCGTCGCGCGCAAAGGCGTACATCATGCGTGAGGTAGAGGTGAGACCGGCGAGCGCGCAGATATAGTTAACCACCACAAGGCCCGCCGCAAGCACAACGCTCAACCAACCCGGCATTTTGGATGCGCCCCACATATAGAAGAACGAACTCCATCCCGCCGCGGCCGCGTCTTCAACGCTGGGCATCACCAATACATATGCCGCCACAGCAACCAAGCCAAAGACCCACGACCAGAACACAGCCTGCCACATGCCCTTCGGCACATTCACCTGGGCATCCTGGGTTTCTTCCGAGGTGTGCGCGGAGGCATCGTAACCTGTCAGTGTATAGCATACATAGGAAAGCCCAAGCAGGAAGGCAAAGGCGATGCTCTCCGTGCGGAAAGGAACCACTCCGCCGCCCGCGTCACCCGTCACGTTTTGGAAGGTGAAGAGGCGGGAGAAGTCCAAAGCCACCGGGCTGAAGGCGAAGAGGACGATGATGAGGACGACGGTCAGAGCAAGGATCATGTACCCACTGAAGTCGGTTACTTTGGTCGTAATGTCGATGCCGTAGTGGTTCAACAGCGCTTGAGTCGTCAATACAAACGCCATAAAGAAGAACTGGTGCCAGTAGCCAAATCCAGAAACATCCACGCCGAGAGCCGTTCCAAGAAACAGGTCCTTGAAAAATACGGAATACAAAAGCACGTCCACTGAGGAGACCACGCAGATCAAACCAATGAGGTTGAACCATGCGGTGGCCCAGCCCCAGGCTTTCCCGCCGAGGTGGCTGCTCCAGTGATAGAGACCGCCCGCGGTGGGGAAGGAAGAGGCGATCTGTCCCATGCCCCAAGCGACGGTCATGGCGAGTGCGCCACCCGCCAGCCAGATAAGAAAGGCGCCACCGGAGCCGAGAGCATTGAACGCGGCCGGGAAGGCAGAGATTCCACCTGCCAGAATACAAATGATCGAAAATGAAATTGCGAAATTCGAGAAGCCGCTCATGCGGCGGGAGAGTTCCTGCGCATACCCCAGTTTATGCAGGACTTGCTTGTCGTGCGCTTGACTTTTTTCAGCCATGTTCGTAATTCTCCTTTAGAAAATGATTTCTGCAGACCGAGACTACTGAACAGACAAGTGATTATGGGTTTCCGTATCCTCCTCCCCCGCCAAACGGGGAAATGCAACTGGACTGATGTTTTAGGTTGAAACACCGGTCATATAAAAAAAGATACGGGGAAGGGATAACCGCTTCGCCCCAAGCCGGAGGTTGATGCCGTTATGAACAAACAAGAATGGCGCATGACCCGCAAAGTCCCGCGCCGAAAATTTGACTCGACAATTGAAAGTTTTAGGCTCTCGCCGCCCAAAATCCTATTCGCCGGTGGCGATGACTCTTAATTCATCGACTTCCGAAACCGACATGGATGGACTGATACCGCAAACCCAGTGATAACCGGTTATATGAACACAATCGAAAAACATCGAGCCGGACGAATTCAAGCTCACTTTGACCACATCGGCAGGTCCGTCCAAGTCGAATTCGACCCCAGCCAGCCTGGAGGGATCGTCCGCCAACAGGTAATGAACGCCGGAAATGTTCCACCCACTGACGGCATTCGTGCCTTCGCCGCCCACCGGTTGACCCGATTGAGAGGAGGCAAAAGCATAGGTCGAGAAAAGACCGATACCAATCAGTAAGGCTAGAACTTGCATTCGAAGGATCCGGTTCATGCCGGTGATTATTACACATGAGAGAATCCTTTGTTAGGGGTGTTTTCCCTACCATAGGCGGTAGGGTTTCACCCCATTTTTAGGGGTAGGGAATCCCCTACTGTGCATCCTTCCAAAAAGGTAGGAAAATACTCTATATGGGTATTTTCCATCAAAATTCCTTCATATACCATAAATATGGCGCCTAAGTTACCTCGCGACTCATAGAAAGTACCATGAGGAACAGTCCATGAAAAGCCGACTATTACCAGCCCAATCCGATGACCATATATTGGGTCCAATCAGGATTGCCGGAGCCTACCTGTTGATTGGCATATTTTGGATATTATTTTCTGATGAAGCCGCATCCAGACTGGCACCAAATCAGGAGGTTTTTGCCCAGATCAGCATTTACAAGGGATGGGGATATGTGATCGTTACCGCTCTGCTTCTCTACTGGATGATCCAGCGCCACACCGCAAAATTAACCGGCGCAGAGCAAACACTACACGAAAGCGAAAACAAGTATGAGACGCTTCTCGAACAGGCATCTGATGGGATTTTCATCGCCGACTTGTCAGGGAAATATATCCTGGTCAATGAACAGGCTTGCAGGCTTGTGGGGTATTCAAAAGATGAACTGCTCTCCATGAATATTCGTGAACTGGTCGCTCCCGAGGATCTGGAAAGAGCGCCTCTTCGCCTGGATGAACTAAAAACCGGGAAAACGCTCATCACCGAGCGTACCCTCGTCCGTAAGGACAGTTCGAGAGTGTTGTGCGAGGTTAGCGCCAAGATGCTATCCAACGGACAGTACCAATCCATTATCCGCGATATTACCGAACGTAAAATGACGGAAAATGCGCTGAGAAGAAGCGAGGAACGATATCGCTCCCTGTTCGAGAATATGACAAATGGATTTGCACGCTGTCAAATGCTGTATGATGAGGACGGCAGACCCGTTGATTTTGTTTTCCTGGATGTTAACAACGCCTTTAAAAAATTGACCGGCTTGCCGGATGTCATTGGCAAGCGTGTTACCGATGTGATTCCGGGCATTCTCGAATCGAATCCGGAAGTTTTCGAGAACTACGGACGGGTGGCAAAGACCGGAAAACCTGAGAAATTCGAGGCGTTTGTACCCGGCTTGGAATCAGGGATTTGGTTTTCAGTGTCCGCCTACAGCCCAGAAACAGGATTCTTTGTATCCATATTCGAAAATATCACTGAGCGCAAGCTGACAGAAAATGCCCTGCGCGAGAATGAAGAGAGATTGCGCCTTTCCCTGCAGGCGGCAAACCAGGGGCTGTATGACCTGAACGTTCAAACCGGGGAAGCCATCGTCAACAGGGAATATGTGGAAATGCTGGGCTATGATCCCGATACCTTCGTCGAAACCAATTCAGCCTGGATCGAGCGTCTGCACCCGGATGACAGGGAGATTACATCGAAGGCATACTCGGATTATATCAACGGGTTGACACCCGAATACCGCGTCGAATTCCGCCAAAGGACGAAAGACGGAAACTGGAAGTGGATCCTTTCGCTCGGCAAGATCGTGGAATACGACGCGGCCGGCAAACCGCTCAGAATGCTGGGGACGCATACCGACATCACAGAACGGAAACGAGCCGAGGAGGTCCTGCGTCAATCTGAGGATAATTTTGCACGGGCGTTCAACTCGAATCCCGCGGCGTTGGCTGTCACCCGGCTCGACGACGGTACCTTCCTGATTGTGAACGAGGCTTATGTCAAGATCATGGGATACGAGCCATCCGAAATCCGGGGACGGACGGTGGCGGATTTGAATATTTATGCCGACCCGGACGAGCGGAACCTGTTGATCCGCCAGTTTCAGGAACAAGGTCGGGTGGGAAATTACGAATTATTGGTCCGCAATAAATGGGGGGATATGCGCAGCTTGCTGGTATCCATGGAACCGATCCTCTACGACAATGGTCCATGTATCCTTTCGACTTTTCTAGACATCACCGAGCGAAAACAGGCGGAGGAGGAGATTCGCCGATTGAACGATGAGTTGGAAGCGCGCGTCATCGAACGGACTTCGCAATTGGAAACCGCCAACAAAGAGCTCGAATCCTTCTCCTATTCCGTCTCACATGACCTGCGCGCCCCGCTTCGAGCCATCCACGGATATACAAACATCCTTTTGGAGGATTATGGACTGATGCTGGGCGAAGAAGGGAAACGCGTCTGTGATGTGATTATCCGCGAAGCGCAACGAATGGGACAGTTGATCGACGATCTGTTGGCGTTTTCACGGCTGGGGCGCAGGGAAATGCATCCCACAAGGATCAATATGCAGGAACTCGCGGATACGGTCTTCAACGAGTTGAAAAAACACGAGAACGGGCGGATCATCGAACTTCAACTCGGAGAACTTCACGATGCCATCGGGGATTTGGCGTTGATCCGTCAGGTGTGGGTCAATCTCCTCGCCAACGCGATCAAGTTCACGTCGGGGAGGAAGCGGGCGCTCATCGAGGTGACAAGTTCCCTGAGTGAAGACGAAATCGTCTATTCGATACGAGACAACGGCGCCGGTTTCGATATGGAATATGTCGGCAAATTGTTTGGCGTGTTCCAGCGCCTTCACAGTGAAAGCGAGTTCGAGGGTACGGGGGTGGGGCTGGCAATTGTAAAGAGAGTGATCCTCCGCCACGGCGGACGAGTCTGGGCAGAAGGCAGGGTGAACGAGGGCGCTGTCTTCCATTTTGCGCTGCCACGAAAGGAGCCTGTCTATGGATGAAATGGAGGCTATCGATATTTTGTTCGTGGAAGACAACCCGCGTGATGCCGAGTTGACGATCCGGGCATTGAAAAAGCACAGCCTTGCCAACCGGTTGTTCCATGTGCAGGATGGCGCGGAAGCGCTCGATTATCTGCTTGCGCGCGGGAAATATGAAAGCCGGGAGGTCGAGAATTCGCCCAAGGTGGTGCTTCTGGATTTGAAATTGCCCAAAGTAAGTGGGCTGGAGGTTTTGCGCATCATCAAAGCGGATGAACGATTGCGTACGATCCCGGTGGTGGTCGTGACGTCATCCACCGAGGACCCGGATATCAGGGCCGCCTATGAACTTGGCGTGAACAGTTATGTGATCAAGCCGGTGGAATTCGATGCTTTTGTGGAGGCAATGAGTCGTCTGGGGCTGTATTGGCTCCTGGTCAACCACCCGATGAAGTGAAAAGTTCGAAAGGCAGGAAAATGAATGAAGCAACCCGCATCCTGATCGTTGAAGACTCGAAAGCGGATCTGGAACTGGCGAAACGCGAGATACGCAAGCACCTGAAGGATTGCGTTTTCGAGCACGTGGAAACGCGCAGCGATTTTCTGAAAGTCCTCGACTCCTTTGAGCCGCATCTCATCATCTCGGATTACAACATGCCGGGATTCGACGGCATGAAGGCATTGAGGCTGGCGCAGGACAAGGCTCCGCTGACGCCGTTCATCGTTTGGACCGGTTCGTTGGGCGAGGATATCGCGGCTGAATGCATGAAGGCAGGCGCAAACAATTACATTATCAAGGAGAATTTAAAACGTCTGGGACCTGCAGTGATTCATGCCCTGGAGGAAAGGCAGCTGTACCTCGAGCGCAAACTGGCGGAGGAAAAATTCCAGTCCATTTTTGAAAACTCTGCCGATGGCATTTTTCAATCGACACCGGAGGGACAGTATCTAAGCGTTAACCCGGCCATGGCGCGGATTTATGGTTACGATTCCCCGCGTGACATGCTCGAATCCATCACTGATATTGCCCGCCAGATCTATGTCGATGCCGGTGAGCGCAGGGAGTTTATCAGGCTGCTCGACAAGTCCGACTCGGTCACAAATTTTGAAGCGAGAAACTATCGCAAAGATGGAAGCATCATATGGGTTTCCACATCCGCCCGCGTCGTCCGGGATGCCAGTGGCAGGATTTTGTACTACGAGGGCTTTTCGAGGGACATCACCGAGCGCAGGCGGGCTGAAATCGAACTTCAGCAACGGAACGATGACCTTCGGCTGATCAATGTCATTAACGAGTCCGTGATACGTGGCGAAAGCCTGGACACTATCGTGGGCATGCTGGCGAAGGAACTGAAGCGCATCTTCTCCAGCGAGGGCAGTACCATTTATATGATTGAGCCGGACGGGCAATCGCTCACGATGCAAAAATATTTTCTTTCTGGTGAGATCACACGAAAGATCGAAGGGCTGATTGGGAGCACCATTCCGCTCATTCACATTCCCGTCCGAGAGGGAGGTTTTTTTCATCAAGTCATTAGTTCCCAGCGCGGGAGAATCACAAGCGACCCGTCGGAGGTCCAGGCATGGATCGCGGAGTTTACCGAGACCACCTTCCTCCCGCCCGCGGCGCGAGGGGTGGTCCGCAAACTTATTCCGCAGTTATACAATTTGTTGAACATCAAATCCACGATCATCGTCCCGCTCATTTCGGACGGGAAGACCATCGGACTTTTGGATGTTTCCAGTTCCAAACTATTCACAGATGATGACCTGCAACGCATCGAAGCCATCAGCGGGCAATTGACCGCCGCCATCCAGCGTCAGAAAGCAATCGAGCGCGTCCGCCGATCTGAGGAATTTCTGAAAAGCGTGCAGAACGCGCTTACGGCAAGCATCGCGATTTTGGATGAAGAAGGCACTATCGTCCAGGTGAATTCAGCCTGGCGAAAGTTCGCCGATCGGAACGGATATACACATCCCGACTACGGGGTGGGGGTGAACTATCTGGAGGTCTGCGACTCAGCCACCGGACCCGATGCCAGGGAGGCGCCGCTGGCAGCCAAAGCCATCCGGGATGTAATCATGGGACAAAGAAGAGAAGCGATGCTGGAATATCCATGCAACAGCCCGGATGAGAAGCGCTGGTTCACCCTGCGGATCACCAGATTCGAGGACGAGGAACGAATGTGGGTAGTTCTGATGCATGAAAACATCACCGAGCGGAAGCAGGCGGAGGAGGCGCTGCAGCAGAGCGAGAACCGTTATCGCACCGTTGTTGAAAGCCAGAGCGAGTTCATCGTCCGGTGGAAGCCCAATGGAAAGCGGACATTTGTCAACGAGGCTTACTGCCGTTACTTCGGAGTCGACCCGGAACAGGCGCTTAACTCGAATTTCATGCCGCTCATCCACGAGGATGACCGCCCGGCTGTGGAGGAAAAAATCTCCCGTCTCTTTGCAGGCGCCATCAACGCGGAAACGGATATTCACCGGGTGATCCGACCGGACGGCAGTATCGGCTGGCAGGAATGGACCGACCATGCCATCCGCGACAAGGACGGGAAACTGATTGAATTTCAGTCGGTGGGGCGCGATATTACCGAACGCAAACAGGCGGAGGATGCGGAACGCGAGCAACGCGCATTGGCAGAAGCCCTGCGGGAAACCGCCGAAATACTCAACAGCACCCTCGACTATGGAGAAGTGCTGGATCACATTCTTGCCGCCGTTGGGCGCGTGGTGCCGCACGATGCCGCCACCATCATGTTGATCGAAAAAGGAGTTGCCCATGTTGCCCGTATGAGGGGATACGCCGAACGTGGGGTCGATTCCGAAATCATGAAGATCGAACTTTCCATGACAGATACGGTCAATCTGCAACAAATGCTGAAGACCGGGCGTCCTGTCGTTGTTTCCGATACCCGTTCCTATTCGGGTTGGAAGGTCATACCCGCCGCCGAGTGGATTCGCTCGAATGTCGGAGCGCCCATCTCTGTCTCTGGAGAAGTGGCCGGTTTCATCCTCTTGAATAGTGAAACGCCGGGATTTTTCAACCCGATTCATGCGGAACGGCTGGAAGCCTTTGCCAATCAGGCGGCGCTTGCCATCCGCAACGCCCGCCTCCTGCAACAGGCACAGGAGGAAATTGCCGAACGAAAACAGGCGGAAAAAGAACTGCGCGCCTCCGAGGAACGATTCCGACACCTGGCAAACAACATCAAAGAGGTGTTCTGGGTCACGGATGCCGTGACCGACACCGATCTCTATCTCAGCCCCGCTTACGAAAGCATTTGGGGACGTCCTCCCGAAATGCAATATCAGAATCCACAGGTTTTCATCGACAGTATTCTGCCCGAGGATCGCCCGGCTGTTCTAAAAACGCTCGAGATTCAGCGAGCCGGAAAAAACACGGAAATGGAATACCGCATCATGCGACCCGATGGCACTATCCGCTGGATCTGGGACCGTGCCTTCCCCGTCTTCGATAACTCAGGCAGGGTCGTCAGCCTGACAGGCATCGCGGCGGACATTACCGAACGCAAAGAGGCGGAGGCCGCTCTGCACAAGCGGGATGCCCTATTGCTGGAATCACAAAGAGTCGCCAAACTTGGACACTATCGGCTTGACATTCGCTCCGGGCAGTGGGAAAGTTCCGAGACATTGAACGATATCTTTGGCATCGACAAAAATTACAACACTGATATCAACGGCTGGGCGGAAATCATCCACCCGGACCAACGCGATGAAATGCTTGCCTATTTCACCGGCGATGTTCTCGAAAAACAGAATGCATTCAATCGGGAATACCGGATCATCAGAAAATCCGATGGGCAGGAAAGGTGGGTTCATGGGTTGGGCCAACTGGAATTTGACGATGAGGGAAAACCCACGCGGATGATCGGCACGATTCAGGACATCACCGAACGTAAATTGGCGGAAGAGGCTTTACGTGAGAGTGAGGAGCGCTTCGGCAGCGCCTTCGAGTTTGCCCCAATCGGCATCGCGCTGGTCTCCCCTGAGGGGCGCTGGATGAAAGTCAACCGCGCCATTTGTGAATTGCTAGGCTACACTGAAGAGGAATTGTTAAGCACTACATTCCAGACTGTGACACACCCCGACGATCTGGATACCGACATCAACTATGTCACACAAATGCTGGCGGGGAAAATAAACACCTACCAGATGGAAAAACGGTATATTCATAAATCGGGGCATCTCGTGTGGGTGCTTTTGAGCGTCTCTCTGGTCAAAGACCGGCTGGGAAACCCCAAATATTTCATTTCGCAGATCCAGGATATTACAGAACGCAGACAGGCGGAGGAACAACTCTGCAAGCTCTCCCGTGCGGTCGAACAGAGCGCCTCCATCATCGTGATCACCGACACGTCCGGGAATATCGAATACGTCAACCCGAAATTCACGGAGACGACCGGTTATACCGCCGAAGAGGCTCTGGGGCAGAATCCGCGCCTTCTGAAATCGAATCACACGCCGCCGGAAAACTACAGTCAACTATGGAAGGCAATCAAGTCCGGCAGGGAATGGCGCGGGGAATTTATCAACAAAAAGAAAAATGGTGAACTGTACTGGGAATCCGCGACCATCTCGCCGATCTTCAATGAACGCGGGGAGACTACTCATTTTATTGCGGTCAAGGAGGATATCACCGAGCGGAAACAAGCCGAGGCGGAGACCAAACGGCACCTGCTGGAATTGGAGGCATTGTACGAGAACGGACTGGCAATCGGACATCTGCTCGAACCCCAGGAGATCGGCGAACGGATCATCGAGACGTTTTCACGCTATCTCTCATGGCATCACGCGACCATCCGTCTGCGGAAAGGCGACACCGACGAACTCGACCTGATCGCCTTTAACCTGCCTCATGAAAATGGCGAAGACCCGTCGGATGTAAAACGGCATTTTACCTCCCACGTTGGCAGGGTGGGAGAGGGCATCAGCGGCTGGGTCGTGCAAACCGGACAGCCGGTGCGTACCGGTAATTTGCAGGATCACCCGCACTATGTGCATACCTATGAAAATATGCAGTCCGGGCTGTATATGCCCCTCCGGGCGGGTGACCGCGTCATTGGCGTGATCAGCGTGGAAAGCGAACAACGCGACGCCTTTTCGGAGCAGGACGAACGGTTACTGGCGACCCTCGCAACCCAGGCGGCGATTGCCTTCGATAACGCGCGCCTGTATCACTCCATTCAGCAGGAACGCGAACGGTTCCTGGATTTATTCGAGAACTCCCCCATTGCCACCTGGCTGGAGGATTTCACAGGAGTCATTGCCTGGATGGACGAACTGAAGGCAAAGGGTGTGACGAACCTGAACGAATATTTCAAGAGCAATCCAGAGGAGTACAAAACCGGGATGAGCCGCATCCGCATCCTGGACGTGAACCATGCCGCCGTGGTGATGAACGGCGCCCGCGATAAACAGGAACTCATCAGCATTGTCCATCAACTCATGGCAGACGACGTGCCTTCCCAGGTCATGATCCACGAACTGGAAATGATCTGGGAGGGGTACACATCGTTCGGGTTCGAAATGTCCAGCCGCAAGATGGACGGCTCGCTGATTTCCGGCATACAGCGCGTGTATATTCCGGCGAACAACAACCAACCGGATTATGCGCGCGTGATCGTCACCAGTACGGACATCACCGAGCGCAAGAGGTCCGACACCATCATGCAGAAACGCCTTGAACTGATGGAATTCGCTTCGCATCACAGCCTGCAGGAACTCATGCAAAGGACTCTCGACGAGATATGCGAACTGACTCACAGCAGGATCAGTTTCCTCCAATTACTACGGGATGACGAAAAGACCCCTGGATTGCACTTGTGGTCTACGGAGGCTGCCAGCCTGTTCAGCATCCCGGAAGGGCAACGGACGCGTCATTCCGTGGATCAGGCCGGGGTCTGGGCGGACGCGGTCCGTCAGCGTCGTTCGGTGATTCAAAACGATTACGCCTCCCTGCCCGACCGGAAGGGGCTTCCCGAAGGACACGCTGAATTGATCCGCGAGGTGATGATTCCGATCATCCGCAATGACAAGGTGATGGCAGTCGTGGGCATCGGCAACAAACCGACCTCGTACACCCGGGAGGATGTCGAAATTGCCGAACGGTTCGCCGATCACGCCTGGGACATCATGGAGCGCAAACAGATGGAGGCGGCTCTGGCTGAGGAACGCAACCTGCTCGCAAAGCATGTCGAGTAGCGTACAGCCGACCTCAGCCGCGCCAACTCGAACCTGGCGCGCGCCCTGCGCGTCAAGGACGAGTTCCTTGCCAACATGAGCCACGAACTCCGTACGCCGCTTAATGCCATTCTGGGGCTTTCCGAAAGTCTGGCGGAGCAGGTGGCCGGGACGCTGAACGAGAAGCAATTGAAATACGTCACCACCATCAGTGAAAGCGGTCATCATCTGTTATCGCTGATCAACGACATTCTCGACCTTGCCAAGATCGAAGCCGGGCAAATCACGCTCGATATCAACAAGGTGGATGTCAATTCGGTCTGCCAGGCAAGCCTGCGCATGATCAAACAAATGGCGCAGAAAAAGAACCTGGAAGTATCGTTGGAGATCGACGGCGGCGTCGGTTTGATGTGGGCGGACGAGCGCCGCCTCAAACAGATGATGGTCAACCTGTTGAGTAACGCGGTCAAATTCACCCCGGAAGGCGGGAAGATCGGGCTGAAGGTCATGGGAGAATTCGAGGAAAACAAGGTGCTCATCACCGTCTGGGATACCGGGATCGGCATCAAAGAAAATGACTTCCAGCACCTGTTCAAACCGTTCGTTCAACTGGATTCCGGTCTGGCACGCGAATCCACAGGCACAGGGCTGGGGCTGGCGCTGGTCGCGCAAATGGCGCGCCTGCACGGAGGCAGTGTGAGCGTAACCAGTGACCCGGGAAAGGGAAGTCAGTTTACAATTACCCTGCCTTGGGAACCCGCGCTGGCGGCGGATACCGTCGAACGGATGAAGACCACCGGAAAATTCCGCGCCATCCGCCCGGACATGCATCAGGAGACCATTCTATTGATCGAAGACACGGAGGATATCGTCATGATGATCAAGGACTACCTCGAGCAGGCGGGGTACAAGGTGGCTTCCGCGCAGGACGGCATCGAAGGGATCGAGCAGGCGAAACTCGTCCATCCCGACCTGATCCTGATGGACATCCAAATGCCCCGCATGGACGGCTTCGAGACCACACAGCGTCTCAGGCAGGACCCGGAGTTCAAGTACACCCCCATCATCGCCCTGACCGCCCTCGCCATGCCCAACGACCGCGAACGTTGTCTCGCTGCGGGCATGGATGAATACATCAGCAAACCCGTCAACCTGCGCGCGCTGGTCAAGATCATCCAGAATTGTCTCTCCTTCAGAGAGCAGAAAACCAGACCCCGATGAGCACCATCCTGATTGTAGACGATGAACCCACCGCAAGAGAGACCGTCGTGGCCATGCTCGAAAGGGACGGCTATCGACTCGAACTGGCAAATGACGGCTTCCAGGCATTGAAAATACTGGAGACGCTTCAGCCGGACCTGATCCTGCTGGATGTGATGATGCCCGGCATGGACGGTTTTGAGGTCTGCCGACGCATCCGCTCCACGCCTGCGCTTGCGGAGGTGCCCATCATCATTCTCACCGCCCTCGACGACCGCGGCTCCCTCCTCTACGCCTTTGAATCTGGCGCCGACGATTTCCTCAGCAAGCCTGTGGACCGGTACGAACTCGCCGCGCGTGTGCGCACCATCACACGATTGAACCGCTACCGCACCCTGATGGAACAGCGCGAAAACCTGCGCAGCATGGCGGAACGTGTGGTCACCGCACAGGAGGAGGAACGCCAGCGCATCTCGCGCGAACTGCACGACGATCTCGGGCAGGCGCTCACCACGCTCCTGATGTCCCTGCGCAATTTGCAGAATGACCTGTCCATCCCGGCGGCGTCCATGTTCGAGCAATTGCAAGCGTTGTACGACCAATCCTATGAAATCGCCATCAAAATCCGGCGGCTTGCGCGTGACCTGCGTCCCCCCGTCCTCGATGCGCTCGGATTAAAAGTTGCCATGCAATCCTATTGCACGGAGTTCACGCGCCGCACCCACCTTCCCATCAACTTCGAGATAGACCCATCCCTGCCCACCCTGCCGGACATGTACAACATCACCCTATACCGCGCCCTGCAGGAAGCGTTGAACAACATCGCCAAACATGCAAATGCCAGCCAGGCGTGGGTGGAGTTGAGCGTGGAGGACAATACGATCAGCCTGACCATTCAGGATAATGGAATCGGCATGCCCCAGGGAGCATCCTCGTCGAGTGGAATTGGACTGTCGGGATTGCGCGAACGATTGACGATTACGGGAGGCAGGCTTGAGATCACCTCCAGCCCCCACAATGGGACCATCCTCATGGCGCAGTTGCCCCTGCCCAAAAGTGAGCCCGGGAGCGCGGCATGATACGTGTACTGATCGCGGAAGACCATCACATGGTGAGGGCAGGCATCCGGGCTTTGCTCGAAAAGGCGGGAGATGTAAAAATTTTGGGAGAGGCGTCCAATGGACAGGAAGCCATCGAAATGACACAGTCTCTCAAACCCGATGTGCTGGTCATGGATATCATGATGCCGCGCATGAACGGCATACAGGCAGCGGAGAAGATCCGCGCCTTGAAAATAAACACGAATATCCTCCTGCTTTCCATGTACGCAGACGAGGGATTTATTCATCAGGCCCTGCAATCCGGTGTCAAGGGCTATGTATTGAAATCCTCCGTCAGCGACGAATTGCTCTGGGCGGTGCGGGCAGTGGCAAGCGGCAAGACCTACCTGAGCAGTCCTATTTCGGAGATCGTTGTCGAAAGCGCCATGAATCCGTCCCCTCCCGGACAGAACTCCAATCCGATCTCCGGGCTCTCGCCGCGCGAAAAGGAGACCCTGCAACTGATCGCAGAGGGGTATACCACCCCCGAAATCGCAAAGATGCTCTTAATCAGCGAAAAGACGGTCGAGAAATACCGCGCCGGACTGATGGAAAAATTGAACGTCCGCAATCTGGTCGGTTTGGTACGGGCCGCAATCAAATACCGCCTTGTGGATCCTGACACATGACAACCGGAAAGATTCCCCGTAAAACCCCGTTTATCAGGTTATGATTCCAAAGACCATGAGAAAGGCTTGACTTTTCAAAAGGAGCACATAATGAGCAGTACAGTCCTGATCGTTGACGATGAATATGCCGGACGCCAGACCCTCGAGTCCGTGCTGGAGGGGGAAGGCTATACCATCGAGATGGCCGAGAACGGTTTCCAAGCCATCGAAAAAGCCAAGAAACTGTTGCCCGATGTGATCCTGCTGGATGTGATGATGCCGGGTATGACCGGCTTCGAAGTCTGCCAGCGCATCCGCAACGACCCGCAACTGGCCGAGATCCCCATCATCATCCTGACCGCGCTCGACGACCGTGAATCCATGCTGAGCGGGTTGAAAGCCGGAGCGGATGATTTCATCTCCAAACCTTTCGACCGCTTCGAACTGCGTGCGCGGGTGCTGGGCATCACACGGCTCAACCGCTATCACAAACTCGTTCAGGAGCGCGCCAAGCTTCAGGAGGCGCACGCGCAACTCCTCACTGCCTACGAGGCGACCATCGAAGGTTGGTCCCATGCCATGGATTTGCGCGACCGCGAAACAGAGGGGCATAGCCAGCGTGTCGCCGAATTGACCGTAAGACTGGGAGAAGCTCATGGACTGGACAAGGAAGAACTGGTCCACATCCGGCGCGGCGCCCTTCTGCACGACATGGGCAAGATTGGCATTCCCGATGCCATCCTGCACAAACCCGATAAACTGACCGCTGAGGAATGGGAGATCATGCGCAAACATCCTCAGCTCGCCTATGACATGCTCTACCCCATTGAATATCTGCGCCCCGCCCTCGATATCCCCTATTGCCACCACGAAAAATGGGACGGCAGCGGCTACCCGCGCAGACTGAAACAGGATGAAATCCCCCTCGCCGCCCGCCTCTTCGCGGTCGTCGACGTGTGGGACGCACTCACCTCCAACCGCCCCTACCGCCCCGCCTGGAACAAGGAGGATGCTCTCGAGTACATTCGCGAGCAGTCAGGCAAACACTTCGACCCGCAGGTGGTGGAACTCTTTTTCAAGGTTATTAACGGATAATTTCCCCTCCATTGCCGAAGACCGGAGCGGTTCGCTCTGGATCGGAACCTGGGGCGGCGGACTGAACCGCCTCGCCCCGCGATTCGTCGCCTGCTTCACGAAGTGTATCCCCGCTTGAAGATCATCTTGCTCAGTGTGGATGCGAACGATAAAGCTGCAGCAAAATCGGTCGGTGCGGATCTTGTCTACAAAGGCGTCACACCCAATGAGCTACTCACGGTGCTAAAACCGATTTTGATGAGACAGTTCAACCAGGGAAACTCCACTGAGCAAGTGGCATGAAATGCAAACGATAATCCGGGAACATCGAACAAGACTCCGCCCTCCAATTGACCTCGCAAGGCGGTCTGGCGCTCCAAGATCGCGTATCATGCCATGACCAGTTCCATATTTCCTCATCAGAGAGGAAACATTTTCATGGAATGACAAGTTTTTGAATATGAATAAAAGGAAATGACCCATGTCACAGTTTTTCATCTCCGTCTCTACCTGGCTCCACTCCATTGCAAGCGTAATCTTTATCGGGCACTTTATTCTGCTCGCTGGCATTTATTTGCCCGTGCTCTCAAAGAATGGAACCACACTCAGTGAAATCTCCAGGCGTAGCCGCCTGTGGATGTATGTTTCCCTGCTCATCTTCGTCGTGACGGGAACCCACCTCATGCTGATCGACCCGGGCTATCTGGGTTTTATGGATTTCAGCAATTTCTGGGGCATCGTCATGGTGGTAAAGCATATTCTTGTCCTGGCGATGCTCGCCATGGGGTTCTGGTTCAATGCCATCCTGCACGTTGGTCCAATGATGAGTTCGAACAATCCCGAGCAGGCGATTGCCCGCTTCCGAAAGTATGTCAATGCGATGGCGGTCTGTGGCGCATTGGTTTTGCTTCTTACGGCTTTGGCGCAAGTGGAGTGACAGGGAACACCATGAAACCCATATTTATCATCCTTTGCGTTCTTACCATCCTGCTCCTGATCGGGTGGCTGGGACTACAAGTCAAGCCCCGATCCTTTATGCCATTCCCACAGGAAACACCAGAGTTGAAAACCGTCCCCTTGCCAAAGAGACTCCCCGCTCCTGTGGAACGCTTCTACCAAACCGTCTACGGCGATCAGGTTCCCATAATAGAAACAGTTGTAATCAAGGGAAGGGCTAGAATCAGTCCGTTTGGGGTAAAGTTTCCAGCGCGATTCATCTTTGTCCATAACGCGGGCAGGGATTATCGTCACTATATCGAAGCGACATGGTTCGGGCTTCCGTTCATGAAGGTCAACGAGAGTTATGTGAATGGGCATAGCCTCTTTGAACTTCCGATGATCGGCACGCTCGAAAACGACCCAGCCACCAGTCAAGCCGCCAATCTTGCGGTCTGGGCGGAGGCGGCATGGTTCCCATCGATCTGGGTCACCGACCCGCGTGTGAGATGGGAAGCTGTGGATGACAATACCGCTTTGATGTTTGTCCCGTATGGCAACATCGAAGAGAACTTCGTTATGCGCTTCAATCCTGACACGGGTTTGCTCGACAGCATGGAAGCCATGCGCTACCGTGACAGCGGGACCAATGCAAAGAAGGTCTTGTGGATTACCCAAAGCGTGGAAGGGAAAAAGATCGAGGGAACAAAACTCGATGCGGTTGGCACCGCCACCTGGCTCGATCAAGGGCTTCCGTGGGCAGTGTTCACGCTCGAGGAAGTGAAATACAACGTGGATGTGAGTGAATACATCCTGCAAAAGGGAAAGTAGAGTTCCCCGCTCAAGGCGGCATCTCCGCTGTTGATGACTGCAGTAGGAGCGGGAGCGCTTTGCAAGAGGTCTCTTATGAAAATTCTCGCACTCGAACACGAACTCCCTACAGCAACTGCCGAGGAATTCCAGAAATATGCCAAAGGTGAGGCGAGAAAGGTTTGGGTGTTGGTCCAGCGCAGTACATACTTCAGATGAACTTTCATAAATATGCTAAACACTGAGATATGATCGGAGCTATTTTCTTGAGAGTATCGTCTCTCACGTGCACGCGCCATCCAAATCGATAGTTAAAAACTCCCCTTTAAGTAGTCGGTCATAACTCTTTAGAAAACAACTTCCCGCTCAAGCTGCCAGGAGCGAAAGTGTATAAAATCTATTTCGACCGACTACTTTACCTTCCCATTAATTCATCATATTTTCGACGCACTTCGCGGATATCGTCCCACATCTGGGCTTTCGGGGAACCGGGCTCGCGCGATGGGTTTCGCAACAAGTAGGAGGGGTGATAGATCGGCATGATCCAGCGTCCTTGTAATTGGGACCATTGTCCGCGCAAAGAGGTAATGCCGGTTTTGCCAAGAATGGATTGGCATGCCACATTTCCTGTCAACAGCATAATGACCGGGTCGACGAATCGGATAATTTCCAGCACATAGGGGCGATAATATTTGATCTCCTCATCCGTCGGCTTACGGAACGCTTTGCCATCCTCGCCCGGCGGCAGACGAAAAACCGAATTAGTGATGTAAACATCCTTCTCGGGGTCAAAGTTCGCGGCTTGCAAAATCTTGTCGAGCAATTGCCCTGCACGACCGACAAATGGTTTGCCCTTGATATTTTCCTCCGGTCCCGGCGCCTCGCCAATGATGAGCAATTTCGCCTGCGGGTTGCCGCGGCTGATGACCACGTTCGTTCCAGCTTTGGCAAGCGGGTCATCCTTCATCTGTCTCATTTCATCGAACAACTCATCAAGCGATGAATGTCTGGGTTGACCTGTGTTGAATAAATCAAATTGAGACATGTCAAACTCCTCATTTTCGAAAATGAATTGTACCGTATGCCTTCGATTCATTCGAGAGAAAAAGTTGTCCTACTTAAGGATGGGTATCCACTCTGAAAATGGGACCGATCATCTATCAACGGGCAGGCACGCTTAGAAGAGTCCCCACAACACATGGAGGATCACATCCGCCCAGAAATGGACTCTGCCGCGGCAACCAGTCCGTCTTTCATATAGTGTTCGCCTGCAATGAATCCGCCAACACCGTTGAGGAGGAAGACTTCTGCCAAGAATACAGGATTCAGTTCAGTCAAGGATGAAGTGCCTGTCAGGAAGAAGATGGTATCGAGATGCCCGGCACCAAACGCAAGTGCGGCGATGACGTTGGCGATCCACAAAACGATGGTTCGTACTATGATTGTTTACGGCTCAAGCGCATCCCGATTAAGGAAGATGATCAATGCCACCAAAGCAACTGCCCATGAGCCAATGAGTCCCGCCGCCGAAGGTCCGAGCAGTGTGTTTGGGGTACCTTGTGTAAAGAAAATATAGATGCCAGCGATGCCATTGAATGCACCATGACCGATGACTGCTGGCCATACACTTCCTCCACGCAAAGTTGCCCAGCCGAGAAAAGTGCCGAGAATGAACATAACCCAAATCATCGCAAGGATACCCGTCCATGGCACGCCAGGGTAATTGGTTCCATAGTTGTGTCCCATCGCAATGATCGGAGCGTGCCACAGACCCCAGATGACACCCATCGCAATCATTGCTTTCCTTCCACCGAGCGGCATCAACTTGGGCTGTAAATAGGCACGCCAGCCGAACTCCTCTCCGAGGATGGGAATGGCATTGATGATCGGGGCGATGAAGACCGCTGTCAGTGTTTGCGAAAAGATAATTACCCACGGATCAAGCGCAGGCGGAGCCTGACCCGTCGTTGCGGCGGATTGTTCCATTAACTTTGTCACTGCCGAAAAGGTAGGGTCGTAATACTGCGGGAACAGCGCGAAGAAGAGTCCCATGCCCAGAAAAGTGAAGAGGGCGGGAGCGATCCAACAGATCAGCCAGTACAACCAACCCTTCTTAAAGTTGGGACGAAGGTACAGTCCCTGCCAGCCTTCCCGTGTAATGAGGCGGGTAAGGATGTGGGCAAGCGCAGGTGCAAGCATGTATCCGCCACCCAGTGCAATGAGAGTAGCAGGGGTCGGTGTAAGCCCGCCCGTAAGATAGAGCGCCAGCGCCACAAACCAGGCGATTCCAAAAGCGAATGCGATGTATATCCAAACACGTTTCCAATCTACAAAGTTGTTTTCCATTTCATTTCTCCTTTTACGGTCAGCGAGTCTTTCCACTCAACAGCCAATACAGTTTCACAAACCCCTGCACATAATCAGGGACGGAACCAACAAACATCAGTATCGCTATATCAGTCAACATGCTGGTCATGTTGATAATCTGATACGTGAAATTGAAGCGATAGCCGAAGAACGCCTTGATGCCGCTGAAGACCGCTACCAGAATGATCGTGGGAATGAGGAAACTAACGGCAGTATCCCAAACCCGTTTTCTCATTGACCATGTGCGAGCGCGTTCCCTCCATCCACGCCGGGAGAGTAAGTTGCGAGCTTGAAAGGCGCCCAAGGCAAAGACAAACAGGAACAACAACCAGCCGATATGTTTCACCGACCAGCCTTCAGAGATGGGTGGAGGCGTGCGTCCCAGCACGATGGACTCTACGCCTTCGAAAATCTGTGGAGCCGAGATATAGTGGTCGAACAGGTATCCCTGATTGATGAGCAGAACAATGCTCATATCTCGCAACGGATAAATATCCACATACGTTTTGAAGGTTTCGTTCGCGCCGCCATGGAAGATGTGTCCCTGCTCGACAAACCAACCCATGGCATATCCGTTCTCGGCGTAAAAGAGCATATCCATAGCTTTGAGCGAGAGTAAAGATTTATCCTTGTAATAGCCAGCGTTATCCATCGCCATCGAATAATGCGCCAGGTCCTCAGCGGTCGAAATGATGTATCCCGCACCGACCTCATAGACGCGATGAGGCTGTCTCTGTGGAATCGTAAACCCGAAAAGTCGGCTGTAGCCTTGCGAGAGACCATTCTCGCGTGCAACATCAGGGTCAGTGTAGGTACGCGTCATCTCCAGCGGGTCAAAGATAAACTGCCGAATGTAATCCTCATACTTCATCCCGCTCGCGTTCTGCACAATCACGCCAGCACATCATACCCGACATTGAAATATTGACTGTACATGTCGCCCTTGTCCGCATCGAGTTGGGCGATCCATGGATAGATCTCTTCGGGCGAGGCGTTGATGGAAACGGCCCGGGTATAGGTAATGCGCGGGTTGGGAACCAACTCATCACCAGAATAAGAAGCGGCGACCTCTTCGTCGGTTGCGCCGTATCGATCCATCCACGGCAGGAGGGCGAACATCAAAAGTACGGCAAGGACTCCAAGCCCAGCCAGAATGCTAATGGTTTTGAAGAATTTTTTCACGGTTATCTCCTGAGATCGTCCCGAAGGTTTTCATGGAGGCAGCGCTGAATCTGACGAACCTTTGGGACTGTGATTTTTCGATTGCATCATATCAGTTGAAGACAAAAAACTCCCCTGCCATGAGGGGAGTTTTCCGCTAACCAGATGGCTAGTACCCCACGACTTTAGGTTGACAGGTATTTTTGGTCAAACGAAAAGGTTAGTGCACCGTCTTCGGTCTGAGTGCGGTATAGAGCAGATAACCACCCACAAGGATGATCGCCACAGGCCAGAAGATTTCATAGTAACTGGCGAAGAAAACGGAGACGATTGTCAGCCCGGCAAGGACGATGCTCACCACCTTCGCCCAAGGTCTGGCATGCCGCAGCCATACCACTGCGAAAGTGACGGCAAGTCCACCCATGAGGATGGCGTTGGAATACCCGCCGGTCTGTGTATCACGGACCCAGCCGGCGATGGCGAGCGTGGCGATAATCGCCAGCATGGTCATCACACCGGCTGGGATGATCGCCCACCAGTTTTCCACGGAACGGAAATACAGCACGAAGAACGGCAAGCCAACCGCAAAGAGGAAGACGGGGCCGAAATATGCCGCCATATCGCCGCGACCGGATGCCATCGCCGGAGCAATACTCAACACCCCCAGAATGTAGGCAACCAGCAACGCCCAGGTGCGCGTGCGGTTGTTCAAATAGACAACTAGGAAACTCAAGCCGATGAGGAAAAGAAACATAGAGCCGACCCATTCCCCACCGACACTATCGACCAGCAGAGTGGTCATGGCGAGGAAGAGCATCACACCACCGGGGATGAGCGCCCACCAATTCTTCGAACGGTCGGTGAGATATGCTGCCGCAAAGGGAACGAGCAGTCCGAAGAACAACGGTGAACCGACCGCAGCAGTATCCACGCTGCTGGTTGCCAGCGCGACCGTCACTGCCAGCCCGCCAAAAACGCCCGCAGGAAACAACCAGCCCCACTCCTTCCAGCCGCTCAACGCGTAACTGAGGAATGCCAGCAGGCTGACCGCCGCAAAGACCCACATCCAGATCGTCTCGGAAAATTGGTCAATGTAACCCATCTGCTGGGCGAGCGCCAGCCCACCGCCAGCAATCAACAGGATGCCCCAGAAGAGACTCGATTTATTGACGTTCATGGAAACCTCCTTTAGATTTCTCTATCAAAGTATACGCACCAGGCAAAATACCGCCTCATGCGCCGGAGGAGTCTTTACCTGTCCAGTCGGATGGTTATACTTCCAATTCCTTGAATCGCCAGACTGCCAGACCAAAGAACCCGAGTGCATATAGTAACAGGCACCCGGCCGCCAGCCACACTGAGTCCAAACCCAGCCCTCGGATCAGGATATCCTGGTAGCCGGTCATTGCCCAGGCGGAGGGCATTGCCCTGCCGATTGCCGCAAACGCGCCGCCCGCGGCTTCCAGCGGGAACCACGTCCCTCCCAGCGCGGAGAACAGGAACATGGCAACCATCGAATACAGGATCACCTGGTCGTCCGTCCTGGCAAACACGCCGATCAGCAATCCCATCGAAGCCACCCACAGTCCCAGCGCGACCGAGACCAGCAGGGTCCCCAACGGCTCACGCAGGTAATCCACGCCCAACGCAAACTGGCCAAAGACCACGAGTATGACGGTCTGCAAGAAGACCAGTCCAAACATCGCCAGCAAATGCCCGGCCACGATTTCCCAAGGTCTCATCACGGTTGTCATCAACCGTTGCAACGTGCGCGTCTTGCGTTCCTGCACCAGAATTTGTGCAGACGTGGTCAACCCGAAAATCGCAAACTGCACCAGAATTCCAGGCGACGCCTGATTGTATGGGTTGCCGCCCGTCCAGTCCGATTCAGAGCCCTTAGCGACCGCCTGCTCCACGCGCACCAGGCTTATCTTCGAGTTCTCGTTCCATTTGCTCCACGCCAATTCGACCGACGGGATATATTCATCGGGATTCGACTGCACATCCGCGCTGAGGCGCGCCACTTCGACCGCGCTCATCAATTGGGAAATCGGGACACGCAACAATTGATACAGGGATTGCCCCTCGCTGGAGGAGGCTTCAGCTATCAGATTCAACTGCGCTGCTTTTCCCGCCTCAGCCTGCTCACTGAACCCCGCAGGGATGACCAACACCCCAGCCACCTCGCCCTTGCGGAACGCGTTCATGGCTTCATCCTCGTTCATTGGAACGATGCGGATCGAGTCGGAGGAATCCAGCCGGGTGAATAGCATTTTACTCAAACGGGAGTCAGGCTGCGGGTCGACCAGAGCGAGTGGAATCCGATGGTCCGCCTCCGCGTCGTTTTGGGAACCTCCACGATAGGCAAATCCCATAAACAACGTGAAAATGATCGGCATGGCAACGATGAACAACAACGACCGTTTATCGCGTACCATCTGTAGTAAATCTTTCAAGGCAAGATCAAAAATCATCATCTCAATTCTCCTGTGGAGGTGCGGCAATGCTGCGACCGACTCATGCAAAACGTCTCCGAAACATCACCACGCCGATGCTGAACATCACAATGCCCATCGCGACCGTCACCATAAACGGGAGGAGGAGTTCGCCCGCCGCGGCCCCGTCCAATGCCAACCTCCAGCCTTTGAGCACCCAGCCTTGTGGAATGAAGTTGCCTATTGCATTAAAGGCTTCGGGCATTCCGCCGGGGATGTTCATCGTAAACAAGCCGCCCAACATGCCCAGGATGGTCAAGCCGCCGCCCAATACAGGGCCGCCCTGCTTGGTACTTTTGACGAATGAGATGAGCAGAATCCCCAAACCCGATGCCGCTACCACCTGGGCAATCAGCGCCAGTACCACACTCCCGGGTGAACCCCATTGAATGCCGAAGGCCAAACGACCTGCGACCATCAACACCAGCCCCTGCAGGATGACGGTGAGGAAAACAGCCATAAACTTTCCAGTCAGGATCGAAGTCCGGCTGGTCGGAGTAGTGAAGAGACGTGCCAACGTACCTTCCTCCTCCTCCCGCAATATAGACATCATGGAATTCCCACCAGTGAAGAAGGCAAAGAAAATCATCTGTCCAGCCATCGTCAAGCCCATCATCTGCGCAAGGGGGGCGGTAGTTTGAGCATCGCCAGCCGGAGGTGCGACCAGCACGAGTGCGGCTTTGTCGGGATGATGAAAAAGATCGCGTTGAAAGTCCCGGTACCAATTTCCATAGCGTTCGATCCATGAGGGGAACTGCGACGAATCAGGCTGAATTCCATTCGCCTCCAACCGTTCCATGACGGTCTGGATGGCAACGCCGCCGCCTGCCACCGCATCCACCATCATCGTAACCATGTCTTCGACAACGGCAGGTCCAATGGACAATGTCGGGTCGCTGACAATCAACACTTGAACATCCTGTTCACCGCTTAAATAACGTTCGGTAAAGTTCTGCGGAATCATGACAGCCACGCCGATTTCCTGTCTATCCACCGCGGTGCGTGCCGATGTTTCATCCGGATAATCGCTTGCTGTGATCCATGACTCCACACTTTCATCAAAGAACATCGAGCGGATGTTGTCCCCAATCGGCGCATCGAGCACGCTTTCAGGTGGGAGTTGATCCGCATTGACCACTCCGACTTTGATGGCGGTCATGCTCACATCTCCGCTGGTCATGCTGCCGAAGGCAAAATAGATCAAGCCCGTCAACATCAACGGTGCGACCACCATCATCCCAATGGCAAAGGCGCTGCGGAAGGAACGGGTTAGATCTTTGAAAGCAATATCAATTATTTTCATATTAATCCCTCAATGCACGTCCGGTCAGATGCAGGAACACCGTCTCCAGATTCGGCTCCTGAATACCCACGGAGGTGATGCGTACATTCGCTTTGGACGCGGCATCGAACAGGCGCGGCAGTACGCGATTGGAGTCATCCACCAATGCTGTGACCTTGCCATCCGTCGCGTCGATTCCAGCCACACCCTCGATTGCCCGCCACGCATCCAGCACTTTCTCCGCCTCGGCATTGAGCGTGAGGTCGATACGCGTCTGTTCGCCAATCATTTTGATCAACGCATCATGTGTACCATACGCAATGACCCTGCCCTTGTCCATGATGGCGATGTGATGTGAGAGTTCGGCGGCTTCCTCCATGTAATGGGTCGTGTAGAGCACCGTCATGCCCTGCTGATTGAGTTCCTTCACGTTATCGAGAATATGACGACGCGACTGCGGATCGATGCCCACGGTCGGCTCGTCCATGATGACAACATCCGGTTTGTGAAGCAGCGCCGCGCCGATGTTGACGCGCCGCTTCATCCCGCCCGAAAACCTGCCGACGTGATCCTTCTGCCGGTCTGTCAGCCCAATGATTTCCAGCACTTCATCCACGCGGGATGACAACCCCGCCCCGCGCAAACCGTACATCTTGCCCCAAAAGACCAGATTCTCGCGCGCCGACAAGTCAGGGTAGAGCGCAACATCCTGGGGCACCACGCCGAGGCTTTTCTTGGCGGCTTCCGGGTCCTTCGTTACCGAATGCCCCATGATCGAGGCGTCGCCGCCTGTCGGCATCAGCAAGCCTGAGAGCATGGAGATCGTGGTGGACTTTCCCGCCCCGTTTGGGCCGAGCAGACCCAACACTTCGCCTGAGTCCGCCATGAAACTGGCATCCCGCACGGCTTGAAAAGCGCCGAATGATTTCTTGAGGTTCGTAACTTCGATTGCTTTCATCGTGACTCCTTCTGCAACTCAGCCATAGCCAGAGTTGTCACCCCAATCCCCCAGAAGGTCATGGCGGTATTCACAGTTAATATACCCATGCCGAATGCAACAGCCTTGAAAACAGTGTGGAGCAGATTTCCGTTCATGCCATTCTCCTTATTTTCCAGTATAGGATGGTAACATGGGCAGACATCTTCCACAGGTTCAGTCTTTGCCTGTCCGAGTGGATGGCTACTCAATACTACCCAGTATAGGTGCTGTCTTTCCTCCTCACAATTGAGCCTTTGGGAAAGAATCCCCTGCCTTTTCGTACACTGTCCACGCGAACAATGGCATCCCGGACAGGCTTGCGATACAATGAAATTGACATGCAGCCCAAGACACATCTCAAGGTCGACCAGGATTACCGCATCTTCTTCCTCTTCATGACCGCCGTCATGATCGGCATCTACATTCTGTCGCTCAACCAGAATGCCGACCTGCGCCAGCCCGCGCTTGCCAGCCTCTTCACACTCCTCATGGTTGTGCACATCGTCCTGCACTGGATGGTCATCCCCATCATTCAGGTCTCAATACGCAAAGTTATTTATATCCTTGGGCAGGGAATCCTTGCCTTCGTCATCACTCATATCTCCCGAAATACAGGCATGGTCTTTGCGCTCTACATGGCGCTCATCGGCGAGACCATCGGCTTCCTCGGCATCAACCGCTGGAGCGCCCTCTCCACCCTTTATTATCTGGCGCTCTCGCTCACCAACTTCGTCATCTTCACCAACATCGAGAATGCCGCGTATTGGCTTCTTACCATCATCCCCACTGTCATCTTCATCGGTATGTACGTCACCATGTACCTGCGGCAGGCAGAAGCACGCGAGAAGGCGCAGGCACTGGCAGACGAACTCGAATCCGCCAACCGCCAGCTTTCGGAATACGCCGCCCGCGTCGAGGACCTCTCCATCGCCAATGAACGCCAGCGCATGGCGCGTGAACTGCATGACACCCTCTCCCAAGGTCTGGCGGGGTTGATCCTGCAACTCGAAGCGGCGGACGCCCACCTCACGAACAATCGCCTGGGGAAAGCCCGATCCATTATCGGCAACGCCATGCAACAGGCACGCGCCACCCTTGCCGACGCGCGCCGCGCCATCGACGACCTTCGCCGACCCGTCTTGGAGGACATGGACTCCGCTCTGCGCCTCGAGGTCTCCCGCTTTACCGAGGCAACCGGCATTTCCTGTGACTACCGCTCGGATCCGACCCAGCCGGTGCCTGACCCCATCAAAGAGACCGTGGTCCGCGCGGTGGCGGAGGCGCTCACCAATGTCGCGAACCATGCCAGGGCACAGAACGTGACGGTCAATGTAGGGATGAAAGAGAAAAACCTATCGGTCACGATCCAGGATGATGGGGTGGGCTTCGACGCGTCCGCCATTCCCCCCGGACATTATGGCTTGTTGGGCATCCGGGAAAGAGTCCGGATGGTGAACGGCAGTTTCGAGATCCAAAACGACCACGGAACGATCTTGAAAATTCAGATACCGCTATGATCAAAATATTGATCGCCGACGACCATCTGCTTATCCGTCAGGGTTTACGCCTGATCCTCGAAACCGAGGAGGATCTTGAACTGGTGGGCGAAGCCTCCGATGGCAGAGAGGCGCTCCATCTGTGCAAAAAACTCAAACCCGATGTTGTGCTCATGGATTTGCGCATGCCCACCATGGATGGATTGACCGCCATCGAACAGTTGCGCGCCGCACAGCCGGATATTGCCATCGTCATCCTGACCACCTTCAATGAAGATGACCTCATGATGCGCGGACTGCAAGCTGGGGCGCGCGGGTATCTTCTGAAAGATACCGATCGCAATACCCTGTTCAATACGATCCGTGCCGCAGCGCGCGGTGAAACTCTGTTGAAGCCGGAGATCATGGCGCGCGTTCTATCGCATGCAAACACACCCGCCCCGGCCCACACAAAAACGGCCGATACCGTCAACCTGACCGAACGCGAACAGGAAGTGCTTGCCGCTGTGGCGCGCGGGGAGCGGAGCAAGGAGATCGCGGCCCAACTCGGCATTTCCGAGCGGACGGTCAAGGCGTATCTTGCCAGTATTTACGGAAAATTGGGGGTTGACTCGCGCGCCGCGGCCATCGCCGTCGCCGCACAAAGGGGGCTCCTGGGGAATCAATGATCCTTTTCGATAAAAGGTTGAAACGTTTTCGATTCCCCCACCTGATCACAACCTGAACAATAGACTATGAGGAAATCCCGGCCCGCGCTTTGAAACTCGCTACAGCCGCCTGCCCAAGCGCCAGCCCGCCGTCGTTGGCAGGAGTCTTCTGATGCGTGAAGACGATAAAACCATCCCGATACAACATCGTCCGCGCCAAATCGAGCAGGACCTGGTTTTGCCAGACTCCGCCAGACAGCACGATTTCGTTTACGCCGAATTTTTCCCGCGCCTGCCGGCTGACCTCCAATGCCATCGCGCCCATGGTTCGGTGGAAGCGCGCGCCGATAAAACCCGCCGATCTGTTCCTCCGCACATCGTCAATGACGTGCTGGAGCAGGCCGCGGACGCGGACCTTCCCGTCATCGACCTCAAACGGGTATGGGTCCGCCGTCATCAACGACGACTTCGACAGGACCTCCAATTCCATCGCGGCTTGCGCCTCGTATGTGACCTCGTTCCTGATTCCCGTTAAACAAGCGACCGCGTCGAACAGGCGTCCCATGCTGGATGTCTCCGGTGCGTTGAGTTTCTTCCGCACCTGCCTGCGGACGACTTCTACAGCCTGCCCATCCACCGACTTCAGAAATGGCAGACCTTCGATGTCCAATCCGAGCGCCTCGGCATATCCCACTGCAATGCGCCACGGGTGACGGGTGGCGGCATCCCCACCGGGAAGCGGGAGATATTCAAGGTGTGCAACCCGCTCAAAGTCCGCGTAGGAGGCGAGCAGGACTTCCCCGCCCCAGATTTTGCCATCGGTGCCATAGCCGGTGCCGTCGAAGGACAAGCCGATCACCTTCCGGTCGGTCAGGCTGTTATCCGCCATGCACGCCGCGATGTGCGCGTGATGATGCTGGACAGGCACACGCGGCATGTCTGCGATGCTTTCCGCATAACGTGTCGTGAAGTAGCCGGGATGCAGGTCGTGTGCGATCAATTCAGGGTGAACGCGGAACAATCGGCTGAGGTGACCAACTCCCTGCTCGAACGACTCGAACACTTCCACATTCTCCATGTCGCCGATGTGGTGGCTGAGGAACGCGTAGCGTTCGCGCGTCAGACAAAATGTGTTCTTGAGTTCGCCGCCCACCGCCAGCGAGGGGATCGATTCAAATGGCAGTGAAACGGGGTACGGCGCGTACGCGCGTGAACGCCGTAAATAAATGACCGGGATTTGATGTTTTCCTGTGTGTTTTCCACCCTGCCAGCGGTCGACCCGCACCACCGAATCGTCACAACGGATATGAATGTCGCGGTTATGAATCAGAAACGCATCCGCCAGCGGGGCAAGTCGCTGGAGCGCGTCCTGGTTATCGGTGGCGATTGGTTCCTCGCTGAAGTTTCCGCTCGTCATTACGAGCACCGCCGGGGCAGGTTCGCGCGCCAGTGTCGGGTCGGTTTGATTCAACAGCAGGTGATGAAGGGGCGTGTACGGCAGCATGACCCCCAACGTATCCATATCGGGCGCGACCGATGGCGCAATTCCGGTTCCCGTCCGGCGAGTGAGGAGCACAATCGGTTTTTCGTGCCCATTCAACAACGCCATTTCGCTCTTGTTTGCAATGCAATACTCATTGACGGTTTTCGAGTCGGCGAACATCAGGGCAAACGGTTTGCCCGCCCTCCCCTTACGCCGTCTCAATTCAGCCACCGCTCCTTCATTGGTTGCGTCGCATGCCAGATGAAAACCACCCAATCCCTTGACCGCCACCACCTTGCCCTGCCGCAGATGCTTGCGGGTCTCGAGGATGGCGGAAAGCCGCAGGTTAATATGGGTGATTGTCGAGGGGTGTTCTGCGGAATCCCGAAGCTGGGCGAAAGGTCCGCAATCGGGGCACGCCACCGGCTGGGCGTGGAAGCGACGATTCGTCGGGTCTTCGTATTCGGCACGGCATGCGTCGCACATCGGAAAATCTGCCATCGTTGTTGCAGGACGGTCATACGGCAGGTCCTTGATAATGGTGAAACGCGGTCCGCAATTCGTGCAATTGATGAAGGGATATAAATAACGGCGGTCGTTCGGATCGAACAACTCGCGCTCGCAATCGGGACACAGGGCAACATCAGGAGAGACGGGCTGGAACGCGCCCTCGACCGTTTCGGACTCGCGGATCTCGAAATCGGAGAACTCTCCATCCGCCTCCTCCCAAGCCGACACCTGGTCGATACGGGCGAGGGGCGGCGCCTCCGCCGAGAGCGACTCCATGAACGCTTCGACGCGTTCCTCCTCACCCTGCACGACGATATCCACGCCCGCGGAGGTATTGCACACCCAGCCGTGCAGATTGAGCCGGGTCGCCAGCCCATACACGAAGGGGCGGAACCCCACTCCCTGCACCACACCGGTTACATGGATATGCTTCGTCAGCATCAGTTACCCCCCGTTGTTCTTTACACGCTCCACCAGCCAGTCAGCCCACTCATCCATGCCTTCGCCCGTTTTGCTGGAGACGGCAAAGGTCACCACTCCGGGATTCAGAATCTCCACACCGCGTTTGAAGTAATCCATGTTGAATGGAACATACGGCAGGAGGTCAATCTTATTGATGATGAGCACCTGCACGCCGCGATACATGCCGGGGTATTTATACGGCTTGTCGTCCCCTTCGGGGATGGAGGCGACCAGCACGTTCAAATGGGTTCCGATCTGAAAGTTCGCCGGGCAGATAAGGTTACCCACATTCTCCACCAGCACCAGATCGATATCCTCCAAGGGAAGCGTGGGGAGGGCATCCGCCAGCATCGCCGCGTCGAGGTGGCAATCACCGCCAGTATTGATTTGCACGGCGGGTAATCCTGCCGCGGCGGCTTTCTCTGCGTCGATGGAGGTCGCCAAATCGCCTTCGATCACGCCCAGTTTCAACCTTCCGTTCAGCGCTTCAAGCGTCTTGAGGATCAGGCTGGTCTTGCCTGCGCCCGGCGATGCCATGATATTGATGGAATACACACCTGCCTGATCGAGCAGGTCACGGTTACGCGCTGCCATGCGGTCATTGGCAGACAAGATATTTTCCACAATGGGGATTCTGGTGGTCATAAAACTCCATATGTATGCCATTACGAGAGACAGTTTTGCGATGAAGCGACCTCACAAACAGTCAAGGTTGCTTCGTTTTGCCCGGCTCGTAATGACGGTTATTATTCGACATCGATGCTTTCGACCCGAAACTCCTCGCCTTTGGTGATACGCACCGTGACACTGGAGCAGGCCGGGCACTCAAATGTCTCATCCGTTGGGCGGAAGGTGTGTCCGCAAGCGTTACAGGTCATTTCGCCGGGAATACGATTGAAATGAAGTCTGGCTCCCTGTGCGATGGTCTCCTTGGCAATGATGTCCCAATAGAACTGCACGGAATCATCCACAATGGATGAAAACTGACCGATCACGAGGTTGATATCCGTGATCCTTTTCGCGCCGGCTTCGCCCGCGTGTCGCAGGGAAATATCCAAAATGCTCTGGGTTACGGCTAGTTCATGCATGGTCTTCGACCTAATTAAACGACCATTCCAGCCATTCATGGAGTGAGGAAAGTCATCCATTAAGCGGATGATTTTCCTCCGATTTAGATGACTTTGATGCAAAATATCTGACTGTTATTTGTGACGGGATGGTGAACTGCAACGCTCATTTGCAGAAATAGAGGTGCTTTTTATCTGCTCATAGCAAAACATACAAGAACCTGGATACAGTATTTCAGGCTACGATCTGGCGGACTTCAAACTGAACGTGAACGTACTTCCCCGACCTTCACCCTGCGACTCCACCCAGATCCGTCCACCGTGGGCTTCGACGAGATGACGCGCGATGGTCAGGCCGATTCCCGATCCGCCGCCTGCCTGGCGTGAGCGGGATTTATCCACGCGGTAGAAGCGGGTAAAGAGGTTACCAATATGTTCGGGCGGGATGCCAATACCGGTATCTTTAATGGAAATGTGGATTTCATCGCCAACGCGCGCGGCAGAGATGGTCACATCTCCGCCTTCAGGGGTGTATTGGATGGCGTTTGCCGTCAAATTGACCAGCACCTGCGTGATGCGGTCCTCGTCGACAAGAAGCGGCGGAAGGTCGGCGGGCAGGTCCGAGCGCAGGGTGATGCGCTTGGCTGTCGCTTGAGGCGCGAGTCTTTTGACGGTGGTTTGTACGAGAGCGGGAATGGCTACGGAGCGGATGTCCAATGAATAAGCCTTGGCTTCGACGCGACTCAATTCCTGCAAATCATCGACGAGACGGGAGAGCCGATCCGCCTCGCGATGGATTTGATTGAACGTCTCGGGTGTGGAGGGGAGCACGCCATCGACGAGACCTTCCATATAGCCCTTGATGGATGTAAGCGGCGTGCGCAATTCATGCGTGACATCGCCGATGAGCTGACGGCGCATCGACTCGACCTGTTCGAGCTGCGCCGCCATTTGATTGAAGTTCGTCGCCAATTGCGCGATCTCATCAGCGCCATCGACCTGCACGCGCTTTTCATAATGCCCTTCAGCGATGCTTTGCGACGCAGCGCTCAACGTGTGAACCGGCGCAACAATACGGCGGCTCAGGAGCAAACTGACGAGCAGCGCCGCCAGCACCGATGCTGTGACCGCATACCCCAGCGATTCAAACAGGGTGGCGCGAAAATTCTCGAACAGTGTTCTACCGTAGCCCTGACCCTGTCCCATCCCCATGCCGCCGATTGCCATCATGCCCATGTGGCGGTTGAACGCCGCAGGCACAGTCAATTGAATTGTCAGCGCGAGAATGACCACGCCAGCGAGGACGACAGCAAGGTTGGCAAGAAATAATTTTGCGCCAAGTCGTTCACGGATGTATTTCATGATTTGCTTTCCTAAAACGGTTCATCTTCAAAACGATACCCCACACCCCGTACGGTGACGATGAACGCCTCGTTGCCGAGCTTTTGGCGCACGTGCCCGAGATGCACATCCACCACGCGCATCTCGCCGAAATATTCCGCGCCCCAGATTTTTTCCAACAGTTGCTCACGTGAAAGGACGCGCCCGCGATTCTCCGCCAGCGCGCGTAGTAAATCGAATTCGATGGATGTCAACTCAACGGGAACATCGTCCACCGTGACCGTATGTGCTCCCACATCAATGCGCACATGCTTGAACGAGAGTACGCTTCTTTCCACGTCTGCGCCTGTTCCCGCTTTGATGCGCCGCAGCGCCGCCTTGACGCGCGCCACCAATTCGCGCGGGCTGAACGGTTTCGTGACGTAATCATCCGCCCCTACCGACAGCCCCACGATCTTATCGGTCTCATCGGTGCGCGCAGTAAGCATGATGACGTACACATCCGATTCGCGGCGCAGGCGGGTAAGCAGTTCGATGCCATCGATGCCGGGGAGCATCAGGTCAAGGATGATCAAGTCTGGTTTGAAGGCGCGCGCCGCTTTGAGCCCGGCGTTGCCATCGGCCGCCGTGTAGACTTCGTAGCCCTCCGGCTTGAGATAGGCGCTGACCAGGTTGATGATGGAGGGTTCGTCGTCGATCACGAGAATTTTTGTCATGATTTAATTCTACTTCGCTTTACAGCAGAGTCCATAATTTAAACGACTCAAAGTGTAACGCAGACATATGCAGAGATTTCGAACGTTTTGTAAAGATTCGGTAAAGATGCCCGAAAGGGTCGGTCTTCAACGGGCAGGTTGGAGTGGACCATCGATCATTCATCGGCATCCCCCATTTCCATCAGATGGAGAATTTCTACGAAAAAGTTGAAAAGTTGCCATCCCCCAATGTTTTCAAACGCGCTAATCGCTCGGGTTCATGTTCAACCAGCGATCGATCCTGCGAAAGGAGTTCATGTGCCCTGACGAAAAAGAGACGCGCTTCCTTCGGCCGGTTCAATGCCAGCAGACATTCGCCGATCTCCTCAAACACAAAGCCATCACTTTCTCCGGCGGCTTCCAATTCGTCTTTCAAGGCCATTTGCCTGGATAATGCTTCTTCGACGCGTCCGAGCGAACGCAACGCGCTCGCCACACACCAGACGGCGATACGCGTCTCACGCACGCTTCCTTTCGACCTTCGGAATGCTTCGGCTTTCTGAAATGTTTCCAGCGCTTTATCGTATTCGCCCATATCGTGATATGCCCAGCCCGTATTGTTATACAGCGAGCCAAGCCAGTTGCGCGCCCGCTCCTCAGCGGAGGACTCCGCCATTCGAATGGCTTGCAGGTTCAGGTCCAGGCTTCGACCCGGCGGTGCGACAATCGCCAGCATATGCAGCGCATCCACCGAGTAAAAATCCTCCTTCAACTGCACTGCCAGATCCAATGCCTGATTGAAAAAGGTGCGCGCCCGATCCGGGTCCCCCGATGAATTAAGTACCCTGCCGCGCTCCAAAAGATATCGCACCCTGGGGCGCGAGGCAACACTGCCAAGCCTTCGTTCCACCTGATCGAGCGTCTGGTGTGCTTTTTCGAATTTCCGTTGCAGTCCCTGCGCACGGGCGATCTGGGTGAGCAGTTCGAGCAGCGCCGGATCATCCTCCGGGATCTGCAAAAGGACTTCACGGAACTTTAGCTCTGTTTGTTCGGGGTGTGAATAATCCCATAGCGCGTCAAAATCAGGAAGGCTCTGCGATAACATGTTGAACATCCTCGTCCAATCAATTTTCTCTTCCCATCACATCCGATGGGAAGAGACCCAAATTCCCATGGCACATAAAACTCCGGCTTTCAGCGCCGCGGCACAAATACCATTTATAAAGTTTATCTTTTGCGCCATGATCCCGCCACCTCCTTGAGAGGGAGGTTTTCTTCCGCTATTCTGTGTCTCGGATGTATAACGGTTTTATTATGAAATGGGCAAAAAAATCCCCCCAACAATGGCTTTTGGGGGATTTTCGCTACAGTAGCCTTCCAAAAGGCCAAAGATTAGCAGATCCTCGGTAACATCTCCCCTGCCAGCATATCCACCAAACGGGTACTCCCGATGGCGGTCCTGAGCAAAACGCGTACCTTCGTTCCCGTGGAGACTTCACCAATCATAACCGCGCCTTCGCCGTAGCGAGTCTTTTTCATGGCGGAGAGGACCTTCTCCGCATCCTCGCCTGGGACCAGACAGACCAGTTTTCCCTCGTTGGCAATGTACAACGGATCGAACCCCAGCATCTCACAGGCCGCGCTGACCTCTGGATTCACCGGGATGGCTTCTTCGTTCAACACAATCTCGACTCCCGATTGAGATGAGATTTCATTCAATGTGGTCGCCAGCCCGCCGCGCGTGGGATCACGCAGGACGTGGATGTTCGGACTCGCATCCAGCATTGCTTCGATCAAATGATTGAGCGGGGCCACATCGCTTTGGATGTTCGATTGGAATCCCAGTTCGCCGCGTGCGCCAAGAACCGCGATCCCGTGATCGCCGATCGTGCCGGAAAGGATAACTACATCGCCAGGTCTGGCGTTCGCGCCGCTAACGTTCACTCCCTCTCGTACTATACCAACTCCTGCCGTAGTAATGTACATCCCATCGGCCTTGCCGCGCTGCACCACCTTGGTATCCCCTGCCACGATTTGCACACCCGCCTCCTGTGCGGCTTGTTTCATCGAGTCGATCACACGTTGGAGCACATCCATCTGCAAGCCTTCCTCCAGGATGAAGCCCGCCGTCAGGTACAACGGTTTCGCACCCAGCATCGACACGTCATTAACCGTGCCACACACCGCCAATTTGCCGATGTCGCCGCCGGGGAAGAACAACGGCGAAACCACGTGGGCATCCGTGCTGATGGATAATTTTTGCCGTAATGCGGACTCCACCAACCCGGCGTCGTCCCCCGTCTGCAAAACCGGGTTTTGGAACGCGGGCAGGAAAGTCTTGCGGATCAACTGGTGACTCATCCGCCCGCCCGCGCCGTGTCCCATCACAATTTGTTCATGATGAGGCAAAGGAGGAGCGCATACCGCGCCTTCCATATTGACTGTTTCTTCGCTCATGACCTCACACCCTGTTTTGTTTCAACGCGCCCGTACCGATAATACGCCGCACAGGCGCCCTCGGACGAGACCATCGTTGCACCGAGCGGATTCTCCGGGGTACATTGTCCGCCGAAGGCTGGGCAGTGAAGCGGCTTCTTCAATCCCTGCAGAATTTGACCCGCAATACAAAGCGGCGATTCCTCCGCCCGGATGGATTCCACCTCGAAACGTTTTTCCGCATTGAACTCATCGAACTCGGGACGCAGGCACCAGCCGCTCATCGGGATCATGCCAATGCCGCGCCATTTGCGGTCGCACTCCATGAATACCTTGTTAATGGCATCCTGCGCCGGCTTCAAGCCGTCAAAAGTTACTGCCCGTTGGTATGCGTTGGAAACCTCCGCCCTGCCCGCTTCGAGCAGTTGCGTTGTCGTTAGAATTCCCTGCACGATGTCGAGCGGCTCGAAACCTGTCACAACCATTGGGATGTTGAATTTTTCCACCAACGGCGGATATTCCCAATAGCCCATCACGGCACAAACATGGCCCGCCAGTAAAAAACCCTGCACACGGTTTTGAGGCGAACTCAAAATGGCATGGACTGCGGGCGGTACGCGCACATGAGATACCAAAATGGAAAAGTTCTTCAAACCGAGGCGTTGCGCCTGTAACACACTCATCACGTTTGGCGGTGCGGTCGTCTCGAAACCGATCGCGAAGAAGACCACCTGCTTATCCGGGTTCTGTTGTGCGAGGGTCACCGCATCCAGCGGCGAATAGACCACGCGCACATCCCCGCCCTGCGCCTTGACCGAGAACAGGTCGCGCCCTGTGCCGGGCACGCGTAACATGTCGCCGTAGGAACAAAAGATCACATCGGGGCGCGAAGCAATTGCCAGCGCCTTGTCGATCAGTTCCAGCGGTGTTACGCAAACAGGACATCCTGGACCATGCACCAGCTCGATTTCAGGAGGCAACAACTGGTCGATTCCGTGGCGGACGATGGCGTGCGTCTGCCCGCCACAAATTTCCATCAACGTCCATGGACGAGTCACCGTGCGACGAATCTCCTCGATCACACCTTTGATTAACGCCGCGTCCCGATATTCGGTGATGTATTTCATGCCGCCGTCCCAGGCCCCAATTCTTCCTCGATACTGCCAATCTGTCTCAGCAGATCAAGCGTTTCCATCGCTTCTGATTCGCTCAGAATGCTGATCGCGAAACCGACATGGATGACGCAATACTCACCGACTTGCGCCTCCGGCACATAATCCAGGCAGGCTTCACGGAAGATGCCGCCAAAATCCACTTTTGCCATTTTTAATCCCCCCTTTTCATACACATCAACGATCTTTCCTGGTACGCCCAAACACATAGCAACCTCTCGATTCACACAATGTTGAAATAGTCCATTCAACGAGAAACAAGGTTTCTTTGTCTCCCAGAATATATATACAATGGAACCGATATTCCAGAATAGTGCCAAAGTTCGTCCTAATTGTATGATATTCCGCCAGACTCTGTGGATATGAAATTATTGGATGGAGGGATTCGAGCTATGACAAAATACATGATTGACTCATGAAAAGAAATATTGTAATATTCCTAACTGGTAAGACCACTTACCAGTTAGGAGTCCCATGAACAAATGGAAGCCCATCCAAAAGCCCGCCGAGATTGCCGAGCAAAGACTGCTTGATGCGATCCTGAGCGGGCGTTTTGCTGTCAACAGCTACCTGCCCGGCGAGCGTGATCTTGCCTCGCAGATTGGCGTCACCCGCCCGACCCTGCGCGAAGCCCTGCAACGACTCGCCCGCGAAGGCTGGCTCGACATTCAACACGGCAAGCCCACGCGCGTCCGCGATTACTGGCTCGAAGGCAGCATGGGCGTGCTCTCGACCCTTGCTCAAATGCCCTCCCAGCAAACACCCGATTTTGTGGCGCACCTTTTGGAGATTCGCATTTTGCTCGCCCCGGCATATACCCGTCAGGCAATGGAGTCGGCGGCGGCGGAGATCGTAGCGCTGCTTGCAAAACTTGAAACCATCGAAGATACCCCCGCCGCGTTTGCCGACGCGGATTGGGAATTGCATCACCTGCTTACCTTGCGCGCGGCGAATCCCATCTTCCGTTTGCTGCTCAACAGTTTTCAAGGCATGTACCACGTGATGGCGGAGCAGTATTTTACCTTGGCCGAAAACCGCGAACGTTCACGCGCCTATTACACCGAGTTGCTTGCGTGTGCCAAAAAGAACGCCTACCTAAAAGCCGAAACTCTCACGCGCGATGTGATGAATGAAAGCCTCGCACAGTGGAAGAAATCGTCGTAATTTTCTGTCATTGCGAGGAGGGCATAGCCCGATGAAGCAATCTCAAAGTAACAGGGAGATTGTTTCGGGCGAAGATCATCACCCTCGCAATAACATGAATACAAGGAGAACTTATGAAACGCTGGAATGGATGGGGAAACGTGAACACGGATTATCCCGTGCCGCAATCTGCGCTTGATTATTTGACAAAGCGCCTCGGTCCATTGGACCCAATACCGGATGCGACCAAAGAGAGCGTTCTCTCCGCTGTGGGCGAATCTCGTTTGCCTGCCAACCCGCTCGTGGATACTTCTGCCAAAGAGCGGCTCATGCACGCACGCGGACAATCCATGCGCGATTGGGTGGATCTGCGTTATGGTCGCGTGGATTCCTTCCCCGATGGCGTAGCATTCCCCGAATCCGATGAAGATGTGCGCGGCTTGTTGAAATACGCAAAAGACGCAGGCGCACAAGTCATCCCCTACGGCGGCGGGACGAGTGTGGTCGGTCACATCACGCCCTGCCCAGACGACAGACCCGTGCTGAGTCTCTCGCTCGAAAAAATGACCAAACTGCTCGACCTCGACGAAACGAGTCGGCTGGCGAATTTTCAGGCGGGCGTGGCGGGACCGCAACTCGAAGAACAACTCAAATCACACGGATACACCCTCGGGCATTTCCCGCAGTCGTGGGAGTATTCCACGCTTGGCGGTTGGATCGTCACCCGTTCCAGCGGACAGCAATCATACCGTTACGGCAAGATCGAAAGTCTCTTCGCGGGTGGCTTGCTCGAAACCCCGCGCGGAGGGTTGGAGATCAAACCTGTCCCTGCCACGGCGGCGGGGATGGATGTGCGCGAGATGGTGCTCGGGTCGGAGGGAAGGCTGGGGGTGGTCACTCAGGCGAAAGTCCGCGTGAGGCGCTTGCCTGAGGTGGAATCCTTCTTCGGCGTTTTCTTCCCCACTTGGGAGCAAGGTTCAGACGCGGTGCGGGAAATTGTCCAAAATGAATTGCCCGTATCCATGCTGCGATTAAGCAACCCGCTGGAGACCGAGACCACGCTTATCCTTTCAGGCAAGAGTTGGGTTGGCATGGCAGATCGCGGATTGCGGACGATTGGCTACGGTGACACGCGCTGTTTGCTCATGTTCGGTCTGACGGGTTCGCGCAAACTGTTCAACCACACGCGTGGTGATGTAGGCTCGGTCTGCCGCAAACACGGCGGACTGGTGGTTGGAACCATCGTCGGGCATACGTGGGAGAAGAGCCGCTTTCTTTCGCCGTATCTGCGCAACACGTTGTGGGAAAAAGGCGTGGCAATTGACACGCTCGAAACCGCGCTGCCGTGGTCGCAGGTGCATGAGGCGTCGAAGGCGATCCCGCAGTCTATTGTAGATACGATGACGAAGCACAACGAAAACGTGCTGGCATTCTCGCATCTCTCGCATGTCTATCGTGACGGTGCGAGCATTTACACCACCTATCTTTTCAGGCGACCCTCCGACCCGGATGAGTTACTCGCCCGCTGGTCTGACATGAAACATCAAGCCAGCCTGACCCTGCAAAAATACGGCGGGACGATCTCGCATCAACACGGCGTCGGCATGGATCACGCCAAATATCTGCCCGCCGAAAAAGGCATGCTCGGCATGGACGCCATGCGTGCGGTGGTCAAGTCGTTTGACCCTGATGGGATGATGAATCCGGGAAAATTAGTTTGATGTCATTGCGAGCCCCGACTGGGGCGAAACAATCTCCATGTAATTAGAAGATTGCTTCGTCGGGAAGAGCACCCTCCTCGCAATAACATAAGGAGAATCTATGCAATGGACACACGGTTGGCGCAACAACATTTGGGCTGAACTCAACCAGCCCTGGGACTTGATCATCATCGGCGGCGGAATCACGGGCGCGGGGATTTTGCGTCAGGCAGTGCATGCCAAACTGCGCGCCCTACTCGTCGAAGCGGACGATTTTTCTTCGGGTACCTCGAGCCGTTCATCAAAATTGGTTCACGGCGGGTTGCGCTATTTAAAGAACGCGCAAGTCAAAGTGACGCTCGAATCGGTGCGCGAGCGCGAATATCTCTTAAAACAAGGTCGCGGGCTGGTCAACCGTCTCGGCTTTTTGTATCCCTGCTTGCAAAGCGACAAAATGCCCGGCTGGATCTTTGGCGCGGGGTTGACCATTTATGACATCATGGCGGGACAATGGACGCACCGCTCCTACGATCTCGACGATATGCGCGAGTTATGTCCCGCATTGACCACGCCCGCCATGCGCAGCGGTTATCGCTACTTCGACGCCAATACCGACGACGCGCGGCTGGTCTTGCGTCTCTTGCGTGAATCGGTGAAGGATGGGGGAGTCGCTTTGAACTATGCCCGCGTCGATTCGCTGCTACGGATGCAAAGCGGACAAGTCTGTGGCGTGGTGTTGCGCGACACGTCGGGCGAAGTCGAGCGTCAAGCCGAAGTCCGCGCGAAGGTGGTCATCAATGCCACGGGCGCATGGGCAGATGAACTGCGTGGGAAGATTCAACAAAAGCCAAGAATGCGTCCCCTGCGCGGAAGTCATCTGGTTTTGCCGTTCCATCGCCTGCCCATCACACGCGCTGTCTCGTTCCTGCATCCGCGTGATGGACGACCCGTGATGGCGATTCCCTGGGAAGGTGCGATCCTCTTCGGCACGACCGATGTCGATCACAAAGCAGGCATCCAAACTGACCCATCCATCAGTTCCGCCGAAGCCGAATATTTGATGGAAGCCTTGCGCTTCGTTTTCCCCGCACAGGAATTCGATTTCAAAGATGTCATGTCCACATTCTCGGGGCTGCGTCCCGTTGTCGACACAGGCAAAGCCGACCCGTCGAAAGAATCGCGCGAGCACGCCATCTGGGACGAGAACGGTCTGCTCACCGTCAGCGGCGGCAAATTGACCACCTTCCGCATCATGGCGCGTGACGCGCTCAAAGCCGCGCGTAAATATCTCGGTCATGTTGCCTTTGATGTCAGCACGCCCGTGCTCGATTCCTTCCCGCCTGAAACGGATACTCTGTTCAAGGATTCAAATCTGCATCCGGCTCAACAATTGCGTCTGCTGGCGCGTTATGGGATAGAATCAGCACCGCTGTTCGCCGCCGATTGCTCACACGAGTTCATTCCCAACACGCCATATCTTTGGGAGGAATTGCGCCAAGCCGCGCGCGCGGAAGGCGTCATTCATCTCGATGACCTGCTCCTGCGTCGTGTGAGGCTTGGGTTGCTTGCACACAATGGCGGACGGGACTTGTTACCCCGCATCCGTACCATTGTCCAGTCTGAACTTGGTTGGGATGACTCACGCTGGGAACGGGAAGCAAAAGACTACACTGAATTATGGAAACGCTCTTACGGGTCAAACTAAGTTCAAGAAAAATTTACCGCGAAGCACATCAAGAGCGCGAAGACTCTTAAAGAGGCCTTTCTTTGCGATCTTCGCACTCTTAGCGATTCAAAAACAGGAGCAATCCATGCCCGAAAACATCCTCGCCATTGATAACGGCACACAATCCGTCCGCGCGCTTCTCTTCGACCCGCGTGGAACTCTGCTGGCCAAACAGCGCGTCCCCATCGCGCCGTATTACTCCACTGCGCCCGGTCTCGCCGAGCAAGACCCCGATGTCTTCTGGCGCGCGGTCTGCGAAGCCTGTCAGGGATTGTGGGCGCAAGGCGTGGATACATCTTCCATCGCGGCGGTTGCGGTCACCACCCAGCGCGGCACGGTCATCAACGTCGATAAGAACGGTAAGCCGCTTCGTCCCGCCATTATCTGGCTCGACCAGCGCCGCACCGAAGGGTTGAAACCTGTTGGCGGGCTGTGGGGCGCGGCGTTTGCCGTCGCGGGCGCATCTGAAACTGTCGCCTATCTCCAAGCCGAAGCGGAGTGCAACTGGATCCGCACGCACCAGCCCGAAGTCTGGAATGAGACGCACAAGTATCTGCTCTTATCGGGATACATCGTCTACCGCCTCGTCGGTCAATTCGTTGATTCGGTTTCCAGCCAGGTCGGATATATTCCCTTCGATTACAAAGCGCAGACATGGGCAAGGTCTTGGGATTGGAAATGGCAAGCCGTCCCGATGGACAAACGCATCCTGCCTGACCTCGTGCCTGCGGCGTCGCCTTTGGGCGGAATCTCCGCCGAAGCCGCCTCTGCCACCGGCATCCCGCAGGGACTCCCGCTCATCGCCGCCGCCGCCGACAAAGCCACCGAAGTCCTCGGCGCGGGCTGCCTCGAACCGAACGTTGCCTGCCTGAGTTACGGCACGACCGCAACCATCAACACGACTCACAAAAAATACATCGAAGTCATTCCATTGCTGCCGCCCTATCCCGCCGCCGTGCCTGCCGCCTACAATTTCGAGATCGGCATCAATCGCGGCTACTGGATGGTGACCTGGTTCAAACAGCAGTTTGGTCTGCGCGAGCAGAATATCGCCGACGAACGCGGCATCGAACCCGAAGCCCTGTTCGACGAACTCGTGCGTTCCGTCCCGCCCGGCTCAGACGGTTTGATCCTGCAACCGTATTGGTCTCCCGGCTTGGTCTTCCCCGGACCCGAAGCGCGCGGTGCAATCATCGGTTTCAGCGACGTGCATACCCGCGCCCATCTTTATCGCGCCATCCTCGAAGGACTTGCCTACGCCCTGCGCGAAGCCTCCGAACGGACGGAAAAACGCAGCGGCGTACGCATCACCGAGTTGCGTGTCGCGGGCGGCGGCAGTCAATCCGACGCGGCGCTGCAACTGACCGCCGATGTCTTTGGTCTGCCCGCCTCGCGCCCGCATATTTATGAAGCCTCCGGTCTTGGTGCCGCCATCGACGCGGCCGTCGGCGTGGGCATCCACAACGATTTCCCCACCGCCATCCGCGAGATGACCCATGTCCGCGATACGTTCGAGCCGGATAAAAAGACTCACGAACGTTACAACGAGCTGTATTCGGGTGTCTATAAAAACATGTACACCCGCCTGAAGCCGCTATATCAATCCATGAAAAGCGGCGGACAACATTCAGGCGGTGACTGACGAACCAGTCCCTATTTTCCCTCGCAAACTACCACCCTCAATTCTGCCTTTTGGATTTTTCCCATCGCGTTGCGTGGCAGGTCATCGCGGAAGACGATGGATTTGGGACTTTTATACGGGGCGAGTCTTTCTCGGCAAAAGCGGATCAATTCCTCAGCCGTAACCGATTCCGTTTTATGGAGCGTCACCACCGCTGTGACCTTTTCCCCCCACTCCGGGTCGGGGCAGCCAATTACCGCGCACGCCGCCACGGCAGGATGCTCCGCCAACACGCGCTCCACTTCGGGCGGGTAGATGTTAAGCCCGCCGCTGATGATCAGGTCTTTGGAGCGCCCGCACAGGGTCAGGTAGCCATCCGCTTCGAGGTAGCCCAAATCTCCGGTCTTGAACCAACCGTCGGCTGAGAAGGATGCGGCGGTCTTGTCCGGTTGACGCCAGTACCCTTTGAAGACGTTCGGTCCGCGAATTTCCACTTCGCCAATTTCTCCATCTGCCAGTATTGTGCGTGCTTCCGAATCAACAATTCTCACTTCCACGCCGGGCAATGGCAGACCCACCGAACCGATGCGCCGCTCGCCGTTGAGGGGATTGGAACAGTTCATGCCGGTTTCGGTCATGCCGTAGCGTTCGAGCAGGGTATAGCCAAAAGTTTTTTGAAAGCCGGTAAAGACTTCGTCGGGCAGGCGGTCTGAACCGGAGGTGATGAGGCGCACGCGGGAGAGGCCGAATTGATGCGCGTCCGGCACATCGAGCATGCGTTTATGTATCGTCGGCACTGCCATGAAAACGGTGCAGCGTCCGCTCGAAAGCAGCTCAAGGGTTTTTTGTGCGTTGAACTCGCGCATGAGGAGCGTGGTCGCACCCGCGTGAAGCGCGCCGTGCAGTGCAACAAACAAGCCATGAACGTGGAAGATGGGTAATACATGCAGAAGCACATCATCCGCTTGCCAGCCCCAGGCTGTGTGAAGAGATTGGAGGTTGGAGATTAGGTTGCCGTGTGTAATTTCCGCGCCTTTAGGTCTGCCGGTGGTGCCGGAGGTGTAGATGATGACGGCCGTATTGTTGGGAGAATTAGGGAATTGGGGAACGGTAACTGGTAATTGGCGATTGATAATTCGTGATTGGAATTCGTGGGGTTCGGAAGGATTTAGAAAGACACATTCTTTCAATCCCGGCAATTGCGGAAGGATGGGTTCGATTTTTTCTTTCGCGGATTCCAGCGCGAAGAAGAGTTTTGCGCCGGAGTCTTCGAGGAAGTACGTCAACTCATCGGGCGGGTAGGCAGGATTGAGCGGCAAGGTAATTGCGCCGAGACGAACCGCCGCCAGATGCAGGAGGATGAATTCAAGGCATTTTGTAAGTTGCAGCGCCATTCGGTCGCCAGGCTGGAGCTCCAAACTGTGCAGATAGGCCGACGTACGGTTGACCTGTTCATCCAGTTCGGCGTAGGTGAACCGCTGCAATGGCGGGTCAAGGAACTCGAGCGCAATTTTAGCGGGGTACTTGCGGGTGTTTTCGATGAACGAGTTAAGGAAGGACATGAGATGGTTTATCTCCAGCGGGGAATTCGTTCGGGGATGCGCTCATCGCCCAATTCGTGGCAAAACTTTTTCAAGCGCGGATACGCGCCGCGCCATTTCAGGTCATCGAGTTTTTCTGTGAGCGGCACATCCGTGCGGAGGGTGGAGAGTTCGCGGAACAAGAGCGCGTCCTTGTAATTGTTTTGAAGATTCTCAACCAACGTTGTGGCACGCCCCAAACCCAGCGGTATCTTTTTCGGGTCTTTGGGAATAGCCTCAATGTGTTTAAACTTCGCCAGCACCGTCGCAGTGGACTTTGCCCCCCACCCCTGAATGCCCGGGTAACCATCAGCTGAGTCACCGACCAAAGCCAGATAATCGGGAATGGACTCAGGGCTGACGCCGAATTTCTCGATCACGCCCTGTTCATTGAGGAAGATCTCGCGGCGACGATCCCAACAGATCACCCGATCGCCGTCCACCATCTGGGTCAGATCTTTGTCCACCGAACAAATGACAATCTGCTCGACGGATTTGGCTTTCTTGAACCGCGCCGTCGCGGTGGCAATGGCGTCGTCCGCCTCGAACTTGATCATGGGCCAGACGGCCACCCCCAGCGCCTCTGCCGCCTTTTCAGCCAGCGGAAACTGCGCCAGGAGGAGCGGGTCCACGCCTGCGCCGGTCTTGTAGCCGGGATAGAGCTGATTGCGAAAGGATTCGATCACATGATCGAACGCCACCGCCACATGCGTCACCTCCGGGTCGTTGAGCAACAGGAGCAGGCTGCGGAGGAGTCCGAGCGTCGCGCCGACTTCGCGGCCATCCGGCGCCTTCTTTGGAGGCGCGCCGAAGTGACTACGGAACAGTTCATACGTGCCGTCAACGAGATGGATTTTCATGGGTTGCCAACTCCCTTTCTTTGTACGCCGTCAGTACGCTGGTAAATCCAGACATTGCATCTGCTCCGGAGGTCTCGCCGATAGATAGGATTCTCTCCATTGATTTTTGGATGGATTGCGTGGAATCAGAAATCAGCGCACCGAAAAATTCATGCCATAAGATTCCCGCTTCGCCTCTCCCCGCAGACCTGATCCATGCTGCCGAAAGGGAGGTGGTCAACGCTGAGGCGGTCTCTGCAATCTCTTTCGCAAGGACACTGGCAATCTCAGGCGGATGTATGATCCATGCCGCATATAACGCCCCCATAATGAAGTCATCTCCAGAAGGGGTGAGACCCATGCCCAAACCGGCGAGTTGGGAAGCAAGTAATTTTACCGTTGATATATCGGCGTTGGCAAAAGCGGAGGAAAGGTTGGAGCTTTGTACTGAATGCTGCCGAACGATTGAAGAATTGGAAAATTTGAAAATTGAGGAGTAATTGGTAATTGGTAATTGTGCAAGGCGGTTTAGAATGTCGTTTCTTTTGGCGTGCAGCGTTTTCCAATGGGGGGTTGGATTCCAGAGCTTCGCGTTTGCAGTGTGAATGCTGAATTTGCCGATTGTAAGTTGATTGGCAGAAGAAGAGACCGGAGACTTTGGACTGAGGTTCTCCCTAAAACAAGCATTCTCTGTAATGACTAGATTGAACGGCCCATTTCCAATTTCCGGCGTAACAATGGATAACACCTCCCGGCGTTCGTTGATGAGATTGCAGGCGCAGTCGAAGAGGTGCAATATATGCGGGCGGCGCGTGTCTATCAGCCAGCTGGTGATATTGGATGTAAGAGAAAGCGCATGAAAGAATCGCACGGTTGCTTATTTTTCTCCCCTTGCCAATTCCCAAAGCCGATTCGAATTAATCGGAATTTCCAAAATCTCAAAATCCGAATCGTAAAGCGCATCTTCCAATGCTTGTGCAAATAAAGGTCCCACAGGAATTGCGCCCGCTTCGCCCGCGCCTTTCACGCCCATTGGGTTGAGCGGCGAGAGCGTTTCGCCGTGCGCGGTTTCGATGCGCGGCACATCGAGGCTGGTAGGCAGGTGATAATCCATGAATGTGCCGTTGAGCAGTTGACCATTTTCGTCGTAGGCGAGGCGTTCATAAAAGGCGTTGCCGATTCCTTGCGCCACGCCGCCGTGAATTTGACCGTCGAGAATGAGCGGATTGATGACCTTGCCGCAATCATGCACGACAAGATATTTTTGGATTTTGATTTGCATTGTTTCGGGGTCCACTTCGAGAATCATGGCGTGGATGCCGCTCGCGGTTGCGCCTCTTTCTGGACCGAAATAGTTGGTCGCTTCTAACCCGGGCTCTGTGCCGGGTTTTACCGCGCCGCGCAGCGGATTCGCCTTATTTGCCAACTCTCCCAGCGAAATGGACATACGCGGCATATCCGCCACGCGCACTTCGCCGTCGGCGAGTTCGAGTTCGTCTTCGGGTGCGTTGAGATGTTCGGAGGCGAGTTTGAGAATCTTTTTACGCACCACCTTTGCCGCTTCGTTGATGGCGTTGCCCGCCACCACTGCGCCGCGGCTGGCGAACGTGCCTGCGCCCCAATAAAATTGGTCTGTGTCGCCCGTCACCACGTCAATCTTATCCACGCTTACGCCGAGTTGTTCCGCCACAATTTGCGCGAAACTCGTGAAGTGACCTTGCCCTTGCGTGCCAACGCCCGTCACCACAGAAACGCGCCCGCTGCTCATCACTTGCACTTTTGCGCCTTCGTACGGTCCGATGCCCGTGCCTTCGACATACGCCACAATGCCAATGCCGACATGCTTTCCTTCGGCGCGTAACTTTGGTTGTGTTTCGTTTATAAATTTGTGATAACCGATTTTTTCAAGCGCCATATCCAGCAGGGGTTCGTAATTTCCGCTGTCGTACACAATCGGCGCAAAGTCTTGATAGATAATTTCGTTGTTATACGGAAATTGCTCAGGCTTAATAAAATTGCGGCGGCGAATTTCGGCGCGGTCTATTTTCAATTCTTTCGCCGCAAGGTCTAATGCGCGTTCAATCACAAAGACGCCGTGCTGCCTGCCCGCGCCGCGATACGGCGTAACGATGGTTTTGTTTGTAAACACCGCCGTAAACTCGCTGTAATAATTCTTGATGTCGTACAAGCCTAAAATATTGGCTTGCGAATTAAGCGGAACGGTTAATCCATACGGAGCGTACGCGCCAGTATCATGTAAGAAAACGTCATGCACGCCGAGAATGTGACCGTCTTTATCAAACGCAATTTCCGCGTCGTGAATTTGTCCGCGTTCGTGCGTGGTGGCGACAAAATTTTCGGCGCGGTCTTCAATCCATTTGACGGGGCGATTCAACTTCATCGCCGCCCAAGGGACTAACACTTCTTCTTGATAAAACATCATAATTTTGGGACCAAAGCCGCCGCCGATAAACGGCGCGATGACCCGCACCTGCCGCTCCGATAGCCCAAGCATTCCCGCCAGCCCGTTTCGAATCACGACTGGGGCTTGCGTAGTGTCCCAAACCGTTAACCTGCCTGCGCGTTTATCCCACTCCGCCACAATGCCGCGATTTTCCATCGCCGCGGCGCAGCCATGGTCATATTTGAATCTGCGCTTGATGACCAGCGCCGCATCTTTCTTCGCCGATTCGTAATCGCCTTTCTTTTGCACTACATGCGCGGCGATATTCGAGCCAATCTCTTCATGAATCAAAACGCTTTCGGGTTGCAGCGCTTTTTCCAAATCAACGACCGCCGCTAACGGCTCATAGTCCACTTGAATATCGGCCAGCGCATCTTCGGCGATGTAGCGGCTTTCGGCAACCACCATGACAATCGGCTCGCCCGAAAATTTAACTTTATCTTTTGCAAGCGGAACTTGCGTCTTTTGGTTGAAGATAATGTCTTTAACAGGCGGCGGCGAAACCAACAACGGACCAGGCTTCCAATAATCGCCTAAATCATTTGCCGTGTAAACGGCGACCACTCCTGCGCGTTGAAGCGCCTGCGAAACGTCAATGCCGTTTATCTTTGCATGGGCATACGGACTGCGTAAAAATGCCGCATGCAGCATGTTGGGCAAATCCACATCATCCACATACAAAGCCTGCCCCGTGAGCAGACGCGGGTCTTCGTTGCGTTTAATCCGTTCGCCGAAATATCGAGTGGTCATAATTCTCCAATTCTCGTTTTTCTAAGTCTCCAATCCTCCAATTCTCTAATTCTTACTATGGCGAAAATTGAGGATTGGAGAATTAGAGAATTTGTCTTACATCCACGCCACCGCCCTGCAAAACGCCGCTTCGCCGCCTTTGAACTTCCACGGGAAGACGCCCAGCGTGATGCGTTTGTTGTGCAATTCCTTCAAGCCAATGTCGCCGCCGAGGTTTTCAACGTGCATACAGTCATGCGGGAACAGAGCGTTGTGGGTTAGTTGATAAGCCGAATCGGGGAATAACTCGTCAATTTTATCTTTGCCGAATTTTTCTTCAGTCAATCGGCGGACTTTCTGCCAATGCTCCAACCCGCCTTTGCCGAGAAACCTGCCAATCGGCAGATTCATCGGGTGGTCGGTGGAAATCATATCCACGCCCCAAATGTGAATCTTTTTCTTCAGCAGCCAGTCGCAAATGCTGTAATGCGGACCTGGATGGCGGTGGATGTAACGCTCCTCGTCCGCATCGGGGCTGAAGAACGAATACTTGTGCCAGCCTGTGTGAATGAACAAAATGTCGCCTTCGCGCACGTCTGCGCGTTTTTCGATGTCTTCGGGCGTAAACATGCCGAGGTCGTCGAGCATGTCGCTCAAATCCACAATCACGCCGGGTCCGTAGCACCATTCAATCGGAATCTGGTCAATGGTTTTGCCTTTGGTCACAAAATGTTTTGGCGCGTCCAAATGCGTTCCCATGTGATTCGAGGTCATAATATATTGCGCGTTCACGCCGTGTTCCGCTTTGCGCTTGATGTATTTCACCTCAAACGGCGGGTAAAAGGGCCAGAACGAAGCGTCGGCGTTTAAGTCTTGCGAGAGGTCGTAGATTTTCATGTTTTGCTCCTTGTGAATTTAGTTGAGTAATTAAGAGAATTAGAGGATTGGAGAATTTTAGGGCGGCGCTTCAAGCCACGCTAAATCAGTCTCATCAAAAAGAACGTCGGGAAAGTTTTCGGGAAGGCGTGAGGCGAGATATTCGACAGAGCTTTCTTTGACGGTCTTGGCAACCGTGATTTCACCCGATTTTTGACCCTTGAGACTGGCGATATACAAGTTGAGTTGACGCGCGATGTCAGTTAGACGTGTAACGTACGTTTGCGAATCGGCGGATGGCATCAAATCCCGTGCAGAGGCGCGATTGAGCCAATACTTCGTCTCAAACACACTGCCGCGCGCATAATACAGAAATTGAATTTTCTCTCCAAAGTGATAACGCCCAAACGACTCGGCAATATTCGCCCCAATTGAATCAGCCGCGCGTGAAATTTGCTTGCCAACGACATCTTTAGCAAAGTCATCCCAGCGTGAGGCAATCCTGTATATCGCATCTGCAATTTGCTCAACGCTCTTCAACACTCGAACATCCTCTAGTGAAGTCGGCACATCAACCTCAATTCTCTAATTCTCTAATTCTCTTTTTCACAGCCCATACTTCTCAGCGTAAGCCAGTAACGCCTGCTCGAAAATGGCAAGCGGCGGTCTCACCAGCCCCGCGCCCACCTGACCAACGCCTGCGTTCTTATGGGCGATGCCCGTGTTAATGCGCGGTGTGATGCCCAACTCAACCACTTTGCGAATATCAATCCCCGTCGGCGTGCCGCGAAAATCAAGCGACGGCATAGTGAAATATTTGCTTTCGGCAAACGTAATTTCATACATCTCAAGCGTCGCGTTCATTGCGTCCTTCGGCGTGCCGCCCACAAACGTCACAATCGCGGGCGCGGTTGCCATGGCAAAGCCGCCAATGCCCGCCGTCTCGGTAATCGCGCTGTCGCCGATGTCGGGATTGGCGTCGGCTTGAGAAAAGCCTGAGAAAAATAGACCAACTGGAATTTCAGCGGGAGCCGTGAACCATTGCTTTGCGTCAAGCCCGCTCACTCGAATTCCAAAATCAGTTCCATTACGCGCCATTGTGGTCACAATCGTTGAACCTTCCACGCCATGCGCGGCGTCGGTCATTGCCTTGCACGCCGCCATCACGGGGTTCAAAACGCTCAAAGCGTTATCGCCCAAAAATTGCAAAACCTCAGACATGGCAGAAGCGTCTTTCATTGTCTTTGCAATCAACGGCGCAAGCGATTTCAAAAACAACAATGAGCCTGCTTTGTTGCGGTTATGTCCCTCGTCGCCCATGTGCAGCGCTTCGGCGATTAATGCGCGCATATCAATTCCGCTGGAATTGGCAAGCGCATTTGCCAGCGCTTCGCCCAACACATCATTCATCCAATGCAATTTTTTCAACACCTCTTCGCTGTACGCGCCATACCGTAAAACTTTTCCGTAGCCTTCATTCAAATTGGAAAACGATTTATTCCCATGCTCGGCGTTTTCCACCACATAGACTTTCATCGAAGCGGATGTGACTCCCGCCATCGGACCGACCGCGCCGTGATGATGGCACGAATCAAATTCGACCTCGCCTCTTTCTACCATTGAAACTGCCTCCGCTTCGGACGCCGCTATGCCCTCGAACAGCATCGCCCCGATAATCGCCCCTCGCAGCGGACCCGACATCCGCGCCCACTCAATTGGCGGACCCGCATGTAAAAACAAATTATCCCTCATGCCAGGGATGACGTCTTTTGCGGCAGCCACGCCTTTCAGAATCGGTCTTGCCTCCATCAGGCGGGTGATTGCGGTAGTGTTTGCGTTATCTATGTCCATAATTCATCTCCGTATGAGAATTCTCCAATTCTCTAATTCTCTAATTCTCTTTCTTGCTCTTCATCTTCGCCAGCAGCGCCGCCATTTTCTCGTTTCCTCCCGCTGGCGGTTTCCATTCCACATGCACGGCTTGCGCGCCTTGCGAAATCAGGCTTTCGTAAAAAGACTCCAAGCCCACATTGATTCCAGCAAGCGGTTGCTTTAATTGTTCTAAATCCACAGGTGTAAATCCATTTTTCTTATTCGTATTAAATTTCAAACTAACATATTCCACCGCCTCGGCGGCGGTGCGAAAAACCTTCACGCCTGCTTCTTCCAATTGAGAGATTTGAGATTGGAGATTCTGCGGGTCGTCTTCTGTGCCGATGACCACTGCCACAAACTCCAATTCTCCGCTTCTCTTTTCTCGTAACTCTTTTATCACTGGCGTTAACTCCCCAGCAGGGTCGAGATGCGCGCCTTCGCCCAGCACCACATCAAACAAAATCATCCCCGTCTCAGGGTCGGCGGCTTCTTGTCTCATGCGGCGGATTCGTAAATCGTTATCAATCATCGGGTGCAAACGACCGACCATAAAAAATTCGTCGCCGAGGTCAATGATGGTGTGGGCTTTGCTGTGGAGTGGGTCCTCCAAATTCTGCGAATTAGTGATTGGAGAGTTGGAGAATAACGGCGAGAGACTTGCTTGCAAACCAACCATCATTTCATAAGCGAGAGTTCCGCCAGAGAACAGACCGCGAACATAACGAGAATTGGGCGATTGGAGAATACTTGAGCCTTCAATTCTCAAATCCTCTAATTCTCTAACTGCAATTTCCGCCGCCTCGCTCAAACTAATTGCAAACCGCAAATTGCCGATTTTTCTCGCAGGCGGAGGATAACCGATGAAATAAATCACCGCAGGTTTGCCCGTAGATTGAGCCGCCGAAATTAATTGCGCGGCGACATCGGGCGCTGGCGGTTTGGAAATTAAGACAATCACTTTTGTTTCATCGTCGCGCGCCAACGCTTCAAGCGCTTGATGAGCGGTAACCGCGCCGACTTCCGATTTCAAATCCCGCCCGCCTGTGCCGATGGCGTGAGAAATGCCGCCGCCGAGATGATGAATGTGCGCAGTCACCGCTTGCGTGCCTGTGCCAGAAGCGCCGACCACGCCAATCGCCCCGCGCCGAACACGATTCGCAAACCCCAAACCAACGCCGTTGATAATGGCGGTGCCGCAATCAGGTCCCATTACCAGCAGACCTTTCTCGCGGGCGGTTTTTTTCAAAGCTATTTCATCTTCTAAAGAAACGTTATCGCTGTAAAGAAAAACGTGTTTGCCAAGTTCAAGCGCTTCACGCGCCACGCCCGCCGCATAACGCCCTGGGACTGAAACCAAAACCCAATTCGCTTGCGGCAATTGTTTTACTGCGGCGGATAAACTTCGCGGGCGAAATTCGAGAAAGCTTTGAGAATGGGAGGATTTTCGACGGGCAAGAAGTTCATCCACTTGACCAATTGCATTTGCCGCAGCGGCATCGTCATCCGCTTTGACAACGATAAGCAAATCGTCGGGGTTGGCAGTGATACTCTCGGGCAGGAGGTTGTTTGCCGCAAGCAGGTCACGGTTGGCGGGAGTCGCCATCACCACGCCCGCATCCAGTACGCCGTTTAATTCTAAAAGCCCGCGTTGCAATTGCATCAGCACCACCGAATCGTAATACGCGCCTGCGCGCACATGCCACTTAATCGCTGTCATATCTTTCTCACAACCTTTTCAATTTCTTCTGCCCAAGCGAGCAATGATTCGTCTGAATTCCATTTGCCGACGAGTTGTAATCCCATTGGTAAATTATCTTCATTTTTTGTTGTCGGAATATTGACGGCGGGAAAACCGATTTGCGTCCACGGCAGGCACATCGCAGGGTCGCCAGTGGAATCTAACCCTTTCGGCGCGGGACCGATGGCGGGAGGGCAAATCCAGAGGTCAATTTGATTGTCGCTCATGGTTTGGATGATGGAAGCGCGGAAGGCGTCGCGCGCTTGGAGGAATAATTGATAATTGGTAATTTGTTGACCGCGGCGGATTAAATCGGAGAATTTGGGGGAATAGAGGATTTCGTGTTTAGCAAACCATTCTTTATGAACCTGCGCCGCATCGTAAGACATAATCGCATCATGCCGAGATTTGATTTCATCAAAATCATCCATGACTTGCACGCGGCGAATTTCGTACCCTGCTTGGGCGAGCGCATGGCACAAGTCATTGAAACAGGCTAAAGCGTAGTCTGAAGCGGATTCAAGATAACGTCCAGTTGGAACCCCAAGAGTCGGCTTGCGAGTCGTGACTTCCAATTCTCCAATCCTCCAATCCTCTAGTAACACAGCCGCGACTCGCTTTGCCGTTTCAACATTGGGCGTAAAAAAACCAACATGGTCAAACGTCGCCGACAATGGAATTACACCTTCGCGTGAGATTCTTTCATAAGTTGGTTTGAAACCCACCGCGCCGCAAAACGCAGCGGGGCGAATCACCGAGCCGATGGTTTGCGTGCCAAGCGCAATGGGACAAAGCCCCGCGCCCACCGCCGCCGCCGAACCGCTGCTCGAGCCGCCCGGCGTGTGATTTGGGTTATGCGGGTTGCGCGTGGGACCGGGCGTGAAATAGGCAAACTCGGTTGTCACCGTTTTACCGAGAATCAACGCGCCTGCGTTTTTTAATTTCGTCACGCTCGCGGCTTCACTGCCTTGCAAATCTTCGGCGGGAAGTTTGCTGCCTGCTTGTGTTGTAAACCCTTTGACATGAAAAATATCTTTCACGCCGACCGTCATCCCAAACAACGGCGGGCGATTGTTTGCATCGGGATATTTTTTAATTAACTCTTCCGCCTCTGTTTGTAAACGCTCAAAGCGGTTGGGTTTAGGAATAAAAGATAAAACGGCGGGTTCAATGTTCTCAAACTGATTTTCAATTTGAGAAATGTAATTCGTAATTGACAATTCGCCAGCGCGAAAGGCTTGCGTTAATTCGTTTTGATTCATACTTTCAATTCTCTAATTCTCTAATCCTCTAATTACTAATTACCTCATCTTCTCCGCCGCCAACTTCACCGCATCCACAATGTGTTGATACCCCGTGCAGCGGCAAAGATTGCCAGATAAAGCATGACGAATTTCATCTTCGGTTGGGTTTGGATTTTGTTTCAAAAACGGAATCATGCTCATCAAAATTCCGGGCGTGCAATACCCGCATTGCAAACCATGCGCTTCCCAAAAGGCTTGTTGCAATGGATGCAAATTATTGCCTCCCTCTGTCCTCCCATCTTCAAGCAGATGGGGGGATGAAAGGGAGGTAAGCCCTTCGACGGTCGTAATCTCATGCCCATCGGCTTGGACGGCAAACGTCAAGCACGAGCGCGCCGATTCGCCGTCAAACAAAATGGTGCAAGCGCCGCACACGCCGTGTTCGCAGCCGACATGTGTGCCAGTTAACCCAAGTTCGTGACGTAAAAAATCACTTAACAACAAACGAGGCTCCACTTCGCGTGTGTATTCTTTCCCGTTGACTGTAATGGTGACTTGTTTCATTAAAGACGTCCTTTCATAGACGACCGACCATAGTCAGCCGTCAGCGGTCAAATTATTGACTCACTCTTTCCAATGCTTGCTTCAAAGTTTTTTGAGTTAACACTTTTGCCAAATGCCTTTGAAAATCCGCTGAAGCGTGGATATTGCCAAATGGATTGATTTCTTTTTCGCTGGCGTATGAGGCGGCAGATTCAATCAATGTATCATTCAAAACTTCGCCTTCCAAAAGTTTTTCCGCTTCAACCGCTTCCACAGGTCCATCGCCTGCATTCAAATAAACCAATTTTGCCGATGTGCATTTTTTATTTTTATCTAAAGTCACCAACGCGGCGACGCCCATCATCGCATAATCGCCCAAGCGCGGCGCAACTTCCATAAACGACCAGCCTGTATTTTTTTCGGCAAAGGGTATTTCAATTTCAACCAAAGCTTCATCGGGTTCAAGCGCGGTGGTAAACATGCCTGCAAAAAAACCTTTGGCTTCAATCCACCGTTCAGACTTTTTGCTCTTCGCCTTCAATCTCGCGTTCAACGCCAACATCAACACGGGCAATTCCGCCGCAGGGTCGGCATGGACAATGCTCCCGCCAATCGTGCCGCGATTGCGAATTTGCGGATGCGCAATAAACGGCACGGCTTCGTGCAGCAACGGCGCATGTTTTTGAATCGAAGCGTCAAACTCCAAATGCCGCTCGCGCGCCATCGCCCCCACGCGCAGCGTATGTTTATCTTCGCGGATGTAACTCAACTCGTTCACGCGATTCAAGTCAATCAACACGCTTGGCTGCACAATGCGAAAATTCATCGCAGGCACAAGGCTTTGCCCGCCCGCTAAGAACTTCGCGTCGTCGCCGTATTGACTTTTCAAATCCAACACTTCTTCAATGGAACTCGGAGCATGATATTCAAATGGAGCAGGTTTCATAAAACCTCAGAGAATAGAGAATTAGAAATTGGCGATTGCGCTTCATGCTTGACTTCAACTTGATTCTGTTTCCTGAAACTTTTTACCACTTCCGACATAATGGCTAACGCAATTTCTTCTGGATTCTGTGCGCCAATGTCCAAACCAATCGGCGCATGAATTTTATTAATTTGCGATTCGCTTACGCCGTCGTTCAGCAAGCGCTCGCGGCGTTTGGCATTGGTGGTTTTACTGCCCAGCGCGCCGACGTAAAACGCCGAACTGTTCAAGGCGATTTTTATAGCGGGGTCGTCAATTTTCGGGTCATGCGTCAAAACGGCAACCGCCGTTGAAGCATTTATCTTAATTTGCTCAAACGCTTCGTCAACCCAGGTTTGAATCAACTTATCTACATTGGGGAATCTTTCCGCGTTTCCCCATGCCTTGCGCGGGTCAATGAGTATCGTTCGGAAACCGAGCGTCTTCGCCAGCGAGACCAACGCGACCGCGATATGCACACCGCCTACAATCACAAGTGTAGGTGGCGGGATAATTACTTCTAAAAAGATTTCAATCTCTTCATGCAACAAAACCCGTTGTGAGACACCGTTCTGTAAAACTTGATTTGTCAACTTCAGTGCAACCTTATCCAATTCGTCACTGAGGGTTCCCGCAATGGAGTTATCTTCACGAATCAAAATCTCGCGTCCTGCAACATCATCAGGACCACGAACAACTGTAGCGACAACCGCCCGCTCTTCGTTTTCCATGACAGAAAGAAGAACAGCGAAGAATTTTACATCCAATGGTTTTACAAAAACATCGATACTGCCACCGCACGACAGACCTGCTTCCCAGGCAGTCTCATCTGACACGCCAAAACGCAAAAGAAGAGTCCGACCCGTTCGCAGAGACTCGACCCCAGCTTCAACAACGATGTTCTCCACACACCCGCCGCTGACCGAACCAGCGATCCGCCCGTCAGAAGTAAGCGCCATTTTGGCTCCTGCAAGACGTGGCGAAGTCCCCCAGGTTTGAATGACGGTAGCGAGCGCGACCGGCACCCCTTCCTTTTGCCAGCGATCCACGTCAGCGAGGATATCGCGCATAGAGATCGATCAGCTTTGGGATGAGTCAGAAGCGTCCACAGTCTCGATTCGTTTGCGGACCTCGTCGTAGAAAATCCCCGCCATTTTCTGGGAAACGGGCACCATCAACCGCGAGACCAGGCTCGCCAATTGTCCGGAAACATTGATATCCGCCGTCCAATTGACGATGGTGGAGTTGTCGGCTCCATCGCTCAACATCATCTCGCTGACCGCATCCGCCGCGCTGCCGGTTGCTGTGCCATGCGCTTTGAGCTTGGCGCGATGGGGCTCGTCCAATTCCAGAATATCGACTTCCCCGCTGAAACGGGCTTTGACCGAGCCCAGCCCAACCGATACCACCCCGCGGTATTTTTTTAACTCCTCGATGGTTTCGATCTTCTCCACCCCCGGCACACACTGACCGATCCGACTAGGGTCAGTCAGAAAATCCCATACCTTCTTCCGTGGTGCGTGAATTGTGACATTACCTTTAAGCAACATTGTCTATCCCTTTCGAAAGATCAGGATACAGAACTCATCACGGTATTTCGATATTTCGGGTCTTGTTAATGTGATTATAACCCACGCAACCATCTGACGTGATGAAATATCTCAAACAATTAGGAGAAACCTTATCTAAATTTCAGGGTTATCCACTATAACATGCCCAACGCGCAGTCGCAGGCTCAATTGGTATCGGTATATCCAGTTGGCGTGGCCACAAATACGCCGGTCAACAGGGTATTTTGCATTCTCTCCGCCATGCAGCATTGCATGGCGGTTTTTATCCGGAGGTGACGATGGAATTTATGCCCAAGTAGCCGCCCATGTTTTCCATACTTTATCCATATTCTTAATGAGGAGAGTGTATCATGGCAACCAACAAGGTTATGGGCTACCTGCCTAACGACAGCCCCCCGCTCGGTCAGATTGTTTTATTGGGTTTCCAACATGTACTCACCATGTTCCCCGCCACCGTACTTGTTGCTGCGCTATGCGGCTTCCACGTTGGCACCGTGTTAGTGGTATCCGGTCTAGGGACCATCGTGGCGCTATTGCTTGCCAAATGGCGGATCGGGAAGTTCATCCCGCTGTTCTACGGTTCGAGTTTCAGTTACATCGCGGCGTATCTTGCCATTGCCCAGCAGATGACCGGAAGCATTCCACAATTCGGTGTGCCCCTGCCCAATGAGGTTATCAGCACCATTCAGGCTGGCATCGTGGTGACAGGGCTTTTGAACATCTTGGTCGGATTCGTAATCCGCGCCCTTGGCAAACAAACGATCGACATGATCCTGCCCCCCATCGTCACCGGCTCTGTTGCCGCGATCATCGGCTTCGGTCTGGCAGCCGCGGCGTTGAACATGGCAGCTGCAAACTGGGCGGTTTCGATTCTGACCCTGGTCGTGACCATCCTGTTCTCGGTCTATTTGCAGGGACGCGGCTTCATCGGAATGCTGCCGGTTCTTCTCGGAGCAATTGTCGGCTACGCTGCCTCTGCAGTAATCGCTCCCGGGTCGGTTAATTTTGCCCCGGTTGCCTCGGCAAGTTGGTTCGCCATCCCGAATTTCACCTTCCCGTCGTTCAGCGGAGCGATGGTGGGCACAGCCATTTTCAGCGTTTCAGTGATGGCAATCGCCACCATCCCGGAATCCACTGCCCACCTTTACCAGATCAGTCTGTACGTGGATCGTCTCGCAAAGGACACAGGCAGGGAGAAATATCAACTCGATAAGAATATTGGCTTCAATCTAATCCTCGATGGGGTGGACGACACCCTGAAGGGATTGCTCGGCGCAACCGCAGGCACGAACTACGGCGAGAACAACTCGCTTATGGCAATCTCACGCAATTACTCCGGTCCCGCACTGATCGGAGCCGGGGTGATCGCCATCCTGCTCGGTTTTGTTGGTAAACTTGCCGGGCTGGTGCAGACGGTTCCGCTGGCGGTCAGCGGTGGACTGGCGATCTATCTGTTTGGGGCTATCGGTATGCAAGGCATCGCGCTGATGCAGGAGCATAAGGTCAGCATGTTCAACCCGCGCAATCTGGCAGTCGGCGCGACCATCATGGTGGTCGGTATCGGTGGCAACATCGGATTCGAAGGCGGCTTCCTGCCCATCCCATTCCTGCAGGGACTCTTCCCCAGCGGGCTACCTGCCATCGCCACTGCGGCGGTGCTCGGCATTCTCGTCAATGCCATTTTCCTTATCTTCAAACCACCCATGGGCGAAAAAGAAACTTTGGACGAAGCGATGGTGCCAGCCGACGATTAATTGCCCCACTAAAAACAAATGGGACGGTTTTTCAACCGTCCCATTTTTGTTGCCTTGTGGAAAGCGCAACTTTCTACCTGGGTCCTTTCGTCACATCATACCCTGCCGCCCGATGGAGATTTTTCTGCATTGCTCCTGCAGGCGCGACCTTGACGATGAAATTCCTCAGCGCGCACAACAGCGGATGTTCCGCTTGCCCGCCCTTGCCAATCTGCCAGGACGTGTTCGTAACCCACGCCGTGCGGCTGTGACGTTCACGCTCGTAACGCGCAAAGGCGGAGCGATAGTCCGCTTCTTCGTTCAAGGCGCGCGCCAGCGCATACGCCGACTCCATCGCCATGCACGCGCCCTGTCCCATGTTGGGGGTGGT
>JACAEM010000043.1 GCA_013388855.1 Chloroflexota bacterium
AGTTTCAATCCACGCTCCCCATGCGGGGAGCGACGAACCAGCCGCGCCCGACATTGGTGATGGCGAGTTTCAATCCACGCTCCCCATGCGGGGAGCGACCGCAACATCTAGCCGCATTGTATCATGCTGCGCCAGATATTGGCTTTTTCTTACCAGTCTCTTGCAATTACGAGCAGTTTTTTATCAGAAGTCGCTGAAATATTCGGTTGTTAAGGTGCAATTTGCCTGCGAACCTGCCAGAAATTCTATGTTCACTTCGGGTTCGCACTTAGGCAATCAGTGTCCCTTCCAAATCGAGGCTTGGCTTTGCGCCCACATGTTCGACGCGCTGTTTCCAGTTATCGCCAAGATAATAATAGCGCAGACTATCTACTTCCGGCTCAATGATTTTCAACAGCTTGTCCTGCAACTCTTTCAACTGTGCGGGATCAATCAAACATTCAAAGACCGAGTTTTGCACGCGCTGACCGTAATCCTGGCATTTTTTAGCAACTTTCCGCAGGCGGCGTTTACCTTTCTCGGTTTCGGTGTTTACGTCGTAGGTGATGAGGACCATCATGGGAAACTCTCTTGCAAACGCGGAGATTGCATCGCCGCCTGGTCTCGATATGCGCTTCGTGTTACTTGACCGACGGCGGCTCGCAATGACATCAACTCCAAAAGAACGGCGGGTAGGCATCCAGGTCGCCGCGCAGGTGACGCGCCAGCAGCAGTGCTTGAACGTGCGGAATCAGCCCGAAGGGAATCCGCTCGTTCAAGTATGGGTGGACAATCTCTTCTTTCTTGCGCTCCTGCCAGGCGGTGATGACGGCTTTGCGCGTCTCATCGTCCATCAGGATTCCGCCGCTTTCCTTTTTGGTAAAGCCTTTCCCCGTCACCTGCCTGCGGTTGACGAGCGAAAGCGCCAGCCGGTCGGCAAAGACCGGACGCAGTTCCTCCATCAGGTCCAGGGCGAGCGAGGGGCGGCCGGGTCTGTCAGCGTGGAGAAAGCCCACAAACGGGTCCAGTCCCACGGTCTCAAGCGCCGAAGCGACCTCGTTGGTCAACAGCGTATAAAGGAACGAGAGCAGGCTGTTCATATTGTCCAGCGGGGGGCGGCGCGAACGTTCCTCGAAGTGGAAATCCTCCTTCTGGTGCAAAATCAGGTGGTCGAACACGCTGAAATAAATCTTCGCCGCCGCGCCCTCGAAGCCCATCAGGTCGGCGATGGTTTTGCAGTTGGGAATGGCTTTGAGCGTCTCTTTCAAAAAATTGGACGCGCCCGTCAGCGCTTCGACGTTGACGAGCATGGCATGGTCGCGGAGGGCGCGGTCGAGGACTTTGCGGCAATTGGACAGTTTGCCCAGCAGAAACGAGGCCGCGATGGGGAGGCTCTGCGCTTCATTTTCCGCGACCTCGAACTGCTTTCGCCGCAGCAGGACGTTGCCCTTCACCCGTCCCGTGACCCGCGCCAGAAAGCGCCCGCTGGGCGCGAGGAAGGTCAGCCCAATGTTGCGTTCGGTGCACGCACCCATCAGCGCGGGGCTGGCGCCCTGCCAGTTGAAGCAGACGATGTTTTCGAGGTTGTGCAGCGGCAGGCGCGTGGAGGTGTGTTCGTCCTTTTGGACGACGATGTTTTCGCCATCCAGCGAGAGGTAGGATTCGGGGGTGGTGATGTAGAGGGTGTTAGCGAGGTGTTTCATAGCAGGTCAGGCATTTTCCAACTGTCTTTGAATGTATTTCGAGGCGGCGATGACGTTTTCCTGCAAGGTAGGCAGGCAGATTTCCGCCAGCGAACAGGAGCGGCAGCCCTTGTGGGGTTTGACTTTGGGCGTGTAACCGCGGGAAAAATAATTGTGCATTTCGGCGGACATCTCGCGCACCAATTGGCGCAGGGCGGGGGTCAGTTCCACTTCTTCGCGGTGACGGGTTTGAGCGTAGTACAGATACCCGCGCGGGATCTGCGTCGAGAGCATTTCTTCGAGGCACATCGCCTGGGCGCAGAGTTGGGCTTCGTCCACGGGTTCGCGTTTGGGTTTGCCGCGTTTGTATTCGACGGGCGCGGGGAGGTAGAAGCCTTCGCGGTTGGGAAGGCGAATTCCCTCACCCCTGCACCCCTCTCCCGCTGGGAGAGGGGATGGGGGCGAGGGAGTAAACTCCACCACATCGCACACCCCCGACAGCCCCAGCCGATACGAAGCGACAGGCACCGACCGCGCTGTGACGACCCCATTTCTCGTTTCGGTGAAGAAGGGGTCATCCACGCGCTGATGCAGGATGCGCCCCTCGGCGGTGAGTGCATTTTCTTTCCACTGCATTTCGACGTGAATCAGCGCCCACTGCCTGCGGCAAAACAGGAAGTGTTGAATGCCCGAAAGGGGCAGGAGGTCTTCGGGGGTGTAGTCGGATTTCATGCTGTCATTGCGAGACTTGCGAAGCAGGTCGAAGCAATCTCCTTTATTAGGGAGACTGCTTCGCTCTGCTCGCAGTGACATTACAACATTTCAATCAGCTCCACACCCTGCGGCACGCCCGCTTTGTCCACCGTCACAGTATAATCGCCGAAACTGCGCGGGGGATTGGCTTCGGGTTTGCGTTCCACCTTGACCAATTCAAACAACTGATGCGCGGGGGCGTTGCCCAGGTCGCTATCGTGCTTGAACACAATCAGCCTGCGAGTCGCCATCTTGCCGCGCGCGGCGGAGCGGTCATGCTCAAACATGTTGATAAGCGCTTCCCAGAAGAGTTGCAAGTCTTCTTCTGAAAATCCCGTGCCTTTGGTGGCGTCATTGGCGAGTTTGGCGGAGATGTAGCCTTCCACGCGGTACAAGCCGTAGGGGACGTAATTTTTGCGTCCCATCTCGGTTTGCTTGTCTTCATCTTGGCGGGTGACTGTTAGGCGGGTAATGGATGCTTCCATCTGCGCGATTGGGTCAATGCTGCGAGAGAAGTTCAACTGAACGGGTCCGCGCACAATACCAGCAGGAACATCCGTGTTCATAACGGCGCCAAAAGTACGAATGTCGTAGAAATTTTGGCACATCCAGTTTCGTAATTCAAAGATTTTCTGCACATCTTTTCGTATCGCTTTTCTCTGCTCGTCGTTTTGCGGAATTGGTGTATTGGTGGCTTTGTATGCCAACTCATGTTGGGCATTCAAAGGTATATTTTCTTTGATGTAGATTTTCCACCCCACCGCGTCGCCCTTAACCATCTCCACATAGTTGCGGATTTTGCGCTTCAGGCACACGTCGGTGACGATGCCGTAGCCCGTTTCGGGGTCAATGCGCGGCATGTTGCCCGCGTCGGGGTCGCCGTTGGGGTTGCCGTTCTCCACGTCGTAGAGCAGAACGAATTCGTAGCGGTTGGAAAGGGTAGTCATGGATTAGTCTCCTTTGTGATTGAAGATTGTAGATTGGTGATTTTCGATTTGAGATTGTTTGCGTCATTGCGAGGGCGAAGCCCGAAGCAATCCTCTCATAAAGGGAGACTGCTTCGCCCTGCGGGCTCGCAGTGACGTCATTTTTCGGGTTGGCTTGCTTCCTCGCCGTTATCCTTCCTGGCATAGAAGGCGGCGCGCTGGTGATAGTAGCCCAGTACGAACACACCTTGTTCATCCAGCGTCAGGCGGGACGGGAACGCTTTGGCTTCGAGCATATCGAGCAGGTCTTGAATTTTCCTGTCCGAGACGCCGCCATACTCGGCTTTGGCTGTCCAATGATGCGCGAGCCGCAGCAGGGTGGGGAAGACGCTGGCAGGCGCGGCGCAGGCGGACGTGAAGTAGCGGTCCTTGATGGTGGCGTTGATGTTTTGACCGATGGCTTCTCGCTGCGCCTTTTCCAGAACGGCGAACAGACGTCCCAGCACATAGGCGGGATGGGTATAAGATTCATTGAGTGACATTTGCAAAGCCTCCTGATAGGGATTGTTGCCTCCACGGCGGTACTTGCGGATGAGATGCGCCTTGAGATACGCGGCGCGGATGTAATTGATTTTGACGCTGCGCGCTTTGCCCTTCTCGCTGGTTTCGTCCGTATCGTGGCGGATGCGGTTGAGCACGGCGGCGTACAAGCCTTCGGGGTAGGGCGCGCCCGTGAGAATGGAACGCATGAACGCTCCGCCCAGCAGCGACCACGACTTTTTCACCTCGTCGTCGCGCTGAGTCACTTTGGGCGAAACACACTCGGCAAGGATGCGGTAGGGCGAGATGTAAGTAGGCTGGTTGGCGTATTCCTTCTCGATTTGCAGGTCGTCGTAGTGTTGCATGATGCGCGCGGCAAAGACGCCAAACGGTTCGGTAAGAAAGAAGCGCACGGCAAGACGCGCTGCGCTCGGAGCCAGCCCCAGCACATAGAAGCGCGTATTTTTGTCCAACTCGTTCTCGACCTGTTTGCGTAATTCTGCAAGGTCAATGGATTTCCCCTGCCGCACCGATTCAGCCACTTCGCCCATTTGTTTTTCTACTTCTTTGGCGCGTTTCCGCTTTCCCTTGCCTTTGATTTCTTCGGTTTTGCCTTCTTTCTGTTCTTGTTGATACTCTGGATTCAGGAAAGTGTAGAATGCGCTGGCGTAACGCTTGTCGGGCGCGTCCGACCAGTAAACGACAGTGGTATCGCTAAAGTAAATTTTGCGATTTGGGTTCTGGTTTGACAGCAGATAGTTGAGCGCAACGCCGTAACCCGAAGCCACACGGCGGCTGACAGGTGAGTTTGCTCCTTGCTCTCTCCCATAAGACGTGAAAGCATCAAGGTTAAAACTGACTAACCGCGCTCCACTGCTTTGTGCATCCCCAACCCCTTTGATAGCGGGATGTAAGCGTTCAATTGGCTCAATCTCTCCCGTCACCAAACATTGCATTTCGATAGCTTCTTGCCCCAGATGATGGTCTTCCCATGCACGTTTGATTTTCGGGTCACTCAGTGCGTCTTTACCTTCAACGTAAAAAATCAGGTTGCTGCCTTGTACCAGTGATTCCAGGTTGCGGGCAATAACAGGGTTGTCTTTGGCTTTTTGTGGGTCATGATTCTTCAAGAACGCTATCACGGCGCGGGCAATGGGGCTATCCACCTTTGACAAGATTGCGATATTGTGCGCGCGGAAGGCTTCAAATCGCCTCAAACCGTATTTGGTGTCTTTCTCTTTTTGTTCTGGAATACCCAGCACGAAGGCACTATAGTCACACATGAAATTTGGCTTCGGGCTAACACCCGCACGCTTTACCTGCTCTGGCACGTTCATGCGGCGGGGTCTATCTACCGTCTTCTTGCCTTGCTGAACAGGAACATACAGCGGGATGATGTCCAGCAACTCACCTTGCAGGGACAAATTGACCGCATGGCTGACAGGCGCATTGCTGTACCCAGGCTCGGCAATCTCCACGTCGGGGTCTTCGCGCAAAATCTGGTAGTAGTGGTAGAGCGACTGCAAAATCATCGCCGCACCTCCTTGGCGCATTCGCGCACGTCAATCATTCCATCTTGCATGACGGCGTGATAGAACATCGGCTGAATGTCGCGCGGGTTGGAGAAATCCAAGTCGTAGAGCATGTAGCCCAGGTCGCGTTTGCCCGTCAGCGGGCTTTTGGGGATGTTGCCTTTGTCTTCGATGAGCGTCACTTTGGCGGGGAACTCGCGCGTCCCCAGGCAGGGGGCGTGGAAATGCTGCCCCTCCCGCAGGCGGCGCAGGACGATGTTGTAATGTCCCTCTTCCGTGTCGCGCTCACCCCATTCTTTTTCTACCTTCTCGAAGTGCGCCTCAATGACGTAATCCACGTCCTTCAAGACCATCGCGGCGCGCTGCTGACGGGCTTCGGTGGCGGCGATGTAGAGCGGCTTGTTTGCGCCCTTCATTACTTGCAAGGCGTTATCTACTGACGCCTTATCGCTCACCTCGTTGCGGCGGATGTTGGTGAACTGGATTTCTTTCAGGACATGGATTTTGTCTATCACCCAGCGGATGGCGGGCTTCCAATAGACCGCTTCGATGATTCCGCGCGCCGCCGACGGGGTGATGACGTCGTAACTGACGCGCTCCACTTTCATTTCGGGACGGGTGAACAGGGCGTAGGGTCCCTCTACGCGGACGGTGATACCGTATCCCATAGGTCGAACCTCCTTTCGTGATGGATGTCACTGCGAGCCGCCGCAAGCGGCGAAGCAGTCTCTTGGCAATCTGGAGATTGCTTCGACCTGCTCCGCAGGTCTCGCAATGACATTTGGCAAATTAGAACAACAACCCATCCCCGCCGCCGCTTTCGGGGACGAGCAGCCCGCGCTGCGGGTCGTAGTACTCTTGCATTGCGTCTGGATTGAGAAAATGATAGGTATCGTCAATGGTCAAAATCACTCCTTTGGAACTGAGTTTGTCGAACTCGCCCTCGAAAATCGAAACCGTGTAGGGCTGAAGTTTTCGCAGGGTGGAGAAGGGATACTCGGTATATTTCAACTCTTCGATGAGCCGCTCTGCCTCCTCGTTGTAAGGGATAATCACTGTCACGGTCGGGTCTTCAATGATTTGGAACTCGCGCGCCGCCGTCTCAAACTTGAATTTGCCGTCTGTGTCCTCAAAGCACTCCATAATGCGTTTGAAATCAAACGCCTGCGAGTCTTGCAGGTTATACAACTGCCCGAAGAATGCCTGAATCGCGGGGATGGAAATCGGCGCGGCGGCGTGGTCGCGCAAGACCATGCGAGCGACTTCCGCCGTTTGCTTCAGGAAAGACGGCGTCCGCTTGATGAACTCCGACTTCGGCTCGAAGACGAACATCTCGCTCACGCCGCGCTTCATCTCGCGGTTGACGCGCCCCGCCGCCTGATTGATGGA
>JACAEM010000022.1 GCA_013388855.1 Chloroflexota bacterium
CCATCAAAAACAAAAATAGGGCCGCCCTTTTGGGCGGCCCTCTTTTTCATCCCCATTACAGGAAGGATGCCCGTGAAAATATTATGAAAGTTGTGGAGAAAATCAAGTAGGTTCTGTCACGTTTTTCACTTGACCCATCCTCTCTCCCGTCCTACAATTCAAAGTGTCTGATAGATCAAAAACTCTCTCAAGGAGATCATAATGCCCGACTATCTATTTCGCGGAAACCTTGCCAAACTTGACCCCGACGTTTACGCTTTGACTCAACTCGAGCAGGAGCGGCAAGCCCGCAAGTTGATCCTGATCCCCAGTGAATCGACCGCGCCGCTGGCGGTGCGCGAGGCGCTGGCTTCCGCCTTTCAGAACATCTATGCTGAAGGCTACCCCGATGAAGAGTCGCGTTGGATGACCGAAGATGAGATCCTCGATTACCCAATGCGACTCGCTCATTATCGCCGCAGCGGTGACCCGCGCTACTACAAGGGCGTGGAATATGCGGATGTGGTCGAAGCGCTCGCCCGCAAACGCGCCGCCCAGACGTTCGCCGCGAACGGATTCTCCGCCGACCAGATCTACGTCAACGTGCAGGCGCTCTCCGGCGCGCCCGCGAATAACGCGGTGTACCAAGCGTTGATTCCGCTCGGCGAGACCATCATGGGACTCAACCTCCTGCACGGCGGGCATCTCTCGCACGGCTCGTCGGTCAACCGCAGCGGGAAGTGGTTCAAGGCGGTGCATTACACCGTGGACGCGAACGAACGACTGGATTACGACGCCATCCGCGCGCTGGCGCTGGAGCATAGGCCCAAACTCATCATCGCGGGCTACTCCTCGTATTCGTGGGTTCCCAATTGGAAAAAGTTCCGCGAAATTGCGGATGAGGCGGGCGCTTATTTCCTGGCGGACATTTCGCACATCGGCGGGCTGGTGGCGGCGGGAGTCGTCCCCTCGCCGATTGGCTACGCCCATGTGGTGATGTCCACCACGCACAAGAGCCTCGATGGTCCGCGCGGCGCGGTGCTGTTGACGACGGATGCCGCCATCGCGAAGAAGATCGATAGCGCAGTCTTCCCCGGCGAACAGGGCGGACCGCACGTCAATGTATTTGCGGCTCTCGCGCTGACCTTCAAACTGGCTCAGACCAACCAGTTCAAGCAGTTGCAAACGCAGACCATCAAAAATGCCCAGGCGATGGCAGACCAATTCACCAAGCGCGGATTGCGCGTCCCGTTTGGCGGCACAGACTGTCACATGCTCAACGTGGACTGCACAACAGTTAAGGGAGAAGATGGCACAGCTCTGAGCGGCGATCAGGCGGCGCGGATTCTCGATATTGTCGGGATCGTCGTCAATCGCAACACCATCCCCGGCGACAAGAATTCAAAGGACCCGAGCGGCATCCGCATTGGTACGCCGTGGATCACGCAGCGCGGTTTCGATGAGAAGAAGACCCGTCAATTGGCGGATATTATGGCAGATGTCCTGCTCGCCTGTGCCCCGCACAGCGTGGATACCGTCCGCAAGGGCAAACAGCGCCGCGCAAAACTGGATTTCAAGGTATTGAACGATGCCAGGTTAAAGGTTAGAAAGTTGGCGGAGTCGGCGGGCATCGATTTCAAATACAAGAAGAGCGGATATCCACACTTCTATTACATCGATGACAAGTCGAAGGCGAAGGATGTGGCGGTCTATGAGTTGAGCGGTGACCGTGTGCGGCAGATGCTGGATTATGTCGTTTCGTCGGACCTCTCGGCGTTGAAGCCGGGCATGAGTCAGGCGACATCCATCGCAACACCGAAGGGAACGATCAAAGGCACGTTGAAGAACGTGGATGATATCTTCTTCCAGTTGGCGGTGCCTGCGGCGAAGGCTGGCGTGGCGGCGACCTGGCTGCGCGACCTTTCGGATGGATACTTGTCCTTCAACCTGGATGGCTCGAAGGATTTCAGCGCCAGGCGCGTGCCGGGTCCGTTCACGGTCAACGAGACCAAGGATAAGGTCGCGGCGGTGACGGGCAAAGGTGTGGATGAAGGGAAACCCTGGTTTATTGGGATCAGCTCGAATGGTAAGGGTGAGGCGCCATCGTCCCCGAGCGTAGCGAGTGGGATGCCGCCCTTTGTCTGGAATGAAGTCGAAGACGAGTTGAAGAAGACGGCGTTGAATCAAGTCCATCGGGAGATGGGCGGCAGGATGGTTCCATTCGCGGGTTGGGAGATGCCGGTGCAATATACGGGCATTTATGAGGAACATCTGGCGACGCGCAACGCGGCGGGTTTGTTCGATGTGTCGCACATGGGCGTGTACGATGTGCGCGGCGCAGACGCGGCGTCGTTCCTCGACACGGTCTGCGGCAACGACTGCGGCGGACTGCAACCGGGCGAGTCGCTGTACACACATTTCCTCACGCCCGATGCGGATGTGATCGATGATACGCTCGTCTACCGCCGCGGCTGGGACAATTATCTTGTGGTGGTGAACGCCTCGAACGATGACAAGGACCGCACCTGGCTGGAAAGCGTGCGTGACGGCAAAGTGAAGATCGACAACGCGCGGCCGTGGGTGCGGACCTACGGCTACAACGCTGAGATCCGCAACTTACGGGACCCGAAATCTGGTTCCGATATGAGAGTGGACATCGCCCTGCAAGGACCGAAGAGCCGCGACATTCTGCTGGCGATGGGCGTGGATGATGAGACTCGTGCACGCATCATGAAGTTGAAGCGCACCGAGTTGTGCGATGCGGTGGTCGGTGGTTTCGATTTAATTGTTTCTCGAACAGGCTACACCGGCGAGAAGATGGCATTCGAGTTATTTGTCCACCCCGAGCGCGCCGTGGATTTTTGGAAGACTGTCTTGAAAGCCGGGGAAGCGTTCGGTGTGAAAGCCATCGGTCTGGGCGCACGAGATTCGCTGCGCACCGAGGCGGGACTTCCGCTCTACGGTCACGAGATGGGACTCGGTTCTGGCAAGTTTGGCGAGCGCGATTTAGGCGTGGCGGAAGGCGGATTCGGTTCGTATGTGAAGACATACAAGCCGTGGTTCATCGGACGGGATGCGTTTGTGGCAAGAGAGAAGGAGCGTAAGGGCGTAGTCATCCGTTTTACGTTCGACGAGCAGCGCGTACGCATGGCGCACAACGGTGACCCTGTGATGAACGCGAATGGCGAACGGATCGGTTTCGTCACCTCCTGCGCCATTGACGGGGCACGCTTCATCACCGGTCAGGCGTATGTGGAGAATGCCTACGCCAAGGAAGGCACGCCGATCTTCATCCACCAGGGTAGCGTGATGGATCGCCCCGCCAGCGCAGCGAAGGTGGTGAGCAGGTTCGCGAAGTTGTAATTGGTAAGCGGCAAATGGGATTGGGATAGCCCGGCTGTTCTCGATGAAGAGGGCTGTCCCAGTTTTATTTTAATTCTGCCCGCTTTTCGAGAATTGTTCGGTGCATCTCGCTTCCCTTCGCTGAACAGGTACGAATAAAGTGAAACGATCGATAATCCATCGAAATTCTTGAATCAGGTATCATCGGACAAAACAAAGGAACAAAATATGGAATCGATTCTACTTATCATCCTCATCGGCCTCGCGGGCGGGATCGCGGTGGGACTGCAAAGCCCGATGGCAAGCATGATTACACAGCGGCTGGGGATTTTCGAGAGCGTGTTCATCGTCCACGCGGGTGGAGCGGTCATCGCGTTAATTCCGATGTTGATTTACGGAAGTAAATTGAGTCAATGGCGGAGCGTGCCGTGGTACGCGCTGGGCGCGGGGATATTCGGTTTGGTTGTGATCGCGTCGATCAGTTACATGATTCCGCGCGTGGGAGTGGCGGCATCCATCACCACGGTTGTGGCAGGTCAACTGCTCGTGGGAGTGATCCTTGACCATTTTGGTTTGTTGGGCGCCTCGGTCAAGCCGCTGGATGTAACGCGCGTCATTGGCATGGCGATTGTTCTGGTGGGTGTCTGGCTGACGGTGAAGTAGGGGCGAGATCCTCTCGCCCTTTACAATCTATACGTCAAAGCCGAATAGAATTCTTTCAAAAACCGTGATGGAACTTTTGCCAGCAAACGCGGCTCGGTGAAACCTGCTTTGAGAGCAAGTGTTGAAAACGATTCAAACGTCAACGGATACGGAACCCACAAGTTCCCCTTGTCCACGTTGTATTCGACGAGCAGAAGCGCGCCATTGGGTTTGAGGAACGAACGGACGTGTTTCAGAATTTTTTCTTTATCTGTGAAGAAGTGCAGTGAGTTTGCCATCACGATCCCGTCGAGGGGAGGCAATTCGAAAGGCTTTGAAAAATCATTCGGAAGCGGAATCAGATTCCCCGTCGAAGCGAAGCGGGCGCGGTGAGAATCCTCCAATTCTCGCAATGACGATTTATCCTTGTCCACCGCGTAAATTGTCGCATCCGATCCCACTACTTCACGCAACGCCAACGTGAACGCGCCGCTCCCCGCGCCGAAATCCGCCCACATGCCGCCTTGATACAAATTGGCGGGTCGCAATAAATTGACGTGATCGTTGTGATTCATTCTTTGCGCACCACGCCCTCGCGCCACGCATATACCGCCGCTTGCGTTCGGTCTGCAAGATGCAATTTGCTCAGGATGTTGCTGACGTGCCCTTTGATCGTCTTTTCGCTCAGCACCAGTTTCGCCGCCATCTCCGCGTTGGACATGCCGTCGGCGATCAACTTCAACACTTCGAGTTCGCGCTCGCTCAATTCTGTAAACGGATTCGGCGCGTCTGCGCGCCTGCCCTGCAATTCTTTGATGACGCGCGCCGCCACACGCGGATGGAGAACTGCCTCGCCTGCCGCGGCTTTCCTCACCGCCGACGCCAGTTCCTCCGCGCTGATGTCTTTGAGAATGTACGATAACGCGCCCGCCTTCAACGCGGGGAAGATGTGTTCGTCCTCGTGATACGAAGTGAGCACCACGATCTGCGAACGCGGGCTGACCTGCTTGACGCGCCGCGTGGCTTCCACGCCATCCATGTCGGGCATGATTAAATCCATCAGGACCACGTCGGGAATGGATTGCGCCGCCAATTTGACTGCTTCCTCGCCTGAACCTGCCTCACCCACTACAGAAATATCTGGCTGTGTTTCTAAAAATGTTCTCACGCCCGAACGCACCACCGCATGATCGTCCACAAGCAAAACTGAGATCGTTTCTGTCATTGTGATTTCCTCACGGTTGCAATAACTCTCGTGCCTAGAGATTGGATGCTTGAGATTTGCAACTCTCCATTGACGGCTGCCATCCGTTCTTTCATCGAATCCAAACCGATGCCTTTGGCGATTCGTTCCGCGTCATATCCAACGCCATTGTCTTCAATCATCAACAGGATGTTCTCGTTATCCGACTTCAACGTGATGGTCGCTTTGCTCGCCTGACTGTGCCGCGCAACATTGGACAGCGCCTCCTGAAGGACGCGAAACAAGGCTTGCTCGGTTTGTAAATTCACAGCAACATCTGAATCTATTTTTATTTCGGCTTCAATTTTATTTTGCCGCGACCATTCCTCCACATGCCCGCGAATCGCATCAGTCAATACCCTCCTCTCCAAACCTGGCGGACGCAACGCATTGATCAGTGAGGTCAACTCCGCGCCGGCCTGCTGCGCGAGGCGTTCTGCCTCCACTACGGATGGATACGCCTTGTCGGATTCTGATAACGCCGTCCGCGCCGCGCCCAGTTGCATCGAGATGGCAAAGACCTGCTGTTTCACCGAGTCGTGCAGGTCACGCGCGAGGCGATTGCGCTCCTCCAGAACTGCCAGTTCCTGCAATTTCTGTTGGGCTTCCTTGAGTTCATCCAGCAATTGTTGATTGCGTTCACTGGTCAACTCGGTCTGCTGGACGGTATGCCCGAAAATGCCGCAAACAACAAATGCCGCCAGGTAGAAAAAGACGGCATATATCCCCTCCAAGCCGCGGCTGAGTATCACCACCGCGCTGGCGATCACAAAGAACCCAGCGATCCAAACCGCCGCCGTACGCGCCTGCAACACCACCGTGGCATGGACCGTCAAAATGTAGAAGAGAAAATTGAAAGCGTCGTTGGCGTCTGACCGCAGCAGGAGCAGAATCGTCAGGATTACGGTTTGGATCCCAAAATAAACCAGCGGGTTTCGTTCATACCAACCCGTGCGAAACATGAAGCGGTACAGCAGGGCGAAGGTCAGGCATAATGCCAGCGCGATGACCTGAAGCAGAAATGTGGGCAGCCCGCTGATGCCCAGCAATGCCATGACCCCCGTGCTGATATACGTGGACGCGTCCAGCAAAAACGGGTTGCGAATGTGTAGCACGACCTTGCTCTGCATCATGGCATTGTACTCCCGATTATTGCAAAGGTTGACCCGGCTGGAGGCGGCCTCCAGTCGGGTTCAGAGTCATGGATGTTGCGATGTGGCGGTTCGGGCGGCGGTCAATACATCCAAAATTCCAGCCGTGCAGACTTGCGCGTCGCTTTCGCGATATGCCAGCGACATGTGCGTCGCGCCATCCACGATTGTGTAACTGCCATTGGTGGAAAGAGACGCCATTTCGATATTCGCCTGTGACCATACACTACGGATCGCGTCGTCAGGTTCGTTTGCGGTCAAAACCAGAAGCGGTATATCTCCCAACGAGGTGATCGCATGCTCTTCCTCGAGAACAATTTGCATTGAATCACTTTGAGCGAGTACGGCTTGGAAGAAACGCGACGAGGCGGCAAAGGAAGCGCTTTCGCGGCGGGCTTCTTCGGGCAGATCGAACGTTGGAGATACCATCAGCGGTTGCATCAGGCGGGTAAGCCCGAAAGGAGCCAGCCAACGCGCAACGCGGAGCATCTGATCCTCCGACTCCGCCTGCGAGTGCAATTCTGGTGGATAACGCGGATCGTCGTACAGGATGCCCGCGTCCATCAACACCATGCCTGTCACCTCATCTGGATACGTCGCGGCATAGACACGGCTCACACGCGCTCCATAGGAGTGTCCGACCAGAAGATACGGTCCCTGCTCATTTGCGCCTCGCAGAAGTTGATGCAATTCACGCACCTGTTGCTCCAGCGTGCGCGGCGCGGGACTGAAATCGCTCCAGCCAAACCCCGCACGATCATACGCGCAGACCCGGGTATGCTCCGCCAATTTAGGCTGGATCAATGCCCAGTCTACAGAGGAACCACCGCCCACGTGATCGAGGATGATCGTTGGGTTTCCCTCACCCATACAATGGATGTGCATCTTATACCCATCCACATTGACCAAAACGCCGGGCGGAGGAAAATTCCTCCTGTCCGCTTCGGTGGCCGCGGTCTGGTAGACAGTCCCTGCGATGGCGAGGACCAGGGCAAGGATGATCAGGCGCAGCGACGCGCGCTTGAGAAAGTTCAATACTTTTTGATAACGGGATTGGGTTTTCACATTGGGTTTCCTTATTGAAAGTAAATTGGCTGATTCGTCTTGAATTGAGACTTCAGAACCAGAATGAGCGAGAATAAAGTCGCCGCTGCCATGAACAGCGCACTATAGGCGGTGTGTTCTGCGCCTGTGAACAGGGGATAGCTGAGAGAGCCCATGAGGTTGGACACGAAATGGAGCACCATCACTGTCGGAACGCTTCCGCCGCTCCGATACAATACCCAGGCAATGAGCAACTGGAAGGCAAAGCTGAAGATGAAGATATCGAACCAGGGCATGTGCCCGTACAGGAAGAGCGGCAGATGCCAGATGCTCCGGAACAGGCCTGTGACTAATGCCGCAATGAGCGATCCGTTTGGCAGGTTGGCAAACCGTTCCTTCATTTTGGGCAGAAGGTAGCCGCTCCAGCCGGGTTCCTCCCACAGCCCGCCAACGAACAGGAGCATGAGAAATGTTCCCGTCGAAAGTTGAGGCGGGCTTACCAGCTGCGCGCCTAACAGAAGATTGATGACAAATCCAATCGCGTGGTAGCCGAGGATGACAGCCGGACCCGCGAGATACCAGACAAACGGAACGCGCCAATGTGTGACGCGCCGCCACCATTCGCCGAGTCCCTGCTTTCCAACCGCGAGTCCCAGCACGATCAACGCGGCCAGCGCAGGACCATGTGGGATGATCCGCCCTTCTGCGAACGGCACCGACCACCAGCTCAGGGCATAGGTCAGTAACAGAAATAGCGGAAGTTCATATTTTTGAATGAGACTTTGAGATTGCATGAGAAACTCCTTTGGTTGTTCACAGGATACGCCATCACCCCGCCAAAGGGATGAGTCTGGAGACCGTATTCGGGCGAGCCTTTAGGCGGTGTTTGTTTGAGCGTATAATCTGCATCAGCCAAAGGATATTCAAATGAACAACAAACAACTTGCCGACACGTTCACCCTCATCGCCAACTTGCTCGAGATCAAGGGCGAGATCATTTATAAGACTCTCGCCTATCGCAAAGCCGCGGAGAGTCTCATGGGGCTGGGGCGCGACGCGTCGGAATTTTGGAAGGAGGGCAAACTCGAGGAAATCCCCGGCGTGGGCAAAGCCATCGCGGAAAAAATTGACGAGTTGTTGAGCACCGGCAAACTTGAGTTTCTGGAAAAACTCAAAAAAGAAATCCCCGAGGAACTCGCCTCGTGGCTGGCTGTCCCGTCGCTTGGACCGAAAAAAGTGGGGATGATTTGGAAGACGCTGGGAATCACGAGTCTTGCGGACCTTGAGTCTGCCGCCAAAGCGGGGAAGCTGCGCGGCCTCCCCGGCATGGGCGCCAAGTCTGAGACTGCGATTCTCGAAGGGATTGCCTCGTTATCCCGCAGATCGGGCAGGATGCCGCTGGGACGCGCTTACCCGCTGGCGCAGAGCATCATCGCGCAACTCAAAAAGGTGAAGGGAGTCGTCGCCGCCGAACCCGCTGGAAGTCTGCGAAGGATGCGTTCCACCGTCGGCGATCTCGACATCCTCGTCGCCGCGAAAGATTCCGCCGCAGTGATGGAAGCGTTCACGAATCTTCCCAATGTGAGCCGCGTGTTGGGGAAAGGCGAATTCAAATCGAGCATCGAGTTTGGAGACGGCGTGCGCGCGCAGGTGTGGGTGCATCCGCCGCAGGAGTTTGGCACCGCGCTTCAATACGCGACCGGCTCGAAAGACCACAACGTGAAGATGAGACAGCTCGCATTGGATAAAGGCTTGTCGCTATCGGATCATTCGTTCAAGAAAGTAAACCCTTCGACAGGCTCAGGGCGAGCGGCGGAGAAGGAAATCTTTTGCGCGACCGAGGAGGACGTGTACAAAACAGTGGGCTTGCCGTGGATTCCCCCTGAACTGCGCGAGGACCGCGGCGAGATCGAAGCCGCGAAGGCGAACAAACTGCCGAAGTTGATCGAACTCAAAGACCTCAAAGCCGACTTGCAAATGCACTCCACGTGGAGCGACGGGAAACTTTCGATGTTGGAAATGGCGCGTGCTTCTGCGAAGCGCGGCATGAAAGTCATCGCGTTCACCGACCATTCGGCGAGTCTCGGCGTGACGGGCGGATTGACCATGGAAGATCACAAGAAGCAAGCCGCCGAGATCAAGAAAATCCAAAAAGAACTCGGCGATGAGATTTTGATCCTGCACGCGTCGGAAGTGGAGATTAAAGCCGATGGTTCGCTTGATTATCCCGATGAATTTTTGGCGAGCCTCGACCTCGTGCTGGCTTCGATGCACACGTCGCTGAGACAGCCGCGCGACAAAGTGACCGATCGCGTTATCAAAGCCATCCGCAACCCGCACGTGGACATCATCGGTCATCCCACGGGACGGCTGATTCCCGACCGCGAAGGCGCGGATTTGGACATGGAAGCCATCCTGCAAGCCGCCTCCGAAACCGGCGTGGCGATGGAGATCAACGCCAGTCCCTACCGCCTCGATCTCGACGATGTGTACGCCCGCCGCGCAAAAGAGTTGGGCATCCCCATCAGCATCAACACTGACGCGCACTCCGAGGAGGATATGGACATGCGCTTCTACGGCGTCGCAGTCGCCCGCCGCGCCTGGCTGACGAAGAATGACGTGATCAATTGTTGGTCAACGGATAAGTTGTTGAGGTGGTTGAAGAACCGAGGAAAATGATATGAAGAATCCATTCGGCGACCAACAAGTCCCCGGGGCATATCACAACCTGAAAGAGCGGATATACAAAAGGGTTTCGGCGGGTGTCAATGACCGGATATTTGGAATGGCGCAAAAGGCGTATGAACATGCGTTGAATGAAGAAAACATTGTCCTGAGCCGCCCGGAAAGAAAACGGTTGTTTTCACAGATCCTGAAACAAGTGTTGGAGGATGTACTGAAGAAGGCAGGTGGAACGTGAACGAGCCGATATCCAGGCGCAAACTTTTTATCATTGCCAGTGCCATCGATGTCCTTCTCAGCGGCATCGTACTGTTGATCTATTTCGGTGTTCTCCCCGTCGATATTTCGGGTTGGGGCATTCCGCGCTGGGTGGTCGGCGCGGTCGGCGGGATATGGTTCCTGTCTGCGTTCGTCGTTCTGGCTTATCAACTCACACGGACGGACGGCTCCGAATAATATGATCATCTTCAAATCCCTTTTATTCCTGGTCTTCGTCCCGGGCGTGATGGCAGGATATGTTCCCCTTGCATTATTGCAGAGGGGTCAACAAATCGAAACGGGGATATTCGCCTGGTTGGCGTTCCCTCTCTGGCTGATTGGTGGAGCGATCCTTTTATGGAGTTTCTGGAACTTTTTCGCGCAGGGACGCGGCACACCCGCCCCAATCGACCCGCCCAAGGAATTGGTGATGGTGGGTTTTTATCGTTACACCCGCAACCCGATGTACGTCGCTGTGCTCAGTCTGATCGTGGGTCATTTTTTCTGGTTCGGATTCTGGAACTTGTTGATCTACGCCGCAATCATCTTTCTGGCATTCAACGCCTTCGTCGCCTGCTACGAAGAACCGACCCTTCGTAAAAAATTCGGTGTGGCATATGAGGACTACTGCAAACGCGTGCCGCGCTGGATTTCACCCTTCAAATAATACTTCTCAATACAAGGACATCCTGTTATGAACTTCATTGGCGAGGTCGCCGCGTTGGCGACATCCTTTTTCTTTGCCCTCACATCCGTCATATTTTCAACGACCGGTCGCATGGTCGGTTCACAGGTAACAAATCGCATCCGCCTCCTGTTTGCGTTGACCTATCTTGTCATCCTGAACGCCATGCTCTTCCGTGAGCCTCTGCCCTTCTCTGCCGAATCTTCCCGCTGGATCTGGTTGAGCCTTTCAGGGATCATCGGACTATCCCTCGGCGACACCTTTTTCTTTCAATCACTGACTTCGCTGGGACCCCGCCTCGGCAGCCTGCTCCTGAGTCTGGCTCCGATTTTTGGCTCGGTCATCGCCTGGGTCTTTTTCGGCGAAACTCTGACCGTCTTGCAGATCACGGGCATCGTCCTCGCATTGGTTGGAATCGGCTGGGTGGTCATGTCTCATGAAGAACCACCCGATACCCCACACGGGCATACCAAACGAGGCGTGTTCTTCGGAGTATTGGCGGGACTCGGTCAGGCAACGGGGCTTGTTCTCTCCAAGCAGGGCATGTTCGGGGAATTTTCCCCCTTCCAGGCGAACGCCATCCGTATGCTCGCAGCGGCGCTTTTTATCTGGATATGGACATTTCTCGAAGGAAAGACAGGTGCCACCGTCAATGCCCTGCGCGGAAAACCGCGCGTCATCGGTCTGATCGCGCTGGGAGCCCTGGTGGGACCATTGCTTGGCGTGTCGTCATCCCTGCTTGCGGTGCAACACGCGGAGATCGGCGTGGCAAGCACACTGATGGCATTGCCGCCGGTCATCGTTCTGCCCATCAGTTATTTTATCTTCAAGGAAAAAGTCGGCTGGCAGGCAGTTGCCGGGACGATTCTTGCCATCGCCGGTGTGGCGGTCCTGTTTCTCGCTTAATCGGGTCAAACGCCATCTTTCAAATCCCCGAAAGTCAGTGTAAGATGAGCCTATCAACCAATATCGTAGTGAGGAACCCAGCATGACCCATTCCCCCATCCCGGCAGAGGAAGTCCGTTTTTTTAGCGGCAGTTCGAACCCGGCGCTTGCTGCCAGCATCGCCGGTGAACTGGGCGTCCCATTGGACGACACTCATATCACCCGTTTCAGCAACGACAATCTCTACATCCAACTCGGCGCCACAGTACGATACCGCCGCGTGTATATTGTTCAGTCGCTGACCCCTCCGACCAATGACCATCTGATGGAACTGTTGATGATGCTCGACATCGCGCGCGGCGCGGCCGCATCGGAGGTCCACGCCATCATCCCTTACTATTCGTTCGGTCGCTCAGATAAGAAGGATGCGGCGCGCATCTCCATCACCGCGCGTCTCGTGGCAGACCTGCTCAAGACGGCCGGAGCCACTCACGTCATGAGCATGATGTTCCACTCACCGCAGGTGCATGGATTTTTCGCCATGCCGACCGATCCGCTCAGCGCCCGCCCGGTCTTCAAGGATTATCTTGCCACGCACGACCTGTCCGATTACATCGTCGTCGCCCCGGACATGGGGTCCGCCAAATCCGCCGCCCGCTTCGCCAAAAGCCTGAACCTGCCCATCGCCGCCGGAAACAAGGAACGCATCTCGGACACGCAGGTCAAGATCAGCGGGCTGGTCGGCAACCAGGTACGCGGACATAAACACGCCCTCGTCTACGATGACGAGATCGCCACAGGCGGCTCCATCCACGAGTTGAGCCGCGTATTGATCGAGGAAGGTGTGGAGAACATTCTTGTAGTCTGCACTCACGGCGTTTTTACCCGCGGCGGCTTGGAACGCCTGGCGGATGTGCCGCAGATCAAAGAGATCATCACAACCGATACAGTCTATCTCCCGCCTGAGAGACGGCATCCCAAACTGAAAATATTATCGGTTGCACCAGTCTTTGCCGGAGCGATCCGCCATAATCTGCATCACGAATCGATCAACGAACTGTTTGTGTTTGGTGAATGATTTCCGTAGGGGCGATCCGGCGGTCGTCCCTGGTCATGATCGTGTTGGAAAATTTAAGATCCCGCGCTCGTGTACTCAAAAATGAGGCTTTTGCCGTATATCTGGCGGCAAAGGATCCGCGCACACCGTGGTACGCCAAGGCATTGACCTTTTTCGTTGTCGCGCATACCTTCAGCCCGATTGACCTGATCCCCGATTTCATCCCGGTGCTCGGCTACCTCGATGACCTCATCATTACCCCGGGCGGATTGTGGCTGGCAGTACGGATGATCCCGCCCGAGGTGTTGGAAGAAGCCCGGAAAACGATGGCAGCCCAGGGTGTGGAAAGCTCGCATCGAGTCTTGTCGAGACGAAGCGTGGGCTACGTGGGGGCGGCGGTCATCATCATCCTGTGGATTGTCATCCTGATTGGCGTTGTTTATCTTATAATAAAAGCACGGAGGCTCCCATGATTGGAAAACCCATGCAAGATGCAATGAACGAACAGATCAACAAGGAACTGTTTTCGTCGTATTTATATCTCTCGATGGCAGCGTACTTTGAAGACAAGAACCTGCCGGGCTTCGGTCACTGGATGCGCGTGCAGGCAGACGAGGAACGCGAGCATGCCATGAAATTCTATGACTTCATCCTAGAACGCGGCGGCAAGGTGCTGCTCAAAAGCATCGACGCGCCGAAGACCGAGTGGAAGTCCGCGCTGGAGGTCGCCGAGGAGGTGGCGGCGCACGAAGCAAAGGTTACCGCGTCCATCCACGCGCTGTACGAACTGGCGCTCAAGGAAAAGGACTACCCCGCCCAGGTGATGCTGCAATGGTTCATTACCGAACAGGTGGAGGAGGAAAAGAACGCGGCGGAGATTGTCGCCAACCTCAAGCTTATCGAAGAACGCGGCACGGCGGTTTTGATGCTCGACCATCGGCTTGCCAAACGTAAAGGCGAGTAGCACCCGGACAATTTTTCATGTTGTTCGGGCACGAGTAGTTTACAATTAGGCCCTGAGGAGAACCCAGGGCCTTTTTATTTTTGGAGATAGATGAACTATACCATCCGACGCGCGACCCTCGAAGACAAACCGGAATGGCTCCGGTTGCGGCAGGGACTGTGGCCCGACACCCCACTGCACTACCTGACCTTTGACCTGGATAAATTGCTCGCGGACCCAAATGCCGGCATCTTCGTCGCTTCAGACGCGGACGGGAGGCTGGTCGGGCTCATCGAGGTGGGACTCCGCGGCTACGGCGAAGGCTGCGAGACCTCGCCCGTGGGTTACATCGAAGCCTGGTACGTGGATCCGCACATTCGGGGGCAGAAGCTTGGGCGGGAGCTCATGCGGACAGGGGAGGAATGGGCGCGCGAAAAGGGCTTGACCGAGATGGCATCGGATACATGGCTCGAGAACGAGGTCAGCATCCAGGCACATTTGAAGATGGGTTACCACGAAGCGGAGCGGCTGGTGCATTTTGTGAAACGGTTATAAGGTTGGAAGGCGTGAAAGTTCGAGGTTCAGCCAATTGAAATGAAAAACTTCCTCATCTACGGCTCGTACGGATATACCGGTCAACTCATCGTGGAGTTGGCAGTGAAAGAGGGGATGCATCCCATCCTGGCAGGGCGCGATGAGACAAAACTACGCGCACAAGCGGAGAAATATAACCTTCCGTATCGCACCTTTTCCCTCGATGAAACCGCCAAACTGGACTCCGCCCTGCTCGAAGTGGACGCCGTCCTGCATTGCGCCGGTCCGTTCGTGTTGACATTCCGGCAGATGGCGGAGGCATGCATCCGCACAAAGCGCCATTACGTAGACATCAGCGGCGAGATCGAAGGCTTCGAAGCGCTGGCGAAAATGGACACTGAGGCAAAACAGGCGGGCATCATGCTCCTGCCCGGCGGCGGATTCGACGTTGTTCCTTCCGATTGCCTCGCGGCGCATTTGAAGGGTCGTTTACCGACAGCGACTCATTTCCGCCTGTTCATTCAAGGCGTGGGCGGCGGCGTCTCACGCGGGACAGCCGTTTCAGGCATCGAAAACATGCACCGCCAGGGACGCATCCGCCGCGACGGGAAGATTGTGCAGGTCCCGCCTGCCTGGCAGGTACTCGAACAGGATTTCGGGCGCGGTCCGAAGAAAGCTGTATCCATCGGCTGGGGAGACGTATCCACGGCGTATCACAGCACGGGCGTGCCGAATATCGAGACTTATTTTGCGGTTAAGTCGTCTGCGATCAACCTTTTGCGCCTCACGCGAGTCATCGGACCTTTGCTCTATACCCGCCTCGCGCGGAATCTTCTACAATGGATCATCCGTTGGGCGAATCCGCACGGACCTTCGCCCGAGAAAAATCGAAACGGGTTCAACCTCATGGTCGGAGAGATGCGGGACGCGGAGAAAATTGTCCGCACCAAACTGCGAGTCCCCGAAGGCTATCGACTCACCGCGTTGACCACCGTCGAGATCATGAAGAGAATCCTGAACGGCGACCCTTCGACAGGCTCAGGACAAGGTTACAAACCTGGTTTTCAAACTCCTTCGCTTGCGTACGGAAAAGATTTCATCATGCAATTCGAAGGAGTCGAACGAGAGGACCTGCCATGAAACAATTGACCTTTTGTTGTATGATCATGATGGCGATGCTGATTTCGGCATGTGGAGCATCGACGCCGACTTCCGCAGTCATACCCGAACCGGTCATCGCCGAACCGGCGACATCCGTACCAGCGCCAACCGAACCAACGACCGAACCAACCTCAACGGAGGCGACCATGTCCCTTCAACTCACCAGCGACGCATTCGCGAACGGGCAATCCATCCCGGCGAAATTCTCGTGCCTCGGCAAGAACATCTCCCCCGCCCTGGCATGGACCGAACCGCCCGCGGGCACACAATCCTTTGCGCTCATCGTCGATGACCCCGACGCGCCCGGCAGCACCTGGGTGCATTGGGTGCTCTACAATATCCCCGCTGATGTACGCAATTTGCCGGAAAGTTTTTCAGCGCAAGATCCGGTATCCGTCGGCAAAAACTCGTGGGGCAAACTCAGCTACGGCGGACCCTGCCCTCCGAGCGGCACACACCGCTATTACTTCAAACTCTACGCCCTCGACTCGACCCTCAGCCTTTCGCCCGGCGCGAGCAAAGAGCAACTGCTCAAAGCCATGGAAGGTCACATCCTGGCGCAGAGCGAACTGATGGGCACCTTCAGTAAATGACGGCGTCCAACTCAAAGATTTTGCGCGCCCGCGCATCGGGCAACCCGGTCATCGACGGGAATGAGGCGACCTTCTTTTGGGAGGGAAACCACGCGCCGCAACTAATGAGCGATTGGAACGGCTGGGACGCCTCCCCGCGCCCGTTCAAACGCATCTCTCCCCGGCTTCAAGCTGCCACCGCCAAATCGGTCTGGTATTGCACCTTGTCGCTGCCGCGCGACGCCTACATCGAATACGCCTTGTACGACCCGGTCACACAAAAGCGATTCCTCGACCCGCTCAACAAGCGAACTGTCAACAACGGCGTGGGCGGACGCAACAACTACTTCTACATGCCCGAGACCATGCCATCGCCGTTTGCCCTCCGCCGCGCGGACATTTCCCTCGGCGCGTTGACGAGTCACAGCGTGGAAACAAAATGGCTGCGCGACGATTACGAGCGCGAGATCTACCTGTACCGCCCGCCGGTCAAGGAACCTGTCCCGCTGCTGGTCGTCTACGACGGGCAGGACTACCTGCACCGCGCCAAACTCGCCGTCATCGTGGACAATCTTATCGCAGATAACCGTATCCGCCCCATCGCGATGGCATTCCTCCCAAGTGCGGGCCGCTGGCGCAACGTGGAATACGCCTGCTCCGACGGGACACTCCTGTGGCTGGACCAGGTCATCCTGCCGCTGGCAAATGAGAAGTTGAACCTGCTCGACATCGAGAAACATCCCGGCGCATATGGCGTGCTCGGCGCCTCCCTCGGCGGGACGATGGCGCTCTACACTGGATTACGCATGCCCGATGTGTTCGGCAACGTGCTCAGCCAATCGGGCGCGTTCATGATCGAAAGCCGCGATTTCGCCCCCGTCGATCTGGTCAAACATAGTCAATCAAAGGATATCCGCATCTGGATGGATGTCGGTCAATTGGATTTTCTACTCGAAGACAACCGGGAAATGCACGCTCTCTTACAGAAAAAAGGATACAACATAGCCTACCGCGAATTCGTCGCCGGTCACAACTTCACTGCCTGGCGCGACGATGTCTGGCGCGGGCTGGAGGCGATGTTTCCGGCATGATCCTCGCCACCCTCTGCTACGTCAAACATAACGGCAAGACCCTGATGGTCCACCGAAATAAAAAAGCCAACGATATCCACGAAGGGAAGTGGAACGGGTTAGGCGGCAAGTTCGAGCCGGGCGAATCACCGGAGGAGTGTGTCATCCGGGAGGTATTTGAGGAATCCGGCTTATCCATTCAAAAGCCGAAACTGTGCGGTCTGTTGATGTTCCCAAAGTTCAAGGGCAGCGACTGGTATGTCTTCGTCTTCACTGCAACGAAATTTACCGGCAAGTTAACCGAATCCTCGCCCGAGGGCAGGCTCGAATGGGTGGACGACGACAAGTTGATCAGCCTCAATCTGTGGGAAAGCGACCCGGTCTTCTTCCCCTGGATCGAAGCGGGGAAGTTCTTCTCGGCAAAATTCAAGTATGAGGGGGATAAAATGCTGGGGTATGAGGTGGTTTTTCATTAATCCATGTCATCGCAAGGAGGAGTCGCTGGTTGCGTAGGGCGAGTGGTCTTCCCGCCCGTATCAAAACCAGGCAACCTCAAATCGATCCTGTTTAGGGAGATTGCTTCACCCTGCCATGCAGGTCTCGTCATGACATTCTGCGAAATCTTGGCAGTATAATGAGCCCATGTCTGTTCTAACCAACAAACACATCCTCCTCGGCGTGACCGGCTCCATCGCGGCGTACAAAGCCGCGGATCTGGCGTCCAAGCTCACACAGGCGGGCGCGCAGGTCGATGTGATTCTCAGCGCGGCGGCGGAGAAGTTCGTCACGCCGCTCACCTTCCAATCGGTCACCGGTCGGCGCGCCTACAACGATGCCGATTTATGGGGTAACGAAGCGCACGTCATCCATGTGGGTCTCGGGCACAAAGCCGACCTGCTCGTCATCGCCCCCTGCACGGCGAACACCATCGCCAAACTTGCACATGGGCAGGCGGATACGCTCCTTACCGTCACCGCGTTGGCGGCGCACTGTCCGCTCATGATCGCGCCCGCGATGGACGGCGGCATGTACGACCACCCCGCTACGCAGGAAAATCTCGATACGCTCCGCAAGCGCGGTGCGACAGTCATCGAACCCGCGGCGGGGCATCTTGCCTCTGGACTCGTGGGTGTGGGACGCCTGCCCGAAACCCATGAACTGCTCGGACACATCCGCCTCGCCCTCGGACATACCGGAGTGCTTGCCGATAAAAGGGTCGTTGTCACTGCCGGGGGGACTCAGGAACCGCTCGATCCGGTCCGCGTGCTGACCAATCGCTCCTCCGGCAAACAAGGCTATGCACTCGCCCAGGCAGCGCTCGACGCGGGCGCGCAGGTCACGCTTATCACCACCCCCACCATGTTGACTCCACCGGTCGGCGCGCAAGTCATCCAAGTGGAGACGGCAAAGCAAATGCTCGCCGCCGTGTTGAAAGAAGCCGAGGGAGCCGACGCTCTCATCATGGCGGCGGCGGTGGCGGATTTCCGCCCGAAGAACGCCGCCAAGGACAAAATCAAGAAGGAAGGCGGGATTCCGCAGATCGAATTCGAAGCCACAGAGGACATCCTGAAAACGGTATCCGCCTCCGGCTTCGGCGAAGCGGGGAGGCGTCCGCGCGTGGTGGCGGGTTTTGCGGCTGAGTCTCAAAGCCTATTGGAAAATGCGACAAATAAGTTAAAATCCAAGGGTCTGGACATGATTGCGGCGAACGACATTTCTGCCAGAGATGCAGGGTTCGCCGTCGAAACCAACCGTATCACGCTGTTATTCAAAGATGGGCGCAGGGAATCGTTATCGTTAATGAGTAAGGCTGAGGTGGCTGAGATCATCATCGAACGTATTGCGGCTTTGCTGGAGTAGAATGCGCATTCTGGTTATCTCCGATATACATGCCAATTACACCGCCCTCGAAGCGGTACTCAAGGATGCGGGAGAAGTGGATGAGACCTGGTGCCTGGGCGATATGGTGGGATATGGTCCCGACCCGAACGCAGTGGTCGAGGAGATCCGCGAGATCAAGAATCTTACCTGTCTGCTCGGCAACCACGACGTGGCAGTCATCGGCAAGATCCCCTTCGAGGCCTTCAACGGCGATGCGCGCCGCACACTGGAATATCATGAACGCGTGCTGACCGCCAGTAACATGGACTTTTTACGTTCGCTCACCTCCAACCTGAAGGTGCGCGAGGATGCCAGTCTGGTACACGGAAGCCCGCGCGATTCGGTCTGGGAGTATATTTTGAACACGCTGTCGGCGCGGCTGAACTTCGACCATTTCACGACGCCCTGGTGTTTGGTGGGACATTCGCACCTGCAGTGCATGTTTCATCTCGATGAGCAGAACGACCGTGTGAGTCTCAAGCCGATCAGGGCGGGGGAACGCATCCAACTTCAGCCGAGGCTGATCATGAACCCCGGTTCGGTGGGGCAACCCCGCGACCGCGACCCGCGCTCCGCCTACGCCATCTACGACAGCGAATCCAAAACCTGGGAGCCGCGCCGCGTGGAATATAACATTGCCGAAGTGCAGCGGCGCATCCGCGAAGCCGGGCTGCCGGAGAAACATGCCGTGAGGATCGCCGAGGGGTGGTGACTCTCGTCCTCCCCCAACTTCCAACGAATTTCAGTTGGAAGTTGGGGAGAGTTTTCGGGAGGGGGATAGGAACTTTTCAGGAAGCGATTCGTCTGTAAGGTGAAATCATCTTACGTCGAATGAAGGAGTCAAGACTATGAAACGCCCATTAATGATCATCTTTTCGGTGGTTGGAGTATTTTTGCTCATCAGCTTTTTGTTTATGAGCGCCCTGGGACCCAGAGTTGGAAATACTTTTAGTAATGTTTCGCGCGATCTTGGATATGGCGGTGGCGGAGCAGCGCCCGAATTGTATGCCGCGGAAGAACCCGCAGCGGCCCCCATGGTTTACAACGACTCCGGTCAGTTTGTAACCAGTAACGATGCGGACATTGCCCAACAGGTGGAGCGTAAGGTCATCAAGAACGCCGATCTGGCTGTCGTGGTGAAAGACCCGGAAGAAAGCATGAAATCCATTGCCGCGCTCGCAGAGAAATTGGGAGGCTATGTCGTCTCGTCGAATCTGTACCAGTCCAGTTATGGACCAAACAACATCCCCGTGCCGGAAGCCAGCGTTTCCATCCGCATCCCTGCCGAGAAACTGACCGAGGTCCTGGAAATGATCAAAAAGGATGCTGTCGAAGTCGAGCATGAGAACATCTCCGGGCAGGATGTCACAGATCAATACGTGGACCTGACTTCCCGCCTGACCGCCAAACAGGCGGCTGAGAAGAAATTGCTTGAGATTCTGGAACAAGCCACCGAGACCGAGGATGTACTCGCCGTTTACCAGCAGTTGCAACAAATCCAGAGCGAGATCGAAGTGCTGAAAGGACAGATCAAGTACATCGACGAATCCGCGGCGATGTCGTCGGTCAGTGTACGTTTGATCGCGGACGAAACCGTCCAGCCCATCGAAATCGGCGGCTGGAAATTGCAGGGAACCGCCAAGGAAGCCATCGAGGACCTCGTCTTCTTCACGCAGAGTTTTACCCGCTTCCTGATCCGCTTTGTGATTTACATCCTGCCTTCGTTGATCTTGATCGCCATTCCGCTGTATCTGGTCTATCGCGGCGGGCGCGCCCTGTTCCGCAGGTTTGGCAGGGCTAAGACGGCAGAGTCCGTGAAAGAAGAAAAGAAGTAGCCCCATCTTCAGCATGAGACCTGACAGGTTTCCAAAAGGACCTGTCAGGTCTTTTGATTTACATCACACCGAGCAAGCATGTATAATTCCAAACAATGGAAAAACTCATCCACGACGCGCAGGCATTGTTCAACATTCACATCACGGGGAGACAGGTGATGTCGCTCATCACCTACGAAAAAGAATTGCTGGAATGGAATCAAAAATTCAACCTGACCGCCATCCGCGATGTGGAATCCATCCGCACCAAACATTTCCTCGATTCGTTCTCGTGCGTGCTGGCATGGAAAACCTCGCCGCCCAACCATCTCATCGATGTGGGCACAGGCGCGGGGTTTCCCGGTCTTCCCTTGAAAATTCTTTATCCAAACATGAAACTGACGCTGGTCGAATCCGTCGGCAAGAAAGCCATGTTCTGCCAGCACATCGTTTCCGTGCTGGGGTTGGCGAATGTGGAGGTCATCCAGGCGCGTGCCGAGGTGCTGGGGCAGGAGGAAAGTTACCGCGAAAAATATGACTGGGCCGTGGCGCGTGCCGTGGCAAACTTGAATGTCTTGAGCGAATTTTTACTGCCGCTCGTCAAAATGAACGGTGCAATGCTTGCCCAAAAAGGCGAAAACGGCCCTGCTGAAGCGCAGTCCGCGGAACATGCCATGAAATTATTGGGTGGGAAATTGAGACAAGTGATCCCCGTCAATTTGCCGGGCGTGGCGGATGAGCGTTATCTCATTCTCGTAGAAAAGGTCGCGGCGACGCCTCCCAAATATCCGCGTAAGCCGGGGATTCCAGGGAAAATGCCATTATAAATTTTTGGGTAATTCATCGAATCTCCCGATTCAACAACTATTTTCATCCACAATCGTGATCTTGTCTTCCTTGTTGGGAATAATGCACAGGAACTCAAACGGCTCGTCTCCCGTGTTCTGATATGAATGAACTACGCCCTCAGGGATGAAAACAACATCCCCTGTTTTGACATGATGCGTTTCACCGCCGATGGTGATCGTCGCTTCACCGCGCAGGACATATTGCTCGTGTTCGAGCGTGTTGGTGTGACGCGGCATTCCGCCGCCCGGCTGCATGGAAAACTTCCGCAAGGCAAAGTTGGGGCCTTCCTGCGAGGAGATCAGGACCTGGATGGTCGTGTCCTTCCCGGCAGCGACATTTTTCGCTTCGACATCGGCCGAATGTTTGACTGGCATGGTAATCTCCATTTCTCCGTGGTTGCAAGGGCAGTGTCCATCCGCCCGAAGGCTTCTCCTCGCAACGACATCAAGGGTTAACTGTATTCGTAGGCCACGGCGTATAGGTTGGGGCGACAGGCAACGGTTCCGCCGTGGCAGTCGGGAGGGCGGGTAAAGGAGACTCCGTCGGTGATGGGAACGGAGTCTCGGTAACAAGTGCAGATGGAAGAACGGTCGGGGTGAAGGTGGAGGGCGGGTTCCGCCTCATCAGGCTGAAGGTCAGGATGGAAGCGGCGACGAGGACGAACATCAATCCCGCCACGCCTCCGATCACCCATGGAAGCCAGTCCGAATCCTTTTTTTTTGTCTTCAATTTGAAATCGGACGGCACCGAGATCAGGATGACCGTGATGTTGTCGTGACCGCCGCGCGAATTTGCCAGATCGACCAGCGCACGCGCCGCTTCCTTCAAAGTGGGTTTGGCGCGCACGATTTCAAGAATCTCGTCGTTCCAGACCAGGTCGGTCAGCCCGTCGCTGCATAGCAACAACACATCGTTCGGCAGGAGTTGCGCCCCCTGATTGCCGTCGGCATTCCGGTCGCCCTCACCGTCGAACCACTTCAATCGGAAATCCGGGTCGGGCGGGACGGGCGATCCCAAATACCGGCGGATGACATGCACATTCGGGTGTTCACGCGCCAGTTCGGGGGTCAGGATGCCCTTCTCGATGGCCTCCTGCACCCACGTGTGATCGGTCGTCAATTGCTGGATACGTCCGGAGCGCATGAGGTAGATTCGCGAATCCCCCACGTAACTGGTGTACAGCCTGTCGCCGATGATCCACGCCGTGGCGCAGGTCGAGCCCATGCCTTTCAGATCGTCGTTCGTCGCGGAATGCGCGGCAATCGCCTCGCTGGCTTCCCCCACCGCAGTCTCCATGGTCTGGCGCGTGTGCTTCCCGTCACTCTTCGCGACCGCCTGCATAATGTAATTCACCGCCAGTTCCGCCGCCACCTCCCCGCCGCGGTGCCCGCCGATGCCATCCGCCAACACGGCAAACAACACCGGCATCCTATCCTCCAGCATGAACGAAGCCACGGCATAGCGATCCTCGTTGTTCTTGCCCGTCATGCCGGGGTGCGACTGGGCTTCGACGTTCAGGTGCGCGCGCGATACACGATTCATAAAGTGGATGATTTCTTGACGATGACCTTCGGTTTGGACTCAGCCGGAGGCTGGCTCAGATTAAAACGATATGCCAGCTGCCCAAAATGGATTCTGTCTCCGTGCGACAGGCGGCGTCCCTCGCGGGTGACGGGCTCATAGTTCACCCACGTACCCGCGACCGAACCATGATCGTAAATAATGAAAACACCGTCATCCATCTGTTTGATACGGGCATGCAGAGGCGAAATGGACGGGTCATCCAGCACCCGCACCGATTGTACCGGGTCTGTTCCGAAAGTCATATCCTTTTCCAACACGGGAATGGGCGCAGTACTGGCAGGTTCGCCTCCATTCGTCAGGCGGATGAGATAGGCTGGGGCTTGCGGCACACGAGCCTGTCGGGAGGCAAGCCAACCCATGCGGCGCGGCTCCGTTTTGCTCTTCTTTTTAGCAGAGTTGACGGGCTCCGTCAATGCCACAACAGGCTGGGTAACCGGGTCTTCGAAACGCTTCTTTTTCTCGCGTCTGCGCCGCCCAAGCCGGGCGCCAAGTCCACCGCGCAGGAGGATGGCAAACAGGGCAAGCCCCGCCAGGGCAATTGCCCCCAGGACGAGTTGGGAACGGTAACGCGCCAGCAAAGCCTGCACGCCGCGCGGCGGCTGGATCACGGTCAGTCTGACTATAGTACCCATGCTCGATTTTTTCAAACCGAGCACATCCTCCGCTTCCACCACAATGGTATGTTGACCGCTTTCGTTATAGAGGCTCAGGTCCCACACGAACCGGTCAAACGGTGCGGATGTGTTCTCAGCGACGAGTTGACCGTCCACATACAGGGCTGTGCGAGTCAGGTCGCGTTTGTGCCCGTCGGGAAATTCCACAATGATCCCAATGGGCTGTTCCATTGGTTCCAGGGCTTCCGCGTTATACGGGTCCTCCGCGGGCGGTTGACGCGTGATCTGCAGCGGCGGCGAAAGGAAGATCGGGTTGGGCGGCTGAATATCCACGCTGAAGGTTTTGTCCAGCGCAGGGATCTGCCCATCGGGAGTATCGACATAGATGCCAAGGGTGTGATCGCCGGAAGTCGAGAGCGAGGATGTGTACTTCACGGCATAGATATGCCGCAACGGAGCGAGATACAGGTTCGGGTCCGGGAACGGCTCCTTTCCTGAAAACGTGAAGAAAGAGCCGCCGGATTGTTGTGCAATGGATTTGAACGCGTTGGCGCTGGCGGAGACGAAAAAACTCTCTGCATCCACAAACCAGACAAAGACACGAATCTTCGAGTCGACGGCGCGCTGGATAAGCGGCGCGATGTTGTTGTCGATGTTCGGGTCGTCCATGTGAGGCGTGACAAACAGGACCGCGCGTTTCATCCCGGGCTGCGGCGTGGATGCGCTGACCGTATCCAAGGCAATGGCAAGGGTTTGCAGATTGGGCACCGTGTTGCGGAAATCGGGCTTGAACGAGTTGAGACTGACCGCCCAGTCATTGGCGCCCGCGTGACTGATGAGCGCACCCGATAACGAGACCAGGCTCAGGTCGTCGTTCGAATCCTCCGGCAGGGAGGTGATCCACTGTGTCAACGCCTGCGTCACGCGATCCATGCGCGGGGTGCCTGTGCCATCACGCACCGCCAGCGGCGGTCCCGGATTGATGGCGACCACAATCTGCACCGGCAGAGGAATCCGCGTCACCGAATCGACCATGCGGGGCTGGCTGTCTTCGTAGGCAGTCATATCGGCGGGTTTTAGTCCATCGATAAACTGACCATTCGCGTCGTACACATCCACGAGCGCGGCGATTTGCGGGAATCCGCCTGCGTCAATGGAGGCAATCTCCGCGTATGCCGCGGCTTGAGCGCGGACAGAGGTTCCGGGCGCGGCAAGCAGGCAAAGGCTGAGAAAGAACGCAAGGAATCTACGCATTTGCCTCGGTCGCCAGTACGGGGGTCTCCTGTGATTTTGTCAAGCGCATATAAGTGAGAGTCCATGCGGATTGCATGAAGGTCAGCAAGACGCCCTGGAAAACGGCATACAGCGGCGAGAAAGCCAGCATCCACAAGGTCATAGTTCTGTATATTTTGCTGAACGCTTCAAAATCCGGTTCGGTGCCTATGTTGGAGATGAAGCTGAACATGGGAATCATCATGGGTATAGAAATGATCATACCCACCACCATCGCCCCCAAATAGATGATGATGCTCATGAGCGCCATGATCCCCAGATTCTTTTTCACCAGTTCCCAGGCGCGGCGTAGAGCATCCATTACGCTCAGGTCATCCACGATGATCGCGCTCATTCCGGTCTCCATGAGCGAAAAGACCAGAATCCCTATCGGGATAAAGAGGAAAAACAAAGGAAAGGCGCAAAGGACACCCATTCCCATTGTAACCACACTTAAAACGGCTATGCACGCCATGAATACCATCACAAACACGAACATACCCACCCACACCAGCAGGTACATTCCCAGGACCCGCCAGAAATAGGAAAAGGAATCGCGAATCAATCCTCCAAACGTCAAAACATCTTCCCCCCTTTCCACGCGGCGCGTCGCCAGCGATGGAATCGACATTCCAAGGATGTAAAAGGGAATGGAGACAATACTCAATAGAAGAATCAAGCCATTCGCCAGCAGGATCGAGCCCATTTTCTGGTTTATTTCCGCCGGGTCGCTCACCATGAACGACATGGGATCATTGAAGAGCAGGCTGATGGGCACAGAAAGCAAACCGAAAACAGCGATAACAATACCGGAAAGCCATAATATTTTATACTTCCAGGTGATCTGCCCGGCGCGGGTTAAAACTTCCCCAAAGTTGAAGTTCATGTTCCAATCCTTTCCATCTGAAATCGTTATTCCCATTCGATTGTCGCAGGCGGTTTGCTCGTAATATCATACACCACGCGGTTGATTCCCGCCACTTCATTGACAATACGGCTCGAAATCTTTGCCAACAGGTCGTGCGGCAGGCGTGCCCAGTCGGCGGTCATGAAGTCGTCCGTCGTCACCGCGCGGATGGCAGCCGCCTCCTGATACGTCCGCTGGTCGCCCATCACACCCACCGAACGCTCCGAGAGCAGCACCACAAACGCCTGCGAAAGGACCGGCGGCTCCACCTTCAACGCGCCCGTGGCAGGGGTCCCTCCGGAATAGCGCCTGTTCAACAGCCCGGCATTGGATAATTCCTCCAGCAGGATGGCATCCGCCGCCCGCAACCGGGACACGCGCTCACGCGTCACCTCCCCGAGACAGCGCACGGTCAAACCGGGACCTGGAAACGGTTGCCGCCAAACCAGCGCTTCCGGCAACCCAAGCGCTTCGCCGACCGCCCGAACTTCATCTTTGAACAGATAGCGCAATGGCTCGACTAGTTCGAACTGCATATCCTCCGGCAACCCGCCCACGTTATGATGCGTCTTGATCTTGTCAGCTTTGTTCCGGTCCGGCGCGGACGATTCCACCACATCGGGATAGATCGTCCCCTGCACGAGAAACTTTGGCTGTCCCAATTGCTTTGCCTGCTTCTCGAACACGCGAATGAACTTCTCACCGACGATCTTGCGCTTCTTCTCAGGGTCGGTGATTCCCTTTAAGGCAGAAAAAAATTCGTCCGCGGCATCCACGGCGATCAGTTCGGCATGCAGATTGTTTCGAAATGCGGAAGCCACCTGCTCCCCCTCGTTCTTGCGCAACAGGCCGGTATCCACGAAGACCGCCACAAGCTGATCGCCGATGGCGCGATGCACCAGCGCTGAAGCGACCGACGAATCCACGCCGCCGCTGACCGCCGCCAGGACGCGTTCGTGTCCCACCTGCTTTTGGATGCGTTCCACCGCCTCATCGATTATGGAGACAGGTGTCCAGTTGGGTCGAACGCCGCAAATATCGACGACGAAGTGCCGGAGCAGTTTGTGCCCGTTGGGAGTGTGATTCACTTCGGGGTGGAATTGCACGCCAAAGTATTTGCGTTTCATGTCGCCCATCGCCGCAAAGGGACTGTTGCCCGTGCGCGCCAGCGCAATAAACCCCTCAGGCATGCGCGTGATCTTGTCGCCATGCGACATCCACACCTTCGAGATGGCATCCAGCATAGTACCGGGAAGCAGTTTCTCGATCTCGGCATATCCATACTCGCGGCTGGAGGAGGCGTACACCTCCCCGCCCAGGGCGTGGGTCATGGCCTGCATCCCGTAGCAGATGCCAAGGATGGGAAGACCCGTCTTGAAGATGAAATCCTGCACATAGGGAGCACCGGGCTCATAGACCGAGTTGGGTCCACCTGAGAGGATGAATCCCTTCGGCGCGATGGAGAGAATCTTTTCCATGGGCGCATCCCAGGGAAATAACTCGCAATAAACCTGTGCCTCACGCACCCGCCGCGCAATGATCTGTGCATATTGAGAACCGAAATCGAGAATAGCAATGGAGTCCATGATTTATATGCCTCACCCCAACCCCTCTCCCTCGGGAAGAGGGGTAAGGGGTGAGGGCGATATCAAATGAAAATGCAATTGCGGAAAATCCTGATACTCCCCGCCGTTGACGATCAGCCGATAGGCAGGGAGATGAAATTCATCCACCAGACTTTGCACGGTGGCATACAGATCGGTGAGAAAAGCAGAGTCGGCTGAGTCCAATTTACTCAACGACTCAACCGACTTCTTCGGCACCAGCAATATGTGAAAAGCATACGATGGTTTAGGGTGGTGAAATGCCATCAATGTTTTCGTCTCGCGCAGGCGCTTCACAGGAATGGCAAAATTCATATGCTCAAACATCCAGCCGATGAAACGCCTGAACCACGGATGCCATAACCATCTCCGCACATTAACCTTCCAACCCGCGAACCTTCAACTGTTTATGAAGGTTCGCCAAACACAATTTTGTCATCTTTCATCGCCGTGATGCACGCCAGCGAATGGATCGGCACGCCCAGCGGCTTGAGCGCCTCGCGCCCCCCCTCGAAAAGTTTCTCGATCAACGCGCCGATACCCACGATCCTCGAGCCGGATGCCTCTGCAAGCCTTGCCAGTCCTAGAATGGTCTGCCCGCTGGCAAGGAAGTCGTCGATGATCAACACTTTTTCGCCGTTCGCCAGATATTCCGGTGAGACGATCAACTCCACCATGCGTCCCTTCGTGTGCGAGGGCGCCAGGGTCAGATACACCTGATCCGGCATGGTGATCGGTTTATGCTTGCGCGCATACACCACCGGCAGCCCCATATGCACCGCCGTTGTCACAGCCGGGGCAATACCCGAAATCTCGGCAGTCAGCACTTTCGTCGCGCCGACCGAAGCGAAAAGCCGCGCAAATTCCCGCCCGCAGGCATCCATCAGTAGAGGGTCCACTTGATGATTGACGAAGCTATCCACCTTCAAAATTCCCCCGCCCAACACCCTGCCGTCCCGCAGGATCCGTTCTTCAAGTTCCTTCACAGCCGCCTCCATGAATAGAATAGACAAATTTTCATGATTCTACAACCTCTGCCTCTGAATTGCAAACTCACTTTTGCTTAATGCTGGCTGTGTTAGAATCCTCACCCGTGAACCTGATCCTGGCATCCAACTCCCCGCGCCGCCGCCAACTCATTGGCCTGACCGGTTGGGAATTTACCGTCTCCGTTTCGGATGTGGACGAGAGCACGCACGAGAACGAATCGCCCGCCGAATACGTCTTAAGACTTGCGGAATCCAAAGCCCGCGCCGGGATGAGCCGCGCTCATGAGGATCAGTTCATCCTTGCAGCAGATACAACCGTGGTGGATGGATCGCACATCCTCGGCAAACCCATTGACGAGGCGGATGCGATGCGGATGCTGACTCAATTGCGCGGACGGACGCATCAGGTCTACACCGGACTGGCCCTGCTCCGAATGAGCGGTGGTCTGCTCCTGAAAGACCTCTGCGTCACCAATGTGCCCATGCGCGACTACTCCGATGAGGAAATCCGCGCCTACGTTGCCACCGGTGACCCGCTCGACAAGGCTGGAGCGTACGCCATCCAGCATGCGCAATTCCGTCCCGTCGCCCGCATGGACGGTTGCTATGCCAGCGTAATGGGACTCCCGTTGTGTCATGTGGTGCGCCTGATGCAGAAGATGGGCATCGAGCCAAAAGCGAATGTGCCGGATAACTGTCAAAACTTGTTGGAATATGAATGTCCGGTTTTCGAGTCGATATTAAGTGAATAATGTCATTGCAAGACTTGCGAGCCTTAAGGCAAGTGCATATCGAAGCAATCTCTCCTCAACAGGAGATTGCTTCGGACGAGCGAACGCCGTCCTCACAATGGCATGAATGAATCGAAAGGCAAAGAATGAAATTTCTTCGTTGGTTAAACGTTATCGTCATCCTTACTTTTATCTCTGCCTGTAGTTCTGGAGGGATCGGCAATTCAGAGGTCCCCACCGAAACGCCCCTCCCTCCACCGGTTGTGGCAGTCACATCCGTGCCGGATGTCAATGCGGCGATCAGCGCTTACTTCGAGGCGTTCAAAATCGAAGACTATAACCTGATGTACAGTCTGTTGAGCAGGGACGTGCAGGCTGGTATTGCGCTGGAGGATTTCGCCAGACGCAACCGCGATGCTCTGAACACAATGAGTGCCGGTTCCTTCGATTACGAGGTCCTTTCGTCGCTGGTCAACCCCTACTCGGCAGAGGTCGCCTTCCGCATTACCTATCACACCGCGTTGGTCGGCGATATTCAGCGCGAGATGGTTGCCCGCCTGACGCTTGAAGACAGCCAGTGGAAACTACAATGGAATGATGGACTCATCCTGCCCGAATTGGCGGGCGGTAATATTCTCAAAATGGATTACGAAGTGCCGTCACGCGGCGAAATCTACGACCGCAACGGCAATCCGCTCGTGGCGCAGTCCGACGCGAACGCGTTTTACATCCTGCCCGGCAGTGTGACCGACGAAAGCTTGGGCACCCTGCTTTCCGAGGTCTGGCGGCTGTGCGGCATCAGCCAGGAAGAACTTGCGGACGAGATCTTCAACACACCGGCGCAATGGCCCATCCCGCTGTGCGAAGCCTCAAAGGATGAATCCGAGCGGATCACCTCCATCGCACCCAGCGGCTTGTTCTGGACCGAGTACAACGCGCGCTATTATTTCGAGCAGGGCGTCGGCTCCAACATCATCGGTTACACCCTCGGCATCGGACCGGAGGAACTGGATAAATATCGCCGCCTTGGTTACGCGGGCGACGAGCGTGTGGGGAAAGCAGGCATTGAACAATGGGCGGAGGGATATCTCTCCGGTAAGCGCGGCGGTACCCTGTATGTCTTCACCCCGGACGGTTCGCAGATCGTCACCCGCATCGCGGAAAGCGCGCCAAAACCTGCTGATTCCGTGTATCTCACCATCGACCGCAACCTTCAATATTACGCCGAACAGGCCATCAAGGGTTTTACCGGCGCGGTCGTTGTGATGGAGCGCGATACCGGTCGTGTCCTTGCCATGGCGTCCTCGCCAAGCTTCGACGCGAACGCCTTCCAGCCCACCAACCCGAACAGCCAGAATCAGATTGCGGCGCTGAACCAGTTGAATTCCCCCCTCGTCAACCGCGCCGCGCAGGGACAGTACCCACTTGGTTCGGTATTCAAGATCATCACTATGGCGGCGGGCATGGAAAGCGGATTGTACATCCCTGAGACAACATTCGATTGTCAGTATGAATGGACAAAACTGCCGGACCGGGTCCGCTATGACTGGACGTGGCAACATTGCCAGGACCGGCTTGCGGCTGGGCTGGAATGTAACACCAGCGACAGCACGCCGTCGGGTGTGCTCACACTTTCCGAAGGGCTGATGCGCTCCTGCAATCCATTCTTCTGGGACATTGGCTACACCCTCTATCAAAACAATCGCCCAAACGATATCGCCAATATGGCACGCGCCTTCGGACTGGGACAATTGACCGGCATCGAACAGATTGCCGAGAACCCTGGGCAGATCAATGATCCGAACAGCGACCCAATCGAGGTGGTCAATCAGGCAATCGGTCAAGGGACGGTACAGGTCACGCCGCTGCAAGTCGCGCGTTTCGTTGCCGCCATCGGTAATGGCGGCACGTTGTTCCGTCCGCAACTGGTAGAGAAAATTCAGCCCGTTGAAGGTTCCCCGACCATTCTCTTCAAACCGGAAGCCCAGGGGACCCTGCCGCTCACGCCTGAACGGTTAAAGTTCATTCAGGATGCGATGATCAGCGTGGTCGAGGATTCGCGCGGCACTGCTAACTTCCGACTGCGCGGATTGAGCATCCCTGTGGCAGGCAAGACCGGCACCGCTGAGTCGGGCGATGTCAGACCGCATGCCTGGTTCGCGGGGTATACCATGGCGAGTGAAAACACCGGCCTGCCTGATATCGCCATTGCCGTTATCCTCGAGTATGCGGGTGAAGGTTCGGATTATGCCGCGCCGGTCTTCAAACGCATTGTCGAGACTTATTATCTCGGCTCACCGCAAACGTTCTACTGGTTCGAATCGAACTTTGGCGTGACAAAGACCCCCACTCCGTTCGGCGGCATCCCGACCAGAACACCGAGGCCCAGATAGACCATCCGCCACAGAAGTGCAGGCAGGAAATGCTCTGCATCGTCTGTAATTGGAACGATTGGAATTTGTGACAGATTCTTTCACACGCGGTTTAATCATCAAAGCCCAGTCCGGTTTCTTCACCGTGGAGACCGGATTGGGTCTTATTGTTTGTCAATTGCGCGGCAAGTTGAAGCAGGGACGCGCCGCTGGAGACATCGCAGCCATCGGCGACAGGGTCGGCATCACGGTGTTGGCGGATGGGAGCGGGGTGATCGAAGAGGTCGAAAAACGGAAGCAAGCCATTGTCCGGCTCGACCCGAGACCTCAGGGCGAGTACCAACAAGTCCTGCTGGCAAATGCCGATCAGGCGGTTTTTGTCTTCGCGTGCGCGCATCCGAAACCCAAATTGAGGATGCTGGATCGTTTCCTCGTCATCGCCGAGAAACAACATGTGCCCGCCGTCATCGTGGCGAATAAGATCGATCTCGTGAAGGATGCGAGGAAAATTTTCGGCTTGTACGAACCGTTGGGGTATCGCGTGATCTACACTTCGACTCAAACCGGCGCGGGGATCGAGGAGCTGCACGGGGTATTGAAGAATAAAATTTCCGCCCTTGCCGGACCGAGCGGTGTGGGCAAGTCAAGTCTGCTCAACGCCATCCAGCCGGGGCTGGGACTCGCCGTCAATGAAATCAGCGCGGCGATGGGCAAGGGCAAACACACCACCGTCACGCGGCAAATGTTCCCGCTGGCGGGCGGCGGTTATGTGGCGGATACGCCGGGATGGAAGTCACTGGCGTTGTGGGATACCGAACCCGAGGAGATGGAGGCGTATTTCCCCGAATTGCGCGATCTCGTGCAGCACTGTCAGTTCAGCGATTGCACACACACGCACGAGCCAAAGTGTGCGGTGATTGCCGCGGTAAAGGATGGACGTGTGCATCCGGAGCGATTTGATTCGTTCCTGCGATTGAGAGCGGGACAGGAATAGATGTACGATTTACGGTTTTTGATTTAAGATTCATCCATGGATTCGAACTGGAACTTAATCGGGCATGAGTGGGCGGTGGACATGTTGAAGAAGCATGTCATCCACGAGACGACGCGCCATGCGTATCTTTTCTCGGGACCTCCAGGGCTGGGTCGCCGTACCCTGGCCTTGCGTTTCGCCCAGGCGTTGAACTGCCAGACTCCCGTTTCGGCAGGGATTCCCTGCGGGGAGTGCCGCGACTGCAAACAGATCGAAGCCATGCATCACGCAGATCTGTCGGTCATACAAGCCGACTCCGAAGGCGGTATTCTGAAAGTGGACCAGATCCGCGAGGTACGCAAGACGCTTACCTACAAACCGTATCAATCGAAATACCGCGTGGCATTGTTCCTGCGTTTCCACGAAGCCAACGACAACGCCGCCAATGCCTTGCTGAAAACACTCGAAGAAGCGCCTTCGTATGCGGTCCTCATCCTCACCGCCGACAACCCAGAACAACTCCTGCCAACTATCGTTTCACGCTGCGAAGTGTTGCGGCTGAGACCGTTATCCATCGCAGAAGTGCAAAGAGGATTGGAGAGTAGGGGAATAGAGGAGAGGCGGGCAAAATTGATTGCGCACATTTCAAGTGGAAGGTTCGGATACGCACTACGCCTGACAGAAGACGATGCCCTGCTCGACAAGCGCGAGGAACGCCTGAACGATCTGCTGACCCTGCTCCCTGCCTCGCGCGTGGAAAAGTTCAAATATGCCGACCAGTTGTCGAAGGATAAGGATGCCATGCGGCAGACAATCCTGTTCTGGCTCGCGTATTGGCGCGATGTGATGCTGCGGACGGCTCAGGCGGCCAGCCCGCTCGTCAACATGGACCGCAATGTGGAAATCGAAGATATTGCCAGCCGCATAGACCTCCCATCCGCGCGGCGCGTGGTCAGCGGGTTGGAAGAGGCGCTGGAAAAGATGGAAAAGAACGTCAATTCAAGGATGCTGGCAGAGGTCTTATTGTTGGACCTGCCGAAGATATAGGAGTCCCCCCCATGTGCAGAAGCATCAAACAACTGAGGAACGCCGAAATCCCCGCCACAGATGAGGAGATCCGCGCCGCGGCGTTGCAGTTTGTGCGGAAAGTCAGCGGCTATCGCAAGCCATCGAAGAGCAATCAGGAGGCGTTCGATCGGGCGGTGGAGGAAGTGGCGGAGGCGACTCAAAAGTTGCTGGGGAATCTCGCCTCGCGGACTCCGTCCTGACCATCAGGACCTTATTAAATCCAGCGGATTCTCTCCGAGCAGGATTGCGCGTCCATGCAAGTACAGACCGAACTGGGATAGACCGAACCAGAGCAGGAAGATTGTCAGGCTGATCGAAGCCCGGTCGATCCAGGTGGGAAGATGTTTAATCAAGTCCGCGATCTGTCCGCGCCAATCTGTTATTTTTTGTTCGTATTCCTTGATCGCCGCCAGGAAATTTTGCAGGCTTTCACGCGTCTGGGTCAGGTCGCCGCCCAATAGGTAGGAGGTATCGCTGACAAAGGTCGAAGCCTGCCGGGCAATTTCCTCCGCGTTGGCGATCTCCGCGTCCATCGAGTCGGCGGAGTCGATCAGGTCGGTCACAATTTTTTCGGGCGCGCCCAGGTCCAAACTGGGAAGAAATCCGGCGATTCCCTCAATCACCGATTGCAGGTTTTCCAACGCCACGCGGGCGGAATTGATCCGCTCACGCGTCGTTTTCAATTCGGGGAGCAGTCTGTCGTCCAAGGCGCTCTGAATGCCGCCCAAAATGTTTTCCGCGCTAGCGGATTGTTCCGTCAATTTCTCGAGCACCTTCTCGGTCGCGTCGACGATGCGCAGGGCGCGCTCCAATTCGAGGCGCGAAGACTCCAGCGCGGACTGCGCCAGCGCGAATTCCCTGTCCACCTGTCCAAGCCGGCTGATCGCTTCGCGCGTCAATGGCTCGTTGTACATCCATGCCGCGGCAATACCCATAACGCTCAATAACAGGAAGAACGAACTCAGGACGATCAATGTCCATGCAAGGATTTTTCGAGCCATGACGCATTTCCTTTCCCGGGCGAATCGACACTCTTGCCTTCAAAAAATTATACCCTGCCCAACTGGGCTATAATAAGCGCACCGCGACCGATCAGAGAGGAGGATCGTCATGCTCGTCGTCATCAGTGACCTTCATCTCGGGGACGGCTCCACCGCCAGTTCCATCCCCGCCAACGCCTTCCACTTATTTGCAAACCGCCTGCGCGAAACTGCATACTTCGCCTCCTTCCGCAAGGATGGGACCTACAAGCCCATCGAAAGCCTCGACCTGTTGCTGATGGGCGACATCCTCGACCCGCTTCACTCCACGCTCTGGCTGGATACCGCTCCCGGAGCGACGGGCTACACCCGCCCGTGGACCAGTTTCACCAGCCCATTGTTCTCCGCCAAACTCGCACAAACCACACAAGCCATCATCGATGAAAACAAAGAGTCGCTCGAAGTGTTGAGGCGTTTCGCCAGCGGCGAGACGATCACCATCCCACCCGCCAATGCACGCGGCGAGCCAGACCACGAGGCCAGGGAACGCGTTCCGCTCAAGGTGCGCATTTGGTACATGGTGGGAAACCATGATTGGTACTATCACGTCCGCGGCGCAGCGTTCGACGATATTCGCGGCAACATCATCACGGCGATGGGACTGAGCAATTCGCCCGATATTTTCCCATACGACATCAACGAGGACCACCAGCTGAGGGATGTGCTCGAAAGATACCGCGTCTTCTGCCGTCACGGCGATTACTTCGACCGGTTCAACTTCAACCCCAAACAGGGACGCGACCACAGCGCCCTCGGCGACGTTTTCACCATGGAAGTGCTCAACCGCTATCCGATCGCAGTCCAGCAGCAGATCGGCGATAAACTCCCGCAGGGATTGATCGACAGCCTGCGCCGACTCACGAACGTCCGCCCGGCGCTGGCGACCCCTCTTTGGATCAGCGGGCAGCTCAAACGTCACGCGGGAAGCGCCGCCCTCGAATCCGAACTGAAAAAAGTGTGGGATGGCATCTGCGAGGAATTCCTCCAACTCCCCGTCGTCCGCGAACAGGACAAGCCCTTCGCGCTCGACACGGTCGATGCCATGCAGTTCGCCATCAAAATCGCCAAAGGCACATCCTTCGGGACCATCAACGACCTGGCCTTGTGGATCCGCAGCAAGGTTTCCGAAGGTGAACGCTCGTTTGCCGAACATGCATTGGAGGAACCGGCGTTCATCAACAAGACCGCCAAATACATCCTCTATGGGCACACGCATCACCATGAGGTCATCTCCCTCGACTCAGACGGCGAGCCGTTCGAGGTGCACGACCAGATCTACATCAATACCGGCACCTGGCACACCTATTTCGACCTCGCCACCAAGGACCCGAAACAGCAAAAATTCATCCCCTACCAGACCCTCACCTATCTTGCCTTCTATACCGACGGAGAGCGCGAAGGCAGGCAGTTCGAGACCTGGTCCGGAACATACGCCTGAATTCCCAGCATGGATCGCGACATTATCATTGTAGGTGGAGGTCCCAGCGGACTCTCCACTGCACTGCATATCCAGCGGATCGATCCGCATCTCGCGCCCCGCGTCTTGATTCTTGAAAAAGCGCGTTACCCGCGTCCCAAATTGTGCGCGGGTGGACTCGTTATCGATGCGGAAGTCATTCTCGAACGTCTCGGTCTCGACGTGAGCGAAATCCCGCATGTGGATGTGGAAAGCATCCATTTCGATTTCCACGCGAGGGGTCTGGAAATCCGCATGCCGAAACGGCACGCCCTGCGCGTCATCCGCCGGGATGAGTTCGATACCTGGCTGGCAGAAAAGGCAAAAAGCAGGGGGATAGAGATTAAAGAATCGATTTCAGTGAAGAATATCATCCCCGATAAAGACGGTGTCACTGTCGAAACAGATAACGGTACATTTCATGCTCAAGTCGTTGTCGGCGCGGATGGCTCGAATGGGATCACGCGTCGCTGTATTTTCCCCCATGCCCCAGTGTACACCGCGCGGGCGTTGGAGGTGATTACCCCATCCCGGTCTCCCCGGAATACGAAATATTCCAGGGAGGCGCCCAGAGGACAGGAAGAAGCCTTTTTTGATTTCTTCCCCGTTCCCGACAACATCGCCGGTTATGTCTGGGGTTTCCCCACACAGGTCCACGGAGAGCCAACGCGCTGTTGGGGCATTTACGACACAAACCTTCTTTCGAACGAAAAGCGACCACAGTTGAAAGAACCGCTTGCCAAAGAGATGTCGCGCCGGGGATTCGATTTGGATAATTACGAACTCAAGGGACACCCCATCCGCTGGTTCAGCCCGGATAACCCGATGTCGGCTTCGAGGGTTTTGCTCGTGGGCGACGCCATCGGCGCAGACTCAATCTTCGGTGAAGGTATCAGCGTCGCGCTGGGTTATGGCAGACTCGCCGCACGTGAACTCAAAAGCGCTTTTGAGCAAAACGATTTTTCTTTCGACAGATACAAAACCCACATACTGATGAGTCCATTAGGACAGGCGCTGCTTGCGCGCTGGTTCATCACCTACATCATCTATTCCCTAAAATGGAAATGGTTTCAGGTGCTCTTGTGGAGAATCATGAAACCAATCGTCCTTGTTGTGGCGTGGATTTTTGTGCTGAATTGGGGGAGGAGAATGCAGAAATTGTAGCGGCACGGCGTGCTGCCCCTATTCTTTGATTTTTTTCAGAAAGCCTGGTGTATTCAACTCGCGTTCGAGCAGATACGTGAAATATCCCTGCATGAGGATTTCGGTCTCTTGTTGCACATCGGGGGTGGGCCGGGCGCGCGTCGCTTCGGCGTAACTGCTGCGCTGGAAATGGCGCAGATATTTCAATGCTTCGACGGAAATCGCATGCAGGTGCTTCAATCCCTGCCCGCAGCGCGGACAGATCACCCCGCCCGCGCTGAACGAGAAGAACTGGTCTTCGGGTTTGATCTCGCGTCCACAGTTGGCGCACTCGAAGAGCTGGGGGCGGAATCCCACGTGGTCGAGCAGGCGCATCTCATAATATCGGATAACCAGCCACGGGTCCGCGTGGGAGGCGAGGCGGGAGAGGGTGTCGGTCAACAAACGGAATGTGGACGGGTTTTCGGTGTCGTCTTCGTAGGTGAAGCGGTCCAATAATTCCAGCACATACGCGGCGTGACCGGTGAGGGTCAGTTCCTCGCGCAGAGGCAGATACGCATCCACGGTGTCGGCTTGTGTGAGGATGAACATATCCCTGCCTTTGGAAAGTTGAAGCCGGACATGCGTAAACGGTTCGATGTGACCGGCTTTGCGTGAGGCGATCTTGCGGGCGCCCTTGGCAATGGCACGCGTCTTTCCAAGCTGACGCGTGTACAGCGTCAACAGGCGGTCAGCTTCGCCGTAGTCGCTGTGACGAAGCACAACGGCGTCCACGCGAAAGGAACGGAATTTGGTTTCGGGCATGGAATGTTACGGTTTCAACTTCTCCGGCGTGAACGCCTCAGGCAGTAATTCACGCACCGTTGTTTCTTTGATCAGCCTGCCATCTTTGTCCGCCATGAGGACAATCGTATCGAGACCAAACTCCGCCAGCACTTGACGGCAGCCGCCGCAGGGCGAGCCGCCGTTATCGGTTGCCACGGAAATGATTTCGAATTCCCGCTCCCCCTCCGAGACAGCTTTGAAGACCGCCACGCGTTCGGCGCACATGGTGTGTGGATACGCGGCATTCTCGATGTTTACGCCGGTGAAGACCCGCCCGGTCTTTGTGCGGAGCGCCGCGCCGACCTGATACTTGGAATACGGCGCATATGCCCGCTTACGAGCCTCATTTGCCAAATCGATCAACGATTGTTTTTCTTCCCTGGTAACGGTCATGGAAAACCCTTCCCAGCCACGGAGAATTGAAATTTCTTTATGCCTTTGTGACTCCGTGGCTATTTTTTCGTTTTTCGTTCCAACCTTCGGATAGCGCGTGCGGGCATGCCGACAACCAAAGTATCTTCGGGCACGTTCTTGGTGACGACCGCACCGGCGCCGGTACGCGCGCCGTCCCCCAGTTTGACCGGCGCCACCAGCATCGTATCCGACCCGATGAAGACATCCTCGCCAATCTCGGTGGGATGTTTCTTCTCGCCGTCGAAGTTGCAGGTGATCGTCCCGGCGCCGATATTGGTGTTCGCTCCGATATTTGCATTGCCGATGTAGGAGAAATGCCCCATCTTCACGCCTTCGTGTAGCGTGGAGTCTTTCACCTCGCCGAAATTACCCATGTGGACGTGACTCTTCAAATGCGCACCCTTCCGCAACCGCGCGAACGGGCCCATATCCACGTCATCTTCAAGCGCCGCGCCTTCCAGCACAGAAGCCAATACTTTGCAGCGATTTCCAATCTTTGTATCGCGGATGATTGTGTTGGGTCCGATGATATTCCCTTCGCCGATTTCCGTTTCGCCATGGATGTACGTGTTCGGCAGGATGGTCGTATCTTTGCCGATCCTCACGCCTGCTTCGATATATGTGGATGTCGGGTCCATCATGGAGACGCCATTGAGCATGTGCCCGCGGTTAATGCGCTGGCGCATGGCGGCTTCCGCTTCACTCAAATGGACGCGCGTGTTGATGCCGATGGTCTCGATAAAGTCATCGTGCACCACCGCCTGCACGGGTAAATTATCTTGTACGGCGATCTCGACAATATCGGTCAGATAGTATTCGCCCTTCTTCGGATTCTTCTGAATGCGATGCAGTGCATCCCAGAACCAATCTGCTTTGAAGCAGTAGGCGCCGACGTTTAGTTCCCTGATCTTCTGCTGTTCGGGTGTGGCGACATATTCCTCGACGATGGCTTCCACTGTCCCATCGGCTTTACGCACGATCCGCCCGAAGCCGCGCGGGTCCTCTGCGATAACGGTTAGCAGGCTGAGGGGTCCGGGGTTGAGGTGCTGTGTTTCCACAAGCCGCTTGAAGGTCTCGCCGCGCAGCAGAGGCATATCCGCATAGGTCACGATGATGTAATCCGTTTTATTCCGGAGCAGGGGTTCGGCTTGCATCGCCGCGTGTCCCGTACCGAGCTGCGGTTCCTGCAAAACGGTCTGCGCCGACTCACCGAGATATTTCGTCACTTCCTCAGCGCCATGCCCCACCACGACAACCGGCTTCTCCGTCGCGGCTTCTTTTAAGGCTTCAAGCACATGCCATAGCATCGGCTTGCCACATAACGGATGCAGTACCTTCGGCAGAGAGGATTTCATGCGGGTTCCCTGACCCGCCGCCAATAGAACAGCAGTAACTTTCATTGCATCTCATCTCCTAGCCCCACCCTTCCTTCCCCATTTGTCGACGAATTCCAGTCGAAAACGGGGCGGTGCCCATAATCGTTCCCGCATGGGGAATGGGCGGAGGGGGTAACAAAAACAGGCTCACCGCGTGATGTCAGCGAAGCCTGTTTAGAAAATAAGCCCCGCCTTCGCGGGATTTTTTGGCAGGGGCGCCTGGATTCGAACCAAGATCCACAGCTCCAAAGGCTGGTGTGCTGCCCTTGCACCACGCCCCTGTAAGGCGCATATTGTATCACAGCGAACGATGCCGGACAATGTCACTTCTTTTTCAGCGTGCCGGTGGAACGGAGCGGGATGGTCTCACCCTTGCCGGGATTCAACCCCAGCTTGCGCGCTTCCTCGAAGGTGATCACATCCGGGTTGGTCGGGATATTCGCCGTCTTTTCCACCGCGCTATCCCAAAACGCATCAATATCCTTGATCTTCGATTTTTTACCGGCGGATGCGAACAACGCGTCGACATCCACCTCCGGTTCCGGCTCGGCGGAGATGGACATGGTCACAGGTTCACCCGCTTCACCCTCAGGGACGGCTGTTTCCGTCACCGCGGGCGCAGGCACCACTCCAAGCGATTGCAGGATGTTTTCCACATCGCCGCGCACGAACAACATTGCCTCCACGGTTTGCATGATGCGGTCCGAATTGGCAAGTCCCTTGCCTGCCAGCAACAAGGCATGCAGGGAATCGATCGGGATGAGGATCAAGTCATGGTCGCCGCCGCGAAAGACATGGTAGTTATCCAGGTGTTCCTGCCGGATGATGCGCGAGACTTTCAACCCCGCAGCATAGATGCCCATCAACGCCGAAAGCAACGAGACTTCCATGCTGCTGTCATAGAGATCGCCAGCGCGCGCCAGCACGCGTCCCCGGTCGCTGATGAGGAAAACCGCGTCCGCCTTGATCTTCTGGCGAAATCCAGCCAGGAGTTCGGAGAGGGATTGCCTGTGTTCCTCCGCCTCCTTGCTTGTTTCGGGCGGAAAGATCGTGCGGACCAGCCCCAGGCTGCGTTCGACCGCATCCAGGAAATCCGCCAGCGGGATGGGCTTGTCGAAGATGGCAATCGCGCCTGCGCTCAGCATTTCATCGCGCGCCTTGCGTTCGGTCATGCCGGAAATGAAGATGACCTTCATCTCCGGGTTGCGGACGCGTATCTTGCGCATCAATTCCACGCCGGAAATGCCCGGCAGGAGATAGTCAGCCACCAGCAGGTCGACTTTGCGCCGGGAGGCTTCCAGTAACGCCTCCTCACCCGAGGGCGCGTCGACAATATCCAATTGATGACCGAGCGTTTGCAGGGTGGAATGAAGCAAACGCACGATATCGCGCTGGTCGTCAACAAGGAGGATGCAAGGAACGGTCATGGTATGTCAGTGGATCCTTACTTCGCAAGCCAGCAAGCCACCCAATGTTCGGGACTTACCTCGAGGAATTGCGGTTCCTCCTGTGAACACTTTTCGACCGCCACCGGGCAACGCGGGTGGAAACGACAGCCCTTTGGCGGGTTCAACGGGCTTGGCACATCGCCCTTCAACACGATGCGCTGTCTTTTTAGGCGCGGGTTGGGCACTGGTATGGCGGACATCAATGCCTGCGTGTACGGGTGCATCGGGTTGCGGTACAGTTCCTCGCGCGTAGTCAATTCCACCATCTTGCCGAGATACATCACCGCCACACGATCTGAAACATGCTCGACGACCGAGAGGTTGTGAGCAATGAACAGATAAGTCAATCCAAATTCCTTTTGCAGATCCTTCAAAATATTCAGCACCTGCGATTGGATGGAAACATCCAGCGCGGAGACCGGCTCATCGCAAATGATGAAACTGGGACGAAGCGCCAACGCCCGGGCAATACCGATACGCTGTCGCTGACCGCCGGAGAATTCGTGTGGATAGCGGCGGGCATGATAGTCTTCCAATCCCACTTTCTTGAGAGTCTCCAGCATGATATCCATGCGCTCTCTCGGGGTGCCAATCCGGTGGATGTGCAACCCCTCCATCACCGATTCACCGATGGGCACGCGCGGGTCGAGCGAGGCATACGGGTCCTGAAAGATGATCTGCATATCGCGGCGGACATCCTTCAGCTCCTTTCCCTTCAAGGCAAGCACATCCTTGCCCTGAAAACTGACGGAACCTGAAGTGGGCTCGATGAGCCGCAACATCGACCGCCCGACGGTGGTCTTGCCGCAACCTGATTCGCCCACCAGCCCGAGCGTTTCACCCTTCTTCACCACAAAGCTGACATCGTCCACTGCCTTGACCTGATTGACAACGCGCTGTAACAAACCAGCCCGCACCGGGAAGTATTTGACAAGATTCTTTACTTCTACAAGGGTCTCCCCTTTGTTTTGCGTATTAGTTTCCATGTAGTTGCATGCTCCAAAAGGGGATCAGTGTACTTTCAGCGGGGCGGAATGCCCGTTCGCGCTTTGGTATAACCAGCATCGCACCTTGTGACCGGGCTTGATATCCTCCAGCTCAGGTTTCTGCTCTGTGCAAATGGAGAGGGCATGTTTGATGCGCGCCTGGCACCGGGGGGCAAAGCGGCATCCCGGCGGCAGGTTGACGAGGTTCGGCACCGAACCGGGGATGACATCCAGTTTTTCCTTGATCTCGCCGAGGACCGGTATTGACCCAATCAAGCCCTGTGTATAGGGGTGCAACGGTTCATCGAACAGGCGGTTGACATCTGTCTGTTCGACAATTTCCCCCGCGTACATCACCGCCACACGTTCCGCCATTTCTGCCACCACACCGAGGTCGTGGGTAATGAGGATGACGGATGTTCCCATCTCCTTGCGCATGTCGCGCATCAGGTCGAGGATCTGCGCCTGGATGGTCACATCCAGTGCAGTGGTGGGTTCATCGGCGATAAGCAGTTCGGGGACACAGGCGAGCGCCATTGCAATCATGACGCGCTGCGCCATGCCTCCTGATAGCTCATGCGGATACGCTTCTGCGCGTCTTTCGGGATCGGGCACGCCCACCATTTTGAGCAAAGCCACCGCGCGGTTCCAGCCGGCTTCCTTGCCCATGTCCTGGTGAACGTTCAACACTTCCGCCAATTGATCACCGACCTTGAACACCGGGTTCAAGGCGGTCTGTGGCTGTTGGAAGATCATCGAGATGCGGTTGCCGCGCACCTTGATCATTTCCTCTTCGGGTAATTTCAACAGGTCTTCGCCATCCAATAAGATTTCCCCCGCATCCACTCGGCCGGGTTTGGAGATCAGCCGCATGATCGAAAGCGATGTGACACTTTTGCCGCAACCGGATTCACCGACCAGACCCAACACTTCACCGGGGTAGACTTCGAAGCTCACGCCATCCACCGCGCGAACAACACCGTCTTCTGTGTAAAAGTACGTCTTAAGACCTTTCACTTCCAGCAAAGGTTTGTTGTTGGTCATTGCAGACTTCTCCAATTTTCAGGAATGGATGCATTATAGCAAAATATCGCATCGATGGGACATGCCATTCATGTTTGTAAAGCAGAGCTTGATGCGAACATCATCTTCAACGGTGACAATCTCGAGTCCGGCATGAAGCGAAGAATGGATCAAGGCGTGCAGGATGGTCCGTAGTCGAATTCTTCGATGTTCGCCAGCGAATAGGATGATGTCGGGTCGAGCGCAAACCCGCAAAAGTCGGGACGGGTCGCGGCGATCTTGAGACGCAGGTACAGCGGGATGGACGGGAGGTCTGCCGCGAAGATCGCCTGGGCCTCCTGGTGCAACGCATACTCCGGCTCATCCGGCAGGGATTGCAACGCCTGCTGGCAGGCGGAGTCGAACGCGGGATTCTTGTAGCCGCTGATATTGGTGCCGACCCAGTTGTTGGCTTCATTCGGGATCTGTGCGGAGGTGAACCAGCCGCATTGTGGTTCAAGGCTGTTCACGCCAATGGCATATTCGGCAAGGTCAAACTGACGTCCAAAGAGCGGACCATCCGGTCCCGGCGCATACAGGTTCACGGCGGTTTCATACACCGGGTTCAAACCGATCCCGCACTGCGCCAGGGATTGGGTGAAGATGTCCACCACCTGGCGGCGTTGAGTCGCCGAAGAGGTGACGTAATTGAGCACCAGAGGAGTACCGGTGGGAACATTCGTCACTCCGAAGGACGTGCGTGGGGTATCCGGATTATTATCCTGGTCGATCCATCCCACCTGTTGCAGGATCTGGTTCCCCGATGTGGGGTTGAATTGGTAGGTCTGAATATTGCCGTTGTGCAGGGGATGGTCCGCCGGAAGGTAGCTATCGGGAACTTGCGAAAGACCAAAGAGAACGGTATCCACAACCTTTTGACGGTCAAGACACAAGGCAATCGCCTGACGCGTACGCGCGTCTGCAAAAATATCGGGACGGTCCTGTTTCGACGAGGCATTGTAGCCGTTGTCGTACGAAGCGGGGACAATGCCGATGCCGAGCCATTCCATTGTGCTGGTTTGCGCGGTCAGCAGTTTCGCCTGGTCGTCCTCCTGCATTTTTTGCAACAAACCCACCTGCCCATCCAGCCGGATGGAGGGGTCGAGCAGGTCACATCTTCCGTCCGACAGGGCCGTCAACGCCGCATTTGTATCGGGCATGAACAGGAATGTCAGTTCGTCGAACTTGGGCAGGTCACTATCGGCGCGGAAATAGTTGAGGTTCTTGATCAGGTGGATGCTTTCTCCCGCCGTCCATTCGTCCACGATGTATGGGCCCCACCCCAGCGGCGTGCGCGAGGAAATTTCCGCCCGCAACAGATCGGAGGCGGATAGTTCGCCCCAAGCATGCCTGGGCAGAGGCATCCAGAAATTGGTGAAATAATCGGGGTCAATGAAACCGGGTACGCCCCACCATTGCACGGTGAGATCATCGGCAGCTTCGTAACTTTGAGTCCGGTCGATCAGGAACTTTGAGACGGGAGTGTCATTCTCCGAAGCCACTTCAAAGGAAAAGACCGAATCGTCGGCTGTCAGGGGTTCGCCATCGGACCAAAGGAGCCCCTCGAGGAGAGTGAAGGTAACGACCATCTGATCCATTTGCAGACTGCTGGAGCCGTCATAGGTGAGCACACAACCTTCCTCGCGGCATTCGTTTGGGCGGATCTTCACCCCCGCTTCCAGGACGACAAGATTTCCTGTGGAATCGATCACCCTGTCTCCTGCGTTCACAGTCACCGGCACGAGCTGCGCGTCTTCGTCCTCGATGCTGGGAACCTTTTCGAGGATGACGGCTTGGTATCCATACTCAACCACATCCATCGGTCCGTCGTAAACGGCGGAAAGTACGCTGCGCGCGGCGGAGTTCAAACTTCCGTACGGATAAAGAGTCTCCGGCTCATCGCCAAGACAAACCGTCAATGAACGGGAGGCAGGCGTCGGCGTGACAGGAGGCGGGGGAGTCCCGGTGGGGGTTTGCGGGGCGACCGGAATCTCCGTCTCGCGCGGCGAACAGGAGGTCACAGTCAAAACCAGTAACAGGCATAAAGAAAGGATTTTTTTCATAGGGTTCATGCTCGCATCCCTTAGTGGTGGATTAGCCTATTATACAGTCAAGCCGCCCATGCAGCGGCTCGATGATTCAGGGTGAACCCCTGCGAAACCGTCGCAGCAAAATGAACAGAAGAAGGATGAGAACGAGAACAGGGAACAGGAGCCAAAGCGAAACGCCGGATGCCCGACTCGTACCCTGCGGAGGGGTGGGAGACGCTTCGACCTTCCTAATCACAACCTGCTCCGCGTTGGACGCGTTGAGTTCCACCCGGGCATCCCACAGACCATTCTCGCGCAGCAGGAAGGCTGTGATGCGCCAGATCTCCTCCTGTTTCAGGCTGCCCGGATCCCAATAAGGCATGGCGGCAAATATGTAGGATTGCAACACCGCCGCGTTGGCGAATTTTTGCAGGGCGTCCTCGCCGATGACCGCCGGGATGACCATCGGAAGCGTAAACCCGTTCTCGTAGGGGCGCTTGCCATGACAGCCCGATTGCCAGCAATCGACCTCGCCCGGGGGGTATGTTTCCCGGAATTCCTGGGTGAGTCCCTGTCCGCGGTCACCGTGGCAGGGAAGGCAATACAGCCAGTAATCCTGCGCGCCCAAATCCGCCTGGGATGGTTCGGCAGGGACTGTCGGCTTGGCGAGCCGTTCCAAGGGCGAGAGCGTGCCGGTGGGAGTGGCTTGCTGGTTCACGGATGCCGCCCCGCCATCGAAAAATAGCCCTGCCATGAGCAGGGCTATTCCTAAAGCGATTGTACCGGTTCTAACCAGGAGTTTTGCGTACACAGAACTAGGTCTTGCCTCGCATGCGTGGGTCGAGAACGTCGCGCAGGGCATCGCCCAGCAGGTTCCATCCCATCACGAAGAGTACCAGCGTCAGACCGGGCCAGACCACAATGTACCAGTATTGGTTCAGGCTGATGATCCAGTTGCGGGCGAAGGACAGCACCTGTCCCCAGTCGGCATAGCCGATCTCTGTACCGATCCCCAGGAAGGACAGGGCGGCAAAGGAGAGCACCACGTCGCCGATCGCCAGGGAAGCCAGCACCAGTGTGGGGAAGATGGCGTTGGGCAGGATGTGGCGGAACAGGATGCGGCTGTCTTTGACGCCGATGACGCGCGCCGCCATGACATAGTCACGTTCCTTGGTGGAGAGGATGTCGCCGCGCACGATACGGGCGTATCCCATCCACCCGAACGTGATCAGGGCAAGGATGGAGGGAACCAGGCTCCTTCCTATCTTGGGCGTGAGAACGGCTGCCAGAATCAAGGCCGCGAGCAGGAAGGGAAGCGTGAGCATAATATCCACGATGCGCATGAGGATGTTATCCACGACTCCGCCGTAGTATGCTGAAACCGACCCGATGACCACACCGATGAGGAAGGTCGAAATCACCACGATCATGCCGGTGGTGAAAGCGGTGCGGGTTCCCCAAATCACCCCATAGAAGACGTCGTACTGTCCCTGGGATGTGCCAAAAATGTGGACCCATTGATCCGTCTTCATGATAGGCTTCCACCAGAACGGCAGTGGAGGCTGGTTGCGATTCCAAGGAGATCCCATCGGCTGGGGATCTGCCTTGAAACCATCGCGCGGGATCTTATAAGGATCATTGGGATTCAAGGGCGGCGCAATGACCGGGGCGGCAAGCGCAATAATCACAAAGAACACGATCAGCGAAAAACCCATGATGGAAGCCGGGGTCTTGAACATCCCCATGAGTACGCGGTAGTTTTCCGGACCCAGAAAACGTTCCAGCCGCCCGATCTTGCGCATCGCGACGGTTTCGCCCAGTAGGGAGTTATCCCCTGTTGGTGTATGTGTGGTCATTCCGTCCTCCTAGGACAACCGTACGCGAGGATCGACGGTCGCGTATAGAATATCGACAACGAGGTTGGCGACGATCAGGATCAACCCGTTAAAGAGGGCAAAACCCAGTACCGTCACCACATCCAATTGACCTGCCGCCTCCGCCGCCGCTTTGCCGATGCCCGGATAGTCGAAGACCGTCTCAGTGATCACCACGCCGCCCATCAATCCGACCACCGTAAAACCAGCCAGGGTGATCACCGAGATCATGGCATTGGGCCTGGCATGCTTGTAGACCACATCGCGTTCGGGCAGACCTTTGGCGCGCGCCGTGGTGACATATTCCTGGCGCAGGGTCTCAAGCATCGAGGAACGCGTTACGCGCAGGAAGGTTGCCCAGTTGATGTAGGAGAGCGTCAGGATGGGCAGGATCATATGCCGCAAAGCGTCGAGGAACACGTCGAAACGTCCATTCAAGAGGCTGTCAATTGTCAGGAGCGACGTATACGTCTTGAAGCTGTCCGAACTTACGACTGCCTGCATGTCCGTCGAGAGCCTGCCTGGGGGAAACCATTGCAGGTTGGCATAAAAAACCATCAGCATCAACAGACCAAAAACAAAGGTCGGGAAGGATGTACCGACGATGCTGAAAATGCGACCTGCCTGGTCGATGAAACCATTGTGATGAACTGCCGCCTGGACCCCCAACCAGATACCGACAAGAATCACCGGAGCAACCGCCCAAAGGGTTAGGTCGAGCGTATTGGGGAAGCGCGTGGAAATCAATTCTGCAACAGGCTGGGAACCGGTCCGCGACCAGCCAAAGTCCCCGAAAAGGATACCGCCCGTCCGCTCGCCAGTGACCGGGTCAATTGTACCCACCAGCCAGCGCCAGTATTGAATGTAGATGGGTTTATCCAAGCCGTACTTGAGGATGATCCCGTCGACCTGTCTTTCGGTCTTGGGAATGTCACGGACGTACAACGCGGAGCGCTCGACCGGTGTGAGGAACTGTAACATGCCAAAGATCAGAATCGTCACGCCAAATAACAGCACCGGCACGAGCAATAACCGCCGAATAATATAAGTGACCATTTTGCCGTCTCCTTCAGATTATGTCATTCGGAAAGCGGCGAAAGGGTCAATTCGTCGCATTCCGCAGAACAAAATCGAATGATTTTGAAGATATGGGGAGGGGCGCTCGGCGCCCCTCCCCATAAAAGGTTCTGCTTACAGGAACATTCTACTCTTCGTACATCGTGTAGTAGTAGAAGCCGCTGTAGTTCTGGTTGTACTTGATGCCCTTGACGTAGCGGGGCATGAAGCCATGGCTGGTCGCCAACACGCCGATGATACCGGGCGCGTTGTCGTAGACCAACTGGTTCAATTGTGTGTAAATTTCATGGCGCTTGGCAGGATCGCTCTCGAGCACACCGGCGTTAATCAACGGGACGAACTGGCTCTTGATCTCAGCGGGGATGCTTTGGCGGCTGGCGTAGAAGGTCACGAGGTAGGGCACGTACCAGTTGTGCGGGTCGTGAATGTCCTCATGCCAACCAACGAAGAAGAGCGGGGCGAGCTTGGCGTTGATCGAGCGCAGGAAGGCGGGCCAAGGCAGACCGACGGACTCAACGATGAATTTCTCATTGATCGAGTTGACGTTCGCGGAGACCATCTCGACGAGGGTCTGGCGGGTGGTGTTGCCCTGGTTGTAGGTGCCGGAGAAGCGGAAACCAACGGTCCAGATATCGCCTTCGGGATCCTCACCAGCCGGGATGCCGTCTTTGTCGGCGTCAGCCAGTTTGAATTCTTCCTCGCACTTGGCGGGGTCGTAAGTGTAGACGGGATCGTCATCATTCCAGCCGGGCATGTCTTCGATCACAAGGCTGGTGGACTGGATGGCTTCACCATTGAAGATGTCATTGATGTAGGTCTCCCAGTCGAAGCAGTAATTGAAGGCTTTGCGGATGTGGACATCATTGAAGAAGTCCGCAGGAATACCGTTGCCATCCAACTTGCCGGAACCGAGGTAGGTGTTGCTTCCGTCCGGATTGCCAACATTGAAGTTGAAGAAGATATCCGAGCGGGTGTTGCTGGAGCGGCCCAGGGTTACGCGGAACGGCTTGCTGTCATCTGTGACTTCGCAGACATAATCGACAGCCGCTTCATCCCAGTTACAAACTTCGCCGACCAACGCATCCATCTGCGAGCGGTTCTCGGGCGGGACAGCCACAAAATCAGCATCGCCGGCTTGCATCATGGCAAAGCGGGTGCTCCATTCGTCCACTTGCTGGAAGACGACGCGCTCGAGCTTGGCGGGTTCGCGCCAGTAATTATCGTTGCGGACCAAGACGATCTCTTCGCCGGCGGTCCAGTGATCGAGGATGAACGGACCAGTGCCATTGGCGGTGTCATAGATCGGGTCGTTCTCAGGCTGCATGGCGTAGAAGTTCTGCCAGGTATCGCAGGAGCCATCCCAACCGCCCTGAGCGGCCACCCAGTCCTTATCCATGGCGGAGCTCCAGTAGCCCGCAATGGTGGAAATGAAGGGGGCCCACGGCAGAGCCAAGGTCATGCTGATGGTGCCGGCGGCATCATCCACCACAAAGCGGGAATAGAGGTCTTCACAGACGCCCTTGAGGATCGCCGGGTCAACAGCCTTCATGCCTTCGACATTGTCATAGAGTTCGTACGGGATCCCGCCGATTTCCTCGGTAGAGACGCCGTCAGCAAGAGCCTCGAGTCCGTAGACTTGGGCAACTTCGACGATCTCAGAGATGTCAGAGGTGCCAACGCCGTAGAACGGTTCAACAATCAGGAATTGGGGCGAGGAGCCGCCGCCCTGCAACAGACCACGAACGAACGAATAAGCCACGTCCGAAGCGGTCAGGTCGGCGCCATCGTGGAACTTGATCCCCTGATGAAGCTGGAAGGTATAGGTCTTCCCATCATCAGAGAGCGTCCAGGATTCAGCCAGCAGGGGTTCGAACTCGGAAAGGGAGTTGCCCTTGTAGGTCACCAACGTCTCATAGACGTTCTGGAGGATTTCACCACCGGCGGTTTCATAGTCGAGGGCCGGGTCGAGCAGGTCGGGTTCACCGAAGGAGGCCGATACAAAGGTGGTCGGGTCCTTCGACTTGGGTCCGGTAGCGGCCGGTTCCTCGGGCGCGCTGGTGGCAGCCGGTTCTTCAGGGGCGGTCGTAGCCGCAGGCTCTTCAGGAGCCGAGGTCGCAGGTGTGCCACCGCAGGCGGCCAACACCATACTGGCAACCACCAACAGGCTTAGTAAAGCAAACAGTTTACGCATTTTCTTCTCCTCACAAAATGTTGAAAGGTTTTGATTTGACACGTACAGTAGAACTGACACTTACTTCTATATCGGCTGGGAACCACCTCCTTTCAAAAGGGGACTCTATGTACCTTTGCCTTTTATATGAATCTTTCAGCAAAAAAACAGGCGACAAAGTGACCTGGTTTTATCTCGCGGAACTCAGGACGTGATTCGGCGCACTGCGCCTCGGCGATTGGACACCGGGTGCGGAACCGGCAACCGGAGGGGGGATTTGCGGGTGAAGGGACGTCACCAGTAAGGATGGTTCGCTTCCGCTTCGCATCCGCGACCGGATCCGGGATCGGGACGGCTGATAACAGCGCCTGGGTGTACGGATGAAGCGGGTTGGAATACAAGGCATCGCGGTCGGCCAGTTCCACGATCACACCGAGGTACATGACCGCCACGCGGTCACTGATATGCTTCACCATCGAAAGGTCGTGGGCGATGAACAGATAGGTCAGATTGAATTGCTCCTGCAACTCCTCCAGCAGGTTGACCACCTGCGCCTGGATTGAAACATCCAGCGCGGAGATCGGCTCATCACAAATAATGAAGGATGGCTGCAACGCCAGGGCGCGCGCCACCCCGATGCGCTGGCGCTGTCCGCCGGAGAATTCGTGCGGGTAGCGGTTGGCGAACGACGGATTCAGGTTGACCAGTTCGAGCAAATGCTGGACGCGCTCGGAAATTTCCTTGCCAGTCCCAACATTGTGCACCATGAGCGGTTCGCCCACGATCTCGGCGACGGTCATACGGGGATTCAAGCTGGCATATGGATCCTGGAAGATCATCTGCATCTTGCGCCGCATCTTGCGGAGTTCCTCCCCTTTGAAATGCACAAGATCGACTCCCTCGAAATGGATGGAGCCTGCCGTCGGGCGGTACAACTGTAAAATGGTGCGCCCCGTTGTGGACTTGCCGCAACCGGACTCGCCAACCAATCCAAGTGTCTCGCCGCGTTTTACATTGAAGCTGACACCGTCCACCGCGCGCACAGCGCCAACCTGACGCTGGAAAACGCCGCGGCGAATCGGAAAGTGCATCATCAGATTTTCAACCCGGAGCAGGATTTCGTTGTTTGTACTTTGAATGCCCATTATCTTGGTCTCCCGGTCTTGGTATCCACCCAGCAGGCAACACGGTGCTCAGGCGCAACCATCTCGAGCGTGGGGTTTTCTTTCCAGCATCGCTCCATGGCCCATTTACAACGCGGAGCAAAAGGACAGACGTTCGGTTTTTCGTATAAAACCGGAGGCAGTCCTTCGATTGAATACAGTTTGGAGCGTTCCTTCTCATCGACACGCGGGAGACTGCCGAGCAATCCAATCGTATAGGGATGAGACGGATTGGCGTACAGGTCGTTGACCTGCGCTTCTTCGATGATGAGACCACCGTACATGACCGCCACGCGCCGCGCAAGTCCCGCCACAACACCCAAGTCATGTGTGATCCAGATGATTGCCATACCGAGTTCGTCGCGCAGTCTCTTTACCAGGTCGGTAATTTGCGCCTGGATGGTCACATCCAGCGCGGTGGTGGGCTCGTCGGCAATCAGAATCTGCGGACTGCAGGACAACGCCATGGCGATCATTACGCGCTGGCGCATACCGCCGGAGTATTGGTGGGGATAATCGTTCAAACGTTCCTTGGCGTTTGGAATGCCCACCATACCCAGCAGTTCAGCCGCGCGTTCGCGTGCCTGCTTCCGGGTCATACCCACATGGATCATGAGCGGCTCTTCAAGTTGACGTCCGATGGTCAACACAGGATTCAACGATGTCATTGGATCCTGAAAGATCATGGCAATCTGTGCGCCGCGTATATGTCGTAATTCTTCTCTGGACATCTGGATGAGATCTTGCCCGGAAAATATCGCTTTCCCCGCAATGATCTTTCCGGGAGGGGAGGGAATCAAGCCCATGACCGAGAGCATGGTCACACTCTTGCCGCACCCGCTCTCACCAACCACCCCTAAAGTTTCACTTTCTGCAAGCCCGAAGGAGACACCATTTACTGCGTGTACCACTCCATCCGGGGTCTTAAAAGTCGTTTCAAGCCCTTGCACATCAAGTATGAAGTCGGGCATCTACGTATTTCCTTTACAGCAGTGGAGTATTAGAACATCCTGTTCTAGAGTGCCAAGCAGACCGAATTATACCTAATTCTCCAAGTGCGTCAACAGTAGCGCACTCGTAGGGCAATCATAGGGCAATCGAATCACAAAAAACAGTTCTAGAGAACTGTTTTTTACAACACTCCAGCAGGATGACAGGGCAGCGATTGAAGTTGCAGGGATATACCGTCAAACGTTTCCATATTCGTTGACATCCCCTTTTCCAAACGGTAGAATACATTTGGACACGATATTTTTCATCTGGAGGAGGTTTTCATGCTGAAAGAATTCAAGGAGTTCGCCATGCGCGGCAACGTCATGGACCTGGCAATTGCAGTAATCATCGGCGGCGCGTTCGGAAAGATCATTGCCTCGCTCGTCAACGATGTGCTGATGCCGTTGATCGGGCTGTTACTCGGCGGACTCGACTTTAGCGGGCTGGCGATCACCGTACGTGACGCGTCCATCAAGTATGGTTTGTTCATCCAAGCCATTGTGGACTTCATCATCGTTGCTTTTGTCATCTTCCTGTTGGTACGGACAATGAATAAGATGAAGAAACCGGCTCCTGCGGCGGAACCCACCACCAAGGATTGTCCACACTGTTTCACCGCCATCCCCATCAAAGCCACACGCTGCCCGAATTGCACTTCGCAATTGTAAATTTCATACCCAACAGCATGAAGTAGAGAGTAGGTTTGTGATAGACTACTCTCTACTTTCTATTTCAAAGAGCGTATTTGACGTTCTCTACCGTCAATGTTGCGCCAGGTTATTTCATGGACTTTCTCGATAAACTCAACAACCAACAGCGCGCCGCGGTCACAGCGGGGAACGGACCCGTTTTGGTCGTGGCAGGACCGGGGTCCGGCAAGACGCGGGTGCTGACCCAGCGAATCGCCTACCTTATCGCAGAGGAGGGCGTCCGCCCCTGGCAGATTCTGGCGGTCACCTTCACGAATAAAGCAGCCAGGGAAATGGGCGAGCGCGTCAAAAAACTGCTCCCCGACCAAGCCATCGAGGGGATCATGCTTGGCACCTTCCACTCGATCTGCGGGCGCATCCTGCGGCGCGAAACGGAATACCTGCCCATCCAGTCGAACTTCGTCATCTTTGATACTGACGACCAGGAACGGATCGTCAAGAACGTCATCCGTGAATTCAATATCAACGAGAAGTTGTACCGCCCCGCCAGTGTGCTGGGAGCGATCTCGCGCGCCAAGAACGAGTTGATCACAGCGGACGACTATCCCACCCAGACCTATCGCGATGAGATCGTGAAGCGCGTGTACGCCGAATATCAAAAGCGGCTGGTTGCCAGCAACGCCGTGGACTTCGACGACATGCTGATGTACACCGCGCGCCTGCTGGAGGAAAACCCGTCGGTACGGGATAAATACGCACAACGCTTCCGCCACGTGTTAGTGGACGAGTTTCAAGATACAAACCTGGCGCAATACGCACTGGTCAAGCAGCTCGCTTCCTTTAATAGGAATATCTTTTGCGTGGGCGATCCCGACCAGTCGATTTATGCCTGGCGCGGCGCAGACTGGCGCAACGTGCAGCGCTTCGAGCAGGATTTTCCCGATGCACAGACGATTTTGCTCGAGCAGAATTATCGCTCGCGGCAGACCATTCTCGACGCGGCAATGGGAGTAATCGATCGCGCTCACAACCGGCGCAAGAAAAAATTATTCACCGACCGCGGCGAAGGAGAGAAAATCTTCTTTTACGAAGCGCCCGATGATTACGCCGAAGCATCGTTTGTTGTGGATACCATCGCACAACTCGTCGCATCACGCCAGTTCGAGCCGGGCGATTGTGCGGTGATGTATCGAACCAATGCCATGTCCCGCCTCATTGAAGAAGCGTTCTTGCAGGCACGGCTTCCCTATCGTCTGGTCGGCGCGCAGCGATTCTATGGGCGCCGCGAGGTCAAAGACATCATCGCCTTCCTGCGTCTCGTCCACAACCCTGCCGACGAAGCCAGCCTCGACCGCGTGATCAACGTCCCGCCGCGCGGCATCGGTGACAAGACACTGACCACTTTACATTTGGTTGCCCGTCAGAACAATCTGCAACCCGGTCATGTACTTCTCGATCTGGCACGCGGTAAAGAATCCCCTTATTGGGAATCGTTTTCAGGTCGCGCCGCGCTTCCTCTGGCTGACTTCGGCGGGATGCTTGCCACCTGGCGCACCGCTGCATTGTCGCTCACTGTGCCCGAGCTCTTCGACCGTGTGGTCAAAGACCTTGGGTACAAGGAATACATCGACGATGAATCCGAAGAAGGCGAAGACCACTGGGAGAACGTGGATGAATTGCGGCGGCTCACCCTCGAGTATTCCACCCGCACGCTCGACGAGTTCCTCGAGAACATCGCCCTCGTCTCCGATCAGGACACCATCACCGAAGGCAACGTGCCCACACTGCTCACCCTCCATGCTGCCAAGGGCCTGGAATTCGGCGCGGTCTTCATCGTCGGTCTCGATGACGGCATCCTGCCGCACAGCCGTTCGTTCGACGAGCCCGAAGGCATGGAGGAGGAACGCCGTCTCTTTTATGTGGGCATCACGCGCGCCAAAGATAAACTTTATCTCATCCGCTCCATTCAACGCGGTGGGCGCGGCTCACAAGAGGAAACCTTCCCCTCCCGCTTTTTGGACGATATTCCTGCAGACTTGCTCATTGGTAAAACGCGGACCGGACGCGCCATGCGAGGCGCGCCTGCCGAGACAAAATGGGCGATTCACACCCGAACCCAATCTGCCTCCGTTATCGAGACCCAATTCCGCGCCGGGACGCGTGTCAAGCATTCTTCCTGGGGCGAGGGCATCGTGCTCGACAGCAAGATCCAGGATGACGACGAGATCGTGGATGTGGTGTTTAACTCCGTAGGCATAAAAAGACTTTCCGCAAGTCTGGCGAATTTGAAAATCATCTAGTGGCGTGTCATGCTGAGCGAAGCGAAGCATCTCTACGACCATAAAAGAGACTCTTCGCTCCGCTCAGAGTGACATATAAAGAAGGAAACATTATGCAATACACAAACCTCGGTAAAACTGGAATGAAAGTTTCACGGTTGTGCCTCGGCATGATGAGTTATGGCTCGAAGAATTGGCGTGAATGGGTATTGGATGAAGAGGAAGCCAAGCCCTTCGTACGATGCGCGCTGGATGCGGGTATCAACTTCTTTGACACTGCTGATGTCTATTCACTCGGCGAGAGCGAGAAAATCACCGGCAACCTGCTCAAATTCTTTGGTGTGCGGCGCGAGAATGTGATCGTCGCCACCAAGGTGAATGGGCAGATGAGTGACGACATCAACGACAAGGGACTCTCACGCAAGCACATTCTGGATTCCATCGACAAATCCCTCAAACGCCTGCAAATGGACTACGTGGACCTGTACCAAATCCATCGCTGGGATTACGAGACGCCCATCGAGGAGACGATGGAAGCGTTGAACGACATCGTCCGCGCGGGCAAGGCGCGCTACATCGGAGCCTCGTCCATGTTCGCATGGCAATTCTCCAAAGCGCAGTACACAGCCCAACGTAACGGTTGGACACGGTTCGTTTCCATGCAGAATCACTACAATCTTGTGTACCGCGAAGAGGAACGGGAGATGATCCCGCTGTGCATCGATCAGGGAGTCGGTCTCATCCCCTGGAGCCCGATGGCGCGTGGCTTCTTCGCCAAAAACCGCACACGGGATGGTGGCGGAGAGACGGCGCGCGCCAAAGCCGACCCCTTTGCAAAACAGTTGTACTTCCGCGAGGAGGATTTCACCGTTGCCGAGCGCGCCAATGAGATCGCTGATGCGCATGGCGTTACCGGTTCGCAGATCGCGCTGGCATGGCTGTTGAGCAAACCGCACATTACCTCCCCCATCGTCGGCGCGACCAAACTGGATCACCTCGAACAAGCCATCGCCGCGCTCGAGATCAAACTTTCGGAGGAGGAGATCAAGCGGCTGGAGGAACCCTACAAGCCGCATCCCATCCTGGGACATTCGTGACATCCACCGCTCCCTTCGGGACTTGGGCCCGAAGGGAGCTTTTCTTTGAACCATCGAAACCGTGAAGGGAACGGTAACGAACCCTTACTGTTTCCCGTCTTTTCATTGGTACAATACGCTGGAACTGAAATCAATCCTGGAGGACCCCGTGTCGGAAACCTTCAAAATCGTGATTCCCATGGCAGGCTGGGGCACGCGCATGCGTCCCCACACGTTCAGCAAGCCCAAACCGCTCGTCAGCGTGGCAGGCAAGACCACGCTCGAACACCTGCTCGACATGTTCAAGACCATGCCCAACCCGGAGAACCTTGAATATGTTTTCATCCTCAGCCCGTTCCTCGGCGAGATTCAGATTCCTGCGTTCATCAAAGAAAAATATCCGAACATCAAGGCTCATTACGTGGTGCAACACGAGATGAAGGGACAGTCCCACGCCCTGTGGCTGGCTCGCAAATACCTGCATGGACCGATGCAGATGGTCTTCTCCGATACGCTCATCGAAACGGATTTCTCGTTCCTCGCGCACGAGACGGCTGATTCCGTTGCCTGGGTGATGCCTGTCCCCGACCCGCGCCGCTTCGGCGTGGCGGAACTTGGCGGGGATGGATACGTGAAGCGTTTCATCGAGAAACCCCAGACGATGGAGAACAATCTCGTCATCGCCGGATGCTATTACTTCAAGGAAGGAAAGGAACTGGTCGCCGCCATCGAGGAACAATTCGAGCGTAACATGACCCTCAAGAACGAATTCTTCCTGGCAGACGCCATGTCCATCATGATCGAACGCGGGACGAAGATCCGCACTCATCAGATCAGCACCTGGCTCGACACCGGGACCATCGACGCGACCCTCGAAACGAACAAAATCCTGCTCGAACGCGGCGCGGCAAACGTCATGCAGGATGAGAACCGGGGCACCATCCGGATTCTGGCGCCCTCCTTCGTGCATCCCAGCGCGGAGATCAGCGAAGCAGTAATCGGACCCCACGCCTCCATCGGCGCAAACTGCAAGATCAGTCAGGCGGTCGTTCAGGAAAGCATCATCGAAGAAGGCACGGAACTCAAACGCACCGCCCTGACCCGTTCGCTGATCGGGCGCAACTGTTATGTGGAAGGACAACCGAACAAGGAAGAGCCCATGTCGTTGAACATTGGCGACAGCAGTTCGGTGATTGCAAAATAAATGAACACGGTCGAGTGCCGCTCCGACTCCACCTTCGCGGAACGTCCGCTCTCCCTCACTTGGGGTGGCGTCCGCTATGAGATCGCGGAGATCGTGGCACGCTGGCGCGGACCCGGCGAAAAGGGCTTTCGCGTGAAGACCACGGACGGACAGGCTTTCGATCTCACCTATCGGGAACTTTCCGATGAGTGGTTGATACAACCAATCTAATGTTATTGCGAGACATGCAGAGCCGGTTGAAGCAATTTCCTCACCAAAGTTGGGATTGCCTCGCTCGCTACCGTTCGCTCGCAATGGCAAAAAATTAATGGAGGCATCATGCAGGAAGTAACAAGCGTTCAACGACTTTCCAAACGCGTGGCTGGTCTCAAGCCTTCGGGCATCCGCAAATTCTTCGACATCGCCGCCACCATGAAGGATGTCATCTCGCTCGGCATCGGCGAACCGGATTTCACCACACCGAAGCCGATCCTCGACGCAGGCATCCGTTCCCTGCAAAACGGTGAGACGCATTACACATCCAATTGGGGCAAACTGGAACTGCGTCAGGCGATCGCCGATAACCTGATGAACCGCTACAACGTCAAATATGACCCGACCAACGAGATCGTCGCGACCGTGGGCGTCTCTGAGGCGCTATACCTGACTTTCACCGCCATCCTCGACCCCGGCGATGAGGTCATTATCCCCACTCCATGCTTTGTATCGTATCAAGCCGAGGTCATTCTGGCGGGCGGCGTTCCTGTGGAAGTGACCGCGCGTTTTGAAAACGATTTCGCCGTCGACCCCTCTGACATCCGTAAAGCCATCACCCCGCGCACCAAGTGCATCTTTATCGGTTACCCATCCAACCCCACCGGCGCGGTCGCTACGCGTGAAACATTGCTCGAGATCGGCAGAATCGCCGAAGAGTATAACCTGCTGGTTGTCTCTGATGAGATCTATGACCGCCTCGTCTACAACTTCGAGCATGTCTGCTTTCCCTCATTGAGCGAGGACTTGAAAAAACGCACTGTCCTGCTGGGCGGTTTCTCCAAAGATTACGCCATGACCGGCTGGCGCATCGGCTACGCCTGCGGCCCCGCCGACATCATTCAAGGACTCGTGCGCGTGCACCAATACACCATCATGTCCGCGCCGACCACCGCGCAGGACGCCGCTCTCGAAGCCCTGAAAAACGGAAATTCCTACGTGGAGGAGATGGTCGCGGAATATGACCGCCGCCGTAAACTGCTTGTGGCGGGACTCAACCGCCTCGGACTACGGACCTTCGAGCCGCGCGGCGCGTTCTACGCCTTCCCCAACATCCAGGCTTCCGGCATGGACGACGAGACCTTCGCCGAGAAATTGCTGCGCGAAGAGCATGTGGCCGTGGTGCCGGGCAATGCCTTCGGCCCCGGCGGCGACGGGTTCGTGAGAGCCTGTTATGCCACGGAATACAGCAAGATCGAAGAAGCGCTGCATCGTATGGAAAAGTTCATGAATCGATACGGATAAAGAAGTCCGCTCCGGCTGACAACGAGGCGCCTCCAAGCTTGCGAGACGCCCTTCAATTGCAGCAGACTCTCCCTATAATGACGACAAAAATCCCCAAGATGTATCCTGGGGATTTTTGTCGTTTGGTGGTCAATTAGCCAACGATGATAACGTTGCTGGCTTGCAGTCCCTTGGGTCCCTGTTCGACAGTGAACTCGACCTTCTGGCCTTCCTGCAGGTTCTTGAACCCGTCAGCCTGAATGGCTGAGAAGTGGACGAAGACGTCCGGTCCGCCGTCACGGGCGAGAAAACCATAGCCTTTCGTTCCGTTGAACCACTTGACTGTACCGTTGATACGTTCCGACATTTTTGCCTCCTTGGCAAATAAGAAATATGGAGGGTACTTCTGGTATTGCATCGGAGCCGCCTCACCGGCGGTAAAACAAAGCGGCTCACGGACGATCCGTGAGCCAACCTGGTAAATCCAAAGCAACTACTGGTATCCTACAGGGCTTAAGATAACATGAGAAACCATCGGTGTCAATGAGGATATTCCACCGCCAGCGGGGAGCAGGTTAGAATTCAACCACAAAACCAAAGGAAACAGACCTGATAGATGAACACGACCTCGCAACCTGGATTGATCTGGCAAGATTGGCAAAACAAGCTTATGACCGGACCCGGGCGGAGGCGGAATGAACAAAATTCCCGTATGGACAATGAACTCCATGAAGAATATGAGTGGATCGTTCCTGAAGTGTTGAGGGAGTTCATGGTGTAGGAGAAAATTCTGAAAATTGAGCAAAACTCAAAATAATAGTGGAGGGCACATGACAGACTACGACACCATCGTCATTGGTTCGGGTGCGGGCGGGTTGACCGCCGCCGTCGCGCTGGCGCAGGCAGGCAGGCGCGTGCTGGTCCTCGAACAGCACGACCGCCCCGGCGGATGGACGCATTCCTTCACGCTTGGCGGCTATCGCTTCAGCCCCGGCGTGCATTACATCGGCGATTTGCAGGAGGGCGGCGGTCTGCGGCGCATCTACGACGGGCTGGGCGTCTCGCAGGATTTGGTCTTCTGCGAACTCAACCCCGATGGCTACGACCACATCGTCGTTGGCGAGAAGCGCGTGGATTTCCCCAAAGGGAAGGAGAATCTCATCGAGCGGCTGAAGAGTCACTTCCCGCGCGAGGCGCAGGGAATTGACGGCTACTTTCGCGACCTGACCGCCATGATGGACGGTCTGCGCGCGCTTGGCAGGCTGGAGAATCCACTCGCCGCGGCGAAGGGCGCGGGGAACGTCCTGAAGTGGATGCGCGCCACCGGCGCAGACCTCATCAACGCCCACGTCAGCGACCCCGTGCTGCGCGGCGTGCTGGCGGGTCAGTCGGGCGACCACGGTCTACCGCCCTCGCGGGTGAGCGCGTTCATGCACGCGGGAATCACCCATCACTACCTCGAAGGCGGATACTACCCGCAGGGCGGCGCGTTCACCATTCCGCGCGCCTTCGTTCGGGCGTTGAAACGCGCGGGCGGCGAAATCCGCCTCAAGTCACGTGTGAAGCGGATAATGATGGAGGGGAGAAAAGTCTTAGGCGTGGAATTGGAATCGGGGGAGGAAATCCGCGCCGGAGTCGTCATCTCCAACGCCGACCCCGAAGTGACCTTCGGCAAGTTGATTGGGCGCGAGAATCTCTCGCCGAAGTTGCGCCGCAAACTGGACGGGCTGACGTATTCGACCTCCTGCCTGAGCCTGTTCTTTGCGACGGACATGGATCTGCGGGGGGCGGGTCTCGACTCGGGGAATTTCTGGTACTACGACCACCCTTCGACAGGCTCAGGGCAAGCGCCTGACGTTGACCGCATCTACGCCGACGGGCTGACGGACGCGCTCTTGCGCGAAGAGACGCCGCCCGGCATGTTCCTGACGGTGACGACGTTGAAAGACCCCTCGAAGATGCACACGCACGGCGCGACGGCGGGACATCACACCTGCGAGTCGTTCGCCTTTGTGTCGTATGACGCTTTTGCAAAGTGGGCGCACACGCGCTATGGGACGCGTCCCGCCGACTACGAGGCGATGAAGGAAGACCTGGCGTGGCGCATGGTGCGCGGGCTGGAGAAGCGCATCCCCGGCTTGAGCAAACACATCGTTTTCTGGAGTCTCGGCACGCCGCTGACGAACGAACATTATCTCAACGCGACGCGCGGCAATCTCTACGGCATCGAGAAGTCGCCGGGTCAGGTGGGTCCGCTGGGCTTCACGGCGCGGACGGAGTTCGAGGGGCTGTTCCTGTGCGGGGCGAGCACCACCAGTCACGGCGTGGCGGGAGTCACCGCTTCGGGCATCGAGGCGGCGAAGGCGGCGCTGAATTGTCGGACGAGGGATTTGCTGCGCGAGGGCGGCGCGGGTCCCAGGTTTCTGCCCGCGGAGGATTTGTCCGCGTGGGGGGAGGTGAGGGGGGTGGAGGAGGAGTGAAAAACAGACAGGCTGCTCGACGGCAGGACGTGGGACGAGATGCCGCGAGAGGTCAATTTGGCGAGGGCGTAAACGAATCGGCGGCGGAAGAGCCGCCGTTTTGTCTGTTCACCCTCCTGCAATCTTCACCCGATACCCTATCCGCTCCAGCACAGCCGCAATCCTCTCGCGGTGCTCGCCCTGGATTTCGATCACGCCGTCCTTGACCGTCCCGCCGGAGCCGCATTCCTGTTTGAGCGTTTTGGCGAGAGACTTCAAATCATCTTCGGCGAGCATCAAATTTTTCACCAGCGTCACCACCTTGCCGCCGCGTCCGCCCTTGTCACGGTGCAGGTAGGCGGTTTGTTGCTGAGGCGGGAGCGACGCCCCTCTCCTTGTAGGAGAGGAGGCGGGGGTGAGGTCCTTCTTGCGCAGGTCGCCCTCATCCGACGACCAGACGGTTCGATTATTTGACATGGCAGCCATCCATCATTGAAATCGAAAATAGTTTAGATGAAAGGAAGGGCGATGTCAATGTTATACTACCGTCATGGAATCTGAGTACAAGCCGCTCGTCCGGGAACGCATCCTCCAGCGCAACAGCCTCATCCGCGCGGTGTTCACCGGCGAACAGAAAGGCGCTTCCCTGCCGTGGATCAGGGTCACCGTGCGACCGGTCGAACTCAAGGGACAGGTGCATTGGCAGTTCTCCTACTTCGACGAAAAGAAGGACATCACCCGCAACCACCTCGACGACGCGCCCGCCAGGGTGGACGAACTGCTGGCGCTTCCCTTTCGTAACATCCACATCGAAAGCGCCGACGGCAACGTGCAGGTCAATTTCACGAAGAAGGGGAGACCTCTCATCAGTAAATCCAAACCTTCGCACAAACCGACCGATCTCTCGCACGACCGTCACAAGGACAGACTGCTCAACGAAACAAACGCCGCTCCGTTCCTCAAAGCCATCGGCGTCATGACCGGCGACGGACGCATTAAAGCAGACGTGCGGCGCAAGTTCAAACAGATCAACGAGTTCCTTCGATTGGTGGAAGAGACCGCCTCGTTCCGCGACTGGGGTGGGACTCCGTTAACTGTGGTGGACTTCGGCTGCGGCAGCGGTCACCTCACCTTTGCGGTGTACTACTATCTTCGGGAGATTCTAAAACTGGATGCACACATCACCGGCGTGGACATCAAACAGGAGTTGATGGATCAGCTTCAGGCGAAGTCTGAGGCGCTGGGTTGGGATGGAATAAATTTCCAGACCGGTTACATCTCCGAATACGAATCCGACATCCGCCCCGACATCGTCCTGGCCCTGCACGCTTGCGATACCGCCACCGACGACGCGCTTGCGAAAGGAATCCGATGGGACAGCAAGGTCATCGTGTGCGCGCCGTGCTGCCAGCACGAGTTGCAGTCTCAAATGGCGCGGACCGACTTGCCGAAACAGTTATCTCCCGTTTTCCAACATGGCATTTTCTTCGAGCGCATGGGCGATATTCTCACTGATACCTTTCGCGCCAGCATCCTGCGCATCATGGGCTACCGCACCGATGTGACGGAGTTCGTGCCCATCGAGCATACCGGCAAGAATCTGATGATCCGCTCGGTGAAGACCGCTCCCGTTGGCGAAACGCGTTGGGTCGAGGAATATCGCAGCCTGAAATCATTCTGGCGCGTTACGCCGTATCTGGAGAAAGTATTGGGCGAAGAGTATGCCCGTTTCTTGTAAACGAACCTCCCGAAGGTTTTCGAGATTTATCCATGCAGGCCTTCGGGACGATCCATAAACATCAGGAGGTGTCTCATGCAAGTTCTTGGCATTGACGTGGGCGGCTCGGGCATCAAGGGCGCGCCCGTCGACACGGAGACCGGTCAACTGCTGGCGGAACGTCTGCGCATCAAAACGCCAAAAGGCGCCGAACCAGAACCGGTCGCAAAAGTGGTGGCGGAGATCGTGCAGTCCTTCCAATGGAAGGGCCCCGTCGGCATCGGTTTCCCGGCGCCAATCAAAAGCGGCGTCGCCATGATGGCGGCGAACGTTTCGCAGAAATGGGTCGGCTTGAACGCCGACGACCTGTTCACCAGAATCACCGGCTGCGACTGCACGATGATCAACGATGCCGACGCCGCCGGGCTGGCAGAGATGAAGTTCGGCGCGGGGCAGGGTCAGCCTGGCACGGTCATCCTGCTCACATTGGGAACAGGCATCGGTTCTGCGATCTTTTATCAGGGCAGATTGCTTCCCAATACTGAGTTTGGTCATATGGAGATGAAAGGACAGGATGCAGAATGGCGCGCCTCCGATGCGGCTCGTCAACGCGAAGACCTCTCCTGGAAAAAATACGCCAAACGGCTGGACAAATATCTTACCGCCATGCAAAAACTGTTCTGGCCCGACCTTTTCATCATCGGCGGCGGCATCAGCAAGGTTGCCGATAAATATATTCCCCTGCTTACTATTGAAACACCCGTCATTCCGGCGCAGTTTTTGAATGAAGCCGGAATCGTCGGCGCAGCGCTGGCGGCGAGAGGCGTGTCGTAACGTCATGCACAAATGCACAGTCCCTGTAATCGGGGACTGTTTCATTTTAGTGAGCCTTTGCCAGGGCAAACTTTTCTTTTCCGATACGGTAGTTACCGTTCTGTTTCATCACCTGCTCCACCGCATCCTCGGGAATATCCACAAACGTGATGCGGTCCTCGATGCGAATCTTGCCGATGGTATAACCCGGGATATTGGCATGGTAGGCAATCGTGCCGACGATGTCGCTCGGGCGGATTCCATGCATTTTGCCCAGGTTCAATTTCATGCGCACCATCCCTTCCTCATGCGACTCGGCTCCTCTTCGCCGCCGTTTGTTGTCTCCCGTACCGGGGCGTTCGCGCCGCTCGAGGGATTCCCGCTTCCCGCCTCGTTCATCCTTGCGCTTCTGTTCAACCTTCACTTCGCTGATTTCCGCAATCGGACGCTGCTTTTCATCCGCACGCGCGATCTTGATGGCGGCGGCGGCAATGTTCAGCGGGTCGTAACCGGCAGCGATGAGTTCCTGCACCATTTCGAGTTCACGCTTGTAACGTCCGCGCCCAAGCCAGATCTTCATCTTCTCGACCACTTCATTCTCACGGTGACGGACGATCTCCGCCGGGGTGGGAATTTCCATCTTCTTGATGGGTTGCTTGGTCAACGCCTCCACTTCGCGCAAGCGGCGTTTCTCGCGCGGCGAAAGCAGCGTGATGGCAATGCCGGTCTTCCCGGCGCGCCCCGTTCGCCCGATGCGATGGACATACACTTCTGCGTCGTCGGGCAGGTGATAGTTGAAGACGTGCGAAATGTCTTCGATGTCCAATCCGCGGGCGGCGACATCGGTGGCGACCAGCACCTTCAACTGATTGGCGCGGAACCGTCCCAATACGCGTTCGCGCGCGTTCTGGTCGAGGTCGCCGTGAATGGCTTCGGCAGGGATGCCGCGTACGACCAGTTCGTTGGCAAGCGTGGCGGTTTCGGCGCGCGTGCGGGCAAAGATCAGCGCGCTGTGGATCGGTTCGATCTCGAAGAGACGCGTCAGGGCGTTGGTCTTGTCCGATTCATGGACGAGGTAGTAGCGCTGTTCGATGGCTGAAACGGTAAGCGTATCTCGTTTAATGAGAACAGATTTTGGGTCACGCATGAAGCGGTCGGCGAGGGAACGAATGCGCGCAGGCAGGGTGGCGCTGAATAACGCTGTCTGCCGCTCGGTTGGGGTTTCCGCAAGGATTGTTTCCACTTCTTCGATGAAACCCATATTGAGCATTTCGTCCGCCTCATCAAGCACGACAGTTTTAATCCCACTCAGGTTAAGCACTTTGCGCTCAAGCAGGTCGTTCAAGCGCCCCGGTGTACCGACGACGATATCGACGCCGCGTTTGAGATTGCCAATCTGCGGACCATAGGGCTGCCCGCCATAGACGGCAAGCACGCGCACGTGAAGATGCTTGCCATATTCGATCATCGAATCGGCGACCTGCAAGGCAAGCTCACGCGTGGGCGCGAGGATGAGCGCTTGCGGTTGTCTTTGCGGTTGAAAGTTTTGCAAAATGGGGAGGGCGAACGCGGCGGTCTTGCCGGTGCCGGTCTGCGCCTGACCAATCACATCGGCCCCGGTGAGCATGATGGGAATCATGGCGGCTTGAATGGGCGTAGGCTCGGAGTAGCCAAGCTCAGTGATGGCCTGCATGATCTCGTCGCGCAGGTTTAGAGAAGTAAATTCGGTTGTCATCGTTTCCTTTTCTTGATGTCATTGTGAGCGGAGCGAAACCATCTCCTGTTTCGTGGAGAACTCTTGTAACGGGCAATCCCATTTAACAGGAGATTGCTTCGTCGGGCTAATGCCCGCCTCGCAAAGACATATATACAGAACGTTTCGATGACTCCGTTTCCACTTCCTTCCTGCCAACAAGCCTCTCTTTCCAGATCGGCCCGCCCAACAAAAAAGCCCGACAAACCTTCATCGGGCGTTCTTCGGAGAGATCAAAACAATTCCCAGATTTCAGCGCTCTTACTGAGCGGCGGGAGTATAACACGGTTTCCCCGAATTCCGGCGGGGAAAATCCATCAGTTTCGCAAAGGAAGATCGAAACCCACCTGGTTTATAATTTCCATTCGAAGATGCAATTCAAGTTCCCATGATTGAATGTAAAATATAGATACTGGCATTAATGTTTTTTCAACCTTGAGGAGAGCGGCATGGATAACAACCTGCAACCCGGGCAGATGCTCGGTCCGTATCGCATCATCAACCAGATCGGGCAGGGCGGCATGGCAAGCGTTTATAAGGCGTACCAGCCATCCATGGATCGGAACGTGGCGATCAAAGTCCTGCCGGGTCAACTGGCGCAAAGTGCGGAGTTTACGGCGCGCTTCCAGCAGGAGGCTCGCATCATCGCCCGGCTCGAACACCCGCACATCCTACCAGTCTTTGACTACGGCGAAAGCGATGGCATCTCCTACTTTGTGATGCGCTATCTCGAAGCAGGAACGCTCAAGACCAAAATGGAGACGGGACCGTTATCCCTGCGCGAGATCGACCGCCTCTTCACCCAGCTCGCTGAAGCACTCGGCTATGCCCATGCACGCGGCGTCATCCACCGCGACCTCAAACCCGCCAACGCCCTCATCGACGAGCAGGGTAACCTCTTCCTCACCGACTTTGGCATCGCCAAACTGCTCGAAAGCGCCTCCCCGCGCCTCACCCAAACCGACGCCATCATGGGCACGCCCGCCTACATCAGCCCTGAACAGGCAAAGGCGATTCAGGTCGACCAGCGCTCCGACATCTACTCCCTCGGCATCATCCTCTACGAAATGGTCACCGGGCGCGTGCCCTTCGTCGCCGATACACCGCTCGCCGTCATCCTCAAACACGTCAGCGATCCCCTGCCCCTGCCCTCCGCCGTCAAATCAGGCATTCCCGAATCCATCGAACGCGTCATCCTCAAAGCCCTCGCCAAGGAGCCGGATGACCGCTACGCCACCGCCGCGGAATTCCTGTCAGCGTGGAAACGCGCCCTGGAGGACGCCGAAACCGTCCTCCACACGCCCGAGCCGACTCCCGCACCCATCCCTCGCACACAGACGGTCGCCGTTCCGTCCCAGCCCAAGCCTGTCACCGTTTCGACAACCGCTTCCAAACCCGGAACCTCCACCGGCTGGATCGTCGGCTGTTTCATCGGCGCGTGCCTGCTGCTCACTGCGGGCGGTGTCATGGTGTTTGGCACGGGCTTTCTCGCCGCACTCGGTCAGGACACAGAGACTCCCTTCCCGACCGCCACAGAGGCGTCCATTCCGCCCACGGGTACTCCCATACCGGGACCCACTTCAACCCCTGTCAGCGTCGTCAAAATCCTCCTCGAAGATGATTTCTCCGACAGCAGCCAGTGGGGCACACTCACCGACTCGGACAACTCCATCGAATATGACGGCGATACGTTCCGAATGCAGATCTTCCGCAAGAACTGGTTCGTGTGGAGCACGCCCAACCTTGAAACATACCGGAACATTCACGCGGAAGTCACCGTCACGAACAACGATGGGGAATCCACCACATCGTTCGGAATCATTTGCAACAAACAGCCCGATGTCACTTCGTACCACTACCTGGCGATGGCATCCGACGGCGAGTATGTGATCGGCCGGGCAACGGAAGGAGAGGTCGATGTCTTCCTCACCAACAACGACCAGTGGGCATTTTCGGATTTGATCGAGCCTGACCTCCCCTCGTATCGCGTCGGCGCGGACTGTGCCAACGGTACGTTAACTCTCTACGTCAACGGCGAGGTAATCGCCTCAGTCACCGACACCACCTACACCAGCGGCGGTGTGGGACTCTTCGCCTGGAGCGGCGCCAACGCCACCGCCGGGGACGTGACCTTCGACGATTTCATCATGACCTCGTTGGAGTAGTCCACTCCAACAAACAGACACTGGCGGCTTGAAAGCCGCCTTTTTCATGTCATTGCAGACACAATCTCCTCACAACGACATCTTGCCCATCTGTGGTTATAATTTCCGTTGATGGACGCTAAAACCCTGCAAGTTCTCGAATACCCGAAGATCCTCGAGCGGCTGAAGACCTTCTGCGATTTCTCCGCATCGATGGAACTGGCGCTTGCTCTCGAGCCGACCGATTCGTACGATCTCGCCCTTGCCCGTCTCGCCGAAACGACCGAGGCGCGCAGGCTGTTTTCCGTGCAGGATGTGGGCATCGGCGGCGCGCACGACATTCGCCCGGCGGTGGACCTCGCCGCGCGCGGTGGCGTGCTCGACCCACAACAACTGCTGGATGTCAAATCCACGCTGATTTCATGCCGCGAACTGAAGAAATCGCTCGAGCGCAAAACGGACGAATACCCGCGTCTCGCGCAACTCGCAGCCGGACTCCCCGAATCGCACGGCATTGTGGATTCGATCACACGCGTGCTCTCCGACCGCGGCGAAGTGCTCGATTCCGCTTCGACAAAACTTGCCACGCTCCGGCGTGAGATCAAGACCGCGCACGACCGGCTGATGTCGCGCTTGCAACGCTATCTGACGGAGTCCGCCAGCAAGCTGCAGGAGCCCATCATCACCCAGCGCGACGGGCGTTACGTCATCCCTCTGCGCGCCGAATTCAAAGGGCAGATCAAAGCGGTCATCCACGACCAATCCTCCAGCGGCGCGACCCTGTTTGTGGAGCCGCTTCCCGTCGTGGAACTGAACAACGCCATGCGCGAATTGCAATTACAGGAACGCGATGAGGAGCGGCGCATCCTGTACGAACTGTCCGCACAGATCGGCGACCATCACGAGGAACTTAAATATGGCGTGGAAAATCTCGCCATGCTCGACCTCATCTTTGCAAAAGCAAAGTACGCGGAGGAACTCAGGGCATCAGAACCAATCCTGCATGAAATGAAAGAAGACAGAGGAAAGAAGAACCCGGCGCGTCTTTCTTCTTTCATCTTTCGTTTAATCCAGGCGCGTCATCCCCTCCTCGATCCAAAAACAGTCGTCCCCATCGACGTGGACCCCAAGCCCGGCACACGTGCCATCGTCATCACCGGTCCAAACACAGGCGGAAAAACCGTCTCATTGAAAACCGTCGGTCTGCTCGCGCTCATGGCGCAAAGCGGATTGCATATCCCCGCGCAGAGCGGCTCGGAATTGCCATGCTTCCATGCCGTCTACGCCGATATCGGCGACGAGCAATCCATCGAGCAATCGCTCAGCACGTTTAGCGGTCACATCACGAACATCATCCGCATCCTCAAGCAGATCGACGCGCGTTCGCTGGTCATCTTCGACGAACTGGGCGCGGGAACCGATCCACAGGAGGGCGCGGCGCTGGCGCGTGCCCTTCTCAGTCACCTGCTCGAAACCGGATGTACCGTCCTTGTGGCAACGCATTACCCCGAACTCAAGACCTTCGCGCATTCCACGGAGGGGGTGGTCAACGCCTCGCTGGAATTCGACATCAAGACCCTGCGCCCGACTTATCATCTCACCATCGGACTTCCCGGACGTTCCAACGCGCTGCTCATCGCCCAACGGCTCGGTCTGCCCCAGCCGATCATTGAATCTGCCAAAGGAGAGATCAGCCCTGACGATCTGCGCGCCGACAAACTGCTCGATGACATCCGCAAGGAACGTAACCGTACCTCACGCGAACGTCAAAAATTGGAAAAAGCGCGCGACAAACTCGAGACACAAAATGCCGAGCTGCAAAAGCGGCTCGAGAAGCTCGAGGATGAACGCCGTGAAGTCCTTGCCAGAGCGCGCGCGGAAGGTGAACTCGAGGTTGCCATTCTGAAGAAGAACATCGAATTGCTGAAGGCGCAATTGAAGAAAGCACGACAGCCGCTGGAGGCGTTGCAGGCAATCGAGGAAAAGGTGGAGGCGATCGAGGAAAAAGTGGAAGCACCAGTGGACCGCAGGAGCGATCAAGTACCAATTCCCAATTATCAAGCGCTCAAATTGGGCGAACGCGTCACTGTCAGCACGCTGGGGGCCGAGGGTGTGGTGACGGCCCTGAGCGAGTCCGACGCGGAGGTGCAGATTGGGAGTCTGCGCGTGAGGGCGAGGTTGTCCGAATTGAGGAAGAAAGGTCACGAGGAGGAAATCCCGGAAGGAAAGAGAAAAGAGGAAAGACTGGAAGGCAGTCATCAGGTATCAGTGAGCAGTAAGTCGCCGGGGTTGGAATTAAATCTGCGCGGCAAACTGGTGGACGAAGGTCTTGACGAGTTGGAAAAATATCTGGAGCGCGCCTATTCGGCAGGTTTGCTGTTCGTGCGCATCGTCCATGGCAAGGGGACGGGAAAGATGCGCGAGGCAGTGCGCAATGCGTTGAAGAGCAGCCCGTATGTCTCATCGTTCGAGGAACCGAAGGACAACGAGGGCGGCGCCGGCGTGACCGTTGCGAAGATGGCGAAGTAATATTTGTCGCTGCGAGGCCTGCTCCGCATTTCTCGCAGCGATATGCAAATTATGAGCTAGTATCATTTTGCTGGAGCGATTTATGACACTGGATGATGCGATCAAACAAATGACCGACACGATCAAAGCCGCAAGCGGGAGCGCTGAAGTGAAAATCGTCAAGATGTCTGATGAAGAGGCGCGCTTGAGCGTGTACGCACCCGCCGGGGACATCCAAAAGATCAAGGATGCGACCTTCCAGCCCGCCATCGGCCTGTTGAACAGCGACGGGCTGGACATTCAGGTTTTTGTCTACGACAAGGATGCACCGCCGTTGAAAGGTTGAAGGCTGGGGATGAAGAATGAAACCAGTTTGGTATCTTTGAGCCGGCGCGAACGAGAAGTTGTTGGTTTGCTGTTGCAAGGTCTGAGCAACAAGCAGATCGCCTTGTCTCTGGGGGTTTCTGAACGCACGGTTGAATTTCACCTGAGAAATATTTACGCAAAAGTGCAAGTTGCATCACGAGTCGAATTGATTCTCAAACTGGGGAAAATACCGGATGGCAATTCGCAAAACCCGGTGGAATCCACAGTTGTGACCAACGATGGAAACATCCATAATGACAGCCAAACCATCACACGCGGACGATGGGCACATTCCTTGAGAAAGACCCTTTCTCTTATTAAACAGGAGGTTGTCATGACCACACGTATCACTGTCGAAGATCTGGGAAACTATTTGCAGGAGCGTCCGTTGCTCTTTGCCTTGAGCCTGTTTCTGGCGGCAAGTTTGACAACACACCATGTCCTCTTCAATATTGGATTGTTCTACTGGGTATCCTACGTTCTGCTGGGAATCATCCTGGCTGCAGCGAGTCTGTATTTCGGCGTATCGTGGAAAAAAGTAGCGGACGGAAAATTCCTCCCCCGGCTCCATCCGCTGATCCTTCTTTTCATGGCTGCTTTGCTGCCCATGATCCCGACATTCCTCGACCAGCTCTATTTGCACACCTTCCTCAAGAATACGGCATCCATCTCGTTTCAACTCGGCATGCTTTCCACGAAAGCCATGTGGATGGTGGCGCCAGAGGGATACTCCTATCTGTATACGGAACGTCATAATTACTCAGACGATCTTTGGATTCTCGCGAACATGGGCATAATCCTGTTCTTTCTCGCCGGGATCATCTCCAACAAATGGTTCAGAAAAAAAGACCTGGTTCCGGCATGAGTCAAATGGGTAAACGGGGCGGCAGGGACGCAGCGACGCTGTGTCCCTGCTTTTATGCTACACTTGCGGACTATGACATATCAGGGACTTCTTCACAAATACGGACATCTTCTCGACCTCCCGGCTCATTCCCGCACCGTCAGCCTGCTCGAGGGCAACACGCCATTGATCCGAGCTGACGCGTTATCCCGTCAACTCGGCGGCGGATTCGATCTCTTCATCAAATATGAAGGACTCAACCCGACCGGTTCTTTCAAAGACCGCGGCATGACAGCCGCCGTGAGCGAGGCGCTGGGGCGCGGCGCAACGACTGTCATTTGCGCATCCACGGGCAACACCGCCGCGTCGGCGGCGGCATACGCAGCGCGCGCGGGGATGAAGTCTATTGTGCTGATCCCGCGGGGAAAAGTTGCGGCAGGGAAACTGGCGGGCGCCATTGCCTACGGCGCGCAAGTGATTCAAATCGACGGTTCCTTCGATGACGCGTTGACGATGGTCGTGGACATCACGAACAAGCATCCCATCTGCCTGGTGAATTCTATTAATCCCTATCGCATCGAAGGGCAGAAGACATCCGCTTTCGAGATTTGCGATACGCTCGATTCCGCGCCGGATTGGTTGTGCCTGCCGGTGGGGAACGCGGGCAACATCACTTCCTATTGGGCGGGATTCAAGCAATACCACGAATTGAAATCCACCGGTTTACCGCAGGTTCTGGGGGTGCAGGCGGCGGGCGCAGCTCCGCTGGTGCTGGGACATCCCGTCGAACACCCGGAGACGGTCGCCACCGCCATCCGCATCGGGAAACCGGCGCGCGGCGAACAAGCTTTGCAGGCCGCGGAAGAATCCAATGGGCGTATTATCGCCGCCACCGATGAACAAATCCTGCACATGCAGAAGATGCTGGCAAAACTCGAGGGCATCTGGGTGGAACCGGCATCCGCCACAGGATTGGCCGGACTGGCAATCCAAATCGAAAGTGGAAGGATGAACGTGAAGGGAAAACGAGTCGTCGCCATCTGCACCGGTCATGGCATGAAAGACCCCGACATCATCACGAAGGATATGCAAAAGCCGCTAATCGTGCCGCCGAAGTTGGAGGCGTTGGAAGAGGTTATATTGAGATAACATGTCGTTGCGAGGAGCGTTCCTGCTCTTTGCGACGAATCAATCTCCTCGAAACAATCGTTTATTGGTTATCAGAAGATTGCTTCGCCGCTTCGCGGCTCATAACGACATAATTAACTATGAAATTCACCGTCAACGTCCCTGCCACCTCTGCTAACCTTGGACCCGGATTCGATTCCCTCGGTCTCGCGCTGGACCTGTGGAACGAGACCACGGTTACACCCGCGAACGATTTTTCGGTGAGCGTCACAGGCGAAGGGGCGGATCGGCTCGCTTTGAACCGGAACAACCTCATCCTGCGCGCGGCGCAGACTCTGGCGGAGCACGCGGGCAGGTCCCTGCCGCCATTCCATGCAGAGTGTGTCAACGCCATCCCGTTATCGTCGGGGCTTGGGTCGTCCGCCGCGGCGGTTGTCACAGGCTTGCTGGCAGGGAACCTCCTGCTCGATAACCCGTTGTTGAAGGAAGAAATCCTGAACCTCGCCTCCGAACTGGAAGGTCACCCCGATAACGTCGCGCCGGCGTTGTTGGGCGGGCTGGTCGTCTCGACCATGCACGCTGGCAGGGTCATTGCGCGTCCCATCCCGGTGGACATGGATATGTGTATCACGATTGTCCTGCCCGATTTTCACATTTCCACCCGGCAGGCGCGCGCGGCGTTGCCGAAGAAGATTCCCATGCGGGATGCGGTGCACAACATCAGCCGCGCTGTGCTGGTGACAGAGGCGCTCCGGGACGGGGACCTGTCCTTGCTCGGCAGGGTGATGACTGACTCCCTGCACCAGCCGTACCGACTGCCGCTGATCCCCGGCGCGCAGGAGGCGATGGATGCGGCGCGTCAGACGGGGGCGGAGGCTGTCGCCCTTTCGGGAGCGGGTCCCAGCCTGATTGCGTTCTCGAAAACGGAAACAGGCGCGGGTGAGTCCATGAGGCGTGTGTTCGAGGCGGCGGGACTTCAGGCAAGAGTATTCAGTTTGAGGGTATCCGGTCGGGGGGCTGAAATTCACACGGCATAACGCGCCACGTTCCACTCTTTTGCAAATTTCAAGATGCGCGGTTTGATGTAATAGGCGTACGGGTCGGCGACCTCGCGCCGCTCGGCAATCAATTTCATCGCCGCGAATGGATCAAAACCCTGCGCCACGAGGATGCAGGCGCCCATTGCCACGCTGCGGTGACGCCCGTAGGCGCAATGAGCGTAGACTTTGCCGCCGCTGCGGATGGTCGCGAGCGCGGCTTGCGCACCACGCATCAACTTGTGAATCGAGATCGGAAAGAATGGGTTGTCGAGCGAACGAAGCCAAAGCGTGGCGATGGGCTCGTGGTGATGATCGGGGCGGGGCGGACGTGAGAAGCGCATGTTGATGATAAGCCGCACGCCCAGTTCGCGCAGTTGATCGTAATCGCTGAGGGATGGCATGTTGCCGATAAAGAGGTCGTCTGTGATTTGCGAGTAGTTCATAAGGGAATGGTAACACAGGTACGAGCCAACGAATTGTTGGATGATACAATCGAAATACTTTTTCAACCAAGAGGAGAATTATCCCGTGAACGATACCGCCCCACATCCCAAACGAACTGGGTTGCTTATCTGGATGATCGTATCGCAAATTCTTGCAGTCGTATCGCTCGTCCCGTGGCTTCTCATGGCAGGACTCTCCGTCATGGCATTCGACCAGGGTTCCACCCCCGAAGCATGGACGTTCGTTATTGCGGTCTGGTCGTATCCGATCATCCCCATCATTCTGGTCATTGCCGCGTGGGTTGCTTATGCAAGGCGTAGGAATCGCGCCGCAGCAGTGCTTTCAGGATTTTCATTCGCGCCGCCGCTTTTGTGCATTGTCGTGATCTGGTTCTCGAACGCGTTGTGGTTCGTCCAAAACGGCGGGTTTGACGCTTTCAGACCATGACGCCATGCGCTTTTTTGAGCGCACTGTTTCTTGTGCCAAACTCTTGACAACAGTCCCCAATCTCCAGTTTCCAATTCTCAACCTCTTCCAATTACCATTTACCAATTACTCAAGTTATGGAAACCCTCTCAACCAACATCAACCTCGATAGCGAAGATTTCAAAGCCAGCAGCCTCCACCACCACGCCCTCGCGAATGAATTAAAGCAGCGTCTCGCCGAAGTGCGCAAAGGCGGCGGCGAAAAATACCGCAAACGACACGAAGAGCAGGGCAAACTCTTCGTGCGCGAGCGCATCGAACGCCTGCTCGACCCCGGTTCGCCCTTCCTCGAACTTTCCCCCCTCGCCGCCTTCGGCATGTACGACCTCGAAGCGCCGGGCGCAGGTATCGTTACCGGCATCGGGCGCGTGAGCGGACGCGAGGTGATGATCGTCGCCAACGACGCCACCGTCAAAGGAGGGACGTACTTCCCCATGACGGTCAAAAAACACCTGCGCGCCCAGCAGATCGCCGAAGAGAATCATCTGCCCTGCCTCTATCTCGTCGATTCGGGCGGGGCGTTTTTGCCGCTTCAGGATGAAGTCTTCCCCGACGCGAATCACTTCGGGCGCATCTTCTACAATCAGGCGCGCATGTCTGCCAAAGGGATTCCGCAAATCGCGGCGGTGATGGGAAGTTGCACGGCGGGCGGCGCCTACGTCCCTGCCATGAGCGACGAAGCGGTCATCGTCAAAGGCACAGGCACCATCTTCCTCGGCGGACCGCCGCTCGTCAAAGCCGCCACAGGCGAGGATGTCAGCGCGGAGGAGTTGGGCGGCGCGGACGTTCACACGCGGCTCTCCGGCGTGGCGGATCACTTTGCGGAGGATGATGACCACGCGCTTCAACTCCTGCGGGACATCGTCGAAACCTTACAACCTTCAGACCCTCAAACGTTCTTACGCGGACTTGAAGTTACTCCCCCCGAAGAACCTCTCTACCCCGCCGAAGAAATTTATGGCATTTTGCCCACCACCTTCCGCGAGACCTACGACGTGCGCGAAATCATCGCCCGCATCGTGGATGGAAGCAAATTCCGCGAATTCAAAGCCCGCTACGGCACGACCATCGTCTGCGGGTTTGCACGCATCCACGGTTACCCTGTCGGCATTATCGCCAACAACGGCGTGCTGTTCAGCGAGTCCGCGCTCAAAGCGACGCACTTTATCGAATTATGCGACCAGCGCGGCATCCCGCTCCTCTTCCTGCAAAACATCACCGGTTTCATGGTGGGACGCGAAGCCGAGACCGGCGGCATCGCCAAGGACGGCGCGAAGATGGTCCACGCCGTTGCCACAACCCGCGTCCCCAAACTGACCGTCATCATTGGCGGCTCATTCGGCGCTGGCAACTACGCCATGAGCGGACGCGCCTACGGCTCGCGCTTCCTGTGGATGTGGCCCAACGCCCGCATCTCCGTCATGGGCGGGGAACAAGCCGCCAACGTCCTGCTCACTATCAAACAGGATCAACTCGCCCGCGAAGGCAAACCTCCCATGACCCCCGCCGAAGCCGAGGAATTCAAACGTCCCATTCTGGAAAAATACGAGAACGAAGGCAACCCCTACCACTCCACCGCGCGGCTTTGGGATGACGGCGTGATTGACCCGGTGGATACAAGGCAGGCGCTGGGGTTGGCGCTGTCGGTGGTGCTGAATTCACCGATAGAAGAACAAAACTTTGGAGTTTTCCGCATGTGAAATGAAAGAGGAAAGAAGAAAGAGGAGCGCGAGGCATGAAATATGCTGAATGGCTTATGGAAGTTCCACCGGAAATCACCAACGACCCCATCTGGAAACTGGAAGTCTACCGGCTTGCGTTATTCGCGGGCGACATTGGACGGGAGGATGTCTATTTGCTCGCAAAACAGCCGCTGATGTTGAGCGTCGCAGATCAACTTCATCGCTCGCTCGACTCAATGAGCGTAAATCTCACCGAAGGATACTCCCGAAGCAAAGGACCCGACCGCGCACGCTTTATCGAAGCCTCGCTTGGTTCCGCGCGTGAAAGCCGCGAGTGGTACTACAAATCACGGCATGTTCTCAAACCGGAGGTTCTCAAACATCGTATGGGTCTCACAACGCGCATCGTCAGCATGTTAACCCCGATGATTCCCCATCAACGCAAACACGCCATCCGCGAGGAACAAGCCGAATACCACATACAATCATCAGTCTTCTCGCTCGACTCGGACGTGCCTTTCCAATAACACATCTTTCATCTTTCGTCTTTCTTCTATGGCTCCCTTCTCTAAAATCCTCATCGCCAACCGCGGCGAAATCGCCGTCCGCATCATCCGCGCCTGCAAAGAGTTAGGCATCAAGACAGTTGCCGTTTACTCCGATGCCGATAAAAACTCTATGCATGTCCAATATGCCGACGAAGCAGTTCACATCGGCGCGGCGTCGCCCAAGGAATCATATTTGAATGCGGATGCCTTGATCCGCGCCGCGCTCGCCTCTCAAGCCGACGCCATCCACCCGGGCTACGGCTTCCTCTCGGAGAACGCGTCTTTCGCCGCCGCAGTCGAATCCGCAAACCTGACCTTTATCGGTCCCTCAGCCGACTCCATCCGCGCGATGGGCGACAAGGCGGAGTCGAAGATTCGAATGAAAGAAGCAGGCGTCCCGACGGTGCCCGGAGCCGAGGGATTGCAATCGCTGTCCGAATTCGAAAGCGCCGCCCGCGAGATCGGCTATCCCATCCTCGTCAAAGCCTCGGCAGGTGGCGGCGGCAAAGGGATGCGCATCGTTTGGGAGGCGGACGACCTGCCCGAGGAGATAGACGCCGCGCGCCGCGAAGCGCTCCACGCCTTCGGCGATGACCGCCTGCTCATCGAAAAATACATCCCCGACGCGCATCACATCGAGTTTCAAGTCTTCGGCGACAAGCACGGACACATCGTCCACCTCTTCGAGCGCGAATGTTCGGTGCAAAGACGCCATCAAAAAATTATTGAAGAGACACCGTCTCCATTGCTCACGCCAGAGTTGCGCGTGCAAATGGGAGAAGCGGCATTGCGAGCAGCGAAAGCAGTTAATTACTTCAATGCTGGAACTGTAGAATTTATCTTCGATCCAAATCTTTCCTCCCTTCGACACGGCTCAGGGCAGGCTTTCTTCTTTCTCGAAATGAACACCCGCCTCCAGGTCGAACACCCCATCACCGAACTCACAACAGGGCTTGATTTGGTTCAATGGCAGATTCGCGTTGCGGCAGGCGAACGTTTCCCCTACCAGCAAGAAGAACTCACCCAGCACGGACACGCCATCGAGTGCCGCATCTACGCCGAAGACCCCGCCAACGGATTTTTACCCAGCACCGGCAAACTCCTGCGATACATCGAGCCACGCGGACCGGGCATCCGCGTGGATTCGGGCTTTCGCGCTGGCGACGAGGTGACTCATTTCTACGACCCCATGCTGGCAAAGTTGATTGTCCATGCCGAGAACCGCCAAACCGCCATTCGAAAGATGCAAACCGCATTGCGAGACTTCGTCGTGCATGGCGTCGTCACCAACCTGGATTTCATGCAGGCGGTTTTGGCGCATCCCGATTTTGCCAATGGCAGAGTTTCCACGCGCTGGGTGGAAAACGCCTTCGACTGGGAACCACCCTCCGCCCCATCTTTTGAATCCCTCGTTGCCGCCGCACTCGCGGACATTGAAATCGCAAATCGCAAATCTGAAATCGTAAATGAAGTGGATCCTTACAGCCCGTGGAAGACCCTGAACGGATTTCGCAACTGATGAAACTGACCTTCGATAACGCCACGCTAGAAATCCTTCTCACCGGCAAATCCTACCGCGTCACGCTGGGAGATAAAACCGCCGAAGCCGACATCCTCCACGCCGACGCCGAACGCGGACAAATCGAATTTCTCCTCGGCGGCGAACGCCTCACTGCTTACGTCTCCTCCGACCATACCAAACGCTGGGTGACGGTGAACGGTCAAACCTTCGTGCTGACCCGGCAATCCGGCTCGCGCAAACGTGGAGGCGGTCACCTCCATACCGCCGGCGAACTGACCGCCCCCATGCCGGGGCAAATTCGCGCCGTCAATGTCAGCGAAGGAGAAACAGTGACAAAGGGACAAACCCTCATCATCCTCGAAGCGATGAAAATGGAGATTAGAATCCAGGCGCCGATGGATGGGACCGTGAGCAAGTTGTTGGTCAAGCAGGGGCAGACGGTGGAGAGGGAGCAGAAGCTTATAGAAATCGTGGACAAGGTGGAACGTTAGAACGTTCAAACGTTTCGACCTGCCCACATTCAAACGGAGGTTATATGACCGGAAAATACTTTGACGAACTCGAAGTGGGGATGAAATTCCAACACGGCGGGCGCACCGTCACTGAAATGGACAACGTCCTCTTCTCCGCGCTGACGATGAACACCCAGCCGCTTCATCTCAACGAGGATTTTGCCTCGAAAACCGAATTTGGTCAGCGGCTGGTGAATGGCGTGTTCACCTTCGGGCTGGTGGTCGGGCTCACCGTCCCCGACCTGACCGAAGGCACGATTGTGGCAAATCTGGGATACGACAAGGTTGTGCATCCCAATCCCGTTTTTCACGGCGACACCATCTATGCCGAGAGTGAAATCATCGAAAAGCGGGAGTCCAAGTCAAGACCCAACGTTGGGATTGTGCGAATTAAATGCCGGGGCAAAAAACCCGACGGTACAATTGTGGTCGAATTCGAGCGGACGGCGATGTTCCTCAAACGTTCACAGGTTTGAAAGTTGTAACGTTCACACGTTTAACCAGCCAACTTTCAAACCTTCCAACCTGAAAACGGAGAACAAATGCATTCTCGTAGAGCCTTGTTATATATGCCCGGTGACGACCGCCGCAAAATCGAAAAAGCAACCACCCTCGGCGTGGATTGCATCTGCATGGATCTGGAGGACGGGACCGCCCTCAACAAAAAAGCCGAAGCGCGAGCGATCATTGCACAGGCAATGAAGGAATTGGATTTTGGAAACTCCGAACGGTGCATTCGCATTAACAGCATCGGCTCGGGCTTCGAAAAGGACGACCTCGCCTCCGCCCTGGCGGCAAGACCGGACTCCATCGTTGTGCCCAAGATCGAATCCGCCGAACAGGTGAAGTGGGTCAGCGGGCAGATTGAATCCTTTGAACTCGCAAATGGGTTGGCTATTGGAGCCATTCGCATATTGATTGGCGTTGAAACCGCAAGAGGCATCCTGAACCTGAAGGAAATTGCCGAAGCCGACAAACGCCTCGAAGCCATCATCTTCGGCGCGGAGGATTATGCCGCCTCGGTAGGCGCACGGCGGACGAAAGAGGCAAACGAGGTGTTGTATGCGCGTTCGGCGGTCGTTGCGGCGTGTGCGGCAAACGACCTGCAGGCAATTGACATGGTGTACATTGACTTCCGCGATCTCGAAGGTCTGCGCCGCGAGGCGGAGCAGGGAGCAGGATTCGGCTTCAGCGGGAAACAGGTCATTCACCCGAATCAGGTCCCGGTCGTGCAGGAAGCGTTCACTCCATCCGATGAAGAAATTGCATACGCCAAACGAATCGTCGAGTCGTTCGAGGCGAGTCAAAAAGAGGGCAAAGGCGCCTACGCGCTGGACGGCAAGATGATTGATATGCCGCTTTTGAAAAACGCGCAAAAGGTGTTGGAACGCGCAAAGGCAGGCGGGAAGATATGACTTTTTGCAAGGAAATTGGTGACTTCCAAAAAGCAGGAGCGACTGATAATTAGGTATTCTTTTTTGGAAGGGATTTATGCATAAATTCGTTCAATCGGCAATCGATGCGGCAAAACAGGGCGACAAAAACAAGGCGATGAGCTTTCTCAAGGAAGTTCTCTCCGCCAATCCCAAGGATATAGACGCATGGCTGGTGCTCGCCGCCGTGATGGACGACCCGCAGCGCAAACGGCAATGCCTGAACCGCGTGTTGACACTGGATCCCACCAACAAACTGGCGCGGGAGGAACTGCTCGAAATGGATCGCGCTGCGATGGGCGCCACGCCTCCTTTCGTGCCAGAGGAGGTTCCCATTCCTGAGTCGAGTCCCCGGACTCGGTCGCAGCCGTCCATGTCGCTCGAAAGCAGACCGCTCACACAACCCGCTCGTCAGCAGGCAACGCACGTCTCCCTTCCCGACTGGGCGGAGGAACCTCCCAAGGCAAAACTGCAAGCCGCTTCCCAGCCCGGATCGTCTGCAAAGCCACGCGCCGAAAAGCCGATGGTGTTCAAATATTCCACCATCAATCGTATCGCCACCTATTTCTTCGCGATCCTCTTTGCCTGCCTCGGGCTGGCGGTTTTGATCCTATTGCAGAATGTAATGGTGATGGTTGTTCCCTGCGGCTTGTCTTTGTTGTTGCTGCCTGCCATCTGGATCGTCTCCAAACAGGTGGAGGTCAGCGAGAAGGGCATTCGCACCTCGCAGTTCTTCGGATTGATCGGCGCGGAGGTCGGATGGAACGAGATTGCCCGCATCCAGTCAAAGCAAAATAATCTGGCGCTTGTGACAAAGAAGGGCAACACGGTCAATGTCACCAAGCAAGTGATCGGATATCCGACCATTGTAGAGACCCTGCGCCAGCGACGCCCCGACTTGTTCGGCATGGCTCAGTCAGCGTCTGTGCAAGGCGACAGGGCCGCCTCCACCTACGGAACCGTGCCGTCGATGGGTTATGACATTCCCAGCGCCGCGCCGTCATTCTCCGGCACACGAACCTTCAAGAAAAACTTCTTCAAACAATACGGGATCCTCTTCCTCGTGATCCCGTTCTGCCTCGTTGCCCTTTGGACGATCTACGCTGAGCCGGAACACAGAATTGGTGCGATCCTCGCGGCGATCTTTTGCCTGATCATCATGATCCTGCCTTTCTTCCAGGTTGGTCTGGTCAAGGTGGAGCCGAACAAGCTCAGCATCGAATCGTTTTTCGAGCAGAAGGAATTCAGCGGGCGCGATATCCGCGAGATCAAGATGCAATCGGTACGTGGACGGTATGGACGCGTGACGAACTACGTGGATATTGTCACTGTGGCAGGCAAAAACTATCCTGTGCAGGGATTTTCCGACGGCGACGAGATCATTTATGGAATCCTGCATCAGTGGTGGGAGGCGTATCGAAATCGATAGAGATCACAGGACAACATCCTTTATAATCCCGTCACCCTGCTGTCTTTCAGGGTGGCGTTTTTATTTCCATCCAGTTCATCGAGGAAAACATCTTGCTCTCACTCTCCATTTTCTACGGCATCTTATCCGCGCTCGTTTGGGGGGCGGGCGATTTTGCCGGCGGGCTTGCCACCCGCAAACTGGGCGCGTACCGCGCCGTATTCTATGCCGATTTAATCGGTCTGCTGGCGTTGATTGCCGTCGTCATCTTCTTCCCCGAACCGCTCCCGCCCCTTTCATCGCTCCTCATCGCCGGGTTGGGAGGCATGCTCGGTTCGGTGGGGCTGATAACCCTCTACTACAGCATGGCAAAGGGACAGATGAGCATCGCCGCGCCTGTCTCGGCGTTGTTTGCCGCTGCGCTCCCCGTACTGGTCAGCGCGTTCACCGAAGGACTGCCCACGCTCGTTCAATTCATCGGGTTCGGATTGGCGCTCAGCGCAGTCTGGCTCATCTCACAAGGTGACGCGTCCCACCGCCTCCATCTGGAGCGGCTCTCTGACCTGCGCCTGCCGCTCCTCGCCGGACTGGGATTTGGTTCCTATTTCATCCTCATACACTACGCCACTGACGGAATCACCTCCACTTTCTACCCCATGATTGCCTCCCGCACCGCCGGGACGATCATGCTATTTGGATTTGTCCTCGCATTACGGCAGGGATTCGGCGTTCCGCGCGAGGCGTGGGGCGTGGTGTTCGCCAACGGAATGCTCGATGTGGGCGGCAACTTTTTCTACCTGCTGGCGTTGCGCACCGGCAGGCTCGACATCTCCGCAATACTCAGTTCGCTCTACCCCGGCGCGACGGTGATCCTGGCGTGGGTGTTCCTAAAGGAGAAGATATCCCGTTCACAATGGATGGGCATTCTCCTAGCACTGGCCGCCATCGCACTCTTCTCTTCGTAAGACCATGATCGAGATCAAACCCATCCGGACCAGACGCGACCGAAACTTTTTTCTCACCTTTCCGTGGACGATCTACAAGGGCGATCCGCTATGGGTGCCGCCGCTCCTCACCGAAAAGGCAAAAGTCATCAACCCGGCTCAGGGATTGTTCTTCAAGGATGGTCTCGCGGAATTCTTCATTGCCTGGAAGAACCGACAACCTGCAGGCACACTTTGCCTTGCGGAGGATTTCAACAATACGCGTACCAGGGGTTTCCCGGAATGTATGTACGGCTTTGTCGAGTGCATCGAGGATTTTGACGTGTTTCGAGCCATGTTCGACCACGCGGAGAAGTGGGCGCGTTCACGAAACATGAAGTCGTTGTATGGTCCCTACAATCTGGACCGCGAAGACTCGCGCGGCATCCTCATCGACGGGCGCGACCGTCCGCCTGCGATCCTGTGTGGGCATCACCCGCCGTATTACCAAAAGTTCTTCGAGCGGTATGGGTTTCAAAAAAATGGCGAGGATGGGCTTGCCTACGCCATCGACCTCGACTTGAACAATCCCAAACTTCAGCGTTTGTCGCGGCTGGCGGAACAGGTTCGAAAACGGAATCCAAATTTCACGGTGCGCGGCGCGAATTTGAAGGATAAAGAGAAGGAGATCGACCGCATCACCTTCCTGCAAAACGAAGGTTTGAAGCATTTCCCCGGTTTTGTCCCGTACACACGCAGGGACATCGAGGCGATGATCGATCCGCTCATCGAACTGGCGGACATGGATCTGGTGCTCTTCGCTGAAGTGGATGGTAAACCGGCGGGCTTCTTCCCCGGTGTGCCAAACTTCAACGAAGTCTTGATTCATTTGAATGGGCTTCGTCATCCGTGGGATTATCTGCGTTATTTGAAATTTCGCAACATCAAACCCAAATGTCTGGCTGTCAAAAGTGTGGTCGTCACGCCCGAGCATTGGGATACCGGCGTGGCAATCCTGTTGTTCGATGAAATGGCAAAACGCGCCGCGGCGCGCGGCTACACCTGGGCGGACCTTTCACTCACCGGGGAAGAAAATCCCGATACCTGGCCTCTCGCGCATCACATGGGGGCAGTCATTTATAAACGTTACCGATTTTACAAAAAGGACATTTAACGCGGCAGGAACTTTCAGGGGGATTGCCTCGTTTATGAGAAAGCCATCCCTTTTCGGTTAAAATCGCACCATGTTCCAACACACCGCCATTCGTATTCTTCGTCCCGCCTTCCTCCTGATTTTTTTCCTCTCCTCTTGTTCCTCCCCTGCGACTCCTTCCCCCATCCCAACAGAGACAGAACCCCCGACATCCTCCCCTCTGCCGACAGAGACGGCTCTACCCACCGATACGCCGGCACCGGTTCCCACAGCGGCCCCTGCGCTGGCGCGTCCGCAGTATGTGATCGACCTGAGGCTCAACTACTCGACCCATGCCGCCTCCGTCACGCAGACCATTACCTACCCCAACTGGAGCGGGGAAACGCTCAACGACCTCGTGCTTGCCGTCCAGCCAAATTTCTGGCAGGGCGGATTCGCGGTCAGGTCGCTCTTAATCGAAAACCAACCCGTTTCCACTTACACGCTCGACGGTCAAAAATGGACCATTTCCCTGCTTCAGCCCCTGCCGCCGGGGGGGACGCTTACCCTCGTGATGGAATACGATCTCATCCTGCCAAGAATGCAGGCATACGCCAACCCCGACGAGGTCCGTCCGCAAATCTACGGCTACTCTGACCGGCAGACCAATCTCGTGGACTGGTATCCGTTCATCGTGCCGTACAAACCCGGCGAGGGCTGGATCCTGCACAATGCCTGGTTTTATGGCGAGCATCTCGTCTACGACCCGGCGGATTTCGATGTGACAGTCACCTTCACCGATGGGACGACTCCGCAGGTCGCTTCGTCAGGGGCGGAGGTGCCCGCGCCAACGGCGAACAGCCGTCGCTTTGTGCTGGAGGCGGGGCGCACGTTTGCCTTTTCCATCAGCACAGTATTCAAGGTCGCACAGCAAACCGTCGGCAATGTGACCGTTTTCAGTTATTTCTTCGCGTTCTACGATGCGCCCGGCGAAGCCATGTTGCAGACCACCATCGAAGCCTTGCAGGTCTACAGCCAGCGCTTCGGACCATACCCGCACAAAACGCTCACCGCTGTGCAGGGCGATTTTAATGACGGCATGGAGTTTTCGGCGTTCTATTTCATCAGCCGCGATTACTTCAACCTCTACGATGGCACGCCGAAGAATTATCTCGTCATCATCGCCGCGCACGAGACCGCACACCAGTGGTGGTTCGACAGCGTCGCCGATGACCAGGCGCTCGAACCCTGGCTCGATGAAGCGCTCTGCACCTACAGTGAACGCATCTACTATGAAAGCGTTCATCCTGACATGGTCTCATGGTGGTGGGGCTATCGCTACTTTGAGTTCGAAGAGCCCGGCTTTGTGGATACGCCCATCTACGACGGCGGCGGTCAGCGCCCGTATTGGGACAAAGTCTATCTTACCGGTGCGCGCTTCCTTGAAGAACTGCGCGCCCGTATCGGTGATGAGACGTTCTTTGCGTTCCTAAAAGATTACTACACCCAATATGCGGGTAAACGCGCCACCGGCGCCGATTTCTTCCGCGTCTTGCGCGAACACACTGCCGCCGACCTCACCGACTTGATGACAAAGTATTTCAAGAATACATACTAACCATGTCATTGCAACCTTCGGGAAGCAATCTACAACTCATGAGGAGATTGCTTCGCCAAAGTACGGTTCGCAATGACACGAATATTTATGAATAAAACCCTCGTCATTCTCTGCGCGCTCTGTGGCATCCTCCTCTCCTCCTGCGGGATGACGCCTTCGGCGCCGCTTCCCGCGCCGCTCGTGCTTGTCACCGCCAACCCGGACGCATCCCCCACCCCCACGCCGTTCCAGCCCCTCGCCGCGACCCCACTCCCGCTCGAATCGCCGACCCTCATCCCAACCTTTACCCCGGAACCTCCGACGAACACACCACCTCCCACCCTTGAATTCACCGCCACGCCCCTTGTCTCGCCCACAACTCCTTCACAGACCGCCCGAACCCAATACACGCTGTTCGCCCTGCTCGATTATGCCGGCCGCCAGCTCGCCGTGGATGAGACGATTCAATATACCAACCAGACCGGCGCAACCTTGAATGAACTCGTGCTCGCCGTCCAACCGAATCTCCGGTCGGGCTTTTTGCTCGAAAACATCCTGTTGAACGGCAATCAACTGACCTACGACCTGACCGGGCAAAGACTCACCGTCTATCTTCCCCAGCCGCTGACAACCAACGCACAGCTAACCCTCGCCATGCGCTTCCGCATCAACATCCCGCCCAAGAGCAACGATCACCCATATGGCTACGCCAGTAATCAGGTCAATCTCACAGACTGGTATCCGTTCATCGTGCCCTACAAAGGCGGCTGGGTGTTGCATGACCCGTCGGGTTTGGGCGAGCATCTCGTCTACGATGCCGCCGATTTTGAAGTGAACATCCGAACAACGGGAGATACTGTCACCATCGCTGCCAGCGGGCTCGAGGAACCCAACGGCGAATGGACGCGCTACCGGCTCAGCGGCGGGCGCACGTTCGCCTTCTCCGCCAGCGACATCTACTCGATGAGGGAATCAGCCGTCGGGTCGGTGGTGATCCGCTCCTATTATTACGAGGGATACGACGGCGCAGGTCAGGGCATGTTGAACGCGTCGGTCAAGGCGGTTGGTCTGTTCAAAGACCTGTTCGCGCCGTATCCGTATGCCAGCCTGAGCGTGGTCCAATCCGACCTGCACGACGGGCAGGAATACGATGGTCTTGTTTTTCTGGCGACGAAGTTCTACGACGAGTACAACGGCTCGGAGCGCAGTAATCTGGCGACCATCGGCGTGCATGAAATCGCGCACCAGTGGTGGTTCGGGCTGGTGGGCAGCGATCAGGCCATGGAACCATGGCTCGACGAAGCCCTCTCAGTGTACAGCGAAAACATTTTCTACGAATACATCCACCCGAATTACGGCGACTGGTGGTGGAACTTCCGCGTGAACTATTTTGGACCCTCGGGCTGGGTGGATACGAACATCTACGAGGGCGGGAGTTTCCGCGGCTACGTCAACGCCGCCTATCTCAACGGCGCAAACTTCATCGACGAACTGCGCTGGCGCATGGGCACGCAGGATTTTCTGAGTTTTCTCAAAGAGTATGCCTCCCGTTATGCACACGGTCACGCCACTGCATCCGACTTCTTTGCTGTCGCGCAACAGAACACCACCGCAGATATTTCCGACTTGATCCGCGCGTATTTCAAGGGATCGTATTAATGCAGAAAGCGGATGAAAACCGCTTCTTTCTCAGCCGAAAGTTGATTCCGCTGAATAAAGGCCGATCCAGCGCCTGCATGAAATTTTTTAGAACTGTCAACAGAACGGAATCGAAGCAACCGTTTGGAAGGAAACACCCATGACAAATCACCACGACTATTACGCGATCATCATCGGCGCGGGGCACAATGGACTGGTTGCTGCCGCGTATCTCGCCAGGCAGGGTAAAAAGGTTCTGGTCCTCGAACGCCGCGCCATCGTCGGCGGTTCGGTGGTGACCGAATCTTTTGGCGACGATTTTTCTGTCGATTCGGTTTTCACCGGCGGCGCCCTCCGCCCAGACATTGTCAGAGATTTGAAACTGCCGTTACCTGCTGTCAAAGAGAAACCTGCTTTCATTTCTCTACAACCCGACGGCAACCACCTCATGCTCAATGCCGAATCCATCAGACGCTTCTCTGAAAAGGACGCGGCACGCTGGGGCGAGTTCCTGCGCTTCATGAACAGGTCCGCGGAGATTCTCGACGTTGCCTATGCCACCATCATGCCGCGTTTACCCATGAATTTCGGTATCCGCGAGGGGTACGGCTTGCTTGAACTCGGTCTGGAACTGCGTCTTGCCGGTCGAAAGGATATGCTCAACTTCATTCGCTCCCTGCCGATGACCGCACAGGAACTGGTCGAAGAGTATTTTGAATCTGAAACGGTCAAAGCCGCCGTGGCATCGCTTGGAATCCACGGCTTCACGCTCGGACCGATGGGCGCAGGCACTGGTTACACCCTCATTCATAACTGGATGAACCGCGGCGGCCTGGCGCATGTCAATGTGGGGAAGGCTGGCGAAATCACATCCGCGCTGGCGAATGCGGTGAAAGCTTTCGGCGGCGAAATCCGCACTGAGGCGGAAGTCTCCAGCATAAAAGTGGAAAATCAAACCGCCAAAGGCGTTGTGCTGACAAATGGCGAAGAGATTTCTGCCGATGTAATTCTCTCCGCTGCCGACCCGAAGCATACCCTGCTCAAACTGGTTGGTTCGCGTGAACTGCCGCCGGAATTTATCTGGCATGTACAATCCATCAAAATGCGCGGATCCATGGCGAAGATTCATTTGCAAACCGATGGCAGGCATGGCATCCCGGATGGAACCGTCGTCCTTGCCCCATCCATCAACTATCTGGAAAAGGCCTACGATGCCGCCAAATACGGCGAAATCTCCAAGAACCCATATCTGGAAATAAATACATCAGGCAACGTAGTTTCAGTTCATTTCCAGTTTGCTCCCTATGCTTTGAAAAATAGCAATTGGAAAGTTGAAGGTTTGGAGGTTGAAAAATTGGCAATTGATACTTTGGCGGAATATTTTCCCAATCTACAATCTTCAATCAAAGCTGCAAAGACAATTACTCCAAAGAATTTGGAAGAAATCTATGGCTTGACCGAAGGTGATTTGAATCATGGTCAACTCATGCTCGATCAATTCCTGTTCATGCGCCCGATCCCCGGCTGGTCGAATCACAAAACGCCGATTGACAATCTCTACCTGTGCGGAAGCGGCGTCCACGGCGGAGGGGGAGTCAGCGGCGCGGCGGGACGGAATGCAGTGAAGATTCTGAAATGAAAAGAGCAGGTCGCGTCTGTGACGCGACCTGCTTTGTTATTTGATAGTTCCACTCAGCGCCACTGCCTGCGGCTCACGCCCGAAGGCGAGACGTTTCGCCCAGGTGGTGGGAAGACTACGCAACAATCGGGATTCCATCCAGCCCGGCTCATTCATCCGCCAGCCCGCTTGAAGCAGGTTATCGTAAATTTTCTTTGCTCCCGTTTCGAGGACCATTCCGGCGTCCGTCAACGCGCCGCTATTCAGGTGCAGTTCGATAGAAGCGTTTTCATGCGAAATGGCTTCAAGTCCGCACATCAGTTTAGAATCCCCTGTTAACAGACTCTCCAGCAGACTACCCCACGGAAAGTTGATGGTGATGTGCGAGACCAGTCCATTTAGTTCACGCGGCAATTCTTGGGCGTTGGCAATGACGAAGAGGGCATTGGGTAGTTTTGCACGTGAATGTTTCCGCAAATTCTCGCGGCACGAGTCCACGCCGATGACGAACCAGCGTGGATTCCTTTCGGCGAGATGACGCACATAGCGTCCGTCACCCGTTCCCAGGTCCAGCAGGACGCGGGAGAAATTGGCAAGTCGATCATTGAGTCCGATTAAATCCAAATCGAGGGACATTTTGCCCCGAATTGTTTCCATGAGAAACCTCCAATCTGTCAGTTAGGTGAATGAGAGACAGATCGGAGCGGGGAGGTCCGCGCGCGTTGGATTTAAATGAAAACAGACGGTTGCGCCGCTGGCTGCGTCAGGCACCGTCGAGATCGTCGGGTGTAGGTTTTTTACGAGTTAAGGGGAATACAAAACAGACCCAGTAGTGGGTCTTGGCGAATCGTCTTGCCCAAATATGGACTTAGCAGGGAGGTCGTGCGGTGTTCATGGTGCAAAAATTGTAGCATGTTTGGTCGGGACTGTGCATTAGAGTTTCATATGTAAGCAAAATGGCATGAAGCAAACACCCGAAACCTTTTTGATTTCGGGTATTTCATTTCAAGATTTGGAATCTATTTTGCAACCCGCAGGATGACCCCATTCTGTGACGGATCATAGATCATCAATCCTGCCTCGGTCTGATTCGACGGGATGCCCGCCGCGTCGACCCGAACCACGACTTGTTCGTAGGCTTTTTGATCGGGCAGGTCGATGGTGAAATACCGAAGTCCAACCGCATCGGGTGGAGGGGGTGGCACGCCGCGTCCCTGCCAGGTATTCAACCCGAGGTGATGATGGTATCCGCCTGCAGAGACGAATCCCATCTGGAATTGCTTCGAGACGCCCATGATGTCAAAACCGATGATGCCATGATAGAAATCCACCGCTTCCGCCACATCGCGGACGTGGAGATGCACATGCCCAATTTTCAAATCAGATGGGATGGGCGCATCGAGGCGATCGTCATCTTGGAGATGTTTGAACAGCGCATCCACGTCCAGCGGTTCGCGTCCATCGCTCCATGAGCCATCTGCACGGCGGGCTTCGAATCTGTCATCAGACATGGTCCATGTACCATCTTCAGGCGACTCGCAATACAACTCGATGCCGTTCCCTTCGAGGTCATCGAGGTAGGTGGTCTTGGTCATGATGTGATCGGTCGGCGAGTTGGGGTATTTCAACGCAAAGAGACGCGCCATGGCAATGGCAAGTTCGCGCTTGTTTGGAAAAAGGTACGCCACATGATAAAGACCTGTCACGCCGCGATACTTTTTGAGGTTCGTTCCTTCGGTGAGCAGGAGAAAATCCGCTCCGCCCGCGCCGAGTCCAGCTTTGTTACCTTTACGCCAATGAAGTTTGAAGCCCAATGCCTGCTGATAAAACCTCAACTGATTCTCCAGATTGACAACCGTCAGAGAGATGGCTCCCATTTGGGTCTTGGGGTGGATGGAAAATTCCGTCCTGGTCTCTGGATTCGATGCAGTATTCATTAATTGTCTCCTAACTTTAAAACTGAGTCAGAGTGCGGATCAGTAAATACAAAAATACAATGATGATGGACACCGCCCCCCATTTTAATATGGCTCTGTATTTCAGAAGCCACCTGACCACTGTCCCGCTGTTCCGGTGTGGATATGGCTTGCCCATGGGGACCGGCACTCCAAGAAAGGCACACAGCGGTTCCCAACCCTGTCCGGCTTCAAAGACCAGCAGCCGTTCCCTTGGCACGATGCGCTTCACCTCTTCGATATGTTCGTTGAAAACCCTGACGGCATGACATTTATCTTCCACTCTGTTTTGAAAGATACCCTGCCAGACCACTTTTTCCATCCCATTCAGAAACTGGTGCAATGGCGGGATGAATTTCGTGAAGCGGTTAAATCTTCTGCTGACCTGGTACAGCGTATTCATCACACTGGTATGCCAGCCTTCGGGCTCCCGTACTGTGAGGATGACCCTGGCATCCGGGTAGACGGTCATCAACTCCTGATAATAGGCGGCTGTGGGCCAGTCGGTCGCCGCTTGATAACCATGAAACAACGCCTCCCAATCGGATGCGCCGCCTTTCATGACATCCGCCCATCGCTTCAAATGGCTGGGATGTTTGATCACTTCCTCCATGTGATAGCACTTCTCAAATCCGAGTTCTTCCAGTGCATATTTGAGCGATCGGGTTCCCGTCCGCCCGAAACCGGCTCCGATGACCTTCAATGCCATATAGTCTCCCGGGACGATGAGATGATTACGCAGAACATGGTGCATTATATTTGTTTTTTAAGACCCGGCTCCTCCTTCACCATTGACAGACACCATAACCGCCATCGGTCACGATCTGCGCCTCTCCAACTTGGGCGTCCGCGTTGTCGCTGGCGGCAACGACATCCGCCCCGCGAGAAGCGCACCGATGCATCCACCCATGTTGCCTGCGCCAATAATTGTTGTTTTCATTTTTGCTCATTGATTGAGTTTGATTTCTAGATGCTTACCAGCGACCAGCGCCCAATGACGACAAATACAGCGAACGAGAGCAATATGATATTGAAGGGAATCACGTTATATTCCTTCTTGGGCAGATGCTCTGTAAAAATTGCCAGCAACTGAATCAACATGAGTCCAACCGCCGCGAGAACCGTCAGCCACGGCAGGATGCCCGTTGCCAGAGGCAGAATCAGACCCAGCACGCCGAGCAGTTCCGAGGTCCCAACGAAACGGACAAATCCATCTGAGCGATTCTTTGCCCACGGCAACATTTCCTTCGCCCTGGCAGTCTGGAACGTTTTCATGCTCCCAGCCATCAGGTAAAGGGCGGCGAGCAAGCCTTGTACAATCCATAACGCGATATTCATTCTTGACTCTCCTTGAAGCGGGTGATAATATACAGTTGTATTGTAAACAACAAGTGTTGCGTAATTTACTAAAACTTCTCGCGCAGGTCAACCATCAACTTTTGAAATTTGTTGGATAAACAACACTGGAGCGAAAATGTTGCCCAAGCCCAAAGAAAAACTCGACCCCCGCGTCAAACGAACCCGCAGCCTGATCCTGCAAGCCTTTAGCGACCTCCTCGCTGAAAAGGGATTCGAATCCATCACCGTGCAGGACGTGACCGACAAGGCACAGGTTAACCGCGCTACCTTCTATGCTCACTTCGCCGATAAATACGCCCTGCTTGATTCCTTCATCAGTCAACTGTTCCGGCAGGAAATCGAAAAACGCACACTAAACGCCTGCCATTACACCCCGGAGAACCTAAAGAATTTAATCATTGCCGTTTGCGAGTTTTTATCCACCACGCACAGCAACTGCGCCCAGCCGCACCAGCAATTCGAGTCGCTGGTGGAGGGGACGATCAAGAATCAAATCTTCGAGTTGTTGACTCTGTGGTTGCAACAGACCAAAACGAAAATCTCCACCGACATTCCCGCCACCGTCGCCACGTGGGCAATCTACGGACTGGCATCCCACTACAGTCACCACAAAAAGCGCCCCGCCCTCGAAACCTTTGTGGATGAGGCGCTTCCGCTTGTGGCAATCAATTTGGAGCAGTTTGCATAAGGTACAATAACCATCCGAAGGCTTAAAGCCTTCGGATGGTTTTATCCAAGGAGGACTCATGAGCGGAAAACTGGCAGGGAAAGTAGCGATCATTACCGGAGCAACGTCGGGGATCGGGAAGGCGACCGCTCTCCTTTTTGCGGAGGAGGGCGCACAGGTGGTCATCACGGGACGCCGCGTGGAATTGGGTCAACGCGTGGAGAGCGAGATCAGGCAAAAGGGAGTCCGAGGCGTCTTCGTCCAGGCGGATCATTCCCAAGCCGGGGATTGTTCCCGCGTCGTCGAGCGGACTCTGTCCGAGTTCGGTCGCGTGGATATTCTGTTCAACAATGCGGGCATTGTCACCAAGGGAACCGCTGAGACCACATCCGACAAAGTGTGGAATGATACAATCTCGATCAACATCACGGCTGTGTGGCGCATGTGCAAACTGGTGATTCCCGTCATGCGAGCGCAGGGCGGAGGCGTGATCGTCAATAATGGCTCCGATTGGTCAGTGGTGGCGGGAAAGAACGCCTTCCCGTATGTGATGAGCAAGGGCGCAGTGGGGCTGATGACCAAGGCGATGGCGCTCGATCATGCGCGTGAGAACATCCGTGTGAACGCGGTATGCCCCGGAGATACGTTTGTGGACCGCTGGCTGGAGCGCGGCTATTTCGAAGCTTCCGACCCGGTCAGCCTGGAGGAGGCGATCAAAGAGTCGAGCGCCTACATTCCGATGGGACGTTTCGGGAAACCGGAAGAGATTGCCAAAGCGGTATTGTTCCTGGCTTCGGACGATTCGTCGTTCATGACCGGGCATCTGTTATTGGTGGATGGCGGGAACACGGCTCAGTAAGGTTGCAAGTATGATTTTTCAATCCAATAGGAAGGCGGTTTGAAAACATGACATCCGATGCGATACGTCAGACTGGCAGTGGAACAATACCCTACAGACCCAGCTTCCTCGACAGGTTCATGGATTCTGTTGAGCGATTGCCCGTCCCCTACTGGCTCACCTACCTGGGACTCTTCCTCGTGGAGGTAGCCCTCCTCCACATCCTGGCATGGGTGGACGGATGGATACCCTTTTACACGTTCAAACCGATCATACTGGTTTTTCCGATCTGGTTATGGGTGCCCATGACGATCATGACCTATCTGGATTCGGTCTCGCTTAAGGCTTTGTCCATTTTTAACTCGCTCCTGGATATAGACGAGGAAGAGTTAAAAAGGTTGAAATATGAGTTCACGACCATGCCAAACCGAGGTGTGATACTCAGTGGCGTTTTTTGGGGAATTAACTATCTCATCCTGACGTATTTGGGCTACGAGACCTTTTATGTGAGCTATGGGCTTGGATCTCTCCTCTCCGCGGCAGTATTTTTTACCGGGTTGGTCAGTTACCTGACCGGGAGTGCGATTTATTATCATTCTTTTCGACAATTAAGTCTTGTAAACCGGACGGTGAAGATGGTCAGGCAGTTCAATCTGTTTCGTCTCGACCCGGTATATGCTTTTTCCCGGGTGACATCATTGATCGGTGTGTCCTGGATGCTCATGCTCACTTTAACTTTATTGACTCTTCCGATCCAACTTGCGACCGGGCTGGGTCTGGCGATCATGGCTGTGCAGGTAGTGCTGGCAATCGCTGCATTTGTGCTCCCTCTGTGGTTCGTACATCGCCGTCTTGTCTCTGAAAAACGCAGACTCATTGCGGAACTCGATCAGCGGGTCGAGTCGACGTTGGAAAGATTGCATCATGGTTTGGATAAGAATGAACTGGAGGATGTGGATCACTTCAGCAACGCCATGATGGGAATGGGCGCTGAACGCGAAGTGCTTGTGAATATTCCCACCTGGCCCTGGCGTTCCGATACGCTTGCCGGGTTTCTATCTGCCGTCGTGTTGCCGATTGTGCTTTACTTGATACAACTCTTGATCGAGAAGTTGATGAGTGGGTGATCATTGCAGCCTTGTGCCAAATGCTCAGGCAAGCCTGAAGAGACCGTCAAGACAGCGCTATTCTTGGCTTCGAATGATCCGTCCGTTCATGACTGGTCATTTGCTGCTGGTGGATGAAAGAATGACAATACAGTAGCATGGACAATATTAATGGCAATTGATTTTGATATCCTAGTGGTTTGCTTGTTTAGGCTATTTGCCCGGGGATATGTCGCGATTAGTCAAAGGCTGAAGATCCGAAACAAAGGATTACCTTCTTACGTATATGAGGTATCCAGTCAAAACTCAAAAGAGGTGATTCAATGAAGAAACTTATCAGCGCAAAACTTGCCGAGAATGTCCTGCTTGTCGCTTTGGGATTGTTGCTGATCTTCCATGTTCTTGTGTTGCTGAAGGTTCTCCCCGCTAATATGATCTGGGGCGGGCAAGCCAACGCGGGCAACCTCCTCATGTTGGAAAGCATTGCCTTGGTTGTGACGATGCTCTTTGGTCTCACCATCGCTGCAAAAACAGGATACGTGAACGCTGGCAAATTCGCCGGGGTAGTGAATGTCCTTGTCTGGCTGATTTTTGCATTCTTGTTGTTGAATACGCTGGGAAATCTCGCCTCTGGCGTCTCTGCTGAGAATTTTATCTTTGCACCCATCACCTTGATCTTGGCATTTTGCGCATTCAGGCTGGCAATCGAAAAATAAATCAAACCCCTATGGAGAGAGAACATGTCACCCATCGTTGAAACATCCACACCACCCAATACTCCAGCACCGATCGGTCCCTACAACCACATTGCCAAAGTAGGCTCATTCATCACCATTGGCGGCACGGCGGGAGTGAATCCTGCCACGGGTCAACTTGCCGGGGATAATGTCGCTTCGCAGACCAGGCAGATACTTGACTCGTTCAGGGTGATGCTTGAGTCGGTCAATTCCGATCTGGAGCACATTGTCCACATCAATATCTTCCTCAAGAACATGAACGACTTCGAGGAGATGAATCAAGCGTACATCGAGAAGATGGGCAACCATCGCCCCGCGCGGACAGTCATCGGCGTGAGCGAACTTCCCAAACCCGGAGTTCTGCTCACGATGAATCTAACCGCTGTTACAAAAGAATAGGGGAACACTCAATGACACAATCCGGATTCACGTTGAACGGTCAGGCGGCGCTGGTCGCCTCCTCCAAGGGAATCGGCAGGGCGCGCTGGCATGCTGATACCCAAATAACTTTAAATTAACGGGCAAAAGCGGCAAATTTCAGCCGTTTTAACCCTGCATCTTCATATTGTTCGGGCACTAGCGCGTCAAAGGTGACAACTGATGCGGCTTGAACAGGTCGCGCAATAACAATATTCCACCGATGCCCACAGCAACAATTGCCAGTATATAGGCGACCAATCCCCCGATGACCAGCATCCATTGCCAGCCTCCGATCCCAACCGAGCCATCCGCCAGCCCGGTGATCTCAGCAAGCGCCTGCGCGCCAATGATCATCACAACCGCGATGCCAAGCCCCCAGGCGATGAGTTTCCAGTGCGAGTGAGCGCGGAACGCCGCCACTAACAGCAAGATCCCGCCGCCGAAAGCAAATAGTCCCAGTTCAGCAGGCATGAGATAGTCAAAACGGAAGACCTGTCGTTGAATGAACAGCACAGCGGTAAGGAGAATCGGCGCTAGGATGGGAAACCAGACCAATATTGCCCCTGCAACAGCCAGAACTTTGGTAAGAACGCCCTTATTTTCCATAGTTGTACCTCCTGGAAGTGATAACCAGGAACCGGGCGGTGAAGGTTGAATCCCTTCACCATTTTCATTATAGCACCTATGTCAACTCCTATTTTTTCGCCCCAGCCAACGCGGTTGTGATCCCCAGACCGATGTAGACCAGTCCGGCAAAATACCGTCCTCCTTTTTGGAAACTCTTATTTCCCGCCAGTTTTTCCGCCAGTGAACTGGCAAGCAATGCGTACAGGCTATCCGTGATGATCGCCAGCCCAACGAAGATGGCGCCGAGCAGAAGATTCTGACCGATGACGTTTCCCCTGGCGGGGTCCACGAACTGCGGCAGGAAGGCAAAGAAGAACAACGCGGTCTTGGGGTTGAGAATGTTGACAAAGAAACCCTGCCAGTAGATGTGAGACAGGCTTTCGCGTTTGACAACTTCGGCCTCGGCTCCGTTGTCGGGCGCCAGCAACTTGCGGACGCCGAGATAGATCAAATATGCCGCGCCGAGATACTTCACCCCATCGAACGCCAATGCGGACGACATCAAAATGGCTGAAAGTCCCAGCGCCGCCGCGACCGCCTGCAAGAAGTTCGCTGTTTCGATGGCAAGCACCGACACGATGCCCGCCATGCGTCCCTGCGAGGCGCTCCTTGCCGTGATGTACAGCACCGCCGGACCGGGAATCAAGAGCAACACCAGCGCCGCTCCGGCAAAAAGATAAAGCTGTGAGGATGCGATCATAATGACTCCTTGTCAGGTGCGAAGACCAATGAATGCCATTTCTTACGTTGGCGTATGCGTTTGTTATCCGCATACAAGCGATTATGAATTTTTCTCCGCCTGTTCGATCCGGCTCTTTGCCAATTGTAAGTACTCCTCGCTCAGTTCAAAGCCCACATAACGGCGACCAGACTTGAGCGCGGCAAGAGCCGTCTGTCCGCTACCCATGAACGGGTCGAGCACCACTTCGTTCGAGTAGGTGTACAACTGGATCAAGCGATACGGCAGTTCCACCGGGAACGGCGCGGGGTGTCCCACCTTCTTCGCCGACTCTGAGGCGAACGCCCAGACCGATTTCGTAAATTCCAGAAACTCTTCCTTTGAGATCGTGTTTTCGCGTCCATCGATCTTTTCGCGTTTGAATGTCCCCTTCGAGAAGACGAGAATGTACTCGTGCGTATCACGCAGAGTCGGGTTGGATGCCGATTGCCACGAGCCCCACGCCGTGGAGGTGCTGGCGCTGGCGGCTTTGTCCCAGATGATCTCACCGCGCATCAGGAACCCGAGGTCGATCATTTCCCTGGCGATCAATCCGTTTAACGGGATGTAAGGTTTGCGTCCGAGGTTCGCCACGTTGACACAGGCGCGCCCGCCCGGCACCAGCACGCGATAGGTCTCTCTCCACACACGGTTCAGGAAATCCAGGTATTCCTCGAGTGTCAGGTTGTTGTCATACTCCTTGCCCACATTGTATGGCGGCGAAGTGACCATGAGGTGCACGGAATTATCGGGCAATTCCTTCATCTCTTCGGAGGAGTGGTTATGGATGACATCCAGGTCCGCGATTTGATTCTCGACGTACGGTTCGGGCTCCACTGTGGGCTGGTCCGCATAGAGACGCGTCCCGTAGAACGACGAGGAATCATGTCCCTCGCGTCCCGGTGACCCGAACGAAGTGGTGGCGGTATTTTCCGAGAATTTACGTTTTGGCATTTTCCGTCATGTGGACTGAGCATCGCGAGGGGTCTCCCGCTCGATGAGGAGTATCCTCGCGCCGCTCAGAATGATTTGTCTTTGTCTAAAAACAATTGTACCGACTCTTGCGAAAGACCGGCGGCCGTTTTCTCATATTCGATGACCGTCTTCTTGACGGCGGCTTGCATGGCGTAGTCAAATTTGAATCCCTGCTCCGGGGAGTCGAGATTCATCCAGGCATGGGAATCGCGCGGCAGCCAGCGCAGGGAAAAGGCGCGGGTGACGCGGACAAAATACAACAATTCAAACGGATAATACACCCTGCCGGAATGCAGGTCCGGGCTGTGGAGCAGGCCGGGGTCAATGGGATCGATTTCTGGCGGGGGAGGAAGCGCCTGCCCGTCGAAGCGGGAAACCCACAGGGTGACGTAATTCGAATGGGCGTAGAAGTCCTGCGCGGTGTGGAGCATCCTCCCAAAAGCAGACCAGGCGGCGTTCGCGTCGCTCCTCTGCAGGGAGGAAACCGTCAGCGCACGCTGTTCCTCCATGTAGGCATAGGACTTGTCGAAGGCGTTGTTATCGAAGTGAAACTCGTCATGACCGAACTGCCCGGCGAGGCGGTCCTGGCTGATATTCGCCTGAATGATGGTGGACAGGGCGCGCGGGCTGAAACGACTTCCGAGCGAGGTGAGCAGGATTTCGACGTGATATTGTGTCAACATACTTGCCCGATTATACCCAGTGGGCAAGCCATAGGCGTTATAATGCCCGCATGACTTTTTATACATCCAAAGGCGACGACGGCACGACAAATTTGCTGGGCGAGGGACGGGTGATGAAATATCACGCCCGAATCGAGGCGGTGGGGACATTGGACGAATCATCCGCCGCCCTGGGGCTGGCGCGCGCTCAATGTCTCGATCCACGCTCAAGCCCGGTCCTGCTCGAAGCGCAACGCGACTTGTACAAACTGATGGCAGAGGTGGCGGCAACGCCCGAAAACGCGGAACGCTTCCACTTCATCGACGCAAGCCGCGTGGCATGGCTCGAAGAGCAGACCGACGCGTTGAGCGAGGTGGTGGAAATGCCGAAGGAATTCATCCTGCCGGGAGATTCGCTGGCGGGTGCAGCGCTTTCGCTGGCGCGGGCGATCATCCGCCGGGCGGAGCGGCGCGTGGTGGAGTTGCACGATGAGCAGGAAGTGGTCAACCCCGACCTGCAACGGTATCTGAACCGTCTATCTTCCTTGTGTTTTGTGCTGGAACTGCTGGAGAACAAAGCCGCGGGGCATCAAACGACATTGGCAAAACCGTAAATTTGCAAGGGCGACCAGACCGGTCATCCCTACGGAAAAACAATCATGACAGGCACACTTCTCAACATTGTAACGGTCATTGTCGGCGGTCTTATCGGTCTGACGTTTGGCGCGCGGATTCCCGCTAAATTAAAGGAGACGGTCATCGCAGGGATGGGGCTCTTCACCGCCGCCATGGGACTGCAAATGTTCCTCAAGACGGAAAACCCGCTCATCGTGCTGGGCGCGTTATTGATCGGTACCTTGCTCGGCGAGTGGTGGCGTATCGAAGACGGCTTGCACAACCTGGGGAAATTCCTTGAACGACGATTCTCGAAGGAAGGCGATGATGGTTCAAACAAATTCGTGCGCGGATTCCTGACCGCCTCCCTTTTATTCTGCGTGGGACCGATGACGATCCTTGGCTCCATTCAGGACGGTTTGACCGGCAATTTCGAGTTGTTGGCAGTCAAATCGGTGCTGGACGGGTTCGCCGCGATGGCGTTCGCTTCCACGCTGGGAGTGGGTGTTCTGTTCTCAACGATTGTGATCTTCGTTTTTCAGGGCGGGATCAGTCTGTTCGCGGCACAACTGAACGCAATCATCACCGCAACCATGATGAATGAATTGACAGCCACCGGCGGCGTGATCCTGTTGGGTCTGGCAATCAGCAGTCTGCTGGAGATCAAAAAGATCCGTGTGGGGAATATGCTGCCGGGATTGGCAGTCGCTCCGTTGATTGTGTGGATTCTGAGTTTGTTTTAACGGCGCTGGTACCCGAAGTTATCAAATAATGAGGTCGCCTGTGCCTGCTGCGTAGAGACGGATATGGCGGTCGCTGTCTCGTTGGCGGTTCGACTCATTTCATCAAAATCGCCGCATTTACCCAAAGACCGCGATGATCAGAATCCCCACAAAGATGACCATTGCGCCGAGTACACGGATGCCACCCATCTTTTCACCGAGGAAACGCCAGCCAAGGAACGAGCCAATCACCACACTGACCTCACGGATTGCACCAGAGTAACTGAGCGGTGCAAAAGAATAGGCGAACAGGGCAAGCAGGTATGCCAGCACCCCGAGGATGGCGGCGGCGATTATGGGAAAACGCGGTCCGTTCCACGCCGCGAGGAAACGTTTCCAGCCAAACCGGCGGACGTTATAGGCGGTGGTCAGCACCGGGACGAACATGAACATGGTCAGGGCGTAGGGAAGAGCCGGTCCATTCTTGACGGCGGTCCCATCGATCAGCGTGTAAAGCGAAATGATCAGGGCGACAGACAATGCCATGGCAACCCCCTTGAAGTGGAATCTGCCGCCGCGGTTCTGGATCAGGCTGGTGGCGCCGATAATGACCATCCCGCAGACGATCATGCAAATGCCGAGGATCCCGCCGGGGGTGAGTTGTTCACGCAGGAACAGGACCGACCAGACCATGAGCAGAGCGGGCGCCGTGCCGCGTGCGATGGGATAGACCAGCGAAAAGTCGTGGTCGCTGTAGGCATTCGAGAGCAGAATGAAATACACCGCCTCAAGAAACATGCTGATGAGGGCAAACAGCCACATGGAGCGCGGCGGCAGACCGGTAAAAAGCAGGATTAGAAAAGCAAAGACCCCGCTGATGGCGACCTGCCAGCCCATGGCGATGTATTTTTCCTGTGACTGTTTGAGCAGCAGGTTCCAAATGGCATGCAGGGATGCGGAAGCGAGTAGAAGAAGAATGGCAACAATTGGCATGGTGGCTGGGAATGTACCACAAAATAGCAGATGAAGGATGATGGTGAAAGGAAGAAAAACACGCCGCCAAGATTGGCGGCGTGTACTTACCCCGTCAAATTCATCCTAAAAAAGCGGAATTCTCGCGCCAGTGATCTTGCCTGCCTGGTCGGAGAAAAGATATTGCATCGCAGCGACGATGACATCGGGTGTGGCGCCGGTGCCTTTATTTTCCACGTCGATGGCGCGAACCTGGATGATGTTGGCGGTCACGCCTTGGTCTTTGAGTTCCGCCGCGAGGGTAAGGACGAGCGTTTCCTGTGCGGCTTTGGCGGCGGTATAGACGCCGCGTTCGGCGGGCGGATTCTGCACAGTAGACGGTGAAATTGTGATGACCCGCCCCCATCCACTGGCGGCGAGTTTCGGGGAGAAAGCCTGGAACAGGTTGAACGTTGTCCATACGTGCTGGCGAAGCATGGACTCCATGTCCGCTTCGGGGGTGTCGGCGAGGGACTTGCCGCCGGTCCAGCCGCCGACGAGATGGATGAGGGCGTGGATGTCCCCAAATTTGGCGGAGACCGCCTCGGCTGAATCTCGAACCGCCTGTCCGTCCCGCAAATCGACGACGGAGGCGAAGAGCCGCTCTTCCGGCAGGTCCAACTCGCGGACGAGGGCATCCAGCCTGGGTTGGTCGTTGTCAAGCAACGCCAGGGAATGTCCGAATTCTGCGAAGGCGTGTGCGGTCTTGTTGCCGAGGGCGCCGGTGGCACCTGTAATGACAATGGTTTTATTCATGCCTGCACCTGAAACCATTCCACAGGGGGTCAAACCCTGCGGAAATAATCATTCAAACATCGCGCCGATCTGGCTCACGTTCATGCCCGCCACGATGGGACGGTCGCCCTGCTCGGGCAGGTGTTCCTTGCCGTGAAAGTCGATCATGTGACCGGACTTGGCGGCTTTGGTTTGCAGGTAAAAGCGGTTGTGCTCGTTGGGCTGCATGATGTGAGGGATGCGGTCGCTGACCTGAATGCCGTATTGTCTCAACTGGTCGATCTTCTTCGGGTTGTTGGTCATCAATTGCACTGAGTCGATCTTGAGCGCCTGCAGCATCTGCGCGGCGACGGCGTAATCGCGCTCGTCGTCGCGGAAGCCGAGGGCGTGGTTTGCTTCCACCGTGTCGAGGCCCTGATCCTGCAGGCTGTAGGCGCGGATCTTGTTGGTCAGACCGATGCCGCGTCCCTCCTGGCGCAGGTAAAGCACCATGCCTCTTTCCATCTGTCCGATGGCTTTGAGCGCAGCTTCGAGCTGGTCACGGCAGTCGCAGCGCAGCGAGCCGAGCGCGTCGCCAGTGAGACATTCCGAGTGCAGGCGCACGGGCACATCGCGGGCGCCGATCACATCGCCCTTGGTGATGGCAACATGCTCCTTGCCGTCGTGATTGTTCTCGAAAGCAATGATATGGAATTCACCGAAACGTGTGGGCAGTTCAGCCATTGCCACCACGCGCACAGAGACTTTTTCCCTGCCAAACGGAAACCGATCCTGCCCCAGCAGGACTTCGAATTGCTCATGCAATGTTGCGTTCATATTCACCTCTCAAGTTGATACTTCAATAACACCCCACCATCCTCATGGTTTTCCACATGGATCAATTTCAGCGGGATGGCTGCGCCTCTCTCCAAGCCGGAACCGGCCACCATTGTCGGAGCAGATGCCCCGCCGAAGATCATCGGCGCAATGTATGCCGAGACCTCGTCCACCAGCCCGAGCCGCAACAACTCGAAATTGAGCGTTGCGCCGCCCTCCACCATCAGACTATGGATGCCAAGTTCCTTCAGCTTCGCAAGTGCGTTCGGCAGATTGACTCTCTCCCGGTCATCTACGTACACATCCGCGCCTTGCGAACGGAGAAAAGCGAGTTGCTCCTTAGATGTTTGATGTGTTGTGAATATTACGACCTTTGCCGGTCCCTCGTGTAAGAATTTTGAATGAATTCCGATGTCCGCCCTGGTAACGACGCCCACTTTGACGGGATTCGGCGTCAACCCGCGTGCGACGCGTTCAGCGCGCAACCCCTCAGATTTGACCGTCAGTTTCGGGTCTTCATCGAGCAGAGTCCGCCCGCCGACCATGACCGCATCCGCCTGGGCACGGAGCCGGTCCACGCGCTCCTTGTCGCTCGGCGAAGAAATCGCCGATCCCTTTCGTTGGAAGGTATCGATCTTGCCGTCGGCGGTCATCGCCACGTTGATGAATACAAAAGGTCTATCCATCCTACGATTGTAAATGCGTTTTCAAGAGCGGAGGAAATCGTCCATGAGGAGGTATGCGGTGGCTCTCAGCTCACTGCGTGCCACGCCGATGATGATGGTGTCGTAGTGGCTCATAGCATACCGTCCTTGAGAATTTCTTTTGCTGCCAACATGCCGGGCGCGCCCATCACGCCGCCGCCAGGGTGCGCGCCGCTCGCGCCGAAGTAATAGCCTTTGAGCGGGGTGCGGAAGTCTGCCCACTGCGGCGTGGGACGCAGGAAGAAGATTTGATGCAGCAACAGTTCGCCGTGGAAGATGTTGCCGCCGGTGATGCCCGCGATGCGTTCGATGTCTTTGGGAGAGATGACCTGTATGCCCACAATGCACTCGCGGATGTTCGGCGCATATTCTTCGATGGTCGCGATGACCGCTTCGCCAATCTCATCACGTTTGGCATCATCCCAGCCGCCTTCGAGGTCGTAGGGCGCATATTGCACAAAGCAAGACATCACGTGTTGCCCGGGAGGCGCCATGTCGGGGTCGATCATCGAGGGGAAGATCATGTCGAGATACGGTCGCTTCGAGATCTGCCCGTACTTCGCGTCGTCGTAGGCGCGTTCGATGTAATCGATGCTCGGGCTGATTGAAACCGCGCCGCGATGCAGAACCGAATTTGCACCATTGCCCGTGTATGGCAGCGCGGTGAAGTTCGGCAGTTTGCTCAAAGCGATGTTAACCTTGCCCGACGAGCCGCGCGTGCGGAAGTTTTGGATCGAGGTGACGAAATCATCGGGCAGATGTTTCTGCTCGACAAATTGCAGGAAGGTGCGCTTCGGGTCGGCGGCGGACATCACGACTTTGGAATCGAGTTCATCGCCATTTTCGAGGATGACACCCACAGTGCGTCCACCCTTGACCTTGACCTGATGCACGCTCGCGTTGACTCTGACATCCACCCCAAGCGCTTTCGCCGCGTTATAGATCGAGCCGCTGACTCCGCCAGAGCCATTCTTGGCAAAACCCCAGGCGCGGAAAGCGCCGTCGATTTCGCCCATGTAGTGATGAAGCAATACATACGCTGTGCCGGGCGAGCGCGGACCGAGGAACGTGCCGATGATGCCGCTGGCGGCTTTGGTGCCTTTGAGCGCGTCAGTCTCGAACCACTCTTCGAGCATGTCCGCCGAAGATTGCGTAGCAAGTTTGGCGATCATATACAACTCTTTTTCGGAGAGTGAAGCCGCGTATTGACCGACTTTGAGAAGTCCCATCAAATCGCGGATGCTCATGGAGGAGGGATCGGGCGGGATGAGGTTGATGATTGGCTTGATGGCTTTCGCCGCGCGCGCCATGACGCGGGCGTACTCGTCGTACGCTTCGGCGTCTTTGGGCGAGTGACGGTACAACTCGCGGCGGGTCAGGTCATGGTCGTCCCATGAGGCAAGGTAGTCGCCGTTTTCCATAGGCGTGAAGGTGGAAGGCAGCGGGAGGATTTTGAGTCCGTGCTTGGGCAGTTCCAAGTCGCGGATGATCTCCGGGCGCAAGAGGCTCACCACGTACGAGAACTCGGTGAACTTGTAGCCGGGGAAAATTTCCTCAGTCACTGCCGCGCCGCCGACGATGGGTCGGCGTTCGAGCACAACCACTTTCTTGCCTGCACGGGCAAGGTACGCGCCAGCCACCAGTCCGTTGTGCCCACCGCCGATGATAATTGCGTCGTATATGTTGGATGTCATGAATAATTCCTTCTATGTCATTGCGAGCTGTTCCCTGGCAAAGCAATCCCATGACTAGTTGGAGGTTGCTTCATTTCACACCGCACTGCGTTCGGTGCAGTGAAGAGCAAGAGCGCTCCTCGCAACGATGGATGTACGCGCTTTTACAGCGATTATTACGTGAAATCTTACGGGGAAAGGAATGATGCGTCAAGGACGGTTTATGAACCAGACAAAAAATCAGGGCAGGCTGTGTTGCCTGCCCTGCGGTGTTCATGGTGTGAACGTAATCGTGTTTGTCACGCATGTACCATTCAAACCCTTGTTGGAGCACAATGTGACCGTGGCTCGAATCTTGTTCCCGGTGGGATCGTAGTCGAACGCGGGTGCGCTCACAACGCGCGTACTGCCGGGATTCAACGTTTCCCTCGTCGCCGAATCGAGACAGCCATCCAAGTCCGTGAAGCCATCCGAAGACAGAGACAGGGTCGTGTCTGTAACCGTATCCTTTACGGTCACAGAAACCGACCTGAATGTGAGCCCGCCGGTGTTTTCCAATTCCAGATCCACCCACCAGCCAGCGCAGGTCTCCAGCCCGTCGTAGTACATATCGAAAGCGGGCGAGGGGGTGGGTGTCGGCGGCGGCGTAAATATCGGCAGGGCGGTGAAATTCCCGGTCACCGTGGCATATTCGCCCCACAGCCAGCAGAAATCATTGGGTTGGTCCGGGTTGCGGATGTACCAGTAATTCCCGGTCGGGTCGCGCCCAACCACCTCGGCAGTCTCACCGACCAGCAAGGCTCCCACCCGGTCGTAGATCTTCCCCGGACCTACACGGCAATTCGTCGGCACGGAAACGCTGACCTTCGGCACGAGCGGCGTGGACGTAAAGATGGGGGTCGGCGTCAAGGTGGAGGTTGGAGTGAAGGTCGGGGCAAAAGTCTGTGTAATGGTCGGGGATGGGCCGACGCCAATGGGGGTGACGGTCGGCGCAGACTGGGTCAAACCGGCAGCGACCGTTTGCGCGACCATGGTACCGATAAAGTTTTGCTCCGGTGTGGGGGTTGCGCCCGGCAACGCGCAGGCAAGTGACGCGATCAATAAAACCGCAACCGATAAAAGGATTGGGGTCAGCTTCAGCATGGTTCCTCCTTTCGGTCAACAACTGAAACAATCAAGAATACAAGAGTATCCCCTCATTTGTAAGACGCCCGTCGGGCGAAATTGTTCCAATCATCCCTCCGGTCTCCAGATCAGGTACCCCCTGGTCAGCCATTTCCGCTGAATGGCGACCGCATACCCCCGCTCCGCCAGCCGTTCGGCCGCGGCAATAAACCATTGTCTTGCCCCGTAGTTTTTCGTGGCGGAGGTTTCCGCGGTGCAACGCTTCCATGCCTCGAAAAAATCGTGGATCGGCTCTCCCGGTACGACGCGGTGAATGAGATTCTTCGGCAGGATGGTCTGAAACTCCTCCGCGTCGAACCCCAGCCGGAAGTTGGTGCTGAAAATCAAAGCTTCCATCCTCCACCCTTCGATACCACTCAGGGCAGGCGTTCCACCCTCCATTCTCCGGGCAAGATTCGCCGACCAGAGTTGACCATATGGCGTGGATGTCCCCTCGATCATCAACCCGCCGGGAAGCACATACTCGGCAAGTCTCTCGTACGCCGGAGCGAAATCCCTTTCCTCATACTGGCGCAACACATTGAATGCGCGAATCAACCGGACATGCTCCTCTTCTTTCAACGGTAGGTTGAATCCGCCCAGCCGGAAGAAGGTCTTTTCATCGGCAAAGGGCAGCGCGGCATTGACCCGTTCCCTGTCGATCTCCACGCCGAGGATCTTCAGATTCGGATTCACGCGCCGGAAACGGGAGGCGCTTTCGAGCGTGGTGCGCGCGTCGAACCCGTAGCCGAGGTCGACGAACATCGAATCGGCGAACGGTCCATCGGTCCGCGTGAGAAGCGACGGTTCATAGAGCAGGATGAAATTGTCGACGCGGCGGAGTCGGTTCGAAGCGGTCTTTCCGCGGGTAGGAAATCCCTCCGGTTTTTTTGAAGCACGAACGTATGGCATGAGGATATTTTATCCACTAATGGGGATGTCGTTGCGGCGGTAACTTAGCGATGAGAGTTTACCGTTTAATCGGAGATCGCTACATCGGGAAGATCACCTTCCTCACAATGATATATTAAGAAATACAAAGAGCGACCCTGTCGGATCGCTCTTTGTCGTATTAGTCAGCCGCCGAGGCGTCTGAGATCTCCGTCCATTGCGAGGAACTGCCATCGCCGCCATCGCCATCCTTGAAGCGACCCTGGGTGAAGCCCGTCCCGGCAGGGATGAGCTTGCCAATGATCACGTTTTCCTTCAAGCCATAAAGCGGGTCGGTGGTGGAGCCAATCGCCGCGCCTGCCAGCACCTTGATGGTGTGCTGGAAAGAGGACGCCGAGAGGAACGAATCGGTGCTGAGGGAGGCTTTGGTGACGCCCAGCAGCACTTCGGAGAACTTGGCGGGCTGTTTGCCTTCCGCCAACAGTTGTTCGTTGATCTTGCGCAGTTCGAGGCGGTCCACCGCATCACCCGGCAGGAATTTGGTATCGCCGGGGCGGGTGACCTGCACCTTGCTCATCATCTTGCGGATGATGACCTCGAAGTGCTTGTCGTGGATGTTCTGACCCTGCGAGCGGTACACCTTTTGGACCTCGGTGAGCAGGTACATCTGACAGGCTTCGCGTCCCTGGATCTTCAACACACGGTGCGGGTTGAGCGAGCCCTCGGTCAGTGGACGACCCGCTTCGATCTTTTCGTTGTTCTTGACAAGCAGACGGGACGTGGTCGGAATCTCGTAGGACTTTTCTTCGCGCTGGTCATAGGAGACGACCACCTTACGCGCCTTCTTATCCACGAGGACACGCCCGGCATGCTGGGCAACGATCTTCGCGTCGTCCAAGGTTGCCAGCACATCTCCGGCTTTGACCTCCGCCTCATCTTTGACAGCGAACTTCCACTCTTCGGGGATGCTGTACTCGTCGCTGACGAGTTCGCTGTGTTCGATGATCACTTCGCGCAAGTCGGCATACTTCTCGGACTGGTTGATGTGGACCGTGCCGCTGATCTCCGCCACGAGCGCTTCGCCCTTCGGCTGTTTGCGGGCTTCAAAGAGTTCCTCCACGCGCGGGAGACCGGTCGTGATGTCCGCTCCACCCGCCGCCACACCGCCGGTATGGAAGGTGCGGAGGGTGAGCTGGGTGCCCGGCTCGCCGATAGACTGGGCCGCCACGATTCCGACGGCGGAACCAAGTTCCACCATGGTGCCGCGACCGAGGTCGAGACCGTAGCACTTGGAACAAATGCCATGCTGAAGTTCGCAGGTCAACGCCGAGCGGACCTTCACTTCAGCCACACCGGAAGCGGCGATCTTGCGCGCCAGTTCCTGGTTGATAATATCGTTGTACTCACCGATGACCTCGCCGGTCTGCGGGTCGATGACGCTTTCTGCCAGCAGACGGCTGTACAAGCGGCTGCTCATCGATTGCCCGGCAACATCATCCTTGCGGCGGATGTAGACGCCGTCATGCGTGCCGCAGTCATGTTCGTTGATGATGATGTCCTGGGC
>JACAEM010000015.1 GCA_013388855.1 Chloroflexota bacterium
ATGGACCGTGTTTCAGTTCCATTGTGGGGGGCCACCCTCTCAGGTCCCCTACCCGTCGTCGCCTTGGTGAGCCATTACCTCACCAACTAGCTGATGGGACGCAGGTCCCTCCCAAAGCGAATTACTCCTTTAGTCACCGGTTTCTAAACCCGGGGACCACATGCGGTATTAGCAATCCTTTCGGACTGTTATCCCACACTTTGGGGCAGGTCACCAACGCGTTACTCACCCGTTCGCCACTAGGATACTTCCGTATTGCTACAAAAGCACCTCGTTCGACTTGCATGTATTAGGCACGCCGCCAGCGTTCATCCTGAGCCAGGATCAAACTCTCCGCAAAAAATTTTTCACTCTTGCGAGTGGTTGTTTACGGATTTTTTACTGGATCGACAGAGTTGTTGCTTCCTATCACTGTTCAGTTGTTAAAGTTCGGGTAACAAAGCGGACGGATTTTACTCGCCTCACTTTGGCCTGTCAAGACATCAACAGACGAAAACACCGATGTCATGTGTCTTGCGACATCGGCTCGTCAGACTGCAAAACCAACAGGCTTGTGTCTCTGACTAGAGACTGCTTACTCAGTTTTCAATGATCTGTCAGGGGGACGAGATCTGTATAACTACTGGCGAGTGATGATTATATGCTTTTCGCCGACTTTGTCAATAGGTCATCAGACAATTAAACCTTAAAAAATCGCCGGGGTTTCCAGGTGGATGTATACGTCTCAATCAGTGTCACAGCGTTTCCCACCCCATCTTCGCTTCGTATTTTTTGACTGACGATCTCGGCATGCATACGAAGCGCGTCGGACTCCGTTTCACGGATTGCGCGGCTTAGCCTATTCACTGAAAGGTCTTTCACAAGAATGGGTTTGGGTCCCGCACCGACCGCGTGAACTCTTCCTCCCCAAAATGGTTGATCCGCGGTAAACGGTACAACAATATTCGGTATTCCGGCCCGCAACCCCGCGGATGTTGTCCCTGCTCCACCATGGTGGACGATCAGGCAGCAACGCGGCAACAGCCAGTCATGAGGCACCGCATCAAGATAAAGTAAGTCGTTTGATGGTGAGTATTTTACATTCCCCCACCCGGAAAGGATGATCCCGCGTTGACCAGTCTGTTCCAAGGCTTCACGTACAATGTGATCGATCTTCTCTGCTTCCCGATGGACCATGCTTCCAAATGAAATACAAATGGGAGGTTTGCCTGATTCGAGGAAGTCTTGTAATTCGACGGGAGGTCGATACAGAGTATCCATGTCAAAAAGGAAATATCCTGTCACATGGACATTCAACATCCAGTCGCTCGAGGGGGGCAAAACGGTTGGGCTCCACGCGCACAGAATCGGGGTTAATGGGCGAAGCGGATCGTTGTCAAATGGGAAATACAATTTGCGCTTGGGGAGTCCCGCACGGCGACGGACTTGTTCATATCCAAACACTGAAGTCCACCACGTTATCTTTTGCGACATCTGATGAGTTAAGCGATTAAGTGATGGTATCTTCAAATCAGGCAGGGCAATATTGGGATAATCTCCCGTCGGCGTGAACATGGGAAAGGTTTGAATGTGAATATCCGGGATATTCATTTCACGCGCAAGCGTATGTGCACCAACCACATGTGAAAAGGTATGTATGATGAGATCGGCATCACTGCACGCTTCCTCGGTTTGACGCGCGATATCCGCGCCAATCTCGATGGCATGGGTCATCAGTCCGCGCACGATTTTGAGAAAATTGTATCCGGCATCGTTCAAGCGTCGACTCAGGTCTTCAGGGTCGCCGGCCAAAGGGATAAATCGAATCCCATACCCCTCGACAAACTCCTTGAAACGCGACGGAGCCGCCAATTTAACGGAATGTCCTTTTGCCATCAGTCCAAGCGAAAGCGGAAGGAAGGGTTGTACGTCGCCGCGCGAGCCGTAGGTGAGGATGGTGATATTCATAAAAAAGACCTGACAGGCTTTCAAAGGACTGCCAGGTTTCGAATCCTTAACGCATCTCTTGTCTTCCCGATAATGCCTTCAACAGTGTATTCTGGTCCGCATATTCGAGATCGCCGCCCATCGGAAGTCCCCGGGCAAGACGCGTAACATGTACGCCAAATGGTTTCAACTGATTTTGCAGATATAACGCCGTCGCATCACCTTCCATGCTGGGGTTGGTCGCAATGATGACTTCCTTCAATTCTCCACTTGCCACGCGCGCAATCAATTGCTTGATTTTCAAATCGTCGGGGCCGATGCCTTCGATGGGGGATAACACGCCTTGCAAAACGTGATATTTGCCTTGAAACCCTCCTGTGCGTTCCAAAGCCAGCACATCCAGCGCTTCTTCAACCACACAAATGATACTGCCATCCCGCCGCGTGGATTCACAAATCTCACAACGTTCGCGTCCTGCATCCGTGATATTGAAACATTCCTGACAAAATGCTGTATTCTTTTTGAGGTTCGCCAAGGCAAGTGCCAAGTCGTCCGAGACATCATCAGTGGCGCGCAAGAGATAAAACGCCAGCCGCGAAGCAGACTTGGGACCGATGCCCGGCAGGCGCTCGAGGGCGTTGATCAATGACTGAATAGACTCGGGTAATAACATAAGTTTCGAAAGTTGGCAGGTTTGAACGTTCAGACGTTTCAACCTGTAAACTTGTAAACTAGAAGGGAAGCCCACCCGCCAGCGGACCCATCAACTTTTGTTGAAGTTCGCGCGATTGATCGAGCGCCATATTCACTGCGGATAAAACCATATCCTGCAACATTTCAGCATCGGCATCTTTCATGAAATCCGGCGAGATTTCAACCGATTTACACTTCTGATCGCCCGTCATCACAACCTTGATCGCGCCGCCGCCCGCTGTAGCAGTGACGGTCTCCTCGGCGAGTTTCGCCTGCGCCTCTTCCATTTGTTTTTGCAGGCGCTGCAACTGTTGCATCATCCCCCCGCCCATTTGTGGTCCTTTGTTGAATCCTTTAGCCATTTGATACTCCTAATTACATTCCGTTATTGCGAGGAACGCTTTTTGCGATGAAGCAATCTTCAACAAATAAGGGGATTGCTTCGCTCCTTACAGTCGCTCGCAATGACATGTAAAAACTAATCTTGCATATCCACAATCTCGCCGCCGTGCTGAATGGCAGTTGCCACCATACCGTCCTGCGCTACGTTCGACGGGATCCTGCCTTTGGCACTCGTCACGACACATCGGATGTTCACATCCACGCCGAATTGGTCCTTGATCAACTTCCGGATCGTTTCAATCTGGTCGGGCTTGTCGATCTTTGAGACCAGCACGTCGCTTGCCAAACCCAAAATCAACGTGTCGCCTTGTACATCGATCATTTTGACCGAGTTCATCAACGCCGAAAGATTTGCCTGCGACTTTGGCAAGGTGGTGGACATCGGTTTCCATGCCTTGATGACATCGCCCGCATTGAGGACATTCTTCTCGACAGGAAGCGGCGCTTCAAATTCCGCCTTGGGCTTGGATTCCGTTTGTGGAACGGAAACAGGCTTGCCCTGAGCGGAGCCGAGGGGCTGAGGTTTGGGCCGAACCGGCGCCCCCCGCGGGGATGATACGGTGATAGGCTGTGATTCGGCCGGGGCATCGAGCACTTCCGCCAAGGCAAGTTCCAGACTCAAAGAGGGCTGCCAGCCGCCGCGCAAATCCGTCGCAGCGTTGTTAAAAGCTTTCATCATCCGCAAAACATCGCTCGTGGTGAAGGACTTGGCGTGCGCCTGCATCTGTTTTTTGACATCCGCCGTGGCTTCGACCTGATTGATGTTGCCCATTTGAATGAGCATCAACCCGCGCAGATATTCGACGATTTGACGCGCCAGCGAGCGCGGATCGGCTCCGGCGTCAAGCGCCTTGTGAATGGACTCGAGACCATGTGCGGGGTCGTGATCGTTGATTGCGTCGAGTACATCAAGCACCGATTGACTCGTGGCTGTGCCAAGAACCGTTTGAGCAAGGGCAAGCGTAATGCGATCGCCGGTGGACGAAAGCTGGTCGAGCAAAGATTGCGCATCGCGCATCCCGCCTGCAGATTGGCGCGCGATCTGGATGAGCGCATCGTCATCCGCCTGAATGTTCTCGGCTTTGACGATCTTCTTCAGGTTGTTGACAATTTCGTCCACGGGCACGCGGCGGAACTCATGTCGTTGACAACGCGAGAGGACGGTGGCGGGAATCTTGTGAATCTCGGTGGTAGCAAGAACGAAGATGGCATGCGGCGGCGGTTCTTCGAGTGTTTTGAGCAGGGCGTTGAACGCCGCCGTTGAAAGCATGTGGACTTCGTCAATGATGTATATTTTGTACCTACCCTGCGAGGGCGAGAAGTTAATTTTGTCGCGCAGGTCACGGACATCATCCACGCTGGTGTTGGATGCGGCGTCAATTTCGATGAGGTCGAGGAAGCGGTTTTCGTTGACGGCTTTGCAGTGTTCGCACTCGTTGCAGGGACGTTTCGTCGGGTTGGGGTTCGTGCAATTGACCGCCTTCGCCAAGAGACGCGCCAGCGTGGTTTTGCCCGTCCCGCGCGAACCGGCGAAGAGGTATGCATGGGCAACGCGATCCGCCGCGATAGCGTTCTTAAGCGTCGTAACGACATGATCCTGTCCCACGACAGCGTCCCATGATTGAGGTCGATATTTTCGGTAGAGGGCTTGGGTCATGTTGGTAATTGGTAATTGGAATCACGGAACACGATACACCGCACGGACATTTCCGCTCGGGTCAAGCAGTTGCGCTTCTTCGCCTGATTGCCAGACCGGGTCGGTTTCGCCCCAGTATAGGTCAATGACGGTGTTCATCCCGGCAATGGTATGGATTTGCACCGCGCCGCTGCTGTTGAGCGTCAGATTTGGGAAGGTGAATCGATTTCCATCCGCGTCCTTCAACTGCCAGCCTGCCAGATTCAACGGTTCCGTCCCGGCATTGCGGACAACCACCCACTCGGCGTTCAACGTTCCGGCGCCAATCACACTCACAATCTCCACCGGGATGTCGATATTCGGGTTGAACGTCGCGACCGGTACACCGCTTCCCTGGGAGTTGACCGGCGCAACAGACTGAACAGCGGACTGGCTCACCGAGCGATAATTCCGGTCATACCAGAACAGGATCGCGCCTGTCACACAGGCTGAAACAAAAACGTTGAGAAGCAGGTAAAAGACGAGCCTTCGGCGATCCATTGTGGTCGAATCATAGCACAGAATTTCGCCAATTGAAATCAAAATCCCGCGCTCTTTCGAACGCGGGATCTGTAATTTAAGCAACCTACTGTTGAAGTTTAGTCACCACGAAATCATCGAAGGTCACATTGGCGGAGGAAACCTCTTCGCCGCTCCACGTCAGCAGCCCAACACTGCCAGCCGTGTAAGAGGTATCAGACACGGACGCGATCTGCTGTCCATCCACGTACAAAGTCAGGGTCCCTGTACCGCAATCCGCGCCGACACGATACGAAGCCGCGTTCTGGGCAATCAGGTCTGAAGCCGCCCACTGGTCATCGTTGGTGAGAAAAACGTCGGATTGAGCCAGCGCCGCCTTTGCAATGGCATACTCGCCGGCGGGAGTCACCGCGAGATAATAAAAAGAATCGCTCACCGTCTGTTGATGACAAAGGATGCCAAAGGCGGTCGTGGGATGAGTGTCATTATTCTTTACCGTCACCTCGATGTGGATGTTCTCATAACTTTCAGTGTTGGGCGTACTCCAGACAAAATAATTATCGGTGAAGATCTGCATCTGCAACCCCCCATCGGCATACTCGATGGAACTGCTGGTGTCCGTACCCGTCCCCCAAGTGCTGCCGCCCTCGAAATCGTCCTCCAACACCGGGCCGTTTCCCGGCAGGACAGACAGGGCGCTGCATCCCAGGGATGCAATTGCCAATGCCATGATCGCGAATAAAAAATTGTACCTGACTCTCATCTCCACTTCTCCTTTATCGAATTGATAGATGGGAATTTTATTCTCAATCAGTAAAAATACAATCGAACTTACGGGTCACTTGGGCGACTCTGCGGCGTCAGCGACTCATCGTCAGCGCAACCCAGTCCCCCATCTGCCTGCGCTTGCTCATGCTGAGACCCTTAGCCTGTCCCGCTTCGATGACATTTTGTTCCTGCTCTTGCAGAATCCCGCTCAAGATGAGCGCGCCATTCTCCTCGATGAGGTCCGCGAGTCCCGCGTCAAACAGGCGGACGATCACCGGCGCCAGGATGTTTGCAACCACCAGCGGCGCTTTGCGAAACGGGAATTTACCGTCGCGAATCTCCTGCACCGATCCCAGCCCCAAGATCAGTTCATCCCCTATTCCATTCGCATTTGCGTTTTCACGCGAATTCTTCACGGATTCGGCATCGATGTCCACGCCAAGGACGACTCTGGCTCCCAGTTTGAGCGCGGCAATGGAGAGGATGCCGGAGCCACAGCCGACATCAATACAGGAAAGAGGAAAGAGGAAAGAAGGAGGGTCTTCTTTCCTCTTTCCTCTTTCTTCGATGACCTCCTCAATCAACTCAAGGCAGAGTTGCGTCGTCGGGTGCGTACCCGTTCCAAACGCCATGCCCGGGTCGATACGGATGGCTATTCGTTCTGGCTGGGGAGATTCCATCCAGGCGGGGAGGATGAGAAGCCGCTGTCCGATGAGGATTGGCTTGTAGTATTGCTTCCAGGCTTCCATCCAGTTTTGATCCGCAATCTGCTTGTAAACGGGAGACGGCAGAGGTCGAATCATCCCCAAATAGTACAGCGACTCTTCGAGTTTTTGCCGCGTCTCTTCGATCTGGGCATTCATCTCCAGATATGCACGGACCGTGATCGGTCCAGTCGGGGTGCCGGCGTCCTCGGCGTCGTTGTATTTCACGCCCTGTTCGGTCATCACCCCGTTGGGCGCAAAACGTGCGAACACGTCGGCGACCGATTCAGCCAGTTCGCCGTCGACAGTCAGGGAAACTTCAAGCCAGTTCGTCATGGGACACCACTTCGTAAATTTGTTGTATCAAGCCGACATCCAACGGACGGACATCCGGTAAATTATCCCTCGAAAAATAGCCGTATTCAGACACCTCATCGCTCGGCTGGAATTCGCCTTCTTTGATTCTGCACAAATAGTACAAGCCGACCCGGTCGGGAGTCCAGGTTTTGGCAAACAGGAATTTTTCGATCTCGATTCTGATCCCTGTTTCCTCGAACATTTCGCGCACCACTGCATCTTCGGGTCGTTCATTGTAATCGAGGCTGCCGCCCGGCAATCCCCAGGGATGAAAGCGTTGGTAAGTCAATTTGACAAGCAGGATTTGCCCGCGCTCGTTAAAGATCACTGCCGCAGAGAATACCTGGAACAATGGACGAATGATGCGGGATGCAGCATTTTGGAGCCATGCAGGAAACAGTCGCCATATTTTCAACAGAATGGTCTTGGTCATGAAGAACGGTTACGGCTCAAAACGATACATCTTGACCTGGGCCTTTTCGATGGTCACCAGTCCCGCTTTGATATGCGGCTCGATCAATTCGAGGAAATGATCCAGTTTATCCTGCGTGTCCACGATCTCGACGATGATTGGCAGGTCTTCGGAGAGCGTGTCGAATTTGAAGGTCTGGATCTTTCTGGTGTTGGCGCCGAACCCCATCATGCCCCGCAGGACGGTCGCGCCCGCCATGCCCTGTTCGCGCGCCTGCAAGACGATCCATTCGTAGAGCGGTTTGCCCTGGTGTTTATCCGCCTCGCCGATGAAAATACGGAGCAGGGTCCCATCTTTTGGCAGTTGCATGGTTTACCTCCAGATCCAATATGCCGCGGTCCGCCCCAGCCAGACCAGTGCCAACCCGAATATAACATTCGCTCCGATATTTGCCAACGCGGTGATGGTCTCGCCATCGCGGAGCAGATTCATGGTATCGTTGCCAAAGGAGGAAAAGGTGGTGAAACCGCCGAGGATCCCAATAAAAACAAACGAGCGCATTTCAGGCGTGAAGATGCCGCGCGCTTCGGCAAGTTGAGTGAGAAAACCAATCACAAAACATCCGATCAGGTTGACAGTCAGTGTACCGTAGGGAAAGTCGATGCTTTTGCTGATGGATTGGGTCCATATTCCGAGGAGATAACGGGAAACGGAACCCAGCGCACCGCCCAAGGCGACATACATGACGGAAAGAAGCGAAGGCATGGAAAATTTTATGTATCGGAATCAGCTACCCGCTTGAGATCGAAGCGGTCTCTTCCTCCGCTGAAGAAGAACTACATACAACACAATACAGCGAATCGGGGTAGCAATCCACACATTCAAGCTGAAGTGTGGCGTGGGTGATGTTATAGCGGTGATGGACAATTTCGTTGATCTGTCGCTGAATATCGGCGCCCGCGCTGATGGAAAGGTCATCTGTGAGAATGTGCGCGGACATTGTGCGAAGATTCTCAGTGAGGCTCCACACATGCAGATCGTGAACGCCAAGCACACCCTTGATCTGCATCACGTCTTGGACCAGTTTGTCCGCATCCACATCGCGCGGCGTGGATTCGAGCAGGATATCCACCGCGTCGTGCAGGATGCCCCAGGCATTGTACAGGATGAGGAAACCGATCAACACACTGACAAGCGGATCGAGCCAATTGGCTTCGGTGAAATAGATGATGACACCCGCAATGACCGCTCCCACTGTGGACAGCACATCACCCATCAGATGCAGGAATGCCGCGCGGACGTTGAGATCGTGTTCGCTTCCTTTCCTGACAAGCAGGGCTGTCACCAGGTTAATGACGACTGCCACCACCCCGACGCCGATCAAGATGCCCGACTCCACTTCGGGAGGATTCACGAAACGGCGCCAGGCTTCGTAAAAAATTCCCAGCGAAATGAGGACAAGCGTGGTTGAGTTGAGAAGCGCAACAAGAATCCCCGCGCGGTGGTAACCGTAGGTTTTACGCCCATCGGCAGGCTGGGATGTAAGACGGATGGCGTACCAGCTCAAACCAAGCGCGATGACATCGGTCAGGTTGTGCACAGCGTCGGTGAGCAACGCAAGGCTGTTGCCGACGATACCGGCAATGGCTTCAATGAAGACGAAACCCAGAGTAAGGACAAGCGACAACCCAAGTCGGGATGTGGTTCGTCTGGCAGCTTCTCCAAAGTGAGTGTGATTGTGGGAATGTGCCATTATCTAAAGACCGCGAAAACATAAAAGGGCGCAAAGAAAAACGAGGGGTTTCCTTTGTGTGCTTAGTGTCCTTTGCGGTTTAGAAATCCTTTCATCCATGCTCCACGTGTTCAAGACCCATACGGTAGAGTTTCGTTACATGATCATCGTCGAGTGCATAGTACACCTGCCGCCCATCCTTGCGGGCGCGGACCAATTTCATCTGACGCAATCCACGCAGTTGATGCGAAACCGCCGATTCGGTCATTTCAAGCCGCGCGGCGATTTCGCCGACGTTCATCTCCCCTTCGAGCAAAACGGAAATGATGCGCAGACGCGTCGGGTCGCTGAGGGCGCTGAACAAATCAGCCAGGTGGGTGGAGGTGGGTTCCTTGAGGAGCATCATAAATATATGAATAATTGTTCAAGTATTCATTATTATACAGCAAAAAAGGAGAACCGTCAAATGACGATTCTCCTGTAACTTCGCTGATTCCCTTCGGTGAACGCTATCCTCCGAGCGCCTCATTCAACCAATCCAAGAATCCCTTTTCCTGCGGCTTGACCGTCGTTCCCAACGACGCCGCCAGCTTCTCGAACAACTCGCGCTGCTCCTTGGTCAGTTTGGTCGGGATGGCAACGTTAACGATGACCAGCTGGTTGCCGCGATCCTTCCGCCGTAGATAGGGCACACCCTTGCCGCGCATGGTAAAGACCTTGCCCGGTTGGGTCCCGGCGGGAATCTTCAACTTCTCATCGCCATCCAGGGTCGGGACATCGATCTCCGCGCCGAGCGCAGCCTGCGCCACATTGATATCGAGATTCAGGATGATGTCATTCTCGCGGCGTTTAAAGAACCTATGAGGCTGAACATCCAAAGCAAGGAATAGGCTTCCATTTGGACCGCCAAGCGTACCGGGTCCGCCTTCCCCTGCTAGACGGATTTGCGTACCGTTGTCCACACCTGCAGGAATCTGCACTTTCTTCCTGATGGTTTTGCGTTCCAACCCACCGCCGCGGCACGTCTTGCACGGTGACGCAATCGTCTCACCGCGGCCGCCGCAAGTTGGGCAGGGAGCCGTTTGCACCATCTGACCGAGAAAGGTCTGACGAACCTGGCGCACTTCGCCCTGTCCGTTACAGGTAGCGCAGCGCAATGGAGTTGTCCCCGGCTCGGCGCCACTCCCATTACAACGGGAACAGGTCTCCTCGCGCTGGAATTCGATCTCTTTTTCCACACCGAAGACCGCTTCCTCGAACGTGAGCGTGACCTGCATCTGCAAATCGCGACCGCGTCGCGGCGAACGACGCGAGCTCCGTCCGGTCGAAAAGCCAAAACTGCCGAACAACTCTTCGAAGATATCGCCAAAGTCCGCGGTGTAATCGTGGAATCCGCCCATATTGCCAAGACCTTCCCTGCCAAAGCGGTCATAGCGGGCGCGTTTTTCTTTATCCGAAAGCACTCCGTAGGCTTCGTTGATCTCCTTGAATTTTTCCTCGGCGTCGGGTTCCTTGTTTACATCGGGGTGATACTGACGCGCGAGTTTACGAAACGCGGCTTTGATCTCATCGTCGCTCGCGTTCCGTCCAACGCCGAGGATGTCGTAATAATCGCGGTTACTCATAATTTACGAGAAACTGGGGATTGGAGACTTCCACCAATCTCAAGTTTCTACTCTTTGACTTCTCCATCGACCACATCGGGACCGGCGCCGGATGAACCGCCCGGTTCATTCCCACCCGGAGCCTGATTCTGCTGGTAAACGCTGGCTCCAATCTTCTGAATCGCCTCTCCCAATTTCTGAATGGCGGCGCTGATTGCCTGTACGTCCTCCGTTTGAGCGACCTTTTTTACCTCCGCCGCCTTCGCTTCGATATCCGCTTTGACATCGGCAGGAACCTTGTCGCCGAATTCACGCAACGCCTTTTCCGACGCGTACACCGTGTTATCGGCATTATTGCGGACCTCGATCAGTTCCTTCTTCTTGCGATCTTCCTCGGCGTGTGCCTCAGCATCCTTGCGCATCTTTTCCACTTCCGCGTCGGAAAGCCCGGAGGAAGCGGTGATCGTAATGTGTTGGGAACGTCCCGTCGCCTTGTCCTGCGCGCTGACCTTCAAAATGCCGTTTGCGTCCACATCGAAAGTCACTTCGATCTGGGGAACGCCACGCGGCGCGGGCGGAATGCCATCAAGGATGAACCTGCCCAGCGATTTGTTATCCGCCGCCATCGGGCGCTCGCCCTGCAAAACGTGGATCTCCACCTGGGTCTGGCTGTCGCTTGCCGTAGAAAAGATCTGGCTCTTGCGGGTCGGGATGGTTGTATTGCGCTCGATCTGCGGTGTGGCGACACCGCCAAGGGTCTCGATGGAAAGGGTAAGCGGGGTCACATCGAGAAGCAAAATGTCCTTGACTTCACCGCCGAGCACACCGGCTTGAATCGCCGCGCCAATGGCGACCACTTCATCGGGGTTGACGCCCTTGTGCGGTTCCTTGCCGAAGAAGGCGCGGACACGGTCCTGCACGGCGGGCATACGCGTCATGCCTCCGACCATGACCACTTCGTTGATGTCACCGGCGGTCAAACCGGCATCGGCCAGCGCTTGTTTAACGGGAGCAATCGATCGGTCGATCAGATCCGCCGTCAGTTGTTCGAGTTTGGCGCGGGTGAGGGTCATCACCAGGTGCTTGGGTCCACTGGCATCCGCCGTCAGATAGGGCAGGTTGATCTCGGTCTGCATCGTGGTCGAGAGTTCGATCTTTGCCTTTTCGGCGGCTTCCTTCAAACGCTGCAACGCCTGACGGTCGTTGTGCAGGTCGATACCATTATCCTTCTTGAATTGCTCGATGAGGTAATCCATGATGCGCAGATCGAAGTCGTCGCCGCCGAGGAAGGTGTCGCCGCTTGTGGCGCGGACTTGGAACACGCCGTCGCCCACATCGAGGATGGAAATATCGAACGTGCCGCCGCCGAGGTCATACACGGCGATGATTTCATTCTTCTTCTTATCGAGACCGTATGCGAGAGAGGAAGCGGTCGGCTCATTGATAATGCGCAGGACTTCGAGACCGGCAATCTTGCCCGCGTCTTTGGTGGCATTGCGCTGGGCATCATTGAAATAAGCCGGAACAGTGATGACCGCCTGCGTGATCGGCTCGCCGAGATACGCTTCGGCATCCCGCTTGATTTTGGCGAGAATCATCGCCGAGACTTCCGGCGCGCTGTATTCCTTCTCATCAAGGGTCACGCGCACATCCCCGTTCGGCGCGGCGCTGACCGCATAAGGCACGCGCTTTTTGGTGCGCTCGACCTCAGGATCATCTGCCTTGCGCCCCATGAAACGCTTGACTGAGAAAATGGTATTTTGCGGGTTGGTGATCGCCTGATTACGCGCCACGCGCCCGACCAGACGCTCGTGATTTTTGTTCACCGCCACCACAGATGGAACGAGTCGTTCACCCTCTGCAGAGGGAATCACAATCGGTTCGCCGCCCTGCATCACCGCCGCGACGGAGTTTGTCGTACCCAGATCAATGCCAATGATTTTTGCCATAATTTCCTCGTTTAAAATTTTCAAGTTGGCAGGTTCGAAAGTCACAGGTTCAAGATGAAAACCTGTCAACCTTCCAACTTGCAAACTACTGCGCCACTCTCACCAATGCCGGTCGTATCACACGTTCCCCGAGCATGTATCCATTTTGCACAACCGCGATCACATGCCCGCTGGCGACACTTTCATTCGGTTCGTGCGAGATCGCCTCGTGAAAGTTCGGGTTGAACTCCAGTCCTTCGGCTTCGATCCTCTTCACGCCCTCCGCGTCCAAAATATTCTGAAGTTTTCGGACGATGAGTTCGATGCCGCTCGCCCATCCGTTATCTTCGGGGCGATTCTGCAAAGCGCGCTCCAGGTCATCGAGCACGGGCAACACCTTCTTGATAATGTCACCCTTCATCGTGACGTAGGTCAACTCGTTGTCGCGGTCAAGCCGCTTCTTGTAATTTTGGAATTCAGCCTGAGACCTCAGCCAGCTATCCTTGTATTCGGATACCTGAGCCTGCGCCTCCTCGAGCTGCTTTTTCAACGCGTCCATCTCTGCCGCAAGCTGTTCGCCGCTTTCAGGCATTGCCACCGCCTCGACGGGAGCCTGTCCCTCGGCGGTTTCTTCCTCGGGTTTATGTTCCTTATGATGATGCTTCTTCTCGGTCATATCTTCACTCTCAAATTTGTCCTCGCGAATTAATTATTGTGAGCCGCTTATTGACGGACCAATCTTCAGACACAGGAGATTACTCCGCCATGGCAACGTGCGTCGCTTTTCGCAATGACGAGATTATTTTTTATTCACCAGCAATGGTGTCATTTACAAGATCACTCAACAGCCCGGCGACATACCGTACGGTGGGGATGGTTCGCGCATAGGACATGCGCATTGGGCCCAGCACGCCCAGCGTCCCTGTGGCAATGCCGGGGACACCGTAGCGCGCCAGCACGATTGAACACTGACGCAGTTCCTCCCACTCGCCTTCGCCGCCAATCAGCACCTGCAATGCACCGACATTGCTGTTGATGGTGGTACGCGCCAGCAATTCCTGCAATGTGGATCGTTCTTCAAATAGCTTCAAGGCGCGGCGCGCTTCGTCCGATTCTACAAATTCGGGTTCGGAAAGCACATTGGTCAAGCCATCGGTGTAAATTTCGCCGGAACCGCGATCTTCGGCGCGGCGAATATCCTGAATAATGAGGGTCAGGATGTCCTGATCGAGGGCGTCGGACCGCGCTGGGAGCGCCGCAATGGCATCCACAGGGAGACCAGACAAAAGGGCATTGAGACGCGCCGCAGTTTGGCTGAGTCGCTCCTGCGAGACGGGTTCCGCCAGCGTCAGGATTTGCTGACTCACCTCTCCTCCCGCCATGACCAGCACCATTAGTACCTGTCGTCCCTGTGTGGAGATTAACTCCACATGTTTGTATTTTGCCTTTTGCGCGTGCGGCGCTGTGACCATCGATACGCCTTGCGACTGATGCGCTAGAATCGAAGCCGCCAGCGTCATCCACTGGTCCACGTCCGGGCGGGATTGGTGAAACTGATGTGAGATCGTGCGCTGCACCGATTCAGGCAGCACCGCTTGGTTCATCATCTGGCTGACGAAATAACGGTAACCTTCCTCGGTTGGAACGCGCCCCGCAGAGGTGTGCGGCTGGCGCAGGTACCCCATTTCGGTCAGCATCGCCATTTCGTTGCGGATGGTGGCTGATGATAAGTTGAGGTGGTAATGCTCCATAAGCCGCTTCGAGCCAACCGGCTGGGCGGATTCAATGTAATCACGGATAATCAAGAGGAGCAGGGTTTTCTGACGTTCGGTAAGTTCGTGCATGGCTCTCACACAGTTAGCACTCTCGATACGAGAGTGCTACCCGTCCGGGAATAATCATATCATGTGCAAAAGAGGGAAGTCAATAAGAGGAGTGTAAGAAAAAGCCCATCACTCTTGCAAGCGGTGGGCTTTGTTTCAATTCACGGGACTGGTCACGGAACCGGCCGCCACGCCGGGTCAAAGTCAGCTTTTGGATCGTTAGTGAGACGGGTGCGGTCGCCGCCGGTGATGGTCATGAAGTAAATATCGCGATTCGTGGTCTCATCCTGACCTTCGAAGACGATCCATAATCCATCCGGTGAGAATTGAACATTTTCGATCGGCTTCGGGAGGTCGAGCTTGGTCGGGTCCTGTGTTTCGCGGTCTTCAAAACGGATGGACATCAGCCACGGAAGAGATGGCCCGAGGTTCCGCTGGTTGAAGAGGATCGTTTCGCCATCGGGCATCCACACAGGAGCGAAGTCCCACAATTGTTGTCCGCTGCGGACGACCTGCACGTTGCCCTGCCCTGTATCTGTCATCGACCAGATTTGATAGGCGCCTACGCGCCGGACGGTGTACACGATCTGATTGCCAAGCGGCGACCAGGAGGGTTGTGAATTTTCGATATCCCCGGTGGAATTCGTCAGACGCGTCACCGCGCCGGTGGCGACGGTAAGCACATAGATCTCCTTGCGCCCATCGCGCAGAGAGGCGAAAGCGATGCGTTTTCCATCCGGCGACCAGGCGGTATCGAAGTCCGAGCCGGGGATGGTGGTCAGCGCCTCACGACCGGATCCGTCTGCGTTGATGAGATACAGGCTGGAGTCTTTGTAGGCATTGTCGTAAAAGTCGCCGCGCGCACGACAGGGAGAGATATACACGAGTTGCATGCCGTCTGGCGACCAGGCTGGCTGACAGGCGCCATTTTCCTCGTTTGTGAGCGCTTGCAAGCCCGTACCATCCACATTGATGATGTAAATCTGTGGGATGCCGGAACGGGAGGATGCAAAGGCGATCTGACCACCTCCGCCCAACGGAGTCGGTCCTGTGGCGGGAATGTTTTCAGGGGTGGGAGTAAATTCCCTCGTGGGTTGTTTTGTGGCAGTCGGCGCGAGGGTTGGAGTGCTCGTCGCGGGAGGCAATGTCGCGTTCACGGTGACAGGCAGGGTCGCTGTCGGGAACAGGGTTTCGGTCGCCAAAGGAGGCGGGGTTGGTGAATTCGCTCCGGGAAGGAACGGAATCGGGATGGCGTTGATGGGGCTGAGAATGTCCATCAACACAGGCGGGACCAGCGTCGGCAGAAAACGCACGAATCCTACCGTTCCCAGCGCAAGGATGAGCAACAGCCAGAGCAAAGTTGAGACGAGCCTGCGTCCCTTGCGTTTCTTTTTGGGAGGCTTGAAAACAGGCGCCTCCTCGGAATACTGGGAATTCTTTCCGTTCGACGCTTTAAGACTGGAAACCGGCTGGGATTCCCGTTCGATGGAATTTTGTTTCAGTTCATCCGCGTCAGGCGGAGGCTGGATCACGTACTCGCCGGGCAGTCGCTGTGTTTTCGACTTGGAACCCAGCAAAGCGCGCTTGAATTCATCCGCGTTCTGGAAACGGTCGGCAGGATCGATGCCCATCGCCTTTTCGATGGCGGCAGCGAGACGACGTGAGACCTTCGCGTTGCGCTTGCGCAATGGCGTAAGCTGGGTGTTATCCATCGCCCGCGCAAGACCATCCTCAGGGATGATGCCGCTTAATGCCGCATACAGGGTCGCGCCCAAAGAATAAATATCCGTGCGCGGGTCTGTGCGCGCCGTGCCGTATTGCTCCGGCGGCGAATAACCGGGCGTCATGGCGCGTGCGCCGGTCGTGGTCGCCTGACTGCCGTGCAACACTTTGGCAAGACCGAAGTCCACCAGAAAGATGTGACCATCGGGCGTAATCTTCACATTGCCGGGTTTGATATCGCGATGAAGGATCGGCGGCTTGCGCGTATGAAGGTAGGTCAACGCGTCGCAGATCGCCGCGCCAAGCAGGATGGCTTCATCCTCCATGATGTTGCCCACGCGCTCCATGCGCTGACGCAGGTCCTCCCCCTCGATGTAATCCATGACAAGATACTGTCCCTGATCGCCGATTACAAAATGGTCCGTCACACGCGGCAGGTTGGGGTGACGCAGGTTCGCAAGAATGACCGCTTCAAGGCGGAACTGACGCGCATATTCATCGGTGGTGAACAGGTTCTCCTTCACCGCCACATCCACGCCGAGGTTTTCGTCCACTGCTCGGTAAACCGAACCCATGCCGCCCTGACCAAGGATCTCCACTATTCGATATCGTTTGTGCAATAAAGCGCCGCGTTCGAGGGTCATCTGTGAGTCAATACTCCCGGAAATTTTGCCGTAGACTTGGGATTATATCAGAACGAAGACCTACATCTTGGGCTGCCTTGCTAATTTGAAATGAAAAAACAAGAATGGCGCGCCGGCGGAAATCCAGAAACCGACAACCCCATACCGCACATAACGGAAGAAAAAGCCGACGAAGTCCTCCCCGGCTGGGAAGATCACATCCAGCCCGCGCAGAAAGAGGATGACGCCAATCAAGCCGACGACATAGCGAAGGGCACGCTTCACCACCGAACCCTCAGTTTGATACCCGCCTCGAGAAGCGAGCCACCCCACCCCAACCGTAAGCCCGAAAAGGGTTCCGGCGGAGGAGACGAATCCCTCCATCGAAACAGGATCAGGCAAAGGTCCGGCACGAAGCGCATTCTCCCTCCATTCGGCAGGGAACGTGTATCCTTCCAGCGGCAAAACGCTCAACCATCCCAGCCCGACCAGAACGAGGGAGGCGATGAACGCAAGCAAAATCTGGCTCCTGAAATTTTGCCCCTTGAACCATGCCACGACCGCGTCCGAAAAACGGATGAACAACCACAAAACGATAATGCCAATCACCCACCCCAAAACGCCGTCGTGTACGAAGTGCATGCCCAGATACCAGCGAGAAAAACCGACAAAAAGGATGATGACCACTGCCATGACCCACGCCCAGGGTTTGCGAATGGAGGACGCAATGATGCCCCACACACTGACCGCGTTCTGCGCGTGCCCGGATGGCACTCCGAACGAATTTTCCGCGGAAAACGGGATCACCTTGTCGCTGACCCAATAGGGGCGCGGGTCGGCAAACCAAAGCTTGATCACGGAGTTTAATGTGGCGCTGGTGACAAGAATGAAACCGACCCGCAACCCAAGGGCAGAATCGATGCTCCAGTAGATGAGAGGAAGGACCAGATAGAAAAAATTCTCGGAACCAAGGAAGGTGAAGAACTGCATGGGCGCCTCAAGCCAGCCGCCCAAAGATTGCAGTGAAATGATCCAGCCAATTCCGATTTGAATGAGAGTTTCCATGCCAGCCTCCTGTTTGGTATCGAAGGATCGTTCCCGAGCTACGCCAAAAAGATCGATGTGTCCTGCCGCCCGTCAAAAAACCCCTCTGCAGTATTTGACGATACACTCCATTTGATTGTACACTCAGGTTATGAAAAAGTCACCTGCCACTACTCACTGGTGGGATTGGTCTGCCATTGCCCTGCTGTTCATATTACTTGAAACCCTGGCGACACGTCTGGTAAGCACATCGTGGACGCCTTTTTTGTACCTGATCCAAATGTTTACCAGTCTCGGTTTTACCATCGGGACGATCCTCGGATACAGCCGGCTCAAGCGCGGAACCGCCCGCTGGCTATCCCTGTTGTACATGCTCATCTTTCTCCCCCTGCAATGGACCCTGATCATCGACCAGCGCGTCTCACTCGAGGAGCAGCTTGGGAGCGTATGGGGGAGGCTGGTCTTTTCTGTCGGGGAATTGGTCGCGCGGCGTCCGGTGGACGACCCGTTCTTCTTTGTGGCAGTCATGTCCATATCGTTCTGGATCGTCAGCGCATCGGCGGGATTCTCGCTTACGCGTTATCAAAATTACTTGAGGGCGGTTGTCCCTTCCGCCGTCGGCATCCTCGTCATTCAACACTACGACAATGCCGTTCCAGGGCGCGTGTGGATTCTGGCTTTCTTTACCTTCGTTGCGCTTCTCCTTTTGGGCAGGATGTATTTCTTACAGAATCAAGCCTCCTGGAGTTCGCGGCGCGTGTTCATCTCGGCGGAAAACAGATTCGACCTGACGGGCGGGATGGCGGTTCTGGCTGGTTTGATCATTTTCGCTTCCTTCGCCATACCGACGTCGCGTGCCGGTTTTGAAGGCGCCATCAGGACGTGGAACCGCGTCACGCGCCCCTGGAATGAATTCACGGAAAAATTGGAGAATGCCGTCAGCGCGCTCGATTCGCCCAGCGGTGGCAGACCCGGTGAATTCTACGGAACCGAACTGTCGCTCGGACGCGGTTTCCCGCTGTCGGAGGCAATCATGTTCACCGTGGAGGTGTCCGGCATCCCCGGCGAGGATGCGCCGCCGCGTTATTACTGGCGCGGGCGCACCTACGACCATTATCTCGGAGGAAAATGGTACACAACCGGCACCACCCGCGAGGAATTTTCGCCTGTGGGGAATAACCCATCCTTACCGGATACGGCAGACGGTATTCCTTATTCATTCAAGATCGGCGTCGGCGAGACAAGATTCTCCCTGCTCTACGCGCCCGCGCAACCGGTCTGGTTCAGTCGTCCCGGTTCCTTTCTGGCATCGCCCGCAGGACCAGACAAGGACGTCGTTTCGTGGAACGCCACCCCCTCCCTTCTGCCGGGTGAAACCTACGAGATCCGGGCAGTGCTGAACAACCCAAACACCAAAGAACTGCGCGAGACAGGCACGAATTACCCCGAATGGATCGCGGCAAAATATCTGCAAATCCCCGAGAATTTTTCACCGCGCATCGTGGAATTGGCGGAGGAGATCACTGCCGACGCCGACAACCCATATGACAAGGCGGTGGCGATCACCCGCTACCTGCGCGAAACGGTCAAGTATGCGCCGACCCTCCCGCCTCCACCCCGCAACAGGGATATCCTCGAATGGATCCTGTTCGAACATCAGGAAGCCTATTGCGTCTACTACGCAACCGCGGAAGTCATGATGTTGCGCTCGCTGGGCATCCCTGCACGCGTTGCAGTTGGTTTCTCGCAAGGCGACGCCACGACCACACAATACAATAACGAAACAATACTCACCACGTACACGGTTCGCAAGAGAAACGCACACGCCTGGCCCGAGGTCTACTTCCCCGGCATCGGATGGATCGAGTTCGAGCCGACGGGAAATCAGGCAACGCTCGATCGCCCGCTTTCCCCCCCCGACCCGACGGCGGAGTCCACCTCCAATGGCAGTCCTGCCGCCACTCCTCTGTTGGAAGATGATGTCATTTTTGGAGGACGGGAACAAGAATTGGAAGAAGGGCTGACTCCCGTCCCCCAGCCTGAAGAGACGGTCTTTCCACGCCTGATCCTGATCGCGTTATTGACCGTGTTCGCGGCGTCGACGGTCTTCCTCAGCCGCCGGTATCAACTCCCGGTGCGCGTCCCGATATTCATCCGCACCACCATGGAACGCAACGGTGGAACGGCTCCAAATTGGGTGATCCGCTGGGAACGATGGACCATGCTCTCTCCCATCGAAAAGGCATTCGAAAGCATCAACTTCGGCCTGCGCCAATTGAAACAGCCCACCCCAATCCACTCCACGCCTTCAGAACGCGCCAAAGCCCTTTCGGACATCCTCCCTCAACTGGCAGAGCCCGTTAAAATTCTTCTGGACGAACACCAGACATCCCTTTATACTTTCAGAATCGCAAATGTCTCCCAGGCCCGACGCGCCGCACGGGCCATCCGTCTGCAGATCGTCCTGGCCCGGGTTCGTCGCTTTTTTATCGGCACCTACGCCATCCATTCATAGACCGCTCTTTCAATGCAAAGCCATTGTCAGAGCAAAGGAAGCACAATGGCCACCGCAAAGACAAAGCGCATCTCCATCAATGATCAAGTTGTCGCGATCACCCAGCAATGCTCCAGGCTGAGAAAATCGCTGGATGAAAACGTTGCCCGCGAGGCAGTAGAGGGGTTGAAGGTACTGGAAAGCTCGCTCGTGCGCGTGAGCGAAACATTGGTCCCCTTCGAACAACAATTCGGTCATCTGCAAGCCCTGGCAAATATCGGGCAGGTGGTCAATTCCACGCTCGAGGTGGACGAGGTGCTGCAGATCGTGATGGATACCATCGTCAGGCTGACCGAGGCTGAACGCGGATTCCTCATGCTTCGCGATGAACGCGGCGAGATGACCATTCGCATCGCCCGCAACTGGGAACAGGAATCCATCAACCAAAGCGAGTCGTTCATCAGCCGCACGGTGGTGCAGCGAGTCATCAACGAAGGCGAAGCGGTGCTCACTACCAATGCCCGCGAAGACCCGCGTTTCGGCGGGCAGGAAAGTATCATTGCCTTCAACCTGCGCTCCATCCTCTGCGTTCCCCTGATGGTCAAGACAGAACTGATCGGCGTCATCTATACCGATAACCGCATCCGTACGGGGATTTTCTCTGAATCGGAGCGCGATCTGCTGATCGCCTTCGCGAATCAGGCTGCAGTCGCCATCGAGAACGCGCGTTTGTTCACCTCCCTCAAGCGGACTCTCGCAGAAGTGACCGAGCTCAAAAATCTGATGGATGATGTCTTTGCCTCCATCGTATCGGGGGTGATCACAGCCGATGTGCAGGATCAGATTACCCTGTGTAATCGAGCCGCCGCGTCCATTTTGGGGCATACCTCCGCAGAGATCGTCGGTCGAAAGATCGGGGAGATCATCCCCACGTTTGCGGAGGACATCATGCCGCATCTGGAGACGGTCCGCAAAAGCGAACAGCCTGTGGTGGGTCTCGAATTGAGCCACCGGCTTCCTGAGCGCGGTAATGTGGACTGGCGCTTGAATCTCTCCCCGTTGAAGGATGCCGGACAAAAAACACAGGGCGTCGCCATTGTGCTCGACGACCTGACCGAACGCAAGAAGCTGGAGGCGCAACGCGGGCTGTTGCAGCGAATGGTATCTCCCGCGGTGCTCGACCAGATCGACCCGAATAGTTTGCAGATCGGCGGCAAGAAAGTGGACATTACCGTTCTGTTTGCGGACGTGCGGGGCTTCACGGCATACAGCGAGAAACACACACCGGAAGAACTGGTGGCGGTATTGAACCGGTATCTCGCCGCCGCGGCAGAAGCCGTGCTTGCCAATGAAGGCACCGTGGACAAATTTCTTGGAGATGCAGTCATGGCATGGTTCAACGCCCCCCTGCCCCAGCCCGACCACACCCTGCGCGCGGTGAAGACTGCGCTGGGTATTCGCGACGCCGTGGCAAAACTCCATGCCGAGATGCCGAAGGAAACACATCTCGATTTCGGCGTGGGCATCCACTATGGCGACGCGGTCCTTGGCTGGATTGGCACGGAGCGGCGGCTTGAGTACACCGCCATCGGCGACAGCGTCAACACATCAAAACGGATTCAGGAAAATTCCGCCAAGAATCAGATTCTCATGAGCAGGGATGCATACGAACGTGTGAAGGATCAGGTGGATGTGAGTCCCTTCGCCCCCATTGCGGCAAAAGGAAAGACTCAGCCGGTGTAAGTGTATGAGGTGTTGGGGTTAAAATAGTCGAGAGGTCAACGATTTTTGTTGACCTCTTTTGTCTATCGCTCCCTATTTTTCCATGCCCCCGCTACAAAACTGACCAACTGCTCCATACCCGGTCTCACTGGCGCGGTGTGGATGAATTCCTGTACAGTATGCGCATTCCCTCCTGTGGACACGCCCAGCACCAGCGCGGGATAGCCTTTACTCAAGGGGATATTCGCATCCGTCGAGCCGGCGGTCAATACCGCATCCAAGCCTTGTTCATGAAGGCAATCCTGCGCAAGTTGAATCAGCGGGTGATCGGCATCCACTTCCCCGGCGGGACGTTGACCGATGACCTCCGTTTCAAAACTCACCCCGGATCTGCCTGCATTCTTCAGCGTGTTCGCACGGCGAATCAGTTTTTCCACGGCTGAGACCAATTCCGCTAGAGATTCCCGCCCCTCTGAGCGCAAATCCAGATCAAACGAAGCTTCCGCCGCGATGACGTTCACCGAGGTTCCGCCGGAAATTTTCCCCACGTTGATTGTCGTGCGCGGTTCCTTGGGCAAATCCAGCGATGTCAACTGGACGACCAGTTTTGCCAATTCATGCACCGCCGACGGTTGACCGTAATCTGACCATGAGTGCCCGCCCTTCGTCCGCGCGGTGACGCGGTAACGTCTGACCCCCACCGCTCGATGATAGACATGCCCAAGCGCAAGTCCCTCCAGCACCAGATAGGCAAGCGCATCTGCGCCAAAACGATCTACGACCGCCTTCATGCCGCACAGGTCGCCAAGTCCCTCCTCGCCGACATTGGCGACGAGCCACACATCGCCCCCCAATTCGATCTTTCGCTCGCGTATCGACCAGACCAACCCGAACAATGCGGCAACGCCGAGGGAATTATCGCCAAGCCCTGGACCATATATTTTTTCATCGTCGCGCTTTACTGCCAGATCAGTTCCTCTGGGAAAGACCGTATCCAAATGAGCCGAAACAACCAACGGCTTGACCTTCGACCTTCCACCATCAACTTCCAGACACCCATATACATTCCCCGCGTTATCCATCGAAACATGCTTCAATTCCTCCTCGATAAACGACCTCCGCACGAACTCCGCCCGTTGCGCTTCTTCAAACGTCGGTGCAGGGATCTGCTGGATCTCGACCGCTCTCTCAATGACGCGTTCCACAACGTTACTCATCCTTCATCCTTCCATTTTCATCTTTGTCACACTTCCCTCACCATGCTGCGCAACGCGCTCAAACGCGCCTCTGCCAGGCCGGGCAACACATCCAGCGGATAATACGCGCCGCTTCCCTCCACCTTCAATGAAGCGGAGACATTCCCGTACAACACGCCTTCCAGCGGGTCGTAGTTCTTGCAGTAACCCGCCATGAAACCGCCACAAAAGGCATCGCCCGCGCCGGTAGGATCCACCACGCGCGCGGGATACGCGGGGACCTCCCATTTACGCTTTGTCTCGGAGTCATAGAGCAATTGTCCGCGTGCACCACATTTAACAACCACATATTCGCAGCCATACAACGAGACCATCTCTGCCATTTTCCACGGGTCATACGTTTCCCCCCAAAAGAGATTCCCCAATTCCTCCATGGAGGGAGCAAATACTGTCACACCATTGAGCAATGCCGGAAGTTCGCGGCGTGCGGTCGGGGTCATGGAGTCCGGCGCAGGGTCCAGGATGAACGTGTGGACATTTCCGCGTTTCATTCCCGCGATCAATTGCGTCTGTGTGACCAGGTCCATCGGGCAGATGTGCGCCGCGCGCGCAGCGAGATAATCAGAGGGAATATCGGTCACGACGATGGCGCGTGCCTCTTCTTGTTTTTTCTCGGTGGGGGGCTGGTATCCGAGCAGGGACTTGGGAAAGGTCATCCCACGGCGCGCAAAATGTGATACGGGGTTGACACGGTTGGGCTCGAATGATTCGTTATACGCCAGGAAGTCACGCACGTCCAAATGCTGCGGCAGGATGCGGATGCCGCCTGTATCGAAACCGCGTGACTTGCACTCGTTCAACCACGCGCGCGGATAATCATCGCCCACGCGCCCGACCAAGCCGATGCTTGATTCCCAGACCCTCAGCCCCGCCGCCGCGTACAGCAGGCTTCCGCCCGCCACATCCAGCCGCGGCTGACCGCTCGGAGGCAGCAGATACTCACGCGTCAATTGACCGAAGATAAGGAAGCTAGGGACCATCTGCGATGCAATTATAAAGGAGAGGGTAACAAAATCCGCCGGACGGCGGATAATCATTCGATGAACGGACCGATTTTCGAGGGGGATGATGGGTGGCTCTGGCTGGTCGGCAGGAGGAATGTAAATGTGCTTCCTTTTCCTTCCTTGCTTTCCGCCCAAATGCGCCCACCGTGTAATTCGATCATGGCTTTTGCCACGGAAAGCCCCAATCCCATGCCATTATGCCGGCGCGTCAGGTGCGTCTCCACCTGGAAGAAACGCTCGAAGACGCGCGGCAAATCCCGCACCGGGATGCCGATTCCGTCGTCCGAGACGGAGACTTTCAAATATCCTGAATCCTCCCCCACCCTCACCGTCACATGCCCGCCTTGGTCGGTGAACTGGATGGCGTTCTTCACAAGGTTGCTGAGGGCAATACTGATTTTGACGCCGTCCGCCTCCACAAAGAATGGCTCACCGCTTGATTCAAGTTTGAGCGTAATGTTTCTGGAAGCAGCCTCGTCCTGAAACGATAGGATGGTGTCCTCCGCGATCTTCGCCAGCGAGATTTTGTGACTCCGCACCTGCGCCGCGCCACTCTGGATGTTATCCACGTTAGAGAGGTTCTCGACAATTTCCTTGAGGCGGGTGGCATTGCGAATGATGGTATCGAGTTGCTCGGTATATTCCCCGCCGATCAGTTCGCGCAGGAAGGTGGCGTGACCGAGAATCAGGCCGAGGGGAGTCCGAAGTTCGTGCGAGGTGACCGCGATAAAGTCGGTTTTGAGGCGTTCGAGTTCCGCCAGTTCGATGCTGGCAATCTTGACTTTCCGCTGGAGATAGACGTTTTGCATCGCCTGCGCCGCCAACGCGCCAAGCGTAGCCAGAATGGTCAGGTCTTCTTCGGTATAATGAGCGTTGTCCTTTTTGTTGAGGGTTTCGAGCACACCGATTACTTCGCCTCGCACAATCAAAGGCACAGCCGCGAGCGAGTGCGTTTCGTGCCGGGTGACGCGGTCGATCACTTTGAAGTGACGTTGGTCCGCTTTGGCATCCTGGATGATGAGCGGCTGTCCTCGTTTGAAGACCCAGCCCGCAGCGCTCCCCTCCAGCGGCACACCCAGCGGACGAAGCATGTCGCGCTGGAACCATTGCATGGCAAGGAAGCGCAGTTCCTCGGCAGTTTCATCATATTCAAGGATGGAGGCAAGTTCGCTGTCGGTCATCTCGCTCGCCTCGGTGATGACAGTTTGCAGGAAAGCTTCGATATCGGGTGCCGTGGTCAATCCCCGCACCACTTCAAGCAGGCGCTCAAGGTGGTCAATCCGCTCGTTGTTGATCATTGCCCAAATTATACAACACCGAGGCTGTAACACAAATAGGCAGTTCCTTCTGGAACGAACTAAAAATCAAAGCCACACAAGGAGAAACCATTTCATGGCAAACAAAAAAGTACGCGTCGCGATCATCGGGGTGGGAAATTGCGCATCCTCCCTCGTGCAGGGAGTCCAGTTCTACAGAAATGCCGCGGAGGACGAGGTCATACCCGGCATTATGCATCCGCGGTTGGGCGGATACCACATCCGCGATATTGAGTTCACGCTCGGCATCGACGTGAACATTACCAAGGTCGGCAAGGACCTCTCCGAAGCCATCTTTGCCGAACCCAACAACACTTACAAATTCTCGGATGTCCCCAACCTCAAGGCGCCGGTCGTCCGCGGCATGACTCACGATGGACTTGGCAAGTACCTGCAGGGCATGATCACCAAGGCGCCGGGACCCACCGCCGACATCGTCAAACTGCTTAAAGACACCAAGACCGATGTGGTGGTCAACTTCCTGCCGGTTGGCTCGGAAATGGCGACCAAATGGTATGTGGAACAAGCCATCGAAGCGGGCTGCGCCTTTGTCAATGGCATCCCGGTTTTCATCGCCTCCTCCGAATACTGGTCAAAACGCTTCCGAGATGCCAAACTCCCCATTCTTGGCGACGACATCAAAAGCCAGGTTGGGGCCACCATCCTGCACCGTCAACTCGCCACCCTCTTCGTGGACCGCGGCGTGAAGATCGACCGCACCTACCAGCTCAACTTCGGCGGCAACACCGATTTCCTCAACATGCTCGAACGCGAACGTCTTGAGAGCAAAAAAATTTCCAAGACCAACGCCGTCACCAGCATGATCCCATACGAACTTAATCACAACGATGTGCATGTCGGTCCGTCCGATTACGTGCCGTGGCTGACCGACCGCAAATGGGCGTACATCCGCATGGAAGGCACCACCTTCGGCAATGTCCCGCTCAATATGGAGGTCAAACTCGAAGTTTGGGACAGCCCCAACTCGGCGGGCGTGATGATCGACGCCATCCGCTGTGCCAAGATCGCTCTTGACCGCAAACTCAGCGGTCCCATCGTCGGACCATCCTCTTATTTTTTCAAGACCCCGCCCAAACAATTCCGCGACGACATCTGCCGCGAAAAGGTGGAGTCCTTCATCAAAGGCGATAGCAACGAATGATCCTGCAGGGGCGGCCGTTGGTCGCCCCTCATTATTTCGGATACAATCAGCCCTATGCAAAAATCGACCCGCTTCCCTTCAAGCTTCATCTCTTCGGTCTTACTTAGGGCAAGCCTGCTCGCCGGTATCCTGACCGCCTGCTCCTCCTCGGCCACATCCGCCCCTACGACCGATGTGGGCATTGCACTGACCCAAGCCTACGAAACCGTCGTCGCGCAGATGCAGCCCACGCAAACTCCCCTGCCAACCGAAACGCCCATTCCCACCGCCACCGTCCCGCGGACACCGCCCGCGCTCCCGGGAGTTTTCAGCACGAGTCAATTAAATCCACTCGACACACCGCACACCTACATCCAGGATACCTGTCAATACCTGTACGACAAATGGAACTCCAACAACGCCGCGCCCGGGACAGTCGTCATGGTCATCATGCTGCATGGCATCAAAAAAGAAGCGGCGGACGTCACCGCCAACGACATCACCGTACAGGATTTCCGCCAGATGATGAACGACCTGAAAGAGCAGGGCTTCGAAGCCATCACCGCCAACCAAATGGCGGACTTCATGGACCACAACGCGAAGATCCCCCAGCGTTCCGTCCTCATCATCCAGGATGACCGCCGCACCGGAGAAAACTTCAACGACCACTTCCGTCCCTTCTACGAGAAATGGGGCTGGCCTGTGGTCAACGCGTGGATCAGCGCGGAGGACGGTCCTCGCGCCCTGAGTTTGCAGGACAACATCGCCCTCGAAGCCGAAGGCTGGGTGGACCATCAATCCCACGGCTACATCCACAACATCAACATGACCGACTCAGCCACCGATGAATTCATCCGCACCGAATTCGAAAAATCGAAAGCCGACCTCGAGCAAAACTTCCATAAAACGCCGGTCGCCATCATCTGGCCCGGCGGCGGATTCGGCGTTCGCCCGGTGCAGATCGCCCGCGAATACGGCTACCGCCTCGGCTTCACCGTCAACCCGCGCGGACCTGTCATGTTCAACTGGGTCCCGCTCGCAGACCAGGCCGACCCCGCTCGCCCGGCATATCTCGCCGAAGGCTACGTCAACGATCCGCGCATGGTACTCCCGCGCTACTGGCCCTATCAAGTGCAGGCTAACCTCGACATAGTCCGCAATATCGGCAATCAAGCCACAGAATACGCCAGACAGAACAAAGCCATCGAACTCGAATATTACGACATCATGTGCGCGCCCACTTTGGGGCCAATACCGTAGAACGAGATAATCCTCCGACAACTTCAGGACAAATATCTCGTCCGGCAATTCAGGGGGATGTATACTTAACACAAGATGGATCACCAATCCTACATCCCAGGATTGAGCCCCGCGGACCCGGGTCCGCTTTCGAGATTTACCCCGCCATTGGAGGAAGGGGTCGTTTCTGCCTGGCTGCCGCGTCACGCCTCCGCCGGAAGTTGGCTCCTCGACCCGTTCGGATTCTCCCCGCGGCTGATTCTCGAAGCCGCGCGCGCAGGATACCGCGTGCTGGTGACGGTGAACAACCCCATCACGCGTTTCCTGCTGGAAATGTCTGCCAATCCCCCATCCGAAGCGGATTTCAAAGCCGCGCTGGCAGATTTGGCCGTCGTCAAAAAAGGGGAGGAACGCCTGCAGGGTCATCTTCAATCGTTGTATCTCACCCGTTGCGAAAAATGCGAACAGGAAATCCCGGCGCAGTCCTTCCTCTGGCGCAAAGGAGAGGATACGCCGTATACACGGGTCTATAAATGTTCGCATTGTCAGGATGAGGGCGAACGCCCCGCCACCCAGCAGGATATTGACTGGGCAAGGAGAATCGCAGCAACAGATACCCTTCACCGTTCGCGCGCTTTTGAGCGGGTCGCCAAACTCGACGACGAAGACCGTGTCTATGCCGAGGAAGCCATCGAACATTACCTGCCGCGCCCGCTGTATTTTTTGACCACCGTCATCAACCGCCTGGATGGCTTGAACCTCACCCCCGAACGCAGGCGCGCGTTGAGCGCGTTGATCCTGGTCGCCTGCGACGCGGGCAACACGTTGTGGGGTCATCCCTCCGAGCGTCCGAGACCCAAGCAACTCAACATCCCGAATCAATTCCGCGAGCACAATCTGTGGATGATGCTCGAGCATGGACTCGAACTCTGGTCAGAGACAGCCTCCGGGGTGGTCTGCGAGGCGTGGCCCCGCAAACTCCCGGAGAGCGGCGGGATCTGCATCTACGAAGGTCGTCTCAAAGATCTGGCGCACGAAGTCAAGAAAGAAATTCCCATCGCGGCGGTGATCGGTTCGATTCCGCGGCCGAATCAGGCGTTCTGGACGCTCTCCGCGCTGTGGGCAGGCTGGCTATGGGGGCGCGACGCCGTGGAGCCGTACAAGGTCGCGCTGCGGCGCAGGCGGTATGACTGGGCTTGGAATGCAACCGCGTTGAACGCGGCGTTTGCACATCTGTTTGAACTGCTGCCGCTCGGCACGCCGTTCTTCGGACTGCTGCCAGAGCCGGAGCCACCATTTCTCACCTCCGCCCTGACCGCCGCAAGCGCGGCAGGGTTCGACCTGCAATCGCTTGCCCTGCGGACGGAACATGACCCCGTACAACTCCTGTGGAAGCGCGGCGAACATTTGAAACGCGAGACCAATGAGCCGGACGTGGACGAGGTGCGGGAGGCGATTTTCACACATCTGATCGAGCGCGGCGAACCGGCGAGTTATCTGCATGTTCACGCCGCAGGTTTGATCGCACTGACCACATCCCACGCGCTCAAACAAAAGGGACAAGAGTTCGATGAAGCCTTGCGCGCGACACAGTCGGTGATGCAGAAGGCGCTGGATGATCCGCGTTTTGTCCATCACTCCTCAGGCGAAAGCGTGGAAACAGGGTCATGGGGATTGAGCCATGTCATTCTGAGAGAGACCCTTCAGGGCGGCCGAAGAATTTCCGACTCATCGGGAGAGATTCTTCGCTCCGCTCAGAATGACATGCACGAATCACTTTCCGACCGAGTGGAAGTTGCCATCGTCACGTTCCTGCAAAAGAACCCAAACAGCATTTATCTTGAGATCGAGGACGACCTGTATCCGCGTTTCCCGGGGCTGTTTACACCGTCGAAGGCGATGATCTATTCCGTGCTGTATTCCTACGCCGAAAAGGATGGCGGGGTATGGAAATTGCGTCCAGAGGATGTCGCTTCGGCGCGGCGCAATGAAATGAACACCATCGCGGCAATGATCGAAATCGTCGGCAGGCGTTTGAACTACTCCACGCGCAAGGAGGGCAAGAATTATCTTTGGGAGGAGAATGGGCGGGTCCGTTACGCGTTTTATGTGTTGGCGTCCGCATTGATCGGGCGCGCCATCGCTGAAACGCCGTATCCACCCGGGCAGAGTATCATCGTCATCCCGGGCGGTCGCGCCGCGCTCGCCGCGTACAAGGCGCAGCGCGACCCTGCGCTGGCGGCGCGCATGAAAGACTATCCGCTGGTGAAATATCGTTTATTGCGGGCGCTGGTTGAGGTCCCGGTATTGACGCGTGAGACATTCGAAGAACAGATCGCCAGCGATCCGCTCGAAAAATCCAAGTCGCAAATGATGATGTTTTGAAATAAAATACAGAGGGAACGAATGACAGGGGCAAGCCGTTTAATGAGCAATGGAGGTTCAGAATGATCAAGAGATGGATCGTCGTCACAGCAATCACCGTCCTGCTCCTTTCCGCCTGCGGCGGGCAGGGACAGGCTCCCACTGCAACACTCGCGCCCACAAACACAGAATCTCCGGCGCCGGTCGTCACCGAGCCCCCTGTTGCCGTTACGGAAGCGACCGTCCTCCCCCCCACCGAGGCGGTTGCCACGATTTCCGCCACAGCCGAGATTCCAAGACCCACCAATGACCCCAACTGCACCAACAGCGCCTCCTTCGTCGCTGATGTGACCATCCCGGACAATACGGAAATCGCGGGTGGCACCACCTTTGTGAAAACCTGGCGCATCGTCAACACTGGAACCTGCATCTGGGGACCTGACTACACGCTTACCCATTATTCGCAGGAGCGCATGGGCGCCCCGGCCTCGGTGCCGCTGGGCGTCACCTTCCCCGGTCAGACCCTGGACATTTCCCTATCCCTGACCGCCCCCAACGCCGTGGGAAAGTATCAGGGCAACTTTGTCATCAAAAATCCCAAGGGGCTGATCATGAAAATCAACGATGACTCACGCCTGTGGCTCATCATCCAGGTGACAAGCCCCGCCGCCCCGACCGCTGCTCCGACATCCGCCGCAACGGTTCAGGCCACAAACACCAGTGCCGGGACCGGTTCGAGCGGCACCGGCTTTGCCAATGCCACCTGCAGTTTCAGCATCGACCAGGCAAAACTCTCGCAGGTGATCAACGGCGTCAATGCCTATCGCGCACAAAACGGGTTGCCCGCCTACACAGTCAACGCACAACTTGCCAAAGCCGCGCAAGCGCACGCAGCCGACATGGCATGCAACAACCTGACCGGGCACACCGGCTCTGACAAATCCACGGTGGAATCGCGGGTGGCGGCAAGCGGGTACGTGGCTGCGTTCGAGTCCGAAAACGTGTACTATGCTAACCCGCCGGGCACTGGGCAGGATGCCGTCAACTGGTGGATCAACGACCAATCCGAAACAAGACATCGGCTCAATCTGATCAGCGATACCTACATCCACATCGGCGTGGGATACGCTTTCTTCAACAACACCGGCTACTACGTCATTGTATTCGCAACGCCATAACTTTTTCCACAAAGCGAAAGCCGGTGCCTGCAATGCACCGGCTTTCTTGTTTCAAGTAGAATCAAACCATGAAAAAATTCTGGATTCTCAGCCTGCTGGCTGTTTTCATTCTGACATCCTGCGTCACTATTTCGGAGGAGACCACGCCGGATACGCCGCCTCTCTTCGTGACCTCCACCCTGCCTCCGACAAAACAGGGACTTACCCTGCCGACAGAGGTCCCGCCAACCGCCTCCCCCACGCTCGACCCGTTGACCCCAGCCGCGACCTCCACCTCCGCCGCCTCCTGCCGGGATAGCGCCATCCTCGTCGAGGATGTCACCATCCCCGACAACACCAGCGTCCCCCGCGGGCAGAAATTCACCAAAACGTGGAAGTTCCAAAATATGGGACGCTGCACATGGACGGGGTACACCATTGCCTTCCTCTCCGGGGATCGAATGAGTTCCCCCGATTCCGCCCCCGTGCCGGAGACCGAAGCCCGCGCCACGGTGGATGTATCCGTCGACCTGATTGCCCCGCCCAACGACGGCGCGTTTACGGGAATCTTCGAATTGCGGAACGCGTCGGGCGAGGTGGTCCCCATTGGCACGGAAAAGTCGTTTTGGGTAAAGATCATCGTCGGAAGCGGAGCCAGCCCCACATCCGGTTCGGGAGGCGTGGTCGTTACCTCGCCGCCATCCGACATTTCGCAGTGTAAATACAGTGAAAATGCAGGCTATGTCCAAGAATTGTTCTCGCTCATGAATCAAGCGCGTGCGGACGCCAATCTCCCTGCTTTGACGTTAAACGCGCAACTGTCGGCTGCTGCGCGGGCGCACAGCCTGGACATGGCGTGCAACAATTTCCTCAGTCACACCGGTTCCGATGGCTCGTGGATCCGCGACCGTCTGCTCGCGGCGGGCTATGACACCTACAGCTACCAAGAGATCATCGCCATCGGCACGCCGCAGGATGCGATGACCCAGTGGCGAAACGACCAGCCGCACTGGGATATTGTGCTTAACCCTTATGCAAGCGATGTCGGCGTGGGATATGTCTACAACGCCGACAGTCAGTTCGGCGGGTATTTCACCGTCGATTTTGCCAGCCCATAGAGAATTCGACCCATACTGCCAGAAGCGATAGCCGAGGAACTATAAAATCACATTTGGCATCTTTGGCTGATACTCAGGAAAAATTTCATTTGTAGCAGGATTATTCAAACGCTTCATCAAAATCTCTGAGAGCACATCACGATAATCGGTCGTGACCGCCAGGTCGCCGGGTCCCATGAGTTGACCTTCTCCCAGCCCGGGCCACTCCCCATGCACCTTGCCGCCATCCACATTCCCGCCCATCACCATCATCATGCTGCCATGACCATGATCCGTGCCGAGGCTGCCATTCTCCGAAGCGCGCCGCCCAAACTCGGACATGGTGACGACCGTCAGATTCTTCATCTGTCCGTGCATGTCGGCATGAAAGGCGGCGAGACCGTCGGCGAGGTCTTTCATCAAAGTGGGCATCAAGCCGGTGACTGAACCTTGTGCAAAGTGTGTATCCCAACCGCCCACATCGATGGCAGAAACTTCGAGCCCCACCTCCGCTTTGATGAGCATGGCAGTCTGTTTGAGGGCAAGGCCGAACTCGGAATCGGGATAATTAAGTGGAGATTGGTAACCAGTCGGGTCAAGTTCTTGAAGTGTATCCATAATGGATAGCGTTTCCTGCCCCATCACGTCATTCTGATAGACCGTGCTTAATGCGGCGCGCATTTGCTGCAAAGCCCGCGGGTCGCCGCCAAGGTGGAAATCCGCGATGGAACGCAACGCCGAAACGGGAACAGATCCGCTCAGACTGCGCTGTGGACGCGTCCCCATTCCCACCGCCCGCAAAGGCGATGAATTACCCGTGTTCAATGTGGCGAGGTGACGACCAATCCACCCCGAGGCGGGACCGCGCTCGTCATCCACGCCGCGCTCCATCAACTCCATGGCTTTGAAATGACTGCGCGACTCATCCGGCGCTCCACAGGCATGGATGACGGCTAGTTGTTTCTCCTGCCAGGCATCAACAAGACTGTGCATGACAGGATGAAAACCGAAGAAACCATCCAGATCGATGACTCTATCCTCCTTCTTCTTTCTTCCATCATCCGGCCTTGGAATGCCCAGCGATGGTCGCAAACGATAATAGGACTCTTCACCGTGCGGCACGACCATGTTGAGAACATCCGCGGCGCCGCGCAGGAAGATGACAACTAACGTATCACCGCGCGGGGCGGTATTTTGCGGTGCGAAGGCAAGGCGAGGCATCCAGGTTGGGAGGGTCTGGGTGAGGGTGGTTACCATTATTTTCTCCATTTCATCTCCACTGAAACGCAGGTGACGCGATGAGACTCGCTGTGATGATTTGCAAAGCCTCCTCTTCGGCGACTCCGGCCAAGGTAACGGAGTCGATCAACTCGTCGCGGGTGATGCGTTCGAGAGGGGCACCTAAAAGCAATGAGGCGAGAGCATCCACATCATCGTGTAAAACGCCAGTCGATGAGGCATCCAACAAATCTCTGAGATTGTGTTTCGTTCCTTTGATCTCGTTCCGAATTAATTCAAAGGCGAATTGCCAGCGCGGCATGAGGTTGCCCTGCCAGGCCTCATTGTGATCAGGATAACCGTCGGGCGTGGGCCAGTTGAAATAGGCCTGCCCCATGCGAAGGAGATGCTCGTGCACTGCCGCACCGTTGGTCTCGGCATTCAACATGCGCAGGGCAGACAGGACAAAATTTGCGGGGCGCTTGTATTTTGGTCTGGCAAGGGGAAGTCCATCCAGCAGTATGACGCGTAACACAGACTTGATATCGCCGTTCGTTTGGAGAAAAGTTTGCGCGGCTTTTGCGACAAGTTCTGGAGGAGGGTCATCCGCGATGAATCGGCGGGCAAGCTTTGTCGTGATGAACCGTGCCGTACTGGGATGCTCCACCAAGCGCTCGATGACCTGCTCCGCTTCTTTCTGCCCTGACGGCTGGATCGTCAGCCCCAAAACATTTTTCACCCCTGTATCGTGGAGGTCTTCCTTGAAGACGAAATCGCCCAGCCAGAAATGCTCCTTGACATTCCAACCCGTGAGACAACGCGCCAGTTCCATCACATCCTGTTGGGTGTAGCCGCCGTACACACCGAGGGTATGGAGTTCCATCAGTTCACGGGCATAATTTTCATTGGGGTGACTCTTCTCGTTTGCCTGATTGTCGAGGTAGATCAGCATCGCGGGCGAATGTGCGGACGCCCAGACCAGGTCACGGAAAGAACCCATCGCATTCCTGCGAATCACTTCGCGGTCATCAACCGTTTTGAGGTAAAAGCAACTGCCTTTTTCCACGAAGATATTGAAGTGGTCACTCCAAAACTCGACCATTAACTCGTAGAGTTGCCGTTTGCTGTAGAGTTGCCGCAGGATTGTAGCTTGACGCAGTTCGTTCGGCACTTTCTCCCGGTCGTAATTTTCGAAGAGTTGGTTGCTGATGGCTTCCAGTTCGTTGGCTGCCATATCGAGAGTGTTGAAGGTCGAAAGTTGCAGATTGCAGGAGAAATCATCAATGGAATCGAAGGCGAGCTGTTCCTCGATATAAGCTTGCAGACCGATTTCAGCGAAGCGGGCGCGTTCCTCCACGCGTGGACCGAAGGTGAGACGGTTCAAGGCAAGGAAGTCGTTTGCGTTGAGCGGTGTCCACGGGATAGTGGGAAGGTTACCTGCCAATCTGCGATATACAGGGGCACAAGAGGAGAGGGCCGCACTGGCGGTGATCACTGTAAAAAGTTTGAGGAAGTCACGGCGAGAAAGCATAGTAAACAGTAAGCGGTAGATAGTGAGGTAGAGAGTAGAGAAGGATGTGTGCGGTGAAAGAGGTTAAGCGCGGGAGGGTGAAGTTGTTGCGGAAGAAACCGGTGTCTTCTCACGCGGTGTCCAATTGAGAAGGGCAAAACCGGTAGCGCCGAAAGCCGTGATAAGCGCCAGCGGCCAGAGGAAGAACCATCCCAGCACGGGGAAGAAAGCAGCAAGTTCCAGAACGACCGTTCCGCGCAGGAAGGCACTGAGATGGGAATAATTGCTGCCAGTCTGTTTCATCTGTTCACCAAGATGGGCGGCGATCCCTGCCGAACCGATAGAGGATAGCGCCAACGAGGCGGCAAGCAACACCCAACCGAGGAATTTGGCGGGGCCGAAGGGAAGGGCCAATAGGATGACAATGGGAATCGTCAGGGCAACAACGATGACCAATCCCAGCCAGAAGGTGCGGGCAAGAGTCTTTTCGACGCGAATCTGGGCACGCGCTACAACAGCCGGGAACAACAGCCACCAGGCGGTCAGCATGGACGGGAAGGCAATGGAAATGATGAGCAGAATGAAAAAGATGGCGGAAATGTCAGCCATGGGGAATATCCTTTCTTTTGGTTGATACAAGGGATACAGGAGAGAATGGGAAAAAGTTGCAGTAGAGAATCCTCCAACCTGCGCTGATTCATGCGAATAAAAAAAGACGCGCAACCGGCGCGTCTTTGTAAAAGGAAAGAAGCCCTGCGACCTTTGCGATTAACTGGTTTCGCGCTGGAAGAAACTCAGGATGACGGCGCCAAAGCCAGTGAGTCCGGCATATGGCAACAGAAGGAACCATCCAACAAATGGGAGGGCGCAAGCGAAGGCGAGGGATACTGTCCCCCACAACGTCTTTTTCCATGCAGGGTGATCAGGGAAGATTCGCTCGCCGAGAAGATTGACCATACCCGCGAGCCCAAAGCTTAGCATGATGGATAGTGATGCGGCAATAATGAGGGCGGGAGTCATCAGGATGACCCTGAACACACTTCCGACATTTTCCGCAACCGAGAAGAGCAACAGGGCGATAACACCGAAGAACAGGAAATTCACCAATCCCACCCAGAAGGAACGCCCCAATGCCTGGCGGAGGGCGCGTTGGGTTTTACCCACCCTGTTGGAGAAGAACGCCCCCCAAACGAGAAAGTACGCGGCGAATGCGATGGTAAGCAAAATGACGATGAAAAAGAATCGAAGGATGTCAGTCATGGATGGTCTCCTGGTAGGATGGCGGAGATGGGCGTTGTTCCGTCCCTACGCTTGTTTCCTCAATAACAATCCATTCCCCACCAGCCAGAGAATGGATACGCCAGCAAGCATAATCATTAACATGAGGCTGGAAATTTCCAGGGGCGGGAGTTGCGGCATGGCTGGAAAGCGGAAAGTGGATAACATATCAAGCCATGTCGTCCATTGGGATTGGAACTGGACGACGATCTCGGTCAAGGAAGGCATTTGAACGGTAACAAGGTAAGGCGAAACAAGGTCCACTGCGAAGGGTGCCGCGGCGATGATGGCGATCACAACGAGGGCGGCTTGCAGTGTCGCTGTCAGTGTGAGCCAGCGCGGAAGCGCGGCAGGCAGGCTCGGACGTGGAGTGATCCGTGCGGCGAGGTCGCGGGATAGAGCTTCTTCCGGGAGAGAATCCAGTTCGGCAAATAGGGCTTGTAGCGCGGCAAGACGCGCCGCACAGTCCGCACAGACAGCCAGATGCGTTTCAGCAGACGCGCGGTCGGCGAGTTCATGGTCCAAGTATTCGTTCAGGGTTTCGTCGGTCAGATGGTTCATTTGAGTTTCTCCGCCAGCAGTTTGCGGGCGCGGAAGAGATGACTCTTCACGTCGCTCAGGGGGATGTGGAGTTCGCCCGCGATCTCGTCGTAGGACAGGTCTTGATAATGACGGAGTTCGACCACGGCTCGATAATGCGCGGGCAGGGACGCCAGCGCGACGCGGATCTGTTCGCTTCGTTCGCGGACTTCGACAACTGATTCCGGCTGTGAGCTTTCACCGGCATCCCGGTCATCGTCCAGTTCGGCAGTGATCTTCTGCGACTCGAGGTGGTTGAGACACAGGTTCGCCGCCGCCCGCCGTACCCAGGGACCGAACTCACGTTCGAGGTCGAAGGTGTCGAGCCGGGAATAGATCCGCAGGAAGGTCTCCTGCGTCAGGTCTTCGGCTTCGCGGCGCTCGTTCGTCATGCGATAACAGACGTTGAATACGCTCTTTTGGTAGCGCGTGACGAGTTCGCCGAACGCCTCACCGTCTCCGCGGCGGGCACGCAGGATGAGGTCGCGGTCGGTCGGCGCGGTCATGGCTACAGTGTAATACAGGTCTCAGGGCGAAAAAGTTGCAATGATACAAAAAAGAGCAACCTTTTGAGTCGCTCCTTTTCGTTTTGCATTCTTCCGCTCATCTTGTGTCTGCCATCGCCTGCTTGAAGGCGATCAATGCCTGGATCGGGGTGGGATCCACGCCATACGCCATCGCCAGATAGTACGCCATGTAATCGCCGAACAGGATCAACGTCCACATGTGGGCGAGAGGGGTGTCGCCGCGCGCATCGACATAATCCGTGTTCATGCCTTCGAGCATGAAGGCTTGTCGGGTCAGATCTGAACGCAGGCGGTTGCGCGGATGGTCGGAGGGGGCGCGCAGGAAGAGGGTCATTGTATGCGGGTTCAGCACCTCCTCGGGGTTTATCGTCCCGGCAAGGGTATTGTGATTCGCCTCCGGCAGGAATTCGAAATTCGCACCGGCTTTTGCCACTTCGTTGAGCTGACCCTTCCAACGGCGAGCAACCGTGGTGAGCAACCCCGAGCCCATGATCGTCACCCACCTGCCCATCAATTGACCGGCGTACCGTTTGGCGGGGTTGTTCACGGCAGGCACCTCAGCTTTGAGGTGTTCCTGCGAACGTTTCATGGATGCCAGCGCGTCCTCCACCGACGAGGTTTGGTCCGGGATGAATCCCAGCCGCTGAAACATCGCCAGCAGCAGCCCGAAGGAAAACCCCACGGCGGCGCGCGGTTGACCGGCATGATCGAACTTCCAGACCGGGATGTGATTCTCCCCGGCGCGTTTTGCCAGTTCGCCGCCCGTGCACACGGCGATGATCCGGCAATTGGCTTTGCGCGCGGCTTCGAAGGCGTCGAGGGTCTCCTCGGTATTGCCGGAGTGCGAAGAGCAGATGACCAGCGTGTCTGCACCGCGCGCAAAGAGGGGTAGTCCATAATCGCGATGAACGGAAACAGGCAGCGGGGAGAGGGAGGCGCAGTAGGAGGCGAGCAGGTCCGCGCCGATGGCAGACCCCCCCATCCCTGCGATTACCACCTGTCTGAAATCCTTCCACTCGGGCAGGGGATGTTTCAACCCCAGTTGGAAGGCAAATCCGAATTGGTCAGGGAGGTTGTCAATCTCGCCGAGCATGTTCTGGGGGTCAAGTTGTTTGAAGCGGTTGAGGTCGTCTAAATTCATGGGCACTCCATCAAGACAGGATGATTGATTTTACAACAATTTTTTGCCGGGTTTTGCATCGATATTGTCAGGTTGGACGAAGGTATTTTTAATGTCCGGGGCCGGGTTTGGCGCGATGATTAAACAGGATGACCCAAGCCGGGAGAATGTTGTGCGGCTTGATCAAGGAGGCAGTGTGTTCGGACGAAAGCTTCTTGGCATAGTTTTGTTGGCGGGGTTATTGTTAATTCAGTCGATTCCGCAGGCATCTGCACAGACCTTTTGTGACCATGTCCAATTCGTGGCGGATGTGACCGTTCCAGACGGCTCGGTATTCGCACGGGGGGCAACATTCACCAAAACCTGGCGCCTGCGGAATGCCGGCACCTGCACTTGGACGACAGCCTACAGTCTGGTGTATGCAGGCGGCGACCAAATGGGCGGACCCGCTTCCGCAGCGCTGCCGGGTGAGGTATTGCCCGGTCAAACGGTGGATGTCTCGGTCAGCCTGACCGCCCCGGCTGCAGCCGGGCAGTACAAGGGGTTGTGGAAAATTGCCAACGCGTCGGGCGTCCAGTTCGGCGTTGGCAGTTCCGCCGGGAACCCGTTCTGGGTGGTCATCAATGTGACGCAGGACAATGCAGTACAGAACAACTCCGTGATCGCCGCCGCGCCCGTGAGTTGGGTGGCTTTCGATTTCCTTGAGTACGCGATCTCCTCCCAGTGGAGAAGCGGCGCGGGCATTTTGAGTTTTCCCGGCGTCACAGGCGACAGCCGCGGCTTCGCCAATTTTGTGGATCAACCTCATCTGGAGGATGGAACGTTCGACACATCCAAAGGCTTGTTGATGGCGCCGCAAAATAAATATGACGGCTACATCCAGATGACTTCGCCCAACATCCTGATCTCCCAGGGCGACAAATTGGAAACGCTCGTCAGTTGTGAATTCGATGCAAAGAATTGCTACGTCACCTTCCGCATCGACTATCTGAAAGCCAACGGAGCACAGCTAAAATTCTGGTCATGGAAGGAGGCGTTCGACGGGCGCTACTATCGCGCCAGCATCGACCTGAGTCCACTGGCAGGGCAAGCCGTCCGGTTCGTCTTCATGACCCTCGCCACCGGATACGCGAGCGGCGACCGCGCACTGTGGGTTGCGCCGCGCATCATCCGCACGACCGGAGGAGAGACTCCGGCTCCTCCCACGCCCACTCCTGGTACGCCTCCGACACAGCCTCCCGCCACTGGAGGCGTAATCGCGGCGCCCTACATCCGTCAGTTGTACATGAAGGACGCGTTCAACGGCTGGGCAATCGGCGACTCCTATCTGTTGCGGACCACGAACGGCGGTTCCACCTGGATGAATGTCTCCCCGCCAAATGCGGTTTTCACCAATGGCGCGACAGGTTTCTTCTCCAGTTCCAGCACAGGCTGGTTATTGACCGGCGAGAACAAACTCTATCGCACCACTAACGGCGGAAGCACATGGACGGCGTACAGCGTTCCATTTGGAAACGGGTATATCCAATTCACAGACAGTTATCACGGTTTCGTGTTATCGGGCGAGGGCTCGGGGATGAACAAGCAAGCCGTCGCCCTCTACAAGACCAACGACGGCGGCGCAACCTGGGTCAAAAATTACGACAACACGCCCACGCTCCCCAATCCGGGCACCAGCCTGCCCTTCAGCGGACACAAGAGCGGGATGACTTTCCGCGACTCCCTGACCGGCTGGGTCAGCGGCGATATTCCCATGGACGGCTTTGCCTATTTCTACCGCACCAGCGATGCGGGAAAAAATTGGATACAACAGCCATTGGCTCTGCCAGCAGGGTACGAATCCGCCTTTGTTTCCACCGCCTCTCCCAGTTTCTTCGGCATCTACAACGCTGTTCTTCCGGTGTGGCTGGGCAAGATGGAGGGCAGAGACCTGTTCATCTACTCGACCACCAACGGCGGGATTTCATGGAGCCGTTCCAGCGGATATTCTCGAGGCGCTGATTTCGTTGATTTTGTCACGTCGAAGAACGGTTTCGCCTGGGATCATTCCGGCGTCTTCCACGTCACCGCCAACGCCGGAGGAACGTGGACTCAAGTCAGCCCGAACGTCAACTTCGGCAATGACTTCCGCGGCATGGATTTCGTCTCGACGACGACCGGCTGGGTCATTCAGCGGCATGTCGATAATTCGACCTCTTTGTATAAAACAACAGACGGCGCCGCCACCTGGACATTGCTTTCCACCAATAAACCCGGCGGGACCCCGACGGACACGCCTGTCCCCTCCGCCTGCGACAAGGCGACCTTTGTCTCCGATGTCACAGTGCTGGATGGGACCCTCTTCGCGCCGGGGACACCCTTCACCAAGACCTGGCGTCTGAAAAATTCCGGTTCGTGCACGTGGACGACTTCCTACAAGCTGATCTTCCAAAGCGGCGACCAGATGGGCGCGCCCGCCTCGATCAATCTGCCCGTGAATGTCGCGCCGGAACAAACTATCGACGTCTCGGTGCCGATGACCGCCCCCAACAATGCCGGGAAATATCGTGGTTATTGGATGTTGAGCAACGCCAGCGGCGCGCTCTTCGGGCTTGGTGAAAACGCAAACTCTCCCTTCTGGGTGGAAATCAACGTTTCGGGCACAACTGTCGACACAGGCTATGATTTCACCGCCAACGTCTGCTCGGCGCAATGGAAGAGCGGCGGAGGCATCCTCCCCTGCCCGGGCACCGATGGCGCCTACAACGGCTTCGTTCTCAAACTCGATGCGCCCGTCATGGAGGACGGTTCGGTCGCCGCGCCGGGATTACTGACCTCCCCGCAGCGAAAATACGACGGCTACATCCAGGGCTTCTACCCCGAGTTCACCGTCCAAGCAGGCGACCGCTTCCAGGCAAAGGTCGGTTGCCAGCAAGGCTACAACTGTTACCTGACCTACCGCCTCAATTACATGACCGCGAACGGTTGGATTGGCACCTTTTGGCAATGGCGTGAATCGAACGACGGCAAATACTACACCGCCGACATCGACCTGACCCCATTGGCTGGAAAGACAGTGCGCTTCATCCTGACGACCCTCGCCACCGGATATGCAACCGATGACCGCGCCGTCTGGAGCGCCCCGCGCATCGTCCGCGCAGGAAGCGCACCGGTGACGGCTACGCCTCCCCCTCCGCCGACAACTACGCCCACGCCGCCAGCCGATTCCTGGCTGACGTTCACCAGCCCGCAGTACGGATTCCAGTTCCAGTATCCGCCGGGTTCCGTGGTTTTCAATCAGGTGGCAAACAGCGCGGTTGTGAACCTGCCCATCGTACCGGGCACGAACCTGGTCGAAAAATATCTCGACCTGCGCATGCTGGAGAACGTACAGACCTGTGCCGCCCCAATGGTGGGCGCCTCACCCACCCGCGAAACCGTGACCATCAACGGCATCACCTTCCTCAAAGATGTCGGCGAGGAGGATGGCGCGGGACAGATCCGCAAGTGGGTGGCGTACAATACGACGCGCAACAATTTATGCGTCAGTTTCCTGTTCGTATTGCATTCGGGCAATCCAGGCAACTACGATCCACCCAGACCTGTCTATGACGAGGCAGCGGAATCGGCAGTCTTCCAGCAAATGATGCAAACCTTTGCATGGCTGACACCGGCCCCGACCACGCCGACGCCATCTTCCCAACTCCTGCCAGACCTGACCATCCTGAACATGCGCATCGAACTGATGAACACAAGTTGTCTCAGCCCGGGCGATTCTCTTGGCGTGCGCATCTGGGTCACCAACAACGGACAGGCAAACGCGGGTGATTTCCTGGTCACCGTGAACAACGCACAGCAACCCGTGAACGGGCTGGCCGTCGGCGAAATAAAAGCCCTGTTCTTCCCCGGCTATACCAATCCGGTATTGGCAATGGTCGATTCGACCTCTGCCATCGCCGAAAGCAACGAGGCGAACAATTCACGCTCCGAGATGGTGGCGGTTCCCACCGCGCCCCTGCCATGCGCCAACCCGACCCCTACCCCGCAGGATTTTGCAACGTTCGGACAGAACCTTGTCACAGTGTTGAACAGCAAAAGCTTCGACCTCGCCAAAAGCATGATGGACCAGTCCTTTGGCTTTGCCTTCTGGGGTTCACAGGGATTCCCTGCTACCCCGGATCAAGCCGTCGAGCAGCTACAGATAAACTATCTTGGCTCGACACCTCTCACCGCCAACCCCTACAAGGACTTGAACCTCTTACTGGACGGTTTGAATCCCTATGTCATCATGAACCTTGATCCAGCCAGATCGCAGGCATTGTTCGTTTCAGGCTGGGGTTTGGATGGCAAGGGAGAAGCCCTTCTATATATGACCCGCCGTCTGGATGGCAGTATTTACTGGCATAGTGTTCTGATTGCACCAACGGGATTCCAGCCCGTCACGCTGACGGGACCCTATGCGGTGGTGAATGTGGCAGAGAATGATTCCTTGAACATTCGGGCGGGGGCGGGTGTCAGTCAACCGATCATCGGGTATCTTTCTCCGGACGCGATAGATGTCATGCGCACGGGACCAAGTACGAGCGTGGATGGAGCCGTGTGGGTAGAAATCCGCAGGAATGACGGACTGACAGGCTGGGTTAATTCGTATTATTTGACAGAATATGTCACGCAAGCGGTATTTTGCGCAGACAGCCGCGTTACGGCGCTTATTGAGCAGTTGAAGCAAAGCATGCAGCAATCCGATGGAAATTTGCTCGCGCCGATTGTAAGCCCGATCCATGGCGTAAACATGCATCTGTGGGCATATGGACCCGGTATCAACTTCCCGCAAAGCAGTGTGGCAAATATTTACACAGATACCACCATCTACAATTGGGGAGGCGGTCCAAGTGGTCAACCGGATACAGGCACATTCAATGTTACGGTAAAACCAAAATATCTGGAGGTCTTCAACGCCGCGAATCGCGAAGTGTATTGCGACACTCTGACCAAAGTCTTCCCCCTTTCGAGACCCTGGCCTTACCGGAATATCCGTTACTACAACCTATACAAGCCCGCCACACCGGACGTATTCTTTGATTTCCGCACCCTGTTGATCGGCATCGAGTACATCAATGGACAGCCATATTTGTACAGCATGGTTACGGTGATTTGGGAGCCATGACTTGGGAGCAGACAAAAAGAGGAGCGAAATCTATCGCTCCTCTTTTTGTTATCCTGAATCGTAAGGTGACTATGGCTTCGCCATTATGGGCATTCGACCGAGTAGGTTAGCGTATCGAAACCGATGTAGGGATCGTATCCTGCGCCGAAGGACAAGACGATCTTCGTGATCCCATTGCCGGAAACGGTCCATGTCCAGTTGCCGGGCTGCTGAGGACTGGCGGAAGCCGCATCTCCGCTGAACCGCAGGTCGCCATACTCCGTCGAACTGCGAGGATAGGTCGTCGCCGCAGAA
>JACAEM010000001.1 GCA_013388855.1 Chloroflexota bacterium
ACAGACAATCAATTGGAGAAGATCGGCCTTCTCGATGAGATCAAAAAATCACTTGAGGTATCGGGGATCGCCTTTGACATTTATGACAAGGTCATCACGGAACCCACCATAGACTATACCGAAGACGGGCTGAAGGCGTATCAACAGGCCAAAGCGGAATTCCTCATTGCCGTAGGGGGAGGAAGTCCTCTTGACACCGGCAAAGCCATCTCCGCATTGGCCACAAATCCTGGGAAGATGAACGACTTCGAGGGACCGAATAAGATCCCAAAACCGGGGGCCCCTCTTTTTGTTTTGGATGGAATCTACAATCCAGCGGCGCTTTTCAACGCTTCGGCTTTGTCAGTGCGTTCCCAGGGGAACTCGATATCGTCACGTCCAAAATGACCATAAGCGGCGGTCTTGCGATAGATCGGCTGACGCAGCTTCAAGTCACGGATGATCGCGCCGGGGCGCAGGTCAAAGTGATCAGTGATGAGTCCGGCGATGTGGTCATCCGAGATCTTGGCGGTGCCGAAGGTCTCGACGTTCACCGAAAGCGGATGCGCCACGCCAATGGCGTATGCCACCTGCACTTCGATGCGGTCGGCGATACCCGCCGCGACGATGTTCTTCGCCACATAGCGCGCCGCATACGCCGCAGAGCGGTCCACCTTTGTGGGGTCCTTGCCGCTGAACGCGCCGCCGCCATGCCGTCCCATGCCGCCATATGTATCGACAATGATCTTGCGCCCGGTCACGCCTGCGTCGCCCATCGGTCCGCCGATCACAAAACGCCCGGTTGGGTTGACATAAATCTTGATGTTCTTGTCCACCATCTCGGCGGGGAGTGTCGGCATGATGATCTGCTCGGTGACGACCTCGGTGATCTCCGCCTGCGAAGCATCCGGCGCGTGCTGTGTGGAGATAAGGACGGTGTCGACACGCTTCGGCTTGCCCATCGAATACTCGATCGTGACCTGACTCTTCGCATCGGGACGAAGCCAGGGGATGGTCCCGTTTTTGCGAAGTTCGCTCTGCCGACGCGTCAACTTGTGCGCCAGGTAGATCGGCAGGGGCATGAAGGTGGGCGTTTCGTTACAGGCATAACCGAACATCATGCCCTGATCGCCCGCGCCAATGGATTCGACTTCCTCGTCCGTGAGGTGATGCCCGTCGCGTGTTTCGAGGGCGTGGTTTACGCCCATGGCGATATCGCCCGATTGCTTGGCGATGGCGACCAGCACGCCGCAGGAATTGCCGTCGAAACCCTTCTCGCTCGAGTCGTAACCGATCTCGGTGATCACCTTGCGCGCCAGTTCATCGTAGTTGATGTGCGCCTGAGTGGTAATCTCGCCCAGCAGCGCCACAAAACCGGTCTTGGTGGCGGTTTCGCAGGCGACGCGTGAGCGCGGGTCCTGTTCGAGACAGGCATCCAGCACTGCATCAGAAATCTGATCGCAGAGCTTGTCGGGGTGTCCCTCCGTCACTGATTCCGATGTGAACATCAGTTGCTTGGAGGTCATAAAGGTGTTGCTCATGGTTTGTGTTTCTCCTTAAAGAAAAGAAAATTGCCCCTCCAGACGAGCAGAAAGGGCAATTGCATAGATTCTATGAGAAGCCCTCTCATCTCCCAGAACATCCGTCTGTCGGAATTGGCACCTTTTCAACGGGGTCTAATGAGAACCGGTGTTGATAGGTTGTCGAGGCATCGTCGGGCCGTTCCCTCCGCCTCTCTGGATAAGAGCGCCTTGCGGGGCTATTGAATTGTGACGGGATATTACCACAGGCAAAAAGATGAGTCAATTAATAAAACCCGTGTCATGTCCATACTTGTATCAGGTGTAAGAGGATTGTTTCGACAAAAAGCGGCTTGTCGTGGCATATCATTCATCCTCCACACAACGGAAGCCAATGCGCGGAGAGTAGGCGCCGATCAGGTCGGTCGAACCGTATGGCGCGTTGGGGTTGGGCCCCTGTACCGCCGAGCGTTTTGCCAGACGGATGTTTATCTCTGCATCACCCAGACTTCCACCGCGCACAACCCGTTGGTATGTGTAACTTTCCGCCGGCCCCTGCGGATTGAAAGTCTCCGCATCGGCATAGGTAATGCTAAAGTAATCGTTGACCCATTCCGCCACATTGCCTGCCATGTCCAGCACACCGAACGGACTGGCTCCCAAAGGATAGGTTCCCACCCGGGTGGTATCGCCGACCATGAAATTGAAATTGGCGAACCTGCCGTCGGGTTTATCCTCGCCCCATGGAAAGGTGCGGAGGTCATCGCCGCGGGCGGCTCGTTCCCATTCTGCCTCGGTCGGCAGGCGACGACCAGCCCATTCGCAATAGGCTTTTGCCTGCCCCCAACTGACATATACCACAGGGTAATCCTTGAATTCGGTGAGTCCGTAGTATTCGGTTCTCCGCTGGGAGTTGAATGAATATGGCGGCTCACACATTCCCGCGCCTACACACAGTGTGTACATACCATTGGTGACCTCGAGCTGGTCCATCCAGAAGGCGTCGAGAGTCACCTCATGAGCAGGTTTTTCATTATCCGTTGCGTGGACATCCATGCCGCCCATGCGGAAGGTGCCCGCCGGAATAAGAACCTGCGGCATGCCGTCGACGGTTGAAACACGCAAGCGAATGGGTATCTCTGTCGGCGCGGAGGTGGGGGTTGAAACAGTTTCGATGGTTGCAGTTGGGCTGATTGTTGGGATTGCCGTCGGTGCGCCAGGGGGACGCGAGGTCGCGGTTGATTCAGTTTCTGGAATTTCGGTTCCTGTTCCACAGGCGGTGAGGAGGACAAAAAGAATGAGCGGGATGAATCGTTTCATGGATTTGCCCAATTGTCAGAAAGTGACAGTCACTTGATTTTATTACGGCTGTACGCCGACAAAGTTGAGGGCGTAGATGGCATCCTCGTATCCTGGGCGGATGGAGAGCGCCTTACGCCAGTTTTCGACTGCGCCCTTGGTGTCGCCCTGACGATAGAGCGCCCAGCCGTGCCAGAGCCAGGTCTCCTCGGACATTTCGGTGCGCCGCAAGGCATACTCGGTGAGAGCGAGCAGGTCGTCGATGCGGTTCGCGTGGAAGTTGGCAAGAAATGGGCCAAACTGATAGCGGAACATACGCTGGGGCAGACCAAGTTCACGCGCCTTGTCGTAGGCTTCGTTGGCTTCGGCGTAGCGCTCGAAGTAGACGAGGTTACTTCCCAAATTGAACCACGCGAACGCGTCGGTGGGATCGTTGACGGTGGCGGCTTGGGCGGAGTCCAGCGCGTTTTGCCGATTCAGGGTTGCATCCCAGTTCGAGCCGAGGATGTTCCGGATAGTTTGTTCTTGCTGGGGAAGGTAGGCGACCATGTACAGATAGTTGAAAGGCTTCCATTCCGTCTCGAACTGCCCGTAGGGAATGGTTTTGTCAGGTCCGCGATAGGTGTCTTGGACGGTGAAGGTCTGGGTCGCGTCGTCGTAGCCTGTCAGCAGGAGGTAATGTGCCGCCCACAGGTCGTCGTCGGGCCAGCCGGTGTCGTCGGGATTGAGGGATGTGGTGCCCTCGATGATGACGGGGTAATTAGCGGCAATCAGGCGTTTGAGCGTTTCGATGTCCCCGCCGACGCGGTATTCGATGGCGAGCCAGCCTGCATAATTGCGCACCCAGAACGCCATTTCTTCGGGGTTAACGTTGCGGTCGCCATTGACCGGCTTGATAACGTCGGAGATATCCTTTTGTGAGCCGGTCCAGCCGAACATGTGCAGCATCATCGAGAGCGCGGCGGGGCCGCAGTTGTTGGCGGTCTGCTTCTCGTATGGCGGGGAGGGGAGCATCGTTTGCGCCGGGAGAGGCGGAAATGTGGGAGTGGGCGGGATGGGTGTCTCAACAGTTTCAGGAGTCGATGTGGGTGGCAGCGTTGCCGTAACTTGACTTGTCGGAATGGGTGTGTTTGGGATTGCCGTCGGCACGTCACCGACCGGGTTCAACACATTCTTGATATAAGTCCTTGCCACCTCGATGCGCCAGGAAAGACGGCTGTTGACCGCGGGAAGTTGGTAAATCAGGATTGCAAGCAGGAACAAGCCTGCACTCACAAACAATAAACGTCTTTTTTTCATTCGGGAAAGTGTACCAGAGTTGGATGAGCAGAAATTAAACAATTTTTGACATCCCTTCCCGCGTCCGCCGCCGCAGACCCCGCCCACGCCTGATTCCGTTTCGACAGTTTCATCCACCCCGAAAATCATCCCGTTCTTCACCACCGAAAGCAACCTCGACCAACTCACTGTCCTGCAATCGCTCATCACCTCTCCCGCTTCGTGCAGAACGCAGCTGTTGACCTTCCTCGTCTCCAGGGCAGACCTCGGCATCTTCGAGATCGAACCCTCCCTCCAGTGGACAGATGCGGGGTATCTCATCCCGCTCGATGATATAGTCGCAACCATCGGCGCGGATGACTTTGTGGAAGGCAGTCTCTTCCAACAAAATGGGATACCTATGCCGTTCCCTATGCCGTCAGCGTGTATGGGCTGTGGGTGCGTAAAGACCTCTTCGAGCAGGCGGGGCTTCCGCTTCCCACAACCTACGAGCAGGTATTGACTTCCGCAAATACCCTGACCAACAGCCAAACCTACGGCATTACCCTGCCTGCGGGACAAAATATCGCCACGCATCCATTGAGGGAGTGTATTCACTTGTGGGTCAAATTAGGGTTAAGAGGCAAAGCGGGAATATCAAGAAATGGTAAAGATGGGTTTGCACAAAACAAACTAATTAGCATGACCGTGGTAAACTGACTCTGCTCACCATTTCATACAGGTTGCCATATTGTTTTCATCGAACACTCCGAATTAGGCTAAAATTCTTTCAAAACATCCTTTCTTTATAAAAAACTCTATGAATACTTCCTCTGTCACTGCCATCGCCCATCCCAACATCGCCTTCATCAAATACTGGGGCAACCGTGATAACATCCTGCGTCTGCCCATGAACGGCTCGATTTCAATGAACCTTGACGGGCTGTGCACGCGGACAACGGTCAGCTTTCAGCCTTCATTACCGTTTGACGAACTTATCATCAACGGGCGCGAGGTGACCGGTGCGGGCTTGGACCGCGTCTCGTATATCCTTGACATCATCCGCGGCATGGCAAACATTCATGACCGTGCCGAGGTTATTACCGAGAATAACTTCCCATCCGGTGCGGGGATCGCCTCCTCCGCCTCGGCATTTGCCGCCCTGGCAGTGGCAGGGAGCAAAGCCGCGGGACTTAACCTCAGTGAACCGGAGCTTTCGCGCCTCGCGCGGCGCGGCTCTGGCTCCGCTTCGCGCTCGATCCCCGGCGGCTTTGTGGAGTGGCAAGTGGGAACGACCGATGAAGACTCGTTTGCCTTCTCGATTGCCCCGGCGGATCATTGGAAATTGGTGGATTGTGTTGCCATCGTCAGCGCCTCCCACAAAAAGACCGGTTCCACCGAGGGACACTCCATTGCGCCAACCAGTCCACTGCAAGCCGCGCGTGTGGCAGACGCGCCGCGCCGCCTGGAGATTTGCCGTAAGGCAATCCTAGAGAAGGATTTCGACGCGTTCGCATCCATCGTGGAACTTGATTCGGACATGATGCATTCCGTGATGATGACATCCACGCCCGCGCTGCATTACTGGAAACCCGCCTCGCTCGATGTAATGAACAGTGTCCGCATGTGGAGAACAAATGAAAGTATCCCCGCCTGCTATACTGTGGATGCAGGCGCTAACGTGCATGTTATCACCCTCGAATCGGAAGCACATATCGTCGAAAAACGCCTGCGGGAGATCAAAAGTGTGGAAGATGTGCTCGTTGCTCATGCAGGTGGGCCGGCAACGATTGTGAAGAACAGCGATTAAAAAACTTCGGGAGGGTTTCAAACCCTCTCGAAGTTTTTAGTCTTCGTGCTCTTTGTGGTGAACTGCTTTCACTCCACCGAGATGATGAAGTGATAATGCGGCTGTCCACCTTCCTGCACTTCGATCTCCAGATTCGGATACTTTCCGCGGATCACATCCGCAATGCGATTGGCTTCGGCGTGCGGCATATCCTGCCCGTAAAAGAGCGTGACCAGTTCATGCCCGGCGGCATCCGCTTTTTCGAGCAGAGCCAGGCATCCCTCCTCCACCGACCCGGATGAAGCCACCAGTTTCCCATCCAGCAGCGAAATGACCTCGCCTTCCTTCACGTTCACGCCATCGATCTCCACGTTTCGCACGGCAATGGTGATCTCGCCAGTCTTGACCATACTCAGGGCTTTGGTCATTTTCTCGGCGACGGAATCAAGTTCCCCGTCAGGTTGAAGCGCAAGCATGGCAGCGAGTCCCTGCGGGACCGTTTTGCTCGGCACCACCGCCACCTGCTTCACAGTCACTTCCTTCGCCTGATTTGCCGCCATCACGATATTTTTGTTGTTGGGGAGGATGATCACCTTGTCGGTCGGCAGGTTTTCGAACGCGCTCAAAATATCCTGCGTGGAGGGGTTCATCGTCTGCCCGCCCGCCACCACCGCGGCAACGCCGAGGCTGGCAAAGATACGGCTCAAACCTGCCCCCGGCGAAACGGTCACCACGGCAATCTGCCCAGGCTCCACCGCGCTGAATTTGATTGGCTGTTGCGAGGCACCCTTCTGGATGTCGTCCATCTGCGCCAGCAGGTTTTCCATCGCCACTTTCGTGATGGTGCCGATGCCCATGATGTAATCAATCGGCTCATAGCGCTTTTCGAGCGGCACGTGGATATGCATGCGGTACATACCCTCGCCCTCACCCACTTGGATCGAGGTGCCCATCGTTTCGAGCTTGCCATAGAACGATTGCAGCTCAAACTCGCTGTTCGGGAAAAAATCCACGACTACTTCGTAGTCCTGTCCTTCCTCCACCTCCTGCATCGCGTTTTCGAGATTCATCGCCGAGAGCGGCTGCACACTTGCCAAAGGTGTATCGAGTGACTCGCCATAGACGTGCCGCAACATCCCCTCCAGAATGAAGAATAACCCCTTACCGCCCGAATCGACCACGCCAGCCTGCTTGAGGACAGGGAGCAATTCGGGAGTCTGTTTGACGGATTCATCCGCCGCCGCGACCGCTGTCTCAAGAATATCCACCGCGTCCTTCGCGGACCCGAGGCTTGCCTCCGTACCCGCGGCGACTCCTTTAGCGACGGTCAGAATCGTCCCCTCCACCGGGCGGACCACCCCTTTATAGGCTGTATCGCGCGCTTCCGCAAATGCTTTGACGAGAGTCTCCGCGTCGAGCGTGGCATGATCCTGCACGCCGCGGGCAAACCCGCGCCATAGTTGAGAAAGAATCACACCAGAATTGCCGCGTGCCCCCATCAACGCGCCCTTTGCCACCATGCCTGCCATTTTGCCGAGATGTTTCTCGCCGGAGTCCTTGATCTCGTTGTAGGCGGATGTCAACGTGAGCAGCATGTTCGTACCGGTATCCCCATCCGGCACAGGGAATACATTCAGAGAATTGACAACCTGCTGGTTGGTACGGAGCCAGGCAAGTCCCGCCTCCACCAGCCGTTTCAGGGATTGCCCGTCGATTTGGCGTTTGCGAAGTTTGTCTACGCGCGCAGTATTTACAGCCATCGTTTCTTCTGCTCCTAGTCGGTATTGCTCACGCGTAGCCCCGCCACATGAACGTCGATTTTATTCACTTTCAAACCCAATGCCTTTTCCACATGATAGCGGACTGTGTTCGCCACGCTTTCCGCCACAGAATTGATGCGCGTCCCGTACTCCACGATGACGTGGATTTCAATATCGATGTCCTCGCCGTTATAGCTGACAAAAACACCCCGCGACGGTTCGCGCGTAATCGAACGCACAATGCCGTCTGCGAGGTTCTTTGGCGCCAGCCCTACCACGCCATAGGATTGGAGCGTGGCATGGTAGGCGATGGTCGCCACCGCGCTCGGGGAGATGTGAATCCCGCCCAGTGATGTCGTATCTTTTCCCATAGGTTCCTCTCGTATCTACTTAACAATTTATCTTGAAGAAGGTTGCGTTATATGGTAAAATGCCGTGCCTTCAAAAAGGCGACATATCGGAATTATAGCAAGAAAGGAAGTTCTCTCATGGCTAAATGCGCAAACTGCGGCAAAACCACCACCTTCGGGCACAATCGCTCGTTCTCCCAGCGCGCCACCAACCGCTCCTTCAAGCCGAATCTTCAGAAGACGCTGGTGATGGAAAAGGGTCGCAAAACCCACAAACTCCTGTGCGCCAAGTGCATCAAGTCGATTGGCAAGTCCGCGGCGTAAGCAACCCCGCACTCACGAACAAAGGTCACGGTGTACGCCGTGATTTTTGTTTTAATCGGCCATACTGTCGTTGCGAGTGACGCTTTCAACGCCACCAAGCAACTCTCCGGGGAGAGTGCTTCGGGATTTCGACGTTACCGCGTCTCGACCCTGGCAATGGCATCGCGTAATGCTTTGATTCCAACCGCCGTGCCTTGGGGATGTTTGAACACAGCCGTCGCAGCGACGAACGCCGTGGCGCCGGAATCTCTCATCCTGGAAATATTTTCCGGGTTGATGCCGCCATCCACCTCCAGCCAGGCGGAGGAACCGATTGCGTCCAACCGCTTGCGGACCTCCGCCACTCGTGCGAAGGACTCGGACACGAACTTCCCGCCGGAATAACCGGGGTTCACGCTCATGACCAGTACCAAATCTGCGAGATGGAGAACCGATTCCAGCGCCCCGACCGGTGTACCCGGATTCAAAACCACGCCCGCCTTGCACCCCAGTGACTTGATATCCTGCAAGGTCTGATGTAAATGCGGGCAGGTCTCCACATGCACGGTCAATCCACTGGCGCCCGCTTTGGCAAACGCTTCGAGATACCGTTCCGGTTTCTCGATCATCAAATGGACATCCAGCGGCAGGTTCGTGATACGCCTGCAATGCTCCACAATAAACGGTCCCATCGTGAGGTTCGGGACAAAATGTCCATCCATCACATCGACGTGAATCCAATCGGCTCCCGCGGCTTCGCAGGTGCGAATCTCCTCGCCGAGGCGGGAAAAATCTGCTGAGAGGATGGAGGGGGCAATAACGTATTTGTTGGTCATGGATTAAGTGCAAACGTGACCGTCGTTCTCCATCTGACAGTCACTTTGATTGTCACGGATTATATAAATTGATGATAATAATCCAAAATGGAATCAGCCCGCCGACCGCAATCAGCGCGATCAACCCCAACCCAACAGAGACCCAATCGATCTCCGGGATGGAGACTTCCACTTCGGGGACGGCGATTTCCGGGAGCGAGAAGACCGGCTCCGGCTTGGAAGAAGGCGGCTCCGGCTGCTGGTAGGAATTTGTCGCTTCGGGGGTCAAATTCAAGGCGGGAGAGGGGACCACATCGCGTTGGGTCCCGAAACGGAGCAGGACGCGTCCGAGTTGGTCGGCGGTACGGTAGCGCGCGGAGGGTTCCTTCGAGAGCACCTTCAGGACGATCTCTTCGAGGGCGGGCGGAATATCGGGAACGTATTCGCTCGGCGGGATGGGCTGTTCTTCCAGGTGCATGCGCGCCAGTTCTTCGCTCGACGGCGCTGTGAATGGAAGCGCGCCGGTCAATACTTCATAGAGAACGATGCCCAGTGAGTACACGTCGGAGGACGGCGAAGGCGCCTCGCCGACCGCCTGCTCGGGCGAGAAATATTGCGGCGAGCCCCAGACCACATCGGCGCGCTCGTCCGGCATGATGGTGGAAAGGGCGCGGGCGATGCCGAAATCCGTGACTTTGAGGCGTCCATCTTGGGTGACGATCATGTTATGTGGTTTGATGTCGCAATGGACAAGTCCGGCGCGGTGGGCGTAGCCGATCCCGGCGCAGGCTTGCACAATGAGCGGAATCGCCTCCTCCACCGAATACCGTCCACGCTGGCGCAGGATGGTCTTCAGGTCTTTGCCGGGGATGTGCTCCATGACGATGAACAGTTGGCCATGGTCGAAGCCGAAGTCATGCACGGTGACAATGTTCGGGTGTGAAAGATTGGCCGCGGCGCGTGCTTCCTGTTTGAAGCGGTCCTGGAAGGCTTTGTCGTTCGAATAGGTTTCGTGCAATATTTTGATCGCGACCGTGCGCTCGAGCATCAGGTCGCGCGCACGGAACACATCCGCCATGCCGCCTGTGCCGATGCGTTCGAGGAGTTGGTACCGGTTGTTGAGTAATGTGCCTGCTTCCATACTGAAAAGATTATATCATTACCCCCACCGCCCCTATCGGGGAGACCGGAATGGGACCGGGGGCGGTTATAATCTTGTCCATGCGCAGTGCGACCATCATCTATAACCCCGCGGCAGGAAAGTTTTCCGTCAGGCCATTCATCAAATCGGTTATCAAGGAATTGGAGTCCGCGGGGTGGGCGGTGGAGGCGGCAGCCACCCAAAGCGGCGCGCACACCATTGAATTGGCGAAACAGGCGGCGGCTGAGAAAAAAGATGCAGTCTTTGCCGTCGGCGGAGACGGTACCATCGGGAATGTCGTCAACGGTTTGATTGGCTCCGAGACGGCGCTGGGAGTCCTGCCTGCCGGGACGGCAAATGTGTGGAGCATCGAACTCGGACTGCGTCCCTTCACCTGGGTTCGTCCGTGGGTGTTGCGTAAAAACGCATCCCTCCTTGCCGATGCGCCCATCCGCTCAGTGGATGTGGGCGTCTGCAATCAGTATTCCTTTATGATGTGGGCGGGCATCGGGTTGGATGCTCTCACCATCCAATCGCTCGAACCGCGCATCCGTTTGGAGAAATTTTTTGCCATGCCCGAATATACGGCGAAGACCATCTGGCATGCGGCGCAATGGAGCGGTATGCGGCTGAAGTTTTGGGTGGACGACCATGAGGTGGAAGGACGGTTCGTCCTCGCTGTGGCAACGAACATCCGTCATTACATGGGCGGGTATTCGAACCTGTCGCCCGATGCCTACATTGACGACGGTTTGCTCGATATCTGGCTGTTCAGCGGCAGCAACCTTGGCGACGCGCTCCGTCACGCCTACGATCTGTGGCGCGGCAACCACATCACGTCCGACGCTGCGCGGCGCATCACATTCAACAGCCTGCGCGTGGAGACCGATACTCCCTTTTGGCTGCAAACAGACGGCGAGCCGCGCGGCTCGGCGACGAAGGCCGAAATCAAAGTACAAAAACGCGCCTTGAGAATGCTCATGCCGCCGCGCGGCATGGAGTTATTGAAGGAAAAATAATCGAATGAATGCCCGTCAACTTTTTAACGGATGGGTCATCTTGGGAGCGATCTTGCTCGCGGGGTTTCTGACCCTGATCACCGCCATTTCCATCGGATGGACAAAACCGCCTCGCTCCTCGGAAGTGGGGTTTGCCCCCGCGGATGTGACCATGATCCCCGCCCCAACGCTGACTTCCAGCGCGCCGCCTACACCGACCATCGACCCTTTCGCACCGACTCCCATCCCCACGGGGATCGCCATTGGCAACTATGTGCAAATCTCCGGCACCGAGGGGCAGGGATTGCGCATCCGCTCTACACCCGGCCTGGACGGCGAATTCGTCTTCTTGGGCTACGACTCGGAGGTCTTCGTTGTGCAGGATGGCCCGCAAACAGTGGATGGTTACACCTGGTGGTATCTGGTCGCGCCCTACGATGACACCCGTGTCGGTTGGGCGGCATCCGATTTTCTGACCTATATTCCAGCGCCATAACGATTCGTGCTTGCAGGTAGTGCCGCGTGCTTTTTTGTAGGACTACTCAACCAACGAGATATGGAGAATTCATGAACGAAAAACCAACCGGAATTACCGCCAACAAAAAGAACAAGGAATTCATTGTCACATGGAACGATGGACACACGAGCGTCTATCCGTTCGAATTGTTGCGCGCCGCCTGTCCCTGCGCCTCCTGCCGCGGTGGGCACGAAAACATGAAATCTGAGCCTGACGCGGAAGTGTTCACCAAACGACTGGGCGATTCTTCGGCCACGCGCATCAGCAACGTGGTGGCAGTCGGTTCCTACGCGCTGACCATCGTCTGGGAGGACGGTCACGATTACGGCATCTACAACTGGCACTACCTGCGGGCATTGTGTCCATGCCAGGAAGATCGCGCCAAGTATGGGAAATAAAGGCTTCCAACTGTCAAAACAGCGGCAAAAAGACGGCCGCTGTTTTGATTCATCCCCTTGCTTAATCGCAACCAAATTGTCCTGAGAGATTCCCTCCCAATTCACGTATAATAGATATGGAACCACTCGGCAGGACCAAACTTGAAACCTGACATTTATAGAACAGGCAGGAACTTTTCCATGGTGAACCGCATCTAACCCTCTGTAAGCCGCATAAGCAAGGGACCTTCGGCGGCGCAAGTACTGAATCCCCATTGCCATTACCCACTATCGAAACCATATGACTCAATTAAAAATTACAGACGACCTCGACGCGCTTCTCGATGTTCTCCCGCTCGACATCCGCCATGCGGTGGAAAAGGCGAACAATAGCGAGAACCTGCTCGAGATCATATTGGACTTGGGGCGTATCCCCACCGTCCGCTTTGTGGATGAAGAAATCAGCCTGCGTGAGACCGAGATCACACGCGCCGAGATCGATTATGTCGATGAGCGCACCGGTGAATTCGACGCGGATAACCGCGCCGGAATCGAACGCACCCTGCACCGCATCTCCGCCATCCGCAACCGGCGCGGGCACATCGTCGGCTTGACCCTGCGCGTCGGGCGCGCCGTCTACGGCACGGTGGACATCATTCAGGACATTATCGAATCGGGCAAGTCTGTGCTGATCCTCGGTCGTCCCGGTGTCGGCAAGACCACCCTCCTGCGCGAAGCCGCCCGCATCCTCGCCGAAAAGAAACGCGTCGTCATCGTGGATACCTCCAACGAAATCGGCGGGGACGGCGATGTGCCGCATCCCGCCGTGGGCAAGGCGCGCCGCATGCAAGTGCGCGAACCCATGCTCCAGCATGAAGTGATGATCGAAGCAGTCGAAAACCACAACCCCGAAGTCATCGTCATCGATGAGATCGGGCGCGAACTCGAAGCCCTCGCCGCGCGCACGATTGCCGAACGCGGCGTCCAGCTCATCGGCACGGCTCACGGTCAGACACTCGACAACCTTTTGCTGAACCCGACCCTCAGCGACCTCGTCGGCGGCATTGAAGCGGTTACCCTGTCGGACGAGGAGGCGCGCCGGCGCGGCACCCAGAAGACGGTCCTCGAACGACGCGCCCCGCCCACGTTCGACGTATTGATTGAAATCCAAACCCGCGACCGGTTCACGGTCCATCTCGACATCATGGCGTCAGTGGATGCGCTCCTGCGCGGATATCCGCTCATTCCCGAAGTCCGAACACGCGACGAGAATGGTAAGATCAAGATCGAGAAAGCGGAACCCGTTTCCTCGTCGCGGGTGGATGCGAAAGAAGCGCAAACGCCTCGGCGCGGACGTCAGCCTGCCTCCATTATCAACGAGTCGACTCCCGTCTTAGCGCCCTCCTCGACTGCCCCGCGTCTTGAACCGGTCCGCGGCGTGTTGCAGACCGTCAAAGTGTATCCGCATGGCGTGGCGCGCAACCGCCTGATGCAAGCCGCCAAGCGGCTGGGCGTGCCCGCTGTGATCGTGAAGGATGTGAGCGAAGCCAACGCGCTGGTCACGTTGAAGACGTATTACCGCGACCGCCAGCAGACCATTGTGGATGCGGAGCATCGCGGCATACCGATCTATGTGCTGCGCGCCAACACGGTCAGTCAAATGGAACAGTTTCTGAGCGATCTTTTCAATCTGGCGCAGGAGCAATTCACCTCGTCTGATATGAAGGGCGTGAAGGAGCAAACGCAGCAGGCAATTGCCGCCGTGCTCAACGGCGAACGCTGGGTGGACCTGCCCCCGGGGCCGTCATTGGTGCGGAGACTACAGCACGAAATGGCGCGCAATGCCGAGTTGGTCAGTCATTCGTACGGCAAGGAACCAAGAAGGCATGTGAGGATATTCAGGGAATAGTGAAGATCAAGCCAGGAGTTGGAGATTGAGGTTTGATCCTCAGTCTCCAATCATTAATTTGGTTTTGAAGAAGAACAGCGTTGATACAAACGGGGTACATTCTTTCGGTAATCGATATTCCAACACCGGTGTTCCCGGCTGCATGGTACCTCCGATGACCTGACCATTTGACCCAAAATGCTTATACTCCTCCTAATTAGGAGTGATTCTGAATGAGCCTTATCAAGAGAATTACCCATTATGCCGGCATGGGGGTAATGATCCTTGTGCTCACTGCCTGTTCCGGGAAATCCTCGGCGGAACCGACCACTGCCGCGCCCGCCATGAATGTGCTGATTACGGACATCAATTGCCCGTCTCTGGACCTCCAGGCAGGGACACAGGTCATTTGGGTCAACAAAGGAAGCCGGATTCATATAGTGCAAAGCGAGCCCCTCGATGACGGAAGCCGGTATTTCGATTCAGGCGATCTGAAACCGGGGGATAGTTTTTCCTTTACCTTCTCGATACCCGGCAACTTCGGATATACATGCTCTGTAGATGGGTCGGCGCGTAGCACAATCAGGGTAAAGCCCTGAACGGACCGAAACAAGCGCCCCATCGGTTCGCACAGATTTTTGGCAGATTCCTATTTTTCAGCCCGACTCAACATACGAAATGAGACTGCTCCAACCCCCAGGGGAATCCAAAATGTGATGCCGCGGTACGCCAGCGTGATGATTACTGCCTGGCTCCACGGTACACGCAGAGAGGAGAGAGCCAGCGGCATGATCCCTTCCACGATTCCGATGCCGGACGGTGTGGGCGAAACGACAAGGAACAGGTAGGAGATCGCAAATCCTCCAATGATCGTTCCCGCCGAGAAGGGAACCTGAAAAGACAGGAACGAAGCCATCAGGATGCATATCATGAGCGCTTTGTTTGCGAACGCAAACAACAGGGGTTTGACAATACTGCGCGGCCTTTCCGGCAGGGAACCCAAGTCTTCCGCCATTTCACGGGCGAATTCATGTGCTCGCGCCTCGCTGAGATATTCGCGGTGGATGAACGGGCGCACCACGCGGTTGACGAACCGCGCCATCCGCGCCAGCGCGTTCCCCAAAGTCTCGGCGGATTTGGAGCCGAGATAGAGCAGGCTCCCCAGCGCGGCGGCAATGGCAAACATCACACCCGATGCAATGATTTCCGTCGGGTCGAGGTCGTTGCGGCGGAAGAGGACAATCAACCCGAGGGCCAACACACACAGGAAGGCAATGTAATCAAGGAACAGGGATAACATGCTGGCAACGGTCGCCTTGCCGGGCGACTGTCCATTGCGGCTGGCATCGCTGATGAAAACCGCCATGCCGCCCATGCCGGCGCTTGGCGCGACCGTGTTGACAAAATTCGCGGCGGCGGACAGGAGGGTCATTCTGGATAATTTCATGTCCACGCCGAGCAAACGATACAGGGATTGGTAAGTAAGTCCCGGCATAAAGAACCAGAGCCCCTGTATCAGAATCGCCAGCAGGACAAACCAGATATTCCCCATTCGCAGGGTCTCCATGATGCTTTCGAGTTCCCCAAAGCTCAAATATACAAAGGCGGCTCCCAGAAAGAGCAGGAGAATGAATATGAATTTCCGCATCTTTCAGGGATTATACACAAACACCCGCGAAAACATTCTCGCGGGTGTCATGGGTGGATGAAAGATTCGATCAGTCTCTGCGTCTGCCAAGTCCGCCGACGAGGAAGACGTAGTATAGCAGTTGCAGGACGGCAGTGACCAGCCCGGCAACGTAGGTCAAGGCGGCGGCATTGAGCACCTGGTTGACGCCGCGCATCTCCTCGTCGGTTCGGATGATGCCGGTTTGCGCAAGCAGTTGCTTGGCCCGCGCCGAGGCGTTGAATTCCACGGGCAGGGTGGCGAGGGCAAAGACCGCGCCTCCGGCGAAGAACAGGACGCCCAGCCAGGCAATCCCGATCCCAAGATCGGTTGCACGCAGCAGCAGACCGACCATGATGAGAAGCCAGCCGAGGTTGGAGCCGATGTTCACCATGGGAACGAGTGCGGCGCGGAGGCGAAGCGGGAAGTACTCTTCGGCATCCTGCATGGCATGACCGAGTTCATGCGCGGCGATGGCAACCGACGCCACGGAGGGGCTGTTGGCTACGCCGTTCGACAGATATAAGGTTTTGTCGCGCGGGTCGTAATGATCGGTGAGGTCGCCCGCCGTGCCCCGGATCTGCACACCATACAGACTGCCCGTGGAGAGCAGTCGCTGTGCGGCTTGATAGCCGGTGAGATTGCTCCCTGCGCGGATCTGACTCCACTTGGAGTAGGAGTGGCGCACATACCAGGATGTGATCCCCATCAAAATGAACGCGGGGATCATGAAGATAAGATAAGTTGGGTCAAAGAAGAACATCTGAAATCTCCTTTCAAGTCACGACTATGGGACAGGGGTCGATACAGGCGCGGGCATGGAGGTCGGCAATGGGCTCCCATTGAGAAGCGCCATCAAGGTTTCGACAGCGGCATCCAGTTGCGGATCGCGCCCGGCTTCGAAATCCTCCTGGGTGTATTCAACATATACATCCGGGGTCAGACCGACATCCTGGATGAGCCGCCGGTTTGGGGTCAACCATTGGGCGCTGGTGATGGCTACCACTCCGCCGTTGCTCAGCGAATTGACGCTCTGCACTGAGCCTTTTCCGAAGGTGGTCACACCGACTAGTTTGGCGCGTCCGTAATCCTGCAACGCTCCCGCCACGATCTCGGAGGCGGAGGCGGAGCCTTCATTGATCAGCACCACCATGGGAATGTCGAGCGCGACGCCGTTGCCGGTGGACAGGTTCTCTTCAAGTCTTCCATCGCCGTATCGTTCGTACACAACGACCTGGTCCGCCGGGAGGAATTCGGATGCGACCGCGATGCCTTGATCGAGGTACCCGCCGCCGTTATAGCGCAGGTCAAGGATCAGTCCTTTCGGGCTTTCAGCGAGCATTTCCTCGATGGCGGCGCGCAGCTCATTATCGGCAGTATCGCCAAAGGTATTCAGGCGCACATAGGCGATACCGTCGGGGCGCAGTTCTGATTCCACCAGCGGAGTGGTAATCTTGGCGCGGGTGATGCTCACATCGAAGGGTTCCACGCCTTCGCGCAGGATCGTCACGACAATGGTCGTGCCTTCGGGACCAAGCACTTTCTGGCGGACCGCTTCCGGTGAAACGCCGGTCATATCCTCGCCGTCGATGGCAATGACCTTGTCGCCGGCGCGCAAACCGGCTTTCTCGGCAGGCGAGCCTTTTATCGGGCTGATGATGGTCATGTAATCGCCCTCAATGTCCACAAACGCGCCGATCCCTTCGTAATCCCTGCCGTTGAGATAATCGTTACTTTCTGCAAAGGCTTCGGAATTCTCGTAGTAATTCAAACCGACATCGAGGGTCTGTAACATACCATTGATGGCGCCTTCCATGAGTTTGACGTCATCCACCGGTTGAGTGACATATTGCTCGTGAATGAGGTTCCATGTTTGCCAGAAGGGCTTGAACAATTCCTGCACGTCCGACGGCGTGGACGCCTGTTGTTCAGACGAGACCGGGGGATGTACGAACGGGGGAAGGTCGCTTACTGAAGGAAGTTGTCCGCCGAACGGCATAAGATGCCCAACCAAAAAACCGGCGGAAAAAGTGCCAGCCAGTAACACGACAGAAACGGTTGTCACCAGGATCACTCTAAGGGTCTTATTCACAAAAGCCTCCGTGAAAATATACGAAAATCACAGAGTAAAGATACTACCCTGTGATTAATGCATCATGAATCAATTGTCGGGTTTATGTTGGAATGGTGTAAAAGGAGTGTAAAAATCCAGCCGTCATTCCTCGTTTTTCTTCTTTCCCAATTCTTCCATGCGCTTCCGCAATTCGTCCATGGATTTGTTCGCGGGCGAGTCGTTCAAGGGTTTGCTGAGGGAATTTTTCAAGGCGGACATCCAGCGCGAGTCTCCGCCTTTGGCTGCGCCGCGTGCGATGGCGTACATGACAATATTGGAGCCGATGACGAGCAGGATGAAGAGCAGCGCTCCAATCACAATTCGGTCTGATTCCATTTCATTCTCCGTTCACCTGCCTGGGGCTTGACTCCCGGCAGGGCAGGTTATTCATCACCCAAAAGAATTGGCAGGTGGCGCCAATCTGTGAAGACACCGCTGGCTTCGGGAGTGGGTTCATCTGTTCCATACAGGATGCTCGCCATGCCCACATCGAGCGCGGCGCGCGTGGTACGCGGCAGGTCGTCGATCATGACGCATTTGCGCGGATCGGGCTCATCCGCCAGTTCCTGCGCAATGGCAAACGATTCGGGCATGGGTTTGCAATACGGCGCGACCGCATTCACATCCACAATGGTGTCGAAAAGACCGTCGAGGTCGAGCGCGGCAAGGACGCGTCGGGCGTGGGGGACGTCCGCGTTGGTGAAGATCAACTTCCGTCCGGGCAGGGATGCGATGACTTCGCGTACAACCGGGTTGGGGGTCAGGAAATCCTGCAGGGGCAGGTCGTGCACAAAAGCCAGGTAATCCTGCGCATCCACATTATGACGCGCCTGCAAACCGCGCAGCGTGGTCCCATACATTTTGAAATACTGTTCCCGCAAAATCGGCACTTCGTTCTCCGGGATGCCCATGCGCTCGCGCATGTAGAGGTTCATGCGCTCCTTGATGGCGCGCCACAAACCTGTGGAGGCGGGGTAGAGCGTATCGTCGAGGTCGAAAAAGATGGTGGAAAAACGCATGAGACGATTATACCGTCACGATGCCCGGAGGTCGATTGATGCGCTCAGAAATGGCAATACTCTTTTCATTTTCATTAACTTCATGATGAACCGGATGGGTATTCTATTCGTGCCAGGCGTTATAATCGCATCATGCCCATTCGCTTGCTTTCTCCTGAAGTCGCATCGCAGATCGCCGCGGGTGAAGTCATCGAACGTCCTGCATCGGTGGTCAAGGAACTGCTGGAAAACTCCTTGGATGCCGGCGCGCGCACGGTCACTATTGCCATCGAAGAAGCCGGGAAAAAATTGATCGAGATTGCAGATGATGGATCGGGCATCCCTTCCGATGAATTAGAACTGGCTGTTTCGCGTCACGCGACCTCGAAACTGGTCCGCTCCGATGACCTTTTTTCCATTTCCACGCTGGGATTCCGCGGTGAAGCCCTGGCTTCGATTGGATCCGTTTCACGGATGACCGTCACCTCTCGGACAAAGAAAGAGAAGGAAGGCGCGCGCCTCAAGGTGGAAGGCGGCAGGAACGGCAGACTGACGAAAGTCGGAACCACAGTTGGCACCATCATCCGGGTGGAAGATCTGTTCTATAATGTTCCGGCGCGCCTGAAATTTTTGAAGACGGATGTCACCGAACGCCGCGCCATCGACTCGCTGGTCACGCGCTACGCGCTGGCATATCCTGACAAACGCTTCAAATTATCCGACGGGAAAAATATCATCTTGCAAACCTCCGGCGACGGCGACCGGCGCGCCATCCTCGCCGCGCTCTACGGTGTGGATGTGGCAAAACAGATGCTCGAGGTGATGGCGGAGGAAGATGGGTACCGGCTGACGGGCTTCATCAGCCCCACCTCGTTGACCCGCTCCAACCGCAAGGAGATTACCTTCTTTATCAATGGACGCTGGGTGCAGGATGTCGCCCTTAGCACCGCATTACTGCAAGCCTACCATACCCTCCTCATGGTGGGACGGTATCCGCTTACGGCGTTGTTCCTCGAAATCCATCCCGAAGAAGTGGATGTGAATGTACATCCCGCCAAAGCCGAGGTGCGGTTCAGGAATCAGGACAAAGTCTTCAGTTTCGTGCAACGGTCCGCCCGCAAGGCTTTGCTGGCGTATTCTCCGGTGCCGAATGTCGCGCCATCCTTGTGGGGGATGACGCGCACCGTACCTCCTGCACAATCAAAGAATACCGGCATTGATTGGAGCATTGCGCACGATGAAGAGTTGTCGGTAAATGGCGATTCTGATGTATTGGCAACCGGCATCCAATCTTCGTCAACTCGACCACCAAGTACCGATTACCAACCTCCCGCCGGACTTCCGTCAACAACCCGCATCCCCCTGCTGCGCCTCATCGGTCAGATCGGCGCGACATATCTTGTCGCCGAGGGACCTGACGGCTTGTACCTCGTGGACCAGCACGCCGCGCATGAGCGTGTCCTGTTCGAGAAACTCATGGCACAACATGATCTGAAGAAGATACCCTCGCAATCCTTGCTGACGCCTGTTGTCGTGACAATCCCGCCGCAAGCCGCCCAATTGCTGCTTGCCCAATTACCCACGTTGCAACACTTCGGCTTCGACGTCGAGGAATTCGGACCGAACACCTTCCAGGTACGCGCCATGCCGGTATTATTCACAGGCAGTGACCCGTCCGCAGCGCTGCGCGCACTGGTGGAGGATTTCGAAGAGGATGAGGCGCCCCTGCAAAATGAGATCGAGGCGAAACTTGCCGCGCGCGTCTGCAAACGCATGGCGGTCAAAGCCGGGCAGGCGCTTTCCAATGAAGAGCAACGCGCTTTACTTATTGACCTCGAAGCCTGTGACTCCCCGCGCACCTGTCCGCACGGGCGCCCGACGATGATCCATCTTTCTGTGGACATGCTTGAACGTCAATTTGGGAGGCGGGGTGCGCGCTAATCGTGTCGGGTTCGACCTGCTCCTGTCCCGGTTTGCCAATCATGGTCTCGAACCATTTTTGGAATCCACGCGCTCCCTGATTGTCCTGTTAAGTGAGGACGGAACGCTGATCTCATGGAATCATCCTTTCGATTTGGTGAAGGATGGGGCATACAACTCATCCCTGTTGCGGGATTTCCTTGCTCCTGCGAGCAGGCATCTGTTCGACCTGCTGCTTTCCTCTGTGACCCACGACCGCGTCAAAACCCAGGGAGAGTTGGAACTGCTTCAGGGAGATCGCACGGACGCCTACACTTGTTTCCTCCTCCCCCTGCCGGATGAGTTCATCCTCTTCGTGGCGGAGCCCGCCCAGGTCAAGTCGGACCTCGAGGATGTGAAGGCGGAATTACAGAAGGTGAAACAACTCCTGGCGCGCAAGGAGGCGGAATTGCAGGCGGTTCTTGCCCAGGCGGATGAGGTCTCCCACACCGACGCGCTGACCTTCCTCCCCAACCGCCGCCAGGTCATGATCGATCTGCAAAAAGCGGTGGAATTCTCCGACCGCTATGGCACGCCGCTGACCATTTCCATGCTGGACATCGACCACTTCAAGAAGGTCAACGACACCTATGGACATACCGCAGGCGACGAAGTGCTGAGAGGGCTTGCCGGAAAACTCCGCAATCACATCCGCCACCCGGATACCATCGGACGCTTCGGCGGCGAGGAGTTCCTGATCGTTCTGCCGCACAGCACGGTTAAAGCGGCCGTCGAACAGGCGGGACGGCTGTGCGAGCAAATCCGCTCCTCGCCGATCCTGATCGGCGAACAGGAGATTATCGTGACCATCAGCATCGGTATCGCACAATACAAGCTGCATAAGGAAGATTGGCAATCTCTGCTGAATCGCGCCGATTCTGCACTCTATGAAGCGAAAAATCGCGGGCGCGACCGGTGGGTGGTCGCGGAGGAATAGGATGAACGCACTCTGGCTTGAAAATAACAGACTTGACCTGCGCGATGTACCCCGGCCGCGCAAGCCGGGCGAAGCCCTGATCAAGATTCGCAAGGCAGGCATTTGTAGTACCGACCTCGAATTGGTGAAGGGATATTATCCATATACCGGTATCATCGGGCACGAGTTCGTCGGGGATGTTGTCGAAGCCGATGCCCCATCCTGGGTCGGGCAACGCGTGGTTGGCGAGATCAACGCGGTCTGCAATGAATGTGAACAATGCTTGAGCGGACGTCCGACCCATTGCGAACATCGCACCGTGCTGGGAATCGTCAACCGCGACGGAACGTTTGCCGAATTTACCACATTGCCAATTGCCAATCTACATCGTGTCCCCGATTCTCTCCCAGACGAGATGGCGGTCTTTACCGAACCCCTCGCCGCGGCGCTGGAAATCCAGGATCAGATCCAGGTCAGGCCAACCAATCGTGTACTGCTCATTGGCGCCGGGCGGCTTGGTCAACTCATCGCCCAAACGCTGATACTGACCGGTTGCGATTTGCGAGTGGTCGCGCGGCATGAGCATCAGCAAAGTTTATTGAAAAAACGCGGGATCAGGTCCATTGCCGAAGAGGATGTCCAGCCCTGGCGCTGGGACATTGTAGTGGAAGCGACCGGGTCGCCGGGTGGCTTTTCCCTGGCAAGAAAAGCGATCCGACCGCGTGGAACGATGGTGCTGAAGTCCACTTACAAGGGCGAGATGAGCGTTAACTTTTCGTCCATTGTTGTGGACGAAATCAACATTGTTGGTTCGCGCTGTGGTCCCTTCGAACCGGCGCTGCGCCTGATGGAATCCAAACAAGTGGACCCGATGGTTTTGATCGATTCGGAATTCTCGCTGGAGAACGCGCTAAAAGCATTTGAGCACGCCGCGGAGACCGGGGTGCTCAAAGTGTTGATTCAACCATGATACAACGTTTGGGATGGGTCCGGGACCTTTCTCAGACGCTTCATTCCGTTCGCGGTAATGTGCGGTTGGCGCGAGGGAGGAATACTGTGAATGAGGTGCCCACCCCCATTTTGCTTTTCACTTCGATGCGTCCGTTGTGCCCCTGGATGATTTGCTTGCAGATGGAAAGCCCCAGCCCGGTGCCGGTCGCCTTGCCTTCGTGCTCACGCACCCGGTAGAATTTCTCGAAAAGATGGGGGATGGACTCGTCCGGGATGCCCATGCCGGTATCCTGAATCGCCATGGAAAGTTCATCGTCAGTGTAATTGCCCGTGATGATGATGGAGCCGTTGGGGCGGTTGTATTTGATGGCGTTACTCAACAGGTTGAGCAGGACCTGCTTGATTTTGTCGCGGTCGGCTTCCATCAGCGGCATGTCGTTGGGTACATCCACACGGATTTGAATACTGTTTTCCTGCGCCTTCGACATCATCACGTCGCGGCATTCGTAGAGCAGGTCTGCGGTGCTGAATTTCGTCTTGCGAAATTGCACGCGCCCCGATTCGAGCCTTGCCAGATCAAGGAAGGAGGAAGCGAGAGAGTTCAGGCGTAATGTCTCATTATGGATGTTGTTGACAATCTGGCTCCTTTGCTCGTGGGACATTTCCGGGCGGAGCAGGAGATATGTGGCGGTGCTCAGCGAGGCCAGCGGTGTGCGGAGCTCGTGCACAAATTCTGCGATCAGGTCCGATTGTTGGAACAAACGAGCATTCTCGATTGCCACCGCCGCCTGCGCTCCCAGCACGGTCAGCATGGATTCGTCGGGGTCGGTAAATTTGCCCCGTTTTTTGTTCAGCACCTCCAGCACACCGACTACCTTGTTCTTCGTGATCAGCGGGATGCCCAGCATGGACTTGGTCGAGTAACCGACCGTCTGCTCCACATCGCTGTAGAAACGGTCATCCTTGTGGGCATCGTCGATGCGGACCGATTTGCGGTTCGTCACGATCCAACCGGCGATGCTCTTGTCGAGCGGGACGATGAGTCCGCGCATGGTCGGTTCGTCGATATTGGTGGCAACCTGAAAGTAGAGTTGACGCGCCATGTCGTCGTACAACAGGATCGAGGCAGCCTCGGCGTGGGTGATGTCCGCCGCGGCGCGCACAATGTCATCCAGCAGGGTGTTCAAGTCGAGGGTGGATGCCAGGTCGCGTGAAATTTCGATAAGCCGCAGGTAACTGTCGAGGGTTTGTGTTTTGATCTCAGCCATGGATCGCTCGTTTCGCTATTTCAGGGAGTGTGGTGGAAACATCGTTCATAATGACGACGTCCGCCCGCACGTTCAGATATGTGGGTGTGTTGTTGATAATGATCAGGTGTGCGCCGCGGTCGAGCGCCTGCATCGGCAGCCCCGCCACAGGCAGGACCTCCAGCGATGAACCGGCGACCAGCATCAAGTCGCACTGACGCGCCGCTCGTTGCGCATCGAACCATGCCGTTTGAGGCAGTTGCTCTCCAAACAATATCACATCCGGTTTCAAAATGCCATTGCAGTTCGGGCACTTTGGAATGACGCCATTGTCGATGAAATCTTGGATGAAGAATCGCGTTTCAAACTTGTTAAAACATTGCGTGCAGGACATGGTGCGTATCGAACCGTGCATCTCCACCACATTTTTCGAGCCGGCTTTCTGGTGCAACACGTCGATATTTTGTGTGACAATCGTCATCTCATGCCCCGCTCGCTCCAGCTCGACCAGGGCTTTGTGTGCGGAGTTTGGCTCCGCGTTGAAGATCTGACTTGCCAGCGGGCGGAACCATTCGAAGAATCGTTCGGGGAAGGTCCGGAATGTATTGAGCGATGCGACTTCCATCGGTTCATCGCGGGACCATAAACCTGTCCCCTCCGAACGGAAATCCGGGATGCCCGAAGGCGTTGAAATCCCCGCTCCGGTAAGCGCCACAACGCGCTTCGCCTCGCGGAACAGTTCCGCCGCGTCCTCGATCGGACTGGCGGCGTCGCTCATCGAGGAAGCGCCTCCCGCTCGGTGACGAATTCAACGAGCTTCGTGATTTGCCGCGCCGTCAGGCTTTCCGGCTGACACAGCACCGCGGGAGATTGGATGCGCGTGGCTTGCATGAACAACTCAGGGGCGGGGGTCAACGTACTGACGATCTCGTGTCCCAATTTTGACTGTACCTGGCTGGTCGGGAGTTGTGTATCGGAGCGCATGCGGTTATTCAACACGGCATGAATGTTCTTGATGTTTGTCCCCAGCGCGGCGATATCATCGATGAGCGCCCTGGCAAGGATGATCGTATTTGGAACGCCTTCGAGCACCACCATCATTTCATTGCAATGGGAAATGAGTTTTTCCGAGAAGGGCTGCAGCCCGGCGCCCAGGTCGAGCACAACGAAACGCGCCAGCCCGGCGAGCATGGAAACGACAGTTTCGTAGTTTGCAGTCTGGTTGATCAAATGCATATCCCTCGGACGGTCGGAGGCGAGCAGCATCTTCATTCCCGACGCATGATGTGTCAATGCTTCGCGCACACGATCGCGCGTTAGTTCGCTGGTTTTGGTTACGCTGAGCAAATCGGATAACCCCTTGAAACTTGCCACCCCCAGTTCCAACGCCAGCGTGCCCCGCCCCGGAAGCATCTCCGCAACAATCACCTCATTTTTTGTGCGGGAATGCAACCCGGCTGCGAGATTAACCGCCAGCGTGGTCGCTCCCAATCCGCCGCGTGCGCCCAACACACCGACGACAAACCCCAAGTTCTCGCTTTTGGCCGGGGCTGCGGCGCCTTTCTTTTCACTGGCACGTGAAAGCAGGGCTTTCACGCGTGCTTGCAATTCCGAGGGATGTGTCGGCTTGGTGAGGTAATCATTGGCGCCCACCTCGAACCCAATGACCTTATCGTCGAGCTGGGTTTTGGCGGTAAACATCAGGATGGGAGTTTCCATCGTGGAGGGATTCTGCCTCAGGCGGCGCGTGACCTCGTATCCATCCATGTCCGGCATCATTACATCGAGCAGGATCATGTCCGGGTCCTCTTCGAACGCCTTGTCCAATCCCTGTTGACCGTTGGTCGCCGCGCTGATCTGATAGCCCTGCCGTTGGAGCATCAGTCCAACCAACCGGAGGGTGTCGAGATCGTCATCAATGATAAGGATTTTTTCGCTCATGGTAATCCCTTGGCAATCTTGGTATATGACAGTCTAGCACAAAGCCCCTTTTCGGGCAAGATTCCCTGGAAATTCATTGAAAGAGCGGGCGCGCCCTGCATTGTATTTGGGCGAAAACCGATCAGCAAGATGAATCTGGTATGATTCTAGGCTAGAATATCATACAGTACGCCACTGTTGGCTATGCTATAATGGAAGTGTAATCTGGGAGACCTGTTCCCGAAGAGCCGGGGAAGGTTCCCCCCCATGGGGATGACAGGCTTCGACGGGAGAGGCTGGTCCCGGAATGCGAGCCGAGAGGCGCCGAACTCGATAACTCAGCGCAAACAATCAAGTGCCAACCGCACTTCCTACGCTGCTATGCCCCTCGCTGCGTAAGCGATGACATAACAGTCAGCCTCCTTTGATGAGGCTGCGTCCGCCGGCACCGCTCTCCGCCGGGTGACGGATCGGGCGAGACAAAGGTGGAGTGCCGCGCATGACGCCGCTAAGGGCGCGAAAGATCAGCGGCTGGTCGCAGGGAGTTCTTGTCGGGCGAGACCTCTGCGATGACGAACCTCGACCGACTACGCTCGTAGATTTCCGAGGGTCGAATCTTTCGGACCCGGGTTCAATTCCCGGCATCTCCACTACGCAAAGACCCAGTCAATCGACTGGGTCTTTGCGTTAATGATCTCCTTGACAAATATATCCGTCGCGGATATAGTCATGGGAGTATGGCAACCACTGATTCGAAATCCCCCCTTACTCCAGCCGTGTTCCACATACTGCTGGCGCTCTCTCGTGGAGAACGTCACGGCTATGGAATCATGAAGCAGGTCGAAACGGATTCGGATGGCAAAGTCAGTATGGGCCCCGGCACGCTCTACGGCTCGCTCAAGCGGATGCTCAACGCGGGTCTGGTCAGGGAAAGTGACAGGCGAGTCGATCCCGAAATGGATGATGAGCGGCGCATCTATTATCAACTTACCGCCGCTGGCGTCCAGGCGCTTGTGGCAGAGTTGGAACGCTATCAACACATTGTCACCCTGGCACAGGAACGGAAACTCTACCCAAAGACCTTTGCCCATGAATTCTGATGCATGGATCACTCGTATCCTTTACAAGAAGCTCATCTCATTCTATCCGAAAGAGTTCAGGGAGCAATTTGCAGAATCAATGGAGCAAACGTTCAGTGATCTCTGCAATGAAAAGCGACAGGCGAAGAAGAGATTATTCAGCTTTGTGATTTGGACATTCATCGAAACTGCCATGGGGATTATTCGGGAACGTCTATTACTGATTACAGAAGGAGACAGTATGCAAACCGCATTTAGAACCCTCGGATCATCGGGAGTCATCAGTTTTCTTTTCATTCTTCCGTTCATGATCATGGAAATCGTCAACAGGCGGAATTTCAACGAAGATTTTCCTTTTATGTTGTTTTTTGTCCTGTGGCTCAACCTGTTTGCCGTCAGCCTCATCCTGTTGCCGATCCTGCGGGCCGGGCGAACAGGCAATCATGGACTGGCAAACCCCACAGACACACAGGGAAATACACTCCTCATAAATCCCAAGCCTGCTTTAATGGTTAGCCTTACCCTTGTCCTTCTCATCGTAATCCTCTTCCTATTAACGACCATCGGTTGGGAGCCTCTGGAACGTCTGATGAATGGCCCAAACCCTGAAGTAGCTTATCTTCCCGGCCAGGTCATCTCCCTCCTTCTGATTTCGATCCCGATAGCGGCAGGGATCATTGCCGGCGGCCCAATTGTAAAAACTCTGCGGGAACGAGGCAGCCTATTGGCCCACCCTTTCCATCTAGTCATCGTGGTCTTGATTTCGTTTTTCCTGCTATCCAGCGTTATCGGGCTGCTCGCGGATCAATGGCCCTGCTTTATGGGTGTCCAATACTGCGATTGAGCCTGCGCAAAGCCTCAAGCCAAGAGTCCAGCCTGAGCGCTGGACTTTTATGTTATAAGAAACGCCATGAAAAAACTCCTGCTTGCCGGATTTCTTCTCCTGATTACTGCCTGCCAATCGGCGACGCCCACCCTCGAACCGTTGTCTTCCCCCACAGCAATGCTTTCTCCTTCGCGGACGCCGGTCTCTGCCACCGATACCCCTGCTCCGACTTCCACTCCTGAGCCTTCTCCAACTCCATTGCCGAGATTCTTCACCAATGAATTCGATGCATCCCTTGCCGGGTGGGTCGCCCTCCAGGCAGGGAACGATACTGCCCCAAATGTCAGCACAGAGAACAGCAGACTCATCCTCCGGGCGGACACCCCGCATGCCTGGCTTTACGTGCTCTATGCACCGGAGGACTATGTCGATGTCCGCGTGGATACAACCTTTGAGCCCCGCGCCGGCGAACTGTCCTCCGCGGGGTTGATTTGCCGTTACTCCGAAGAAAAAGGCTGGATCGAATTCAATGTCTCCAACGATGGAACCTATAACGTTCTCTACGGCGCCTGGCTCGATACCGGCATTGCCAATTACCTTCCCATCGTATCGGGGGAGTCCGAATATATCAAACTCGACAATTCTCCTCAGGAGATCGGGTTGACCTGTCAGGGTGCCACCTTATTCCTTTACATGAATGGCAAACTTTTCCGCAATGTGGATGTATCCCGTTTCGAAATCGTGGGAGGCAAGGTCGGCATCACGGCGTCCTCCTTTGAGAATGTCCCTGCCATCATCGCCTTTGATAAGGTAACGGTCAGCGAGTCGCATACTCCCTGACTCCCCTTTTCACTATGGATTTCACAAATATTTGTGACAGGGAATGTCAAAATAAAAACGCGAGCCATCATTTACACGGCTCGCGTTTCGTTTATTTGATTGTATAAACCCTGTGAGAGTTATGCCTCGTATTCTGCGGCATCCTCTTCAACGGTCATCGTCGGCTCTTCACTTGGTTTGCGGTCAAGCATTTGCAGGGTAAGGGCAACAACCTTCGTGAAATACTTCGTTTCACCCTTGTCTTCGTACTTGTCCGTCTTCAAGCGTCCTTCGATGTAGACCAGGCTCCCCTTCCTGAGGTATTCCTGGCAGATTTCACCCAGGCGCCCCCAAGCCTCCACGTTGACCCACTCGGTGTATTCCTTGGTCTCGCCTTCCTTGCTCTTCCAGCGGTTGCTGACCGCAAGGCTGAAATGAGCCACTTTCCTGCCGGTGGGGGTGAATTTGCTCTCGGGATCCTTGCCCAGGTAGCCGATCAGTTGGACGCGGTTTAGTGCAGGCATAGCTCCCTCGCTTTCTGGTGTTCAGGACTTTTAGATGCTGTGTTATGTGTCATAAATAGTCTCCTTTTATCTAAAAGAACGGATTTGGTTGTTGCGAACAGGGTTATACTGTGCCCGTTGCCTATGCTTGATTTTCAGCAGCGGGTTCGGGCGCCGGCTGGTTCCTCTTCAGAACGAGCATGCCCGTTTTCATTTCCACGACGTTGTACCCCGCAGGAACCGCATCGAGTGCGTTTTCCTTAATCTCCTTCGAGAAAAAGAACATCTTGCCGTTGGAGTGCAGGTAATAGGTAACGCCCTTGGAATTCGTGTGTGAGTAAGCCATTTTTTCTCCTTTTCTAAGTTGGTTGGAAAACAAGTTTAGCACAGATTTTCTAATACTGTCAACGATAGGATATTTCGTATATGCAAAGAGTAATTACCCTGCCAGACCTCCGCTCTGCCCGCCTCTCCTTCTCAGGAACGGTTGGGCTCGTGCCCACGATGGGTTACCTGCATGAAGGACATCTCTCGCTCATCCGCCGTGCAAGAGAGGAATGCGACCACGTTTTCGTCTCCATCTTTGTCAACCCAACCCAGTTCGGACCGAAGGAGGACTTCGCCCGGTACCCGCGCGACCTCGAACGGGATTTCCGCCTGATCGAATCCTTCACCGACGTGGTCTGGACGCCTTCAGCCGAGGAAATGTATCCACAAGGGTATCAGACTTGGGTGGAGGTGGAAGCGATGACCAAGCCGCTCGAAGGGGCAATGCGACCGGGTCACTTCCGGGGCGTGACGACGGTGGTTGCCAAACTGTTCAACGCCGTCCAGCCGCACAAGGCGTATTTCGGGCAGAAGGACGCCCAACAGGCGGCGGTCATCCGTCGGATGGTGCGGGATTTGAACTTCCCACTTGAGATCGTGGTCTGCCCGACGACACGCGAACTGGACGGGTTGGCGATGTCGAGCCGCAATGTGTACCTGGATTCCGAACAGCGCAAAGCTGCCACGGTGCTCTTTCGTTCGTTGAGCGCGGCGAAAGAGCTATACGAAGCAGGGGAGCGAAACGCGGAAAAAATTAGGGGAAAGATGAGGGATGTGCTGGCGGGCGAGCCGCTTGCTGAACCGCAATACGTTTCCTGTGCCGACTACGACACGCTTGAGGAACTGGATGAAATAAAAGGAAAAGCCCTGCTTTCCATGGCGGTCTTCATCGGCAAGACAAGGCTGATCGATAATTTTGTATTAGGATAGACCCCTCCCCCAAACCCGCGTTCTTGGAATGTGGGGAGGGTGCCCAGCGGACCGGCGAGGTTATGGCCCCCATTTCATGTCTTGAGCGAAGGACGTCAACACCACCCCGGGACTGCCGTCGGTGTAAACAACCTCCGCCTGCCCGCCAAAATAGACTTCCAGGGTGGGGGCGAATGCAACAATGACAAAACTGCCATCTGGCGCCCAAAGGGCTTCATTCATCGCCTCAAAGGTATCCGGGAGCAGGATGGTGCGGTCAGTCACGCCATCGGGGGCGGAGCGAACAAGCTGCAGGGGGTTACGATTGGAAAAACCCTCCGGCGCGGCAACCTTTGCATGGAAATAGTACAACTGACCATCCGGGGCAAGAAACGGCTCGTCAGGAAGGTTATACATCCCGCCGCCGGCATCGCCGGGGAGAAGCGTTGTCACCGCGCCGGTGGACGAATCCACCCGCCACATCCCGGAACTGAACATGCCCATGCTGGGGTTTGCCATATAAAAGGCTGAACCATCAGCCGTCCACTCCTCTTCGCCGCAGCAGATCAAGGCATCTTGGCCGCCTGTCAGGCGCACCAGAGCTTTGCTGTCGGGATAATAGACCGCGGCAGAGGCGCCTTCGTAGTAAGCAAGCGTGAGAAGCAGTTTCTTTCCATCGGGGGAATATTTTTCAGGGAGGTACAATTCCTTCGGAATGAACATGCCACTCCCCAAGTCATCGAACTGGTTATCGAGCACGCGGTTGGACACACCGGTCTCCAGCGCGTAGAAATTCAACCCCTTATGACCGTAGGCAATGACCCTGCCATCCGGCGAGACAACGGGATTGGTGATATTGCTCAAAAATGGATTGTTTTCATCCACCGCGCCGCCGTCGACCAGCAGTTTTCGCCCGGAGCCGTCCTCGGCGACCCATAATAACTGGTTATTGACCACGTAAACCACACTTCCGTCAATGGGCGAGACGGCATAATCACCAACGTTGACCGGCTCGGATGTGACCTGTACCTGCGTCCCACCATCCTTTCCGATGCGGAATACTTGCATGAGACCGGTGGCGTCGTTGCCGAGAAAGTAGAGCGAATGCGGAAGCAGGGTGGGCGCTTCCGGTTCGGGGGTGGAGGTTGATTCCGTACCCGGAGCCGGGGTCAGCGCCTGTACAGTGGATGCGACGATGGTTGCCACCTGGTCTTCGGCGGGGGCAGGCGCCCCCCCGCCCGGGAGAACGCAAGCCGTTACGGCAAGCGCCAGGGTTAGCAAGGCAACAACGGGATAATAGCGTTTGTTCATAGTCATTCCTCGTAATTAGATTCAATCGTCCCGAAGGCTGAAAGCCATTGGAACTCCTATAAACAGCCTTCGGAACATTCCAGGCAATGGCTTAAAAACATGGAGACACGAAGAGAGCGTTCTCGGTGTCTCCATTGGGTTGTCCTACTGGACTGATTTTGTGACGAATTTGTTCCAGGCTAAACCTGCTCGAATCGCTCCACGGGGATGACGAACAGGGTGGCGCGTTTCTCCGTCCCGGTGGATGGTTTCAATTTACTGCGCACCAGATCGATGGCGCCATCCACGCGGTCATCGTCCACACCGAGGAGCAGGGTGACGAATCCGCTGCGGAGGAATCCGCCGGTGGAGGCGACACGCGTCACGCGGTATTCGGCGGAAGTGAGCGCCTGGGTCAAGGCATCCGCTTCGTTATCTTTGATGATCATGATGATCATTTTCATGAGGCACACTCCTCTTAGATTTCTTCAAAGCGTTCGACGGGTAACGCAAAAACGGTCGCGCCGCCCACGGTAACGGGAACAGGCGCGGGCATGGGAAGAGGTGACCCCTCCAGCGGCAGGGTGAGATATTCGATGCGCTGCCGGCAGGATTCCTCCAGCGACCTGATCGCCTCGTCCTCCTTGCCTTCACGCAAACCAATCAACAACGTCGCGTTGCGGCGCCCTAAAAATCCGCCTGCGCTGGAGAGAAAGACAACCGGCAGTCCCAACGCTTCGAGTGCGCGAGTCGCCGTGTCGATGTCCTGCTCCTGCACAACGGCAAACAACAAACGATGGATGTCTTTTTCGCTCATATCCGTCTGCTCACTTTCGATTCATCGGTACGGTCAAAAAGTTGAATATAGTATAGCGTATAAAATACTCGCGATGGAACAGGTTGCCAGCATCACAGGGAGCCCGCGCTTGTTCCAGAGCTTGGATGTGATTGGATGACGGGTTCTTTCCGACAGCGTCACGACGATGATGTTGGCAGTCGCTCCGATGATTGTCCCGCTTCCGCCGAAACCTGCGCCGAACGCCAGCGCCCACCACAGCGGATCGACCTCCATGCCGGACGCGCCGAGACCGCGTATCACCGGAATGAGCGCAATTGTAATCGGAACATTGTCCACCACGGCAGATAACGCCGCAACGATCCAGATAAGCCCCACGCCAAAGACAAGAGGCGGGACGCTGGAAGCCCGTTCCAGCAACCCGACAACTGATTCCAATACCCCGGCGGATTCCAACCCGCCGACCATCACGAAGAGCGAGGCGAAGAAGATCAGCACACTCCATTCAATGCGTTTGAACAGTTCATCGAGGTTCGGGCGCACCCAGACCAGCGCCACCGCCGCGGCGCTCAACGCGACCAGCGATGGGCTGACGTGCAATGCATGATGGACAAAGAAAAACAAAATAGCCCCCGCCAGCACGATCAAAATGCGACGCGCCACCAGTGGCTCGTTGAGCGTCTCGGCGGGATTCAAACGCATCACCGCCTTGACACTGCGCGGACGTTTGGATAATTCTTTTTTAAAGAGATGCAGGAGCAGGAATAACGCGCCTACCCATGATAATAACACGATGGGCAGGGAATGGATGAGAAAATCCGTAAACGAAAATCCTGCCGCCGAACCGATCAACACGTTGGGCGGATCGCCAATCAGGGTGGCGACACCGACCGTATTGGAGAGCAGCGCCTCCGACATGAGAAACGGAAGCGCACTGATACCGATGATCTCGCAGATCAGGAGCGTGACCGGCGCGATGATCACCACCGTGGTGACGTTATCCAGGAACATCGAGAGGATGGTGGTGATGATTCCCAGCAGGACGAACAGACGCACAGGTTTGCCCCTGGAGGCGCGCGCCGCCAGCACGGCAAGATATTGGAAGAACCCGGTCGGTTCGAGCATTGCGACCAGCATCATCATACCCAGCAGAAGCCCCAGCGTGTTGAAATCGATGGCATCCAGGGCGGCTTCCTCCGAATAAAAGTGCAGGACGCGTCCCACAATCACCATCAACGCCCCGCCTGCGATGGCCGTAATGGAACGGTGAAGTTTTTCGGAAAAGATGATGATCAGACTTCCGAAAAAAATAACCGTGGCAAGGATGGCAGGCAGGGTCATGTCTTTTCCCAACTCGAAAGGACTGCCACACCGATGTCCACACGTGAGGCGACGCCGATCAACTTTCCATCCTTTGAAACGACGAGCATGTCGTGCAGGTTGTGTTGCAGCATCAGCGCATAGGCTCGCAGAAGTCCGCAATCCTCCTCCACCGCGATGGGCGGCTTCATCAGGGATTTGACGGATTTATCCAGCGTCCGGGCGGAGGGACGAGTCGTCTCGACCGCGCCGAAATCGTGAACAAAGTCCACATCCGCAACAAGACTGACGAAATCGGGCAATTCGAGGGTTAAGAGGTCGCGAATCCCGATCACACCGACGGGTTTGCCGTTTTTTTCCACGACCGGCAATAACCCAATATGTTTATTGACGATGACCGCTGCAGCATCGCGGATGGTGGCAGTCACGGGGATGGAAACGACATGTTTCTTCATACAGGAGGATACGGTCATAAGGTCTCCAAATGGAAGCGTGTCTTTTTGTAAAAATTTTATACCAAAAATGGGTGGCGAGATCACTTTCCTTTTTCGGGACGGTCCATGTTGGTAATTGCCGTCTACTTCTTCACCAGTGTTCGCAAATGCTCCTGATATTCTGGCAGGTCGATCATCGGCGGACGCTCGCGTTCAGCGATCTCCTCGACCTCCAGAAAATACCCCTTATTGTTATGGCGGATCAACTTCATCGAGCGGTTCACATCCTCCAGCACGGCGCGCCCGAAGCGCTTCTCCAGTTTATGGATGACCGTCTGGATGATGGCAAAAGACATCTTGCTCAACGCTTCCAGATGCTGGTTGTGATGGATCCGTTCCAGCAGATCCACCTGGGCAATGGCGCCCAGCCCATATCGTTCGTAAATATCGATCAGCAAGCCCGTCTCCACGCCATAACCGGAATAGAACGTCGCCTGCTCCAACGCTGCGCGCCTGCCCCCATATTCCCCTGAAAGCGGCTGGACCACACCGGAAAGTTCCGGGTAGAACAGGTTCAGCAACGGGCGCGCCGTCAACTCCGTGACGCGCCCGCCGCCGCCCGCCTGCAATTTTCCATCCACCTTTAAGGGGCGGCGATAATATCCCTTCACGAATTGGACTTGCGGATTCATCAACAAGGGACCGATAATCCCGTATACAAAGCGCGGATGAATGTTGACGATGTCCGTATCAATCCAGATGATCAGGTCGCCGCGCGTCACCAGCAAACTTTTCCACAACGCTTCACCCTTACCGTGCCGCGCTCCCAGCCGCTCGAGCAAATGTTGATGGATGTACACCGGCACCCCCTCCTTCTTTGCGATCTCGCGCGTCCGGTCGGTTGAATTGGAATCGATCAACACGATCTCATCCAGCAACGGCACCTTTTGCATCAGCTCCTTTTTCATCATGCGAAGTACCCTGCCCACCGTTTCCTCCTCGTTCAGAGCGGGCAGGGCCAGGCTGATACTCAGCCCCTGCCCCCGTTTTGACTCGACCAGTTCCCGCAGATGGGCAAATTCGTCGGCGGAATAGGTGTTTTCTGCAAACCATTTATCCACCAGGATCGAGATCGCCTGCACACCGGCGCTTTCATCATAGACCGCCTGTGGCAGGGGACGTCCGCTTTTGACTGCGATCACCGCGCCCGGCGCCTCCCGCAGGATTCGGTCGGCAAACGGTCCCAAGGAGGCGGAACTGTTGACAGGCTGGGAGGTCGTTCCTAAAATAATGACCTCCGCCTTCTTCGCGTTTTCCATCATCAACCCAGCCGCGTCATCCGTGACGATAAACTGTTTCTGCACCTCCGGCATCTGCTTCAGGACGCGGTCCAGCCCTTTGAACGGAGCGTCACTTCCGGCTTCAGGATCATCTGTCCGTCGGATGTGAAGCGCCGTGACTCCCTTCGGATGTAATCCCAGCCCCACGCGCAACGCCAGTTCCGCATGTGGACCGCCTCGCACCGGGACCAGAACCTGATTCGGTTTGCTGGGAATTTTCCCCCGCACCAGCGCGACATCACAGGGCGGGTTGGTCAGCACATCCGCCGCAGTGACGCGCAATGCCTTGAGGTGAGATTCAAATTCGAGACAGAGCAGATCCGGCTGTTCATCCTGGATGAACTTTGCCAGTTCCTTCCATGGGTTATACGAGACGATGATCTGCGTCTTGCCTGTGATGTGTTTGTCCTTGCCGTAGATTCGGAACAGTCGGCGCAGGGCGCGCGCGCCAACCGCCCCCATGCTCAGCGATTGATCAGGTGGCACCACCACGACACCTACGAGGATGATCTCAGCGTCCAGATGGCGCGCCGCTTCCATGGCGTGAAAGCCCGGTCCTTCGTGAACAAAGGGAACGAGGACCGTATGAATGGGCACATATCCGGAATGTCTTTGCATTTCAATTTCCTTTCTTGCATGATCATTTCAAGAGGGGCTTCACCTGCTGACGATAGATCGCCTCCCACCGAAACGAGGAACGCGCGCGCATGGCGAGTCGTGAAGGCAGGGAGGTATGAAAATGTTCTGCAATCAATGTTGCGACGCGGGCAGGGTTTTCGTCGGGCGAATAAAATGTCGCATCATCCATGCCCAGTCTTCTCAGCGGGGGGATATCCGCACAGAAGGCGGGCAGGCGACTGAACGCGGCTTCGATCAATGGGATGCCAAATCCCTCCTCGCGGCTGGGGAAGAATAACGCATCTGCCACGCGGAAAAAATCCGCAATGACCTCATCGGGCAGGAATCCGTCATGCAGTTCAGCCAGAAAATGGACGGAACGTTCCACCCCCAATTGTCTCCGAAGGTTTGTGAGCATTTCGAAATAGGTGATATTGCTGGCGTTATGCGGTCCCAGTGGACCCGTCACCACCAGTGCGGCTTGAGGAAAATCCCTTTTCAATTCTGCAACGGCCTTCAATGCAAGTTCGATATTCTTGCGCGGTGTCACACGGACGGGCAATAACAGGATCGGTGCGGCATCCAGTAATTTTGTCTTCTCAAGCAGGGATTGTGTCAGCGGTTCAAGTTTGTAGAACCTGTTCAAATCCACCCCGTTGGGAACGACATGAATGGTGTCGGGGGACAGCCTCATCAAATCCGCCAGTTCGTCGCGGCGCAACTCAGAGACAACCACATGAGTTGTGTTCATCCAATCGGTGCGAAGTAAATCCCAGGGATAACCGTCGTGTAGTTCGGGCAGGTAGCGCGGCGTGGTCCATGCAAGGTCGTGATGCCAGAGGATCAGACGCGGCATTTTTCGGGATCGATGAAGTCGATGAAGTGCGGCGGTCAATGCAAGATTTTTATTCAACGAACAGACGTTGTGGGCAATCAACACATCCGCGTCTGAAAGCGCGGTCAGCAATTCGTTGACAAGCTCTTCGCGCAGGGATTCAAAATCTGCGCTCACCCTTCCAGAATCCAATTGTTCCTTGACATGGATCACCCGCTCATGGCGGGAATCCGCCAGCGGTATGGTTGTGAGCGGGATTTGTCCGTTCATTGCCTTGCCGCGCGCCGCGATCAGCCGCACGGAGTGCCCATCTTCCGTCATCAGCCGCGCGTGATGAGCAATGACACTTTCCACACCGCCGACGATGGGAGGAACGGAATAATGCAGGAGGGCAATGTTCATACCTGATATCCCAGGCAATCGGCCACGATGGATTCCAGCCGCCGTTCGAGAACGGTATAGGAGAAATACCGTCTGGCAAGTTGATAATTCATCTCTGTCCATTCCTGCGTCTGTTCGGGGTGTTTCAACGCATGGCGCACTGCTTCCAATGTGCTGGTGCTGATGAAACCATCGAACCAGACGGTATGAAATCCCTTTGGCTTGATATCCACTTCATAAATGGAGTAATTGTTGACCAGGATCAGGCGGCGGTAATACACGGCTTCGAGAAAGGCGTTGCCAAATCCCTCGATGCTGGAGGGGTACGTCACCAGGTCTGCAAATGGGTAGACATCGCCAAGCGTGTAGATTTTTCTCCCATCCCTGGTCATGCCGCGGGCGTCCTGCACCTGATCGGACTCGAAGCGGACCGTCACATTCAACAGACTGGCATATTCGCGGACACGGTGCTCGTAGTCCGTGCCTTCGTCGCCGGAGGCGTGCGAGATGATGAGCTTGGCAGGCAGGTCGAGGCGACGCATTAACTCAATGGCATGTTCGATGCCTTTGCGTTGAATGACGCGCGTCGGCTGCAGAAAAAAATATTCACCGGGTTCAATTCCAAGGTCCGGACGGACCGTTTCTGTGTAGGAGTCCGGGGCGGGCGGCAGGGAGTCGAAGTCCATCACGTTGGGGATGACGCGCGCGGTCACACCATAACGTGAGGCGATCTGTTGTGCCTGGATTGTGTTGATAACCACATGCCGGATCGAAGGCAGGGTTGGCGGGAATGCCGCAGCGAGATAATCGCCCACACAGTTGACCTGAAAGCGCTGGCGTTCCCAGTGAAAGTCATGATGATGTGCGATGGTGGGATAACCCGTCTCGGCAATAAACTCAGTGAGCGCCAGCCCCAGTGGAAGGTTGAGCGGGATTGTCACCGCGTTTTCGATGATGAGAATTTCCAACTCAAAACGATGGGCAAATTTGTACAGTTCTTCCTTGAAGTATTCTTTTAGTTCGTTGACACGGCGGGTCATCGCGGGCGGGCGGACATAGATGGAAAAGAAATCCTTTTGCAGTTTCGTCATTTCCGGATGTGCGGCGCGTGCTTCCTTTGTGACTGTCCAACTGCCGGAATATGCCTGCTGGTTCAATTTATCGATCTCGGGATGGCGATAGAACGCCTCCGGCACGACGTGGGAGTGATCGCCGTTTCGGTCGCATTCTCCCGCGAAATAGAAACATTTGTGTCCGAGCCGTTCGAGCACAGTCGCCCATTTGGCCGTTTCGAGAGAAACACCGTCTGTGCCTGCAAAGCGGGTGGAAATGAAACCGATGTGGCGGGATGATGGCGTCATGAAGAACCTCTATTCTGTTTAGCCGAATTCGGGATAAGCCTTTGAATCGTCTCGATGGTTGTGGTTGAACGATTTCGAGAGCGAAACCCGACCTTCGAGACACTTATCGCGAATCGGTGTCTGTTTATATGTCGTTGCGAAGCAATCTCTTGTTCATGGAATGCTGCCATTGCAGGAGATTGGTTCGTCAAGTTTCGCGTTCCTTGCAGCGACAAGGTTAACTTAATTTGAGCCATTGGACTTGATATGACTCAAGTGTGATGTTTGAAATCTGAATATTTTGATTCTCGAACAGGTCAAATGCCGACTCGTACTTTGTAAGAAACGATATACGCGTTTGACCGATATTGTGCAAACATAACACCCGGGATTGCCCATCGGGAGAAACGCGTTCGATGGCAAAAACGCATGGATGCAAATCCAGGACCTTTTGTGTGCCATGTGGATGAAATGCGGAAGCATTGCTTCTGGCTTTCAGCAATTGACGATAACGCGTGAAAACCCTGAAACGCAAACTATTTTTGTCCGCGAGTTGATTTTGCACTTCATCAAACTGACATTTCTGGCGGTTGATCGTGCGATTGTGACCGGTCAACTTCACTCCCTCTGGCCAGCCGCGCGAGCTGAAGAGGCTGTGGAAGTAAATCCCTGGCACGCCAACGAGCGAGAGCATGATGGCTTGCGCGGCAAGGAAGCGATCGATTTGCAGATCAAGCGGTTCATTCCCATTTGGGCTGGATAAGGCGTCAAAGTAATTGATATTCATTTCGTATGGACTCTGTGTCCCATCCGCATTGTGCTTGTAGGAGATCAAACCGCCGTGATCAAGGGTCGTTTCGATGAGGGAATCGATGTCGGCGGCGGATAAAATCCCTCGGGCGGGATTTAGCCCGATCCCGTCATGAGAGGCGAGAAAGTTGAAGAAGGTTGTTTTGTCCGAGGGAAGGGTCAATTTTCGCGCCCAGTCCGACAATATACGCGCATCGCCGGTGTGGAAAGCATGAAGCGTGAGGGGAGGCAATGCAAAGTTGTAGACAAGTTGTGCTTCGTTTGTTCCGTCTCCAAAATAGGAAATGTTGTCAGCGTGTGGCACATTGGTCTCGGTGATGAGATGCACATGCGGCGCGACTTCGTTCAACGCGGCGCGAAGGAATTGGATGATGCAGTGCGTTTGTGGGAGGTGAATACAGGCTGTGCCGATTTCCTTCCATAGATAGGCGATGGCATCGAGGCGGATGAAGTCTGCGCCGCGCTCAACGTAGAGCAGGAGGATGTCGAGAATTTCGAGCAGGACATCGGGATTTTTGAAGTTGAGGTCGATCTGGTCGGCGCTGAAGGTCGTCCAGACTTTTTTCTCACCTGATGGAGTTTGAAACGGCGTGAGCAGAGGCAGGGCGCGTGGACGCACGACCTGCGACAAGTCCGGCTCGCCCTCGACGACGATGAAATAGTCACGGTAGCGCGGGTCGTCCTGCAAAAACTTTTGGAACCATGCGCTCCGAGACGAGATGTGGTTGATGACACCGTCGAACATCAAACGGAAGTTTTGCATGGACGTGACATCATCCCATTCGCCGAGCGCGGGGTCGATGCGACGATGATCCACCACAGAGAAGCCGTCGTCGGAGGTCCATGGGTAGAAGGGCAGGATGTGAATTCCGCTGACGACATCGGTCAGATGGGCATCGCAGAATTTCTTGAGCGTTTGCAGGGGCTTTTCGTTCGGAGATTGGACCTGGTCGCCGTAGGTGATCAGGATCGAGTCGCGTTCGCTGAGTCCGCCGTCCCGTGGCATGATGCGAGGACGGTAGTCTGCGAAGAGCCGTTCCACGCGCGCAAGCAGCAGAGTCGCCTGCTCGTCTCCATAGAGAAAGGTGAGGTGAGGTCGAAGATCGATCATCGCAACTCATCTCAATCCGTCTGGTTGACCGGGGGCGGCGAAGAGTTCCGGTTCAGGATCAGGAAACCGGTAATGCCCGCCAAAAGTGATCCCAACAGAATGGCGATCTTGGATCCCTGAATGAGGTTGGGATCGCTGAATGCCAAGAGTGTGATGAAAATGGACATGGTAAAGCCAATGCCGCCCAGAAAACTCGCCCCAAGGATGTGCTTCCAGGATACATCATCGGAGAGTTTTGAAATACCCGCCTTGACTGCCGCAAAACTGAATAGAAAAATGCCCAGCGGTTTTCCCAGAAGCAGACCGGCAAGAATGCCCAGACTATTGGGAGTGCCCAATCCGTCCATCCATTGCCCATCGAGCACAATCCCGGTGTTTGCCAGCGCGAAGATTGGCATGATGAGAAAAGCCACAGGTTTGTGCAGGATGTGCTGCAATCTATAGGAGGGGGATGTTTCGCTCCCATCTCCAAACGGGATCGCAAAAGCCAGCAGGACGCCCGTCAGTGTGGCGTGAACTCCCGACTGGAGCATGAAGTACCACATAAAGATTCCCGGAATGAAGTAGAAGACCAGCCGCTTCACTCCCAGCCGGTTCAGAATCAGCAACCCGGAAAACATCCCCAGCGCCAGCATCAGGTTTACGAACGAGAAATCGCCCACGTAGAAAATGGCAATGATGATGATTGCTCCCAGGTCGTCGATGATGGCAAGCGCGGTGAGGAAGACCTTCAATGAGACGGGGACCTTATTACCCAGTAACGCCAGCACACCCAGCGCAAAGGCGATATCGGTTGCCATGGGAATGCCGATCCCGCGCTGGGTTGCAGTGCCCGCGTTGAACAGGAAGTGGAACAGCGCAGGCATGCCCATCCCGCCAATGGCGGCCAGGATGGGCAGGGACGCGTTCTTTAGATCGGATAACTCTCCCTGATACAGTTCCCGCTCGATCTCCAGACCGATCAACAAAAAGAAGATCGCCATCAGCCCGTCATTGATCCAGTGTTCAATGCTCTGCTTGAGGAAGATGGTCTCCGTTTCAATCCCGATCTTGAGATGCCAGAATTCCAGGAAACGATGTCCTAGCGATGAGTTGGTAACACCGATGGCGACGATAGTGCACAAGATCAGGACGATTCCCGATGACTGCTCGCTGTCGAAAAATTCCTTGAAGAGTTTGGTCAGCTTTGTTCTCATTGTTTCACTCCTTTCTTTGGCTTCCCCCCAAAGGTTGCTACCTTTGACCAGAATTTTTATACCATAAAAACGCAATTTAAAAATTAAATCGCGAATAAGAGTGAAACAGGTATAAAAAGGGCGGAGAATATTCTCCGCCCAAAAATTTAATCTATTTGATCAATTCCTCGTATGGCGGACAAGCCTCCTGTGCCGCAGCAAGAATGGCAGGAGATGCCCCCACGTTGCCGTTGTACATTTTCTTTTGCAACCAGAACGCTACGTTGACCAGCCCGATCATCACCGGCACCTCCACCAGCGGACCGATCACTGCCGCGAATGCCGAGCCGCTGTTGATACCAAAGACTGCCACCGCCACGGCAATCGCCAACTCAAAATTGTTGCTGGCGGCAGTAAAGGAAAGCGTGGTCGTCTTGGAGTAATCCGCGCCGAGGCGGTGCCCCATCCAGAACGAGACGAGGAACATACCTACGAAATAGATCAAAAGCGGGATGGCGATCCGCACCACGTCGCCGGGAATCTGTACGATGAGATTTCCCTTGAGCGAGAACATGACCATGATGGTGAAGAGTAAGGCAATCAACGTCAGCGGGCTGATGCGCGGAACGAACCGGGTGTAATACCATTCCCTGCTTTTGAATTTTAACATGACAAAACGCGTCACGAAACCAGCCAGGAAGGGAATGCCCAGGTAAATGAACACACTCTGCGCGATCTCACCAATCGTGATTTCCACCACCGAGCCGGTCAACCCAAACAGTGGCGGCAGAACAGTAATAAACATCCAGGCATACACGCTGTAGAACAGAACTTGAAAGATACTATTAAATGCTACCAACCCCGCAGCATATTCCGTGTCACCATGCGCCAGTTCATTCCAAACGATGACCATTGCAATGCAACGCGCCAGACCAATCATGATCAACCCCGCCATGTACTCGGGATAACCGCGTAAAAAGATGATTGCCAGTGCGAACATCAGGACGGGTCCGATCACCCAGTTCTGGATGAGCGAAAGCGTCAGGATCTTTTTGTTGCGGAAAACCTCCCCCAATTCCTCATACTTAACCTTGGTAAACGGCGGATACATCATCAAAATAAGACCAATTGCAATGGGAATGTTGGTCGTTCCCACCGATACCGTATCGTTGAATTGCTTCACCCCGTCTGGAAAGAGAAACCCGATTAGAACGCCCACCGCCATCGCAAGGAAAATCCACAATGTCAGGTAGCGGTCAAGAAAAGACAATTGTTTGGATACACTGGTTTGTTGGGTCATGGAGTTCTCCTGATTAAAATTTCGATAGCAATTCAGTCATCACGCGCTCAATGTCATCGCGCACCGAGCGAAAATCATTCATGTTATCAGTCACTGCAGGATCGGGAAAACTGTGATGAATTTTCTTTCCTTTTCCCAACCAGACGGGACATTCTTCAGCCGCCGAATCGCACACCGTAACGACAAGGTCGAAATCCACATCCCGAAATTCGTCCGCCCGCTTCGAACGACCCGTATGCTGGATACCAATTTCTGCAAGCGCTTCCAACGCCTTGGGGTGGACATAGCCCGCAGGTTTCGTCCCTGCGCTCACCGCCTGCCATTCCCCGCCCAATCTGGCATTGACAATCGCCTCTGCCATTTGCGAACGGCAGGAATTACCGGTACATAAGAACAAAACTCGTCTCATAATATGAATCTCCTCGATTTTTTTGTCCATTCTATCGAGTAGACCAATGGTTAATTGTTATCGTCTTGTTAAGAATGATTATGCGGTTTGCAGTGCATCTGCCAGCCAGCTGGTCACTTCGGCGGGAGTGGGAATGCGCCCCGCGCAGACCAGTTTTTCGTTGACGACCAGCCCGGGCGTGGATAGGATGTTGTAGGCCATGATGTCGTTGTAATCGGTCACTTTGATGATTTCGGCTTCCAAAGCCATTTCATCTACAACCTTGCGCGCAATCTGTTCCACGCGTTTGCAATTGGCGCAGCCAGAACCGAGGATTTTGATGGTGAGCATGTTGGTCTCCTTGAATGATTGTGGTCAAGGCCCTAAAGGCCTCTGAACCTGTAGGGCCTGAGAGTTTCACGCGGGGACGGCTTTCAGCCAGCCCAGCAGGGTTTCAATGGTTGGGACGTCGCGCTGACTCACCAGCCTTCCGTCAATCAGCAGGCCGGGAATCGCGTCGAGCGGGATGTGGTGGCGGATGAGTTTCTCGTCGTCCACGCGTTCCACCTCCACGTCGGTCCGCCCCGATGTGGCGACGGCTTCCGCCAGCCGTCTTTCCAATTCTAGACAGTTGTGACAGCCTGTGCCGAGGATTTGGATTTTCATGTCTGTCTCCTTTCATACAATACATCCGCAAACCGAAGCTTGCGGCACGAACACGGGGTTACGATTTTTGCGGCAGCGCCGCCAGCGAATTGCGGCGATTCACCAGCCACAGCGCTCCCGCCAACACTGCAAGGAACACCAGCAAATACAACGCAACCAGCGCCACGCTCGCGCCGTCCACCCACGCGCCGTAGATCAGACCCGCGAGTGTGCTGAAGAGCGCCACCCAGGCCACATAGGTCCAGGATTTGAGCCGCCCGATGATGGTGGAAACAATCAGGATGCTTTGCAGGCTGAGTTCGGGATCGGACATGAGATACGCCAGCAGGGGACCGCGGTGCATCCCAAGGCTGAGGAACATATTGGCAATCGGCACTTCGACCAGCGTGGGGAAGTACATGAATACGCCGAAGACCACGCCTGCCAGGTTACCCAGCAGGGTGTTTTGCCCCGCGAGCGTTTCGATCCATTCGGGCTTGATGACCACGCGAATCATGCCAACCGCAAAGACGCCCGCCACCAGCAGGGGGAAAATCTGCTTGACGAACTTCCACGATTCCCACAGGAAATCGCGCGTCTCGTCTTCGGTGAGTTTGGTTTTCAGCATCCAGCCGAGGACGACGAGCGCGGCGAGCACGCCGAAGAATTTGCCGTTGATAAGAATATCCAGCCCGCCCGCATGAGGGGATATGCCCACCGCCGCGACCAGCAGCGTCATGCCGACCAGCGCGAGCGAAGCCCACGTCCAGCGGTTGAAGCCCTCGTGGATGTGTTCGATTCCCTTCCACGATGCCAGCCCAATCAGGATGAGCAGACCGATGAGAATCGCTCCCTGTGCGGTGACTCCCTCCTCGCCTTTCGACGCGTCAAACGGGACGAGGCGGTAGAGGAAATCCTGGAAGTTGTCCATTCCTAAAATGGGAAGCGTAATTTGTGCATAGGAATTGGTCAACAAGCCAATCTTGAGCGTGCCGGAAAGCAGAAGCGCGATCAACACCAGCAGGAAGATCAACGCGGCGCGGCGCATGGAGGCTTGACCCGCAAACATCGTGTCGGTGGCTTTGTCGTGAGCGGCGTCGTCTTTGCGGAAGATGAGCGCCATGATCATGCCGATGCCGATGCCGAACGCCAGCGAGAGGAGGAAACGCGCGAAGGCCAGGTCCACGCCGATGACTCCGCCTGTGTAGATGAGGGCGAGGATGTTGGCGGCGGGCGCAAAAAACAGGAAGGTGATGGCGGGACCGATCCCCGCACCCTTTTTGTAAATCCCCGCGAAGAGCGGCACGATGGTGCAGGAGCAGACCGCCAGCACGGATCCCGCCAATGCCGCGGCGGGGTACGAAATGAATTTGGGGGTGTTCCGCCCGAGGAAACGCGTGACCGTTTCCTTTGGAATCAGCGCGGTCATCGCGCCCGCGATGTAGAAGGCGGGGAGCAGGCACAAAAGCACATGCGCGGCGAGATAGGCGGCGAGGTTGCCCAGTCCGCCATGGAGGAGGTCAGTGAGAAAGGAAAGAAGGTTCATGCAGATTTCAGACTTTCGACAGCGATGATGGGCGACGCACACTGCGGGCATTCACAGGTGGGATGTGCCTGCGCGTTGGTGAGCGCAGAAACGGTTTCGGCGGAGAGTCCGCTCAGGGATGCGGCGGCAGTGATGAGGTCCAAAAGTGAGGTGTTTTTCAGTCGGTAAAAAACATAGCGCCCCTCGCGGCGGTCTTGCAAAATGTTCGCCTTGCGGAGCTCCATCAAGTGTTGGGAGATGTATGCCTGCCGCCAGCCAAGTGCGGCTTCCAGATGGCAAACGCAGGCTTCGCCTTTGCCAATGGCGAGCAAGATGGTGATGCGCTGCGGAGAGGCAATTGCTTCGAGTGGCGCGGCGATTTGTTTGGAAATTTGGGACAGGGATGGTTTCTTCATATTCATAAACCTGAATATATCATAGCAAGATATTCGATTTTTTGAATGTAACAATTGTCATTTTCTGTGACGATGAATATCCTTGCCATGTGGGATGCTCCATCTTTCCAAGACGCGGAGAAAGTCAAATAGTCGCTCGTAGTTGGTCGCCAAGCGTTGATCGGCAGCCGGCGCGGCGCTGGTCGAGAAATACGGCTGGACATCAGGGCCCCCCATACACCCCTTGTGATAGTTCGGATGACATCCATCACTCGCTTGATTACTCGTTTTCTGCTACACTCGAAGCATTTCTCCGAAGTCTGACCGCCTACAGCACCGCAAAGTTTAATTTGCGCTGCCACGGCGGCAGGACAGTACCGCAAAACATTGTCCCCATAGGGGATTCATTTTGCGATACCAGGTAGCGGGCGGAAACGCCCCTGCCCCCCGCATTTGGAAAGGAGACCCCGCCGCCTGCTCCCATTGCGCCGTCTCTTTTCCGGGACGGCGTTTTTCGTACCGCAAGTATTCGACTTGCGCACGCCAATCAAAGATTTGGGCTACAGGACTACCGACTATGAACCTATCAGACCTCCTCCAAAAATCCTCCTGCCACCACTCCCACCTCTGCCCGCGTCAGATTCTCGGCGTGCGGCTGGGACTGCTCGGTATGAAAGCCCTCGGCTTCGAGGCGCCTCCCGACAAAAAGCGCCTGCTCGTCATCGTCGAGACCGATGGCTGTTTCGCCGATGGCGTCATCGCCGCCACCGACTGCACCGCCGGGCATCGGACTCTCCGCGTGGAAGATTACGGCAAGACCGCCGCCGTCTTCGTGGATACGGTCACGGGTCAGGTGGTGCGCGTCGCGCCCGCGCTGGACATCCGCCAAAAGGCATACGCCTACGCCCCCGACGAGCCGCGTCACTACTTCGCCCAGATGCAAGCCTATCAGGTCATGCCCGATGAGAAGATGTTCACCGTCGCACCCGTCGCGTTGAACACGCCCATTGAAGTCATCGTCTCGCGCCCGGGCGTGCGCGTCAATTGTGATGCCTGCGGCGAGGAAATCATCAACGAGCGCGAAATCAAACGCGGCAGTCTCACCCTCTGCCGCGCCTGCGCGGGAAATGCCTATTACACGTCCCTTCTCCCTGCCGCTTCCCATCTCCCAATCACTAATTATCAATTACCAATTACCAATTTCTCCTCATGACCCACCCCCTCCTCTTCCTCCTCGCCTTCCTCGTCGCCGTCCTCTACTCCAGCGCGGGCTTTGGAGGGGCGTCGGGCTACCTGCTCGCGATGAGTTTCTTCGACATCCCCGCCAACGTCATGGCAAGCGCGGCGCTGATGCTGAATATCTTCGTCTCGACCATCTCCTTCATCAGTTATTTCCGCGCGGGACACTTCCGCCCGAAACTGCTCATCCCTTTTTTGATTACCTCCATCCCTGCGGCGTTTCTCGGCGGGACCTTCAAACTGACCGAGCAAACCTACTTCACCCTGCTCTATGCCGTTCTCACTTATCTCGCCCTACGCATGACCTTCTTCCCCGTTCTCTCCGACAAAGCGGACTGGACTCCGCGTCCCGTCCCGCTTTGGGCGGCGTTGACAAGCGGCGCGCTCATTGGTCTGCTTTCGGGCATGATCGGCATTGGCGGCGGCATCTTCCTCTCCCCGCTCATCATCCTCGCGGGCTGGGGGACTTCCAAACAAGCCGCCGCATCGGCGGGAGCGTTCATCGCCATCAACTCGGTCAGCGGACTGATTGGGCGCTTTACCAATGGCACATTCTCGCTTGACGAATTTGGGCTGCCCCTGCTGGTCGTTGGGCTGGTCGGCGCGTTGATTGGCAGTCAACTCGGCGCGGTCAGGTTTTCGGGCGTGGGCGTCCGCCGCGCGCTGGGGGCAATTCTTGTCATTGCGGTAGGAACGTATTGGTTTAATCTATAGAAAAATAGCCAATTCTGAAAAGCTCTCTGTCATTGCATTCTGCGCGTTTGATTGAATTTCAAAACGTTTTCCTGGTAAAGCGATTGCAGACGGTATCTGCTTTCTCTGAATAAACCTCAATTTGCATAAACCAAATCTGAAAAGTAGTTTTATAATATGCCGAGCAAGTCATAGATCTGTTGGTTTCCAAGCGAGGCAATATGAGTGATGACAATCGGCAGGTGTATATTTCATACGCGTGGGGCGGTGAGAGCGAGCGCATCGTAAACGAGCTGGATGCCGACCTTCAAGCAAAAGGTATAACGATCATCCGTGATAAGCGTGATCTGGGTTTTAAAGGCATGATCCGTGACTTTATGAAGGAAATTGGGCGCGGACATGCCGTCATTGTAGTTATCAGTGACAAGTATTTGAAATCGCCCAATTGTATGTTTGAACTTGTGGAGATCGCCAAGAACAAGGATTTCTATGACCGCATCTTTCCGATTGTGTTGGCGGATGCCGATATTTACAACCCGGTCAATCGCATCAAGTACATCAAGCATTGGGAGGATAAACTAAAGGAATTGGACGAGGCAATGAGGACGGTCAGCTCCGCCAACCTGCAGGGGATGCGTGAAGAGATCGACAGCTATGATGAGATCCGCGACAACATCTCGAATCTAACCTTCTTCTTGAAAGACATGAATACCCTAACCCCGGAGATGCATGAGAATAGTGATTTTTCAAGCATTATCAGCGGGGTGGAGAAGCGCCTGGGCAAGGCGTCCGCTCCTTCGGTCAAAGCTGACCCGCAGAAATCCTCTCCCAAAGCCGGGGATGTAAAAAAGCAGGATGCCCCCAAAAAGGCGGAAACACCCGCTCCAGCTTCGTCAGGCGGTTATGACGATTACCTGAATGATGTCATCAAACGACTTTTCCGGGATGACTATGCCGAACTGGAGGAGGAACGGTTTGGTGAATTGAAGTTCAAGAAGGCGCTGGAAAAAACCAATAAGTATATGTTCAACACGTTGGATGAATTCCACCGCTTTGTCGTACTGGAAGAAAATGATCTGGATGATGATCGTTTTATCGAATTGGAGAAAGAGATCAAGCAATATACCAAGGAATTGAGCGGCGAACGGGCCTCTTATGTCTACACCATTTGTCTGATCTTGGTGAACGGCGTTTCGGCATCGCTCAAGAAGCTCATCTATAACACCAAGCCAGCCAAGTATGCCTTTTCGGAATTGGGTTCCTCGGTGATGGTAGTGTATAGCGCGGCAGAGAATGAGATCGTCTATCCCAAGACCATCACGGAAGAGAACAACAGCGATTACAAGGGGAAGATCAAGGAATATCTGAACCCGTGAACAAGTCCGCCTGCAGGTCCGCCGGGGCGTATTTGATTCGGTATTAATTCCATCTGCTATAATCCTCGGCATGATTCTTGTCACCGGCGCGACCGGTTTCATCGGGCGCGCGCTTGTGCGTCAGCTATCCGAAACGGGAGAGCAGGTCCGTGTGTTGCTCCGCCCTTCGCCGCGTTCACCGCGTCTGCCGAAGGGCGTCCCAGTGGAAGTGGCGGTGGTCAGCCTCAACGACGAGCGCGGCGTGCGTGCCGCCCTGCGCGGCATCAAACAGGTTTATCACCTCGCCACCGCGGCAACCCAGGGACGGCGCGGCAACCTTTTCACCACAGACATCGAAGGGACTCGCACGCTGGCACAAGTCGCCGCGGGAGCCGAAATCGAACGCCTCATCTTCGTCAGCCACCTCGGCGCAGACCGCGCCTCCGCCTTTCCTGTTCAAAAAGCCAAGGGCATCGCCGAGGAGCATATCCGCAAGAGTGGCGTTCCCTACACCATCATACGCTCCTCGGTGGTTTTCGGCGCCGAGGACCACTTTACCAACAACCTCTCGCGTTTCATCCGTCTTTCGCCTGGCATCGTCCCGATTTCCGGCGACGGGCGCAGTTTGATCCAGCCGCTCTGGGTGGAGGATCTCGTTACCTGTCTTACCTGGGCGTTGCACAACCCCGACATGCGCAACCAAACCTTCGAGATCGGCGGCGGCGAGTATTTCACCGTGCGGCAGGTGTACGAAACGCTGATGAACGTCACGCGAACGCGCCGCCTGCTGGCGTCCATCCCGCCGCCATACATGCGCGCCCTGTTCGTCACCCTCGATTCGTTCATCCCGGATTTCAACATCCCCACCTACTGGCTCGACTATGTTGCCGTGAACCGCACCTGCCCCGTGGAAAACCTCCCGCGCAACTTCGGGTTGATGCCGGCGCGCTTCACCTACCGACTCGATTACCTCGTACGCAAGCCGTGGTATTCCAATTTCACCAAAAGAATACAGGAAACTTTCCGCATCCCGCGTTAACCCATGTCTGCTCCCGTTATCAAACTGCTCGAAACCCCTGAAGAAATGACCGCTGTGGAAGAACTGCAACGCGCCGTATGGCCCGGCAGTGAAACCGACGTTGTCCCCGCGCACATGCTCATCACCGCGGTACACAATGGCGGGATCGTGGCGGGCGCGTTCGTCGAAGACCGCATCGTCGGCTTTGTATTCGGCTTCCCCGGTCTCGAATCCACACCGGATGGTCCGCGCCCCAAACACTGCTCGCACATGATGGGCATCCGCCCGGAGTATCGGGATTCAGGTCTCGGCTTCGCGCTGAAGCGGGCGCAATGGCAGATGGTCCGCCATCAGGGGCTTGATCATATCACGTGGACATACGATCCACTGCTCAGCCGCAACGCCCATCTCAACATCGCCAAATTGGGCGCGGTCTGCAACACCTATCGCCGCTCCGAATACGGCGACATGCGCGATGGTCTCAATGCCGGGCTGCCCTCTGACCGCTTCCAAGTGGATTGGTGGATCAACACCCGCCGGGTCGAACGCCGTTTGAGTAAACGTCCGCGCCGTCTATTGAAACTGGATGACTTCTCGAAGGCCGAACTGCACCCATTCTATGAGACACACGCCTCCTCCACCGCCGGAGGCTGGATTCGCCCGCCTGAGCATTTCTCCCCCCTCGAAGGACACCTCCTGCTGACGGAGATTCCATCCGATTTCAACGCGCTGAAGGAGGCGGATTTCCCGCTGGCGCGCGACTGGCGTTTCTTTTCGCGCGAGATCTTCGAGACAGCCTTTGCTGCGGGCTATATCGTCACCGATTTTGTCTTTGACCATGGGCGCAGTTTTTACGTGCTTTCCAACGGCGAAAGCACCCTCCAGCCGTAGAAAACACAAGACACGCCAAAAATTGTGAAAAAACCGTTAGATTTTCCTCCCTGAGATGAGAAATCGTAACCAACCACGGGAGACTGCGTCTTAATTGCATGAGCAATCGACCCGACATCGAACACTGGTGGGCCGTGGAGGCGATGATCGCCTCATACAATCATGTGTACCAGGTTATCTACAAAACAAAATACGAGGTGCGCGGACCGATTGGCGTGTCCATCTATGAGAATGCGCCAATCGCTTCGTTTCACTACGAATTCCTCGCTCTCAGCGCCGATTCACAGGCCGTTATGAATGCTGTCCGTGATTACCCCCTCCCGGCGGACAGGGAGTATGTCATCGATGTATTCCATCCCGCACCCTCAGACCAAAGCTTGAAGGATACCTTTTCACGGTTCGACCATGAATTTGTCCGCACGGGCCCCATTCTCGGCTTGGATCTGCCCGCAAAGGCGACCACCATTCCGAATAATGTCTTCAAAGCGACCACCATCCAGCAGGCGGAATCTGCCAACAACAGCCTCACATCCGAAGGCGAACGTATCCATGTGCAGACCCTGCGCGATAAACATATTCACTCATTCTATGTGAAGGTCGGTGGAGAGGCGGTTGGCTGGCTCCAACTGGTAACCGTCCATCCTGGAGTAGGCTATATCAACCAGTTATACGTGTTGGAGAAATTCCGCAAGCAGAAGCTGGGGACAGCGCTTGTCCAACGCGCTCATGCACAGGCAATCGAACTTGGGTTGAAGCGCATGGTGCTGATTCCCTCCGATATGGCGATGCACCTGTATCGCAGGCTGGGGTACCGTCCTCTGCTCTATTTTTCGGCATTCCGCCCGATGAGGGTCTCGATCTGGACGAAGTTGAAACAAGACCACCCTGCAATTTGATGAATCACAGACGCCGCGTACGCGGCGTCTGTGATGTTGGATGTCAATTGTAGGAGGTTTACAAGTGGCAGGGAGTGAATTTAGGGTATAGGCTACCTCCTCACATATGTATTGGTGTCATTGCGCTCCTGCGCGCTCATGCCAATGGGATGGTAAGTTGGCTCGGAATAAGCCGGTTGTGAGATATTCACAGGATTGGGCTTGGGCGCAGGGCGAGGTAAGGCTGTATTGGGAGAGCGAGGCGACTCGTTCGGGCGGTAACTCGGTTTGTTTTGGTACTGAGTCTGGCGCTCGTCGGCCAGCGAGAAGAGGCGTTCTCCGGCGATGGAGAAGGTATTGATCAACAGGACGCGGATCAGCAGGACCATCCCGGCAACGAAGATGGGTACCAACTTGGTCATATTTTCCTGACCCAGCAGGACCCCGCCTTCGGCATTGTGCTTGAGAATCGCAACAGAGACCCCCCACCAGGTGAGGGTGGCGTTAAACGCCGCGGCGAGGAACCAGGCGGCGAAAAGGTACCAGACCTCGGCGGGTTCGTCGCGTCCCTGTTCGGGGGTGAAGATGCGGGCGATTCCGGCAAAGTCAATGCCGCAGAAGGCAACCGCGAGGATGGTCGCCCATTTGAACGGTCCAAAAGCGAGATCCCCAAGGATGTCATGCAATGCGAAGGACGTGCTTGAATAGTTGAAGACCTCGAACGCCAGCAGGGCAATGAGGATGATCCCGCCGAAGATCATGCCACGTTTCAGGGCAGTGCCTTTCAGCAGGGGGAGCATTTTGAGCGGCATTGAACGATTCATGGAAACCTCCTGTGGTCTGTGACCACAAATCACAAAGAACAGCGATGCCGTAAATATAGAACACTTGTTCTAATTTGTCAAGGACGAAACATTAGAATTCGATTATCGTTTTGCCCCCTCTTTTCCCCATCATCCCCCGCGCACAAAATAGAGGATGGAAATGACCACACCGATGACGACCACCGTCCAGCGGAGTGTGGAGGGTTTGATCCTCCCTGCGAGTTTTCCGCCCAGTACGCCGCCCAGCAATGCTCCAACCGCCATAACCAGCGCGGCGGACCAAACGACTTGCCCCGAGAAAAGAAAGAAGATCGCCGCGGCGACATTCACGCTGAACGCCACTGCCTGTTTCAACGCGTTGAGGCGCGTTAACGAATCTTCGAGCGTTAATCCCAGGGCAGACAGGACGATCACGCTCAAACCCGCGCCGAAATACCCGCCATAGACGGATGCCGCGCCGACGGGGAGCCACACTACCTTCTCGAGGCTGGAACTCTGCCCTGCCGCCATGCGACGCGTCAACCAGGCGCGGACCGGGTCCTGGATCGCAAGCAATCCTGATGCCAGCAGAATGAGATATGGCACCAATTCCCTGAAAAGTTTCTCCCCGCTGAGAAGCAATAAATAGCCCCCCGCCACCCCGCCGGCGATGCTGGCAGGGATGATCAGCCACAACCGACCCTGTTGCCCGCGCAGGTCGTTCCACTGTGCCAGCGTCCCGCCAAAATAGCCTGGGCATAATGCAACTGTGTTGGTCACATTTGCGGCGACGGGCGGCACGCCCACAAAGGTGAGCATGGGAAAGGTGATGAGTGTCCCGCCGCCTGCCAGGGCGTTGACCGCGCCCGCGGCGAGGGCGGAGATTGCGGCGAGAGTCAGTTGCAGAGGAGTGAGCATGGACGGAAAAATCCTTGGAGCGTGGTAGGGCAAGTATAGCACTTCATTCTTGACGCTTCTTTCCCACCTGCATATAATCTGGTCATTCAGGAGTAGTACGCGTCTGGAAACCTGATAGAGAAGGAGACGAACGGTGAAAGTCTCCACAGGAAAGCAGTGCTGAAGTCGCCTGATGGTTTTGCCGAAGAAATTTTGCTAGCAGCGCTTGGTAAAAAAGTAGACCGGCACGGGGTTGCCCGTTATAGCAAAGGCTGATGGTTGTCAGCTACAGAGTGCGCCGGAAACGGTGAATTGAGGTGGTACCGCGGAGCAAATGCTTCGTCCTCTTTTGGACGAAGCGTTTTTTTGTTTAATCAGCCATTATTTCGCTTCGCCTGCAATGACACAACAAGAGGAGTAAGTATGACCAAACACGAACTGCCCAAAGCCTACGATTTCAAATCCACCGAGCCGCGCATTTATGCGATGTGGGAGGCGGGCGATTACTTCAAGCCGTGGAACGACCCGAACAAACCGGACTTCGACCCGAATGTCGAACCGTTTGTGATCTCCATCCCGCCGCCGAACGTGACGGGCGAACTGCACATCGGTCATGCCATGTTCGTGAGCATCGAAGACCTCATGATCCGCTATCACCGCATGAAGGGTTACTCCACGCTCTGGGTGCCCGGCACCGACCATGCCGGTATTGCCACCCAGCTTATGGTGGAGCGCGACATCCTGCGTACCGAAGAGGTGACACGCGAGGAAATGGGACGCGAAAAGTTTCTGGAGCGCACCTGGGAATGGAAGCGCAAATACGGCAGCATGATCACGAACCAGATTCGCCGCCTCGGCGCCTCCTGCGACTGGAGCCGCGAACGCTTCACGCTGGACGATGGACTGAGTCGGGCAGTTCGAGAGGCGTTTGTCCACCTCTACGAAAAGGGACTCATCTATCGCGGGCCTCGTTTAATTAACTGGTCTCCCGGACTCAAGACCGCCGTCTCCGACCTCGAAGTGGAATACGAGGAGGAGGAAGCCCGCCTGTATTATTTCAAATACATGTTGAAGGATTTGGACGAGTTCATTCCGGTGGCAACCATTCGACCGGAGACCATCCTCGGCGATACAGCAGTGGCAGTGCATCCCGATGATGACCGCTACAAGAAGTTCATTGGCAGGACCGCCATCGTGCCGATCCTGAATCGTGAGATCCCCGTGATCGCAGATGAATACGTGAGCATGGAGTTTGGTACCGGCGCGTTGAAGATCACACCAGGACATGACCCGAACGACTATGCCATTGCGCATCGTCACAACCTGCCCATCATCTCCATGCTCGACGTGGAGGCAAAGGTCAACGAACACGGAGGCAAATACCAGGGTCAGGATCGGTTCGAGGCGCGCAGGAATCTGTGGGCAGACATGAAGGAAGCGGGTCTCGTCATCAAGGAAGAGCCGTACCGGACCACCATCCCACGCTCACAACGCGGCGGGGAGATTGTCGAGCCGATGATTTCCGAGCAATGGTTTGTGAAGATTGAACCGTTGGCGAAGGCGGCGCTCGAAGCCGTAAAGGACGGTCGTATCAAGATCGTGCCTGAACGTTTCGAGAAGATCTATTACAACTGGATGGAGAATATCAAGGATTGGTGCATTAGCCGCCAGTTGTGGTGGGGCCACCGCATCCCGGTGTGGTACTGTCCCGATGGGCACATGACCTGCACGCGCGAAGACCCGACCCAATGTGCGATCTGCGGCTCGAAAGATATTCATCAAGACGAAGATGTGCTTGACACATGGTTCTCCTCCGGCTTGTGGCCCTTCTCCACGCTCGGCTGGCCCGAAGAAACGCCCGATTACAAATACTTCTACCCCACCTCCTACATGGAGACGGGCTACGATATTCTGTTCTTCTGGGTGGCGCGCATGATCATGAGCGGATTGGAATATACCGGCAAGATTCCGTTCCATACCGTATACCTGCATGGGCTGGTGCGCGATGAGCACGGACAGAAAATGTCGAAGACCAAAGGCAACGTGATTGATCCTCTCGATGTCATGGATCAATTTGGCACGGATGCGTTGCGCTTCACGCTGTTGGTGGGTTCCACGCCTGGCAACGATACCAATGTCGGTCTGAAGAAAGTGGAAGCCAACCGCAACTTTGCCAATAAACTATGGAACGTGGGACGCTTCTTGATTAACGCGATAGATAACCTGGGAGATCAGAGGCCAGAGACTAGTCCCCAATCGCCAGTTCCCAATTATTCCCTCGCTGATTCGTGGATCTGGGCAAAGCTGCAACAACTCATCCGCGATGTAGAGCGCCAGTTCCAGAACTTCCAATACGGGCAGGCTGGACAACAAATCTATGACTTCATCTGGTCGGATTTCGCCGATTGGTATGTGGAAATTGCCAAGTTGGAACTTGCAGGAGGTGGATCGCGCGCCTCCCGCGCCGCCGACACCTTGGCGCGCGTGTTCGATATGTCCCTCCGTCTGTTGCACCCCTTCACGCCGTTCGTGACGGAAGAGATCTGGGGACACCTGCGCAAGACGTTACAAGAATCACCCTTGAAGGATATTTGCGCTGATTGGCCCGATGCCTTGATCGTGGCAAAATGGCCCGAACCACGTCCGCTTGAAGGCTGGGAAGCAGACAAGATCGCCGACTTCGAGTTAATCCAGGAAATCGTACGTTCCATCCGCAACCTGCGCGCAGAAAAGAACGTAGCTCCCAGCAGGAAGATCGCGGCAACCTTTGTGGCAGGCGTAAAGACCGATTTGCTGAAAGAACAGTCTCAAATCATCGCTTCACTCGCGGGGCTTGACCCATTACAAATTATGATTCGCCCATTACTAAAGGAGAAACCCGCCGATGCCACCGCCCTTGTGATCGGCTCCGTGGAAATCTACCTCCCGCTCGCTGGTATGGTGGACCTTGCCGAAGAGAAATCCCGCCTCGAGAAGGAACTCAAGGAAGCCGAGTCTCACATTGAGCGCCTAGAGAAATTGCTCTCCAGCGACTTCACCAACAAAGCCCCCGCCGCGCTCGTCCAAAAGGAAAGAGACAAGCTGGTAGGCTACAAAGAGACCGCTGAGAAGATCAAGGCGCAATTGAAGTAATCGAAGGATGGCGACGAGAAAACCGTCGCCATCCTTTTTTAGAAACATTATTCTTTAACTCATCAGGAGACGCATGGACTATACCTCCGTCAGATTCCCGATATGACAAAATTCACCAAATAAAAGATAATCGTCCATTGACGCTGAACCCGCCAGGCGTTACTTTTGTAGTCAAACCAAATCTTTTTACGGAGAAATGACCATGTCCATGAAAATCCTTGAAGACTGCATCGCCTGCGGCGCATGCGTACCCGAATGCCCGACTGAATCCATCAGTGAAGGGGATGGCGTCACTTATGTCATCGACCAGAACACCTGTGTTGAATGTGTCGGACATCACGATTCTCCCAAGTGCGTCAGTGTCTGCCCGGTCGATTGCATTGTCAAAGCATAATTGATATAATCACAGCAACCAAATAGAAACCTTCGGGGCAGGGTGCAATTCCCGATCGGTGGTACAGCCCACGAGCGTGCAAACGCATGATCCGGTGGAACTCCGGAGCCGACAGTGATAGTCTGGATAGAAGAAGGATGTAGGCTCACTGCGAGTCTGATTCGACTTAAGCCCCGAAAACACAAAATTGTTTTCGGGGCTTTTTCGGGTCATTTTCCGCCGAGTCCTGTTTCTGCGCCCCGAAGCATTGCCTCACGAGGCGCTTTTTGTTTGACCTACCCTCAGTTTCTCTTTCCCAGTGGGAGAGGGAAAAGACCAATGACCAAACGACTGATTTCCATCCTCCTCTCTGTAGTTGCCTTTCTTATCGGCTGGCATATATTCACGCGTTATGGAGATATTCCTGAGTTTATTCTGCCATCACCGTTTAGTGTCTGGAATCGTTTCCTGCAAGCCGTAGGGGACGGAAGCCTGCCCTATCACACCGGTATTACCCTGCTTGAAATTGTACTGGGACTCCTTGCCGGGGTCCTGTTCGCGACCGTGGTCGGATACATCCTTGCCAAATCACGCACACTGGAGCGGCTCCTTTCGCCGTACATTGTGGCGAGTCAGGCCATTCCCGTCGTGGCAATTGCCCCATTACTGGTAATCTGGTTCAAGGACGGGATCCTCTCGAAGGTGACCATTTGTGCCCTAATTGTGTTCTTTCCGGTGCTGGTGAACACGATTGTCGGTGTGCGCGCCGTGCCGATAGCCCTTTACGATTTGATGAATTCACTCCATGCCACGCGTGCGCAGATTCTCTGGAAGGTGGAAGTCCCGGCATCCCTGCCAATTTTTCTCGGCGGGTTGCGGATTGGCGCCACGCTGTCGGTCATCGGCGCAATCGTTGGCGAACTCGTCAGCGCCGAGCAGGGATTGGGATTCCTGTTGCAGTTGGGCGATTTCCAATATGACACGGCGATGGTCTTTGTAGCGGTCTTTACGTTGATCGCGCTGGCGTTGATGTTATACGGCATTGTCACGCTATTGGAAAAGCGGTTTTTGAAGTGGCAAAATTAACGTCATTGCGGGAGGGTGTGACGACGAAACAACTCTCAACGTAATCGGGGGATGGGGGCGGAATTGCACCGCTCTCGCAGTGACGGATATTGAAAAGGAGATTTCATGTTTCGCAAAGTAGTTTTGATCATGTTTGGGATGGCAATCGCTCTGTCGGCGTGCGGCAGCCCTCAGTCCATGAATGAGGCGGGCGCGTTAACGAAGATCAGTCTGCCGCTGGGATACATCCCCAATATCCAGTTCGCGCCGTTATATGTCGCCGTTGAAAGAGGGTATTTCAGAGATGCCGGTTTCGAGGTCGAGTTTGATTACAAGTTCGAGACCGATGGCGTGGCGCTAGTGGGCGCGGGTGAAATTCCGTTTGCGGTCGTTTCCGGGGAACAGGTATTGCTGGCGCGCGCCAAAGGACTGCCCGTGACATACGTGGCGGCGTGGTATCAGCAGTACCCTGTTTCGGTTGTGGCAAAAAGCGAAGCGAATGTTTTGGTCCCGCAAGACCTGAAAGGAAAGAAAATTGGTCTGCCTGGTCTGTTCGGCGCAAATTATATTGGTTTGCGTGCATTGTTGGCTGCGGGCAGACTTGGTGAAAGTGATGTGACGCTCGACGCGATCGGTTTCAATCAGGTGGAAGTGATGGCAGCCGGTCAGCAGGATGTGGTGGTGGGATATACGGCAAATGAACCGATCCAACTGCGCACACGCGGCATTGCCGTGACCGAACTGCGTGTGGCGGATTACGCCAATCTCGCCGCGAACGGGATCCTTACCAGCGAGAAGGTTATTGCAGAAAATCCTGACATGGTGCGCGCGTTTGTCGGCGCGTTCCTCAAAGGGTTGAAGTATACAATCGAGAACCCGGAGGAAGCCTTCCAGTTGAGTGAGCCGTACATCCCAAACTTCGCCGACCTGGACCCGGCTTTGCAGAAGCAGATCCTGGCAACATCCATTGAGCAATGGAAGGCGGACCGCCTTGGCTATTCCGACCCGCAAGCCTGGGAGAACATGCAGACCGTCCTGTTCGATATGGGACTGCTTTCCGAAAAACAGGATTTAAGCAAAGCCTTCACCAACGAATTCGTTCCGTAACTCCAACGTGCCAGTTACAAGTTGTAATTGGCGCTTCCGTGTCGAATGATCCGCACTCCCATCCTTACCATCCGCAACCTGACCGCCGTGTTCCCCAACGACAACGGAGGATTACACGCGCTCGATGCCATTACCTTCGACGTACGTCCGCGGGAATTTGTATGCGTATTGGGCCCATCAGGTTCGGGCAAAACCACACTGTTGCGCATCCTTGCCGGATTGATCAAACCTACCTCCGGTTCTTTCACATTTGGTCACGGCGAACAACCCAGCATCGGCATGGTCTTTCAAGGATCGAACCTGATGCCGTGGCGCACAGTAATCGAGAACATCAAGCTTCCCTTGGAAATCAGGAGTGTGCCGGAGCAAACGGCTATTGCTCAGGCCCATGAGATGATCGAGCTGGTAGGATTGCAGGGATTCGAAGACGCGCTCCCCCATGACCTCTCCGGGGGGATGGCGCAGCGCGTGGCGATTGCGCGGGCGCTCATCCATGACCCCGACCTGCTCCTGCTCGATGAGCCGTTTGCCTCCCTCGATGCGATGACCCGCGAACGTATGTGGACGGAGCTCTCGCGTATCTGGCAAATGCGGCAGAAGACGGTCATCATGGTGACGCACTCCATCAATGAGTCACTGTTCTTGGCAGATCGCGTTCTGGTGCTGACACAGCGCCCCGGCAGAATAAAAATGGATATGGAAGTTGATATTCCACGTCCAAGGAAGGATGATATTCGCTATACTCTGCATTTCGGTAAACTCGCCAGACAATTACGCGGGGCGATTATGTAACCACTGCTCCAGAGCATCGCATGTTTCATTTTGTGAGGGTACTTCGGTATAACTTGACATAGAACATTTGTTCCACTACAATCCTTCCTAATGTCCATACTGGAATTTTTGTTGAAATGGATGGGCAAACGTGGAAAGCCCGGTCCCCGCGTGTACGAGATCGACGAAGGATTGCAAATGGCGCTTTCCACACTTGCCCGTCAGGAAGGTCGCCCCGAACGCGAACTGGTCCCCGAGCTTTTGTCCACCGGGTTGAGCAGATATCGCTCGTTGGAGGAACTTTGGGTCAAATGGGAATCCCTCACTCCGCGTGAGCGGGATATTGTCGCGCTCACCTGCCTCGGGCTGACCAACCGGCAAATCGCCGCGAAGTTGTCTCTTTCCCCGGATACGGTCAAAACACATATCCGAAACGTATTATTTAAATTTGGCGTGAACAGCAAACTGGAATTGCGCCAGATCTTGGATGGCTGGGATTTTGGCGGCTGGATATAGTTCACCCCATGGGTTAATCCAAGTTTCACCCTTTAAATCCCCCGCCGGGGGATTGTTCTTTTAACACGGATAGGCTACTTTGAGAGCCGTAAACGGAAGGTTCGTTCGGTTTTCAAGGAAGCGATAATGATGCTGTCAGCTCATCCTGTCCGTGCATTCTTTATTTACGCACACAGCGACAAGAAAATCGTTCACAGACTCCATGCCCGCATGGTTCGGGATGGAGTCAATACCTGGCTGGATACGGAAAACCTCCAGCCCGGGCAGGACTGGGCATACGAGATCCGCCGGGCAATCTTGAAATGCGATGTAATCATCGTCTGCTTATCGCGCGCATTTAACGAGCGGCGGGGATACCGCCATGAGGAGTTGAGACTTGCGCTCCGCAAAGCGAGCCTCCTTCCGCGCGACGAGGTCTTTATCGTACCTGTCCGGCTCGAAAAATGTGTCATGCCCGATTCTCTGCGCCGCCTGCATCGCGTGGATGTTTTCGAACGGGGCGGGTACAGGATATTGATTCGCACTCTGCGGGGGAAAGCCGAATCAAACCGTTGACGTTCGGCGTATAATTTTTATGCAGCATCTTTCGCGGGAGGGTGTCGTGATGTGGGATTTTCGTGAGGAACGAAAAGACATGGTGGAGCGCCAGCTTCAGGGGCGCGGGATCAGCAACCGGCTGGTGCTGGATGCGTTCGAGGCGGTACCGCGCCATCTCTTTGTGCCGGACGAGTTGCAGTTCCGGGCATATGAGGATTGCCCGTTGCCCATCGGGTTCAGACAGACGATTTCACAGCCATTTATTGTCGCGTACATGCTCCAGATGCTGGATCTGACCGGTGTGGAACGCGTCCTCGAAGTGGGAACCGGCTCCGGCTACCAGGCGGCGATTCTTTCCAGACTGTCGCGGGAGGTGCATACCATCGAATTGATCCCCTCCCTGGCGGACCGCGCCGCGAAGGTCCTTGCCGACCTTGGCATGGTGAACGTTCATGTTCACATTGGGGATGGGGCGATAGGTTGGGCTGAAGCCGCACCGTATGATGCGATCGTCGTCAGCGCTGCGGCGACGCATGTACCGGGGAGCCTGCTCGAGCAATTGAACGACCCTGGGCGCATGATTCTGCCTGTTGGAGAGAGCGGGCGTCAGGAGTTGGAATTATGGACGCGTGAGGGGGATACCTTTCAGCATGAAGCATTACTGCCAGTCGCGTTTGTCCCATTACGCAGCAGGGATGGAATGTGACCTTTGCTACCTGGCGTGATTCTCGTTGGATGAATTGCCCTTCTTGAGCCGTTTTTGTTCATACATGATTGCATCCGCCTGGGAAAGGACCGTGTCGATGGTGAAGGTGGAATCCAGATCGATCTGAACGACCCCCAAACTGAAGGACAGGTTGTACCCGCGCACGGATTGAAGGTTGTAGGCGTCGACATTGCTTTGCAAACGCGCCTGGATGGTGGCGATATCCTTTTCCGTGGCGTCGATTGTCAGAACGACAAACTCATCTCCGCCCATGCGCCCAATCACATCCGAATCACGGAAGGTTTCGGTCAAAATGCGGACGAAATGCGTCAGGGCAAGGTCTCCTTCGGTATGCCCGAAGGTGTCGTTGATGTTCTTCAGGCAGTCCATATCGATGTACAAGAGACACAAAGGATGCCCGGCGCGCCGGGCGAATTTCAGCAGCCCAGCCGCCAGGATCAGGAAGCCGCGCCGGTTATTCAGGCCGGTCAGTTCATCGGTCAGCGAGAGGTTCCGCAGGCGCTCGTTGGCGCTCTCCAGTTCCTGGTTCTTTTGGTAGAGTTTATCGGCGAGCAATTGCAAATGTTCACGCTGGAGTTGTCCGGTCTGGGGCAGGCGTGAGGGAGTGGTCGGCTTTTTGAGCGCCTCATGAACCGCCCGAAGGATTTCCTGCGGTTCAGCCGGTTTCCCGATGATCTGCCGGACACCGGTCGCTTCTGCCAGTTTTCGTACTTCCGCTTCCATGTAATTGGCGGTCTGGAAGATGACCGGGACCCCTTCCAGCAGGGGCTCGGCGCGCAGACGGCGTACCAGCGTGAAACCGTCCACGCTTGGCATGAGCACCTCGGTAATGATCAGGTCGGGAAGTTCGGCGCGCGCCAGTTCCAGCGCTTCTGCTCCGTCATGAGCTTCCAGGAGGCGGTGGTCAAAGTCGCTTAGAAGGGTAACGAATGACCGTCGGTCTGTTGGGTTGGTATCGACGATGAGGATGGTTGACATGAACCTGTTTTCCCTTGGGTTTTTCCACAGTTAAGCGACACGATATGCAGTCGCTGTGGACTGTAATAAAATGTAACAAAAACTTGTGAAATTCAAGTATAAATCATAGCACAATTCACAAAATCCCACTTGTGCTTGTCCTTGCCTGGGCGTTTGAAAATACCCTTTGAAACTTGCAATTGGGCGGAAGGCTTACCCTGAAAATGGAAATTGGTCCAGTAAATCCCAGCGTTCTGGTTCCTTTTGCACAGTCCACTCAAAGCGGCTTACGGTAAATGTGATTCCACTGCTGGCGCCAAACTTTGGATCTTTAATCTGGGGAGAAGCATTTTCCGATAATTCGACAATCTTCACATGCGGCAACCAGTCCTGAGCTTTGTAGGGATAGCTTTCGCATCCCAATTCCTGGGCGATCCGGCTAATGTCGATGTACATGGTTTCCAAAAAGGTGTTCTTTTCCGCCAGCAGCCACAGTCGTCCCTGTTGGTTATTGATGTTCATCCTGGCGATATGTTTGACTTTTATCTCGAATGGATGTAACGTTCGGGAATATTCTTCAAGGCGTTTTTTCAAGGCGCCATAGTCCTTTACGTTGCGAATGGCTTGCACGGTCAGATGCAGGTCGAGGATGGGCGTGCCTTCCACAACGCGGGCAGTCTCCTCGGAAAGCTGATACAGCCGGGTATAGTCTTCGCTTTCGGGTCTGACGATAATGAAGGTGGACCTGCCATTTGAACTGAACATTTCCGTGCTTTCTATGTCTTTCAACCTGTTCTTGTAAAGGTTGACATGGGCCTCCGCAGAATTCCTTCCGACACCGTAATTCCATGCCAGCAGACCGCGGTGCAGGTCGTTTTGCCAGGCGGTGCAGAGCCTGGCTTCCAGTTCTGCTACATCGTCTTTCTTCGATACGATTTTGAATTCGTCGCCTGCACGCTCGGACCGAAACAGTAAAAAGCCTTCATCTTTCGGAAAATGCTTAATAAGTACGTTCGAGAACCGCTTTAGGTCCTGGTCTATGGCGGCGCTCCCATACCGGGAGTTCCCCTCGTGCATATTGAGCATATCCGTCAACGCCACGCTTTTTACGACCGCACCTTCCAGGTACCATTTCGCTCCGAGTCCGTTGAGCGCGCCTGTCAGGGGTTCTCTTGTGATGATGCTCTCCACGATGCTTTTGGTGATCTTCACCTGCTCGGTCGCCTGCTGCTCGATGGTGGCGGGCAATGCGAACGAGCAAATTGTATCAATAAGCCTATCGTAAGGCATATTAAACTCATTCCAACTTTGATAACTGCTGCTTTCCTCCATGTGTCGTGGAATTTCAGAATGACTCTCCAGAATGGTCTGCCGGATCACCACGGGACGGAAGGTCTTTCGCTGTTTTTGCAGTTCGTTTTCCGCCTCGGTTTCTGTAAGCCCCACGCCAAAATCCCATGTCAACAGCGAATCCATTTCCTGGTTTGCGTATAGCTTTGACAGAAGCCGCTTCATTTCGTGCGGCGTTTTGGATGTGGAGAAAATTCTGAACTCGTCGCTGCCCGGCGAACGACGGACGAAATCCCCCTTGTCGATTGTGAAAATGGACATGAACTGATATGCCAGTTTATGCAACTCTGAATCCACCACGGACACGCCGTACACCTTATTCGCCTGCCGCAAATCGTAGATATCGATCTTTGCCATGCCCTTGATGATTTCGGCGGGAATCAGCCATTTTCCCGCCCGCGCGTTCAGGGCATGGGTGATCGAATCATACAATGCCAGATGTTTGGCGTTCTTCTCAATGCCAGACAGGATTCCTTTTAATTGCTGGAACTGGGTTTCCGAGATCGGCAATGCATGGAATAGATTCTCCAGTTCCTTGAAGGATTGCAGGAAAATCTTCAGTTCGTTATCCATTATTAGTGATCAATCAGATGTCAATATCTGGGGGTTGGTGTTCAGGATTCTTTCTCGGAGCGCCTGACTCTTCTGGATTTCATATTGCATGCCCAGTTGTTGGAAGCTCTCGATTGCCTCGATGACGAGTATCAGGCTGGTTTTCAGGTCGGTATTTGTCTCAAGGTAAACGGACGCCAGCCCAACCTGCCCCTTTGCAATTTCATCAACCCTGCCGAATTCCTCCGCCGACTGAATGCCCTCCAGGAAATAGTTCCTGGCATCCTCATATCGCCTTTCCTTCAAGGCGACAAACCCCAATCCATTCAACGCCAGACTGATGTGCCGGATCGGGTCCTTACGGACGGGGTCCTGCCACGTCTCGAGGGCCTTTTGATACCATTCCCTGGCTTTCGCGGTGTTCCCGCGTTCGTATTCCAGGTCGCCCAGCCCATATTGCACAAACCCCTTGCTGTAGATACCGTAATCGTCCTCGGCGAGTTCCTCGCTTGTTTTCAACACATCCATCAACATCTTTTCGGACCGGTCGAAATTCCCCAGGCGCAGTTCCACGGTACCCAGGGAGCGTTTGGCGGCGGCGATCAACTGCGGATCCTCCGTCTTGGTTGTGGCGGCAAGCGCCTCCTCCGCCCAATGCAGCGCCCTCAGGTAATCTCCTTGATAGAAATAGATCCAGGCAATATTCCGGGCAAAGGTGCTCACAGACTTCCAGTCCGGGATGAGTTTCGCCGCGTGCAGGGCGGCATGTGCCAGGGTCATGCGATCATACCAGTAGGCGCGTTGCCACAAGACGCTGCCGAAGTGCACGCCGATTTGCACCAGGATCTCGGCAATCCCCCGCGTTTGTTTCGTAAGGGAGCCGGATTTTGCCTGTTTCTTCTGAATGGATTTGTAACACCACTGGGCGACACTGAGAATGTTGTTCCGGTCCTGCAACAGGTCGTCGTAACCGCGCCATTCCTTGAAACTACTCTTCTGGGAGAGCAGATCCACGTAATACTGGGCGGTCTTCAATTCAGCCTGCTTCATGAACTTGCGGTTGGTTGCAAACTGCGAGCGGATGTATCTGCGCGTCAGGGGCAGGATGCTGAAATAATCCTTGTCGTGCTCGTGCTCGACGAGCGACAATTGCAGGAGGTCGCTGATGGCGTTCTCGAAGCTGTCATTATCTTCGATGCCGCTGATCTCCTTTAGTGCGGTCCTCGAAACGGGGTCGGGCTGCAACGCCAGAATGAAGAGCAGTTTCTTCGCGTCCGCCTGCCCCAGCAGATTCCAACTGTGGTTGAAACAGTATTGCAGGATGGGGATGTCGGCGTCGAGGCTCAACTTATCCAGCACCTGGGTGACCGAATATCCCAGGACGGCGATCTGCCCCTGCACCCACAACAGTGCCAGCGGAAGCCCGCCAGTCAGGTCGATGAGATACTTGCTCTGGTCTTTCGTGAGGTGGATGTGCTTCTGCCGGGATTCCCAGTCGAGGAGGGCATTGCTTTCCTCGAACGACAAGCCCTGCAGGCGGATGATCTGCCCCTCCGAGACCCTCTCGCGCGAGGTGATGACCACCTTGAGCGTCATTGGCGAATTCCGCAGAAACTCCAGGATGTCGTGCTGTTCACTTTTCGAGAGGGATTCGAAGTTGTCGAGGACAAGAAGCGTGGTGCGCCTGGCGATGAGATTGTAAGCGCGGGTAATCTGGTCCTTGATCGACAGATTCCCAATGGTGGGATTCCCCAGGCTCGTGCCGATGGTGATGAGGATATCCGAAAGGGTCTTGGCTTCGGGGATGACCGGCTCGATACCATGCAGGGTGAGGATGGATTCCTTGGCGGAGATCCAGATTACGGATTCGAAGAGATCGTTCTCGATACAGCGGTAACTGATCTCGATGGCAAGGGCGGACTTCCCCACGCCGCCGATCCCTTCGATCCCGATAATGAAGGTACGGCTGCTCGGCTGCAGGGACTGGAGGATGGTCTTCAACTCCTGCTCTCTGCCCACAAAATACGGACGCCGGGGAAGTTTTGCCATCAAGCTCGTTTTTTCGTTTTCTTTGGACTTGCCGGTGAGACTCTCGATTTGTTTGGTATACCTGGCAATCGCCTCCTTCTCCATGGTGATGCTGTTGACCAGGTGCAGGGGCTGGTCGGCTCCATAACGCGCCAGCATCTCTTCGAGAGAGTAGAGGTTCTTCTTGTGCAGCGAGATCATCGTCTCGAGATGGGTGATTTCTTCCTTGTTTTCCATTCCACACCGTCTATCCTAGCTGCCCGGGTTGATGTCCTTTTTGTAGACCCTGGAAAGGACACCTTCGAGTTTCTTGGTAGTCTCGATCACGGAATTTTCCGCCTCGGTCATGTTGTGAACGATGATCGGCGGCACTAATGCATCGCCCCATTTCGCATATTGTTCCTTTGCCAGATGGTAATTGCGGGAATAGGTCTCCAGCAGGCGGACGAGGTGCTGGACCTCCCCTTCGTGATTCCGCCACAGAAGTTCGTCTATTTTGGAAGCGAGCAATTCCTGTTTGACCGTTTCCGCCGCCGGTTCCTCCTTCGGCTCCTCGGCAAGGGAGACGTCCTTTACCGGTTCCTGACCCGCGCTCTGGAGGGACGCTTCATCCGCCTTTCTGCGTGCCCGGCGTTCTTCGAGGATCTTCCGCCCTTCGTCGAAGATGAAATCGATGGCTTTGAGCAGTATCGGGATTTGAATGGCGTCGATCATATTTGTCTCCTTCCCACGCAAGTATAGCATAAGCCGGTACTACGGTACTATCGCCTATCAAATACGTCGGTTCGGTACCGGGTAATTTGTACCCAAGGAATGTACCAACCCCGCTCATTCCTCCCGCCGAGGGAACAAAACTCATAGCGTTTGTTTTGTGTCATTATTTCCTTTTTCCTGCTGTTGCACCATTTGGAAAGCAGGTCATAAGGGGAAAAGCCGGCAGAGATTTGGTCAGGGAGATGATGGTTGCTTCTTTGTTGCGTATAGATAATTACTGTAGATGAAATGCTGGTCCCCCTTCTCTACTTTGGGGATACGGTCATGTTGTCCCATAGGCATTTGTCAGAATATTGTAGGGAGTGTCTAACATCGAAATCAACAACTTCCGTCATTGCGAGGAGGGCGATAGCCCGACGAAGCAAACTCCTCGCAAATTCTGGGATTGCTTCGCCCTTTCGGGCTCGCAATGACATGGTTATGTGTTGGATGATGGACACTCCGGTAAAAAGATGGATAATGGATGAGTTACCCATTATCCATCTTCCATTAACCATCAGTTATAATCTCCTCACAATTACCAATCCCAATTCTCTACTCTCTACTCTCCAATGCCAAAATCCTCCTTCCAATCCATCATCCTCAAACTCCAGGACTTCTGGGCATCGCACGGATGCCTGATTACCCAGCCCTACTACACCCAGGTAGGCGCAGGGACGATGAACCCTGCCACCTTCCTGCGCGTGCTCGGACCCGAACCGTGGAACGTGGCGTACGTCGAGCCGTCTGTCCGCCCAGATGATGGGCGTTACGGCGAGAATCCCAACCGCTTTCAAAAGCACACCCAGTTTCAAGTCATCCTCAAGCCTGATCCGGGAAACCCGCAGGAACTGTATCTCGAGTCGCTCAAAGCGCTTGGCATTGACCCGCGCCGGCACGACATCCGCTTTGTGGAGGACAACTGGGAACAGCCTGCCATCTCCGCGTGGGGTTTGGGTTGGGAGGTCTGGCTCGACGGGCAGGAGATCACGCAGTTTACCTACTTTCAGCAAATGGGTGGCGTGTCTCTCAACCCCGTCTCGGTCGAGATCACCTACGGGCTCGAACGCATCCTCATCGCGCTCAACAACGCCAAAGCCATCTGGGACGAGGAGTGGGGCGCGGGCGTGAGCTACGGCGAGATCATCCGCCGCGAGGAGTTCGAGCACTCCAAATATTATTATGAGGTCGCCGATGTCGAGCGCGCCCGTCAGATGTACGAACTCTTCTCCGCCGAAGCCGACGCCTGTCTCGCACAGGGTCTGCTTGTCCCCGCGCACGATTATGTCCTCAAATCCTCGCACACCTTCAACATCCTCGACGCCCGCGGCGCGATCTCTGTCGCTGAACGACAAGCGTTTTTCAGGAGAATGAGAGAATTGGCAAGGCGCGTGGCGGAGGGATATGAAGAGCAGAGGAAAGAACTTGAGTATCCGCTTCTTAAAGACACGGGTTTGCATGTTACAAGTTCGCAGGTTTCAACATTCAAACCTTCCAACCTGCAACCTTCAAACTTTGTACTTGAAATTGGTGTCGAAGAACTTCCTGCGAACGACGTCGACTCGGCTCACGCGTATCTTGTAACTCGTATCCCGCAACTGCTCGCCGAACTTCGCCTCACCCACGGGGATATCCGCGTCTTCACGACCCCGAGGCGGCTCGTCGTTTCGATCGACTCTCTCTCCCCGAATCAACCTGACCGCGAAGACCTGGTAAAAGGTCCGCCCGCGGATAAGGCGTTCGATAAAGATGGGATCGCTCTTCCCGCCGCGATGGGTTTTGCCAAAAAGAATAATGTCAACACCAAGGACTTGGAAGTCCGCGAAGAAGGCGGAGGCAAGTACGTCTTTGCCGTCGTCAAACAAAAGGGACGCCCAACGCCCGAAGTCTTAGCCGAAGCCTTGCCGAAACTCGTCGAGAGCATCAAGTTCGAAAAGTCCATGCGCTGGAATGACTCAGGCGCGGTATTCTCACGTCCGATCCGCTGGTATGTGGCATTGCTTGGCGATAGGGTCATCCCGTTCGAATATGCGGGCGTGGTAAGCGGGGACACCTCCCGCGGACTTCGTCCCTACGACTCTCCCGAAATCAAAATTCCCTCCGCCGATAAATATTTCGATATTATCCGTGCAGCAGGTATCGTGCTTGATAAAGAAGAACGCAAAGCTTCGATTGTTGAGCAGGTCAACGAAGCGGTGCGCCTTGTCGGCGGCGAAGCTCTCATCGAAGAGGGTTTGCTCAATGAAGTGGCGAACCTCGTCGAAATGCCCACCGCCGTCATGGGCGGCTTCGACCCTGAATTTTTGCAGTTACCGCGTGATGTACTCATCTCTGTAATGAAAAAGCATCAGAGATACTTTCCCGTTGCCAATGCCAATGCCAATGATCAATCGACCAATTACCAGTTACTTCCTCACTTCATCGCCATCCGCAACGGCGACGACATCGGCATAGACACCGTCCGCGAAGGGAATGAACATGTGCTCGGGGCGCGTTTTGCGGATGCCAACTTCTTCGTGCGCGAAGATGTCAAACTCAAACTGGAAGAATACCGCCCGAAACTTGCTTCGCTGACCTTCCATACCAAACTCGGTTCCATGCTCGATAAAGCCGACCGTATGTTGAAACTCGGCGCGGAAGTGGCAGACTTGCTCCACATCAAAGATGCGGCAACGCTCAGGGCGCTGGCGCGTGCGATTTACCTCGCCAAAGCGGACTTGGTCACGCAGATGGTCACCGAAATGACCTCGCTGCAAGGCGTCATCGGCGGTGAATATGCGTTGCGAAGCGGTGAAGCGACGGATGTTGCTGTCGCCATCAGCGAGCAATATCAGACCGTGCCGCAGTCCAAGCCGGGGTTGGTCGTCGCGCTCACCGACAGGCTCGACTCACTGGTCGGTCTCTTCGCGGCGGGGCTGGCTCCCACCGGCGCGAAGGACCCGTTCGGACTGCGCCGCGCTGCCATCGGGATTGTCCAGCCGTTGATCGAACATGACGCCGATTTCGATCTGGTCGAAGCGGTGAAACGTTCCGCCAGGATACAGCCCATTAATGTCAGTGACGAGATCCAGAAGCAGATTCTCGACTTTCTTGCCGGTCGTCTGAAGGTTGTGTTGAATGAGTCCGGCTACAAATATGATGTCGTCGAGGCTGTCCTTGCGGAGCAATCCGCCAACCCTGCGGCATCCGCCCGGGCGGTGAAACAGCTTCAGGCGTGGGTCGGACGCGCTGATTGGCCCAGTATCCTGCCGGGGTACGCGAGATGCGTTCGTATCCTGCGGAGTCAATCCGAAGATGTCGGAAAATGGGAGGTGGATGAAGGCAGATTGATGGAAGCAGAGGAGAAGAATTTGTACCGGGCAATTCAATCCACGGTTACTGCCCCGCCATCCACGATCGATGAACTGCTGGAGATTGTCGTCAAACTCATCCCGGCTATCAATGCCTTTTTCGATAAAGTGTTGGTGATGGCGGAGGATGAAAAAGTGAGACATAATAGGCTTGCGCTGGTCGGTCAAATTGCCAGTTTGTCCAAAGGACTTGCCGACCTGAGCAAACTCGAAGGCTTCTAGGAAGGAGGCGGTTCGCAAGAACCGCCTTTTCATTATTAATGAAACATGAGCGTTTGTTGCTAAATTGGATACGATTGGGTATAATTTTTGTAACCAAACAGGGTGGCTCCATTCCGGTCAACTCGTGCAACGCAACCATCAACAAGGCAGAACAGATTAACAAGGAGAAACTATCATGTCCAAGTTATCCACTCGTGTCCTTCTTTCGGTTCTGATCAGTCTCGGGGTGATCGTGGGGATCTATACCACTGTTTTAGGCGCTTCGCCCTGGGGAAACAGGGCCGGCACCCATCTGGTCAGCGGCGCGAAGGTCAACCTCGATCACTTCCGTTCGACGGAGGTTCAGCGGGGAAGTTTCGATGCGCAGGAAAATCTCTTTCAGAATGGTCCAGCCGTGGGTGGTCACGGATGCGAATCTGAATCACGGCTCGATTCCAGCGACCTCTAGTCCGTGAGTTGTGGCAGGGTAGTCCGACAGGACTACCCTGTTTTGTTTTTGGGGCGGTATTGCATAACAAATTTTCTCAAAATCCGTTATAACCATTGGAAACGTGAAAACCACTTCCCTCCCCCACACCAGCGGCTCCTTGCCGGAGGAACGCCGCCTGGTGTGGCAAGCCAAATCCGGTGACGCTGAGGCATTTGCGCAACTGTACGATGCCTATGTCGAACGCGTCTACCGTTACATTTATTTTCGTGTCACGGACGATACCCTCGCCGAAGACCTCACCTCACAGGTCTTCCTCAAAGCATGGGAAAGTCTGGATGGTTACCAGGCGGGCGGTTCACCTTACCTTGCCTGGCTCTACACAGTCGCAAAAAACCTTGTGATCGATTACTACCGTTCCCGCCGACAGACTGTGGACCTGGATGAAGCTGTTCACCTCGCGGCGGATACCCCAACCCCTGATGAAGAAGCACAGGGCAGGTCCGAACAGCGGGACATGCGTGAAGCCTTGCAACGTCTCACCGACGAACAACAACAGGTGCTCATTCTCAGGTTCATATCCGGGTTATCCACCGAGGAGACTGCCGCAGCGATGGGCAAACGTTCTGGCGCCGTGCGCGCCTTGCAGATGAGAGCATTGCAGACCCTTTCAAAACACATGCAGGAAAAGGAAATCCATCATGAGCGATCTTGATCAGATCCTGGATCAATGTCTCACCGATATTGCCTCCGGCGCGTCCACGCTGGACGACTGCCTGACGCGTCATCCTGAACATGCCGCGCAACTCAGTCCGCTCCTCGCTGCCGCCACGCGCCTCCGCGCAGACGGAGAAGTGCATCCCTCTGCCGCCTTCAAAGCCCGGGCGCGCGCCAAATTGACACTGCACATGCAATCCCATCCGCGCAGGAAGCCCCGCACGAGCTTTGCCTTTCGCAGGCTGGCGGCGGGATTTGCCGCTATCCTGCTGGCACTGCTCGTCACTGGGACAGTCTACGCCCAGGGCGCCCTGCCCGGAGATTCCCTCTACAGCTGGAAACTTGTCAGCGAACGCGCCTGGCGCATCGTGTCTTCCGACGTTGTTGGCACGGACCTTTTGATTGCCAACCGCCGCATCAACGAAATGAATGTGACCGTAAACAACCCCGCCCATTGGTCCCGGGCATTGGAGGGATACAAGGAAGTACGCACCCGTCTGGAATCTGAACTGGACTCACAGACTCTTGAAAGCATTCTGCCCCCCATCGACTCGTTCTACTACCCGGAGCAGGCAACTCCAATCCCCGTAGAAAGTGCGACTCCGTTCATCGAGGATCCGGAAATCGTTGCGACGAGCGTCCCACCCGATAAACAACCCACCAAAAAACCGAAGATCGTCCCGACCATCAATATTCCGCCGCCGTTCCGTTGATGAAACTTCCGCACACTGTCCCGAAGGCCCAGCGAGACTTTCGGGACGTTTTTTATGCCAAAAGCTTAATCTCGTAAGGCACGCCACGGACTTCCCATTTCCTGCCGTTCGCATTTCCTCCCACTCGAACAGGAAGTAGTTTCGCAGGCACACCGGATTGCGGCATCCAGATGCGGCCCTTGACCGGCAGAATGAACAATCCGTCGTCATTGCCGACGGGGGTAAAGCTTTCGTTGGCTTGTTGATGAAAAACCGATATTCCCAGTTCTGTACAAAGCCGGTTTGCCAGCCCAATCACATCCTCCGAGGGCAGACCGATCTCGCTGACGTTCAGGATCTGCCCGCTGTCGAAATCCCCTTCGGCGGCATTATCCATCGTGTGCCGGGCGATGAACTCAAGCACATTTCCCGCCGGGTCCTTGAAATAGACAGAGTGCGAATTCCAGGACTTGGATTCGAAGATTCCCTTTCCGGTGTCGTCGCGGAGCAACGGAAAACGACCGGCGCTCCATTCGACTGCCGCATCGAATTGGTTCTCGGGGATGTTGAACGCAAAATGGTACGCGCCGTCGAAACCGGGCTGGGCTTGCGTAAAGACAAGGATGGTTGCTCCAGCCTGCACCTCCAGCGCCGCGTTGGATGATGTCACAGGCAATTCGAGCGTTTTCGAATAAAAATCTTTTTGAATTTGCAAATCTTTTGCCGTAAGCTCAAGGTATGTAATGTTCATTTTTCGTCCTTTTCAATCTTCCCTTAACCATCTCTTCACTGCCTCATGCGGATGCTCGTACTCTGCCATCGCGTCCAATAACTTCTCCGGGTCGGATTCACAAAACAGGGTGTCGCGATGTTCCTTGAAGATGAAACCCTCCGCTACGGCATGGTCGATGGCGGCAAGCAGGGGCGCGTAGTAATTCTTCACATTCAGCAGACCAACCGGCTTCTCGTGGGCGCCGGTCTGCGCCCAGGTGATGGTTTCGAAGAGTTCATCGAAAGTGCCGAATCCGCCGGGCAGAGCGATGTAGCCGTCCGCTAGTTCGTGCATCCGGGCTTTGCGGGCGTGCATATCGGGTGGAACCTCCATGCGGGTGAGTCCGTCATGTGCTAAAGATTTCGTGTTCATTGAAGGGATGATCACGCCGACCACCTCTCCGCCTGCTTCAAGCACACCGTTCGCGACCGCCCCCATGAGGCCAGTCTTCCCGCCGCCGTAGATCAAGCGGAGTCCCCTTTGGGCGAGGGTCCGCCCGGTTTGACGGGCAGCAGTCAGATAGTCGGTGTGAACCGCATCCGCCGAGCCGCAAAAAATACAAATCGATTTCATATGATCCGTCCGTAATATTCGTATGGATGACTTCTTCTACCCTCATGAGCGTTATCATGAGGAAGCCGTACAATTTTGACAGGACTATTGTATCCAAACTCTAATCATTTTCCTATACGGAGTCATCCGCCTTTTTGGTAGAATCATCGTACTTATCAGGAGAAAACTATGGCAGGAATGGAGCGATTTACACAGCGAGCAAGGCGTGTTCTCAGCCTCGCGCATCAGGAGGCGGAACGCGCTCGCACAAATAATATTGGAACCGAGCATCTTCTACTGGGATTAATGGATGAAGAGGGTGGGGTGGCTGGACGCGTCCTGCGCGAGTTGGGTATGACGTCCGACCGCGTGCGCGAAGTGATTCGCCGCGTGACGAATACATCCGTCAGTTTCGACTCAACTCAAATCGAACTGGCATCGGATACGCAACAAGTGCTCGAACATGCGGTGGAGGAAGCACGCCGCCTCGGGCATCATTACATTGGCACGGAACATATCCTGCTGGGGCTTGTGCGTGTGGACAGCACCGCGATGGAAGTGCTGCGCCGTCTCGGCGTGACGGCAGACCAGATTCGCAGGCAGACCCGCCGCGTCTTGAACGAATCCGCTTCCTCCTCCCCGACGCCTGCAGGCGCGGGACCGGCGCGTGGCGCCCAGCCGAATGCAAAAACCCCGCTGGTCGATCAATTGGCTTCCGACCTGACGACCAAAGCCGAAGAAAAGAAACTCGATCCCGTCATCGGCCGCCAGATGGAGATCGAGCGCGTCATCCAAATTCTGGCGCGCCGCACTAAGAACAACCCCGCTCTCATCGGTGAGCCGGGCGTCGGCAAGACCGCCATTGTGGAAGGTCTTGCCCAGCGCATTGTGGATGGCGACGTCCCTGCGCCGCTGATGAATAAACGACTGTTGCAGCTCGATGTCGGTTCGCTCGTGGCGGGCACGATGTACCGCGGTCAGTTCGAGGAACGCCTCAAACGCGTCATCGATGAGTTGAAGCAATCGGGCGCGATCCTGTTCATTGATGAGGTTCACATGCTCGTCGGTGCGGGAGCCGCCGGTTCCTCCGTGGACGCGGCAAATATTTTGAAACCCGCCCTCTCGCGCGGCGAATTGCAGGTCATCGGCGCGACCACCATGGACGAGTACCGCAAGCACATCGAATCGGATGCCGCTTTGGAGCGCCGCTTCCAGCCCATTACCGTAGAAGAACCCTCCGAGGAGGAAACCATTCAGATTCTCAAGGGCATTCGCTCGGCCTATGAAGAACACCATCATCTGGTCATTTCGGATGAGGCGCTCGAAGCCGCCGCGCATTTGTCCTCCCGCTATGTGACGGAGCGTTTCCTCCCCGATAAAGCCATCGACCTGATCGATGAGTCGTCCTCGCGCGTGCGCATGTACAAGAGCGCTGCTGCGAAGGAATCGAAGGACCTGTTCGGTCAGCTGCGCCAGGCGCGCCAGAACCGTTCGCTGGCGCAGGAAGAAGGCAACGCCGAAGATGTGAAGGAATGGGAAGAGCGCGAGATCGAATTAACCGAACAGATCGAACGCCTGCGCACAGGCTGGGACCGCGCCAACAGCCCCGTCGTTTCGGCGGAGGATATTGCCGAGGTCGTCTCCATGTGGACGGGGGTTCCGCTCATGCAACTGGCAGAAGAGGAATCCCAACGCCTGCTCAAGATGGAAGACGAATTACGCAAGAGCATCATCGGGCAGGACGACGCCATCGTGGCGATCAGCCGTGCCGTGCGCCGCGCACGCGCCGGGTTGAAAGACCCGAAGCGTCCAATCGGCTCGTTCATGTTCCTCGGTCCGACCGGAGTCGGCAAGACCGAGTTGACCAAGGCGCTCGCCAAGTTCATGTTCGGCAGCGAAGAAGCCGCCATCCAATTGGACATGTCCGAATTCATGGAACGGCACACCGCCTCCCGTCTGGTGGGCGCGCCTCCCGGATACATCGGCTACGAAGAAGCCGGTCAGTTGACCGAGGCGCTGCGCCGCCGCCCGTACTCCATCGTCGTGTTCGATGAAGTGGAAAAGGCGCACCCTGAAGTGCATAACATGCTGTTGCAGATCATGGAAGAGGGTCACCTTTCCGACGCTAAAGGGCGCAAGGTGGACTTCCGCAACGCCATCATCGTCATGACCTCCAACATCGGCGCGGACGTGATCAAGCGCCAGTCGTCACTCGGCTTTGCGCTCAAACGCGATGAAGCCACCGAGGAACGTCTCTCCTACGAAGATATGCGCAAGAAACTGAACGACTCGCTCAAACGCGCCTTCCGACCGGAGTTCATCAACCGCCTCGATGCGACTGTTATCTTCCGCGCTCTCAACAAGGAGGATATCCAGAAGATCGTCAGGCTCGAACTGGACAAGGTGGCAGACCGCCTCAAGGAACATGACCTGGTGCTGACCGCCGCACCCGAAGCGCTCGCCGCCCTGGCAGACGCGGGCTACGACGCCGAGTTTGGTGCCCGTCCGCTGCGGCGTGTCATCCAGCAAAAGGTGGAGGATCCGCTTTCCGACAAATTACTGGGCGGCGAATTCCAAAACGGGAATACCATTCTGGTCACGCTTGACTCGGATGGGGAAGTGATTCTCGAACGCCAAAACGAACCGGAAAAGGCAGAAATCCCGGCGGTATAGATAAGGTCAAAATGGATCATTTTGCGGGGCAGGTCTCAGACCTGCCCCTATTTTTCGTAATTGTTTGATAATATATTTTTGCAAAGTCGTGTTGTTTATGAAGTGTAAGACTTTAGAAATAGAAAAGGAGTATTTATATGAACACCAGTCTTCAAACCGCAACGCTGGCTGGGGGATGCTTCTGGTGTCTGGAAGCCGTCTTTGACGAAATCAAGGGAGTCCATGCCGTGGAATCGGGCTACGCTGGCGGACATGTACCCAACCCATCCTACCGCGCTGTCTGCAACGGCGATACAGGACACGCTGAGGTGGTGCAAATCCATTTTGACCCCAACGTTGTCTCCTACCGCGACCTGTTGAACGTCTTCTTCGCCATCCACGATCCCACCACCCTCAACCGCCAGGGCGCCGACGTGGGCACGCAATACCGGTCCGCCATCTTCTACCACGATGACGCACAGAAGAAGATCGCCGAGGAATTGATTAAGGACTTGAACGCTCAAAAGATCTGGGACAACCCCATTGTCACCCAGGTGGAGAAACTGGACAAATTTTACATGGCGGAGGAGTACCATCAGGAGTACTTCATCCGCAATCCGTACCAGCCGTATTGCATGGCAGTGGTCGCTCCGAAAGTATCCAAGTTCCGCAAGCATTTTTTGGAGATGCTGAAGAAGCAGCCGGTGTAGTTTGCAAAGACCCTAATGGTCTCGAAAACCTTTAGGGTCTGATTTTTTGTTATACTACATCTCGCTTTATGAACGAAACCCGGACTCCCAATTTCTTTGTACGTGACGTCCCTATTTACGGGGATGCGCTTCTTGCGCCCATGGACGGTTATTCCGACTGGCCCTTCCGTTCTCTCTGCCGGAAGCTTGGTTCCGCCATGAGCTACACGGAGTTCGTCAAAGTCGAGAAGATTTTGAGCCGCTCGAAGGAACCTGCCAAGCGGCTGTATTTCGAAGAAGCCGAGCGACCCATTACCTTTCAACTTTACGGCGATGACCCGGACCTGATTCTGAGAGCCGCGCTGAAAGTGCAGGAGTGGAAACCGGACATCATCGATATCAACATGGGCTGCCCCGCCAAATCCATTGCAGATCGGGGCGCGGGGGTAGGCATGATGCCGACGCCACTCAAGGTTGCGCGCACCTTCCGTAAGCTGGTCAGAGCGCTGGAGGTTCCTGTCACTGGGAAAATGCGCCTGGGTTGGGAGCGCAATAAGAATTACAAACTGATCGCCCGCATCGTGGAGGAGGAAGGCGGCTCGCTGATTGCCATCCACGGGAGGACGAAGGAACAGCGTTACGCCGGAAATGCGAATTGGGACGCGATTGCCGAGGTGAAGTCAATGGTCAAGATACCGATCATCGGCTCGGGCGACGTCCGAACCGTGGCGGACATCCAGAGAATGAGGCGGTATACGAACTGCGACGCGGTCATGATCGGTCGCGCCGCCATTGCCAATCCATGGATCTTTGCACGTCTCGACCGGGAGCAGGTTTCAGCGGAATTGCTGCATCAAACTGTGCATGAGCATTTGGCGAAGAGCATTCAATTCTATGGTGAAGAGGATGGACAGCGACTCTTCCGTAAATATGCCGTGCAGTATCTGCTGTTGAAAACGCTCGACCGCGACTCGCGCAAAGAAATTTTGAAAGAGCGACCCTCGGGGGAATTCCTGGAGATGTTGAACCAGGTTTATGCAGTGACGGCTACAGCCTGACTTCCTTGTTAGCGGGGATCGAGAGCATAGAACATAAATTCTGTTATACTGGATATCACTACCCTCACTCTAGCCCTCTCCCATGGGGAGAGGGGATGGAATTGATATGGCAAAATCACACACACGATATGTCTGTCAGGAATGTGGGCGCGTGGCTGCGTCTTATATGGGCAAGTGTCCGCAGTGTGGATCGTTTAACAGTATGGTGGAGGAAGTTGTTCACGATGAGCCGGTGACGAAATCCACTGCGGTTCGCGGGCTGACGGGACGGTCTACACCGCGCTCGATCGGCGATGTCTCCTCGGATGCCGAAGACCGCATTCGCGTGCCAATGGAGGAATTCGCGCGCGTGCTCGGCGGCGGGATCGTGCCGGGCTCCATCGTGCTGGTGGGCGGCGACCCGGGCATCGGTAAATCCACGCTAATGCTTCAAATGGCAATGGAAATGGCGGCGCAGAAACGCGTGTTGTATGTTTCAGGGGAAGAGTCCGAGCGGCAGATCAAGATGCGGGCGCTCCGTTTGAATGGCAAACAGGAACTCCCGAAAAATTTGTTATTGGTTACCGAGACCAATCTCGAAATCATCCTGAACCACGTCAACGAAGTCAAACCGGATTTGCTGATCGTTGACTCAATCCAGACCACGTATTTTTCCAACATGGATTCGTCTGCGGGGTCTGTGAGCCAGGTGCGCGAGTGTTCGTCGCAGTTGCGCGAACTGGCAAAAAGCAGCGGCATTTCGGTCTTCATTATCGGGCATGTCACCAAAGAGGGGACGATTGCCGGTCCGCGCGTGCTGGAACATGTGGTGGATACGGTGCTCTATCTCGAAGGCGACCGCTTCCAGGCGTATCGCTTGCTGCGCTCGGTGAAGAATCGTTTCGGTGCGACCTCCGAAGTGGGCGTCTTTGAAATGCGCGAAGGTGGACTTGTTGAAGTGGCAAACCCATCTGAAGCATTTCTTGCAGAGAGAATGATCAATGCCGCGGGGTCTGCGATTGCGGTGACGATGGAAGGAACGCGTCCCATCCTGGTCGAAATTCAGGGACTCACCTCTCCGACACAATTTGGTAACGCGCGCCGTACTGCCAACGGCGTGGACTTCAACCGTCTGCTGTTGATCGCGGCGGTGTTGACGCGTCGCGCCGGGTTGAAGCTGGCGGAGCAGGATATTTTCGCCAATGTGGTCGGTGGTTTGCAGATCGATGAACCTGCCGCTGATATGGCTGTCGCGGTGGCGATCGCTTCCTCATGGAGAGACATCCCGGTCAAGGCGGATGCAGTGCTGATCGGGGAGATTGGTCTGGCGGGCGAGTTGCGCATGCCCGGTCAGATGCCGGCGCGTCTGCGGGAAGCGCAGAAGTTGGGATTCAAAATTGCCATTGTCCCAAAGGCATTACGAAAAGCCGAGCCTTATCCTAACGGTATTGAAATCATCGAAGTGCGTTCCATCCATGATGCATTAAATGCGGCGTTGAAAATGCCGGATGCGCCAAAGGGGCGCAAGGCAGAATAGCTTTGTCGTTACGAGTGGGACCAAGGCGCTCCTCGCAATAACATGATCAATTTTGCAACCATATCCAGTCTCCTTCGTATAAGGCACAGAAGGAGATTCCCAATGAACGTCAAAGTACTTTCAGCAATTCTTGTGCTTGCGTTGGCAGGCATGGCATGTAGTTTTTCCGTTGACCTGCCGGAGCGGTCCGAGCCGGGACCGGAAGTCAAGGAATCCATAACAGTGGCAGGCAAAGGGTCGGAGGAGATGCGCCTCACCCTTTCGTTTGGAGCGGGCACGTTGAAGGTGTCCCCTGGCGGGGGCGATAAACTCGTCGATGGTACGGCTGTCTATAACTTCAAAGAACTCAAACCCGAAATCGTCATTGATGGCAATAGCGTCGAAATCAAGAATGAAAATTTCAAGAGCTTGGTCGACCCCAGGGATATCGTGAACGAATGGGACCTGAAACTGGGCAAGTCGCCCATCGACCTGACCATTAATGCGGGCGCCTATAATGGGACCTTTGAACTGGGTGGACTTGCGCTCACGAACCTGACGGTGACGGACGGCGCGGCGAATGTGGATCTGTCTTTCTCCAAGCCGAATCGTACCGAGATGTCGGTCCTGCGTTATGAGACGGGCGCTTCGGACGTGAGTTTGACCGGACTCGCGAATGCGAATTTTTCCACGCTGATGTTTTCCGGCGGCGCGGGTAATTACACCCTGGATTTCACTGGCGTCCTGGAGCGTGATGCCGTCATCACCATAGAGGCGGGCGCGGGTGACGTGCAATTGATCATCCCGAAGGGTGTCAATGCCAAGGTGACCATGGACGGCGCTCTGGTGAGCGTCAATCATAGTTCGGGGTGGGCGCAAAATGGAAATGAGTACACCCAGGATGGAAGTGGGCATGACCTCACGATTGTCGTGAAGATGGCAGCTGGGAATTTGACGATCACCGATTAGCGGATCTGAGAATTTTCAAGGGACTGACAAAAGCGTCAGTCCCTTTTTGTTTGTAAACCGGTTGCCCGGCGACACAAAGTGTTTCGTTTTTCCATGGCTGGGGATTTGAATCATGTGTAATTTCTATGTGATGTTAACAGTTTTCTTGCATTGGGCGGGTAAGATGTAGCCATCAAGTGACAGTCACCAGCGAGGTGACTGTCACTTAGACCAAGCAAGGAGATTTCTATGGGCAAAATCATTGGCATTGATTTGGGCACGACCAACTCTGTTGTCTCGGTGATGGAAGGTGGAACGCCGACCGTCATCTCGACCGCGGAGGGGGGCAGACTTTGCCCCTCGGTGGTGGCGTTCAATAAAAACGGCGAACGACTCGTCGGTCAAACTGCGAAGCGGCAGGCAGTCGTCAATTCTGAGAATACGGTTTATTCCATCAAACGTTTCATCGGTCGTCACTTTGATGAGACCGAAGTCGAACGCAAAATGGTTTCCTATAATGTGGTCAAGGGACCGTCCGATGATGTGCGCGTGAAAATCCCCGTGATGAACCGGGAATACTCTCCGCAGGAGATCAGCGCCATGGTGCTGGCAAAGTTGAAGGCGGATGCCGAGGCGTACCTCGGTCAGCCCGTCACGCAGGCGGTCATCACCGTCCCGGCGTATTTCAACGACAGCCAGCGTCAGGCGACGAAGGATGCGGGCAAGATCGCCGGTCTCGAAGTGATGCGCATCATCAACGAACCGACGGCTTCCGCGCTCGCCTACGGTCTCGATAAAAAGAAGGACGAGACCATTCTGGTCTTCGACCTGGGCGGCGGTACGTTCGACGTATCCATCCTGGAAGTCGGCGAAGGCGTCATCGAAGTCAAAGCCACCAACGGCGACACGCATCTCGGCGGCGATGACTGGGATCAGCGCATCGTCAACTGGGCGGCGGATGAGTTCAAGAAGGAACAGGGCATTGACCTGCGCCAGGATCGCCAGGCGTTACAGCGTCTGCGCGAGGCGGCAGAGAAAGCCAAGATCGAACTCTCCTCGGTGATGGAAACCGAAATCAACCTGCCCTACATTACCGCTGACGCCAACGGACCGAAACACCTGCAATTGAAACTGACCCGCGCCAAATTCGAGCAGATGACCGAAGACCTGCTGGAGCGCTGCCGCAAACCGTTCGAAAACGCACTGAGAGATGCAGGCTTGACGGCGGATCAACTCGACGAAGTGGTGCTGGTCGGCGGCTCGACCCGCATGCCGATGGTGCAGGAACTTGTCCGCAAACTCACGGGCGGCAAGGAACCGAATAAAGGCGTCAATCCCGATGAGGTCGTGGCGGTCGGCGCGGCGATTCAGGGTGGCGTGCTGGGCGGCGAGGTCAAAGATATCCTCCTGCTCGATGTGACCCCGCTCTCGCTGGGCGTCGAAACCCTCGGTGGCGTGATGACCAAGATGATCGAGCGCAACACCACCATTCCGGTCCGCAAGACCGAAATCTACTCCACCGCCGCCGATAACCAGACCGCCGTGGACATCCACGTCCTGCAGGGCGAACGCCCGATGGCGGCGGACAACATGTCGCTGGGCCGCTTCCGGCTTGACGGTATCCCGCCGGCGCCGCGCGGCATTCCGCAGGTGGAGGTGACGTTCGATATCGACGCGAATGGCATTCTGCATGTGACGGCGAAAGATAAAGCCACAGGTAAAGAGCAAAAGGTTACCATTACTGCTTCGACCAACCTGAGCAAGAGTGATATCGACCGCATGGTCAATGAAGCGCGTTCTCATGAAGCGGAGGATAAGAAACGCCGCGAATTGATCGAAGCCCGCAACACCGCCGACAGCTTGATTTACCAGACCGAAAAGGCCTTGCGCGACTTGGGTGATAAGGTTCCCTCTGCGGAGCGCGGTGCGATTGAAAGCAAGATCAATGACCTCAAGTCCGCGGTGCAAAGCGATGACATCAACCGCATCCAAAAGGCGACTGAACAGGTGCAACAAGCCTTTCATGCCCTGAGCCAGCAACTTTATGCCCAGGGACAACCTCAACCCGAAGCGCCGGGTGGGCCCTCCACACCGCCGCGCTCGACCGACGGCGATGTGATCGACGGTGAAGTGAAAGAATAATTGATTCATGCCCCCTGCTTTAGCAGGGATGAAAACCATCGAACAGGGCACGCAAGTGCCCTGTTCATGTTTATGGGCGAGAGGCACCCTGCCTTTATTGCCACCGCTTCCTGACAACGACCATGGAGCAATACCATCGGATTGGATGATTCGAGTTTAACGGTGACATTTTCATGTCAAAGGTAGATGCGGACTTGTTACCCACCCGGAACGCGGCTAAAATGAACATATGACCACTTTATATGGACCGATCCTTATTGTCGAAGATGTCCCGAATGTCCTTGAACTGTTGGAGGTCACACTGCGGTTCAAAGGCTATGCGGTGCTTACGGCGCGCAACGGCGAGGAGGCGCTCGAAGTCGTTGCCAGACAAAAACCTGTGCTGATCATTACAGATATCCTGATGCCCAAACTGGATGGTTATGCCTTCGTTCAAAAGCTGAGGCTTAATCCCGAAACGCGCGCCATCCCTGTGGTATTTCTTTCCGCCACGTATGTCACCCCTGAAGACAAGGATTTTGCATTGAGTTTGGGTGCGGCGCGTTTCATGGAAAAGCCGATCGATACCGAGGATTTCCTGCTCACCGTGGCAGAATTGGTGACTCAGCAGCCTTTCACCCAACCCCATCCCCTGGATATGGAAAAATTCTATGACGGCTATCGCACGCGCCTCGAGAATAAATTGCGTCATAAAAATACGCAGATCGCGCGTGCCGAGCGGTTGTTGCCCACGCTCCCACCCGACCAGAAACCTGCGTTCGAGGCCCTGCTCCAGCAATCTGTGCGCGACCGCGACGAGATCCAGACCGAGTTGTACGACATTTATAAGACCCTCGACGAACTGAAAAAATAAACATTTTGTTCAGCGATAGGTCAATTTCCCATCGTTGATTCTTAAGGGATTAAGCATGCAACCTACCTTGGCTTATATTGAGAACTTGGCGCGCCAAGCAGGCGCGATTCTCCGGGATGGGTATAACAAGGAGCATCAGGTGAACTACAAGGGCGTGATCGACCTCGTCACAGAAACGGATCACCAATCTGAAGCATACCTGCTGGGCGAGGTGCGGAGGGATTTTCCCGGGCACCATATCTTTTCCGAAGAGAGTGGGGTTATTCAGGGTAGCAACGAATATATCTGGTATATTGACCCGCTGGATGGGACGGTGAATTATGCTCACCATATCCCCATCTTTTGCGTTTCGATTGCCTACGCCTCGGGCGGGAGGACCAGCCTGGGTGCCGTTTACGATCCGCTTCGTGACGAGATGTTCATTGCCGAGCGCGGCAGGGGCGCGTATCTCAATGGACGCCGGCTGCAGGTATCATCCGCCACGGAGTTGCAGAAAAGTCTGCTTGTAACAGGATTCCCATACGATGCATGGAACACGCCCCAGGACAATTTTGCCAACTTCGTTAAATTCGGAAAGCTGACGCAGGGAGTGCGGCGACTGGGTTCCGCCGCGCTTGACCTGTGTTACGTGGGCGCCGGTCGTTTCGATGGTTTCTGGGAACTGGCGCTCAAGCCTTGGGATGTCGCGGCAGGTGGTCTGGTCTGTGAGGAGGCGGGAGCGCTTGTCACAAGCGTGGATGGCGGTCCCGATTACATATCCCCGCCGCAATCAGTACTCGCCGCGACGCCCGGCATCCATGCCCACATGTTGGAACAATTGAGAAATCCGTAACGGAGTGCAGGCGCCTCCGACGGATCCGGAAACGCAAAACGACGAAACCCTATGGAATACGTACAATAGGAAAGAGTTCGTCTGAAGATGCCTCTATCCATCCCGATCAGCAAAACCAAGATTATCGTCCCCAATCGTCGCGACGAATTGCTCTCCCGCCCTCGGCTGTTGGAGAGCTTAAAAGGTTTGCTCGACAACAAACTCATCCTGCTCTCCGCCCCGGCGGGATACGGCAAGACTTCCCTGCTGATCGACCTGGCACATCATGTCAAGTTGCCGGTCTGCTGGCTTTCACTCGACCTGCTTGACCGCGACCCTCAAAGATTCATTGCGTATTTGATCGCATCGCTGGCAGAACGTTTCCCGGGGGTTGGCGAAATGTCGCGTCTCCAATTGAACCAACTTAGGTCGATGGAGCAGGATGCGGAAGCGCTTTTGGTCACGTTGACCAACGAGTTGTACGAAAAAACAGAAAATGATTTCCTCCTGATCATCGATGATTACCATCTCGTGGATGATGTGCCAGTCATTTCCGCCCTGCTCAACCGGTTCCTCGAATTGGTGCTCGAAAACTGTCATGTCGTTCTCTCCTCGCGCACCCTCCCCGCGCTGGATGATGTGACCCTTATGGTTGCACGCGAACAGGTTGCCGGTCTCAGCCAGGATGAACTGGCTTTCGTGCCGCGCGAAGTCCAGGCATTATATGCCCAGAACTTTCACCAGCATCTCTCGGAGGATACCGCCAGCCAGATCGTGGAACAGACGCGCGGCTGGATTACCGGCATGTTGCTTTCCAACCTGTCGGGGGGGACGCGGATCTCGGGCGTAAATACGTTTGCCTATCTTGGCAACCAGGTGCTGGACCAGCAGCCGGAGTACGTGCGCGAATTCCTCCTGCGGACCTCCCTACCGGAGGAGTTCAATGCGGAATTCTGCGAAATCGTCCTGTCACCGCTTCACTCTGGACCTCAAAATTGGTCCGAACTCATGGGCTTGATCCTCGAGAAAAATCTTTTCGTCCTCCCGCTCGAGGATGGTCGCTGGCTTCGGTATCATCCATTATTTCGTGAATTTCTCCAGACGCGCCTCAAGAGAGAACGCCCTCAGGAGGTGCAACCCATCCTGGAACGAATGGTCAAAGCCTATGAAAAAGCCGGTGAGTGGGAGAAAGCCTATTTCACCTGCAGACAATTGAATGACATCGATGCGCTGGCGGGCGTGATCGAACGAGCAGGCACCCCCATGCTGTTGAGTGCGCTTGTCACACTGGAGGGATGGATCAACAGCCTGCCGCCGGCAATCGTCCGCTCCCGGCCGGGATTGATTTCTTTGCGAGGACCCATCCTGGCAATGAAGGGTAATCTGTCGGAATCCAAGGAATTGCTCGACAAAGCCGTTGATATTTATCGAAAGGAGGATAATATCCCCGGTTTAATTGTCGCATTGATTCGTCGTGCCAATACTCTCCGTTTATCCGGGAATTACTCAGCCTCTCTTGATGATGTAAATGAAGCCTTGAGGTTATCGGAAATGGAATCCGCATTTCAAATATTTTACGCGGAGAGCCTGCGGCTCAAGGGGTTGAATCACTACAGGCTAGGAGAGTCGAAACAAGCGGTTGAATCCTTGGAGCATTCGTTATCGTTGTTTATTGCTTTAAAGGAGACAGCAAGGATTCCAACGTTATTAATGGAAACCGGAATGGTACATGCAGCGATTGGGGATATTGAAACCGCCAAGCGCTCATATCATGAGGCGCTGAGCATAAAAAAGACGGAAGGCGATCTATATGCGCAGTCTGAAATTATGAATAACCTCGGAGTCCTCTATCACCAATTGGGAGAATATGAACTTGCCTCTGAAATGTTCGAAAACGGACTTGCCTGCGCCCGCAAAAGCCGAAATCAACGAGCCGAATCCTTGATCTTGACCGGTTTGGGGGATTTATATGGTGAGGTGGAGGAGTTCGAGGTAGCGCTGGAAGCATATCAACAGGCGGAAGTAGTAGCCAGTGGACTTCAGGGGTTCTTTATATCGAATTATCTGATTGTTGCCCGTGCCGGACTGGCTCTTTCGCAAGGGGATATTGAAAAAGCCGGTCAAATCATTAAGACTTTCAGAAAAAAGATGAAGGCAAGCCAATCGGCTTACGAACGGGGTCTTTGGAACCTGATTGAGGGAAGGTTCCATATACTCAAGGTTGAACCTAGAAAAGCAATACCGCTTTTGAAGGAATGCAAGGCCTTTTTCACCCAGGATGGACGGGATACCGAAACATTATGGAGTGTGATCTGGCTCGCGGCGGCTTATGAACAGATGGGACAAAGGAACGAAGCGCGTGCCGAGATCCAGAGCCTGTTATCGGCAAGTGCAGCTCCCAACCATGCCCTGCTTGTGACTATTCGTCAGGCAAGTCCCTGTTTGAAAGATATGCAGACTGACGTGCAGATCGGGCGTCTGTTGGGTGGATTTCTGGAAAAGTCCCAGCGTTTGAGCATGAAATTGCCATCGATTCGCAGAACATTGCGCCGTTATGCTCATTCCATCCAGATGCCTCCGGCAAGTCTGACGATACGTGCCTTTGGTCGTCCCGAAGTCAGTGTCAACGGCAGGGTAATTACAATGTCCGATTGGCGGACCCAGTCTGTGCGCGACTTGTTCTTCTTTTTTTTGCTCAGGCAAGATATGGTCACAAAGGAACAGGTGGGGGCAAATCTTTGGCCAGAAACCGATGACCCTCAAATGCTAAAAGCACGTTTTAAGAACGAGATCTACCGTCTGCGGCGCGCGGCCGGTAAGAATGTGATCGTTTTTGAAGAGGAATATTACTGTTTCAATCGGGCGCTAGACTATGAGTATGATGTCGAAGCGTTTGATTCCCACGTGTTACGCGCCCACAAATCGGAAGATAAGAACGATCGGATTGCCCATCTGCAAAAAGCTGTGGATCTGGTTCACGGTCCCTTTCTTATGGAGGTGGATGGTCTTTGGGCAGCCCCTGAACGAGAAAGGCTGGATCAATCTCATAATTTGGTACTCGAAGAGCTGGCCCAGCTATACCTGGATACCAACCAGTTGGACCGTTGCCTCCTGATCTGTCAGACGGCTCTCGAGAAAGACCGATTTCGTGAGGTAATCTACCAACTGGAAATGCGGGCATATGCAGCACTTGGGGACCGCGCCTCCATTGCACGCCGATATCAAGCCTGCAAAGCGGCTTTGGACGAGCTTGGATTGACCCCTTCCGATGAAACAGAGCTAACCTATCGGGAACTCACCCGATAGGGCGGGAAAAAAGAGAAAATTTTGCATCCTGTTTTGCATCCTGGGGGGATGTATTATTGGGCATATCAAACCAAGAAAGAGGTATTGCCCAATGAAAAACACATTTGCCCATCTTCAGCTTCTGGTCGCCAAGATTGACCGCCGTTACATTCAATTCGCCTATTTTGCCTTTATCTTGGCAGGGCTTGTTCTTACCAAGGCACCCTCAGATGGTGGTGGTGGCCCATTCTAGTTGCTCGGAACAGGAGAGAATCATGACGATGCTCACATTGGAAGCCTACCCTGCCCCTTCCTTTAGTTATCGGAGCGTACCTGCGGAGAAAAGTGGTCTGCACCGTTTGTTTGCCGCTGCAATCGTCAGCGACCAATTCCGCAAGACCCTGCTTCGTGAACCTGAGAGGGCACTGGCAACCGGATATTTGGGACAGACCTTTGCTTTAACCGATCACGAAAGGTCGATCATCCAAAGCGTTCGTGCCGAAAACCTGACCGATTTTGCCCAGAAAGTGAATCGCGCATTGAAGAAGGCTTGATATTTACGTCACAGGTGCATAAATTTGAATAGACCTCTCCTGCAAAAGCAACTGCGCTGTTAGAAACTTGCGCCTGCAATGCACAAAATAATTCGTGCATGAGAGGTCATACACAAGATGTCATATCGGATGACGCGGCGGAGTTGGGGACGCAGTGAGTAGGGGATCACTGCGCCCCGCGTCTGTTCTTATTTGTTGAAGATGAAAAAAACATTGTTGAATCTGTCGGAGTCTGATATTGAGCTTGATGTCACATTTCAAGCTTTTACTGATTTAAATTTCATCCTCAACACCGACGGGAAAATCATCGACTACGCCTCAAGACCATTCCTGTCCCATATACTTCCTGAAAAAGTGGTCGACCAAAAGATTCAGGATTTACTGCCTCCTCACCTGACGGAAAAAATCAATAATGCCTTGCTCTCGGCGCAACAGACCGGATATGTGAACACCCTAGAATATAACCTGTCCATATCCGGGCAGGAATTTTGGTTCGACGCGCGCCTGGTCCCCATTTCAGACACAAAGATGATATTCACTGCGCGCGATGTCACCAAATGCAAAGAAACCGAGAACAGGTTGAAGCGGCAGATGCGCCAACTTTCCGCGCTTCGCTCGATTGACCTGGCCATCGCCTCCGGGCTGGATTTGACCCTGCTCCTTTCCCTGATGCTTGATCAAGTGTCCGGGTTGTTGCAGATCGACGCGGCTTCCGTCCTCCTTTGGAATCCAAAAACAAACCTGCTCGAATTCACGGCTGATAGAGGGTTTCGGTCGAAAAGCCTTCAATACACCCGCCTGAAACTGGGAGAGGGATACGCGGGTCGCGTGGCTTTGCATCGAAAGATGCTCAGCATCCCCGATCTTAGAGACAACCATGGAGAATTCGATCGTTCTCCTTTGTTCCATAACGAGGGATTTGTCACCTACTATGGCGTACCGTTGATGGCAAAAGGACGCGTACTCGGCGTCCTCGAATTGTTTCATCGTTCACTCCTGCACCCGGATGCAGACTGGCTGGATTTCCTTGGCATGATCGCGGGGCAGGCGGCGATTGCCATCGACAATGCCATGTTGTTCAAGGAAGTGCAAAGGTCAAACTTCGAATTGAGCCTGGCATATGATGCTACGATCGAGGGGTTATCGCGTGCGTTGGATCTGCGGGATCGGGAGACGGAGGAACATACCAAGCGCGTCACCGATACGACCGTAAAACTGGCAACCCGGCTTGGTGTGGACGCTTCAGAGATCGTTCATATTCGTCGTGGGGCGATCCTGCATGATATTGGGAAGGTTGCCATTCCAGACCGGATCCTATTCAAACCCGGTCCGCTGGCAGACGATGAATGGAAGATTATGCGTCGTCACCCCAGCATTGCTGTTGAATTGCTCTCTCCTGTAAGCTACCTGATCCCTGCCCTGGACATTCCTCACTGGCATCATGAAAAATGGGACGGCACAGGGTATCCTGACCGCCTCGCGGGCGAGGAGATACCCTTCCCGGCACGGATGTTTGCCCTGGTCGATGTATATGATGCCTTGACCTCTGACCGCCCCTATCGCAGTGCCTGGTCGAAGAATGATACAATCCATTACATAAAAAGTCAGTCCGGCAAACATTTCGACCCCAGGCTCGTACCTGAATTCTTGGATTTGGTGAACGGAAATCATCATTGAATTCCGTTCTTGACCGGCTCCTGATTATGAATTAGAATCCCTGCCTGCCAATACTGGCACCGCACATCAGTGCGAGTATGCCCTCGTAGCTCAGTGGATTAGAGCGCTTGCTTGCGGAGCAATAGGTCGCGTGTTCGAGTCGCGCCGAGGGCGCCAATTGGAGGAGCGGTTTACCGCTCCTTTTTTGTTCGCATTTCATGGCAAACGAGTTCCATAAAACATTCTCACAGTATGATTGGATAACATGACAAGACCACAGATTCTCCTGACAAATGACGACGGGATTCGCTCCCCGGGACTCTGGTCCGCCGCCGCTTCTCTTTCAAACCTTGGGTTTGTCACCGTTACCGCGCCGCGTGATCAATCCTCGGGCGCGGGGCGTAGTTTGCCCAACACGTCAGATGGGATTATCCGTGAGGAACGGGTACAGGTCAACGGTCAGGAATGGAGCGTATTCGCCGTTGGTGGAAGTCCGGCTCAATCGGTCCTCCATGGCGTGTTGGAAGTCCTGAAGTTTAAACCTGATCTAGTTGTGTCGGGGATTAATTATGGAGAAAATGTCGCGTCCGGCGTGACGATTTCGGGGACCGTGGGCGCGGCGATGGAAGCTGCCTCGCTGGGAATCCCTGCCATGGCGATTTCCCTGGAAACGGATTCGAAGTATCACCTCTCTTATTCCGGCGAGGTGAATTTTTCGACGGCAGCAGAGTTTGCCGCGCGGTTTGCGCGCATGTTGTTGGAGAAAAAATTCCCGCCAGATGTCCATCTCCTGAAAGTGGATGTGCCTTGGGACGCGACCGTGGATACCCCCTGGCAGATAACGCGTGTGTCCGCCCAGCGTTATTACGAGCCTTTGGCTCCCAACCGCAAATCGTGGAGCGAACCAGGCACAATTGGTTACCGCGAAGCGGGCAAGCTGGAAAATGAACCCGAAGACTCGGATGTGTACGTCCTGCGGAAGAAGCGTTGGGTATCCGTATCCCCGCTCAGCCTCGACCTGACCTCCCGTGTGAGTTTTGAAGAACTCGAGCGGTTGATGAGGAATTAAGCAAAAAAGGCGCGATACCTTTTTATCGCGCCTTTTTGAGCAGAAACTTTCAGTTAAAGTGGGGGGACAGCCTTGCCGCCAGTTTTTCCTTGGGCAGGAAACCGGTCACACGTTCTTTAACCTCGCCGCCTTTTATGAAAAGCAGGGTAGGGATGCCCATCACGCCGTATTGCATCACGAGATTGGGATTTTCATCCGCGTCAATCTTCACGACCTTTACTCTGCCGTCCCACTCTCCAGCCAGTTGCTTGACAATCGGGTCGAGCATTTTACACGGCTGGCACCAAACCGCGCTGAAATCAACCAGCACCGGCTCGTTGGAATTCAACACTTCGCTTTGAAAATTTCCTTCGTCAACATGTAATACATCAGCCATTGCAGCCTCCACTAGAATGGATGTATTGTATCGCGGATGTCTTACGTTGGAGGATTGTTAACCTTGTAGTCCTGTTGACAGGCAATCGGGGACTCACGTTGACGGTGCCTATTTCCCATGTTAGAATGCAGTCCGCTTTTGTGATGGGCGCGTAGCTCAACGGCAGAGCAGCGGCCTTTTAAGCCGTTGGTTGAGAGTTCGAATCTCTCCGCGCTCACAAAACGTTCGACTTAAAAGCCCTCCACGTGGAGGGCTTTTATTTTCCCTGTCCTTCTTATCTTCAAGCACATTCCCGATAAAAATGGAGTGAGTGTCAATACATTGACATTCACTCCATGCATGATAACTTCCCCCTTAAGTCCCCTTCCGAAATTACGAACAGATTTAATATGATTGTATGTTCTCTAGTGCTGGTCATCAATAGACGGGAATGGTTACAGCGTAGACATTTGTACTGATTTTTGAAAAGGTCTTGTAATTGATTGTAATTTTTGCTACTCTTGAGTTGTCCAGAGATGGGAGTCAGATGTCAAAAAAAATTCGTGTGACGATTTTGGATGATCATCAAACTATTATCGATGGGTACCGGTTCCGACTGGGAAACAGTCCACGCGTAGAGGTAGTTGCTGCTGTGAATTATGGGGGGGATCTTCAGAAGACGCTGGAGGAATATCCCACGGATGTGCTTTTGCTGGATATAAACGTCCCCACATCCCCAGAGAATCCCAATCCATATCCGATCCTGCATACTATTCCCACCTTATTACAAAATTATCCCGATTTGACGATCCTGGTAATCAGTATGCATGCCGAACGGAGTTTGATCCGTGCGGTGATGGAGGCAGGCGCCAGCGGATACATCCTAAAAGACGACCAATCCACCCTCCGTGACTTGGAGAATGTGGTGATTTCAGTTTTCAGTGGAGGAATCCATTTGAGTCGCCAGGCAAATGATGCTATTTTACGAAGCGAGGCGATTGGAAATCAGCCGCTGTTATCGAAGCGACAATTGGAAGCGCTTTCCCTGTGCCTTTCCTTCCCTGACAGTACTACAATGGAACTGGCTGAGAAAATGTCCATCTCCAATTCGACAATCCGCAACCTGTTATCGGGTGCCTATATCAAATTAAACGTCCGCACCCGTATTGCCGCGGTTACCAAGGCGCGGCAATTAGGGCTGATTTCTCCCGAGCCTCCCACCATACAGGTCTCGAGAGAATTGTAAAAATCATATATCATGGTTTTCCAGCAATTTATGAACCGGGGTGATGACTTCGTCTATCAGGGCTGATATGGGTTTGGGGTCTGCAAGGGGGATGCTGTCCAAAATTTTTCTTGCCTCATCATGTTTTTCGATAAGCTGGTCGGCGCAGTAACTAATTGCTCCGCAGTGGATCAGTATTTCCTGCGCTTCCTCCAATACCCTTGGTTCATTAATGCGTTCTTTTAATTCGATGAAATGTGCCTGTTCCGGGTGATTCACAAGGGATGCAAACAGAATAGGTAATGAGGAACGACCCTGGAGCCAATCCGGATTTGCCGGTATTTCCATCGAATCGTGCATGTCATCGTGGATTTGAATCATTTCGCCGTATAGGTACCCTAATTGTTTCAACTGGGTGGCGATTTCCAGCGTCCCGCCACCGGCTAGTGCACCCACTTGTAAAGCCGCACCAAAGAAGGGAGAACTTTTTGCCTTTACCACCTGCCAATACACCGACTCATTCCATAAGGGTTGCACATCAAGGAATTGTCCAAACGCTGTAAAAAGGAACATCTCATTGAAACTATTTAAGGCTGCCAATCTGGATAATGCATCCTTCGTGCACTGGGCTATGGAATGCAGTGCGGCGGCTTGAAATGCACAAGCCATATTGGATGCCGCAGGCATGCCACTGTGGTGATACTCCCCGCGTGGGTCGTCGTCCAGCATATCGTCCACTAGCAGGATCCCCACATGGGCACAACCTACTGCCAGCATGGCAGGGACAGCCTGTTCTGGGAATCCTCCAATTGCCTCACAAGCCCGGACGGGGATGAACCAATGGCCAGGTTTCTTGGATGCGGCCTGTTGAAACATGGCTTGTGCTTTGTCCCATGATTCCATGCAGGGCAGAGCTGAAAAATCACGGACTACTTGAGAGAAAAAATCCATTGTGCCTCCGTAAAAATGGAAATGTCATCCCGCAGGAAATGACTTCCCTGCGGGATGGTTTGACATCTGTTAAGTACCAGGTGTTTCAGCCTTCCAGATGAGCCAGGTGATATCGCTGGTGGCATTCAATATCTGAATACGGGAGACCCGAGTCAACCCAGCGAGACGACGTTGATGTGCCTGAGATGGCCTGACGGACAGCCGCTGGTAAAAAGTTTGCATGTTCATGGAAGAACCTCCTGTGAAAATGTTGGATTTGACGATATTTGTGGACGAATCTTGGGTTTTGTTTTCTTCTTACGCTATAATCGCATCACCTCCTTTTTCAACTGCGGCATGAAAGATACCGTTATGAAAACCACACCCTCCCGCACCCTGTTCTTGACCGGTATCCTGCTTTCTTGCTTCGTTTTTGCTTTTTTACTGATGTTTACATACGGGCTTCTGTTCATGGCGCCTTATCCGGGTTTTTACTTTAACCCCACGGATGGGACCATCCTGTCCATCTACGAAGACCTGACTCCTGTTTCTGCACCCCATCTTGTGGTTGGAGATGTCCTGAAGCGCGTAGGCTCGGCCACGTTTGAAGACTATCAGAACAGTGCCACATTAAACCTGTTTAGTAATATTCAACAGGGTGAAGAGATTGAGATCACCGTCCTGCGTGATGGAAGGGAAATGACAGTTTCCTGGGTATATCCCGGACTCAACGACTCGGAATTCATATCCCGGTTTTTCAACGTTTGGTGGGTGGCGTATATCTTCTGGTTCTTCGGCATGTCCACCCAATTGTTCATGCGTCCCAAGGACAAGCGCTGGGGATTGTTCATCGCTTCCAATTACCTGACCGGGATGTTCATCATGTTGGGGAGTGTGTCCTCGTACCAGATCTTGTGGAGTCCGATTCTCTTGCGGGTCGTTGCCTGGTTGATTTTGCCCGTCTATCTTCATTTTCATTGGATATTTCCTCGTTCCCTGCATCGTATCCCGCGCTGGCTGCAATTTGTCTTCTATACCGCTTGTGGTCTGACTGCCGTCAGAGAATTGCTCGCGGCGTCTCCAGGATCATCGTACTTTTTGGCTGTGGCGCTGGCCTTTTTAGGAAGTGTCCTGTTGCTGGTCGCACACTTTGTCCTTCAGCCGGACCATCGCCGCGATGTGAGCATTCTGGCAATCGCCGCCTTACTGTCCATGAGCTTTGCAATATTTGTCAGTGTGATAGGCAGCAGTGGACGTACACCGCATATGGGACCGCTTTCGATCCTGTCCCTGCCGATCCTGCCTGGCGCTTACTTTTATATTTTGTACCGGCGTAACCTGGGCGGGCTGGAGCTCCGCACCAATCGCGCCATCTCCATCTACCTCTTTCTGATCCTGCTGGGGGTGATACTCCTGCTTTTCGTAGGATTTTTACGATATGTCAACGTCTCTCGCGAAGCGGCTGTATTTATCAATATCACAATCACCCTTCTTGCTGTCTTTGTAAGTATTCTGGTCTTTCCATCCTTCCAATCCTTTGTCGAACGGCGCATCTTGGGCATCAAGTTGCCCAGCCAAAGTCTGGCCGAGAGTTATTCCGCCCGTATCATTACCAGTGACACACTGTCGGGCTTGTTGAAATTGCTCAGGGACGAGGTGTTTCCCAGCCTGTTGATACGGCAGTATGCCTTTGTGCGAAATCCGGACGCGTCGGTGCAGGTGATGCTTTTAGAAAACGTGACTCAACATCAGGTTCGGGAGGATGCGTTGAGAGAATTGTTCGCTTCCCTCTCGACAGGACAACTGTCTCCGTCATTCAAGATAAATTCGCCCCTCGACTGGGTCCACCTGACCCTGCCTTTGCAATTTGGCCCTGATTTGATCGGCGTTTGGCTACTGGGTCGGCGCGATCCCGATGATCTATATCCACAAGCGGAACTTCCGATTCTTCAATCGCTTGCCAATCAAACCGCTGTTGCATTGAGCAATATCATCCAGACAGAACGCCTCAAGGCGATGTACGAAGCGAATATCAATCGTTATGAACAGGAACGCCTTCGGCTGGCTCACGACCTGCACGATAGCGTTCTTAATGAAATGGCTGCCATCCTTATTAAGAACGATTCGCTCTCTCTCTCGCCGGAGTTCCAAAAATCGTATGGCGGCGTGATCAGCCGGGTGCGGGAGATCGTCAGTGATTTCAGACCACCCATTCTCAACTATGGTTTGAAGTTTGCGCTGGATGGCTTGGTCGATAACCTGTCCGAGAGAAATCAGGATAAGGTGTTGATTGTTTCAGATATTCGGACGGATGGGGAGTGGAAGTATCCTGAGGTCGTGGAGCACAATCTATGTCGTATCGTGCAGGAAGCCTGTGAGAATGCCTTGAAATATTCTCGTGCCAGGTCAATCACCATTACAGGAGAACTTTCTGCAGGAACGATAGACATAATGGTGACCGATGATGGGGTCGGTTTTAATATTGAGAACGACCTCAAATTGGATGATATGCTTGCCAACAAACACTATGGGTTGGCTGGTATGCATGAGCGGGCAAGCCTGATCGGCGCGGCGATACGGTTTGATTCCAAACCCGAACAGGGAACACGGATAAACGTTCTGTGGACAGTAAAGCAGATGGTTTAGTTGTTAAGGTTCGGGATATCGGTTTCAACTTGTTGATGGATATGTTATACAGTCAGGCAGAATAAAAATCCACAAGCGTTGCTTGAATCTTCTTAAGTGATCGTGAATGTAAGGTATGGCCGGTGAATACATTTGGAGAAACCCTGCGTGCATTTCGGCAAACCAGCAACGACCCAGACCGTTCGCAGAAACGACTTTCGCAGGAACGTCTGGGCGAGTTGATGGGGCGTGCAATGGGGGATTTTGGTTTTAGCGGCGCGGCGGTCAGTGATTGGGAACGCGGAAAAAGCAGGATCAGTGTGCAGGATCGCAACGTGTTGACCGCACTGATACAGGTTTTGCATCAATGTGGGGGTATAAGGACGCCTGCCGAAGCCAATCGGCTTCTGGAAGCTGGGAATTACAAGGCGCTTGATACTGCTGAGATGCAGAAAATATTTGGCGGGATGACAGAAGAAAAAAAGGATCTGCGCCCATCGGCTGGTGAGTATGGGAATACTCAATCTTCCGCTCTGTTGCTTCTAACGGATTTCTTTTCCATCCCCCGGAAGGAATTACAAAGGTTGATTGTACAGGTAGAGGATGGTCCATCCCCGGTCTGGCCGCGAGTGCTTGCCGCGCTGATGCGGTGGGTAATGGACCATGCTTCGATTTCGACCGGGGCCATTTTCTGGATTTGGATTTGGCTGGGTACCTGGTGGTTGATGGGGCCTTCGTTGCGTTGGCCCTTTATCGACCATGAATCTGCCGTGCGAGCCGTGATTATGTTCATCGGCGGAACATTGACCGCCCCTCTGTGTATTGGCTTGCTGGTTAAAACCAGGGAAAATGAATACTGGAAGCAACAAAACGGAGTTAATCTGTGTTTGCTTCGTCTGTATACATATCAAGGGGCCGGCATCGGATTCAACCTGGGCTACTTTTTTATTTTCCCGCTTGTCCTTATTCGTTACCATCTGCAGCTCGAATCTACGATCTGGATCGAGTTCATAGCTGCAACATTGAGCTTGTTCCTTGGGAACATGGCAGCGCGGGTTGTCCCGTATAATTTATGGCGCGCATATGGGCGATTATCATTGAAAGATGGCGGGATATTCTTTGTTGTCGCCCTGTTGGGTCCATTATGGGGATTCTTTTTCCTGGAGTTTTATGCCATCCTTGTCACACCGGTTTTGGGTTGGCTGGTGATTCTGCTGGCTGTCATGCTTCTTGTCGCAGCGGGAACGGGACGCAAAAAGGAAAGCACTCATTGAAGGCTGATTGGATAACGGACGCAAAATATTTTAAGCCTCCCGCCCAATTCATAATCGAACACACGTGCTATAATCATTTTCGCCCATGTCGTTCGCTCATCTTCACGTTCACACTGAATATTCCATGCTCGACGGCTTCTCGAATATCAAGAAGCTGGTCAAACGCGTCAAGGAACTCGACATGCCCGCTGTGGCAATCACCGACCACGGCACGATGTTCGGCGTCATCGATTTCTACAAGGCGGCGACCAGTGAAGGGGTCAAACCGATCATTGGTGTGGAGGCCTACATGGCGGCACGCGGGATGGGCGACCGCGACTCCAAACTGGACCGTTCCTCCTACCACCTGCTCCTGCTGGCGGAAAACGAGACGGGCTACCGCAACCTGCTCAAGATTTCGTCCGCCGCGCAACTGGACGGTTTCTACTACTATCCCCGCATCGACCATGACTTTCTAGCGGCTCACTCCGAGGGGATCATCTGCACCTCCGGCTGTATGTCCGCCGAGATTCCCCGAGCGTTGTTGAATGATGACCCTGAAGAAGCCGTCAAACGGATGAATTGGTACTACGATGTCTTCGGACCGGACCGGTTCTTTGTCGAACTCCAACAGCACAATATCAAAGAGATCACCGACTTGAACCGGCGGTTGGTTGAACTGGGTGCGCGTTATTCGGCAAAATATGTCGCTACGAACGATGTCCATTACATCAATCAAGGTGACTCACGTCTACAGGATATCCTGCTTGCGATTCAGACGAATGCCCTATTGAGCGATCCCAATCGCATGCGCATGACGGATGACTCGTATTATCTGCGCACGCCTGCGGAGATGAGTGCCTTGTTCGCGGAAGTGCCTGAAGCGTTGAGTAATACGCTTCTTATCGCTGAGCGCTGCAACGTGGACCTGGGATTCAAAGGCTATCATCTGCCTGATTTCCCCGTCCCGGAAGGGTTCACGGCGGGGACCTACCTGCGCCATCTGTGTGCGGAAGGGGCAAAGAAACGCTACGGGGAACGCGCCGCCAGCACCGAGGTCCAAGAGAGACTCGATTACGAGTTGGGCGTCATCCACAAAATGGGATTCGACGCCTACTTTCTGATCGTGTGGGATCTGTGCCGTCATGCCAAGGAGAATGGCATCTGGTACAACGCGCGCGGTTCTGCGGCGGGCTCGATTGTTGCCTATGTATTGGAAATTGCGATGGTCGACCCACTGCATCACAATCTGCTGTTCGAGCGCTTCCTGAACCCGGGACGCATCTCGATGCCCGACATCGACCTTGATTTCCGCGATGATCGTCGTGCCGAGATGCTTGAGTACTGCGTGCATAAATATGGCAACGACAAGGTCGCGCAGATCATCACTTTCGGCACAATGGGGACGAAAGCCGCGCTGCGTGATGTGGCGCGCGTGATGGATATCCCGTTGCCCGAGGTGGATCGCGTGGCAAAGTTGGTGCCATTCGTTTCCGGGCGTAATACCACGATGGAAGACGCGCTGGCAATCCCCGAATTCAAAGAGATTTATGATACACAACCGCATCTGCGCGAGTTGATCGATACCGCCGCCAAAATGGAAGGCACCGTCCGCAACGCCGGGACACATGCCGCCGGTGTAGTGATTTCCGACAAACCGATTGTCGAATATTTGCCGCTTCACCGCCCGACCTCCGGCTCGGAAGAGACCCCCATCAAGACGGTGACGCAGTTCGAAATGGGTATTCTCGATTCACTCGGCATGTTGAAGGTGGACTTCCTCGGGCTGATCACCCTGTCTGTGATGGCGAAAGCCTGCGACATGATCGAGAAGCGGCACGGTGTCAAATACGATTTGAACAATATCCCACTCGATGATCCAAAAGCGTTCGAATTGATGGGCACCGGTCAAACGGCAGGCGTCTTCCAGGTGGAAGGCGGCGGCATGACGCGTTGGCTGGTCGAAATGAAGCCCAAGACGCTCGACAACATCATTGCCATGGTGGCGCTCTATCGCCCAGGACCGATGGCATTCATCCCCGATTACATCGCGCGCATGCACGGCGAGGCGGAGGTGGAATACCGCCATCCCAAACTGGAACCGATCTTCAAGGATACCTACGGTATCCCAGTGTACCAGGAACAGTTGATGCGCGCCGCAGTCGAAATCGCGGGTTATACCCCCTCCGAGTCGGACGAGTTGCGCAAGGCGATCTCCAAGAAGAAGAAGGAAGAGATCGAGAAACACCGCAACAAGTTTGTCACCGGCGCGGTCAAGCAAGGCATGGACAAGGAAACCGCCGAAGCCATCTATAGCGACTGGGAGGAATTCGCACGGTATGGTTTCAATAAATCTCACGCCGCCGACTACGGCGTAATCGCGGTGCAGACCGCCTTCCTCAAGGCACACTATCCCGCCGAATTCATGGCAGCCACTCTCTCCGCCTCCGCCGGGCAGACCGAAAAGGTGGCGCTCTATGTGGCTGACGCGCGCAGCATGGGCGTGCCCGTGCTTGCGCCGGAGATCAACGCCTCCCATTGGGATTTTGCCATCGAGGATGTCGATGGCAAACCCAACATCCGCTTTGGTTTTGGCGCGGTGAAAAATGTCGGCGAAGCCGCGGTCAGGCTCATCATCGATGAACGCGAAGCGAACGGCAAGTTCAAAGACCTCAATGATTTTGCCCGCCGCGTTGATTTGCGTGCGGTCGGCAAACGCGCTCTGGAATGCCTTATCAAAGTCGGCGCGCTGGATGTCTTTGGCAACCGCGCCGCGTTGCTTGCCTCGCTCGACCGCATCGTGTCCATCAGCAACAATCATTTCCGCGCGGCTGAGTCGGGGCAGATGTCCCTCTTCGGCGAAGCGACCGGCGTGGTCGAGGAGATCACGCTTCCTGAAGTCAACAACGTCGATAAACGCGAAATGCTCAACTGGGAGCGTGAACTCATCGGGCTGTACATCTCCGACCACCCGCTCACGCCGTATCAAGAGACCTTCCGCCAGATTGTCAGTTATTTCTCGGGGCAACTCAGCGAAGCGCAACACGAGGAAAAAGTCCGTGTGGCAGGTCTCGTCACGAGCGTTCGCCCATATACCACCAAAACCAACAAGCCGATGGGTTTTGTCACGCTCGAAGACATTCAGGGCAACTTCGATCTTGTGCTCTTCCCGCGCACCTGGATGCAATACCGCGAGCAGATGACCGTCGGTCAAATCGTGATCGTCGAAGGCAAGGTGGATACGAACAGCACCCCGCCCAAGATTTTGGTGGACACCGTGCGGACGGAGATCAGGATTCTTGAACCGCTGAAGGACACTTCGACTTCGCTCAGCGCAGACTCTGCGTCTCAGTCGAAGCCGATGCCTGATCCCGTTGTGGAAACACTCTCCCAGCCCAAACCGGACAGCCACGTGCGGGACCTCAAGATCCAATCAACTCAACCCAAGTCGAGTTCAGTCCCGCCCAAGCCTGACCCGGTGAGGCAGGGCATTCAACAACAACCCAAACCGAAGGGGCCGCTGACAAAGAATATTCCCGCCAAGCCGGTCATCCCGCCGCCGGTAAAACAGGTTGCGGAGAAACCTGCTGAAATTACTCCCCCACTTGCAGGGGAAACCGGGGAGATCGAGGGAGAGTGGGATGATATGCCGCCGCCGCCAGACAACTTCCCCGATGACTGGGAGACGCAGTGGCAGCCATCGTTCGAAGATGCCGTACTCGCCTCCAAACCGGAGCCGAAGTTCAAGAAAAACGAAGAGATTACGCCGCCGCGTGTCCAATTGGAAACTGCCCCGGTTGTGATTAATGACCTTGAGGAGAATCAAACCGAGGCGGAGCGCGTAGCGATGGTCTCCTCCATCTATATTCCACTGGCAAAGGAAGAGGATCAAACCCACCCGCCGCAACAAATCACGGTCATCCTGCGTTCAACCGGCGACAGGAATCGTGACAAGCGCCGCATTAAGACGATTTATGGCACGCTCATCTCGTTTCATGGGCGGGATCGGTTCAGTTTTCACGTGTTCGAGAATGGCTCAGCCTATCTGATCGATTTTCCCAGCGACACCACACGCGTCTGCCCCGAATTGCTCGAACGTTTGAAGAAACTGATGGGCGAAGAAAGCTGGCGTGTGGAGGAGATTACGTTCCAGTGATTTTGTAGGGGCACGACGCGTGATGCCCCTACCTTTTTATTGCATTACACCGTTCGCAGTCCATCCGCTGGCAAAGTAGCGCCAGCGGATCTTTTTTGATCATTTCCCCCACTGCTCCCAGTAGTCGTTTCAAAGGGACGGCTTGAATGAAGGCATCTCCGTCCATGTCCACGCGAAGGGTATCGGGCTTGATGTAGTCGTCGATAGCGGTGAAACCGGTCGAATCGCCGGGGAAGCCGGGACATTCCACGACGCGGTCGCCGACCAACGCCCAGCGGATGAACTGCCTACGCCCGGCAAGTCTCTCTCCATAGTGGATGCTGGTATTCGCGTCATGCCCGACGTTAACAAGCACGACCCAGCCGTCTGCCTCTGCCAGCGCGCCGATAGGGGCCAGCGGTTCATAGAGGGTCTGCGCGGCGAGGTACTCGTCCGACTTGATCCCTGCAAACGACAGGATGGGGTGGGATGTCCGTTTGGAGGCGGCGTGGTTGCGCAAGGTTTCGGCTAAGGCGCCCATCATTGGGTCAGCAGGCATATCGGGGGTGAAGGGCTGCGCCATCCTGTTCAGGTCTTTTTCCGCGCCGTATTTGATGCCATTGTTGGGAGGTCCAACCTCCGGTGTGACCATGGTCTTATAGGTGAAGGTGGGCATCATGATACTTTTGAACGATGTCAGCATGGCGCGCAGGACAATATCCGCACCACCTTGCACATAGCCGAACGGCTTCAACGACGCGTGCGCGATGATGGGTTTATCGACCAGTCCCAGCGCTTCAAACGCAGATTTTAGTTCGGCATACCCCGGCATGTTATTTTCCCGTCCAATTCGGTTTTCGTTTTTCGACAAATGCCTGCATGCCTTCTTTTTGGTCGGCGGTATTGAATAAACTGTAGAAGACCTGCTTCTCCTCCGCCAGCCCATCGTTGAGGAAGGATTCGTACGAGTGGTTGATCATTCTCTTGGCGGCGCGTACAGCCAGGGGGGCGCGGGAGGCGATCTCATCCGCCAGGAGGATGGCTACATTCAGGTAGTCGCTGACCGGGACGACGCGGTTTACCAATCCGTAGTGGAGCGCTTCCTGGGCGGTAAGTTTGCGGTCGTTGAGGATCATTTCCATGGCAAGGGCTTTGCCCACCGCGCGGACGAGCCGCTGGGTGCCGCCCGCGCCGGGGATCACGCCGATGGTCACTTCCGGCAGTCCAAATTTGGCGGTGTCGGAGGCGATGATCATGTCACAGGCGAGAGGCAGTTCAAACCCCGCGCCCAGCGACCAGCCGGAGACCGCCGCGATGATCGGCTTTCGGATCGTGCGGATCCTGCCATAGATCGCCACCAGATCGGTGGTCGTCATATCCAGCGCGGACTTGTCCGCCATTTCTTTGATGTCGGCTCCGGCAGCGAAGGCTTTGTCGCTGCCGGTGATGACCATCGCGCCGATGTTCTCGTCTTTGTCGAACGTCTCGAGCGCGCCCATCACTTCCTGCATGAGCGCGGTGTTAAGGGCATTCAAGGCGTGCGGGCGGTTCAAGGTGATGAGTCCCACCTGCCCGCGCGTTTCCACAAGAATGGATGTGTAGGTCATGGTACCTCCGGTGCTGCTGTTTGAATTATACGTGAGAACAGCCCTGTCGTATAATCGGGCGAATGGAGAATTGACAATGGACATACTTTTTATGGCTCACTCTGGTTTGCGCTGGCTGATTCTGCTCGTGGCGGCGGTTGCGATAGTCAAGTTCGTTCTTGGCTGGCTGCGCGGCGGCGAATTCAAAGGTATGGACCGCGGTCTCGCTTCCGGTTTCAGCGGTCTGATGGATCTGCAAGCTTTGCTTGGGATCGTCTTCCTGGTGTGGAACGGTTTCTCCGGCGCGGGTTTCCCGTTATACCGCATCGAGCATGGGGTTGCGATGATCCTCGCTGCAGTGGCGGCCCATCTGCCGGCACGCTGGAAGAACGCCGACTCGAAGACGCGTTTCCGCAATTCACTGCTCGCGGTGACCGGCTCGGTCCTGCTGGTGATCGCTGGTCTGCTGGTTTTGCCCGGCGGCTTGAGTCGATAACGCAGAATATTCATTTACATTCAAAGGGAAAGAAACTTGTTTCGGCTTTTTGGCGCGCTCCATTGGGTGGTCCCCTGGTTGATCCTGGTGGTCGGTATGTACTGTATCATTCGGTTTGTGCGAGGCCACATCAATGAAAATATCTTCACCAAAACCGACCGCCGCCTTGTGGCCGTCTTCACCGGCTTGATGGATTTGCAGGGTGTGTTTGGGCTGGTCTTCTTTTTTGGAACAGGCTTTGCCGGGATTGGATTTCCCACATACCGGATTCTGCACGCGATCGTCATGTTCATCGCTGCCATGATCCCGCATCTTTCCATCTTGTGGCAGGCTTCCGACGATAAAACGCTCTTCCTCAACAATTTTTACATTTTGCTGGCATCCTTCCTTTTGATGCTGGTCGGCCTTTCCCTCATTCCCTGACCGTACGGAACTTCACCCATTCATGGATACTGTACAGCCAACGTCTGAAAAACTCGATTTCAAACGCATCCTGCCCATCATCGTCATCGTATTTGTCGATCTGCTTGGGCTGTCCATCATCATCCCTCTCCTGCCGTTGTATGCTGCGCGCTTCAGCGCCACGCCGCTGGTCATCGGCATTTTGCAAGCCACCTACCCGCTCATGCAATTCATCGGCGCGCCATTGCTGGGTCGCCTCTCGGATCGGTTTGGTCGCAAGCCGGTCCTGGTCGCCAGTCAGATTGGCACGTTTGCCGGATTCATCCTGCTTGGCTTTGCAAACACCCTCGGGCTTCTCTTCCTTTCCCGCATCATAGACGGTCTCTCCGGCGCGAACATCTCCACCGCGCAAGCTGCCATTGCTGACAGCACCAACGAACGGACGCGCACACAGGGGCTTGGGCTTGTAGGTGCAGCGTTCGGGCTGGGATTTGTGTTTGGCCCCGTGATTGCGTTTGTCGTGCTCGCCGCCACAGGACAGAACTACCAAGCCGTGGCGTGGACAGCCGCGTTCTTCTCCTTCGTATCCATTCTTTTGACCTCATTCTGGTTCCGCGAGACCCTGACCTCCGACTCCGCCTCGGCACTCAAGAGAAAGTTCACCCTCGGCGCGATGCTCGAAGCCTTGCGCCGTCCGCAAATCGGATTTTTGCTCCTCCTGATGTTTTTCTACCAGATCGCCTTCGGCGGATACGAACAACTCTTTTCATTGTTCACGCTCACCCGCCTCGGCATGGATGCGCGCGACACCTCCGGGCTATTCGTGCTGGCGGGCATTTTCATTATCATCGTGCAGGGCGGATTTGTCGGTCGTTGGTCCAAACAGAAAGGCGACCGCTGGCTGGTGATCCTTGGCGTTTCCACGCTCGCCATCGGTCTGATCGGCACTGCGTTGACGCCTGCGATCCCTGTCCCCTGGTACGAGAAGGGGAAAGTTATGGAAAGCCTCGCGGGCGAGGGTGCTGTCCGCGTGTCCGTTCAAAACATCCAGATCCAATTGCCGGAACAGGCTGCGCGCGGCTGGCTGGGGATTCTCTGGCTGGTGACCGTCAGCTTCCCTGCCGCGCTGGGCGGTGGAGTTCTGCAACCGGCGGTCAACAGCCTCATCACCAAATCATCCGACAAAAGCGAAGTGGGCGGCATGCTCGGCATTTCCTCCGGCATGTACAGCGCCGCAAACGCCATTGCCCCGCTGTTTTATGGGTCGCTCTTTCAATGGCTGGGCGCGCCGGTTCCGTTCATGGTTGGCGGATTGATCTTATTGGCGCTATGGGTCATCGCTCCAAGAGCGATACCGAAATAAAAAGGATAACAACATGAATTTTGTCGCGAACAGTGCAGTCGTTTTGGTCGCTGTTTTGCATTTGGGGTTTCTCGCTATCGAAATGTTCTTCTGGGATCATCCCTTTGGGCGAAAGACATTCGGGATGACCCCGGAGTATTCTAAAGCTTCCGCCACACTTGCCGCCAATCAGGGACTGTACAACGGTTTCCTCGCGGCGGGTCTGATGCGAGGACTCCTTGCCGGTGATGCTTCCATCAAGATTTTCTTTCTGGTCTGCGTCGTCATTGCCGGGGTTTACGGCGGCTTCACAGCCAAGCGTTCCATCTTGTACATGCAGGCATTGCCGGGACTGCTGGCGCTCCTCTTGGTCTACCTGACAAGATGATCCGCCTCGCCGCGCGTGCCGGGATGGTCGGACCCTTTCTGTTTGGCTGGGTTCTCTCGACCCTCACATTTCTCAAATACGACTTTCTGCTTTCACTCGGATGGCATCCGCTTCACGCGCCAACCTTCGACTGGCCCAGCGGATTGGCGCTCGGTGACCATGGCTGGATCATGACCATGACCTTCCTCCTGAGCGGATTCATGATGACGCTCTTCGCCTCCGGTCTGCGCCTCAGCCTGCCTCCGTCACGAGTGACCTTTCTCTCGACCTTTGCATTGTCCCTCGCCGGGGTCGCGCTCGCGGGTCTGGCATTCACTACCGACCCGACCATCCGTGCCACACCCGCCACCTGGCATGGACGCCTGCATGACCTGTCCTTTGTCCTGCTTGGGCTCACGCTCATGCCTGCCATGCTCCTGCTTGGATTCGCCTTCCGGGCAGACGCGCGCTGGCGCGACCTCTCCGCCTGTACGTGGCTGACAGTCGTTTTGGCGGGACCAACCTTCGCCTTGAAAGGAGCCGCCTTCTACGTTTTCCTGCTGGCAATCCTGATATGGAGTGAGGTCGCCGCGGCCCGTTTGTCGAAGTGTGTGAATTGACTTTTACCCTGGTTTTTTGTATAGTGTTGTTACCCAAGTCGAAGAGGAGAGTGATATGGCTGGCAAAACCACCCCCAGACGAAAGCGATTGCTTACCACTGAAAAGGAACGCGTCGAGGCAAGGAATTATTTTCATGCCAATAATTTGCTGGTGAACCCGCCGGTGAAACGCGCCGCTTACTCGGATCGCATGGCGTGGGTGCTGGCGTCCATGTCGCAATTGGTGTATGAACATTTTGAGGAGGGAGGCAGGACGAAGGAACTTCTCTTGGAAAAAATGAAGGGCGGCGGTTTCAAATGGGTCGATGAATTCGTCTCAAAGGAGACGGATACGCAGGCCTTCCTGGTGGTGAAGGATGACCGGTCGTATGCCGTGCTTGCCTTCCGCGGCACCGAGCCCACGAAAGCGACGGATATCCTGACGGACGTAAAAGCCGGGATGGTTTCTGCCATCGAGGGCAGGGTGCACAAAGGATTCATTCATGCCTATCGAAGCGTCGAAAAGGAAATCGAAGCAAGCGTTGCCAAGCTGGGGGACATCCCGTTGTACATCACAGGTCATTCCCTCGGCGCGGCGCTTGCCACCCTTGCCACACAATGCCTGGAGCAAAACCCTGTCTTTCGCGACCAGATCGCGGCCTGTTACACGTTTGGAAGTCCGCGCGTTGGAAATGTCGAGTTCGACAAGGAGCTCAAATCTCCGGTGTATCGCGTGGTGAACACAACCGACATCGTCACCGTCATCCCGTTGATTGCGATGGGATACATCCATGTGGGCGACGTGCGCTTTCTGGAGCGGGCGCCGGGGGAATTCCGGCGGGGATATATCCCGCTTCTTCAAAGGCTGTTTTTCTTTGCAATGGGAATTTTCCGGCTGTTCGGACCGCTGGTGGGAGATCACGCCATTGCGGAATATCGCAGAAAGCTGGAAGCCATCGCCCAGGATCGCAATCTCGACTTGTATTTCGGCGGCATGTCTGAGTTGAGGAAATGATCTGTGAAGTGACGGTCACTTTTTCCCAGACAGTATGCTTGCCAGCTCGCTTGTGTTTTTCAAAATCAAATTTGCCCCAAACCTGAGCAATTCCGCTTCCTCGCCGAAACCGCAAAGGACACCCACCGTCTGCGCGCCCGCGGAGATACCCGCGCGCATATCCACGGTGGTATCGCCGATCATGAGGCATTCCGCGGGCTTGACGCCCATCTTTTGCGCCGCAAAACGAATCGGGTCGGGGTAGGGTTTGGTGTGCTCCACCGATTGTCCGGTTACGACCGCGTCGAAATATTTAACAAGGTTAAATTGCTCCAGAAAACGCATCGTCCCCTTTTCGTCGCGCGCACTGACCACCGCCATCGGATACCTCCCTTTGAGCCGCACCAGCATTTCCTCCACGCCGGGGATGAGCAGGAATTTTTTATGGGACGTCTTTCGGTGACGGGACAGCCAGTCGATGAATACGACCATTTCGTCGTCCAGCCCGATCGTGTCCGCGAATCCCAGAAGGGCGTTGCCGGGCGACTCGACCCACATGACGAACCGGCGGGCGGCGTGGTCGGGGTCACGGAAGAGGAAACGCGGAAAGAAGCGTTTCGCTTTCTGGACGTACAGGTCGTCGGTGTCGCTCAATGTGCCATCCACGTCGAAACACAAGGCTTTAATACGGGGAAGATCGAGGGTCATGGCACAATTGTAACCGTATTTGATTGTGCTATACTTTACTTGTCTGCTCATTTTCCATTGCTGGCACCGCCCCGAGGGATGAGGCGGTGGAGATACTTTCAGACGCATGACAACTCAACCTATGACACTGTCACAAGATCAGGACCGCACGAAAGCATTACTCGAACTCCTCTATCATGTCAGCCGTGAAGTTGCCACCGCACTCGACCTGCGGACAGTGCTTCAGCGCGTCCTGTACGAGGCGATCCAGAATGTGGGGGGCGAGCGTTGCAGCATCGTCGTGCTGGACGATGCCGGCAAAGCCATGGACGCGACCATCGTCTACGGCAAACAGATCCACGAGCACACCACACAACAGATGCGCGACACCATGGAACGTGGTCTCGCAGGCTGGGTCATCCGCAATCGCAGGGGTGTGTATGTCCCGGATACGAGCAAGGACGACCGCTGGTTAATGCGCCCAGACGACGCGTTCGACAAGACCGGCGCCAAGTCTGCCATTTGTGTGCCATTATTGGTGCGCGAAAAACTGGTGGGTGTGCTGACGCTTGTCCATTCGCGACCGAACTCGTTCATGGGGGAGCAACTCGATCTGATGCAAGCCATCGCCGACCAGGCGGCTGTGGCGGTGTTGAATGCTCGTCTTTACACCGAAAGCCAGCGGCAGGCGCGCGTGATGACCGCGCTGGCGGAGGGTGCGGCGGCGATGAATACCTCCCTGCGCGAGGAGGATGTGTACCAGCGTATTCTGATCCAGACTATGCAGGCGTTGCAGGTGGAAACGGTGGCGTTGGGCATGATCGACGGCGAGCATATCGTCTTCCGCGCCGCAGCGGGAAACAATGCCGGCAACATCCTCGGGCGAAAGATTGCGCTGGGCGATGGCATCGTGGGTAACGCGGCGCGCGATGGACGCGGCGTGGTGGTACCGGATGTCAGGCAGGATAAAAATTACGGCGACGCGGATAAGTTCGGGGGAATCGAGATGCGTTCAATCCTCGTCGCTCCGATTCAGGCTCAGGGACGCGTGATCGGTGTCCTCGAAGCGATCAATCCCATCTCCAAATCCTTCGACCCGGATGCCCTGTTGGTGATGACCGGCATCGGCGGTTTGGCGGGGACGACCATCCAGAACGCGCAGTTGTTCGAGCGCCTGCAAGCCGCGCATCAGCGGTATCGTGAATTGTTCGAAGACAGCATCGACCCGATGATCATCACAGATTGGGACGGGCACATTGTCGAAGCCAACCGGCAGGCGGTGCTGTTGAGCGGATATTCCAACGATGAACTGCACACCCTGACCATCGACCAGTTGCACGAGGTGAACTGGAATAAGACGGGCATGGAATTTGAGACCCTGCGCGCCGACCAGGTAGTTTCGTATGAATCGTCGATGCACAAACGCGACGAGACACATATGCACGTCGAGGTGCACGCCCGCCGCGTGGAGTTCGATGAAGCGGATTCGATCCAGTGGATCCTGCGCGACATCACTGAACGCCGCAAACTCGAAGAATTACGTGAGGATCTGACGGCGATGATTTATCACGACCTGCGCTCGCCGTTGGGGAATATCGTATCGAGTCTCGATGTGCTTTCGACGCTGGTGCCCGAACAGGATCAGGAGATGGTGCTTTCGATCCTCAAGATCGCGGAAAATTCGACCGACCGCATCCAACGGCTGGTGAGTTCCCTGCTGGACGTGAGCCGCCTCGAGTCGGGCCAGCCTATTGCGGATAAGAAGGCGGTTGATCCGTTGCCACTGGTCACAAAGGCGGTGGGGGATGTGGAGCCTGTCGCCAAGGGACGCCGCCAGACTCTGGCCGTGAACCTGCCGGAGAAACTTCCGTTCATCTGGGTGGATGAGGACATGGCGCGGCGCGTGCTTATCAATCTGATGGAGAATTCGAGCAAATTCACGCCTGTGGAAGGCAAACTTGAGATGGGGGCGGAACAGGACGGCGAATGGGTCCATATGTGGGTGAGAGATAATGGCCCCGGTATCCCTGCCGCGGATCATGAGCGCGTCTTCGACAAATTTACGCGCCTGCGCGGCTCGAACAAGACCGGCGGGCTGGGGATCGGTCTCGCCTTCTGCCGCCTCGCTGTGCAGGGGCACGGCGGGCGCATCTGGGTGGAAAGTGAGTCAGGCAAGGGCGCCACATTCCACTTCACCCTCCCGGTCGCGACAGAGGAACAACTCGCAAAGGCGGACGATTGAGGTCTTCGACTATAATCGTTCCATGAGTGATTTTCGTTTTTATCATCCAGTAGAAGTGCGATACGGGGATCTGGACCCGCAGGGACATGTCAACAACGCCAGACATCTGACTTATTTCGAGCAGGGACGCGTCGCTTACATGATCGAGCTGGGATTATTCACCAAAGATCAGTCCTTTATGGAGATCGGTATCATTCTGGCGGATGTGCATCTCACGTATCTGGAGCCGATCTATTTTGGGCGGAATATCAAAGTGGGAGTGCGCGTGGCGCGGCTGGGGAACAAGTCCATGACGTGGAAGCAGAATATTGTGGACGCTGATACCGGCAGGGAATTATCAAAGGGGGAAGTAGTCATTGTGACGTACGACTATAAGACCGGAAAGACAATTTCCATTCCGCAGGAGTGGCGGAAGAAGTTCAGTCAGTTTGAGGGTCTACCGTTTTGAATGTTGGGAAGTAACTTGACAACCCGTTAATTTTCAAACAAATCAGAGGCGAAATCATGTCGTTACCAGCCATCAATCAGGAATATTTTGTCGACTTTCTCGTCAAGTTGTTGAACATCGCGTCTCCTACCGGCTTTGCCGAACCTGCCATTGAGTTTGTCGAGAGGGAATTTTCGCAATTCAAACAGTTGGAATTATCACGAACACGGAAAGGCGCGCTTATTGCAAAGTGGAAAGTGGACAATGATCTCCCGCCCGTTGCCCTGACTGCCCATGTCGATACGCTCGGCGCTGTCGTCAAGGAGATCAAGCCGAATGGACGATTGAAACTAAGCCGTATTGGGGGTATCCAATGGTCAAGCGTCGAGACGGAAGGTGTGTGGGTGTTCACGTCCAGGGGAGAGAAAATCCGCGGTTCGGTGTTGATCGACACCGCGTCGGGGCATGTTCATGGCGCGGAGGGAAGCAAGACTCCGCGCGACGATGATCACATGGAAGTCCGTTTGGATGTGCGCACCAACTCCGAGAGTGAAACGCGTCAATTGGGGATCAACATCGGCGACTGCGTGGCGTTCGATCCGCGCGTAGAAGTGACGAATGGCTTTATCCGCTCGCGGTTTCTCGATGACAAAGCGTGCGTGGCGAATCTTGTGGCGGCGGTCAAATCTTTAACGGAGGCAGGTCTCAGTCCCGCGCGAACCGTTTATTTTCATGTCAGTAATTATGAGGAGGTGGGGCACGGCGCGGCGACGGGAATCCCATCCGATGTCGTGGAATTGGTCACGGTCGATATGGCGGTGGTGGGACGTGGACAGGAGTCCGATGAATTCCACGCTACCTTGTGCACCAAGGATGGCGGCGGGCCGTATCACTTTGGCTTGAACAACAAACTGCGCGCACTGGCGGAGAAATACAATATCCCATACAAGACGGATGTATACACGTTCTATGGCTCGGACGGCGAAGCGTTCTGGCGCGCAGGCGGCGATGTGGCGCTGGCGTTGATTGGTCCCGGCATCGACGCATCGCATAACTATGAACGCGCCCACATGGATGGTCTCAACGCCACGACGAATTGGGTCATGGCTTATCTGCTGGATTGACATCATTGTGAAGAACGATAGCGACGAAAAAATCTTGGTCTTAATGAGAAGTTTGCTTCGCTCCGTTCGCAATGACTGAGAGAAAATATGAAGTTCGATGCTGCACTTCCTCCTATTGGATTGAAAGATGTCCCCGCCATTGCGAAGGCTGCGGAGGACATTGGATTCGACACCCTGTGGACTCAGGAGACTCAGCATGACCCTTTCCTGCCTTGTGCGTTGATCGCCGAACATACGACGCGTCTTCGCGCAGGGACGGGGATTGCTGTTTCCTTTGCGCGTTCTCCAGCGAATCTTGCCTACACAGCCTGGGACCTGGCGGCGCAATCAGGCGGTCGCTTCCTGCTGGGACTCGGCACACAGGTCAAAGCGCACATCGAGCGGCGGTTCGGTATGCCCTGGCCCGAGTCGCCGGTGAAGAAATTACGCGAACAGATAGAAGTGATCCACGCGCTGTGGGATTGCTGGCAAAATGGCACGAAGTTGAACTACCGCGGGGAGTATTACAAGATTACGTTGATGTCGCCGTTCTTCCAGCCTCCCCCTCTCCCGCTGGGAGAGGGTCGGGGTGAGGGAGAAATTCCAATCTATATTGCAGGCGTGAACACGGGTCTGGCAAGATTGGCAGGCGAGCTTTGTGAAGGGTTCCAGGCGCATCCGTTCCATAGTGTTCGCTACATGAAAGAAGTGATATTACCGGCCATCGAAGAAGGCGCGAAAAAAGCAAACCGCAAGCGGGAGGATGTTTCCGTTTGCGTGAACGCCTTCGTCGCCACCACGCCTGAAGAAATAAATTTTGCTCGCGCGCAGATATCGTTCTATGCATCCACACCATCCTACCGTCCGGTTATGGATCTGCATGGATGGGCTGGTGTGGCGGAGAAGTTATCCGTCCATGCGTCGAAGGGCGAATGGGCGGAAATGCCCATGCTTATCACCGATGAGATGTTGAACGAATTCTGTCTGGTAACCGGGGAAGATAAACTGGCTGATGCATTGAAAAAACGCTATGATGGGATTGCCGACAGGCTGGCGCTTTATGTTCCCTTCGTGCCGGGCGAAAAGGATGAGTGGTGGAGAGGGTTGGCAGGAGAGATTAATTTATGAACTTCAACGAATATCAAGCCAAATCACGCAAGACCGCAGGCTACCCGGCAATCGGGCATCCTGTCATCTATCCGACCCTTGGATTGGTCAACGAAGCGGGCGAAGTGGCAGGCAAGATCAAAAAAGTGTTCCGCGATAAGGAAGGAAAGATCAGCGAGGAAACGCGCGAGGCGCTCAAAGCCGAACTCGGTGACGTATTGTGGTATATCGCGCAGGTTGCAACCGAGTTGGATTTAACACTCGATGAAATCGCCGAATACAACATCACCAAGTTGTATGATCGTTTGGAGCGGGGAAAGATTCGAGGGGATGGGGATAATAGATAATCATATGTCATTGCGAGCCCGATAGGGCGAAGCAATCTCCTTATTAATTGGGGATTGCTTCGTCGCAACAAACGCTCCTCGCAATGACATATTATTGTGTTTTTCCATAATCACACAATTTACGGATCGGACAAATCCCACAATTCGCCTTACGCGCGGTGCAGATCTCGCGTCCTAATCGGATGATGTTCAAGTGCGCGGCGTAATAGGTCTCGGGCGGGAAGAGACCTTCCAGATGAGGATGTGCCTGTTCAACGGTCATCTTCTCCGGGTGGAGTCCGATACGCCCCGTCACGCGGTAGACGTGCGTATCGACGGGAAAGGCAGGCATTCCCAGCGAAAAGCACAAAACGATGGCGGCAGTCTTTGGACCTACACCGTTGAATTTCGTCAGCCAATTGCGCGCGTCGTCAACACTCATCTTCGCAAGAAAAGATAGATCGAGATTCCCACGTTCTTCGGTAATGGATCTCAACACCTGTTGAATGCGCGGACCTTTTTGATTGGCAAGCCCTGCCGGGCGGATGGCTTCGATGACATCCCTGGTCTTCGCATCGCGCACCGCTTCCCAGGCGGGGAACTTTGCGCGCAGGGCATGGAAGGCGCGGTCGCGGTTCACATCGTTCGTGTTCTGCGAAAGGATGGTCGAGACGAGTTCATCGATGGCAGGCAGTGGGTTGCGCCAGAGCGGTTCACCGTAAAATTCAAGCAATCGTTCATGGATTTTTATTGCGCGTTTGACGAGTGGTCTCATTCGTAACCTGCTTCTTTGATACGTTTCAACGTCTGTTTTACGACCTCCCGATGCTTCTCAGGGATCAAGCCATCGAACATCGCGGCGGTCAGACGATACAGCTTGAGCGCCGCAGGTCCGCGCGACTGGTATTGGGAGGAGGCATAGTCCAATCCCCAGGCGGTGCGGAAGGCACCGACCCACTTCGTATCACGTCCCACCGAATCCTGGATCAGGTCGAAGTAGCGATTCTCGCTGACGATCATGATGCCGCGCTGGACCGCCACCGCTTCGAACATGTTCTTCACCAATCCCCACGTGGCATACAACACCGTGGATTCATGCCCGCGGGCAAGCCCATTCAATATCTTGTGCGCTTCCTCCGCGTTGCCCATGAGCTCTTCTGTGGCGAATTCGTCCGCCGCGGGTTGCAGGAGCGAAAAATCAAATTTCTGTGCCATCTTTTGCAATTCAGCGAGCGAACCGTCTTTGTCGAGCACGATCTTCATTCCCTGCAACCCCGGCACCGCCCAGATCGCCCGGCGCGGATTGGTCAGCGCTTCAAGTTCGGAATCAAACAGGGTGTATTTCAAACTGACCAGCCTGCCATCCCAATAGCGCAGGGTATAACGATCATATTCGCTTTCCGGAAGTTTGCCGACGAAGATATCGACATCCACATCGCTGAACTTTGACTCTTGTCCGCGCGCGTAACTGCCCACGATGCCAACACCGATGACCTCGGGTGAGTCGATTTTCTCAAGGATGGATTGAATGAATGGATCGGATAGAGTCATAATTTTCCATGTCGCTCCGGGAGGAGCGCCTTGCTCGACACGGTGGAGATGCTTTGACGCAGAATGGTTCAGCATTCATAAATCACTTTTCCACTCTGCCGCCTTCCGCTTTCCACACTTCGGATTTCCTCACAAAGTCCGGCTCAAACAGATTCAAGTCGGTCGTGGTGAATAGCACCTGCTCGGTCTCACCGATGTATTTCAACAGATCGGAGCGGCGCTGAACATCCAATTCCGCCATGACTTCATCGAGCAGGATGACGGGCCATTCGCCGGTGCGCTCCTTCATCCAGTTCACTTCGGCCAGTTTCAATGCCAGCAAGGCTGTACGGACCTGTCCACGCGAGCCGTAATTGCCGAGGTCGATATCATTGGCAAGAAAACGCAGCTCATCGCGGTGTGGCCCGATTGTCGTCACACCGCGCGCGATCTCTTCGTTACGCAGGTCACGCAGCCGCTCGCGAAAACCGGTTTGGATATCCTTCAGGTCGAGTCCCGAACGGTCCACGACCGTGTCGATCTTCAAGCCCAGTTGTCCATTGGGTTTCGGCAGCGGGTCGTAAGCGGGTTCGTACGAGAGGCGCAGGATCTCGGATCCGTGGGTCAGTTCGTGATGGACGCGCGAAGCGAGTCGCTCGATCTGCTGGACGGCTTCGATGCGCCATAAGATGATCTGCGCGCCGAGACGCGTCAACGCTTCGTCCCACACTGCAAGCTGGTCGCCGTTCCCCTTCGGCTGAGCAGCACTCAGGGCGGCGCTGCCGCGTTCGTGCAACGCCTTGAGCAGGGCATTCCGCTGGGTGAGCGCCTGGTTGTATTCGCTGAGCACACGCGCATATGCCGGCGTGGACTGTGCCAGCGCCAGGTTCATATAACGGCGGCGGTCTTCCGGCGCGCCCTCGATGATCTGCGACATCTGCGGCACGAAGACGACCGCGTTGAAATGACCGATGACCTCATTGATGGATTTCTTTACACCATCGAGCAATACTTCCTTGCGCAAGCGCTGACCGTTGACCACACCCGTCGGTTCCAGGATCAGCCGCGTCTCGATGCGATGCTTGCTTCTGCCGCGTTGGTAATCCGCCACAAGGCGCGTAACAGTGAGCGATCCCTTCTTCGCTTCGTCGAGGTTGATAATCTGGCGGTCGGCGTGGGTCTGAAAGGAGGTGAACGCTGCCAGGAAATAAATGGCTTCGAGGACGGTCGTCTTGCCCTGCGCATTGGCGCCGGTCAACAAAACGACCCGCTTGGGCAGGTCCATATCCAGACGTGTGAAACTGCGGAAGTTTGTGAGGGAAAGATGTTTAAGAAACATTGTATTGTAGAGGCGGGATATTCTCGCCCCGGGCGGGATGATCCCGCTCCTACAAAACCATTTCGAGTTCTATTTCGTCCCGCAGAGGGATGTTGTTGCTGCCCATCATCGGGATGGTCGGCTTGATTTTTCTCGATTCGTTCACCGCACCGCGATGGACGGCGACCAATTCGAAACCGCGCCGCTGGTAAAAACCGAGCGCATACAGATTATCATTCGTGGTAATCAGAAAGACGCGCCTACATTTCTTTTTACGTGCTTCTTCGATCACTTTGTTGCTCAGGGTCGAACCGATGCTTTTTCCCTCCCGAAGACTATCCAGCGAGGTGATCTCACATTCATCTCCTGTAATGATAAACGTGACCAATCCGATCCATTCGCCGTCTTCCTCCACAACGAACCCATCCAGTTGTTCGGGACGGTAGATATTACCGCGCGTGATCATGATTTCGCCGCCCCAGTGTTCGACCCAAAACTGTCGAAGACGAGGAAGATCATCCGGGGTTAATTGCCGGGGCTTGAACGTCATTAGAACTCTTTTTCTTCTTCCACTTCCTGAGGCGGCTGCCAGACCCGCGTCGCGCGGTCCGGGAAGAGGATGCCGTTCAAATGGTCGATTTCGTGCTGGAAGATGCGTGCCAGCCAGCCTCTGGCTTTGATCTTCATCGGCTTGCCGTGACGGTTAAGCCCTTTGATCTGCACTTCGACATGACGTTCCACTTCGCCGACGAGATTGGGGATGGAGAGACAACCCTCCACGCCCAGAATCTTCTCTTCGGAGGCTTTGACAATCTCGGGGTTCAGAACCGCCCAGACTTTTTTGGGCGCTTCTTCATTCTCCTCATCTTCCTCTTTTTCGTAATATTCGACGACAATCAACCGTTCGGAGAGTCCGATCTGAGGCGCGGCAAGGCCGACCCCCGGCGCTTCGCGCATGGTTTCGACCATGTCATCTATCAGGGTCTGGAGGTCCTTGTCGAATTTTGTGACCGGTTTCGCCTTGCGGCGTAACACGGGTTCGGGGAGCGTAACAATCTTGCGGAGGGTCATTCTCTATTCATTCCTTGCGATACAAAGTTTTCCGATTTTACTCCGGTTTCTGGCTTTTCTTCCTTTCTTCATTCGCGAATTCCTGGGCGCTTTTATGATAAGTGACCAGCCATTCTGCCATGCGCTCGCGTTCTGCTGCAACTGCTGCCTCACTCTTCTTTTGGGAGCGGGCCATGCGGCGGCGGTCGATATCCGACTGCACACCGGCCGGGTCGAGAACATCCTCGAAGGCAAGTTTGGAGCCGCCCACGGTGATGTAGACCGTACCGTAATTGAACAGGTTGCCCCAGATGCCGAGACGTTCATAGTTGGTGCTCAGGATGTTCTCGAGTTGTGCGGCGTTGCGTGTTTCGGTGCCGAACGGTTTGCGGTCGACGTCGATGATCTGTTCCGCTGTCACTTCGAATTTATCGTTGCTCCAGTCCATGATCTCATAGCCCAGCCAGAATGCAAACGGGAAAAGCGCGATGAACAGGGCGCCTGCCCACGCATCCACGGTCAGACCGCCCTGCAGGGAAATGAAAGCTTCATCCGGCGAAATTGCCAGTTGGAACAGGCGATAGAGAAAAATGAGCAGGACGGCAAGCGTGGCGAGCAACGGCATCCATGCCTGTTGCACAAGCACCACCCAATGCTTTCGGTAGACCACCGTTTCGCCCTGTTCGTAGCGGAGTTTGAGCGTATTTGCGCCGAGGAAACGCAGAATGGCAATCGTCCCGCGTTTGGGCGGAGGGGGAGGGGGTGGTGTGTCGGAATCAGGCTTCGGCGGGGGAGGAATCGGGATTCCCAATTTTTTGCGGATGGCGTTCTTCATCGCCTCTTTTTCCATCCCGACTGCCGCCTCTTTGGTTCGGTTCCAATATTCCTCGATCATTTTGGCGGCTTGGGCGGGGTGATCCACGTTGCTGAACGGTATCCTGCCGACATAGGTGCGGACGATCACATTGCCGTAATCGAGGATGCGCCCAATCTGATTCACCTCGACGCCCACAGAAACGACCATGCTCAACGGGGTCTCCTGGCGGCTGTCGTAAATGCCCACGACCTTTTCGAGCCAGACCACACGTTGATTGGTGACAATGTAATAATCGTTGCCCCAGTCGATGACCAGCCAGGCGATCCACAGCCCGATTGCGATCAACGAACCCAACGCGGCAAACAGGGCCAGCAATGCCGGGAGGATGACCAGCCACGCGTAGAAAAAGAACAATGGAACAGCCAATGCCGCCACAGGCAGGAAGAGTTTCTGGTACAAGACCAGCGGATGTTTCCGCGCAAGGAAATAGATGACCTCATCAGGTCTCAACCATTTAAAGCGCAGACTGCGCGCCAGTTTGCGGCTCCGCACGGCGAGGTCGAGGTTCGTCCGCAGTTCAGGGGCAGTTTTGAAAAGTTTTTCGAAATTTTGGCGGGATAAAATCAGCAGGGTGGTGTCCGTAAGGGTTGTAACCGTGGCGGAGCGGCGGCGGTTCGACACCAGAGCCATTTCACCGAAATAATCATTCTTCACGAGGAGCGCCAGTTGCATTTCCCTGCCATCCTGTTTGCGCACCACGCGCACGCTCCCGGCGTAGATCATGTAAAAACTGTCGGCTTTACCGTCCTGTTGAAAAACCACCTCACCTTTGGCATACCCCTTTTCATCCAATTGGTCGGCAACCGCCGCAAGCTCGGCATCATCCAATCCGTGGAAGAGGTGGATCTTTTTCAAAAAGGCGACGCGAGCGGACGTATCGATGGTCACGTTTGGATTCTATCAAATTTCCCGCACGATGGCGCACCCATATGCCGGGGTCTCGATCAATTTGGGCAGGCGCCCGGCGAGCAGCGCCTCCACCGCCTCTTCGAGAAAGAAGCGCGTGGCTTTGCGCTGACGGAACGTGACATCGTCCACCGCGCCGCGATACCGCAGGATTCCCTGCCGGTCGATGACGAACGCGTGCGGAGTAGTCTGCGCTTCATAGAGATCTGCGACAACGTGTTCCGCATCGATCAGGACCGTGGGCAGGCGCCGAGTTACAGCGGCCTCCTCCACCTCCCGGACGGATTCGCTCCGATTCGACGCGATGGAAAGCAGTACCACCTCCCCGCCCCATTGTACGAGGCAAGTCATCGTGGAACGATCCGTGCGTTCCGAGTGAGGACACTCCGCCGACCAGAAATTGACAATGACGATCCTCCCGCGAAAATCGCTCAAGCGATGCAGTTTTCCCTGCAAATCGGGTAATTCAAAATCGGGCGCGGGATGGTTGATCTGCATGAAATCATTATATCGTAGGGGCACGGTGACCCGCCCCTACGTGTTACAATCCCTCTCATGAAAAAATGGCAATTCTGGCTCGGGGTGCTGATCAGCGTCCTGTTCATCTGGCTGGCATTACGCGGCCTGCGCCTCGAAGAATTCTGGGGCGCGGTCAAGAAAGCGAATTACTGGTGGCTGCTGCCGGGGATCCTGGTCTATTTTGTAGGAGTTTGGGCAAGGGCATGGAGGTGGCATTACCTGCTCGGTCCCATCAAGAAGATACCCACCGCGACCATGTTTCCCATCACCACCATCGGTTACATGGGCAATAATATCTATCCCGCTCGTGCCGGGGAGGTGCTACGGGCGGTGATCCTGAAGCGCAAAGAAGGCGTGTCCGTTTCTGCTTCGCTCGCCACCATCATCGTGGAACGCATCTTTGATGGTGTGGTCATGCTGGCGTTTGTCTTCGTCAACCTCCCGGAACTTGCCAAACTGACCGGGAGTTCCGGCTTCGTGGGGAACATCCAGCAGGTGGCGGTCATTGGCACGGGGATCTTTCTCGGCGCGCTGGCGGTTTTCCTGTTGGCGGCGATGTTTCCTCACGTCACAGCAAAAGTCGGTTTGTGGATGATCGAACGGTTCACGCCGAAGAGAATTCACCAGAGGATCATTAGTATTATGAACAAGTTCCTCGACGGGCTGGAATCGCTCCGCTCGCCGTTCAACGTATTGATGGTCTTTTTTACATCGATCATCATCTGGTTGTTGGAGACGGGTAAATACTGGTTTGTGATGCACGCCTTTGATTTCAGTGTTTCGTTCTTCGCCCTGATGTTGATGAACGGCATCGTCAACCTGGCAACGACAATCCCCTCCGCGCCGGGATATATCGGCACATTCGACGCTCCGGGGATTGCCGTGCTCACTGCCTACGGCGTGGACCAGGCGACCGCAGCCGGATACACGCTCACGCTCCATGTAGCGTTGTGGCTTCCCATCACGTTGCTGGGCGCGTACTATCTGGCGCGCGAAGGCATCACGTGGAGTGACTCGCTACGTGCGGAGACGAAAGACGTATAAGGAATTGAAAATCCATATCCTCGGGAGGGAACCATGGAATCAAAGAGTGCCCACTTTCTACGGCTGGCAGGGATCGTGCTGGGGCTGACCCTGATCGTATTCATCCTTGTCCTGTCCATCGGGTTCATCAACAACTGGCATGACCCGGTGGCATTCAGCAACGGCTTCTTCATAGCGGGCGGAATCCTCATCACGCTGGGCGCGTTGTCCGTTGCGGGCGGGTTCCTCCAGCGCGCGGACTTCAAAATGACCTACAGCGAATCCGCCGGGCAGGCAAACCTGGCGGAGCGGAGTCAGCGCATCGTGACTGACGTTCTCCAACGCTATGGCACCATGACCCTGCTCCTGGGCGCCGGCACCCTGCTCATCGTCATTGCAGTGCTCATCGGCAAACTTCTTCTCTGAAACAGAAGCAAAGATTCAATCCTTGAAGGCGGCAGAACCTGCCGCCTGTTTCAATTTAATGAGGGAGTGTCTAAAATAGTGGGCTAACAAAGTCCATGACATGAGAGGCATAATTTGGAAAGTGTTGCTTATGAAGTTGCCTGCTGTTGAAGCAGAAAACAAACAAACGCAAGGCACACT
>JACAEM010000009.1 GCA_013388855.1 Chloroflexota bacterium
CCCCCCCCCCCCCCCCGCTTCATTACAAACCTGCTTTTTCCTGCAGGAGCTTGATCAGCGCATCGAGCAAAGCGGATGGTATGAATGCCCCGCCTCCGCCGCTACCTTGCTGACGGGCAGCCTGGGCTGTAGCGATCTGTTCAGGAGTTAAATTCTGGCCGCCATCCCCCGGTCCACCCTGGAAACCGCCATCGGGAGGGGTAAACCCACCGCCAGAGGGGAATCCGCCATCGGGAGGAGCGAATCCGCCAGTTGTGGCCGTTCCATCACCATTGCCCATGTTGCTGCGCTGAGAAATGCCCATGCCCTGGTCCTGCATCATGGACATGACATCCTGCTGGGTCAGGTTCATGTCTGTAATGGCGTGCATCTGTTCTGCCGTCATCGTTTCCTGGACCTGTTCGATCAGCGCGTCAATCTCTTCCTGGGCGGCGGTGTCGCTGGCGAGCAGATCCTGGTAGACCTGCCAGAGGGGCAGGAGTGCTTTGGCTTGTTCGGCGGTCACGGCTTGGGCGGTGCCATCGAGTTTGAAAATGCCGACGATGAGTTGAGTCGCGGCGGGGAGAGTCTGAGCCTGGGAGCCGGGACCAGTTTGCGGCGTCGAAGAAGAAGCGGAGCCGCAGGCGGTGAGAATCAAGGTGAGAGTGGTCAGTGTTGCTATAGTTAGTTTTTTCATGGTTTATCCTGTTATGTCATTGCGAATTTTCGAGGAAATTGCTTCGCCCTTCGGAGTTTGCAATGACGGAAAAATTATTCATACCTCAGTGCTTCGATAGGGTCGAGCTGCGATGCCTGGTTGGCGGGGTAGTATCCGAAGAAGACGCCCACCGCAGCGGCGGAACCGAAGGCGAGAAGGATGGATGCGGGCTGAATGACGGTGCGCATATCGCTGACTGAGCCGAAAATGTATGAGCCACCAATGCCGACGACCGCGCCGATCAAGCCACCGACTACGCTGAGCAGGAGCGCCTCCGCCAGAAATTGAATGCGGATGTCTGCCGGGGTTGCTCCGACCGATTGACGGATGCCGATCTCGCGCGTCCGCTCGGTGACACTGACCAGCATGATGTTCATGATGCCGATGCCGCCTACGATGAGCGAGACGCCTGCCACCCAGGCCAGTAAATTGCGGAAGGCGGCGGTGGTCGATTCGCGTGTGCTGATGATGTCCTGCTGGGTGGTGACCGAGAAGTCGAGCGAGTCGAGGGTGACATCATGGCGTTTGGCAAGCAGGAGTTCGATCTGAGTGGTGATATCGTCGAGGTTGGAATCGGGTTCCACCTCCACATAGACCATGCGGATGCTGTCGCCCATGAAGCGGGCGAACGGGTTGAAGGTGAACTTTTGGAAAACAACCGTGATCGGCATGTAGATGCGCGAGTCGAAATCGGTGTTGCCTACCAGTCCGCGTTCTTCAAATACGCCGATAACCGCCATCTTGGTATTGCCTACCTTGATATATTGACCGACCGGGTTGCTGTCGCCAAAAAGTTCCTCCGCCACACTGGAGCCAAGCACGACCACTTTGCTCTTCTTTTCCACCTCGTTGTCGTTAAAATAACGACCATCGGCGATGGTCATATCGCGCACAGAGGGGAAACCTGTTGTTGTGCCATTGATCTCCACACCTTCGAGCGTCACATCTCCGGCTTTGACGGTCTCGGAGGATTGTTGTTCGACCACCACCGAAACCACTCCGCTAACGCCTTCCTGAATGGCGGCGGCATCGTCAAAGACGAGTCCGCCCGTAGGCGCCTGGCCAGGTCCGCCACGCATGAAAGAACTTTGCACGAAGACCAGATTCGAACCCAAGCTGGTGATCTGTTCCTGGATGGTGGCTTCGGTTCCGGCGCTGATGGCAACCATGATAATGACCGCCGCCACACCGATGATGATGCCCAGCATGGTCAGGAAGGAACGCACCTTGTTTTTGCGGATCGATTCCCAGGCGATGCGTAATGCTTCGGAGAGTTTCATACATGCACCTTCTTTCCGTTATGCACAACGGTATCGATCAATCCATCCATCAGGTGAATCGTCCGCTGGGTGTGTTCCGCAATGCGCGGATCGTGCGTAACCATGACAATGGTCGTGCCTTGTTGATGCAATTTGTGAAGCAGGTTCATGATTTCCACGCCGGAATGGCTGTCGAGATTTCCAGTCGGTTCGTCAGCGATGACCAGTACGGGGTCGTTGATCAGCGCCCGGGCAATGGCGACGCGTTGCTGCTGCCCGCCGGAGAGTTCCTGTGGCTGATGGTGAATCCGATCCGCCAGTCCGACGAGTTCGAGCATGGTTTTGGCTTTCTCGTCCCCTTCTTCGGCGGTTTTCGGATTGGCGTGGTTGTAGAGCAGGGGCAGGGTTACATTTCGCAGGGCGGTTGTGCGTGGCAGCAGGTTGTATGCCTGAAAGACGAAGCCAATCTTCCTATTGCGGATACCTGCCAGTTCGACCTTGTCCATGTTGCTCACGTCTTCACCATCGAGGATGTATTTTCCGCTGGTGGGCTTCGAGAGGCACCCCAGAATGTGCATCAGCGTGCTCTTACCTGAGCCGGAGGGACCCATGATGGCGATAAATTCACCAGCATGGATTTCGATGCTCACGCCTTTTAGTGCCGCGACACTCACATCACCTATGCCATAGATTTTGGTGATATCGATTGTCTCGATGATCTTGCGTGCTTCCATTACTGGGTCTCCGTAATGCCTGTGGTGACGACATCGCCGGGATTCAGCCCGGATTTGACCTCCGCATACAACAGATCCTGGATGCCAACCTCGATCACTCTCAGCCGCGGCTTGCCGTTTTCAACGACGAAAACCGCGTACTCCCCGGAGTTCGTCTCGTGTAATGCTTCAATCGGGACGAGGACTGCATTCTCGGCGCGTCCGCCGATGACGTCCACGGAAGCGGAGGTGCCGAGCGGCAGGTTGAACGAGTCGTTGATATTGTCGATCTTGACCAGGGCTCGTACAACGGAGGTGTTACCGGAGGTGTACAGACCCGGGTCCACGCTGGTTACTGCACCGGAGAACGTCCGTTCAGGGAGAATATCGAAGGTAATCTCCACTTCATAGCCGACCTGAATGTTTGTCCAGTCTGATTCGTCGAGGTAGATCTCGAGATAAGGTTGATCCAGATCAGCGACCGTAATGACAGTTGTCCCACTGCCGACAGTATCCCCAACGCGCGTGTCGATGGACATCACCGTACCGGAGATCGGCGCGATGATGGTCGTGCCCTCCAAAGCCTCTTGTGCAGATGCGAGCGCCAGTTTGGCATTTTCGATCTCGGTGAGTGCCGAGCCGGTCGCATCCTCGGGAATCTCGCCGCCGGTCAGTAAGTCGTAAAGATATTGTGCTTCGATCAAGGCCGCCTTGGCGGATGTTACTCCTGCACGTGCATCGAGAATATCCGCGTCGGTGGGAGAATAAGTGTTGTCCTTGCATTTGCGCCCCGGTCCAAACCCCGTGCACTCTGTGACAGTGAACGTGGCGGGGACATAGGAATTCTCATAGTTATATTGGGCCCTTGCCAATTGGTCATTCGCCTTCTTCAGTTCATCCTGCGCAGTTTCGAGGGCGACCTGCGCCTCTTTGCTGGATGGATTTGCGTCCACGGCAGTTTGAGAGTCTTTCACTGCTTGCTCCTTTTCAGCAACCAAAAGTTCAGCATTGTAGACAGCCGGGCTGATAATGTACTGAAGGTGGCTGATTGCATCCTGAAGGTTTTCCATGGCAGTTGCAATTGTGGTCTGGGCGGTGGCGATGGCGGAGATGGATGTCAGTTCAGCCAGTGACCGCTTGGCTTGCGTGTATGCAATTTGAGCGTCGGTATCATCCACTTTGGCAAGGACATCGCCTGCCTTGACTTTGTCACCCACCTTGACATTGATCTCAGTCACTTCTCCGCCGGTTTTAAATGCCAGGTTGACCTCATCCGAAGCAACCAGCGTCCCTGTGCCGCTGGCATAGATAACCAAATCGCCCTGTCGGACGGTGGCAGTCTGCAAGGTTGCCGTCTCGGTTGTAGTCTGGCTGGGCAGGTAGATTTGCGTGTAATAAGCATACCCTCCCGTTCCTGCAAGAATGAAAATTGCGACTAGGATGGAAATCACTCGTGTGGAGCGTTTGGCTCCTGAAAACAAGGTTCTTAATTTGGAGGTCATTACTTCATTGCCTTTCATGGTCGTGATGATTTTTGCAGTAGTATAGTAAAACACTATAGTGATCCCGTTATGAAATTGTGAAGAACTTGTGGGGATAATGAGAAAAGCCACAAGCAAACGCTTGTGGCTTTCAAGTTTTGAAATGGAAGATTATGAAACTTTATGGTCGCTCGCCCAGCGTGACGGTGATGTCCATGGTCTGCCCATCGCGCAAAACGGTCAACACGACCGTATCGCCCGGCGATTTCGTGGTGATCAGATAACTAAGCAATTCATCGAACGTGGCAACCGGTTTACCATCCAGCGCGGTGATGATATCCCCTCCAGCGTTCAGGTTCGGGAGGCTGGTGGGCCTGTCGCCCGCCTGGATGCCTGCCTGATCCGCCGGACTGCCGGGAGTCACTTCAAGCACATAGGCCCCTGTGTAGGTGTTCAAGCCAAGCGCCTCATATTGTGCGAGACTTAATTCGCTGGAGGAGGTAATCCCCAAATAGGGATATTTGTAGGAACCTTCCTCGATGAGCACCGGGACGATTCGCTTTACCAGGTTGATCGAGATGGAAAAACCAACGCCGGAATTTGTTGGTTCCCCCAAGGCATTTGTGGTGTCGGTAAAAATGGACTGGTTAATGCCGACCACCTCGCCGTTCAGATTGAACAACGGACCGCCTGAATTGCCGGGGTTGATCGCCGCGTCGGTCTGGATGATGTCGGCGGTACTGAAGAATCCGCCGCCGTCGGGCGCGGCATGCGCGAACTGTGTGCGTCCCAGCCCGGAGACAATGCCGAGGGTCATCGTTCCATTCAGGCCGAAGGGATTGCCGATAGCGACCACAGACTGCCCCACTTTGAGGGTGCTCGAGTCGCCGATTGCCAGCGGGTGGATTTCTTCGGCAGGCGCATCCACTTTGATGACGGCAATATCCGCGTCCGCGTCTGAACCGACCACCGTGCCGCGCGCCTTATAGCCTGATGAGAATGAGATTTCCACCGTGCTTGACCTTTCCACAACATGCTGGTTGGTGATTACATGACCTTCATTATCGAACACGAACCCGGAACCGAGCGCCCCCACATCCGTGCGGATGGCAACCACGCCCGGGATGACGCGCTCATACAATGTGACGAGGGTATCCTGTTGATCCGCAAGGTTGACGGAGGCAGAGTCGAGGGGAGGATTCACCTGTACCTGCGCTGCAGGCGGCGGCTGAGTCGGAGCCGTTCTCAACGTCTGATTACAAGCCAGGACAGAGATCATCAAAACAGATAAAACGAGGAATACGCGTTTCATTTTGTCCTTTCTAGAATTTGATGCGTGAGGCGTCTTCCAATAATTCACGCTGTTTGGTCGAAAGATATTTAGGGATCTGTACCTTCACGCGGACGTACAAGTCGCCTTTTTCTTTGGGGTTCTTGAGATGCGGCATGCCGCGCCCCGCCAGTCGAAAAACCTGCTCGGGCTGCGTGCCCGCCGGGATGTTGAGTTTGATCCTGCCGTCGAAGGTTTCCACATCTGCTTCGCCGCCGAGAATGGCTGTGAAAACACTGATTGTGGTGGTGGTGTGCAGGTCATCTCCGCGCCGCTCGAAGCGGCTGTCTTCGGTGATGCCAATGATGAGGTATAAGTCCAAGCCGTTGAGACCCGCGCCCGCCACGCGCACCTTGGAGCCGTTCCGCACGCCTGCCGGAATGCGTACCTGCTTTTCCCTGCCATCCGATTGGATGCGGCGCGTGGTACCCCGGTATGCCTCTTCCAGGGTAATCTCGAGGTCCTGCTGATATCCTTGTGGCTGCGAACGGGTTGATCCTCTCCCGCCCATGCCAAAGATGGTCTGGAAGAAGTCGGAGAAGCCGCCCATGCCGCTGTTGCCGAACATTTCATTCAGGTCATCCATGCTGACGCGCGTGCCGCCTGGGAAACCGCCATATTGACCCCAATCGAAATCTCCCGGAGTGCCGCGCCGCTGCCACTGCGAGTAATCCGAACCCAGCCGGTCATAATGGGCGCGTTTCTTTGAGTCGCTCAACACTTCATAGGCCTCGTTGATTTCCTTGAAGCGCTCCTCCGCCTGTTTGTTGTTCGGGTTGTAGTCGGGATGGTATTGCTTTGCCAGTTTACGATATGCCTTGCGGATATCCTCATCGCTGGCTTTGCGGTCCACGCCCAGAATTTTGTAATAATCCTTGTATTCCATAGTAATCCAATAATTGTTATCACCGCGCCGGATGCAAGTCAAGCACCCGAATGGCTATCTAATAATTCTCTAATTCATGCCAGTCGATGGACTATTTTCATTGGATGAGGGAAATACCCCGCTTCTTTCCCCGCCGGAGGCTGATTCCGTTATTTGAGAGTTTTTGTCAGATATAGTTCCCCGCGTTCGAAGCCGCGCTCGAGATAATAACCGCGCGTACCCACCGCCGAAATGACCGCCAGACGGTTGAACCCACGCGCCCTGGCAATGGACTCTGCCTCCTCAAGCAGGCGCGTCCCCAGACCCGCATGTTGCGCCGCGCCTTTTTTCTCCGACCCCACCGGCAGGGATTGCCCGTAGACGTGCACTTCGCGGATCAATGCCGCGTCATCCAAATCCGTGATTCCTGTCCGCGGCGAGTCCTTTCCCGGAAGCGATAAGCGGATAAAACCCGCCAGTTTATCATCGGGGGTGACGTACGAAATGAAATGCTCTTCCGCCTCACCTGCCTGGTAGACGATATCGTCCAATTTCAGCAAATTAGGGTGGATCGATTTCCCTTTCACTTCCCGGCAGCGCACACATTGACAACTTGTCCCGCGCCGTTTCATCTCGTCATGAACATCCTGTCGCAGGCTGGTGCGCCGGTTTCCCGCCACTACGTTCGTGGACGGGATGTCCCGGATGACGCGGTTCACGCGGCAATATCGCGGGATGGTCGGTTTGATGTCTGCAATCAGGTCGATGAGTTCCTGCGTTTCGTAGGGCTTGAATTCCCCGCGCTGCCAGTATTCGTAGAGTTCAGCATTTGCCAGCAATTGGTTCGGGTATATCTTGATCTCATCCGGGCAAAAATCATCCCACAGCCGGGCGAAATCTTCACGATCAGATTGAGGGGATGCGCCCAACAGATTCGGCATCCAGTGCAGGACGATTTTGAATCCTGCCGCGCGAAGCAGGGACACAGCCTGCCGCGTCCGCTCTACAGTATGCCCGCGCTTGTTGAGTTCGAGAATGCGGTCATCCAAACTTTGCGCGCCCATCTGCACTTTGGTCACACCGAGATGACGTAGCCAGCGAATTTCCTCCGGAGTGATCTCATCCGGTCGTGTCTCGATGACCAATCCCACATTGCGGTGGCGGGCTGTTTCGTTGATGAAGTGATCTTTCTCCAATTCGCCGCTTTCCACTTTATACTCTCCATCACCCGTCCTTCGGACACCCTCTCCCGCTGGGAGAGGGGCGGAGGTGAGGGAAACATTCATCGCATCGAAGCACCGTTTTATAAACCACTCCTGATAATCGCGCCGATACGAGGACCACGTCCCGCCGAGGATGAGCAGTTCGATCTTGTCGGTGGGATGACCGAGCGACTCCAGTTGTGTGATGCGCGACCTCACCTGTGAAAACGGGTCGAACTCGTGTTCCACGGCGCGCATGGCGCCTGGTTCATCGGGGAGGTACGATTTGGGCATCCGCACGTCGGTGGGGCAGAAGATACATTTACCGGGGCATGGATACGGCTTGGTGAGAACCGTCACTGTGGTCACACCGGAGAGGGTCCGCATCGGTTTCATTCGGATGCGCTCAAGCAGGTGTGCGTCCTCCTCCAACTCCCCGGCCGCGACCATCTCGTTGTAAATGGTCACCAGCATGGACTTGTTGAGGTACCCGCCGCTTCGAAGCGGATGACTACGCAGGGTTTTGGTCACATCGCGCCCGCGCCGGATCTCCTCCAGCACGGTTCGGGCGAGTTCCTTTTTATCGGGGGTGAGGAGATGAGTCGCTCTCCAGCGTTCCTGTCGTTCGGTCTGCATAACCTGTAAACCTATCTCTCGCTTTTTCTTCTATCCATTTCCGAAATATCAGTCTGAAAATCGTTCTTCAATTTCGAGAAATCTTTTTGTGCGAACATGGTTGTGTGCAAGCCGCATTCAGTCTTACCGCGACCCTGCCAGCGACCGGCGCGCTCATCGTCGTTGACGCCGATGGCGACCGTGCATGGGGCGCATCCTACACTGCGATAGCCTTTTTCGTATAAAGGATGCGACGGCAGGTTGTGTTCTTCCGCGTAGCGCTTTACATCCGCCTTGGTCCAATTCAGGAGCGGGTTGACCTTCAATAATCCATCTTCCTGTAATTCCAGGATCCTTGCCTTGGCTCGTGTGGCGGTCTGGTCGCGACGGATGCCGCTGATCCAAGCCAGCATGTCTTTTAATGCCGCCTGCATTGGCTGGACCTTGTGGATGAAGCAACACAGGTTCGGGTCATCCAACGGCAGGGTGCGCGTGCGCTGCCGGACGAAGACATCCCAGCGGGTGTCGCGATACAGGTCCAGCACATTGAGGTGCCATTCCGAGGCGAGTTGTTCACGAAAGATCGAAGTCTCCCAAAAATGATAACCGGTGTCGATAAAATAGATCAACAGGTTGCGATTGATTTGTCCAACCATGTGCAGCAATGGCACGCTCTGCGTTTGGAACGAGGAACTCATCGCGATCTGAGGCCAAAACATGTCGATGGCCCATTTGAGGATCTCCTGTGGCGTTTTTGTTTCGAATTCTTCCGATAGTCTTTCAACTTCCTGCGGTGTGAGCATGGCGGGATTATAACCGGTACGGAATACCTCTGGTTGCAAGCCGCACTGGGTATAATCTCACTCATGGATTCAATCACCGTTGAGCGCCTGATCGAACTCAACCACGAGTTTTACACCCGTTTTGGGGATTCCTTCTCTACCACGCGGCATCGTATCCAGCCGGGAGTCCGCCGGGTGCTGGAGATGCTGAAAGGGGATGAGTCCATTTTGGATTTGGGATGTGGCAACGGGGAATTTGCGCGCGAACTGGCGAAACGAGGTCACCGCGGAAGGTATCTCGGCATGGACTTCAGCTTGCCTCTGCTCCGAAACGCCGAGTCCATCCCTGCGGGAACTTCACAGCCGGGAGGCTTCTCTGCCACTTTCAAACAGGTTGATTTGACACAACTCTCAGTTTTCAGCGGACAGTTATCCTCGGGCGGCGGCTGGTCGTTGGTCACTGCTTTCGCAGTCTTGCATCACATTCCCAGCCAGGGATTGCGGGTAGACATCCTGAAAACCATTCGCGGATTGCTTCAGCCGAACGGGCGATTCATTCACTCCAACTGGCAGTTCTTGAACAGTGAAAGACTCAGGGCAAGAATCCAGCCGTGGGATGCGGCGGCAATTTCCAGTGCGGATGTGGATGCGGGCGACTATCTGCTCGATTGGCGCAGCGGGGGAGAGGGGGTGCGCTACGTTCACCACTTCAGCGAATCCGAGTTAACCGAGTTGGCGCTGAGGTCGGGTTTTCGGGTTAAGGCGGCTTTTTATTCAGATGGTGAGACGGGGGATTTGGGACTTTATCAGGTTTGGGAACCTTCGTTGTAAGAAACCCCCGGCTTGACGAGTCTAAACATTTGTTCTACTATTGCTGTCAACCTTTATGGAGGATGAGATGGCGCTTGATATTTTTCAGCGAATCCAGACCAGCCTGGAGGAGAAACGTCACCATGTGACCGAGTTCCTTGAAACGGCTTCGAACGCCGAGAAGGACCTCTGCCTGTGCGATGACGAACATTGTGTGCAGGAGCACCTGCACGTCCTTGAGACGAGCATCGAGAAGTTGGGAAGTGAAACGCTCGGGTTGTGCGAGATTTGTCACGGTTATGTGGATGCCAGCCGCCTGGAAATGGATTACACCGCGTCCGTTTGTTTGGATCATTATTCGGAGGCCGAGCGGCGGCGGTTGGAGTCTGAACTGGAGCTTTCGCAGATCGTTCAGCGTGCCCTGTTGCCGCAGCGCGCGCCCGCAATCCCAGGTGTGGAGATTGCCGCGTTCAGCCGCCCGGCGGAGATCATCGGAGGCGATTACTTCGATTTCATCCAGTTCCGGGATGGCGCCCACGGGCTGGTCATCGCCGATGTGAGCGGGCACGGCGTTTCGGCAGGGATGTTGATGAGCAGCCTGCAAACGGCGATCCGCACGATGGCTCCCGATACGGACTCGCCTGCTGAAATCCTGGAACGCATCAACCGCTTCTATATCCACAACATCAATTTCACCACTTTTGTGACCGTGTTTCTGGCGCGTTTTGATCCGGTTGCGCTGGAGATTACCTACGTCAACGCGGGGCACAACCCGCCTGCCGTGCATCGAAGAGACAGCAACGAGGTCAAGTGGTTGATGCCCACCGCGCCGGCAATCGGTTTGGCGGAGTTTTTCCGTCCGAGGATCGAATCGGTTGCGCTGTCAAAAGGGGATTCTCTGTTGCTGTACACCGACGGCATAACAGAAGTATTGAACGGCGGCATGGAGCAGTTTGGTCAGGACCGGCTGGGGGAGTTGATCCTGCAAAGCGCGGATCTGCGGGCGTCTGATATGCTTCAGACAGTCCTTCAACGGGCAAGTGCGTTCGGAGATAACAAGGCTTTGGCTGACGATGTGACGATGGTGGCGCTACGGATTGCAGGGTAGGTTTACCTGCTGATTGCGACCTGATTTCGCCCCCTGTGCTTGGCGATGTACAATGCCTGATCGGCGCGGGCGATGAGCGTTTCGAATTGAAGGGTGTTATTGTCCTTTTGGGCAACACCGATGCTGACTGTCGCGTTGACTTTGTGAGTGCCTGCATCCAGTGGCGTATCTGCGATGCGTTTTCGCAACCGCTCCGCAACGGGCAGGGCGGACTGCAGGTCGGTTTCGGGCATGACGATGATCACTTCCTCGCCTCCGTATCTGCCGACAATATCCACTTCCCGCACCGAACTCTTGCACCGTCTTGCGAACTCCTGCAAGACATGATCGCCAGCCTGGTGTCCATACTTGTCATTGATCGACTTGAAATGGTCGAGGTCGAGCATCATGCAACAAAACGCCCGTTTCATGCGGTGTGCCCGCGAGAATTCGATCTTTCCCAATTCGAAGATGCTGCGTCGGTTGTGCAGTCCTGTGAGTGGATCGGTCAGGGCGAGGCTTTGCACCTCCTGAAATAGCCGGGCGCGCTCCAGCGAGATGCCGACCTGCTTTGCAAAGATGGACATGATCGGCAGGTCCGAGTTTCGGATGCCGGCACCCCATACCCATAAAATTCCCAGCAAGTTGTCCTCGAAAACCAGCGGCAGGCGGAGCGATTCCAAATCGGGACCAACACCGAATTTCCCGAGGAGCCGGAGTACGCCTGCTCTCTCGGTTTGGGTGAACAACTTCTGTATTTCTTCGACGGGGTTAGGTATGGCGGCCGGGTGCAAAAATTCATCTGCGTGTATCGCCTCTTCCAGCATCCGACGAGGAATCGAATATTCGAGCAGTGGATATCCCAATCCATTCTCCACCAATGAGAGAAGACGCGGCTCAAGGGATGTGTAATTGACGGTAAAGAGTTTCTTCTTCTCATCATACACAGCCATGATGCAGGTCAGTGCGATCTTTTGCAGTTCGTATCCAAGGGTCTGGATAATCTCATCTGTGGTCAGTGCCCTATTAATCTGTGTGGTGATCTGGGTAATCGAATAGATCAGGTCATTAGAATGGGCGAGTTGATCCAGCCAGCGCCGTTCAGATTCTTTGGAATGTAATTGCTCGATGGCTGTGGCAAGTTGACCGGCGAGTGTACCGAGCAGGTACTCATCGTCCGCGGTGAAGGCATTCGGCTTGGAACTTTCCGTGTTGATCACGCCGAGGACATGATTCCTGATCTTGATCGGCACACACAATTCGGAGACGGTACCGGGGTCAATATCCAGATAATTGTCAAGTTCCTTTATATTCCCGATGCGGATCGGTAAGCCAGTCCGGGCGACATGACCGCTTACACCGGCTTCGAGCGGAACATCGGGAATTTGCCCGTCCTCTCTGGTGACGAAGCGATAAGAGGGGTGGGGTTTTAGGATGGCGTTTTCATGATCCATCAGCAGAATTCCGAAATTATCGGGAAACAGATTCTTGCCAATGACCTCGGTGACACGTTCGATCAAATGATCGAGGGTTTCCACTTCGGTGGTGATGATCGCCACTTCGTGTAATGCTGTCAGTTGTCTTAACTGCATCTGAGTGTTTTGGAGCAATTGCAGTTTTGTCAAAACGACCGCGGTCTGTTGTGCCACGGTCTCTGCATGGGCGATTTCCTGCGGGTTGAACGAACGATGCTGGGTATAGCCAAGGATGACCGCTGCCATGATCTGTCCGTGCACGACCAGAGGAATCCCCAGTATTACGCGGCTCGAAAGCCAACATGGAATGCCTTGCAGCAGAGGCGATGTCTTCGGATTTTCAATGATAAGCGGGTGATTTGATTCGAGTACAACGTCAACCAGCGTTCTTTCTCCCGGCTTGAAGGTCATTTTGGGGAAAGTTTTACTCATCGAACCGTATGCTGCCATCGGAGTTGTGGTCTGACGGGTCTCATCCCAGAACGCGAAAAAGCCGTCATCGGCTTTGAAAAGGATTGCGATTTGCTCGGTCAGAATTTCGAGTGTGGTTTGAAGATTTTCTGCCTCAAGCGCTTTGGCGGTGATCCTGTTCAATAGTTCCAAAAAATCGGTATGGGAACGACTTTCCCTTTCGTATTGCTCGAGCTTTTTGATCACCTCCAGGCGTTCGCGCGTGATGGAACTGAGACGTCCGGTCACGACTGCAACCAGGAGGAGTGAAATGGAACGCAGAATGTTGCCAGGGTCGGATAAAAGGGTGGGAACAGGATGGCCTGCAAGTGCCTCCAAAATCCCGCTTGCACCGATGGAAAGGACGGCGATCATCATCCCGCCTGGAATGCCAAAGTACCAGCTTGCGACAACAACCGGAATGGTGGCAAGGGAGGCTATCTCGGTCCCGAACTGATTCTGGTAACTTGCAAAAACCACGGTGTAAGCGCCAACTGCAACAGCTACCATGACATAAGGACGGGCACGCTGGCGTAGTCCGGAGAATTGATTCATGACCTGCAACCTCTAATCGAAAACCGGAGCAATCGTCCAATCAGATTTCATATTTACATTTACATTTTATTCTTCGAGGAGCAGAAAAAGGATTGCAACTCCGAAATATCCCGGCGGACAATTTCGTAAATTGCGATGGAAAGATTCATCCATTGCGTCGACGGGACAATTTCCTACGCGCCACTCTGGATGTTCACCTGGTTTGGATTCATGATGTATTGCCACCAGTTGTTATGAATTCCGTTCTTGCGCCCCGCCACTTTGGGGAAATGGCTCATCCACCATTTATGATGTTCGCGGATATCGCCGTTACCCCAGTCTGCGGCGGTGACCGGTCGGACCACACCCTTGAAATTGGGAAAGTTATCGCGCCAGTCATCGCATTCGCTCATCACTCTGGACGGGTTGTTCCAGTCATAGTCCCGTTCGCTGTTCGGCGCGAAATGAACGTTGCCCAGGGCGGCGTGCCCGGGATGTGTCTGTTCGTACCGTGTGAATCGTTTCCACAGATTGTCGTCGCCGGTCAGTTTTTCGAAAGTCTTTTCCATGATGGATTCGGCGCGATGACCCAGATTTTCGAGCATTTCGCCCACGCCGCGTTCGTAGGAAAAACCCATGATGACAAAACGCCGTTTTGACGCCTCCGTACCCCGGAGCGGAGGGGCATTGCACCAGAAGGCGCCGGGTCCGCCCATGATGGATTCGTAAAACCCGGCATGAGGGAAATTGAAGACCCACACCTCATCGATCTCCTCCTTTGCCACGCGTTGCAGAATGTCGAACCGCTTGATGATGGCATAATAATCGGCTTCCTGCGGTATGTAGGGAGGCGTGATGCCGCGCAGGACATTCAGATATGCCTCCGCGCTATAAACGTACCCATCCGCCTTGGCAGGAAAAGCATCCACATCGATGCGCTGAACGATCTGGTGGCGGACGAGTCCGCCGCTGACTTGCAGGACATCGGACATGTATCCCTTTGCCAGGTCTTCGACCCGGCTCCAGTGCATGTACTCCGACAATTTTTTACCGGATGTCGGTTCGACGACCGGGTCGTAGACGATGACGAGGGTTTTGAGAGCCGTCAGTTGAGGAGGCTCATCCGGGGAATCGGGAGCAATGACCGGCTGGGTGGGGCTCGAGGTTTTTCGTCGAAAGAAGGGGAAGAGGTTCATTTCCGATAAAACGAAAGATCGAGGATCAATCTCGATCAGTGGCTGATGAAGATTATGGAAGATTGGTCGTAAAGTAGACCTGATCGCCAATGGCAAGGTACAGTACGTAATTCGGGCTGACCGCGATCGCGCCGACCGGACTCGATTGGAAGGGATTACCCTTGCCGGAATTGCCGCGTATCTGGTTCAACAATTCGAGCGAACGCGGGGAGAAGCGAAAGACGCCCTGGTCTTCGGAGTCGAGCAAAAGGATGACCGGTGTCGGCGGGGCGGTAAGCACCATCTGGGTGAAGTTCGCCTGTGCGAAAACGTTAATATCCCTGTGAGCGGGGAAGGGGTCCTGGAAGACGAGGGGGTCGATGCAGCGCGTGGGAGTTTCCGCGATACGGCTGAATGTGCAGTTGGAAATATGCCCGTCGGCATGGAGCAGGTAGAGGTCGTCGCCGCTGACGGCAAGGTCGATGGCGGTATCCATCGTTTCGGGGATCTGGTTGCCAAAGTAGAAGTACGGGGTATCCACAAATGAGCCGTTCTTTCCGACGAACACCCAGACCGAGCGCGAGGTGGCATCGAGCACATACAGGTTGTCGTTGTCCAGCGCGAAGGATGTGATACGCTCCCAGTTGGTGTTGGGCAGCGCGGGGAGTGGAAAGGCTTGTGGCACCTGCCCGGGCGAACAGTACAGGAGGTTCCCAGTGGCGTCGATGCCGAGCACGGCGGCGCCAAACGCGTTGACCTTCGGCAATGCAAGCAGGTCCACCAGTGTGCCGACCTGATACCCAGCGTAGGTGCCGGGCTGGCAGTTGAACGCGCCATCGGGTTCGAGGCTTCGTCCGGTGAATGAGGCGTGCAGGATGTTGCCGCCCTCCGCGTTCAGCATGTACAGGTCACTTTCGCTTGCCGCCATGCGGCTGATTTGCACCGCCCCCCCGAGTCCGTTCGTGAAAGCGGGGATGAATTCGAGACGAATGATCCCCATCAAATTGTCGAGATTTGCCTGCGCCTCCGCACGCAGGAATTTCGATTCATCCGTTTCGCGATACTTGTCGGCGGCGTCGAGGGTGTCCAGCACATATTGCCAATTTTCCCGTTGACGGACAGGGTCGGTCTCGCTCACAGCCCGGTCCCGCCCGATGAGCGCCTGCGAGTACAACTCGTCGTATTGCACACTTTGCCCGAACCGCAGGTACACCACCGTGGCGACCGTCACCACGAGGACAGGGATGACGACCGCGATGAACGCCATCGCATAGGTCGGCACGGCGAACGTCTTATGCTGGGGATCGCCTTCCACGCCCGGAAGCAGACGCGGGATAAAACGTTGCAGGAACGTCCCCAACCGCTCGTTCAAACGCCGCCCGCTCTGGATTCCGCTGATCATCACTTTTGCCATCTGGCGCGTCGCCTCGGCGTGTGCGTTGGATTTTTCCGCTTTGGCTCGGACGGAAACAGGCTTCTCGGTTTCGAGCGTTTCCTCCTCTTCGGGTTCGGTGATGGGCGCTGCCTCTGCCTTGGGTTCGACCGGTCTTGGCTCCATCGGCTTTGCGCGCGGGATGGACGGCGGGAAACTGCGCGGCGTGGATAGGGAAGCCGCAGTGGCAGAGATGGACGCGGAAGGAGTCCCTTCTTTGGGCGGCGGCGGAGCCGCTTCTGCTGGTTGTGGCGGGATGGCGTACGCGGACGGTTGCACGATGTGCGCGGCAAAATCCGCAAGTCGGTCGAGTTCCTCTTCTGTGATCGAAGTGGATGAGGAGACGGGGGATTTTTCCGGCGCTTCTTCGATGGGGGAGACGAACGTCTCCTCAGACGCAACTGGCTCCTCCACCACAGAAACAGGTCCCGGCTGGGATGGACGCGAAGCAACCTCTGGGCGCAGGAGGGTGATGGTGCCGTTCCCGCTTTTTGCCTGAACCAGCGCTGCGTTCAGGTCGCCTTTGGTGAAGGTCAATTTGCGATACGCGGCATCCAATGTGGCAGGCGGACGTTCGCTCAACAGGTCGGCTTCCCAGTCTCTGGGAAATTTGCCGCACAGCATGAGCAGGTCGTTCGAGTGCAGTTCGACCTGCGAGAAATAGGTCTGGTAACTCTGGCTCGATCCCAGCCCTTTGCCCGAAAGCGCGGGGTCGTGGATGTGCCGCGCCCCGCCCTCGCCGACCCACACGGCATGGGTCGGTCCGCTTAATAGCAGGGTGCATTGCGAGTCGCGCAAGGCGGCAAGCGCGAGCAGACCTAGCGCGTATTGTCCGCGCCCGGAGGTGGATAGGTTGCGTTGAAGCAGGGATGAGTTGATGGTCTCTGCGGCTTTGCGCATGGCGGAGGTCAGCGAACCGGGCGACTGGTAAAAGGCGCTCGCGGCGGAGTTATTCAATTGTTCGAGTTCGGCTGCCGAGAAGATGGCATTGCCCGACAGCATGAGATAAACGATCAGGCTGTCCTTCTCACGCCCGCGTGCGGTCTTGCGCGGCGGCGTGACAGCCAGCAAACCGGGCAGGTCCGCCGACTCTTGTCCGTTGATTCTATGAATGGGGAGGATATTGAGGTCGAATGTAGCCACGGCGTAAGAATACTGAAAGGGTTACTATCATTATACTGGTAAAATTTCAAAGATAAAGGCTGATAGATGAATTTCAAATTGCATAAAGATTTTTCTGAGATCGACTCGAAGTCATGGAATACGCTTGTTGAGCAAAGCATTGCCGATACCCCGTTCTCACGGTACGAATATCTCAGCGAATGGTGGAAGACCCTCGGCGGCGGCGAGTGGACATCCGCCGAGCTGATCCTTGTTTCCGCCATGGAGAATGACCAATTGATCGGAATCGCCCCGCTTTTCATCGCGGAGCATGACGATCAACAGGCATTGATGTTGCTCGGAAGCATTGAAATCTCTGATTACCTGGATTTGATTGTGTGCGAAGCGGATTTACCGCGCTTCCTCTCCGGGCTGATCGATTTTCTCGGCTCTTCTGAAGCCGGGAATTGGTCCGCCATCGACTGGTATAACCTCCCCGATTGCTCTCCCACGCTGGCCGCCCTTAAAACTGAAGCCGGGCGCCGCGGCTGGAACTATCATGAGGAAATGTATCGTCCCACGCCGCGCATCGCGTTGAACGGTTCATTCGAAGAATATCTCTCCCGCATCGACAAAAAACAACGTCACGAGATCCGCCGCAAGATGCGCCGCGCCGACGAGAGCGGCAGAGTCAAGTTTGTGGTGGTGGACAAGAACGCCGACATTGGACCCGAATTGGAGTCATTTTTTCATCTGATGGTGCAGGACCCTCACAAAGCCGAGTTTCTGCATGAGGTGATGCGCGACCAAATGTCCAACTCCATCCGCGCCGCGCATGAATATGGCTATCTCTGGCTCGCCTTCCTTGAAGTGGACGGAGTCCGTGCGGCGGCATCGCTCAATTTTGATTACAAAAATAAATTGTGGGGCTACAATTCCGGCGTCAGCCGCGATCACATGGAATTTTCCCCCGGCTGGGTGCTGCTCGGTCATACCATTCAGTGGTGCTGCGAAAACGGACGGTACGAATTCGATTTCATGCGCGGCGATGAGGAGTACAAGTATCGCTTTGGCGGAGTGAACAAGTATGTGATGAGGGCGAAAGTTGCGAAAAGGTAGTGCCGAGACACCACACGAGGTCGGAGCATCCATGTTCTTCTGGATTTGTTAATGGCATATTTCCCATTTCGGAGTATGATTTAACCACCTTACGGAGGTGCCCATGCAAAAAGATATCACCAACGAGATCCTTGAACTGATCCGCCGCACATCGTCCAGCCTGCCGAAGGATGTGGAGGATCGGTTGAGGGCGTCCATCGAGAAGGAAGAACCCGGATCGGCAGCGCGCGGGGCGCTGGAGACCATCCTGAAGAATATCGAACTTTCCCGCGCAAATTCCACACCGATCTGCCAGGATACCGGCACGCCGATCTTCTACGTTCATCACCCGGAGGGATGGTCCACGCGGAAGCTCAAGGAACAGATCCGAACCGCGATGGCGGAAGCCACCAAACGGTCCTATATGCGACCGAACGCCGTGGATGCGATCTACGACAAGAATTCCGGCAATAATCTCGGCGGCGATGAATTTCCTTCCATCCATTTTGAAGAAGTGGATGCCGATCAGCCTCTGGTCATTGAACTCATGCTCAAGGGTGGTGGATGCGAGAATGTCGGGCGGCAGTATTCCCTGCCGGATAACAGCCTCGGCGCAGGGCGCGACCTGGCGGGAGTCCGCAAGGTGGTGTTGGACGCAGTGCAGAAAGCGCAGGGGCAGGGCTGTGCACCGGGTATTTTGGGTGTGTCGATTGGCGGCGACCGCGGCTCATCTTACATTAAATCGAAGGAAGTCTTGTTCGAGAAGATGGGGACACGCAATGCCGATCCTGAGATCGCCAAACTGGAGGAGCGTCTCACGAACGAAGCCAACCAGTTGGGCATTGGTCCGATGGGCTTTGGCGGCAAGACGACCGTGCTCGACACGAAGATCACCGGGATGCACCGCCTGCCTGCCAGTTATTTCGTCACCGTTTCGTATATGTGCTGGGCATACCGCCGGCGCAAGATGACGGTGAAGGGCAACGAGGTGGAGTACGATTAAATTGTAGTGGCGGACGACCGTCCGCGCCTGTAGGAGATTCAACTATGCGCGAATTATCCATCCCCATCAGCGATGAGTCCATCCGCAGCCTGCACATCGGCGAACCGGTGACATTGAGCGGCGTTATGATGACCGGACGCGATGCCGTCCACAAGTGGATGAGCGAGACCTTCATCAAGAAGACCCGTCCGCCGCAGGGCGATGATTTACAAGTGTATGAAGAGATCAAGAAAATTCTGAATCAGGGTGTGTTGTATCACTGCGGACCAGTCGTCAGCGGCGTGGCGACGAGGGAGTATAAGTTTGTGGCGGCAGGACCAACCACTTCCACGCGTGAGGAGCCGTATCAGGCCGATGTGATGAAGCACTTTAATATCAAAGGTGTGATCGGCAAGGGCGGCATGGGGGCGAAGACCCTGCAAGGCTGTGTGGATACGCCGGGGGTCTACTTTCATGCTGTGGGAGGCGCGGCGGCGTACCTGGCGCAGACCGTGCAGAAAGTGTTGGGTGTCTATAAACTCGAGGAATTCGGCGTCCCTGAAGCGATGTGGGTGATCGAAGTGAAGGATTTCCCTGTCGTGGTGACGATGGATGCCCACGGACAGTCCAAACATTCCGCGCTGGATGAGGAATCGAAGAAGGTGTTGGACGAATTGCTGGCGCAGCCTTACAAGTAATAAGTGCATGCAGGCATGATTACCCAATAGAGCAGGAGCGAGATACCCGCTCCTGCTCTATTCTGCTACAATTACGCTCACAACAGGATCGATTTTGGATAACCTTCTTCAACTCTTCCTTATATTTCTAAAAGTAAATTTGCTCAGCACTTCGGGACCCGCCTCGGTGGGATTGTTGTACCATGAAACGGTGGGCAAACTGGTGACCGAGGCGCAGTTCGTGCAGGCGGTAGGTCTCTCTTCCGTTTTGCCGGGCAGTGACGCGTTGCAATTGGCGATGTACATTGGCTACGCTGTGGCCGGTATCCCCGGCGGTTTGGTGGCATTGCTGGCGTCCATCCTCCCGCCGACCATCATCATCCTCGGCATCACCTTCATTCTCCATCGGCTTCGGCGTGAAGCTTGGGTCAGCAATTTTGTCGAAGGGCTTGCCCCCGCCATCTCGGTGTTGATGCTGTTCACTGCCTGGAAGATCTTTCAGAAGGGCGGGGCAACCGACTGGCGCGGGTGGGCCATTGGGATTATCAGCCTGATTTGCATGATCTTCAAAGTCCCTGAACGGCTTGTGGTTGTGGTTGCGGCGGTGGTGGGGGTCTTCCTGTTTTCATGAACCAGTCCAAATTTTCCGTGTGGATGCGTCTGTTGTGGATGTTTCTCAAGGTGAACATCCTATCTCCGTCTGGCCCCGCTTCGATTGGTTTATTATACAAAGAGGCGGTCGGGAAGATCATGACGGAAGCCCGGTTTGTCGAGGCGGTCGGTTTTTCCAACGTTCTGCCGGGGAGTGAAGCGCTCAAACTGGCCATGTTTGTCGGTTTTGCCGCAGGCGGGATTCCCGGCGTGTTCACTGCCCTGCTGGGCGCGATCCTGCCGCCGACGGTGATGATGCTGATTGTGGCGTCGGTGCTGCAACGATTCCAGCACGAAAATTGGATCAATGGTTTTGTCGCCGGAATGAGTCCGGCTGTGGCGGCGTTGATCCTGGTCGTTTCGTGGGAATTATTGCGCGCCAGCACGCGCAGTAAGATTGACCGGCGCGCAGTGCTCATTGGCGCGTTGAGCGCGGTCGCCTTTTGGTTCGAGATCCCTTCTCCTGCTGTATTACTGGGAGCGGGAATATTGGGTGTTATTTTGTACGGCAAACGGAGCTTTTAATGGCATTGGAATTATTGATCGCAACAAACGGTTTCAAGGGGACATGGTCTGCCATTGAGTATGGCGCATGGCTGGCGCAGGCAATGGGAATGAAGATCACGCTTCTGGGCGTGACCGAGAACCTGAGCCCTGCGGCAATTGACGATCACCACCCTCTGGAGGATGTCTTCGAACGCGCTGTCAGCTTGTTAAAGTCCAAGAACGTGGAATACAGCCTCGAGGTCCAAAACGGAGACGCGGAGCAGGTCATTCCCGAGAAGGCCAACTGCGGCGATTATCTCACCATGGTCAGTCCGCTGGGGCGTCCACAATTGAGACGCTTGTTAACCGGGCGTTCCATCCGTTCTCTGATGGAGCAAATCCGGGGGCCAATCCTGTATGTGCCTGACCTGCGGCTGCCGTTGAAAAAGTTGCTGGTCAGTGTGGGCGGCTTGGGGTACGAGGTGGCGGCGGAGAATCTTGCCTTTCAGATGGCAGCGGCCAGCCATGCCGATGTGACGATCCTGCACGTTGTCCCGCCAACCGATCTGGATTATCCGAGCACGCGTGATGTGCGCGAGCATTTGAAGGACCTGGCAGAAACCGATACCCTACCGGGCCGCAGCATGAAGAAGGGATTGGAGGTTGCCCAAGCATTGGGGTTGACTGCACGGGCAGTCGTGCGTCAGGGAAAGGTTGTGGAGGAGATTCTGGCGGAGATTAAGGAGGGAGATTATGATCTGGTCTGCATGGGCTCGCCGTACAGCGCCAGCGCGTTGCGACAGTTATACATGCCCAATGTCACCGCCGAGGTGGCGGAAAGCGCGCACTGCCCGGTATTGACCGCGCGCGCCGGAAAAGAACAGGAAGGTTAATGCTTGGGCTATAACCCCGGAGTGTATTTCCGCTCCCATTCGGCGATGGCGGCGCGGATGGCCGTCTTGACCTCTTCGTCGGGGACCGAGTCGATACCTTCGAATTTTTTTAGCCCAACATAGACATATACGCCGCCGGTGGGCGATTCGATCATAGTCACGCCCTGCTCGGCAAGCCTTGTATTGACGATGCGGGATTGAAGGATGGCATTGATCTGTCCCACCATGGTGGTCGGAGGCGCGGCGGGTGCTTTATCCTTGGCGGGGACGGGGATGGGCGCCGGAGCGGGTTTGACCGAAACAGGTTGAGGGGCGGGCGAAGCGGCGGTCTGAACGGGGGGAACCTGACGGGAATCGGCGGCAGGCTTTGGTTGCGCCGGAGGCGGGGGCGTCACAGGCGCGGGCTTGTTTTCCAGCCACGGGCGCATCACGTTCAACATTTCGATCAGGCGTTTGCGCTGCTCCGGCAACAGGGAGGAGGTGTTCACCCGCGCACCGTCGAGATCAAGGGTGAGGGCCCCGTTTTCATTTTTAATGCGCATCAGCCCGGGATCGTCCACGGTGACCGGGTCCGCCGCGATGGATGCCAGTTTTGCCTCGGCTTGCGCGATTTTTTCTTTTGCGTCATTGATGGCGATCTCGGCAGACGCCTCCGCCTGCTTGATCTTTTTTGAACTGTTCCGGTTGGAATCGAAAAAACCGATTACCCAGCCGATGATGATTCCGACGATGCCGCCAACGATCAATCCCAATTGTGGCGTAAATGCAAATCCTTCTTCCATACACTACCTCAGCCGTTGACATTTCGGGCAAATATGCGTCCCGCGTTGACCGACGACCAGCCTGACGATCTCCGTCCCGCAAACGGGGCAGGGTTTCCCTTCACGGTCATAGACCCGGAAATGATTTTGGAATTCGCCGCCGCGATAGACCCAGTCGATGGATGCGCCGTTACGGCGGATGCCTTCCTTCAACACCTTGCGGATCGCCTCATGCAACGCCTCAGCCTGTTTCGCCGTAATCGAATCGGACGCGGCGAGTGGATGCAGTTTCGCGATGTGAAGCGCCTCATCTGTGTAGATATTGCCCAGTCCCGCGAGAAAGGTCTGGTCGAGGAGTAGCGGTTTGACTTGACGGCGTTTGCCATGCAACGCGGTATGGAGCCATTGCGGTGTGAACTCCCTGCTCAGAGGCTCGGGTCCGAGTTTACCGAGCACCTCCTCGAGGGTCGGTGTCAGCCATACCCGTCCGAATTTCCGCGTGTCGTTGAAAACGAGCGATTTATCGGATGATAATTTTAATACAAGTCGGTCATGTTTCTCTGGTTGGATGGTACTATCCTTAATGAACAAATCCCCGCTCATACGAAGATGGATTAACAGGTAAAAATCTGTCAATTGGATGTTCAGATATTTGGCGCGGCGACCTACATCCAAAATTTTCTGGCCTTGAATTCGTTCCCTGAATTTTTTCGGCGAGGGAACGGCGAGCGTGCGCGCCCAGCGCAAATCGGCGGAGAGGATCGTCCTGCCGATGAGGTCGGGTTTCAATTTGCGGGCGATGGTTTCGACTTCGGGGAGTTCAGGCATGACGCTTTATTCATTCGTTGAACATCTCTCCGACACTTCTTCCCTCGTGCGCGCGTCGGATAACCTCTCCCAGCATGGGAGCAATGGATAATATCGTAACGCGTCCCTCCAATGGCTTCATCTTCTCCTCCGGGATGGCGACCGTATCGGTGGTAATGATATGCTTGATGGGCAAAGCCGCCAGCCGTTCTGTAGCGTTTTTCGAAAAGATGGGGTGAATGAACGCGAGGTACACATCGCGCGCGCCGTTGTTCTTGACCACGTTCACAGCCTGCACGATGGAGCCGCCGGTATCCACTTCGTCGTCCACGATGATGACATCGCGTCCCTGCACATCGCCGATGAGGGTCAACGCTTCGGCTTTGGCGTCGTTCCCGATGCGCCGCTTCTCGATGAAGGCGATGGGCAGGTTCAGGTCGAGGGCGTAGTTGCGTCCTTTTTTAGCGAAGCCAAGATCGGTAGCGACCACCACGGGGTTCATCATGCCGCCCAGCATATTTGCCTTGATATGATTGCTGATCATATGGGAGGCGGTTAGCACATCCCCCGGGATGGAGAAAAAGCCCTGAATCTGCCCGGCATGCGGATCGAAGGTCATGTACCGGTCTGCGCCGGCGCTCTCGATCATGTCTGCGACCAGCCGCGCTGTGATGGGCACACGCGGCTGGTCTTTTTTATCGGAGCGCCCATAGCACAAATAAGGGACAACCGCCGTGATACGCGCAGCAGAATCCAGGCGGATGGTCTGGATCATGATCAACAATTCCATCAGGTTGTAATGCACCGGCGATGATGTGGTCTGGATGACATACACATCCTGTCCACGCGTGCTGCTGTTCAATTTGACGAAGATATTCTCGTTGGGGAATTGGATGACTTCTCTGGGGCTAAGTTTTTGTTCGAGGTAATCAGCGATCTTCTGGGCGAGGTCTGGCAAACCTGAACCGGCGTACAACTTAATCTCGCCATACATCTTGATCTCGTGGTGTTGCATCAACTCTTCTCCTTGCCTGTTTCGCGTCCATTCAAAAGGGATTTCACTGCTTCATAAGGCGATAAGTCTCTGTTCAAGACTTTTTCCATAACCTCTTCATATTTCTCCTGCCGGATGGATTCAAAGAATCGCGCCATCAAGGTTTCCTGTAACAACGCCTCCATCTCGGACCCAAGCCTGGCGCGGTCACGAGCGGTCCAATCTCCACTTTGACGGAGGTGCTCTGCGTGTTTCGCGATGGACACAGCCAGCTCCGTAATGCCCTTGCCCTCTGTCGCGACGGTCCTGTTGATGGGCGGAATCCACAACTTGGAATCGGTCACGGGCGCCGCGACGGTCATTGCCTGCCCGTGGTGGCGAAACACGCGCGTCGTTGGATGGGCAAGTTCGAGCGTAGTCCGAAGCGCACGCTCGGTGTTTTCCACACCGGGGTGGTCTGCCTTGTTGATGACGAGTACATCCGCAATTTCCAAAATCCCGGCTTTGATCGCCTGGATGTCGTCGCCAAGCCCGGGCGCCTCCACAACAAGAGTTGTATGCGCGAGGCGGGCAATATCCACTTCACTTTGCCCCGCGCCGACCGTTTCGATGATGATGATCTCATATCCCGCCGCGTCGAAAACCTGCGCGATCGCAGCAGTGGTTTGCGAGATGCCGCCGAGCGAACCGCGCGATGCCATGGAGCGGATGAAGACGCCGCTATCACCGGAGAGGTCGCGCATACGAACACGGTCGCCGAGCACCGCCCCGCCTGTGAATGGACTCGATGGATCGACAGCAATGATGGCAACTTTCCTGTCGTGATTTTTACGATAATACAGGGCGAGTTGGTTGACAAGCGACGATTTGCCGGTGCCCGGCGCGCCCGTCACGCCGATGAGATGCGACCTGCCAGTGTAGGGGAAAAGTTCCGTAAGCGCGACACGGCTTTCTGGGGAATTATTTTCCACCTGTGTCAACAACCGCGCCAGCGCCAGGCGGTTTCCTTCAAGGACGGCTTGGGTCAAAGACATATCTCCATAACAACAAATTACGGATTACGATGTGTTTTACGTAACCCGTAATCTGAAATTCACTTTACCGCCTCACGGACATCTTTGATGATATCCTCCGTGGACGCGCCCGGGCCGTATATGCCGGCGATGCCCATCTCCTTGAGACGCGGCATGTCTTCGTCGGGTATGATGCCTCCGATGAACACACGGACCTTGTCCTGTCCATTGGCTTTGAGCAATTCCAGAATGCGCGGGGCAAGTGCCATATGCGCGCCGGAGAGAATGGAAAGCCCCACCACATCCACATCCTCCTGAAGAGCGGCTTCTGCGATCATTTCAGGGGTCTGGCGCAAGCCGGTGTAGATCACTTCCATTCCAGCATCGCGCAAAGCGCGTGCAACCACCTTTGCGCCGCGGTCGTGTCCATCCAGCCCGGGCTTGGCTACCAGCACACGGATTTTCTTTTCGGTCATTGTTCCTCCGTGAATCAATTCTGGCGTCATTATACTATGAGGGCACCCGCGCTAAAAATGTGCGAATGTTCTTGAAATGGGATGATTTTTGCCATAAGAACTTTAAAATCCGTTCTGGAAAGCCGATCTGTTTCATCCATCAGGGATATTGACATCCTCACATGATGTTTCGCAATGCCCTTGAAACTCATATGACTCTTGGCTGGGAGGATGCACTTGCAAAATATGCTATACTTTGCCTATGCAATCGCAACCGGCTTGGTCTCAGTGGGCTGACTCCTTACGACGACTCAAATTGGATGGACTTGTCGCATGGTTTCTCGAAGCGGGATCTCCCCTGACTGTGCTTGGCGCACAGGCGATTTACATCAGCCAGCCATTTCTCGGTGGGGAAAGAACGAATGCTCTGGCGCACATGCTCGAAGACGAAAATGAAATGCAAGCCTTTGCCCGTTATTTGCGCGGGGAGGTGTTGCCATGATCGATTGGATCGGACTTGGATTGCTTGCTCTCGCGGCATTCCTGCTTTTGCTCTTCATCTTCCTGCGCCGCAAGACGCCGGCGGTCGTTCGGCGAATCGAAGCCTATGAACGCCTTAATCGCGCCGTCGGCCTTGCCGTTGAGAAAGGCACGCGTCTCCATATCTCACTGGGGCGCGGGAATCTTTTCACTGCACGCGGCGGCTCGGCGCTGGCGGGACTTGCCCTCTTGCGCCGCATTGTTGAAAGAACCTCCGTCAGCGACCGTCCTCCCATTGCCACCTCAGGCGACCCTACGCTTGCAATCCTTTCACAGGATACGATGTTATCGGGTTATCGCGCCGCGGGGGCAGAGGAGCAATATCGCTTCACCACCGGACGGCTGACGGGACTCGCTCCATTTTCCTATGCCGCCGGGACGATGCCCATCGCACACGATGAAAATGTCTCTGCCAGTGTGGTGATGGGCGACCTCGGCGCAGAGGCCGCTCTGGTGGCTGAATCCGCGGATCGTGAAGATAACAGCCTGATCGCGGCGAGCGATAATTTGTCCGCGCAGGCGATCTTCTATGCTTCGGCGCAGGATCCGTTGATTGGCGAGGAGCTGTTTGCGGGCGGCGCTTATACGGGCGCCGGTCCATCTCATGACGCGAGTCTGAATGTTCAGGATATTCTGCGCTGGCTGGTGATCGTTGCCATCCTCGCGGGTTCGGTTTTGAAATTGATTGGAATGATCTGATGCGACGAATCGTTTCCGTGTTCTCCGCCATTTTTGCCATTTCAGCAGGGATTCTTGTTCTGCTGGGGTATTTTGTCCGCATCGATCCTTTGCCTCAGGTTCGCGACCTGTTGATCGACTGGACCGTCATCATCGCGGGTGCGGCGGTTTTCGTTGGAATTCTCAACCTTATCATGGTCCATATGGAGAAGATACGCACGCGGCAAAAAGGAGCGGGATACGGGGCGTTGCTGGTTATCTCCCTGTTCTTCACAGCGGTATACGGCGTCGTTTTCGGGCCGGAAGACCCGCTTATGAGATTATCGGTCGACGCGGTCATCATTCCTGTCGAAGGAACCCTCATGGCGCTACTGGCGGTGACTCTGATCTACGCCAGCATCCGCCTCCTGCGCCGCCGTGTGGATATTGCCTCCGTGATTTTCCTGGCAGTCGCGCTGGCTTTTTTGATTGCTGTCGTTTTAATTCCGATCATCCCTGTCAGTAATTCATTTCTTCAATTTCTGGCGATGTTTTCACGCGGCGGGGCGCGTGGTTTGTTGATTGGTATTGCTTTGGGGACGCTCCTGACAGGACTGCGCGTGTTGTTCGGCGCAGACCGCCCGTATGGAGGGAACTGAACATGGCTGATATTCAGTGCCCCAGCTGCGGAAAGAATAACCCGGGTTTCCTGGATGTCTGTCAGTTTTGTCAGACGCCATTGACCCCTGATTCAATGGTGCATATCGGCGACAAGCCGACAAAGAAGAACACCAGCGAACTGGAACCCATCCTGCCTGAATGGTTGCGGGATGTCCGTCAGCAAGCGCGGGAATCCATGGAGGAGGGCGAGCTTCCACCGTCTGCGACCCAGCCCCGGGTCCAGAAAAATGAAGCGCCTGACTTGTTGGCGGGACTTGCCTCCCAGAAGGGGGATGATGAGGAGGATATCCCCGATTGGCTGAAGAGCATCAACCCGGTTACCAAACCAAAAGAATCCGAACCATCCACCCCCGCGCCTGCCAATGACTTTTTTGCGCAGTTCAGCGAAAGCAAAGCACCGCCCGCGCCATCTCAATCGAAAGCGGAAGAACCTGAAGAGGAGATTCCTTCGTGGATGAGCGGACTCTCGCAACCGCAAGAGCCCGCTGAAAAAGACGAGTTGTCGGAATGGTTCACACACACCTCTGAAGAGACAGGCAGACCCGCTCCGGCAGAGCCATCTGCCCCGGCTGAAGAAAAAGAAGACCTGAGCTGGCTTCGCGAACTGGAAGCCTCTGCCAAAAAAAGTGAAGAACTGTCTGCTCCAAAGCAGGATGCGGGCTGGGATTTTGGTACACCTCCCGCGTCGTTTGAGCCATCCACTTCGCAGGATGACTTGAATTGGCTGAACACTCTTGGCGGTTCCTCCGAGTCGGCACCGCCTCAGGCACAGGAAGATCTCGGTTGGCTCAAGGACTTCGAAAAATCGGCGGAACAACCTGTTGCACCCTCGTCCGCTCCCGAAGAAAATCTTGACTGGTTGAATGCATTGGGTGGCGCTGCTGAACCTGCACAACCCTCCCCAGAGTCCCCGGAGAAAAATGATTTGCGCTGGCTGGATACCCTTGGCGGCGCAGTCGAGCCAGCACAACCGACCCCTTCGGCGCCTCCCGCGAAGGGGGGAACCGGGGATTTGAGCTGGCTCGACGCGCTCAGTGAAACTGCGGAACCGGTCCAGCCTGCTTCGGCCACGCCTGCCGCTCAGGATGATGCTCAACCCGCCCAACCTGAACCCGTCCAACCCTCCGCGTCAAACGAATTGGACTGGCTAAAGGAATTTGCCGCGTCGACGTCAGCCGAATCGACCCCGTCCGAGCCTGAGCAGGCGGTCTCCTCGTCGGGCGACCTGGATTGGCTGGGTTCGCTCGGCGCATCACAAGGATCGCAGCCTGAAGCGGCGGAACCCTCCCCGCAACAGGATGACCTAAGTTGGTTGAACGATCTGGCAGCAACCTCCGCGCCTCCATCGCCTTCGTATGCGAAACCCTTTGGAACGACGGACGAACTCACACCGCCGCCCCCACCTCAGGACGAACAGGGCGTCCCCCACGTTTCACCGTTCGTGCCGCGCCGCACCGCTCCGTTAGGCGAAACAAACGCCGATGACACCATGCCCGATTGGCTCAAAAGCGCCACGGAGGAGAAGCCTATCCTGCCGCTTGGCGCCAGCGCGCTGGAACAAATTCGCGAGACCTCGCACAAGCCGGCGGACGAAAGCACGCCTCCTTCCGCCCTTGGACCTGCTCCCGATGACTGGGGCGTTTTCTCCGCTCCGGCGGAATCCCCGGCGCTGACCAACCAGGATGTGGACTCGCTCTTCTCAATGGAAATGCCGGATTGGCTCTCGAAGTCCCAGCCAGAAATGAGTGAGACGCCCGGACAAAAAGTCGAAATCGTATCCTCGGACGGGTCTCTTGCCCCAGTCGAATTGCCTTCATGGGTGCAGGCAATGCGTCCCGTCGAAGCGGTGTTGGCGGAAACCGGCGTATCCGGTACAGAGACACAACCCGTTGAAAAGGAAGGTCCGCTGGCAGGACTGCGCGGGGTGATTCCCTTTGCTCCCATCGGTTCTTCACGCAGACCAAAGGCATTTTCCCTCAAATTGCAGGCTACAGACGAACAACAGGCAGGAGCGGCCCTCTTGGATCAGATCCTTGCCGGCGAGACCCAGCCGCGTCCGGTTGCCCCGGCTTCCGCGTTTACTTCCCAAAATGTTCTGCGTTGGTCCATTGCCGGACTACTTTGGGTGATATTGGGAGCGATCCTTTTCCTGCGTTCGCAATGGATGCCGGTATCCCCCTTCCTGCCGCCCGCGGTGAGCGCCGTGTCCGAAGCGGTGACCTCCCTTCCGGAGCGTTCCCCGGTGCTTGTGGTCATCGATTACGAACCGTCGCTGGCTGGTGAGATGGAAGCGGTAAGCGGCCCCTTGCTGGATCAACTGGTACTGGCGAAGGCGCCGCGTCTGGCGTTCCTTTCCACATCGCCGACCAGTTCCGCGTTGGTCGAGCGGCTGCTCGCCCGTGCGAACATCAACAAATCGCTCGCCGATGGCGGACTTGATTATGTTGCGGGACAAAACTATTCCAATCTGGGTTACCTGCCCGGCGGTTCAACCGGCATACTCGGATTTGTCTCGCAGCCTGAAAAATTCATCCCCTCGGAGGCGCTTCAAGTTACGAAATTCTCCGAGTATGCCGCGGTAATCCTCCTGACCGACAATGCCGACTCCGGGCGCTCCTGGGTCGAACAACTGGATACCGCGAAGCAGGCTGACCCGGCCTTGGCAGCCCAGACTCTTGTCCTCGTGACAAGCGCCCAGGCGGGACCGTTGCTCCAGCCGTATGTCGATTCGGGGCAGGCCGCCGGTATGATCAACGGGCTTGTGGATGGGGCGCGGTATGAATATGTCAACGGCAGCCGACCGGGGACAGCCCGTACCTACTGGGACGCCTTCAGCGTGGGCATTTTCCTGGCAATTACCTTGATTGTGCTGGGCGGCGTCTGGAGCCTCATGACCGGCATCCGGGCGCGACGCGTGAACAGTGGACAGGAATAGCACCCATGAACATCGAACTCATCTCCGCCATTGTGGGGTTCACCCTGACGCTGTTGGTCTTCAGTTATCTTTTTGGAGATAACCCCCTTTTCCGCTTTGCCGTGTACCTGTTTATCGGCGTTTCCTCCGGTTATGCCGCGGCGGTCATCTGGCATTACGTGTTGATGCCCAAACTGATCACGCCGTTGATGAACGACCCGAACCGAAACATATTGTTGATCGTTCCGCTCGTGCTTTCCTTTTCTCTGCTTGCGAAGTTGCTCCCGCGTATTTCGTGGCTCGGCGCATTTGCCATGGCGATTCTTGTGGGGGTGGGAGCCGCAGCAGCTGTCGGCGGGGCGCTGCTCGGGACGTTGATTCCCCAGGCTCAGGCTTCGATTGATGCGTTTGGGCTGGGCGGCGCGTCGAATCCGTTCGCGAAATTAGGCGAGGCGGTCGTCATGCTTGCCGGGACGGTTCTGACGCTGGCGGCTTTCCATTTCGGCGCAAAACGCGCCCCAGACGGGACTCCCAAACGGAATGTCCTCGTCGAATGGGTGGCGTGGTTCGGGCGACTCTTCATTGCCATCACTTTTGGCGTGTTATTCGCCGGCGTGTATCTGGCGGCGCTGGTCGCCATGATCGAGCGGCTGGGCTCCATCATTCAATTCATCTTGCAACTCATTGGGTCCTAACATATGCCTGCATCGCTTGTTCAAACCGAATCCATCCTTGCCATCGATGTCGGCGCGGCGGTGACGCGCGCGGTGCTGTTCGACGTGGTCGAGGGTGTATATCGTTTTGTCGCGGCAGGACAGGCTCCCACCACCGCGGAGGCGCCGTTCAGGGATATTGGGATCGGCGTGCGCGAAGCCATCACCGCTTTGCAGAACGTCATCGGTGCACGCTTCCTCACACCGGATAACAACCTGATCTCGCCTGCCCAGGCGGATGGTTCCGGGGTGGATGCGGTTGTGGCGACGATTTCGGCGGGTCCTGCGGTGAAGACGGTGGTAGTGGGGCTGCTATCGGAAGTTTCGGTGCAGAGCGCCCGCCGTCTGGCGGAAACAACGTACAGCCGCGTTGTCGAGACGCTTGACCTCTCCGACCACCGCAAGCCGGAACAGCAGTTGGACAGTATTGTCCGTTCCCGCCCGGATCTGGTTCTGCTGGCGGGCGGCACAGATGGCGGCGCGTCACGTTCGATCCAGAAAATGCTGGATGCGGTGGGGCTTGCCTGTTACCTGATGCCGATGGAAAAACGCCCGATGATTCTGTATGCAGGCAATCAGAAACTGGCTGGCGAAGTACAGGAATTACTCGGCGGTCATGCCGGGAAATTGCAGATCAGCCCCAATATCCGTCCATCGCTGGAGACGGAAGACCTCGCCCCGGCAAGCCATGAACTGGCTTCGCTTGTGATGCGGCTGCGTGAACGGCAGATCCGAGGTGTGGATGAACTCAACACTTGGTCTGCCGGGAATATTCTGCCGACCGCGTACGCGCAGGGGCGGATGATCCGCTTTCTGAGCAAATTATACGAATCGACGCGTGGGTTGTTGAGTGTCAACATTGGCGCCTCAGCAACGACGGTTGCGGCAGGTTTCGCAGGCGATTTGACTTTGGGGGTCTATCCACAGTTCGGCCTGGGAGAAAGCCTGACCGGGCTCTTGCAACATACCGACCTGGACGGCATCCTGCGCTGGTTGCAACTCGACATCGCCCCGAATACCGTGCGCGAATATTTATTCCAAAAATCATTCTATCCATCCTCCATCCCTGCCACCCGGGATGAACATGCCATCATGCAAGCGATTGCCCGTCAAGCTTTGTATCTTGCCGTGCGCTCTGCTCAAAGGAATTTCCCCGCGAATGGACATTCGGTGCGAACGGAGCTGATGCCGCCGCTCGATTTGATCCTGGCGGGTGGAGGCGCGGTGAGTGAGGGCGCGTCGCTGGGGCAAAGCCTGTTACTCTTGCTCGATGCGATTCAGCCTGTCGGCATCACGCCGCTCCTGCTCGACCAGAATAATCTTCTGCCCTCGCTGGGTGTCGCCGCGACACGCAACAGTTTCCTGCCAGTGCAGGTGATCGAATCCGGCGCATTCATCGGGTTGGGGACGGTCATCTCGGTGAGCGCTACGGCGGAATATGGCGAGCAGGTCCTGCGCGTCAAGCTGGCGTATGGCGATGGAACCGAGGCGCGGGCGGATGTCAAATTCGGCGGGTTGGAACTCCTGCCCCTGCCCAGCGGGCAGACAGCCAAACTAAGTCTGCAGCCGCTTCGGCGCGCGGATGCAGGGTTGGGTCCGGGAAGAAGCGGCTCGGTCACGGTGACGGGCGGCGCGATGGGTGTCGTCATCGACGCGCGCGGACGCCCATTATATCTTCCGGCTGATCCCGTGCGGCGGCGCGAACTTATGAAGAAGTGGCATCATACGGTGGGAGGATAGGATGCTGGCTCCAGTGCTCCACGTTTTACCCATGACGGCGATCGTACGTGAACGCTCCCTGCCCGTTGCCGGGAGGGTGACCGCACACATGAATCAGCGCGTCAACCCGACGGATGTGATCGCGGAGGCAAGTTTCGCGCGTGAGCATGTCCTGCTGGATGTGGCGCGTACCTTCGGCGTTTCAACGACCGTCGCGGACAAGTTGGTCAAAGTAAAGGAAGGCGATCGGCTGGCACAGGGCGCGCTGGTCGCGGAGAGCGGCGGCTTCCTGTCGCGTTCGATCCGCGCGCCGCGCCCGGGACGCGTGATGGTGATTGGCGGCGGACAGGTGTTGATGGAAGTCGGCGATGCGAAGATCGAACTGCGCGCCGGTTTACCCGGCACTGTGGTTCAGGTTCTGCCGGAACGCGGTGTGGTCATCCGCACAGTGGGGGCGCTGGTGCAGGGTGTGTGGGGGAACGGGCGCATCGACAGCGGCTTGATGCGGGTCTTGCTCGAAAAACCGGACGATGTGCTGATGGCAGACCGCCTCGATGTGAGCCTGCGCGGCTCGGTCATTCTCGGCGGGCATGTGCGTGACGCCGAAACGCTGCGCGTCGCGGCAGAACTGCCAATCCGCGGCTTGATCGTGTCGAGCATGGTCTCGCCGTTGATCCAGACCGCCTACCAGATGCGTTACCCGATCCTGGTGCTGGACGGATTTGGCGGAATGCCGATGAACTCCGCCGCATTCAAGTTGCTGACCACCAACAAGGAGCGTGAAGTCACGGTGAACGCGGAACACTTCGACCGGTACAGCGGGAACAGGCCTGAGGTGATCATCCCGTTGCCTTTCACAAACGAACCCGATGAGCCGGAACCCTACGAGACCTTTGCCGTCGGGTTGACGGTGCGGATGCGCCGGCCTCCCTTCGCTGGAATGATCGGTACGATCTCGAACCTGCCTGCGGGTCTCAGCCTGTTGCAGAGCGGTCTGCGCGCCCCCGCTGCGGAAGTAAAACTGGAAAATGGCGAGACCGTTACCGTGCCTTTGGTAAATCTGGAAGTTGTGGGATAATATACTTCGTTAATCGCGACACAGAGGAGAGTGGATCATGACGACAACATACGACGACGATACTGCCTTTGATGACGGCGCTCCGCCCGAGGAATCCAACAACCGCACATTCCTGCTCATCGCGGGCGGTCTGGGTCTTCTGGTATTGATCGCTCTGTGTGTGCTGGTGGGATATTTCTTCCTCATGAACAACAACAACCAACAAGCGACGCAAACCGCCATTGCACAACAAACCCAGCAACAAGCCACCATCGCAGCAGGACTCACGAAAAACGCGGCAGATCAGGCGCTCACCCAAACGGCGGCGGTGACGAATACGCTTCCGCCCACGAACACCCCGGTCATTGCTGAAGCAACTGCCACCCTCACCGAGACCCCGAATCCCGCCACGGCAACCGTCGGCGCGGCCTTCACGCAAATTGCCGTTTCCACGCAGACGGTCATCGCCACCTCCACGGCGCTGCCCAATACCGGTTTTGTGGATGAATATGGCGCACCCGGCTTGATCATCGCGGCATTGGCCCTTGTGATCGTGATCTTCCTCGTGAGAAGGCTGCGCGCGGCTCCAGTGAGATAAGGTTTAAACATTAAGACCCTAAAGGCTTTCAAAACCTTTAGGGTCTTTTTTGTTTGTAGAATCTTTACACCACGCTTTTTGCCACCTGCTCGCCGTAGCCCAACAGCGCTTTAACCATCTCATGCGTACGACCTTCAGCATAGACTCGCAGAACGGGCTCCGTGCCGGAAGGGCGGATGAGCAGCCACGAATCATCGGACATGATGTACTTGATGCCGTCGCGTTGGCTGATTTCGGACACCTTCTCGCCTCCGATCTCAGCCGGCGCCTGCTTCGTGAGAAATTCCGTCATCTCCGCCTTGGCAACGGGGCGGCTCAGACGCAGGTCCGTGCGTTCGTAGTAGGCAGGACCGACATCTGCCAGCAACTCATCCACCAATCCTTGGAGCGTCTTGCCTGACGCGGCGATCATCTCCACAAGCAGCAAACCCATGATGGGACCGTCCCCTTCGGGGATGTGCCCCTTGAACGAGATGCCGCCGGATTCTTCACCGCCAATCAGCACATCTTCCGTCATCATGTAATCAGCGATGTGATTGAAACCGACCGGGGTTTCGTGCAATGTCAGACCATAGCGTTTTGCCAGCCGATCGATCATGCGCGTCGTTGAGACCGTCCGCACGACCGAGCCGGTCAGACCGCGTTTTTCCACGAGATATTTCAGCGAGAGCGCCATGATTTTGTGCGGATCGACGAACATGCCACGCTCATCCATGGCGCCGATGCGGTCCGCGTCGCCGTCGGTGACCACGCCAAAGTTCCCGATCCCTGAACTGACCGCCGAGGCCAGCGCGCCGAGATATTTGGCAATCGGCTCCGGGTGGATCGCGCCAAAGCCGGGGTTCATCTCGCCGCGGATTTCGGCGATCTCGCAACCGGTACCCTGCAAAAAGGACTTGATCACACCGCGTCCCGAACCGTACATCGCGTCCACGACGAAGCGCTGTGGATTATCGGCGATGATATCGGTGTTGATGAGCGTCCGCAAATGATCGAAGTAGGCAGGCAGGGGGTTGAATTTCTGGATCAACCCCGCCTCACGCGCCTTCCTGAAATCCATCAGGTTGGGGCCGCGCGCCTGTTCCTCGTTGTCATTGATATACACTTCCACGCGGCGGCATTGTTCGGGCAGGGCGGAACCGCCGAATGCCCCCTTGAGTTTGACGCCGTTGTAGCGCGGCGCGTTGTGCGAGGCAGTAATCATCACACCTGCGATGGCATGTTGGTGTTTGACGGCGTAGGAGACGGCAGGAGTGGGCGCATCCGCCTGGGCAAGCAGGACGGTGAATCCGTTGGCGGCAAGGACACGCGCCACCTCCCCGGCATAGCGATCCGAGAGGAAACGCGTGTCGAATCCGACCACGATCTTTTTCGGATCGGGAGCCAGTTCGCCAAGCGCGGCTGCCTTGTCCCAGTGTTCCGACGCGACTGCATCAGCGATGGCTTGTGCCACCATGCGCAGATTGCTGAACGTGAACGTATCCGAGATGACGGCTCTCCAGCCGTCGGTTCCAAAGTGAATGGGCATGTTTTCTCCAAATCAAGATGATGTCTTTGCGAGCGACTCTTTCAACAGGCTCAGGGCAACCTCCGGGAGCGAAGCAATCTCTCGTTGGCAAAAGACTGTTTCAGGCGAAACTCATCGCCGCTTGTGCCGATGTGTTGTTTACGGCGTTTCTGTTGTTTCCGGCGTTGAGGAGGGTTCCCACTCCGCGACCGGGGTGGCGGTTTGCAGTACGGATTGGATCATCCAGCCTTCGACACGGACATCATTGGTGAATGCGATGACATGCACCCAGACAATGCCGTTGACCTCCTGCAAATCGTCCGGGACAATGGTGACCGTGGAGCCGTTGCCGAGAGTCGCCAATACCTTCCCGCCCGGTTTTTCACGAATGAACGCGCCGCCACCCTCCGAAGCGCGAATGATGCCGATGATGGGCGTAGGCTCGGCGGTGATCGTCGAGGTGGGCGTGTCGATTTCAAGGGTGACTTCGGGCGTGGCTGGTTCGGAACTTGGAGTGCGGGAGGGAGTCCGTGATGGGACACCGATGAACGCATCCGTTTGGGATGGACGCGGCGAAGGCGTGACGGTCGGAGGCGGTGTCGGAGTGGACTCGGCCTGCATGGCGGGGACAGGCTCCGGCGTGGCAAGACCCGCCTGGATCTGAATCCATTTTACAAATCCTGTTTGCAGGCTGACGAACGCGATCGCTGCTACGATGACCAGTCCGGTCAGGGTCAATCCACCGGCGGAAGTGGGGTAGAAGCGCAGGAAGAAGAGTGAGAGGATGCCAAAGAAGGTCGCCCAGGCGATGTGGACGAGGAAGACCTGCAGGCCTTCGGGCCAGATGCCGTCTACGCCGCTTCCCAAGCCGAAACCTGCCGCGCCGATGGGGAGGATGATGCCGTATGCAAGCAGGGCACTCGGCAGGTAGGGGCGCTCCTCCGAACGGACGAACGAAATGGTGAGGATGATGGCGGCAATGGTAAGGATGGCGATGTCGGGCCACCATAGGCGGCTGTGTACGAAGGCTTCGGTAAAGGTGCGTGCCGAGTTGGGCAGTGTGCGCGAGGCGACTCCCGCAAGCAGTCCGCTGAGGAAGAGTATCAGTGAACTGACGAGGAATGCAATGAGCGTCTGGAGGAAGAAGCGTCCTGCGCCCGCGATGGTGGCAAGCGAAATGCCGATCCATGGCGTCATTAACGGCGCGACGAGCACACCAAAGATGAGCAATGCCTGCGAGTTGAGGAAGAATCCCAATCCGATGAACAACCCGCTGACGAGTGAGAAGACGAATAGTTCATACGAGGGAAAGGCGCGGTGCGCCAGATGTGTGAAGAGCGCGGCGCGCCCTTCCTCATCGGTGGGGAAGTAGGCACGCCGCCGGGCGCGCCGCCTGCGGGCACGCGCCGACTCGAATTCGGGGGACTGTCCGGGTGTTGGTTGTGATGTGGGTTCGGAGTAGTTCATTCAGATTCTATCGAAGGGTGCTCTTCAAAAAAATTACCTTCTTAAACTGGCAATGATACGCAGCGGTTTGTCGAGCAGTTCGAGCGCGGCGGAAATGCCGGGCATGACGATGTCGGATGCCAGCAGGGCTTCGGTTGCGGCGCCTTCCTGCGACAGCACACAAATGCCCAGCGCGGCTTCCTTGAGCATGGCCGCATCGTTTGCGCCCTGCCCAATCGCCACGACCGATTCGGCGCCGAGGCTGCGGACGTATTTTGCCTTTTGTTCGGACTCATTCCCCGGCTGGATGCGGATCGCCGTGAGGTTCAACTGCTGGTCGATCAGCGCCTGTCGCCCGTGCGTATCGGCGGTGAGCATGTGGATCGTCAATCTGTCGCTCAGTGCGCCAATCTGTTTTGCCACGCCGGGGATGAGTTGTCCATCAATGGCGAGGGTCCCGTTGACGTCTGTCACCAGATGTTCCAATCGCAATTCACCGCGCCCTGGGATGTTGATCTCAATCATGCTTCAATTATACAGGGATACACACGCTGACGGAGGGCGCATCTGCCTGTGGAAATATTTTCGTTTCTCGCTCAACGAGGATTGATTCCGTTATTGACACGTATTTCTCTTCGGGTATAATACTCGTCCGCACGCACTGGTCGACTAGCTCAATGGCAGAGCAACTGACTCTTAATCAGTGGGTTCAGGGTTCAAGTCCCTGGTCGATCACAAAATAAAGCCTGATATAAAATGACTATTTTAAGGTCAGAATGTCAGGCTTTTGTGTTTTAAACGGGGATTGCTTTCTAGAAGTCATCTCAAAAATAGTAAAATTGTTTCAAACTGCCAGATTTTCCTCGTAATTTGAGGACCGTCGCCAAGCAAGGGTATTTTTGAGACAAGTTCTAGAAACATTTTAGGCGGCACTTAATGACAAATAGTACATGACATCAAACGGGGAAATCCGTACAATATCAATTACTGGCTGATTTCCATGTCTACCTGAACAGTTGATTAGGCGGATCAAAATTGAATAAGAAATTGTCTGCAAGTGGCTGTGTTCATGAATAAGCAGAATCGAGATGGATAATGGACGAAGAAATCGAACTTGAAGAATGGGCGCCCGGATTGGTGCTCATCATTACATTGCTTGGCGGCTTTCTGCGGGTATTGCTACTTGATACGAAAGGGATGTGGTTGGATGAAACGTTCAGCGTATGGCTGGCAAACCAGAGCATCTCTGATATATTGCATTGGATTACCAGGATTGACCAACATCCCCCTTTTTATTATCTGTTGCTCCATATCTGGATAGCTCGTTTTGGGAATACTCCCTACTATGCTCGCCTGCTTTCTGCGCTATTCGGCACAATCACGATCCCAATCATTTACCTGATTGGCAAACGCATGTCTGGTGCAGTGGTGGGATTGGCTGCCGCAGTAATCCTGGCTTTTTCACTTTTCAACATCTACTTTGCTCAGGAGACACGCATGTACACCCTCCTGACGTTCAATGCGACCGTAGCGATCTATGCCTTGGTGAGGCTGCTTACAGATTCGCGCTCCGTCATGCCTATTGGAATTCAATTTCGGGAATATCTGCACGCCAGAAGTGCCTCTGGAATGGTTAAACCAGGCTCGAAAAGCGATTTCAGCTATCAGGATGAGACCCATGGTCAAGCTGGATGGAGAGCATGGATTTTCCACCATCGTTGGTTACACCTCCAGACTATTGAGACGGATCTGGCATGGATCGTATTTATAGTGTTCTCAGCTGCGACCCTGCTCACCCACAATACGGCTGTCCTGTTCCCTCTAGCTACCAACCTCTTTGTCCTTGGTCTGATGCTTTATCAATGGATAAGGAAACCGGAGACTTCCCCTGCTTTCCAGGCTCCCTCTTTGGGAAACTGGGTAAAGGCTCAGATGGGCATCCTCTTCCTATGGAGTCCATGGATGGTTGCGTTCATCAAGCAAGCGAGCAGAGTCTATCAAGAATTTTGGATACCTAAACCGACCTGGGACGCTGTGATCCAGGTCCTAAAGTCCTTTTTGAACCCTTCTGCGCCACTTCCAGCCAGCTACGCTATGATAATTTGGAGTCTGTATGTGTTGGTGCTTTGTTTGGGATTGGTGTATTTTAGGAAAAAAATTTCGCAATTCCTATTTTTGACCGCCCTGTTCGTTGTCCCCTTCCTGGGTGAATTGCTCGTGAGCATCCGCCGGCCCATTTTTTTTGATCGAACGTTGATTTGGATAACGATTCCCTTATTCCTGGTGTTGGCGGCTGGTATTGCACAACTAAAATTTCGGCACCTCATGATCCTGGTGCTGGGGATTCTGAGTGCCATCAACCTGTTTTCTGCCAGTGATTATTACAGATTTTATCAAAAAGAGGATTGGAACACTGCCGCCGGTTATATTGCGCTTTTCGCTGAAAAAGATGATTTGGTCCTTTTCAATTCAAATTTTGTGGAAATCCCGTTCAACTATTATTTTGAAGGATACGAAGAATACTATTCCATCCAGGTAGAGAAACGTGGAGTGCCCATGGATCTGTTCGACAGTGGTGTCTTGGAACCCAGAATGACGACCAAGGATATACCTGGGCTAATTTCATTGTTGCGCGGACACGACAGAGTCTGGCTGGTTTACAGCCATAACTCGTATACAGACCCACTGGGGCTGATTCCGCAAACGCTCGCATCGCAGATGAAATTGACCCGGATGCGCGATTTTTATGGAGGGCAGGTTCAATTATATGTGACTCCCTGAGCCGAATTCTACTTATGGACTTGCAGAGACACCAATGTAGATCCAACGCCCAGCCTAACTCTAGCGGTACTTGAATTTGTTTCAGGCAACCTTATGAAGATCCTTGCCGAATTTGAACGCTAACTGTTTGGTGTTATTTTCTTATGGCTATCAACATTAAGTTCGAGCTTTAATTCAAACTTGTTTGGGCATGATCAACAATCACCTCTTCCGCTTTTTCCCTGCCGATTTTGCCAGATTTTCCTTTACTCTGAATTTCACGATTTTCTCAATCAATACATAGGGAATTGGTTTATCCAGCGGAAACTTCACCGAACCTTTTGCTGCTTCATATTTGGATAACTCTTTCTTGAACTTCTCGATACCCGATGGCGTGGGGTAAAACCCAATGTGCGTTTTGAACGCTGAAAAATGCACCAGATTCCCATTCAGTATAAAGGTCGGGATGCCATAGTTGATCGTCTCCTCCGCCCCCGGTGCAGCGTTTCGGATCGTCTCTCGTATCTTGTTCAGAATCATCTGCACGTCTTTGGGATACTTTGCGATAAACGCATCGATTTCACTGGAGGTCGGTTTCCTCATCATGGCTGACTCCTTTTCGCATACCAATAACTTTGGAAGTTCCTATATCTTTCTCACCACGTCACCCACACGGATCATCCCGCCTCGGACGACCCGTGCGTTGATCCCACGCAAGCGCAGCCGTTTCCCTTCGGCCGAGTTGACAAACTTCGTCGCGGCTGTGCCATAACGCTCGGCGAACTTGGCGCATCCTGTGTGCGGCTGTGCTGTGACCTCGATCACCGCCGAACCAATGGCAAGCTGTGTTCCCGGCGGAAGATTATCCTCGCTTAGATCGAGGTCCACGTACAGTTGATCCCCCGCCAGTGACCAGCGTTCTTTGCTCTGCGCCAACAATTCGACCACCCGCGCACTCATGATTGCAATCTGCGCATTGATGTTTGCCGAACCGTCGGGTGTATGCCTGCTGTAGCGCTGTTTCCATGTGTCGCCGACCAGTCCCTCCTCCAGGTTGAGTTCGCCTTCAGTAAGTACCTCCCGTTCATCTACTCTGGGTCGGCGCACAATCATCCTCACAACGCCGTTATCCTCTGGCGAGCGGCGGATGGTCTCTATGCCTGCTTCGAGTTTTGCCAGCGATACGTGACTTACATTCAACATATCTGCATCACTTATAAGATTTTTGCAGTTTATTGGCCAGGTCGAGTAAATGTTCCAGTTCATGGAGCGCCTGTCCACGCGCCCGCCAATACACGGACTCTTTACGCCGTTTTTCCTCCTCCCGCACACACCTCGACCATTGTTTATCATCCAGCGAATTCAGCACACACAGTAAAATCTTCCGGCGCAGAATGAAATAATTCGACAGCTCCGGGAAAGGTAACAGGTCAAGCCGGAGCAATTTCCCCAAATCCCGTTCGGCATGGATGCCCGCCAGAAGCGGCTCATCCTTGAGCAAAGCCAGTTGGATCGACTCGGTGATGATAGCTTCGCAATGTAGCAAGTGCGCCAACACCTCCGTAAACGAGCGTTCTCCGGCTCCAAGCGGACGGTGAAGCTGCTCCTCCGATAACCCCCGGCTCAGCCTCTCCAGTTTTTCGGGCGTTTCGGCAAGCAGACGGATCACCTCCTTGATGTTCGCATCCGTTTGCTCGGTGGAGACCTGTTTCTTCATAATTGTGTCGTATTTTACCCTCTATCAAGACGGCAACTGTAACTTTTTCCGGGAACTCCCAAATTGAAAATCATTTGACTAACGATTATTTGCCGATATGTTGCACGGTATCACCGGTTAGTATGACAGTCTCGCCTTCCATTCTAACCCCTCCGACTGGCATGGGCGGACCATCATGGTCTCTGAAATAGAGGGGAAGCCCCTCTGCAAAGTTGATCGGGAAAAAGTTGGGGTTCTGCCGTTGGTGGTGGATATGGATGTGCGGCTCGCTGGTGTTGCCGGAGTTGCCACACGCGCCGATGACTTGTCCCTCGGCAACAGTATCGCCGGTTTTCACAGTGACACTTCCCAGTTTGAGGTGGGCGATAAGTAGGTATGTGTCTGTTTCATCCAGTTGAATCGCGACATGATTTCCTTCAGGCGCGGTGAAGTTGTTCGAGACCACGCCCGGCACCTCATCCGGTTCGCCGTCATGGGCTTTGACCACGGTCCCCTTCGCTGGCGCGACGACGGGTACACCGTAACAACCATACTCCTCCAGTTGATCACTTCCGTGTGCGTACGGCTCCACGAGAAGATCGTATGCCCAGCGTTGGTCAGGAGCGATGGCATGGTAATTGGTCTCGATCTTGTCGCCGCCCCATGCCACCTTGAGCGGAACATCTGCCGGCAGGCGCACGGTTGTAGATGGCTTGGTGTTTTCCAGTGACGCCGGATAGGCGACCGGTTTAACTATTGTTATGGCGGGTAACAGGGAGATTACCGCAATGACGAGCGTGGCTGACATGAGCCTGTTGATTTTTCTCTTTACGAATGCATAGATAATGAGCGCGATCAGCGAAACCAATCCCAGCAGGGGTGGAATCAATTGCAACATATACCAGGCTGAAACTCTGATCATGCCTCCCATCAGAAACATGATCAGGATGGTGCCCAGGCTGAGAAGCATAAGCGAAATCGGGATCAGGCGCAGGGCCCGCCAGATGCGGGAGGGGGCAGGTCGTGAATCCTTTTGGTCCATGGCACCTCACTTTCAGTTGAGGATACGTGCCAGTAATGGCAAAGTTGCGTCATTAATGTACTGTTTACAAAAATTGCGGAATTGATTCCAAATTAACCGATCTTCTTTTCGAAGTATCTACTCAATGGGTCATCACTGTATTCACCAAAAGGCGGGCGACTGTGATAGCCCATGCGCTCATACAAGCCAATGGCTTCTTTTTGATGTATCCCCGTTTCGAGCCGAAGGAGGGGGATGGCATGCTGACGTGTATACTTTTCCAGATGTTCGAGCATTAATTTGGCGAGACCCAGTCCGCGAAATTGCGGACGGACGAACATGCGTTTGAGTTCCCCGTATTCCCCGCCGTAAAATTGCACGCCGCCGCATCCCGCCGGGACCCCGTCCTGGCGCGTGACAAAGAACGCGACTCTCTGCCGGATGAGCTTTTCCACACTATATCCGTGCCGGCTTGTCACGGGATAGAACGGAGCAAGATGAGATTCGAGTTCTTCTATCAACATGCGCGCGTCGGCTGTATCAGGGCGTTCGCGAGTGATGGTAGTTGTCATTTGTGGTTATCCATTTTCGTTGTGAATGATGTCAGGGTAAAGTTCCTTTGGAATCATCGCAAGTTGACCGTTCAGTGACCAATTGATGGAATAACTCTCTTGAATCCTAACATTCTTTGATTGCTCTAGGGTGGCGCATCCAGTTCACAACCGTAAATATAACATCGGTTTTCATTCATGTTTTTATGTTCTTTTTCTCCACCTTGTGATCAGCATCTTTACCTTCACGCGCACTTGACTATCTGCATTGGCCAGCGCCCAGGCGGAACGCGTGGCGCGACGCGTCTCTTCGTCAAGGCTGACGAAGTTTTCCCATTCTTCATCGATCCATTCCTCCATTTTGCTGGCTGAATCCCATGCGTAGTGAATGGAAAAGAATTCCTCGTGCTCGCGAAGGAACCAACCATGCGCTTCGGCATTTGCCATTGCCTGGTTGGCGGCGGTATCATCTGCCAGCCCAAGTGGCAGGTCGGTGACGCGACCCGTCTCTCGCGTTTCTCGGGCAGAGATCACTTCCACGCGCCACTGGTCAACAATGGGGCGCAGGTCGATCAGGAAACCGTCTGGTACGAGCACTCTTCGAATTTCATTCAGGGCATGGACCATGCCCTCGTGCTGAATTCATCAGAACGACCAGGCAAAGATCGCCATGTCAAAAGTCGCTTTTTGGAACGGTAAATTCTCGGATTCTGCGTTCACAAAATGGACTTTGGTTTCCAGCCTGGCGGGTCGATCCACGGTTGCGACGCGTAATGCGTTACGATCCAGATCGATACCGATGGTCACAGCAGATGATTTTGCATAACGTCGGGTCAGCCTCCCCTCGCCACAGCCAATCTCCAACACGCGCCTGTCAGTGAAATCTGCGAAACTGTGTAGGTGTTTTGTTTCGTTCTGTTCCGGGTCTTTTTGAACGGTCATGGCTATTCCGGCAAGTTGCAATGCGCCCGCGGCATTTTCCGTTCGACGACGGGAGGGAAGATGGCGGGATGTCTCATCATGTTGGCAGTGATGGACAGGATGACCGTGTCCACTTGCTGGAAGGTGTCGTGGTAGTGACGTATCATACGTGTGCGGTCTCGGTGACGCGTTGATCGTTATTGTTCACAATATCCACTGTCAGCCAAACAAAGCGTTTTTGCAAACTTCGGATCATAGAATCTATGTTGTGCCTCATTGAATCGTCAGCACTTTTGCGCCCCGGATTTTGCCTTGTTTGATTTCAGTCAGTGCTCGATTGGCATCCTTCAATTCATATTCTTGATACTCTGGCTTGATATTCGCTTCTGCCGCCAATTGTAAGAGTTCGCGCACATCCTGCCTCGTCACATTTGCCACACTCTTAATTTCCTTCTCCATCCATAATTGCGACGGATAATCCAATTTGAGGAATACATCCTTGTCCGTATCCTCTTTACGGATCGCATTCACAACCAATCTGCCTCCTGCTCTCAGACGTTTCAACGCTTCACTGACCGGAGCCCAAGCTGGCGTCGTGTCAATGACCGCATCCAACCCCTCGAGCGGACTCTGCTCGAGGCCCCCTGCCCAATCCGCTCCCAGCGATAAAGCAAACTCCTGCTCAGACTTGTTCCGGCTGAACACAAAGACCTTCGTGCTCGGATATTTGTGCTTGACCATCTTCAACACCAAATGATTCGACCCACCGAACCCCATCAAACCCAGGTTCTGCCCATCTTGAATGTTGCTCAGTCGCAGTGATCGATATCCAATCGCCCCGGCACATAGCAACGGCGCAGCTTCCGAGTCCGCAAACGTATCAGGAATTGGGTACACAAAATCACCGCAGACTTTCGTATACTCGGCATACCCGCCATTGACATCTCTTCCTGTAGCTTTGAACTCGCTGCATAAATTTTCGTTGCCCGTTAAACAATGATGACACTTCCCGCAGGCAGACGCGATCCATGCCACACCGACTCGTTGACCTTTGTTCCCTCCCTCTTCAATTATTCCCACCACCTGATGTCCCAAAACCATCGGCAAACGGGAAGGCGGGGTTCGCCCCTCGATTTCGTCCAATTCTGTGTGGCAGACCCCGCATCGCGTGACGCGTATTAAGACTTCGCCTTCGTTGAGATTGAGTTCATCCATATCCTCATATGAAAGCGGAGTTGTATTTTGTTTGAGAGACGTGATCTCTCGCAGGAGCATGGCTTTCATGGTCTTTGTTTTAGTCTCCGATCAAACCGCCACGATATACCAACTCATATGCAACTTCCTGCTCACAACGGACTTATTAATTGCTACTTACTGACCTATCCTGTCCCAAACTGTCTATCCCCCGCATCACCCAGCCCAGGGACAATGTAGGCACGGTCGTTGAGGTGATCATCAATGGCGGCGATGTGAATATCGATATCGGGGTGCTGGTCCTGCATGGCTTTGATGCCTTCCGGCGCGGCGATGAGTCCGACGAATTTGATGCGCTTGGCGCCCCATTTCTTCAATACATCGGCAGTGGCAGTGGCCGATCCGCCGGTGGCAAGCATCGGGTCCAGGATCAAACACACCGATACTCTCGGCTCCAAGGGGAGTTTGTTGTAATACTCCACCGGGCGCAGGGTGTGTTCATCACGGTATAAACCGATATGCCAGACTTCGGCGCTGGGCATCAATTCCCAGAAACCTTCCACCAGCCCCAGCCCGGCGCGCAGGATGGGGACAAGACCGATCTTCTCTTTTAGCTCTTGCCCAACCATGTGAGCAAGCGGGGTATCTAATTCACGAGGCATGGTTGCCAGATCGGCAGTCGCTTCGTAGGCAAGCAGCCCGGCAATTTCGCGCACAAGTTCTCGGAACTTCTTGGGTTCGGTTTTGATGTCTCTTAATCGGGAAAGTTTATGGGCAACGAGCGGGTGTTTTGACGCATACACATTGGACATGGTCGCCTCCAAAAATGGGTTACTTTATTATAGCCCGCAAGGTGATTTTTGACCCGTGACTTCCCCTGGCTTTTTTCGTACATTTAAAATGAGCAAGGAGACCATCATGAAACTTGAAGGTTTGCACATTCTGTTGACTTATCAGTGCAATTACGAGTGTGACCATTGCTTCGTATGGGGAAGTCCGCGCCAGACCGGGACGCTTACGCTGGGGCAGATCGAAGACATCCTGCGTCAGGCAAAGGATGCAGGTGTCACTTCCATTTACTTTGAAGGCGGGGAACCGTTTTTGTATTATGCAATTCTCAAAGCGGCGGTACACAAGGCGGCAGAGATGGGGTTTTCCATCGGCATTGTCTCGAATGCGTACTGGGCGACTTCTGTGGCGGATGCCGAAGAATGGCTGCGTCCGCTGGTGGGGCGGGTGAGCGACCTAGCCGTGAGCAGCGATTTGTATCACTGCGAGAAATGTTTGGGCGAGAATCCGCAGAATGCAATGGTCGCCGCCAAATGGTTGGGAATCCCCACGGGCGTCATTACGGTTGCTCAGCCGGAAGAGAAGTCAAAAGAGTCGTATGATCAACTGGCAGAGGAGAGCGCGGTCATGTATCGCGGTCGGGCGGCGGAAAAACTTTCCATAGCGGCGAGCAAATATCCCTGGGAAGGATTCGATTCCTGTCCGCACGAAGATCTCCGGGAGCCGGGGCGCGTCCATCTCGATCCATTGGGAAACGTCCACATCTGTCAGGGCATCGTCATCGGTAATCTGTTCGAGAAATCATTGAAGCAGATCTGTGAAGAATATGATGCGGATACCCACCCGATTTGCGGACCTTTGCTCTCAGGTGGACCTGCCGCCTTGGTGATGGAATATAACCTGCCGCACGCTTCTTCCTACGCCGACGCTTGTCATCTGTGTTACCGGGCGCGTGACAATCTAAGGTTGCGCTTCCCTAACCTGCTTGCGCCCAATCAAATGTATGGAGCGCTTGGATGAACGGGAATGATTTCATGAGCTGGGTCTTGCGCTCACCATTTCATAGACTCTTGAGTAACGGCATGATGCTCATTACAGTGACCGGTCGCAAAACGGGAAAGAAATACACCACGCCGGTTGGATATTATGAAGAGGGCGGGTATCTTTGGGTTATCACCAGCCGTGACCGTACCTGGTGGAAAAATTTGCGCGATGGGGCAGAAGTGGACTTATTGTTGAGACGCAAGCCTGTGAAGGCATTCGCTGAGATTGACCTGGATGAGAAGGCTGTGGAGACGCGTATATACGAATATCTGCGCCATGTACCGCAGGCGGCGAAACCGATGAGGGTGCGCATGGAGGGCGAAGAACCCAACCCGCAAGATATCATCAACACCGCAAGACACAGATTATTTGTCAGAATAAAAATCCCCTGAACCGACAGGCGCTCCGTATAATGACCGGAGCGCTTGCTTTTTGATCCTGTCAATCTGGACTATTCGGCTTCGATGTTGGTGGAAAAGCCGATGGTCTCCTTTGCTCCGCGGAAAAAGAGACTGCGGAACATAACGGTTAATTCCTCGGGCGTGTAATGCATCCCTTCTTCGAGCCACCAATCCACAGTGCTTAACAGCGCTCCACTGAAGTAGGCGGCAAAAAAATCGACAGGTACTTTGAACAGGATGGGAATCGGATCGGTAGCAAGCTTGGTTTCCACAAATTTGACGATGGCTTCCGTGCTGATCTTGCGGATGCGTTCGACATTTCGACTGGATTTCGAGCTTTTTAAGAGGATGTAATACAGGTCTGAATGTTCCTTGATATGTTGAAAAACCATAAGGAGCGGGCGGGGGGAAACGCTTTTCTGTGCTTTGCTTTCCGAGAAGTCATCCATTGGAAACCAGGCAGAAAAGGGAATCTCTGAAAGGGTCAGCGCTCTTTCATTTGCCATCTCGCTGAACTCTTCCAATAACAGGTCTTCCTTATCTTTGTAGTGCAAATAGAAAGTGGCTCGACCCACATTGGCACGTTCTGTGATCTCCTCAATGGAAATGTCATCGTAGTTTTTCTGTTTGAGGAGTTCAAGCAGAGCGGTGCGTAATGCCAGACGTGTGCGCTGAATACGTCGGTCGATTTTGTTTTTTCTATCAGATTGGAGCATGATTAGACCTTTTCCTTTGCCATTGACAAGGCATAATTCACAATTATAATGGACAATATACAATAATGTACATAGTCTATTATCATTAATAAATTTTAATCTTTCCATTGAAATAAAAAAATTGAGGAATTCGTGCCAGCCTCTCGTTTAGGTCAAAGCAAAAACAATCTTCAGGCCGGGTCACCACCCCTGATTGAACTACGCAATGTTGTGAAAGTCTATTCCACCGCAGCGGGCGATTTCAGCGCGCTCAAGGGGATCAACATGCAAATTGGTGCAGGTGAGTTTGTCGGCATTGTCGGTAAATCGGGCGCGGGAAAATCGACGCTTCTCAACATGATCACCGGTGTGGATACTCTCACCTCCGGCGAGGTGATTGTCAGATCCAATGGTTCGTCTGTATCCGTTCACAAAATGAGCGAAGATGAGATCGCCCTGTGGCGCGGAAAAACATTGGGCGTCGTCTTCCAATCCTTCCAATTGCTGCCCATGCTCACGCTTGTCGAAAATATCACCCTGCCAATGGATTTGGTCGGTAATTTCAACCCCAGACAATCGCGTGAACGCGCGCTCGAATTATTACGCCTCGTAGAAATCGAAGAACACGCCGACAAACTTCCAGCGTTTATCTCAGGCGGGCAACAGCAACGCGTCGCCATCGCGCGCGCCCTGGCAAATGATCCGCCTGTCCTTGTGGCGGATGAGCCGACGGGCAGTCTCGATTCGGTCACCGCGGATCATATCTTCGAGGTGTTCGAACATCTTGTCACCGACCAGGGCAAGACCATTGTGATGGTGACTCACGACCAATCCTTGATGCCGCGTTTTTCGCGCGCGATGCGTATTGTGGATGGAGAGTTGGATACCGCCTATGAGCCGGAGCCACAGTCCAGTGGGAGGCAGATGAAATGAAAACGCGTCAAACCAAGCGGAAGTCTGTTGCCGATATACACGAAATGTCCACGCCCGACGCGATGATCGACATGCACGGGGTCGTCAAGAAGTTCAAGAACGCGGCGGGCGAATTCACCGTGCTCAAGGGTATCGACCTGACCATCAATCGGGGCGAGTTTGTTTCGATTGTGGGAAAATCCGGCAGTGGTAAATCCACATTGTTGAACATGATCACAGGCATCGACCATCCCACCGAGGGGCGCGTGGTTATTGGCGGCACTGATATTTACACCAACGTGACCGAAAGCCAGCGCTCAAAATGGCGCGGGCGGAACCTGGGGATTGTCTTTCAGTTCTTTCAACTACTGCCGATGCTTACTCTGCTAGAGAATGTGATGCTCTCAATGGATTATGCCGACATGTATGATTTCGATGAGCGCCCGGCGCGTGCCATGGAGATGCTTAAGCTGGTGGGCCTCGAAAAATTTGCGAATAAATTGCCCGCGCTTGTTTCAACCGGACAACAACAACTCGCCGCCATCGCTCGTGCCTTGGCATGTGATCCGCCTTTGTTAGTCGCCGACGAACCGACCGGGAACCTTGACACAAAATCCGCAAACACGATCATCGATCTGTTCGAAAATCTGGCGCGCAGCGGTAAAACGGTATTAATGGTGACGCATGATCCTTCGCTGACATCTCGTACAACGCGTAACATCATCATTGCCGACGGCGAGTTGATTAATGAAACGATCGCCAAAGCTTTGCCATGGCTCAGGCATCGTCACATGATGGAGTTCACAAAATTGGCGGAGGAATGGGTGTATGAACCGAAAGCCACGATCATCTCGCGCGACGAGCATGTGGAATATTTCTTTATGATTCGCAAGGGCGAGGTGGAAGTTGTTTTGCAGGATCGCAAACAGAATGAAACGGTCATTTCACGACTCAAGCCCGGCGAGTTTTTTGGGGATATTGAACTCATGCGCGGCGGCAAATCCATTGCAAATGTGCGCGCCGCAGCAGATGCACCAGTGGAACTGCTGACCATCAAACGCGAAGATTTCAAACGAGTCATGGATCAATCTCCCCTTACTGCCGAAGCGGTGGGCAAGATCGTCCAACAGCGGCTGGATGAGCATCGTGCCGCGGATAGCCGCGCCAATCGTCCGTTTTTCTCCTTGTTCCGAAGGAAACAATCGTAAATCAAAAATATGAAACCTCGCTGGCGAAAAGTATTACACGACCTTATTGACAATATCGGACGTACCCTGTTGGTGGTCTTTTCCATTGCGGTGGGTGTGTTTTCCATCGGCGTGATCGCGGGGGCATACCAGATCATCTCGAACGATATGAGCGTTTCCTACTCAGCGAACAACCCATCGAATATCGAATTCCGTATGACGAATTTTGATGAAAATGTGTTGACATCCATCCATAATCAGCGCGGTGTGAAAGATGCTGAAGGGCGACGCGTGTTCAATATGCGCGTCCGTGTACCCGGCACTGAAAAATGGACCACCCTGGATATGGTCGCTTTTGAGAGTTTTGAGAAAAATGCAATCAATCTGTTGACCCCCATCGAAGGCGCTGTGGAGCCTGGGAAACGTCAGGTGCTGTTGGAAAAGGGCGCGCTTGATCATCTGGATGTCGGTGTGGGCGGGCTCCTTGAGTTCCAATTGCCGGATGGCTCGACCAAGACCATGCCGGTTGCGGGTATTGTTCAGGATACTGCGGCGGGAGCGGCAGATTTTCTGGCGTCGCCGTTCGGATATATCACAATGGATACCCTGCAGTATATGGGACAGCCCAAATTGTACAATCGTGTCTACATAACCGTCGCCGACGATGGAGATGACATTTTACATATCCGCGAAGTGGGTGGAGTGGTTAAGGACAAGCTGGAGAAGAGCGGCAATGTGATTCTGCGTACGCGCTTCTCGTTGACTCATGAGCATCCACTGGCAAGTACAGTCAATGCCATTCTGGGTATCCTGCTGGCGTTGGGGATCTTGATCGTATTCCTTTCCAGTTCACTGATTGCCAACACATTGAATGCGTTGCTCAATCAGCACTTACGGCATATCGGCGTCATCAAATTGGTGGGCGGGCAGCGCAAGCAGGTCTTCCGCATGTATATCACGCTCATTATGGCGTTTGGAGTCATCGCGCTTGCCATTGCTGTTCCTTTTGGTGGAATCGGCGCCTATGCCCTTGCAGAATTTATTGCTGTGAAATTGAATTTCAATCTGCTTGGATACCGTATTGTGCCGATGGCATTTTTCGTCCAGATTGCAGTAGGATTGTTTGTCCCATTGGTTGCCGGGCTTGCACCGGTCATTAATGGGTCGCGCATCACGGTCCTGCGGGCTCTCAGCGGGGACCTGGCTGAGGAGAAGGTGCAGATCAAAGATGGTGAGAAGCGGCTTTCCTGGTTTGACTGGATGCAGGTCAAGGTGACGCATCTGCTGGCATTGCGCGGAATCCACATACCGCGTCCGTTCGTCATCTCGCTGAGAAACACGTTTAGAAGGAAGAGCCGACTGATGCTGACGTTGTTCACGCTCACGATGGGCGGGGCGATCTTCATCTCGGTTTTCAATGTGCGCGTCACGCTGCATGATTACATCAATCAGATCGGGAAATATTTCCGTGCGGATGTGACGCTCGATTTCGACCAACCCTATCGGCTGCGGGAAATCGAGAATGCTGTTATGAGCGTGGATGGCGTGACCCATGTGGAGGGGTGGCAATTCCTCAGCGGCGAATTGTTGGATGACCATGAGAATGTCATCGAAAATATCACGCTGTTGAGTCCGCCGGCGGATAGCACGCTGGTCCAGCCGATTTTGATCGAAGGACGCTGGATGCGTCCCGATGATGTGAGAAAAATGGCGGTCAGCGAAGGGTTGCGAAAGACGTATCCGGGATTGAAGGCTGGCGATTACATCAAGATGCGGGTCGATGGGCGGGATGAAATCTGGCAGGTGATTGGACTTTTCAAATTCGTGGATCAGGAAGGATTGCTGGGATATACACCCTTCGAATATGTTTCGGAAATGAATAACCTGGCGAATCGTTCTTTTTCGTACAGGGTCGTAACTGAATCTCATGAGCGCGCCTATCAGGATGCGAAAGCCGAAGAATTGGATAAATATCTGCGTGACAAAGGGTTCAAGGTCCGCGTGGCTCAGGCGGGCAGCGCTTCGTTGGATACTGCCGTTGAAAGTCTGGACATCCTGGTTGTGTTCCTGCTCATCATGGCGATCCTGACCGCCATTGTGGGCTCGATGGGGCTGGCTGGCACAATGGGTATGAATGTGCTGGAGCGCACGCGCGAGATCGGTATTACCCGCGCCATCGGCGCGGACGACCGCGCCCGTATTCGTACCGTTATTGCGGAGGGGGTTGTAATCGGTTTGATCTCGTTCGCGTTGGCGATTGTCTTGTCGGTGCCGTTCACGTATGGACTCTCCTATATTGTCAGCAGCGCGGTATTTCAAACCCCCATCGCTGTGGTGTTCACCTATCTTGGATATGCCATCTGGCTGGGTCTTGTCCTGGCCCTGTCCACAGTGGCGAGTATTTTGCCCGCGCGGAATGCGGCGCGGCTCACGATCCGTGAGGTGTTGGCGTACGAATAAATTTTCCTTACCCTGTCCTTTGGACACCCTCTCCCAGCCGGAGAGGGCGGGGAGTGAGGATCGAAAGAGGAAACAATGAAAAAAACAACAAATACCCTGCTCGTAATCATCATTCTTATCCTGGCGCTGACAGCTTGCGCCAATCAACAACCGGAAACACAGGAACCCGAACCGACCGTTGTTCCGTCGAATGCCGTGGTGGCGGAGGGAAATCTCAAGCCTGTGCAGGCGGTTAACCTGTCTTTTCAGGCGCGCGGGATGGTGGAATCCGTTGATGTGAAGATCGGCGATCGTGTGAGCAAAGGCGATGTACTTGCCCGGCTAGCGAACGCCAGCCAGGCGGAGGCGCAGCTTGCCGCCGCTCGCCTGGAATTGGTCAACGCGCAACAGGCGCTCGACACTCTCCTCCGCACGGGACCGGCGAACCTTGCCGCGGCATGGGACGCCTATATGCGGGCACAGGAGGTCCGGGCGGAGGCCGAACGCGACTGGGAAAACCTGAATCTCGATGACATCGAAGACAATATCGAAGACGACAAGGCGGATGTGGAAGACCGCGCCGAGGACTTGAAGGATGCGCAGGAGGAGTTCGATAAGTACAAGGACCTCGACGAAGATAATTCCAAGCGCAAGAATGCCGAGGATGATCTCGAGAACGCGCAGGAGGATTACAACGAAGCCATCCGCAAACTGGAGGAGGATACGCGCGAACGCGACGCCGTCCGTGCCGCGCTGGATGCCGCGCTCGCCGCAGAAGCCGAGGCCAGGTACCAATACGAACTCTCCGCCGAGGGAGCGAACAAAGACCAGCTCGAATTGGCGCAGGCTCGTTTGGCGAACGCCCAGGCCCAGGTCGCTTCGGCTGAGTCGAATTTGTCCAACTACATTCTCACCGCGCCGTTTGACGGCGTCGTGCTGGATGTCGCCATTCATATCGGCGAACAGGTTGGGGCGGAGTCCCGAGCCGTGAGCGTCGCCGACACGTCCTCCTGGATTGTCGAGACCACCGACATCACCGAACTGGAAGTCGTCGATGTGGCGGTCGGTCAGAAGGTCACATTCACTGCCGATGCGCTGAGCGATGTCACGATGGACGGCGTCGTCGCCGAAATCAGCCAGTCGTCGTTTACGCAGGGCGGCGATGTCATCTACACCGTCCGCATCCGGGCGGAAGAGGTCGACCCGCGCATCAAATGGGGCATGACCGTCGAAGTGACGTTTGAGCCGCTCGATTCGTAGAACATTTGTTGGCTTGAAATCGGATTTTGAAAGCGCGATAATACAATTGCTCCGATAAAAGGCAAAATCACGCGAAAGTGTGACGACGCAAAGCCTTGGGTCTAAAGCTGAACTGAGCCATGATTGCCAGGCTGCCGATAAAAGCAAAATCCCCGAAAGGGGACGGCACAGAGTTCGGCATCTAAAATCGACGCACGTTGTCGATCAAGATCGACCAACCAACCGAAACGCAAATCCGGGAAAACCCGGAGACGCAAAGTCATGGGTCTACAGTCACGATCATTATTGTGACCACGATTGCCAGACTGCCGAAGAGCATTTGCAGGGACGGCTGTTTATAGGCTGTCCCTGCTTTTCTTTGGATGAAGGCGTTTCCTTCCCGGCCGGGAATTGATTCCGTTTTATTTGCTATAATCTCCCTCATGCCAAAACCTCGCCCCCTCGATCCCGAATCCAAACCCGATGACCGCGTGGATAACGCCCTCCGCCCGCAGAAACTGGCCGACCTGATCGGTCAGGATCAGGTGAAGGAGAACCTGTCCATTTTGATCGACGCGGCAAAGCACCGCGGCGAAGCGCTGGATCATGTCCTCTTTTACGGTCCGCCGGGCTTGGGCAAGACCACGCTGGCGCATGTGCTGGGCAACGAGATGGGAGTCAATGTCAAGGTCACAGCGGGACCCGCCATCGAGCGCGCCGGCGACCTGGCTGCCATCCTCACCAACCTGCGCGCAGGCGACGTGCTGTTCATTGACGAAATTCACCGCCTCGGCCGGGCTGTGGAGGAGGTGCTTTACCCTGCCATGGAGGATTTCGCGCTGGACATCGTCATCGGCAAGGGACCGTCCGCCCGCTCGATCCGCTTGAAACTGCCGCACTTCACTGTGGTCGGGGCGACGACGCGTCTCGCGCTGGTGACCGCTCCTCTGCGGGCGCGCTTCGGAGCGGTCTATCGCCTCGATTATTACGACATCGAGGCGATGAAGCAGATCGTCACACGTGCGGCTGGGATGCTCAAAGTCCCGGCGGACGAGACCGGCGTCAGCAAAGTGGCGCGGCGGGCGCGCGGCACGCCGCGTATTGCCCTGCGCCTCCTGCGCCGCGTCCGGGATTTTGCCCAGGTCCGCGCGGATGGGACGGTCACGCAGAAGGTCGCGAAAGAAGCGTTGGATTTGTTACAGGTGGATCCGCTCGGTCTCGACGACGTGGACCGCCGCGTCCTGCGCACCATCATCGAAAAGTACGGCGGCGGACCCGTCGGCTTGAACACCATCGCCGCCTCCATCAGCGAGGAGCAGGACACCATCATGGATGTGGTCGAGCCGTATCTCCTGCAACTGGGCTTTTTAGACCGCACCCCGCAGGGACGCGTGGCGACCAAAACTGCTTACGAACATTTGGGGCTGGAGTGGAGGGAAGAGGGTCAACCGAGGCTGTTATGAGTTGGCAAGTTGGAACGTTTGCAAGTTAACCTGCCAACCTCTGAACCTTCCAACTTGTCAACATCCCAACCTTCAAACCTGGAAACCCGATGAATATGGAAACCCTTGCTCGTTATCTCATGATTGGCGGTGTGATACTATTCCTGGTGGGTGGAGGACTCTATCTTGCCGCCAGGTTCGGCCTCCCGCTGGGAAGACTGCCCGGCGACATCCGCATCGAAGGGGAGAATGGCTCGTTCTATTTTCCGATCACAACTTCGATTTTGATTTCGGTGGTGCTGACGATTGTGCTGAATGTGATTGCAAGATTGCTGAAGAAATGAGGCGGAAAGGAGCGTCCCGTATGTCGCCCTCCAAAACGTATATTCTCGACGACCTGCCCACCGACAGAGACACGCTCGACTTTACTCCTTATGTTGCGACGCTGGCAGATATTTGCAAAACCGCCAGCACGCCGCTGACCATCGGCGTGTTCGGCACGTGGGGTTCCGGCAAGACCTCGCTGATGCGGATGGTAAAGAAGAAACTGCCGAAGAACTATACAGCGGCCTGGTTCGACGCCTGGAAGTACGACAACGAAGAGACGCTCTGGCGCGCTTTCCTGTTGACCGTGCTGCTGGCAGTGGAGGAGAAGAGCGGCGAGACCGAGGAACTCAAGACCCTAAAGACCATGCTGTATCGCGGGCTGGAACTGGAAAAGACCGGCGGCGTGACCATTGACCTGGCGAAACTCGGCGCGAAGGTGGCGCAGGGCGCAGTGCAGATTGGACTCTCGTTCATCCCGCCGCTGGCGCAATTAACCAAACTGGTCGAGGAACTGCAAAAGGCGGGGTTGCAAAATATCGGCGAAGAATCCGTGGATGCCATCCGCCGCGAGCGGACGAAGATCTACATCGAGCAGGTGCGCTCGCTGGAGCAGTTTCAGGAAAAGTTCAAGACGCTGATTGAGTCCTACGTTGCGCCGGGGCGGCTGGTGGTCTTCGTGGACGACCTCGACCGCTGCCTGCCCGAAAAAGCCGTTGAAGTTCTCGAAGCCATCAAACTCTTCGTGGACGTGCCAGGCTGCGTCTTCCTGCTGGGTCTCGACCAGGAGGTGATCGCGCGCGGCGTGGAAATCCGCTACAAGGAATTCAGCAAGACCGAAGACGGAGAAACGCGCAACCCGATTGACGGCGCGAAGTATCTCGAAAAAATCATCCAACTGCCGTTCCAAATTCCACCCATCGAATCCGGCGACATGGGCGATTTCGTTTCGGGCCTGGTGGCGGAGTGGCCGCGTCCCGAATGCCCCGAAGTGTTCGCCAGGGGCCTGGGCGGGAACCCGCGCCAGGTGAAGCGCACGGTCAACACCTTCCTCATGTTGTGGGGATTGGCGGAGAAACGCCGCCTGCGGGAAATGGTCCAGCCCATCCGCCTGGCGAAGGTGGTCGCCATTCAGACCGCCGCGCCGCGCTTTTACGAACTGCTCAAGCGGAATCACGCGCTCTTGCGCGACGTGGAAGCCTATTACCGCGCCGAGGGAACGGCGCGTGGCGAGGGGCTGGCGGAGGAAAGCGCGGCTCGAGGCGGCAAGAGGACCGCGCCGCAGGAAACTCCCTCGGTGCAATTGCCGCAGGACTTGCTCACCCTGTTGAATCGGACGCCGGCGGTGGCGCAAATCGTCAAACTCTTTCCTGATTTGCCCGAAGCGAATTTCACGGACATTTCCTACGACGAACTGGAAGCCTATTTCACGCTCACCCGGCGCGCCGAGGCGCCTCAGCCGGTTCAAGCGCAGGCCGCGCCGCTGCTGCCCTTCGAGCCGCAGATGGTGAAAATCCTGGCGGGACCCTTCCTCATGGGCTCCACGCCCGAGCAGGCACAGCGCGCCATTAAGGACGGCGCAGATAAAGATTGGGTGAAGGATGAACAGCCCCAGCACACGGTGGAACTCGCCGAGTACTTCATCGGCAAATATCCCGTCACCAACCAGCAGTACCAGGCCTTTGTCAAAGAGGGCGGAAAGCCGCCCTCAGGCTGGGACGGCGACCAGTTCCCGCAGGGCAAAGACGCGCAACCGGTGGTCAACGTTTCGTGGGAAGATGCAGTCGCCTATTGCAAATGGCTGAACGAAAAGACGAAGAAGAAGTACCGCCTGCCGACCGAAGCCGAATGGGAAAAGGCGGCGCGCGGCGAGGATGGGCGCATCTGGAGTTGGGGGAACGAGTTCGGCGAGAAGAATGCCAATACCCTGGAAGCGGGCATCCGCGATACCACCCCGGTGGGGCAGTTTTCGCCGCAGGGCGATTCCCCTTATGGTTGTGCCGATATGGTTGGTAACGTTTGGGAATGGACGCATTCACTCTATGAGCCCTATCCTTACAAGGCGGATGACGGGCGTGAAGATGAAAGCGCTTCTGGGTCACGCGTCCTGCGTGGCGGGTCGTTCAACAACAATAGTAGGAATGCCCGCGGTGCGTGCCGTTACAGGTACCTCCCAGACAGCCTCTACTACGGCATTGGGTTTCGGGTGGCGGCGTCCCTCGCGGAGCGACCGCAGGGAGCGTAGCACCCCCGAAGGGGGCTTTCTCTCCTGAAAGTTCTTGAGTTTCTGTTTTCTGCCTGCACTGTGCCGCAGGCACACGTGAATCTCTGATTTCTGTGGGGATGGGGTCTGGGAAAGGGGCATAGCCCATTCCCCAGCGCGAATTGTGGAGTACAATATGCCTGCCGCTGAACGTTTGGCGGCAGGGCCAGCCGATACAACGCCGCGTCCTGCGTGGCGGGTCGTTCAACAACAATAGTAGGAATGCCCGCTGTGCGTGCCGCAACAGGAACAACCCAGACAACCTCAACAACAACATTGGGTTTCGGGTGGCGGCGTCCCATTTCTCCCCAGTGCAAGTAACGCAAGACATAGTCTTGCGTTGCGACTTCCGCCGGAAATGCTCTACGCCCACGAGACGTAAGCCGAGGCAAAACAGGAGAGAAAGCGCGGTTGCGCCCTGGCTGGGCGTTTTCCGTCTTCATCAATGGGCGGTGGAGGCGCTCAGGCAAATACAAAGAGACTCACGCTTTGGTGGCTCGGCCATCCCAGCGTGAGTCGCCTTTTTTAATCGCCAATTACCAGTTACCAATTACCAGCTGCCTGATACAATTCGCTCAATACGGTATGCACACCTCCTCCTTCGACTACGACCTGCCTCCCGAACGCATCGCGCAGACTCCCGCCGAGCCGCGCGATTCATCGCGTCTCCTCGTCCTGAAACGTGACACCGGAACACTGGAACACAGAATTTTCCGCGAAATAGGGGAGTATCTCAACCCCAATGACCTGCTCGTTTTGAATCAAACGCGCGTCATCCCGGCGCGCATCTATGCCAGAAAACCGACCGGCGGCCGCGTGGAACTGCTTCTTCTGCGCCACCGCGACCTGGTCACATGGGAGGCGCTGGTGGGGGGAAAGGGCTTGCGTGTAGGAAAACTGGTGATCGTGGAAGTCATGGATACTGAAACTTCAACCAAAAATCATTCAAAAATGATAACGGCTGAAATCGTTGAAATCCTCGAAGGTTCCGAGCGCCTCATTCGTTTCTCAGAGCCCATCGAGCCGTACTTCCCCAAGGTGGGACATGTGCCGCTCCCGCCGTACATCCACGAAGAACTCAAAGACCCCGAACGCTATCAGACGGTCTATGCCAAAAAGCCCGGCTCCGCCGCCGCGCCCACGGCTGGACTCCATTTCACGCCGCGTTTACTGGAAGAATTGCAGGTCAAAGGCGTGAGGATTGCCTACGTCACGTTGCATGTGGGACTCGACACCTTCGCCCCCGTGACCGAGGAACACCCCGAAGAACACAAAATCCACACCGAATGGTGCGAACTGCCGCAGGAAACCGCCGACCTCATCAACCAGACCCGCGCCGCCGGCGGGCGCGTCATTGCGGTTGGCACAACCTCCGTCCGCACACTCGAAACCGCCGCCAATCGCCAATCACCAATTACCAATTACTCTGGACCTACCTCCCTCTACATCCTCCCCGGTTATCAATTCAAAATCGTTAACGCCATGATTACCAATTTTCATCTACCCAAATCCACGCTGTTAATGTTGGTCAGCGCCTTTGCCGGGCGCGAGACCATCCTGCGAACCTATGAAACCGCCATTCGGGAAGGGTATCGTTTTTATTCCTTTGGGGACGCGATGTTCATACTCTGATGTCATTGCGAGGAGGGCTGGCGGTTGAGCAGGGCGAGTGTTTTTCTCGCCTGTATCGAAACCTAGCCCGACGCGGCAATCTCAAGTACCCTCTCTACAAGAGATTGCCACACTCGCTAATGCTCGCTTGCAATGACGGTACAATATTGTCATGCAATCCCAACTTGAAAAACTAAACAGAGAGATCATTGCCTGCCGGAAATGTCCGCGGCTGGTGGCGTGGCGCGGGGAAGTGGCGCGCGTCAAGCGCAAGGCGTATATCGACCAGGATTACTGGGGCAAACCTGTGCCGGGATTCGGCGACCCTCAGGCGCGTGTCTTGGTCGTTGGTCTTGCCCCCGGCGCGCACGGCTCGAACCGGACGGGGCGTCAATTCACGGGCGATGCGTCGGGGAATTTCCTGTTCCCGGCGCTGCACCGCGCCGGGTTCGCGAACCAGCCCACGGCTGAGTCTCGAAGCGATGGTCTTCTATTGAAGGACATGTACATCACGGCGTCCGGGCGTTGCGCCCCGCCCGATAACAAGCCAACCCCTGATGAGTTGAACAACTGTCAGCTGTATTTGGAGCGGGAAATCCAGGTTTTGAGTCCAAAGGTGATCGTCTGTCTTGGCCGGATAGCTTTTGAGAGAATCTTGCGGATATATTCTGCCCGCAACCCCGCATGGAAGTTCGGTCATGGTGCGTCCTTCCGGCTGGCGAACGGTGTTTGGGTGCTGTGCTCATATCATCCCAGCCAGCAGAATACATCCACCGGGAAGCTGACCGTGAGGATGTTCGACGATATCTGGAAGAAAGCGAAAGACCTTCTGGATGTAAGCGATTAAGTTTGTACCCGATTGGCATTCTGCGGCGGGGAGGCTGCCGAACGCTTTTTGAGATGGAAAACACTTCGATGAAGAATAAATTGATCACGCCGGGGGAACTCGCGCCCGATTTCGAGGCAGAGGATGTTCAGGGAAACCATATCCGGTTGTCTGATTATCGCGGCGGCAAGCCGGTGGTCCTGGCTTTCCTGCGCGGATTCATGTGACCGTATTGCCGCGCGCAGTTAGCGCGCCTGCGTGATGACCATGAAAAATTTACCAGCCGCGGCGTGGAGATATTGGCGGTCGGTCCGAACTCGCCCGCGGCATTCGAGCAATACTGGAGAAATGAGAATATTCCCTTTGTCGGTCTGCCCGATCCCGACCACACCATTGCGCGCATGTACCGGCAGCAGGTCAACCTGTTTAAAATGGGGCGCATGCCCCTGAGCTGCATCGTGGATAAAAAGGGTTACATCCGGTTTGCGCATTATGGCGTCTCGATGCAGGATATTCCGTCCAATGAAGAACTCCTGCACGTAATAGATGAATTGAACGCGTCATCCAGATAGTATGACGCTCGGACAAATAGCCTTTCTCGGTTCCGGGGAGACCTCTCTCGCCGGAGGCCGCATCTTCGAATCGTTGGCCCGTCGTTTCCCCCAGCCGCTCCGTATTGCGATCCTCGAGACGCCTGCAGGATTCGAGTTGAATGCGGACCTGGTCGCCGGGCGTGTCGCTAATTTCCTTGAGACCCGCCTGCAAAATTACAAGCCGATTGTCGACGTCATTCCCGCCCGCAAACGCGGCACCGAATTCAGCCCCGACAACCCCGATATCCTCGGTCCCCTGCTCCATGCGGACATGATCTTCATGGGACCTGGAAGCCCGACGTATGCCGTACGTCAATTGCAAGGCTCGCTTGCCTGGGACATCATCCGTGCGAAACACCGCCTCGGCGCGACGCTGATATTTGCCTCCGCGGCGACGATTGCCATCGGCGCCTGGGCGTTGCCCGTCTACGAGATCTACAAAGTTGGCGAGGACGTCCATGCCAAACCGGGACTCAACCTCTTCCAGGATTACGGCGTGATGCTCTCCTTCATCCCGCACTGGAACAATGCCGAAGGCGGCGCCGACCTCGATACCAGCCGCTGTTTCGTGGGCATGGATCGTTTTGCCCACTGGTGCAACCTGCTCCCGGCTGAAAATACCACCCTTGGGCTCGATGAACATACCGGCATCGTCATGGATTTTGAGTCGGGTATGTGTGAAATCCTGGGCGTGAGCAGCGTGTCGCTGGTGCGTGACTGTGACCCGGTCATCCATCCTGCGGGGGTCAAATTTCCGCTGAGCGAGATCGGCGAATTGCGGGCGCCCGACCCGCTTGATGATGGGCTTTCCAAACAGGCATGGGATATGGTGGTGAATGCGCCGCGGCTGGGTGAGGATACCCCGCCTGCCGAGGTGCTTTCCCTCGCTGAGCAGCGCATCACCGCCCGCGCGAACAAGAACTGGGCCGAATCCGACAGATTGCGCGAGCAAATCTCTGCCCTTGGTTGGACGGTGCAGGATGGCAGGGACGGGTATACGCTGGTTAGGAATTGACGGCGTGTGATGGACAACAGGCCGCAGGCAATCGCCTGCGGTTTTTTGTCGGTATTTTGCGTGTTTCTGTGATCATTTGCGATACAATAGAATCAGTTTCAGGAGCAGAATATGCGTGCAGTAGACATCATCATCAAAAAACGCGATAAAGGCGAACTCACTCGGGAAGAGATCGAATTCTTCATCAACGGCTTTGTATCGGGCGATGTGCCCGATTACCAGGCTTCCGCTTTTGCGATGGCGGTTGTGCTCAACGGCATGACACCGCGCGAAACAACCGACCTCACCATTGCCATGGCGCATTCGGGGCAAATCCTGGACTTGAGCGACGCGGTGGACATTGCCGTGGACAAGCACTCCTCCGGCGGCGTGGGTGACAAGACGACCCTCACCGTCCTGCCAACAGTTGCAGCGTGCGGGCTTTCGGTGGGGAAGATGTCTGGGCGCGGACTTGGCTTCAGCGGCGGCACGCTCGATAAACTCGAGTCCATCCCCGGCTATCGCGTGGACCTGACCACCGAAGAATTCAAGCGACAACTCAAGGAAAAGGGCGTGGTGCTGACGGGTCAATCGCTTGACCTGGCTCCCGCCGATGGGAAGATGTACGCCCTGCGCGATGTGACGGGGACGGTGCAATCCATCCCGCTGATTGCCTCCTCGATCATGTGCAAGAAGATTGCGGCGGGGGCGCAAGCCATCGTACTGGATGTCAAAACGGGACTCGGCGCCTTCATGGAAACGCTTGATGAGGCACGCATCCTTGCCAACCTGATGGTGGACATCGGCAAACTGGCAGGGCGCGAAGTGGTCGCGCTGCTTTCGGATATGAACCAGCCGCTCGGCTGTGCCGTTGGCAATTCGTTGGAGGTCGTCGAAGCCATTGATACACTCAAAGGCGGCGGCCCGGCGGACTTCCGTGAGCATTGTCTGCATGTCAGCGCGCACATGCTGATACTGGGAAAACGCGCCAAGACTCTGAAAGAAGGCCGCAGAATGGCGGAGAAAGCCATTGCAGATGGTTCCGCCTTCGAGAAATTCCGCGTGCTGGTGCAGGCGCAAGGCGGCGATGTTTCCTACGTGGACAATGTGTCGAAATTCCCGCGCGCGAAATTTGTGGAGGTGGTGGCCTCTCCTCGAAACGGGAGCGTCTCTCAGGTCCAAGCGAGAAGCGTAGGTGAGGCGGCGGTGACACTTGGCGCCGGGCGCGCAAAAAAGTCCGATCCGGTGGATCACTCGGTCGGTTTCGTCCTCCATAAAAAAGTTGGCGACAGGGTCGAACCGGGTGAGCCGTTGTTTACCGTCCATGCCAACGATGAAGCGAAACTGGCGGAGGCGCGCGAAAAGGTGCTGGGCGCGTATTCCTTTAGTGATACTGATGTACCTCCGTTGCCGCTTTTTTATGATTAAAAAGGTGCGTTATAATAGCAAATAGGAGCACACAGTTTCATGGCGAAGGTATCCCTGCGAGCTTATAACCGCGAGATCGAGACAATGATAGACCGCGGCCAGTTGGATGAGGCGATCGCGCATTGTTTTCACATTCTCAAAACGTTTCCCAAACATCTTGAAACGTACCGCCTGCTGGGTAAGGCCTATCTCGAATACAAACGCTACAAAGACGCAGTGGATATTTTTACGCGTGTGCTTGTCGCTGTACCGAACGATTTTGTCGCCAACGTGGGCATGAGCATCATCAGGGATGAGGAAGGCAAGCTCGACGATGCCATCTGGCACATGGAGCGCGCCTTTGAAGTGCAGCCTTCCAATCCCGCGATTCAGAGCGAGTTGCAGCGGCTCTACGGACGCCGCGATGGCGTCCAGCCTCCGCGCATCCGTATGACGCGCGGCGCGCTGGCGCACATGTACGTACAGGGTGAGTTGTATCCACAGGCGATCTCCGAGATCAAAGGCGTTCTAAAAGAAGACCCCGGGCGCAGAGACATGCAAGCATTGCTGGCGCGCGCCCATTTTCGAAGCGGACAAAAGAACGAAGCCGCCGAGGTCGCCTCGGCGTTGTTGCGGATCTATCCCCATTGTCTCGACGCAAACCGGGTGCTGGCCGAAATCCTCAGCGTGGACAAATTGGAGAATGCGCAGGTATACCGTCAACGTGTGCTGGAACTCGACCCTTACGCGGCACATGTGAGCGGTTCCCTGTTCCATGCCGATGAGGCGCCCGACGCGGCGGTCAGTCTCGATCACCTCGATTGGAACGGTCAACCGGTCGGCGCCGCGGCGCAGGCGGATTGGCGCGACTCGAGAGCGATCAGTTTGGAAGGCGGCATCGACCGCGGGCGCGAAGAACAACCGGACTGGCTCAAAAACGCCTCGAAGGAAACATCGCCCACGGTCCCTCCGCACCCGAGCTTTGCCTCCGCTTTTGAAACTTCCACACCGCCCGCTCAGCCGACTCCCGCCGACGATCTCCCGGACTTTCTGCGCGAGGCGGGATGGGGCAAATCCACTGGCGCGTTCGATGAGAGCAAATCTGCGTTTGCAGAGGAAGGACCCGCGGCAGAGGCGCAACCCATTGCCCAGGGTGAACTTCCCGACTGGATCAAAGAAATGGCTCCCAAACCGGAGGCTGAACCTGCCGCCGAGGAGGAATTGCCCGATTGGATCAATCAAATCGGGCCAGCGAGTGTCGCCGCGGCTTCTGCGGGCGCGGTCACTGAGGACCTTGATTGGTTGAAACAGCTCGATCAACCATCCCAGCCTGCGGCGGGCGAGCAGCCCTCTGAAGAAAAACCCGACTGGTTGAAACAGTTTGAAGCCCCCGCGACCTCTGCTCCGGCGCCCCAGGAACCGGATTGGCTGAAAGACATCGGACAGGAATCGCAACCGGCACCCGCTCAACCTGCATCCGAAGAATTGGACTGGTTGAAGGGGCTGGGCGGGGAAACTCCTGCCGCACCGCAAACGGAAGAACCCGATTGGCTGAAACAATTTGATGCCCAATCGGAGACCGCCGCGCCGGCATCCGGCTTGGATGAGCTTGAATTCCTTAAGGAATTGACCTCCGAACTGCCGCAAACCGCTCCTGAGCCGGCCCAGCCGTCCACCATCGACGCGGCCAGCCTCGGCAAGAGCGAGAAGGAACAGGACGACTCCTTCGCGTGGCTCGAAGCCCTGGCGGCAAAGCAGGGCGCGAGCGAAGGTCTGCTCACGAAGCCGGAGGAGCGGTTGGAACAGGAACCTGATTGGGTAAAACAGGTCAAAGACTTGGGCGGGCAGCCTCCAGTCCAACCCCCTGCCGAGCCCGTCGCTTCCATCTCCTCCGCAGAGGATACCGCCGCGTGGCTCCGTAGTCTGGACGAGGAAGAGACGCAGCCGGAACCCAAACCCGAGGCGGACGAGACTGCTGTCTGGTTGAAGGGACTGGATGAAACGCCGCCCGCGGCTGAAGAACCGGCGCCTGTCGAACCGTCTGCCGTTGGAGTGGATGATTTGGGCAAGAGCGAGAAAGAGCGCGATGACTCGTTCGCCTGGCTGGAAGCCCTCGCCGCGAAACAGGGTGCAAGCGAAGGTCTGCTCACCAAGCCGGAGGAACGTCTCGAACAGGAGCCTGAGTGGATCAAGAAAGTGAAGACCACTACCGGACAATTGACGGAACAAACGCCGTCCGAATCCGCCGCTCGGCAAGAAGAGATTCCTGCTCCTGAGCCGACACCCGTCGAGCCGCCTGTCAACGTGGAGGAGTTGGGCAAGAGCGAAAAGGAACGCGACGACTCATTTGCCTGGCTGGAAGCCCTCGCCGCGAAACAGGGTGCAAGCGAAGGTCTGCTTACCAAGCCGGAGGAACGCCTCGAGCAGGAGCCTGAGTGGGTCAAGAAAGTGAAAACCACTACGGGGCAGTTGGTCGAGAAGAAGCCGGAAGAGACGGTTGCGCCGCACACGGAAGAACCGGCGATTGAGCCGATGCCTGCCGGAGAATCCGTTTCCAGGGATAACACTGCTGCGTGGCTGCGCGGACTGGATGAGGAAAAAACCGTACCTGAGCCTGCCGCGGATGAGACCGCGATGTGGTTGAAGAGTCTTGATGAAACCAAAGATGAAGCCAGGGCGACGCCTGCTCCCGCGGAAGAACTTCCTTCGTGGATGCAAGCCATCGAGGAGGAAAAACCTGCTCCAACGGAACCAGCCATCCCTGCGGTGGAAGTGGGTGAATCCGCGTGGATGAAGTCCCTTGAGGAACCGGTCGCGGAATCGGCGTCCAAAGCCGACGAGGAGGAACTTCCCAGTTGGTTGAGCGGACTGGAGAAGGAAGAGCCGCGTGAGGAAATCCCGGTGCCTGCCGCGAAGGATGAATTGCCTTCCTGGCTGCGTGATGAGACCGGGGAGGTGGTGGCGGAGCCGGTGAAGATCGAACCGACGCGCCCGACCGACTGGCAGCCGGTTGCCGAAAAGGAACCGGAGCCTGCTCCCGAGAAAATGCCTGCGCCGCCTGTCGTCGAGCCGGAGCCCGAGCCGCCTGTGATGGTGCGCCCGGTCGAGAAGACGGTGCAGGAAAAACCCAAACCGAGGCCCGCGAAGAAAGCCAGTCCTGCCGAGCCAAAGCCCGATTATCGCGAGCCTGTGACGATTCGAGGTACCGGAATGTTGACCACACCCATCGACCTGATCCTGCACACCGCCCGTACTGAACTCTCGCGCAGCAACATCCCCGGCGCGCTCGAAACCTACGGGAAGCTCATCAAGAAGGGACGTTTCCTCGATGAGGTCATCTTTGACCTGCGCGAGGCGCTGTACCGTTACCCCGTGGAGGTGAGCATTTGGCAGTCGCTGGGCGACGCCTACATGCGCGCCAACCGCCTGCAAGACGCGCTCGACGCGTACACCAAGGCGGAGGAATTGCTTCGCTAACCAGTAGAGCGACCTGACAAGTCGCTCTACAATTTATTTTTTGGAGGACCTCTGTGGAAAGATCGCTCGTTTTAGTCAAGCCCGACGGTGTGCAGCGCGCGCTGATCGGGGAAGTCATCTCTCGTCTGGAACGCCGCGGGTTGCGGCTTGCCGGCGCGAAGTTCATGCAGGTCAGCCGGGAACTCGCCGAGACCCATTACGCCATTCACAAGGGCAAGCCCTTTTATGACGGTTTGATCGCGTACATCATCTCCGCGCCGGTCATGGCGATGGTTTGGGAGGGACCCAACGCCGTCGCCGCCATCCGCCAGACGATGGGCTCGACGCGTCCCACCGAAGCCGCGCCGGGTTCGCTCCGACACGATTTTGCCCTCGAAGTCGGGCGGAATCTCACCCACGCCTCCGACACGGTCGAGAACGGCGAAAAGGAAGTGACGCTCTGGTTCAAGCCCGAAGAACTGGTGGACTGGAAGCGTGAAGTGGACCGCTGGGTGTTTGAGAAATAAGAGAGACTGGAGAAGTAGAGATTGGGGGTGGTACATAGTAATTGGCAATTCGTCCCGTTGACCTGCCCTGAATTTATCGAAGGGTGAATGTCGGCGGGACGTTTTGTTTTGATAGTGACTTGGTGATTTCGATGCCGATCCCCTTACTGCACCCTCAACAATACCTTCCCATCGCTCCACAATTCTTCGAGATCGTAATGCTCGCGCATGTCGGGCGAGAAAAGATGGACCACCACATCGCCGAAGTCCATGACCAGCCAACCCTCGCGCGACTGCCCTTCCACGCGTCCCTTCTTTTTATAGTCTTTTTTGGTGGCTTCGAGCACCCCTTTGGCAAGCGCGTCCAACATACGGTCGCTGGTGCCGTTGCAGATCACGAAATAGTCGGTAAAAGAGGCGACATCTTTGATGTCGAGAAGCAGGATGTCTTCGCCCTTTTTGTCCTCCAGGGCGTCGACGATTTTATGGGCAAGATCGAGTGCGTTCAGGTTTCACCTCATTGGCTTTTCGTCATGGCTTGACGGGAGATTACTTCGTCGCCGTTTCGCGGCTTCCCGCAATGACAGGTTGTAACGGCGCGGAGAAGAGTTTGGTATACACCGAGCCGGATGGTTTCAGGTCGCTTTTGTAGAGATGCACCGAGTCTACTCTGGCAGTGCCGAGTGAGTCAATGTGAAAACGCTCGAGCGCCTGGCGGACTTTCTGCTGGTCGGACGGCGACACATCCTGCCGCACCCGCCCAATGGTGAGATGCGGAGAGAAGGCGCGCTCGTCGGCTTCGTACCCGAGCCGGCGCGAAGCGGATTCCACCCCATGTTGGAGCGCCTCCAGCCCCCCCGGAGCCTGGATGCCGATATAGATAACGCGCGGCCGCCTCAGGCTTGGAAAGGAGCCGAGTCCGCCGAGATGCATGTCGAAGCAATGGGCGGAACCCGCCTCGACGCGCAGCATCTGGGTCAGCAAGTCCACGCTGGCGGGGGAAACGTCTCCGAGAAATTTCAGGGTCAAATGCAGGTTCTCCGTCGGTACCCAGCGGATGAACGCCCCGACCGCCTGACGGAAATTCGTGGTTGCCTGATGAATTGCTTGTTGGATTTCGTGGGGAATATCCACCGCAATGAACGCGCGCAAGAGACTCATACACTAGAGTGTGGCAGGCTGGTTCCCGATCGCGCGTTCGACGGCTTCTTTGAGGTCGAGGAACCCGACCGGTTTTGTGAGGTAGGTGGATGCGCCTGCCTCCATGCCGTTCTTGATGTCGGCGGGCATGCCCTTGGCGGTGACCACCACCACCGGGATCGGCGCGAGCGCGGGGTCGCGGCGCATCTGCCGCAGAATGTCGATCCCTGAGACCTCGGGCATCATGATGTCGAGCAGGATGACATCCGGCTTTTCGGCTTTCATCATTTCGATGGCGGGGGCGCTTTTTGAGGTTTTGACGACACGATAACCGCTGACGCGCATCATCTCTGCGAACAGTTCCGCGGCGTCCTCTTCATCTTCGATAATCATGACTGTTTTCTCATCCATTGAAAATAACGATAGCATACTCCAGGGGAATTCGCAAGAGGTTCCCTGGTCGGGCGGTGTTTGTAAGAATTCTTCCCGTTCTCCTGTCTATAAACCGTTGACCGTCTGAATTGGAGGCGTATGAGTGAATTGGATGATTTTCGCAGAGAGAAGGACGAATTCTTTGGCAGACATCCGCAAAGCCCGCTGACCGCGGAGCAAAAACGCGGGTTTGTCGGCTTGCGGTATTTTCCTGAAAATGATGCCCTGCGTCTGGAAGTGCAGGTGATACCCCTGATCGATGAGAAACCCATGCAGATGCAGACAACCACCGGTGATGTTCAGGTGTACGCGCGTCATGGAAAATTCCAGTTCCAGGTGGATGGACAGACCGCCGAACTGACGATTTTCCGCAATCCGAATGGATATTTCCTGCCGTTCGTCGATTCGCTGGCAGGTGAGGAGACTTATCCCGCCGGGCGCTACCTTGAGCCGGAAGCCCTGCCTGGGAATCGCTTTTTTGTGGATTTCAACCTGGCATATAACCCCTATTGCGCCTATAACGAGATGTGGTCATGCCCCATCACGCCGGCTGAAAACCGGCTGAAGGTGCCGATTCGCGCAGGGGAAAAGATCTTCCACGAGGAATAAAAATGCCCTGTGCTGGGGAACAGCCCATTACAGAGCAGGCCAGGTAAACAAAAACGACAGGATTTCAGTTGAAACCTGTCGTTTTTAGTGGCCGGATGTCTTTTCCAGTACGTCGAGGAGCGCCTCGTATTCCTCGCAACATTCGGCGCAAAGGTCAAGATGGTCGCGCACAAGCGGCATCAACTGTGCGGCATCCTTTTGATTTACCTCCCGTTCAACGTACTCATCCAGTTTATCGTAGAGTTCGTTGCAGGAAATTTCCTCTTTTTCCGCTTTTTCCAGTACGCGCAAAAATCCCAGGACAGTCTCATCGGAGAGATGTTCAGGGGGGTGAAGCCTGTTGCGGATACTTTGAATGATGTTGCGAATGTTCATACGCAGAATTGATGATTAATGAATCATTAATCTTACTTTTGCTCGAAAAGTGCCAGCACTTCGTGCGGGTGGATGTCTTCCACAGACAGGCGGTTCTTGAGTCGCAGGCGGGCATCATGCAGGAGTTTGTAGAGGGCGTTGCGGTTGGTCTTGAGTTTACGCGCCGCGTCCTCCATCGGCATGTCCTGCACGCCGAGCAGGAGCAATGCCTGGCGCTGACGTTCTGTCAATTCCTCCTCGATGATCCGTCGGACGCGCGCCAGCATGTCGGTGCGTTCTGCCACAGTTTCGGGTCCCGCGTGGGTATCGGCGAGCAGACCGGGGGGAGGGGGAACGTCTTCATTTTCCGTGAGTTCATCCAGCGACGAATCCCGCCAGCGTTTGCGGCGCAGTTCCGTCAGTGCGATTCGCACGGCGATCTTGTGCACCCACGTGGTGAACTGACTGCGTCCCTCGAAGGTGTCCAATTGGTCGAGGACACGGAGGAGGGTTTCCTGTGTCACTTCTTCGACGAGGGAGTTGAATTGCGGAAGGTCGGGGGAAAGCCAGCGGGAGAGGGCATATGGCAGCCCTTTCTGGATGACCGTGCGTAAATCTTCGAGAGCCGTATTGCGGGTCTCGCCTTCTGCACGCAGGTCGGAAAGCCATTCTTCGTTGGTGCGGGTTGCCATGATGGGAAAATTATAAAGCAGTTTGACTGGAATTTAGTTTCTCTTACAACTTTCTTATAGTTGAGGCTTGAAATGAAAAGACGAGCCGGGAAAGACTCGTCTTGTGGTGGGCACGGAGGGGCTCGAACCCCCGACCTCATGTGTGTGATACATGCGCTCTAACCAACTGAGCTACGCGCCCGGAAGCGACGCAGATTATAGCCGATATAAAGCTCTTCTGCAAGTCGATGGGCTACGGCGCGGGCAACACATCCCATGGGTTGATCTTGACTGTGGCGGTCATGATCTCGAAGTGCAGATGCGCGCCGGTGGAACGTCCCGTATTGCCGATCGCGCCGATCGGATCGCCCTGCCCGACACTTTGTGCGCAACTCACGTAAATCTGACTCAGGTGTGCATACAGGGATTGGAATCCGTTGCCGTGATCGACCATCACCATGTTGCCGTACCCGTAATTGTTCCACCCCGCATAGACGATCACACCGGCATCCGTGGCATACACGCCTTCCCCTTCGTTGCCCGCGATATCGATTCCCCAGTGGTTGGCCTTGGGGGAGTAGTCGAATCCCGACAGATAATGCTTGTTGGCAGGCCACACAAACGAGCCGAATCCAACCGCCCCGCCGCTGACCGGGTCGCAGGCGCCTGCGCCGAGCACGCGCGCGTATGCCGCGTTCTCACGCGTCACACCCAGCGGAGCGCTCCATGAAACGAACTGCCGTCTCCCGCCGGGCACGATCAGCCATGTCCCCGGCTGGATGTTCGGAGCCGCGAGATTCCCAATCGTTTCCGGGTCCAGGTTGTTTGCAGGATAATCGATAATGTCTTCCGGTTTGACGCCGTAATAGGAGGCCACACCGTTCAGCCCTTCGCCCTCCTGCCACTCGTGGTAGGTCCCATTCACCGGCAGGATGTTCAATTCCTGTCCCGGTTTGAGCGCATGCGGGTCGTCCAGCAAAACGTAGTAATTGCCCCACAGGATTGTTTCCGGGTCGAGCCCGAATTTTTCGGAGATCCCAAACACGGTGTCTCCCTCCTGCACCGTATATTTGACCACCTCCTGACGCGGACGGGACGGAATGGTGGTATGCACCTGCGCCAGGCGCGGGATGCCTCCAAAAGAGTTGTCTTCCTGCTTCTGGACGCTGTCGATTCCTGCCACAGCGACGGTTGATACCGTTACCGGATCGTTTGCCGCGCTGACAGGGTCCGGCGCTTGCGCATAGAAAAGCCGTACCAGCCAAATCACCGCCGCCAGCAGAATCACTGAAAGGAGCGTTGTCCCTGTTTTGAAGAGCGATTCCCCTAGCCCAATGCCGATCATGGTCTCGAAAAACCTGGAAAAGAGACCTTTTGAATTGTTATCCTTGTTCGAAGGAGGTTTTTGTTCCATTGAAAATACGATCTCCAAAAATCATCATAACATGGGCGAAAAATGATAGTCAACCTGCGTTTTTGAACGCTAACCTGATGTTAAGCCGATGATTTCCCTACGGCGGAAAATATCAGGCGGGTGGCGATAATTCCCACCAGACAAGTTATCCCTGAAACGATGGCGGCGGCGGGAATTCCCCAGGTCTGCGCGATCCAACCGATGAAAATGCTTCCAAACGGAGCGACTCCCTGCAACGCCCAAAAATAGATGCTGAAAACGCGTCCTCGCAGACCGTTCGGCACTTCCAGTTGAATGATTGTGTTCATGCTGACAAGCTGGGTCACCGTTCCCCAGCCAATGAGCGCCAGCAGGATCAGGGCGATGCCGATGTTTTGGTTGAAGCCGAGAAGGATGATAGGCAGGATAAAAACAATTTGTCCCCATAAAAGCATCCTGTGTTTGTCTGAGGAACTCATGTACGCCGCAAATAACGCAGCAACTAACGCCCCTGCCCCCTGCGCGGCGTATAGGTTGCTGGTGCGCGAGGCAATCAAGGCTTCCGTGTCCAGCGCGGTTTTCAACACATCCCGCGCCAGCGCAGGGACCTGTTGTACCAGCGGGATGCCAAAGAAGCCGACCAGCGCTGCCATGATGGTCACTGACGTCACAGCCGAGTTCCTGCGGAGGTACGCGATTCCCTCCTTGAATTCGCTCCTCAAACCCGGGTTTTCGCCTGATTTCCCCTCCACTTTGAAACGGGTACGCGCCATGAACAGACCGAGGATCACGAAAATGAAACTAATCCCGTTTGCGAGAAAGACACTTCCCTCGTTGCCGGTTGCCGAGATTAGCCACGCCGCACACAACGGTCCAAGGACGCGCCCGAGATTGAAGGCGGTCGTTTGCAGAGCGATGGCGCTCGACAGGGCGTCCTTTCCGGCGAGTTCGATGAGCATGGCTTGACGCGCGGTCACCTCCACAGCAACGGCGGAACCGTAGAAAAATGCCAGAAAAACGATGTGCCAGATCTCGATGTACCCTGTGTAGGTGAGGATTGCAAGCCCGATTGCTTGAACGGACATCAGAGTCTGAAAGAGGATGACAGCTTTGCGCTTGTCCCAGTGTTCCACGAGAACGCCGGCGGGAAGCGCGAACAACAGGGTGGGCAGGGTGTTCGAGAAGCCGATAATGCCTAGATCGAGCGGACGTCCTGAAATGCGATAAGCAAGGTAGGGCAGGGCAGTGGCTTGCATCCATGTGCCGATCACGGAGATCAATTGTCCGATGACAAACAATACGTAATCCCGCGATGCCAGCGCGGGAAAACGTTGTAAAAGTAATGATTTGGTTTTGGAGGTCACGGTCTGCGGCGGGTTTACGCGGGGACGATCAGTTCGGGTCTGTCGTTGGCAGGTTTGTTGACCAGCGGGGAGACGGGGTACGCATCCATGGCTTCGGCGGGGAAGGGCTTGATCAACGGTTTCAGGGCATCGGGAGTCTGAGGCGACTCGTCCAGCCATTTGGAATAATCCCGCGGATGGAGAATGACGGGCATTCGGTTATGGAGGATGGACATCAGTTCGTTCGGTTCTGTTGTGATGATGGTGCAGGTGCGGATTTGCGAACCGTCGGGACTGTTCCACGAATCCCACAATCCCGCGAACGCAAACGGTTTGCGGTCTTTCATGTGGATGAAATACGGCACTTTTGATTTTTTACCCGCCACAGTCTTCCATTCGTAGAAACCATCGGCAAGGATCAGGCATCGCTTGTATTTGAGACTGCCGCGGAAAGCGGGTTTCTCGGCGAGCGTTTCGCCGCGTGCGTTGATGAGGCGGCTTCCGATGGACGGGTCTTTTGCCCACATAGGGATGAGCCCCCAGATGAAGAAATCCGCCTGATTCCTACCGTCATTGGGAATGGCAAGGACGGGTTGTGACGGTGCGATGTTATAGCGCGGTGCGAATTTTGGTGGAAATGTGTAGTCGTTGAATGCATCCTGCAATTGGGCAGGGTCAACGGTCAGGGTGAATCTTCCGCACATGGTTACTCCTTCTCGGGTTTGCCGGGCAGGGTGAAATAAAAGGTGGCTCCTTTGCCGGGTTGGGATTCTAACCAGATTGTACCGCCGTGCACTTCGATAATGCGTTTCACGAGGGTCAGCCCAACGCCTGTGCCTTCAATGGTCGGGTCCAGTTTGTTGAACAGCCCGAAAATCTTGTCGTGAAATTGGGGTGCGATGCCGATACCGTTGTCGCTGACAAAACAGGTGACGGACCCCGATTCGTCGGGTCCCTGTGTCCCGACTCTGATAAGCGCATCCGGCTGATTTTTTGAGAATTTTGCCGCATTGTCCAACAGGTTTTGGAGGACTTCCACGAGACGTATTTTATCCCCATACACCATGAGCGGGGAACCCTGCAATTCGACCCGGATATGATTCGCTTCGAGCTGCCCCCGGATCTGCTCCAGCGCTTCTGTGACAATCTCCTGAAACGGGATGATTTCCGGTTCGTTCATCAATCGTCCGACGCGTGAGAGTTTGAGCAAATCGTTCAAAAGATTTTGCATCTTCTCCGCGGCCTTGGAGATGCGGTCAATGCTGGCATGGATTTTTTCCGTGTTACCGGCAAGAACATCCTTTTCGATGAAGCCGAGGAAGCCGGTGATTGTCACCAACGGGGATTTTAAATCGTGCGAGACGGTGTAGGTGAATCGTTCCAGCTCGGCGTTCTTCTTTTCCAGCTCATTGATGAGGGACTGGCGATGCGCCAGATCATCTTCCAGAATGTCGTTCAACCGTGCGTTTTGGATTGCCGGCCCGGCATATCCAGCAAAGAGCCGCAATGCTTCCATCTGTTCTTCTGTGATGGCGCGTCCTGTGATAAGGTTGTCCACACAAATAACCCCGATGGGCCTGTCCCCCACCCAGGCGGCGACAGCAGCATATTCTTTCACCCCCTCCATAATGTGTCCTTTTGGGATGTGGTGGTCGGCGGAAAAATCCCGGGTGAAATATAGTCCATTTTCATCATGAATAAGGTTGATGAAAGGAATGGTCTCTTCGGTCTTCCCATCAAGAGGCAGGCGCAACTCCCATTCTTCCACCATTTCACCTTGTCGATTGGTTCCGTATGAACCGTCCACCGAGTTATCTGCACTGTTGTATAGAAAAATGCCAAGGCGGTCAAACCCCAGATCGTCGTGGACGATTCGCCAAATCCGTTGGAGTGTGGTGACAAAATCGGTCGTCTCGGTGACCCGTTTCCCAAGTTGCATCACTTTTTCCAGCATGGCGCGGTAATGTGCCTGGCGTTCCTCGGCAAGTTTTCGTTCGGTGATATCCCGTACACCACCGACGATTCCCACAATACGATTTTGTTCAGCATCCCAGACCGGGTTTGCATGAACACGCACCCAGCTGATCTCGCCACCCTTGCGAAAGGTTCGCACGTCGGTCGTAGTGGGCTGATTTTGCGCCAACCGGACAAATGCCTGCTCGTCCATTTCGACATCTTCCGGATGGAGGTGTCCCTGCCAGCCTCCATTTGCCACATATTCTTCCATGCTGTCATAGCCGGTGATTTTATCGAATGCGCCAGCGACCCAGTTGAGTTTCATCCTACCCTCAGGATTCAACTCGGTTGAAAAGGTGTAGTCAGAGCTGGCAATGGAGATCAGGCGGTATCGTTCCTCGCTGGCACGGGCGCGCTCGAGCGATATTCTGACAGTTCGCGCCGCTAACTGTTGAAGAATCGGGCCGACCGGAAAGAGCACAAGGCTGACGAGCCAAGTGGTCAATGGGGCGCTTGGCGGAGTGTTCCTGATGATCCCTGTTGAATGTTCATAAACCATGACCGCGCCGGATGTCAGGGATAGAACGGTTATCATCAAGGCTCCTGTTTGTCCAAGCAAAAGCCCGGCAATGGCAATTACAAGCCCGTAACCAAGCAAATAAGCTTCCGATTGAACGCCGGACTCTGTGACGGCAATGATCGTAAAGAAAAGCCAAAACGTGCCGACCTGAAGGGTCGATGCAAACCGAACATGCCCACGATGCAGGGCAATGAGCAAACCGATGTTCACGATCTCCCCGACCACTGCCTGGATCACAGCGCGTCCGGCAATCTGGGGAGCCAGAATAAAAGCGTAAATCAGGAATGGAATCGGAACCCAGATCAGAGACCACAAGATGATATTTAACAGATATGCCTGTTGTGTTTTTATTTCATCATCGAATACGGGCGCGGAAAATACCTTCCTGATGCGGTTCATTGATTCTTCAGCTTCCTGAAATCCCCGTCCCGCGCCGTCAAACCGATCGAATCGAGATGCTCCAACAATGCCTGTGCAAATTTGCGGCTTGTGCCAAAAAAGTCGCGCACCTCAGCGAGGGTGATCCTTCCATCTTGTTGAAGTGCGTTTCGAATCGCAGCCACCATGACATCGTATTCCTGCCTGCGGAAGATGACATCTTGTGAGACTAGGACAAATTCACCCCTGTCGATCAATGCATTCAACACTTCCTCCCCAACCTCAGCCTGACACTCCTTGACGCCCGGCGGACTGTACGGATTCTGTTCAAACCTGCGCTTCAAGGCCTGGACCTTGATTTGTTGACCATCGTCGAAACTGACCTCATGCCCGACTTGTGACACCGTTCCCCCCGCGTCGGCAAGGATGCCTTCCGTTGTCAATTTTCTGATCACAGCGTTGAACACACGCGCAGACAATTTCGCTTTGCTTTTGAGTTCCTCCCGCGGGATGCCGCGCCGCAACGGAAAGGCTCGGTGATATGCCGCCACCATCTGCAGGGTCTTGTCGCGAAGCGTATTCCAATGTGAGAGCGCGACGACAAGAACTTCACTGGCACCATCCAACGCCCCCTCCTCGAGGGGCAGAAGCATCCTCGCGTTCAACAATTCCACTAAAGCGGATTGAGCATCCTCACCCTCCAGCCGCGACCGTGAAACAATCTCCCGGATGGGAGCGGCGTTTGCTGCCATTGCCGCCTCGAACAAAATATTCGCCGGCGAACCTTGTAACAACGCCTCCAGTGATTTCAGCACTTCACTATCGAAGCGCTTATGTCGCCCCCTGGGTTGGTGATCGACGACCATCCCGCCGCCAAGCGTTTCGCCTGGAGATGGACGCCGCAGAATGTACCGGTCGCCGCGCAATGCCACGAGCGGGTTGCGGAGTTCGAGTTGAATCCATGCTTCTTCGCCGGGGTTGAGTTCCTCTGTTCCGAGCAACCGCAGGGTGGCGATGGTCTCGCTTGCGCCGATGAAGAACTTCACTTCGCTGTTGTGTTTGATGGAAGACGTTGCATCTTTGAGCAAGCGAAAGCGTGCATCCAGCCGCCGAGTGGGCTGGTACTGCTCCGGGTGTACGATCACTTCGCCGCGTTGGATCGCTTCCGTTTCCACGCCTGAAATATTGACCGCCACACGCGAGCCGGGAACCGCAATCTCCTCTTTTTTCTTGTGGGTTTGCAAACCGCGCACACGTCCTTTTTTGCCGGATGGCAGGATTTCGATTTCATCGCCCACGAAAAGACGCCCATCGAGAAGCGTGCCTGTGACCACAGTCCCAAAGCCGGTCATGGTGAAGACGCGGTCGATGGGCAGGCGCGGACGATTGAGGTCCGGGCGTGAAGGTTTGGTTTCGAGCAGTAACTGAAGATTGGAGATTAAGGAGTCGAGTCCGGTTTTGGTTTTGGCGGAAACGCGCACGATGGGCGCGCTGTTCATGACGGTGCCTGCAACGGCAGAGCGAATGTCCGTTTCAACGAGGTCAAGCCACCCTGAGTCTGAAGCGAGGTCGGTCTTTGTTATGACGATCAATCCGGCGGGAATTTGCAACAAGTCCAAAATTGCGAGGTGTTCCTTCGTTTGCGGCATCACACCTTCATCTGCCGCAATGACGAGGAGCGCGGCGTCAATCCCGCCGATGCCCGACAGCATGTTTTCGATGAAGTCACGATGACCGGGAACGTCCACGATGCCGACCTCCTCGCCGTTCGGGAGGGTCATCCAGCCAAAGCCGAGTTCGATGGTCATTTCGCGCGCTTGTTCTTCTTTGAGGCGATCCGGGTGGGTACCTGTCAGCGCCGCAATGAGCGTGGATTTTCCGTGGTCAACGTGACCTGCTGTGCCGATGACTCGCATGAGTTAAAGGCCTTTCCTGCCTGCACTCCCCAGTAGCGACTCGAGCCGCGCCCGGGCAAGGATGTGCCACGTGCAAGTGTCTTTCCTCTTTTTCGATGAAAGGGGGAAATCGATTGACGTACCTCTTTGAAAATTTATTTCTTCGCCGTTTTCTTTACAGCCTTGCCGTGACCCATGATGCGTTCGTATGCGGAGAGCCATTCATGGGCAACATTCATCAACTCTTGGAGTTGTTTTTCGGTGGCTTCGGCGGTTTGCTGGATTTGATCCTGCAAAGTCTGGATCGATTCGTCCAATGGGTTGATTCGTTCCTCCAGCTTTTGCACCAGGCGTCGAACATCCTTCGTGCCTTCGTCCTGCGAAAGGGTGTACCCGGTCCAGCGTTTCTGGTCGTCGGCTTTGAATGTGACCCATTCCTGTCGCAGGCGGTCTTCGGCAAGCCGCTGCATTTCGGTCACTTCGTTGATGCGGCGTTCAAGTTTGGAGTTGAGTTCATTATAGGTTTCCTGGGCGCGTTTGGCGGTGCGAAGCGTTTCCTCCAGGGCGAGGATTTGCGTATCGAGGGTTTGCGCCTGTTGTTTGACCGTGTCGAATTTTTCCTTCCATTCCTTGTAGGTGCGGTCGCGGTCAAGCTGCGCGACGGACTGTTGTTCGATGAACGCGGCTTGTGCGGCCTTGCGCTCGGCTTCGGAGAGTTGCAATTCCTTGATGCGGTTGTCTATGTTCTTGAACCCGTCGGCGGTGAGGTCGGTTTTTTCGCGCGTTTCCTCGATCCGCTTGCGGATGGCGGTGATCTCCCCCTGCAAGTCTGCGATTCGTTTGGCTTCCGTTTTGCGCCCTTCCTCGAAGACGCGCTGGGTGCGGATGGCCTCCTGCGCGAGACGCATGGCATCTTCGATGGGTGGTTTTAATTCCTTAATCGCCGCGTTCAAGCGCTCCTCCTCGAGAATGCGCGCTTTGATGTCACGCTTGATGGGCGGAAATTCACTCTCGATGGTCTTTCTCAATTCTTCGAGCGCCTTGTGGATTGGCTTGAAGTCTTCCTGGTGTCTTTTCGAGATCTCGCTTTCGCGTTTCTGGTGACGCTTCTCGATATCCTCAAGCCCCTTGTTCATGTCCTCGCGCTGTTTGGCGAAAATCTTGTCAAACTGGTCGAGACGCGCCGCCGTGCTGGCAACATCCGCGATCTGTTTGTTAAGCGGCTTAAGCTGCTTGGCAACGGCGTCGATACTGCCTTCCAGCGCGGCGATACGCTCCTCGATCGTGACGATACTCGTGCGGGTCTTGCGGTGCTCTTCGTCCAGCCATTCGATGCGCTTGACGAGTTGTTCAAATTCCATGGTTTCCTCCGGGAGGGGTCTTGCGATGGATTATACCCTGTGCGCTTTTTCGGCGATCAACGTCCGAGATGCTCGAACATGGCGGGCAGGTTGAATAAAAAGAATTGGATCGTTTGCGGGAACACGCCCAGGAGGAACAACCCGATCACACCCAGCCCGAGCATGAGCATCTGCATCAGACTTTCGCGCGGCTCCCAGCTTGTATACTCCTCCGCCATGCTGACCACCGCCAGCGACCGAAATGCGCTGATCAACAAGCCGACGATACCAACCCCCATCCACAAGGCGGCGGTAAGAGAGGCGCGTGACAATCCCTCCCATAATGCCAGTTTCGCTGGAAAACCTGCCAGCAATGGAAAGGCGGCTGTGGATAAGGTTGCCAGCAGGATGCCTGTCGCTGCAAACGGAGCAATGCGCAGGATGCCGCGACTTTCCCTGAAGCGCATGGTTTCCGTGTGTTCCTTGATGATCGTTAACGAGAGAGACCAGACTGCCAGACTCAGCGCGCGCGCCGGGATCAACAGAAACAGGATGGGGATGCCCAGCCGTGAATCCAGACTGAGGGCGAGGATGGCAAACCCAGTCTCGGCGATGACGCCGTATGCCATGATCCGCCCGAGGTGACGTTGAAATGCCGCGAACAATCCGCCTGTGACGATCATCAGCAATCCTGCCGAGCGGAGCGCGACAATCAATTGCGGCGAAGAGCGGAGCCATGAATAGTGGTCGATGAACCCTGCGCCGAAGATGATCGTAATCGTTGGCAGAAGCCACAGTAGAAAGCCTGCGATGAATGGAGGACTCTCCTCCATGAGCATGGGCACCCAATTGTACAGGGGGAAGATGGCAAGCAAGAACGCGAATCCCAAACCAAGCATAGTGGCGGATTGCGCGGCGAGCGCCAGGTCTCCGGGGCTTGCCTCCACACCGACGAGGAGCCACCCTGCCAGCAGGATGAACGGCATTGCCAGAGTCTGGTAAATGAGAAAACGAATCACGCCTCTGCCGGGCGGAGAATAGAGGCTGGTCAGAAGCGGAATGGAAAGAAGCACCGCCATTTCGATGAAGAGCGCCGCAAACAGGAATGGCTGCACTGCAATGGACGCGACCATCAGTGCTGTGATTATCAATCCCAATGGTACGATGCGCGGCGCGGTCTTCGACGCTTCCGCGCCAAAGAACCAGAGCGACGCGGCGCCATAGATCAGCGCCAACAGGGGACCCTCGGTTGGTTGGATGATAAGCGCCCGCCCGAGGACTGACAGGGTTGAATCGATCTTGAGCGACAGCGGTCCGATAAGCATGGCGACTTCGATGGGAACGAATTGCGCGATCAACGCCAGCGCCACCGCCAGCCCGCCGCCTAGAATGCTCAAGGCGCGTTGATTCCTAAGCGGCAACAGTAGAATCGCGAACGCGGCTGGAAAGACGATCCAAATAATCGGCGCGTTCATACAGACTCAGTTTCTTCCGTTTCTTCGGCATTTGCGGCAAGCATGAGGTATGCTCCCACCAGCGCCAGCCCGAGAATGATTGTTGCCAGCAGCGCGGTAACCAGCACCGAACCCTCCACCGCGGCATACAGAATCTCAAAACCGGAAAGAATGGTCATCAAGCTGATGGTCACGCGCAGGATGTTGGCAGTCAGACCGAGATGGAGCAGTCCCATCCCGATCAGCAATAGACTTCCTGTGGTGACCGCGGTCCCCGCATCCGCCATCATGAGGTTGACGCGAGGCGCGGCTCCCGCCACAATGATGCCCACCATGCCCGCCGCGAAAAGCCGGAACGAAATCCCGCGGGGCCAGTTGTTTTCCTCATCGATGTCGGGAGTGGACAGACTGGAGCGGGTCATTCCCAGAGTCGCCGCAGACATCCAGCCGGAGACCACTTTTACTGAAGCCATGCCCAAAGGCATATGAGACAGGCAGAGGGTGAACATGGCAACGTATTGGACCGCGAGCAGGATGATGCTCGAACGCCAGTCGCGCGCGAGGAGCAGTCCCACCGATGTGATGACAATGACAACGACCGCGACCCACGAAAAAGTCAACATCATAGTCAGGGGGCCCTTTGTGTAAAGAAGGAGATGAACAATGCCAGAAAAAGCAGAGTCCACATGATACCGCTTTCGCCTTCGAGTACATTCGTAAAAAGATCACTCAATCGTCCCAATTGACGGTATAGCCCCCACAGTACTTGGTAGCCCCAATCGAGCCAGGAGGGACTCATGGGGCGTACCCAATGGGCGCGGACCGGGTTCAGGATGCGCAAGCGCGGGGTGAGCCAGAGCAGCCCCAGGCTGAGAAGCGAAGCGATGATTCCCCAGACCCAGGTGCCGACTTGAAGCGCGCCATCCCAGCCGAAGAATCCGAGCAGGAGTCCAGTCAACAACAGAAAAATGATTCCAATGGGGTATACATTCCTGCCCCAGATGGGTTGGTCTTCGTTGCTTTGCCGGGTCGTGATTCGCTGGGCATGGCGGATGAAACCGGCCAACAACATGGCTTGGCTGACCACAAGGAAGGGGATGGCATACCAAGCATTCCCGCCGGTTGTGTTCCAGCCGGTCGCAGTGACTGTGAGCGGAAGAGCGGAGAGGATGAGCGCGCCGATCAGGGTGAGCCGTGCCAACCACCGCACCGGCTCGGACGACAGGAACAACATGCCGCCTGCCAACAGGAGCGCGCATCCCCATGCCGCCGCCCCGACCGGATTCCCGCGCAATGCTGCTGCGACAGCCAGCGACCCCATGCCGATCAACCAGTAAGGACGACCGTTCAACTCGTCCGGCGCGCGCAGCCACATCCACCCGCCGTAGAGGGCGGCAAAGGAGACAAACAGCAATAGGTAGGGCATGAGCGGTGAATCGATGTTTCCCGTTGGGATGCGGGTCAGCAGGATCAGGCTGGTGGCGGCGGAGATCATACGCAAGCCGGTGCCAAAGCCGCGTCGCAGCGAGGATTCGCTCGGGTAAGGCAGGTGAAGCGGGAACACGCCGAGGCGCAGGGCGGAGGCGAGCACGAGGAATAGACCCGCCTGCGGAGGCGCAGATTGAAACTCAAACGAGGTCCCGCTTGCGGCGCTGACCATGTTCGCCCACAACAGGATCAATGTGCCGGAAACGCGCGAAGCGAATGCAATCACCACTCGCTCGCTCAATTTCGGGTCATCCACAAATCTTAATTGAATGACCAATTCGGCAATGTCGATGGACGCCCAGATCAACACCAGTGTGAAAGGGTTATCGGCGACCGATGCCAGCACTCCCAGGGAAGCAAGTGTCAATATGCTTGCCCAGTTCATGGGGCTGGGGAAGTTACTCCGCACCACAGCCGTGATGACGATGGCGAGGCATAACGTGATCAAACTCAACGAGAACGCCCAACCGATACCATCCGCGAGGAAAGTGGGCGCTTGCAGGAAAAGCCATGCAGGCTGCCAGGCGGGCAATTGCAGGGAGGTTGGCATGAATGCCTGCCACACGAACACACTGATCCACGCCAGCAGCCCGCCCACCGCGGCAACCAGCCAGGCATAGCGAAAACCCGGATACAGGATGCGAAGAATGAGTAACGTGAATGCCGTGAGGGACAGGAGCGCAACCGTGATGAGAATGAACATGCAACGGCAATTTTATCAGGATTTGCATGTCCCTCTGTTTGTTGTACAATCATGCCCATGCGTTTTGCATTGTCGAATATTGTATTGGTCGCGGCGTTGGTACTTTCCGCGTGTACGGTCGAACCAAATCAGGTCTCTGCCAACGGAATTCCTTCCCCGACGCCCTTCCAGCCGCTGACGGAAAACGCCTCCGACTCCCCTTATTCTGCCGCGGCGCCCACTCCCCTCCACCTCCCAACCCTGACCCCTCTCCCGCCTACGTTGACGCCGGTTGTCATCCAGCCTGAATTGATCCCGCCGGGAATCACCCTCCCACAATTCGTCCTGCCGACGGAATTGAACCCGTTGACCGGTCTTCCCCCGGATGACCCGTCCCTGTTGGAGCGTCATCCCGTCGCAGTAAAGATCGCCAACTATCCGCGCTACATCCGCCCGCAATCAGGCTTGACTCTTGCCGACCATGTGTACGAGTACTACATCGAGGATGGGCTGACGCGCTTCGTGGGTGTGTTCTATTCGAACAATTCCGAGTGGGTGGGACCCGTCCGTTCGGGCAGGTATTTCGATGAGAACATCCAGCGCATGTATCACGCCTATCTGGTCTTCAAGTTTGCGGATAAACGCGTGCAATCCTATTTCAACACTACGGATTTTGCCGAGTATCTGGTAACGCCGACCATAGGCAGTTGCCCGCCGTTCCGCAAGATGGAGATGCGGAGGAACATTGAAGACTACAACAACGAGTATTTCAACCTCTCCGCCTGGGGGGATTGTGTTGCGCGCGATGGTCTCGACAATAAACGCCCTTCCATCCGCAATGGTTTTTTCAGTGAGATACCCCCGAACCCCGATCTGCTTGGCCTGCAGGTCTTCACCTATTACTCTGTTGATTCATACAACTATTGGGTCTATCGCCCAGACATTAACCAGTACATCCGCTACCAGGAACGGGATGATATGCGGGACGGCAAGGGTGAGACCTTCGACCTGCTCATGGATAACGTCACCGCCACTCCAGTCCATGCCTCAAACGTGGTTTTCATCCTTGCCTATCATACCTTTGCCAATTCGTTTGATGCCGATGATGAGGTCTATCACATCGACCTGACCGGTTCCGGCGAAGCCTATGTTTTTCGTGATGGTGTCGGCATCGTCGCACAGTGGTACCGCACGAATAGGGATCAGCCGCTTCTCTTGACCACGCCCGCCGGGACACCCATCGACATGCGTCCGGGTATCACCTTCTTCGAGGTGATCGGCGAAAATTCCTACGTGGATCAGGGTGACGGCATTTGGAACTTCCACCACGAAACACCCTGAGTTGGGATAAAATACCTCTTATCGAGGCAATATGACATTCGACCCCGCCTTCGTGAGCAATCTCCTGCTGGTGTTGACCGGTTTCGGCGGCGCCTTCCTTGCCGCCTTGTGGATCGCGCTTGTCATCTGGACGTACCGTGACATTCGCACACGCGCGCGTGATCCGCTGGTGCAAACGCTTGCCACCCTGCTGGTGGCAGTGTTGAGCCTGCCGGGTGTGCTGGTCTACCTCATTCTCCGTCCGCAGCGGACGCTGGAGGAAGAGTATCAAAAAACCCTTGAAGAGGAGTCTCTGCTCCAGGCGCTCGAAGATCTGCCCCTCTGTCCCGGTTGTGAGCGCCGCGTCAAAGATGATTGGCAGGTTTGCCCGAATTGTCACACCAAGTTGAAGAAGACCTGCGAGAACTGCAACAGATTGATGGAACTGCCGTGGAATATCTGCCCGTATTGCGGCACCACTGTAGCCGGTATGCGTACCGGGGAAGGCACCAGCGTGGATGAAGCCTTGCGCGGGCTGAAACTCAACGACGAACCGGGGGAAGTGAAGATCGAGTGAGAGCAAAGGTGACGACAGATGTCGTCACTATTTTTATTTCAAGGAAGAACCATGAAAATCGAAGCCATCACCCTCCACCACATCTCCATGCCCCTCGTTGCCCCGTTCGAGACATCCTTCGGGCGTGAAACCGACCGTAAATGTGTGCTCATCGTGTTGCAGTCTGAAGGTCTTACCGGCTATGGCGAGTGCGTTGCCACCCGTGACCCCGGCTATAACTATGAGACGACCGGTACTGCGATGCACATTCTCAAAGACTTCGTCGCGCCGTTGCTTCTTGGTCAGGATGTCCGAGACGCCGAGGACTTCCAAAGGCGAGTCGAAGGGATTCGTGGTCACCACCTCGCCAAAGCGGGCGTCGAAATGGCGCTCTGGGACTTGCTCGGTAAACGGGACGGGAAGTCGCTCAAGGAGATGTTCGGGGGGGCGCGGGATAAGGTCGAAGTGGGCGTTTCGATTGGGATTCAGGAATCCGCCTCAGCGTTGGTGCGAACCGTCGCGTCCTATCTGGAGCAGGGCTATCGCCGCGTCAAGATTAAGATCAAGCCGGGGCGCGAAGTCGATGAAACAGCCGCTGTCCGAAAGGCTTATCCTGACCTGCGCCTGCAAGTGGATGCTAATTCGGCGTACACGCTGGAAACCGCGGATGTGTTGAGAGCTATCGATGATCTCGATCTCCTGCTCATCGAACAACCGCTTTTCGAGGACGACATTTGGGATCATCGTAAACTGCAGGCTGAATTCAGGACGCCCATCTGCCTCGATGAAAGCGTGATCACACCGCGTCATGCGCGTTATGCCCTGGAGATGGAAGCCTGCAAGATCATCAATATCAAGCCCGCGCGCGTGGGCGGATTGAGTCAAGGCATTGCCATCCACGATTACTGCCGCGAGCGGAATGTACCCGTCTGGTGCGGGGGGATGCTGGAGACCGGCGTGGGGCGCGCCTCGAATCTGGCGCTCGCCTCGCTCCCAGGGTTTATCTTGCCAGGCGATATTTCCGCCTCGGACCGCTACTACACGCGCGATATCACCAACGAACATTTCATCCTCAACGATGACAGCACCATCACCGTCCCAACTGCTCCTGGTCTGGGTGTGACCATTGACGAGACCGCCCTCGAACAGTTCACCCTGGCAAAGATAAGACTTTGATGTAGTCACTTTTCGCCTTTGTAATGATGCGGCAGGAGGGAAGTGTATAATCAAGTGTGATGTTTTTCAAACGCTTCCTGCATTTCCTTGCGATCTTGATCATCGTCTGTGTGTTCATATCCGCTTGTGCGCCTCGAGCAAAAGTTGTTCCAACGATTCCACCGGCGACCTCAACGGCCCAAATTAATAAGCCGCCGATCGCTGTTGTCACTGTCACCCCCTCGTTGACCGAGGTACATATCGGTGAGGCGGTCCCATCCTTTCTGCGTGAACAGGCGGCTGCATGGGAGATCCCTGCGAATTCATATTTGAGTTTTGATGTTTCGACTTCACCGTTCACCGGGGAGGAGACGCATTTGCAATGGGTCTACGCCCTTGTCGCTCCTTTCCCGACCATCCTCGATGGTGTAACCTCCGATGAATTGAAATCCGCATGGCGAGATGGAACGCCCCCCGCGGCATTCGATGGGAAACCGCTCCTGATGGATGAATCCACACTCGCCGCGTTCACTGCCTTGTGGGGCGAACCTGCCTCCGGCTTTGTGCGAAGCGTCCCTGCCGGTGAATTGCTCGATACTGCATGGATGGAACTTCCCTCGTGGGCGATTATCCCGTTTGAGTCCCTTCAACCCAAATGGAAGGTTCTCACCGTAGATGGGCAATCTCCTATTCGCAAAGGATTTGACCTCTCCTCTTATACGCTGGTTGTCCCATTTTCGCTTCGGACTTCAAGTGACCTTCCCCCTTCATCCTTCGTCGTTCCTCTTTCCAATTACGATCCCTCCAAAATGACCACCATCATTATGACGGGCGTCACGGCACTGGTGCGCGCCACCGCCTTGACGATGGAACTTAAGGGAGTCGCCTACCCCGGCGAGAGAATCCGCGACGTGATGCTCGAAGCCGACATTGCCCACATCAGCAACGAGATACCCTTTTTCACGGGCTGTCCGTACCCCAAACCGGATCAGGCAGCGCTTGTCTTTTGCAGCGACCCGAAGTACATCGAACTGTTCACCGATATTGGCGCCGACGTAATTGAATTGACGGGCAACCATTTCGCTGACCGCGGCGCGCAAGGCATGATCGAGACCATCGAAATTTACAAGGCGAATAAGCTCCCGTATTTCGGCGGTGGCATCGACCGGGAGGATTCCATCAAGCCGGCGCTTTTTGAGAGCAACGGTAACAAGATCGCCTTCATCGGTTGCAACCGGCCGGATACCGGTAAATTCCCCACTGCCACAGCAGACCGCCCCGGCGCCGCTCCGTGTGATTTCACGTATCTCAAGGAGAAGATCGCCCAACTGAAAGCGGATGGCTACATCGTCATTTCCACATTCCAATGGAACGAGAGTTACGATTTCAAGCCAAACATTTTGCAGGTGCAGGACTTTCGTTTGATGGTGGATGCGGGCGCGGACATCGTCAGCGGCAGTCAGGCGCATTACGCCCAATCGATGGAGTTCTACAACAATTCATTTATCCATTACGGGTTGGGCAACCTGTTCTTCGACCAGATGGGCGACCAAAGCTGGATGCCGAAGGACATCCGCCGCGAGTTTCTCGACCGCTATGTCATCTACGATGGACGCCTCATCGGCATTGAACTGCTCACTGCCATGCTCGAAGATTACGCCCGTCCGCGTTGGATGACCGGACAAGAGCGCGCCAATTTCTTGCAGGATTATTTCTACTACAGCGGATGGCTTCCCTTCCAGCCGACGCCCGAACCGACCATTACACCCACACTCACCCCGTTACCCATCCCGCCTCTCGCCGGGACGCCGGAATGGATCCCGTCAAACACGCCAGGCCCCAGCCCATAGTTGTTTTATGAATAGGCCCTAAAGGTTTCCAAGCCCTTCAGGGTCTTCAAAACAAGGAGACTCTCATGACCATCTTCGATATTTCCCTGACCATTTCGCCCACCCTGCCCACCTGGCCCGGCGACCCGGGCATTCAATTGGAATTGATTGAATCCATGGATAAGGGCGCGCAGGCGAATGTCACCCGTATCAGTGCGGGAGTGCATATTGGAACGCATGTCGACGCGCCGCACCACTTTCTCAACGATGGGCGCACCGTCGAGCAGTTGCCGCTCGATGTGTTGACCGGTCCCTGCTATGTGGTGCAGTTGCCGGATGGGGTGGAGGCGATCACGTCCGACGTACTCCAACGAACAGAGATCACGCCCGATATGAAGCGTATCCTGTTCGGCACGCGTAATTCCCACTTATGGGCGAGAGGTGAGACAAGGTTCCAGACCGATTATGTCGCCATCACTGAAGATGGCGCGGAATGGCTGGTGGAACGCGGGGTCCAGCTTGTGGGCGTGGATTACCTGTCTGTGGCGCCGTATGAAGAATCGACACCGACACACGAGATTCTCCTCAAAGCCGGGATTGTACTGGTGGAGGGTTTGAATCTTTCGAAGGTGATGCGCGGTTTCTATGAGCTGTATTGTCTGCCGCTGAAGATCGCCGGCTCGGACGGCGCGCCTGCCCGTGCGATTCTGATTCAGCCATGATGTTACAACGGTGCAGATAGGAAAGCGGGGTAAGATTCCCGAAATGACTTTTCGGCAAATGGAGGAGGTATGAAACGTAATCGAAGAATCCTTGGAATGACACCCGCGCAGGTCGGGATCCTTGTCGGTTTGGCTGGGACGGTGTGTGTTCTGTTCGGCGTAACAGGCTGGCTCATATTTGGCGGGGCTGTCAATATCCAGTTACCCTTCTCCCCCTTTGCCGAAGCCGCCCCGACTCCGGTAGTAACCGCAACAACCTATGTGCTTCCCACCTTCACACCCACCGTCACCCCGACACCCATCCCATATGAGCAATTGATCCCCAATGGGTGGAAGCAATTCAAGACGGAACTGGTCGAACTCTGGCTGCCGTCCTCCTTCAAAACTACGGACAAGGATGCGAACGAGGAACTGGCGATCCAGGGCGAAAATTCAACGTCACTTTACAGGATGCGGGTCAGCGTTTCCTACGAGCCGTTGACTGGCGATTCACTCGATGCCCATTTGGATGCCGGACTGGCAAAGATGGACGCTCAAGTTCGGGTTGTGGAACGCAGAAAAGTACTGTTGAATTCGACCGAGGCAATCCGGATGCTGGCGGAGGTACGCGTCGAAACAGTGGACGTGAATCAACTGATCTATGCTGTTCAAGACGGGGGCACGGTTTGGTTTGTCGTCTATGTTGCACAGATCAACGAATTTTACGAGATGTTACCCCTCTTCGAGCAGAGTGCCAAAACGTTCCGGGTGGTGAAATAGAAAACATCCCGAAGGCTTACAAAGCCTTCGGGATGTTTTACAGGTTCAATCAAAGTAAATATTCAGGTCCGAACAATCGAAGCGGTTGCCGCAGTTGGGGCAGGTCACCTTGCAATTCTTTTCGTACATTTCATGCCCGCACCGGTCGCAGATGTAGGTTTTTCCCCGGGCTGGGGACTCGTCCCAACGAATGGGTTTCAGGAGTGATATATCGAACCGACTGATTCCCTCTGGACCCAATCGCTGCACTTCCTGCATGACCTTCCTGGCATTCTCCTGTAATTCTCCCACGTAAACCCCCCTGCAATACTCCGACCAACCCTTGAGCCATTTCTGGCTCCGGTTATAGACCTTGACCGCCCCATTGTAATTCCCGCGTGTGATGTGCAGATATACGACCGCGATTTGCAGGATGCCCCGATACAAATCGCGTATCTTGCCTGATTCCGCGTTCCAGGCATCCTCCAGCGCCTCATGCGCCTCGAAATACCTCCCGGCGTTGAACAGCAAAAACCCCTCCACAGTCTGTGGATGGAGTGGGGCATTGCAGGTATCATCATGATTGTCGGTTGTCATTTTGTTGCAGAATATTATAGTCCGTCATGGTGTAAAATTCCTTCACTCACATGCGCTCTTTTTTTCAACACAAGTATGGGATTCTCGCCCTCTCTGTCATTGCCCTTGGGGCGTTGGCGGTACTTGCCGTGGGGCTGCGCGACCTCTCCTTTAGCGCGGCTCAGCCCCTCTTCCGGGAGGATGCGGAATCGCCCACCCCTCTCCCGCCTCGGGAGCGGATTGGCGATCTGTTCGGAGAAATATCCGTCCAGTCGCAAATCACATTCTGGGGGATTGCCGGGCTTCTGGTCGTCTTGATCGGACTCCTGCTCACCCCAGATGGACGGAAAGCTCTGTTGAGAATTTTCCTGCGCACGGCGGCTACTTATTGGGCGTTGTATTTCTTCATGAAATATTATGGGGAACAGATCGCCTCGATGTTCAATTTTGAGGGCAGGATGGCGGATGCAATGGAGGATAGCGTCGAAGCCGCTCCACCTCCTGTGTTTGAACCTCCACAGCCATCCCCCTGGCTTTCCTACACTGCCAGTATCCTGGTCATTCTGTTCATCCTGTTCGTTCTGTGGAGGCTGTTTGTCCATGGAGCGCGAGTGCTGGCAGAACGGGGAAACGGGGAGAAGCCACTAAAAGAGATCGCAAGGATTGCACGCTCCTCCCTGCGCGAGTTGAAAGCGGACGGCATGGATTCGACAGATGTCATCATGAATTGTTATTTTCGCATGAGCCGCGTTGTGGCGGACAAACGTAAACTGACGCGCGCCGACTCAATGACCCCGGCGGAATTCGCCTCCCAACTGGAACAGGCGGGGTTGCCCGGCGACGCAGTGCGGCGACTCACGCGCTTGTTCGAAGGTGTGCGCTACGGTGACAGGCGATCCGGTCCGAGGGATGTCAATGAGGCGGTTGCCTGTCTGACATCCATTTTGACCTATTGCGGTGAGATGATATGAAGCGCCGCATCCTTCTGATGATAGGTATTTTCGCGCTTGCCGCCCTGCTTGCCTTCCCGCTGCGGGAGACGATCTATGAAGTGGTCGTCATCCCGCTGGCGTATTTGTTGTGGGTGCTGGGGCTGCTATACCATGCCCTGCCGCAATTCATTTGGTGGATCGCGATGGGTCTGTTCCTTGCTTTTCTGTTCGCGAGAAGCCTTGTTCCCAAGATCAAACCGCCTGAACGCGTTGTGCAGAAAAGGAAGCCCCCGAAGGGACAGGTGGAGACTCTCGCTGAGTGGATGCAGAAATCGCAGAAGGGTGTCTATAACAAATGGCTGGTGGCGAACCGTCTTGGACGACTTGCTCACGAAATCCTAACCTTGCGCGAACATGGGAAACCGCGCTCGATCTTTGCGCCGCTCGAGGGTCCCGGCTGGGAGCCTTCTCCTGAATTGAAGGAATATCTTCATTCTGGTCTGCAGACATCCTTTGCCGATTTTCCGAACCATTCCAATATTATGAAGCATCCCCAAAAGACACCATTAGACCATGATCCTCGCCTGGCGATAGAATTTTTCGAAACACAACTCGATCACCGAAGAGACAGTTGCTGATCGCTCTCTGGAGACAAACTGTGGCAGACATCTCAAAAATATCTACAACGACAAGGCAGGTTATCGCAGAAGTCGAGCGCGCTGTGGTGGGCAAACGTCCCCTGCTCGAAATGATGATGGCGTCCGTGCTGGCAGGCGGACACATCCTGCTTGAGGATTTCCCGGGGTTGGGCAAAACACTGATTGCGCGCAGCTTTGCCAAAGCGCTCGGGCTGGAATTCAAACGCATCCAATTCACGCCCGACCTGCTTCCCGGCGACATTACCGGCGGCTACATCTTCAACCGCACGAAAAATAAATTTGAACTCCGCAAAGGACCCATCTTTGCGAATATCATTCTTGCCGACGAAATCAACCGCGCCTCGCCGAAGACCCAGTCTGCGCTGCTGGAGGCGATGCAAGAGGGGCAGGTGACCATCGAGGGCGAAACCCTGCCGCTGCCTGAACCGTTCCTCGTCCTCGCCACGCAAAACCCCATCGAATACGAAGGCACCTTCCCATTGCCCGAAGCACAGCTTGACCGCTTTATGCTGAAACTGACTGTGGGTTATCCCAGCGTCGAAGAGGAAAAGTTGATCCTGCGCCGCCGCAGGGAGCGCAAACAGGATGAGGTTGCTCTGCGCGAAATTACGAAGGCAAAGCAATTGCTTGAACTGCGCGAGGAGGTCGAGACTGTCCACCTGGACGCTGACCTCGAAACCTATATCGCCTCCATCGTCCATGCCACGCGCACAGACCGGCGTGTTGCAGTGGGAGCCAGCCCGCGCGGTTCTCTGGCATTTCTCAAGATGGCTCGCGCCAATGCCGCCCTCGAAGGACGCGATTTTGTCACGCCCGACGACATCAAACGCTACGCGGCTCCCATCCTGATTCATCGCGTCATTCTCCAGCCCGAATATTGGATGGCTCGTCAGGTCACAGACGATGTGATCCGCGACGTGCTGGAGAAAACGCCTGTGCCGGTGGTCAAATAAATCGGTTGATTGCCTGGCTGGATACTCAATTGTCTCGTTCATTTCTCCCCGGCGTGATTGTTTACAGCCTCATCCTTGCCAGCATCGTTGCGGTGCGCGGCGAATTCATCGCGTTAGCGCTGCCCTTTGTAATGTACCTGCTCGCCGGGTTTTTGCGCGCGCCGGACGATGTCAAACTCGAAGCCGCGCGCCATTTGAGCACCGAACGCGCCGCGCCGGGTTCGGATGTGGTGGTAACTGTGACAGTTACGAATCGCGGTTCACATCTGGAAGAAGTATTGCTGGAGGATATTCTCCCGCCAGATTTGACGATCCGCGTCGGACTCAGCCGGCACTTGGTGAGGTTTGCAAAGGGCGCTTCCTACACCTTTTCGTATACTGTTTCCGGTCCGCGCGGCGGGTATGGATTCGAGTCCGTCGAAGCGACGATCAAAGATCGTTTGGCGGTGACCAGCCGAAAGGTCCGGCTCGAGGCGAAGGGGCAGTTGTTCGTCTTCCCACCGGTGACGCGTCTCCGCCATGTCGCCATCCGTCCGCGGCGGACGCGTGTCTATGCCGGTATGATCCCGGCGCGCGTGGGCGGCGCCGGGACGGAGTTCTTCGGCGTGCGCGAGTATCAGCCTGGCGATCCACCGCACTCCATCAACTGGCGGGCGAGTGCGCGCCATGAAGAGTTGCTGTTCTCGAATGAATTCCAGCAGGAACGCGTGGCGGATGTAGGTATCGTGCTCGACGGGCGCCTGCGGACGAACCAATTCACACGCGGACACTCCCTGTTCGAGTATTCGGTGCTCGCCGCCGCAGCGCTGGCGGACGCGTTGCTCACCCAGGGGAACCGCGTGGGTATGCTGGTGTATGCCTCGTTCCTGCGATGGACGTTTCCCGGTTATGGCAGGGTGCAGCGCGAACGGATTTTATATGCATTGGCGCACGCGAAGCCAGGCGGCAGTGAGGTGTTCTCGGATTTGGAACATATGCCGACACGGCTGTTCCCACCTGAGTCGCAGATCATCCTGGTTTCGCCATTGCACGAAGATGACCTGTCTCCGTTGGTGCAGTTGCGTGCGCAGGGCTATCAGGTGATGGTGGTCAGCCCCAATCCGGTACAATTCGAGTTATCCTATCTGCCGAAAACGCAGACTGTGGAACTGGCTGGGCGCGTCGTGCGCATGGAGCGCATGTTGTTGTTGCAAAAGATTCAGCGTGCGGGCATCCAAGTGTTGGATTGGGATGTGAACGAGCCGTTTGACCTGTTGGTGAAACGCAAGTTGAGTCGTCCGCCTGCATGGTTGAGGGCGGTGGGAGGGTAGTTTGTGGGTTTACGGGATGAGGTCAATGTGACGGTTGTTGCCTTTGTTTTGAGTGTGCTTTTGGGAATTGGTTCGCTTGTAATCGGGTATTCACAGGCGGGCTTTGCTGACCCGGTGCGCTGGTTCGTCGTTTTGGGGTTTCTCTGGCTCGCCGCGCACTGGCAAAGATGGCACTGGTTCTCGCCTGTGGCGTTGCTTCTCGCGGTTGCCGCTGCGGCGTACGGTGTGTGGAAGGAATTTCGCACTGTGTGGATGATTCTTGGCGCGCTGGGCGGCTTGCTCGGCTGGGACCTGTTTGATTTTGCGCGTCGGCTGCGTTATGCCGCGCCCACGGATGATATTCGTGGTATGGAGCGTCGTCACTTGGAGCGTGTAGCCGTTGTGGTAATATTGGGACTGGTACTGGCGCTCCTGAGTGTGTACGTTCGCATCCAACGATTGGCGTTCGAGGTGGCTGTGGGATTAATTCTGTTGGCCGCGCTGGGGCTGACACGGTTGGTGATCGGATTGAGGAAGTATTGAACGAATCACTTGTCGAAAGATACTTTGGTTTACTGTAAATCTTCCAGCCATTTCTCAGCTTCTTTTGGGTCTTTGAACCGTATCAAGTTCAAATGCTTATGTTCCGGCAGCGCCAGCAGTTCGGGGATTTCACGCTTTCTGCGCCAATACGTTTTGAAGAACCATTTGAACAGAGACTCGTCTGACCAGAGTTTGAAATGCGTCCAGATGTTTTCGCGGTTACCGTTCCAGAGTTCCTCCTGAAACCACCAGCGTCTCCAGACGCGCTTCCACAGCCGACCGAAAACAACCGGAGCGGAATAATCCAGCCAGATGACCGCCTCCGCCCGCGACCAAACAATATCCCGCACCACATGATAATTCCCCGCTACTGCCCAAGCCGGAGCCTGAGTGGCATCCGAGACGCGTTCGCGGAACACCTCCAGCGGCGCCTCCTGCCAGTTCGGCTCCCAGTGGAGCGCGTCGAGATCGACGAAATCGAGAGCGAGTTGTTTTGCGAGTCTCTCTGCCAATGTGGATTTACCGGAACTGGTCGTGCCGATGATAACGATACGCTTGTATGGGAATGATGGCATGGCTATTAATCATCATTGTGATGGGAGCGTTTTATCATCACTCCCTTCCTCCCTGCATGGCGGAAGGTTATCGCAAGTAAATCGGATTGCTGTAGATCCAACCGCGTTTTCTGCCGAGGTAATTTTGGAAAACCTCCACGCGATAGACGCCCGGTTGGGTGGCGCTGTACGTGCAATCCTGCCCATGCAGCCACATAGCAATGACCTTCCCATCCTTGAGCAGGTGGATATTTGACTTCGATGGCGTGTGAATTTGCAGGGTCACGCCGCCCTTGGCAGGAATCTCGTCGCCCATGATCGCAGATTGCTCGAGTCCCTTTGCCTTGAAGCGGAATCCGCGTGTGAGGGCGGGGAGGTCGTAGCCGACGAAACAATTCCCTTTGGCGAGCGCGTCGTAGATCATCTTTTTGTCTGCCGCAACATCGCCGGTAAGCAGTTCAGGGATGAAGACGTGTGTGTTCACCGTTTTGAAGTGAAACTCATACGGGAAGATGACGCGCTGGAACGGTCCCATGTGCATGCGCAGCGCATGTGCATCCGAGCCGCCAATGGCGACCACGCGCTTACCGCTTGCCATGAGGTCATCCCAGCGCTCGAGCACTTCCTGAATGGGGCGGTGACCAATGAATTGTGGGAAGAGAGCGTAGAACAAGCCGTGCAATTTTGTGGGAACCACTGTTTTTAATTCGCTGAGTCCGTTCCATAGTTCGATGCCGGTAAAGCCATCCACATCCCATGTCTCCCAGGAGATGTCGGTTTCATGGAAAGCAGGCGCTTCCGGGTCGCGCGGATGGGCAATGAAGCAGATTCCGTTTGCTTCGGCAACGCCGTTGATGAGAGTTTGCGGGTCGTCTGCCAGATGGGACAGGTCGCGGTTGGCATTGAACACCAGCAGGTGGTTTTTTTGCGGATCCCGGTCTTGGTCGTGGACCTCTTGTCCAACCAGGAGCAGGACGCGGCTGGGTCCGACGCGGTAATATCCTTCCACTCCCTGTACCAGAACATTGTGGTCGGTCACAATGACGGCATCTAACCCTGTTTTGATAGCGGCATGGGCGATGTCCTTATGGGTTCCGCTCCCATCCGAGTAGCGTGTGTGCATATGCAGGTTGACGATGATTTCGTACATGTTCCTCTTTTGTTCCGGGACATCAAGAAAGAACCTGAGAAAACGTTAAAGTCCCTGTTTGACGGTTCTTCTCCCTAGCAGGTATAATGTTCCCGCTTAAAAGGAGGCTCGTTGTAAATGGCAACTTATTTAAATATCGCGCTGATTATAATCTCGGTCCTGCTCATCGCAAGCGTGATCCTGCAAAGCAAGGGTGCGGGTCTGGGCGGCGGGTTGACCGGCGCCGACGCGGGCACGGTCTTCACAGCCCGCCGCGGCATCGAGCGCACATTGTTCTGGATCACCATTGTCCTGAGCGTTGTTTTCTTTGCCCTGGTCATAACGCTGATTCTCGTATCCTAGTTCAATGGACCTGATTGAAAGGCCGTTTGCACCTCGCGGCTTGCCTGCGCGGGGATGAAAAACGAGCCTTTCTTTTTGTATATGAAACAATTACGCTGGCAGATACTGGTCGTCCTCGTCACGCTGGTCATCGTTGCGATATTGTTGCTTAGCCAGCAACCGGCAACGACCACCAATGGAGGCGTAATCCTGCCGCAGCCTGAACAGGGGGGAGTGTTTACCGAAGGGCTGGTTGGCTCGATGGGGCGGCTCAACCCATTGCTGGATTGGAATAACCCGGCTGACCGCGATGTGGACCGCCTGCTTTTCAGTGGGCTGGTACGTTTCGACGAACGCGGCTTGCCGCGCGCGGACTTGGCCGAATCCTGGGGCGTCACCCCCGACGGCACGGTCTATAATTTCGCGATCAGAAATAATGCGGTCTGGCACGATGGCACGCCTGTGACCGCCGACGACGTGATATTCACCATCGAGTTGATGAAAGGCGCCGGTTCACTCTACCCGCAGGATATCAAGGACCTGTGGAGCAAGGTGCAAGTCACCCGGTTGAATGACAAGAACATTAAATTTACCCTCCCTGAGCCGTATGTCCCTTTCGTAGATTACTTGACTTTCGGGGTTCTGCCGAAGCATTTACTTGAATCTGTGCCTCCGGAACAACTCCCGAATGCAGACTTCAATATCCAGCCGGTCGGGACCGGTCCGTATAAGTTTGACCATCTGCTCATCGACAACAGCGGACAGATCACAGGCGTGGTGTTAACTCTCTCCACCAATTACTACGGCGTATCGCCTTACATCGAACAAGTGGTCTTCCGCTATTACCCCACCTCCGCGGCGGCGCTGGACGCGTACAAGCAGGGGGATGTCTTGTCTGTCAGCCGAATCACCACCGATGTCCTGGGCGCAGCCTTGGAGGAGCCTAATCTGGCCTTCTACACCAGCCAGGTCCCGCGGATGAGCTTTGTATTGTTCAACCTGAACAACCCCGAGGCAGCCTTCCTGCAAAGCGCAAAAGTGCGCCGCGCGCTCATGTTGGGGTTGAACCGTTCCTACATCATCAACACCATCCTGCAGGGACAGGCGGTTGTCTCCAATTCGCCCATCCTGCCCGGCTCTTGGGCGTATTACGATGGCGTGGAGCGATTTGAGTACAACCCTGAGGCGGCGATTGCCCTCTTGAAAGCGGAGGGATATGTCATCCCGGCAGAAGGCGGCGAGGTGCGCGCCAAAGATGGCACACCGCTTGTCTTTACAATGATGCATCCGGACGATGCGAGCCACACACAAATCGCGCAGACCATCCAGGCAGAATGGGCGGCGATTGGCGTCCGTGTGGATTTGCAAGCTGTGCCGTATGATCAGCTCGTATTGAACTCGCTCGCTTCACGCGGCTATCAAGCCGCTCTCGTGGATATTGACTTCTCCCGCACCCCGGACCCTGACCCCTATCCCTTCTGGCATCAAGCCGAAGCCACAGGTGGGCAGAACTACTCGCAATGGGATAACCGCGCCGCCAGTGAATATCTTGAGCAGGCGCGTGTCACTGCCGATTACACCTTACGCACGCGGTTGTATCGCAACTTCCAAGTGGTGTTTGCCAGGGAATTACCGGCATTGCCGCTATTTGTGCCTGTCAGTTCCTACGGCGTGGACGTACAGGTGCAGGGCGCCCAGGTTGCTTCCTTGTTGTACGATTCAAGCGACCGCCTGGCGACCTTCGCCAGCTGGTACCTGCTCACCCGCCGCGCCCTGGAGCAGACGGCTACTCCAACTGCCCAACCATAACTTCTCAAAAGAGGAACAATGAACAACCTTCAAAAAGCACTCGATTATGCCCACCAAAACCGTGACCGTTTTCTGGCCGAATTGATCGAGGTGCTCAAGATCCCGTCCATTTCCACTGATGCGGAATATACCCATGAAGTCTTGCGCGCCGCCCAATGGATGGCAGACCATCTCAAGAAACTCGGCATCGAAAACGTCGAAATCATGCCCACCGATGGCGGGCATCCTGTCGTCTATGGCGATTATATGAAAAAGCCCGGCGCGAAGACCGTGCTGATCTACGGGCATTACGATGTCCAGCCTGCCGACCCGCTGGAGTTGTGGGAGTCTGGTTCGTTTGAGCCGCAGGTGCGCGGCGACCTCTTGTTTGCACGCGGCTCCTCTGATATGAAGGGACAAGTCCTCTCGACGTTCGACGCGCTTGAGTCCATCATGAAGAACGACAACCTGCCCGTCAACGTCAAATTCCTGCTGGAGGGGGAGGAGGAGATCGGTTCAAAGAATCTCGAACCTTTCCTCAGGAAGTATGCCGACAAATTCAAAGCAGATGTTTCGCTGAATCCTGATGCGGGGATGATGGGCGTGGACATGCCGACCATCACATACGGTTTGCGCGGTCTCGCCTATTTCGAAATTCATGTCTGGGGTCCCAAAGCAGACTTGCACTCCGGTTTATACGGTGGAGCGGTGCATAATCCGGCGCAGGCATTGGCGGAGCTTATCGCCAAGATGCACGATGAAAAGGGACGCATCACCCTGCCCGGTTTCTACGATAATGTTCGCCCCATCAGTGAGCAGGAACGCGCCGATTTTGCCCGTCTGCCAAACGACGACGCGCATTATTTAGCGGAAACAGGCGTCCCGGCGTTGTGGGGCGAAGAAGGATACATCTCCGCCGAACGGACCGGCGCGCGTCCCACACTGGAGGTCAACGGTCTGCTCTCCGGGTGGACGGGTCCCGGTTCAAAGACTGTCCTCCCTGCAAAGGCGATGGCAAAGATCTCCTGTCGCCTTGTTCCCGACCAGACTGACTCTGAAGTCGAAAAGCAGATGAACCGCTTCATGGAGCAGAACGCGCCGAAGACCGTGAAGTGGGAAGTCAAGAAATTGACAGGCAGTCCGTTTGCGATTGCCGACCTGAATAACCCCGGCGTCAAAGCCATGAACGACGCGATGGAGGCTGCTTGGGGCGTACGCCCGTTCTATCGGCGGGAAGGCGGCTCCATCGGCGCAGTGGCGATGTTGCAGCAGATTTGCGGCGTGGAATCCGTGTTGGTCGGCATGGGCTTGCCCAGTGATAATGTCCATTCCCCGAACGAGCACATGCACCTGCCGACCTGGTACAAGGGTATCGACGCGTTCATCCATTTCTTTTACAATTTGAGTTGAGTTTTGTCGATGGATTCATCCCGAAGGCTGGATGGTCTGAACAAAGTCTTCAAAGCCGCCTTCGGGGTGTTTTCATTGATTTTGGAAAGAAAATAAATCATGGAAGATAAGATCATTTCATATGGCGGGCAGGCAGTCATCGAGGGCGTGATGATGCGCGGGCAAAAGGTATTTGCCATTGCGATGCGCGCGCCGGACGGCAGTATCGCCGTTCATAAGGAAAGTCTGGCGGCGGTCTACCGCTCGAAGATTACGAAAATACCCTTTTTGCGCGGGGTCATCCTGCTGTGGGACGCGCTCGGCTTGGGTATGCGCGCATTGACGCTCTCCGCGAACACGCAGACGGGCGAGGAAGAAAAGCTTGAAGGTCCGCAGTTGTACCTGACGCTTGGCACTTCATTGGCGATTGGGATTGGTTTGTTTGTCCTGCTTCCCGCCGGGGTGGGCGGGTGGGCGGAACACGCCCTTGGCTGGCAAAATCTGGCGCACAATCTACTCGAAGGATTGATGCGTTTGATCCTGCTTGTTGGGTATATCTGGGGAATCGGCTTCCTGCCTGATGTCAAACGTCTCTTTGGGTATCACGGTGCGGAGCACAAAACCATCAATGCCTACGAAGCAGGCGCAGAATTAACCCCGGAATCGGTTGCAAAATTCCCAATCGAACATCCGCGTTGCGGAACTGCTTTTATGTTGACATTTGTTTTGCTTGCCATCCTCGTCCACAGCTTGCTGGGAGATATGTCCTTTGCCTGGCGGCTCGCCAGCCGCGTGCTACTGATACCGGTCATCGCCGGAATTGCGGTTGAATTCATCCGCTGGACTGCCAACCATCTGGATTCGCCCATCGTGCGCATCCTCATCAAGCCGAATCTGGCTCTGCAATCCCTGACTACGCGCGAACCCGACAGGTCCATGCTGGAGGTCGCCATCGAATCCTTCAAAACCATGCGCCAGGCGGAACAGGAATTTTCGGTATAGTTTTTGCCGAGCCGCTTCAGCAATAAGGGCAGACAGTCTGTCTGCCCTTATTTTCCATTAATTTGACACGCATCTTTTCACGTTAGAATTCCCGGTATGAAAAACAGGAAAATGAAATGGGTCATCCCCGGCGGGATTTTGCTGGCAATCGGTCTGTTTTTAATTGTTTATTCAATCTACAATGCCGGACGCCCTGCGCCCATCCCCGTGACGGAGGAACTGTTCGAAGGAGTAACGTACCACCGCGTAGTCCGTTATCTTCCCCGCCCGATGATCGCGCATGTATTGGTTCTCGATAAAAAGAAAGGGGATTTCGAATACCTTGTCACGCCGCGTGATAACGAGACCGATGCCCCGTTGAACGCCCGTACCACATCCCAATTCCTCGATGAATTCGGTGTGCAAATCGCCGTTAATGGAGATGGTTTTACGCCGTGGTGGTCGCGCAGCCCCGCGGATTACTACCCTCATCCCGGCGACACGGTCACGCCAAATGGACTATCCGCTTCGGGCGGCGATGTTTATTCGCTTGCCGATGAAGAGGACGCCGGTAAAAAACCCATCTTGTACATCAGCCGTCACAACGACCTATCATTCAACAATCCACCGCGCAGAATTTTCAGCGCCATTTCTGGCGATCGGATGCTGGTCTTGAAAGGGGAGGCGGTTGATGATCTCAACGACGCGCGGCGTGAACCCCGGACTGCCATCGGCGTCAGCGAGAACGGACGGTATGTCGTTCTGGTCGTGGTGGACGGGCGACAGCCGTTCTACAGCGACGGAGCGACCTTCACTGAGTTGGCGGGCTTGTTGATTGATTTTAAAGCGTTCTTTGGAATGAGTCTGGATGGCGGCGGTTCGTCCACGATGGTGATCGAGGGAAAGGATGGCGAGCCGGTCATCCTGAATTCACCCATCGATAGTTATATCCCAAGGCGGGAAAGACCGGTGGGGAATCACTTGGGGGTCTTCGTTCAGTAGGGTTTATCCCGCCTTAGAATGCGATCTCGCCGATTTGTTCGAAATTGACATCGAACAATTCCTCCGCTTCCATCTCTGCCTCTGCCTGATCCGCGTTCCCCGCACGGATGCCGCGCTCGCAGTAGGAGCGATAGGGGCAGAAAACGCACTTTTGGCGGTCATCCGTCAACGGGTAGGAGGAGGTGGAATGAATCTCTTCCGCAAGTTTGAGCAGCGTGTCCCAATCCCGTTTGTATTGAGCGGATGTATATACAAAATGTGCGGGTTCATCCGGGAAATCGGCAAACCAGTAGATCATTTCAACCTGTTCCGGGTCGAAGTTTGTGCCGTTGTTGATGTACGTTCCCGCGTGGACAAGCAGAGCGCGATAGACGCGGGTCTGCATGCGGGCGGAAAGCCACTCGTTGCGTGGACGCCTGCGATAGGTTTTCCAGTCGAAGACGGTGGCTTTGCCATCCTTGACCGCGATAAGGTCGTACTTTGCCATCAGGCGATACCTGCCTAATGGGGCGGAGAGCGTTGCTTCGGGATATACCCCAGGCAGGTCTCGAAGACCTTTCAATACTTTTGCGTTCAGAAAATTCTCCCACCATCGTTGCAGATTTGCCGAATTTGCCATTTTGCTGATCTGCCTGCTGGGTATGCCCACGAGGTATTGTTGTATCAGCCTGTGGAAGTATTCGCCCTCCTGCTGGTGTTTTTCATTTTCCAGCGCAGGTTCGGACTCGACGGCGGGGTACGATAATTTATCCAAGTAGCGTAACTGGAATCGCCGGGCACAGTCCACGTAATCCTGCAGGGATGATTGGGAAAGTGTGGTGAATTGGTTGACAGACATGGGCGGATTATAGCATTTTGTTGATGGCTGAATTCGGTTATACTTTGTGACGTTAATCATTACTAGGAGATTGAACATGGAATGGCTTTTTCAATGGGAAACCCTGATCGCTTTCCTTACCCTTGTCGCTCTTGAACTGGTATTGGGTGTGGATAACGTGATCTTTATTTCGATCCTGGCAGGCAAGTTGCCGGTGGATCAACAAAAACGGGCACGGACGACCGGTATTTTGGCGGCGGTCATCACCCGCCTTTTGCTTCTGCTTTCCCTGAGTTGGATCATCAGTTTGGAAGAACCGCTTTTCCATATCATGGAATTTGGCATCTCAGGACGCGACCTCATCCTGCTGGCAGGTGGACTTTTCCTGCTGTGGAAGAGCACTCATGAGATTCATCAGAAATTGGAGGGCGCGGAGGGACATGCCTCTGCGAAGGTCACTGCGTCGTTTTGGAGTGTGGTCGTCCAGATCATGCTGCTGGACATCGTTTTCTCTCTCGATTCGGTGATCACTGCCGTGGGCATGGTGGATCACATCGAAATCATGGTCGCGGCGGTCATCATTGCCGCGGTCGTGATGGTTTTCACGTCCACTCCACTCGGACATTTCGTTGAGCGTCATCCCACCATCAAGATGCTGGCATTGAGTTTCCTGTTGCTGATCGGTTTTACGTTGATTGTCGAAGGACTGCATCAACATATCCCGAAGGGATACATCTATTTTGCGATGGGCTTCTCGGTCTTTGTGGAAATGCTCAACCTGCGCGTTCGCGCGAAGGCGGAGCCTGTCGCTTTGCGTGAACCATACAAGGCAGTTGGGCCGACCCCGGCTCCTGCAGTGGCTTCTCCTGTCCCGGCAAAGGTCGGTGCAGGCAGGGCCTCAACGGTTAGGCGAGCGCCAGCCAAAAAGAAGAAATCGAAGTGATGGATGAAAGATGCGGACTGCACAGTCCGCATCTTTCTATTTCTTCCCGTTCTTTTCCTTTGCCGCTTTGATAAAGCCGGAGAACAAAGGATGCGGCTTCATCGGCCGCGACAAGAACTCGGGGTGGAATTGGCTCGCCACCATGAAGGGATGATCCTTAATCTCGGCGATCTCCACCAGTTTGCCGTCGGGCGACATGCCCGAAAAGACCATGCCGCCCTGCTCGAAATCCTTCTTGTAGGCGTTGTTGAACTCAAAGCGGTGGCGGTGACGTTCCTCTACTCGTTTCTCGCCGTATGCCTCGGCGGCTTTCGAGCCTTCCTGCAATTCACACGGATACAGTCCCAGCCGCATCGTACCTCCCATGTCGGTAATGGAGCGTTGATCGGTCATCAGGTCGATGACCGGGTACTCGGTGCTCCGGTCGAACTCTGACGAGTTGGCGTCTTCGTGGTTCAGCACACCGCGCGCAAAGTCGATGCACATCACCTGCATCCCCAGGCATAAGCCAAGATACGGCACTTTTTTCTCGCGAGCATAGCGCGCCGCCATGACCTTACCCTCAATCCCGCGCGACCCAAACCCGCCGGGGACGAGGATCGCGTCTGATTGCTGAATAATATCCCAGCCCTTATCCTTTTCCAAGTCCGCTGAATGCACCCAGCCGATTTCCACCTCCACATCGTTGTGAAGCGCGGCATGCTTCAGCGCCTCGCGTACCGACATGTACGCATCCTGCAATTCGACATATTTCCCCACCAGCGCCACCTTCACAGTTGGCTTTGGCTTGCGGACGCGCTCGACAAGCTTTTCCCACGGTTTCATGTCCGGCTGGCGCGTGGCTTTCATGCCCAATTTTTGGACGAGGTAATCTCCCACACCGGCTTTTTCGAGCAGAAGCGGGACTTCATACAACACGTCGCTTGTGGTCATCGGGACAACCGCTTCCTTTTCCACGTCGCAGAACAACGCGATCTTGTCGCATAATTCCTTGTCGATGCGCTGATCGGCGCGGGCAATGATCATGTTCGGCGAGATGCCAATCGAACGCAACGCCGCAACAGAATGTTGTGTAGGCTTGGTCTTGATCTCCCCGGTGGCGCCAATTTGAGGCAGCCATGTCACATGGATGAAGAACACATTCTCACGCCCCACCTCATTGCGGAGCTGCCTCAGCGCCTCAAGAAACGGCTGGGACTCGATGTCGCCCACCGTCCCGCCGACCTCCACAATGACCACATCCGCGTTGGTTTCTTTTGCGATTCCCGCCACTCGACGCTTGATCTCGTTGGTGATGTGCGGAATCACCTGGATCGTCCCGCCCAGGAAATCGCCACGGCGTTCCTTGCTGATGATCTCCGCGTACACCTGCCCGCTGGTGAAGTTGGAAGAGCGGCTGAGGCGGATGTCAATGAACCGTTCGTAGTGACCCAGGTCGAGGTCCGTTTCTGCGCCGTCATCCAGCACATACACCTCTCCATGCTGGTAGGGGCTCATCGTGCCGGGATCCACGTTGATGTATGGGTCCAGTTTCTGAACCGCCACCTTGAAGCCGCGCTCCTTGAGCAGGAGCCCTGTCGCCGCAGCGGTCACGCCCTTCCCAACCGACGAAACCACGCCGCCTGTGTAGAATAAATATTTGGTAGTCATCTCATTCTCCAATCTTTAATTCTTTTCGCATCTTGCGCCGACGAATTCAAAATGAGTAAACAAAAGAGATGGGGAGGGCGGTGAAGCCCTCCCCATCGGGGATTGCGTACTGTGAAGTGAAAGTGTATTCTTCGTTCTCATCCGACCAATTTGACGAGATCCTCGGCGGCGCGCCGCATCTCGAGGAAAATCAAGCCCAACTTGGCGTCGTGACGCGCCATGGCGGTCAGCACCGCTTCCTCCCCAATGGAAGTCAACACAATCGCGCCCTTGTCACCCTTGATGTAGACCTGTTCCAGCCCTGCGCGTCCCAATTCATTCGAAATCCGCTCGCCCAGGCTCAACATCGCAGCGGACATCGCCGAGACCCGGTCCTCCTCCACGCCTTGTTGCAGGGCGGACGCCATGATCAACCCATCCACGGAAACGACAGCCGAGGCCTCGATATCGGGCGCGGCGGCTTGCATATTGCGCAATCGGTCCACCATCTGGTCAGCGCGGTTTTTCGTCATACTTGTTCTCCTGAATGCCATATCCCGCGGTCAGCGGGGAAGTCTGCCAAAGTTTACCATACTTCAAAAATCAGGAGAATGGCAGACCATTTCAAATCCCTAACATGCCTCAATTTGACCAACGTTTCGCTTCGTGCTAAACTTATTCGTTCGATTGATCAATATATGGTCCTGTGAATGAAACTCCGGCTCCTACTTCCGTTTGTTTTGATTCTGATTGCCGCGCAGAATGCCCCGCCGTTGGCGATCACTTCGCCCCTGGCCGGGGATGTTTTGCGCGGCGTGGTAACGATTACCGGCAGGGTGGATGACCCGAACTTTCTTTCCGCCCAACTGGATTTTGGGTATGCCTCCAACCCAGCCGACACCTGGTTCACCCTCCAGACATTTTCCCAGCCTGTGCAGGATTCAGCGCTCGCCACCTGGGACACGCTTTCCATTACCGATGGTGACTACATCCTGCGTCTGCGCCTGACTCTGACAGACGGCTCATTCCAGGAGGTGACCATACCTGTCAGCGTGCAGAACAACGTTCCAATCGCATCGCCGACACCTGCCCCAACATCCACACCCGAACCGGAGATCGAAGTGCAGATCCCCACGCCGTTCCTGCTTGCCTCCTCACCTACGCCCACCGCACAGCCGCACCCCACTCCAACGCCGCTGCCGACCAACCCGGTCTCGTTGAATCAAACTGCCATTTACACCAGCCTTGGTCGCGGCGCGCTGGTTATCCTTGGGTTGTTTGTCTTTGCTGGCATTCTTCTTCTTCGACTTCGACATTCCTGATACCTGAAACTTGAAACATGACACTTGATACCTATCTTCTTGTTGGTTTGGGAAACCCGGGCCATGAATACGCCAATACCCGCCATAACTTTGGCTTCATGCTTATTGATCGCATTGCCGTGCGTTTGAACGCGCGCGGGATGAAGGTGCAGTCGAAAGCCATTGTCACCGATGCCAAGTACGAAGAACGGAAATTGATCCTTGCCAAGCCGCAGACCTTCATGAATCTCTCCGGTCAATCGGTGCAGGGATTGGTGCATTTCTACAAAGTCCCTCTTGCCAACGTGATGATCCTCTCCGATGACCTGGATATTCCCTTCGGCACGATCCGCATCCGTGCCGCGGGCGGGCCGGGCGGGCAGCGCGGATTATCGTCCATCTTGGAGAGACTGGGGACGAAGGAAGTGCCCCGCCTGCGACTCGGCATCGGTCGTCCGCCCGGCCGCATGGATCCTGCCGATTACGTGCTGCAAAACTTCTCGAAGGACGAACAGCAGATTCTCTCCGAAGTGCTGGATCGCGCCGCCCAGGCTGTCTTTGCCTTCGTGACGCATGGCTTGAGCAAAGCAATGAATGAATTCAACGGCGGAACCAGAGAGTAGAGACCGGGGAGTTGGAATAATTTTCCAACTTCAAAATTCACTATTCTCAAAGCTCGATTTTCTTATGCAATTTGTACTCGATAAAATACGCTCTCTCTCTCAATATCAGCGGTTGCTGACAAAACTCCAATCTGCTGGTGAACTGCCCGGTTTGGGATTGCCGCGCGCCGCGCGTTTGCCGCTTCTTGCAGCGTTGCTTGAAGATACCAAGCGATCAATCCTGCTCATCACAGATCGCTCCGACCATGCGCTTTCCCTGTTCGATGAATTGGGATTTTGGGTCAAGTCATCGCGTTACCATTTTGCGGAACCCAATCCATTGTTCTATGAGCAGGCTGCCTGGGGCGTGTCCACCCGGCGCGACCGTTTGCAGGCGCTGACGGCGCTGGCTTCATATCATCTTCCTTTTGCGCGTAGACCGGAATTCCCGCCTGTGTTTGTCGCCTCCGTGCGTTCATTGATGACGCGTACCATGCCTCGGCGCGATTTCCTGAAAGCGTGCAAAAAATTATCGATCAATCAGACCATTCAACCAGAAACCTTGCTGCGTTCCTGGGTGGAGATCGGCTACCAGCGTGTCAACACCGTGCTCGAACCAGGACAATTCTCCAGCCGGGGCGGTATTCTCGATATATGGGCAACCGCCGAGACGATGCCTGTTCGTTTGGATTTCTTCGGCGATGAGATCGAGACCATCCGCAAGTTTGACCCGGCATCCCAGCGCACCGTCGAAAAGTTGGATTCCATCCTCATCACTCCGGCACGTGAATACATTGCGGTGGGTGAGCAGGAAACGGAACTTTCCGAATTTCACATCCCGTTGCTCCATCAACAGCCTGCCAGCCTGCTCGATTATCTCCCGCAAAAAGCCATTGTTCTAATTGATGACCTGTCCATCGTGGAAAGCATGTCGGAAGAGATCGAAGATCAGGCAGTCAAGTTTAGGCAGGAGAGCATCGCCGAAGAGACACTCTCCACTGATTTTCCGTTACCGTATATTCCATGGTCTGAGTTGCGTGACAGCCTGCACGGACAATCCACGCTGGAGTTGGGGTATTCAACCAGAGAAGAGCGACTAGAGAGCGGGGAAGTAGAGAATTCTCTGGCAGCGTGTTTTGGACATGATGAACGGTTTGGAGGGAGACTTAAACAGTTTGTCGAGTACTTAACTTCCGTCGTAGGAAGAGGCGAACAGGTTGTGGTGGTATCGCGCCAGTCGCCGCGTCTGTATGAGCTGTGGCTCGAAGCCGATCACCCAGAGTCCGAAACTGCGAGTCCTGAGTTTATCGAAGCATCCCTGAGTGAAGGCTTTACGGTCAATCATCTGCATCTCATCACAGACTCGGAAGTCTTTGGTTGGGAACGGCCTCAGCCGCGCACACGTCAACGCCCGGTGGCAGAGACGCCCGAGTCGGTATATTCCGATTTGCAAGTGGGCGATTACGTTGTACATGTGGATCATGGTATTGGTCGCTTCGGCGGCTTGGTGCAGCGTGAATTGGATAACCATGTGCGCGAGTTCCTTGCCGTGGAATACGATAACGGCGGGCAGTTGTTTGTGCCTGTGCATCAAGCCGACCGGCTCACCCGCTACGTCGGTGCGGAAGGGTCCGTGCCGGGACTCGACCGGTTGGGCGGGCAGGAGTGGCATGAGAAGAAATCGCGCGTCAAAGCGGCGGTGCTGGAAGTGGCGCAAGAGATGCTCGATCTGTACGCACGGCGAAATGTGGCGCAAGGCTATGCCTTCAAGCCTGATACGAACTGGCAAAGAGAATTGGAAGATTCGTTCCCTTATGTGGAGACGGAAGACCAGCTCCGTGCGCTGAACGATATCAAGCGCGACATGGAAGCGCCGCGCCCAATGGATCGTTTATTGTGCGGCGATGTCGGTTACGGCAAAACAGAAGTGGCGTTGCGCGCTGCCTTCAAGGCGGTGATGGATGGCAAACAGGTGGCGGTGCTGGTGCCGACAACGGTCCTGGCGCAACAGCATTATGAAACCTTCTTGCAGCGATTGGCGGCTTTCCCGGTGACTGTCGAAATGCTTTCGCGCTTCCGTACGCCACGCGAACAGACAGAGATTCTCTTCAAGCTGGCGACTGGCGAAATTGATATTGTAATCGGAACGCACCGCCTCATTTCGAGTGACGTGCAGTTCAAGGATTTGGGATTGGTCATTATTGATGAAGAGCAGCGTTTTGGCGTGACACATAAGGAACACCTCAAGAAACTCCGCACCGAAGTGGATGTACTCACGCTGACAGCCACGCCAATCCCGCGTACGTTGTACATGGCGCTAACCGGCGTGCGTGACATTTCGAACCTCAACACACCGCCCGAGGAACGCCTGCCGATCGTCACACATGTTGGACCGTATTCGCCGAAACTAGTGCGTCAGGCGATCCTGCGCGAACTGGAACGCGGCGGACAGGTCTTTTTCGTCCATAACCGGGTCCACACCATCGAAGCGATGAAGATGCACCTCAATCAGCTTGTGCCCGAAGCGCGCGTGGATATTGGACACGGGCAGATGCCCGAACAGCAGTTGGCGGCGGTGATGCACCGCTTCAATGATGGAGAGATTGACATCCTGCTTTCCACCACGATCATCGAATCAGGATTGGATATCCCGAACGCGAACACTCTCATTGTGGACCGCGCCGACACCTTTGGCTTGGCTCAGCTTTATCAACTGCGCGGTCGCGTCGGACGTGGAGCGGTTCGGGCGTATTCCTACTTCTTTCGCCATAAGAAGTTTTCTCCCACGGTTGAGGGTCAGCAGAGACTCGAAGTCATTGCTGAGAACACACAGCTTGGCGCGGGCTATTCCATTGCCATGCGCGACCTGGAAATCCGCGGCGCAGGGGATTTGCTTGGTACGCGCCAGCATGGACATATTCAGGCGGTAGGGTTTCACCTGTACACGCGGTTACTGGCGGATGCGGTGAGGCAGATAAGAGCCGTTGGTAAGTTGGAAGGTTTCAAAGTTGAACAACCTGCCAGCTTATCAACCTTCAACATCCAATCGATCTCCATGCCCGTGAATGTGGATCTGCCGCTGGCGGTTGGAATTCCTGCCGATTACATCCCCGATCAAGACCTGCGCCTGCGGTTGTATCGTCGTATCGCGGACCTGCGCGACGAGACCGAAGTGGAAGCATTGTCTTCCGAGTTCAAGGATCGGTTTGGTCCGTTGCCGGAGATGGTCAAGAACTTGTTCTACCAGATGCAAGTCAAATTGCTGGCAGAGAAGGCGGGACTGGCGGCGGTCAGTTGGGAGAGTGGACAGATCGTCTTGAAATACCCGTCCGCAGGTGATGGGAAGGAAGCAAATCGGCTGGCCGATTTGGGTCCCGGTATTCGAGGCGGAAAGAATGCCTATTGGTGCTCTTTTGGCGAGACGTGGAAATCCAGGTTGGTGGAGACTCTGAAACTATTACCTATGGTTTGATGGTGCGTGTAGCAATATAACTGGGATGATAATTGTGCAATGGCGAATCCATCATGTAATCTTCATAAAGGTCGGTGATCATCAAACCTGCCGAACATTGACCGCCAAGCAGGTCGGTGAGCGAATGACCAAATTCAACGGGTAGACCTTTTTCCATCAATTCATCCAGATCTTCTTTGGGGATGCTCGTCAGATCGGAGTAGGGAATCGGATGTGCGACTTCAAGCACACCTTCATCTGCTTTGTACAAATCAAAAATATAATGTATCGGATTCATCGAACCGGTCATCAAAACCCCTCCGCGGCGAAGCACGCGGGCACATTCCCGCCATACCGCGCGAACGTCCGCCATGAACGCCGTCGATACCGGATTGAAGATCAGGTCGAAGGATTCGTCGGCAAAGGTGGATAAATCCGCCGCGTCGCCCTCCACCGTGCGAAGGACAAGCGCTTCTCTCTCCGCTACGAGCTGATCCTGTTTCAATTGGCCGGGGGAATTGTCGAAGACCGTGACATTTGCGCCGAGCGCTGCAAGCACCGGTCCCTGCTGACCGCCACCCGAGGCAAGACAGAGCACATCTGCGCCTTTGAGCGGCGGAAACCAGCGATGGGGAACGGGAATATTCTCGGTCAACAGAATGCTGAATTCTCCCTGCCGGGCCTTCTCGATGATTTCGTGGCTGACAGGCTGTGTCCAGCGGTTCTCGCCGCTTTCCACTTGTTTGTTCCATGCGTCGCGGTTGTAGGATCGAATGTCCATGTATTCTCCGGGTATTATTGTTGACGCCGGAGATTGTACAGGTGGAAGAGAGACTTGTCGAGCCGGAATCGATTCCCGGCTGAGAGAGCGCCGCCTGGTTATCTGTGAACGTGCAACAGAATAGGGCGTCCAAAAAATAGGGACAGGTCCATGCGCTAGACCTGTCCCGTTGTGGGGAGTGTCCAAATGGATGGGCTAAAATAGAGAAATGAACAGATGTCCATATTGCCAAGAGACAACCCGCCAGAACAAAGCGGGAACAACAAATGCAGGTTCGCAAAGATATCGTTGTA
>JACAEM010000041.1 GCA_013388855.1 Chloroflexota bacterium
CACCAGATAATCCACATTCGTGTTCATATCAATAAACCTCCTTCAGGCAATATTGAAACAAAATGAAAGAAAAGGACAAAAGATAAATGCTGCAGGCAAAAAATACAAATACATGAGCTAAGACGGGTATCTATGACAATTGTGACGGTATTGGTCTGATCATTTTGCTTGCGATGCACCAGGCCGGAATTCATTGCAGCGCCCCAGGAAAAGCACATCCGCAATACGCTGGGATGCCAACCCATCACCGTAAGGGTTGATCGCCTGAGCCATTGCCCGGTAGGCCAACGGATCATCCAGCAATCGGTCCACCTCCTTCAGGATCAAATTTGTATCGGCGCCGACCAGGCGCACAGCCCCTGCATCAACGGCCTCGGGTCGCTCGGTCGTCTTTCGCAAGACCAGCACCGGCACGCCCAGGCTGGGAGCTTCCTCCTGGATGCCGCCTGAGTCGGTCAGGATGAGAACACTACGCTTCATCAAGTGAACCAGCGTCAAGTAATCCAATGGCGGGGTTAGCGTGATTCCAGGGACCTCGCCCAAGAACTCATGAACTGGCTCCCAGATGTTCGGGTTGCGATGCACCGGATAGACGATCGGGTAATCAGGACGCTCCAGCGCCAATCGGCGCAAGGCACGGCAAATTTGACGGATCGGTTCGCCCTGGTTCTCCCGGCGATGCGCGGTCACCAGGATCAGGCGGCGCGCCTCCCCCTGAGTCAGGCCCAGCAATCGATACTGCTCCAGCTCCAGGTGGGCAGTTTCGGTCAAAGGCTGCTCTGCCGCCCAAAGCAGGGCGTCAATAACGGTGTTCCCGGTGACAAAAATCGATTTTTCCCGGATGCCTTCGGCCAGCAAGTTGGCACGAGCTTGAGCTGTGGGCGCAAAATGCAGGTCGCACACATGGTCGGCTACCACCCGGTTCATCTCCTCTGGGAAGGGGTTCTCGCGGTCGTAAGTGCGCAAGCCGGCCTCAACATGCGCCACGCGCACCTTACGATGGAAAGCCGCCAGGGTGGCAGCCATCACGGTGGTTGTATCCCCCTGGACAAGCATCCAATCCGGCTGATGACTCGCCAGCAAAGGATCGAGCGTGGCAAGCACCCCAGCAGCCACCTGGCTGGGCGTCTGGTTCTCACGCATCAGCGCCAGATCGGTTTCAGGGTGGATCTGAAACAGGTCCAGAACCTGGTCGAGCATCTGGCGATGCTGGCCGGTCGAACAAACCGATACCTGCGCTTCGGCAGGATATGATTTCAATTTGTGAATGACGGGCGCAAGCTTGATGGCTTCCGGTCGGGTGCCCACAACGACTAAAAATTTCATGCGATTGGTTTTGCCTTTAAAGCTTGTAAATATGAGCTCAACGTCGCCTGCGCAGCGCGCTGCCAGGTATATTCGGTCAGGACGCGCTGGCGCAATTCCTGGGAACGGGGGGCCTTTAGGGCTTGCTCAACGGCCTTACGGATCGAGTCAGGGTCATCGGGGTAACAATACCAGGCCAAGTCCCCAAAATAATCCCTGGGGGAACCAATCGAGGTACTCACCACCCGGCAGCCTGCCGCGGCCGCTTCCAGACTGACGAGGCCGGGCGTCTCCCGCCAGCTTGGCAACGCATGGACGGCCGCCAGGGCGTAAATGCCCGGCAGTTGGTTGTGGGGAAGATGGTCAATGAAAATCACCCGCCCGCGCTGGGCCGCGCGTGCTTTACAAGCCTCACCATAGGCCAGGTAGGCTGGCTGCACCGGCCCGATGAAAACCAGCGAAATGGGCAGATCATACAAGGCTTCAATCAGGCCCAACTGGTTCTTCACTGGATTGACCGTGCCCACCTGCAAGACAAAGTCGCGCACACCATACTGCTGCTCGAACTCCTGGCTAGGTGCAGGCTGCGTCTCGTACAGGTCGGTATCGATCGCATTGGGAACAACGTCCGCCTTGCGCTGGAAATCCTTTCCCAGCCTGAAAAATTGCTGCAACAGGTCTGTTTCTGACTGCGAGTTGGGCAGTGCGCGGCGGGCGTGCAGCAGCAACCGGCGCTGAGTTTGCCAGTCTTGCTTGGATGGCGCTTTCAACCGTTGCCAGGCCAGATAAATCCGCTTCACGGTGCCTTTACCCAAAAGCCGGGCCATTTGCTTCCAAAGTGAAACGCTCTGAACCGCCATTTCATACCAGTAGGCCAGCATGTCCCAGTAGATCGGCGATAGCACTACCGGAATGCCCGCTCCTTCCAGACGCTGGAACGCCGCCCAGGCGGGCTCGGGCTCCTGGATGTTGAAAATGTGAGCCAGGTCAACGGCGGGCAGAGAATCTAAGTCGTTTGCTGCGCGCGCCTCCACATGCACCCCCAAACTTTCCAGGGCAGCCTGCGTTTTTTGCGCCTGGATGGTATCTCCGCCGGGGCTGCGCGCGGCATCTGGACGGCTGTTGATAAACAGGAGGCGCATATCAGGGACGCTTTTGCAGCTGGATCGAGAGGATCAGGCTATCGGCAAAGAACTTGGCCGCCCAGTTCAGGTTGCGGTAAGGCTCGTAATCGCCATAGATTGGTTGCGATCCGGCAATCCCGCCCGCCACCCCGGGCAAAGATGCACCCCGGTTCTGGGACTGCTTGACGTAGGTATTGGCCATTTCTGCCGCCTGCAAGTAAGCCGGCTCGCCAGTAAGCTGGTAAAAGCGCTGCCACAGGATCGCCATTTGTGCATCGCCGGTCAGGCAACTCCAATTCAAATCCGAACGCCAGCCTGGCCCATAACGGGCTCGCAAGAAACCATCCTGATTCTGGCGCAATCGAAGCGCATCGGCAGCAAGCCGCGCTGCATCGATTATTTGCTGATCCTGCAACAAGACGCCTGATTCCAGCAGACCTTCGATGGTGTAGGCAATGGTGTGCGTCAGGGAATCTTCTCCTGGGCGGAAATGGGCGTTGCGGAACCAGCCGTCGGCATCCTGATCCTCCATCGCCCAGTTCAAGTTACGAACCGCCGCATCGTGGTAGGCCTGGTCCTGCCAGGCCTGGTGCAGACGCAGCAACCCCCAGGTAGTGCGCACTTTGTAGGTGTGGACAATGCCCAGGGAGGTGAACTTTCGCCAGGCGCCATCGGCGTCCTGGATTTCTACCAGCC
>JACAEM010000023.1 GCA_013388855.1 Chloroflexota bacterium
GGGAGTGTCCAAATGGATGGGCTAAAATAGAGAAATGAACAGATGTCCATATTGCCAAGAGACAACCCGCCAGAACAAAGCGGGAACAACAAATGCAGGTTTGCAAAGATATCGTTGTATGCACTGCAGTCGCAAGTACACACCCGAGCCGAAAAAGCAAGGCTATCCTGAAAGTATGCGCAAGCGAGCCGTGGAAATGTATGTGGACGGCGGTAATCTACGACGGATTGCCCGTCATTTAAAAGTTGCCCCACAAACTGTCGCCTATTGGGTGACTGATCTTGCTGAAGCCCTGCCAAATGTGCCAATGCCAAGTGAAGTCAAAGAAGCAGAAATGGATGAATTGTTCACGTTCATTGGCGATAAAAAAACAGAATCTACATTTTGACGGTGGTCGACCGTAAAACCCGATGTATTTTGGGCTGGGCGGTGGCGTGGGTGCGAACTCAGGCAGCCATTCAACTCATGATTGATGAGGCGCCCAAGGCTAAATGGTATTACAGCGATGGGTTTGATGCTTATCAATGGCTTTGGCATCACTTTGGCAGGTACGAAGTTTCGAAAGGTAAGGCAGATACGTATTCGGTCGAAGCCGATAACGCAGAACTTCGTCACTACTTGGCTCGGTTAGCTCGCAAGTCTCGCTGCTTTTCACGCTGTCCGTATGCCTTGGAGTGTGCCTTGCGTTTGTTTGTTTTCTGCTTCAACAGCAGGCAACTTCATAAGCAACACTTTCCAAATTATGCCTCTCATGTCATGGACTTTGTTAGCCCACTATTTTAGACACTCCCGCGGTTTCCGAGAATCAAAGTTCAAAGGCGATACAAATGGCGTACTCCGAAAAGCCGGATGTGTTTGTCCTTGACTTGATGATGCCAGAACCTGATGGGTTCCAACTATGCAGGTTGTTAAGGGCAGATCCCAATTTCCAGCGCACCCCGATCATCATCGTCACTGCACTCACCGACCTGGACAGCAAACTGGTCGCCATGGGCGCAGGAGCGGACGACTACCTGACCAAGCCTTTCCATATTGAGGAGCTAAAGTCGAGGATCAACGCTCTCCTCGAGCGAGTCAATTGAACTTCTAGCAGCAATCGACCGATAAATACCATTTTTGTAAGGGGATTTTGTCGCCCGCGCTTGCCAGATCCGAGCTCCACTTGTAAGATACAGTCATGCCCAAGATTCTTATCGTAGACGACGATGTTATCATTACAGACCTTATGAAAATGCTGGTCAGCATGGAGGGTCACCAGCCAACGACAGTCAACGACAGCACAAAAGCCATCGAAGTGGCGCGTTCGATCCAGCCAGACCTGATCACACTGGATCTGATGATGCCGGGTCTTACCGGTTTCGAACTTTGCGAACTCCTGCACAATGACCCCAGGTTTACGAATATTCCCATCGTCATCGTCAGCGCCAAGGATGATCCCGAAAGCAAGGAAAAAGCTCTCAGGGCTGGCGCGACCGATTACATCACCAAACCTTTTGGCGCGGATGAGTTCATTGAGAAGATTAAATCTCTGACCGCGCGATAAAAAGAAATCATCCAGGGACATCAATCCGCCTTTTTCGTCATACCGCCGGGAGAGACAGGTTTCTTGCACCTGTCAGCTTTGTAATGTAACGCCAATGTTATGCAATTATTCTTGTCTCTCACACTTTTTAATCGTATGATTGGGATTGCTAAAGGGAAAATCAATCACTGCGGATGATGCTATGACAAGAGTATTGATCGTTGATGACGACAAGGGCGCCACCGCCCTGATCGAAACCGTAATCGTTTCAGCAGGCTATGAACCAGTTGTTGTTAACGAAAGCGCCAAGGCAATGGATGTGGCAAAACGCATCAATCCCGACCTCATCCTGCTCGATCTGATGATGCCTCAGCCTACCGGCTTTCAACTGTGCAGGATGTTTCGTGCGACGCCTGGCTTCAAGTTCGTCCCCATCATCATCATCACCGCCCTCGACGACACTGACAGCAAGCTGGTTGCTTTTGGCGCCGGGGCAAATGACTACCTTACCAAGCCTTTCCATGTCAGTGACCTGATGGAAAAAATGAAAGAATTTCTCGATTAAAAGAGGTCCGGTTTGATCACGCCCCAAGTTGCGGGGCGTTTATTTTTTCTTATCGTATCTTGTCGTTTATCCTCTTTCAGCGTATGATTGCGGCAACTTTTCCACACCGACTGGGATAAATATGGCAAAAATAATGATCGTGGATGACGATCTGCAAGCAGCGGGTTTATTGGAGAGAGTTGTCCGAATGAACAATCATCAGGCTATCGTTGTAAACAAGAGCATCCACGCCATGGAAACAGCACATTCCAATGAACCGGACCTCTTTTTACTCGACCTGATGATGCCTGATCTCAATGGATATGAACTGTGTGCGCTTCTGCGCGCCGACCCGAAATTTTCCAGCACACCGATTATTGTCGTCAGCGCCATGGAGGACCGGGAAAGCAAAACCAGAGCCTTTACCACAGGGGCAAATGAGTACATCACCAAGCCGTTCGATATTGTCGAACTGGGGGAACGAATTGAAAGATTGCTGGTTAATGGCAACTCCTGATCCCTCCCCACGAAATAGACAATTTTGATTTGCGGTAAACTTGGTTCATGTCCAATGCAATCGAAACCAATCAACTGACCAAACGGTTTGGCGACATACTTGCTGTCGATGCCATCGACCTGCGTGTGGGCACCGGGGAGATCTACGGCTTCCTCGGTCTTAATGGCGCGGGCAAGACCACGACCATCCGCGCGTTGTTGGGGATGATTCGCCCGAGCGCGGGGAATGTCAAAGTGCTGGGGCAGGCTCTCGGTCCAGATGGACGCGGACCCTGGGCGCGGGTGGGGCATCTCGTCGAGAGTCCATCAGCGTATCCCGAATTATCCGTCCGTGAAAATCTGGAAATTTCCCGACGTTTGTACGCAAAACAGGACACCAGGCTCGTGGATAAAGTCATCGAACAACTGGCACTCGGCTCTTACGCGGACCGAAAGGCTGGTACGCTTTCGAGCGGCAATCTCCAACGCCTCGGGCTGGCGCGCGCCTTGCTGCACGAACCCGAATTGCTGATCCTCGACGAGCCCGCCAACGGACTCGACCCGGCCGGCGTTGTAGAGATCCGTGAACTGCTGCGAACTCTGGCGTACGAAAAAGGCGTGACCATCTTCATGTCGAGCCACATCCTCACTGAAGTGGATCGGCTTGCCACACGCATCGGCATCATCCACAAGGGGAAACTGATCGAAGAACTCGATACGCACAAATTGGAACAGTTGCGGGCGAGGCATCTGGAGGTGCAGGTGCGGAATCTTGAAGCCGCACAGATCTGCCTGCAAAGCGCGGGGTTCAAATACACGATGAAAGACGAGACCATCATCCTCACTGACCCGCATTCGATTTCCCGTCCTGATTACATCGCGCATATCCTGGTCAATGCCGGCACAGCGCCTACGCGTCTTGCCGTTGAACAACAGGATCTCGAAGAACACTTTCTACAATTGACCAGCGGTACGTCATTGCGAGCACCCCTGAGCAGAGATGAAGGGGAGCAAAGCAATCTTACGCCTCGCAAGGAGGGTGCATTATGACGGCAAACTTCTCTTCCGCTCTGTGGGCCGAGACTCTCAAACTACGCCGCTCGAAAGTTCCACTCTTCACGGCCATAGGATTTTCCATGGCTCCGTTGTTCGGCGGCTTGTTCATGATCATTTTGAAGGACCCCGAAGCCGCGCGCTCGATGGGGTTGATCAGCGCCAAGGCCCAGCTGGCCGCCGGGACGGCTGAATGGGCAACGCTATTTAACATGCTGGCACAGGCTACTGCAGTGGGCGGAGCCATCGTCTTTGGTATCTTCACCGCCTGGCTCTTCGGCAGGGAGTTTTCCGACCGCACGGCAAAAGAATTGCTGGCATTGCCTACGCCGCGCGAAGCCATCATCGGTGCAAAGTTTATTGTCATGGCAATTTGGACATTGCTCCTGACAGTCTGGTGCTACGTTCTTGGGCTTGTCATCGGCACACTGGTTGACATCCCGGGTTGGTCGTCTGAACTGCTCCGTTCTGCCACCGTGGATATTCTCGGTGCAGGCGCGTTGACCATCATCCTGCTGCCGTTTGTGGCATTCTTCGCCAGTGCCGGGAAGGGAGAACTGCCTCCCTTCGGTTGGCTTATTCTCACAGTGGTATTGGCGCAAGTCGCTGCCATCACCGGCTGGGGAGATTGGTTCCCCTGGGCAATACCAGCGTTATTCAGCGGTGCGGTGGGTCCACGCTCTGAATTCATGGGCGTGCATAGCTACATCATTATCATCTTCACCAGCCTGATGGGAATTGCCATCACTTTTTACTGGTGGCGTACTGTGGATCAGACACGCTAAAAGCGATGGTTATTATTCTTTGGGAATATCGAGTAAAAGCAGGTCGAGCAGCAGAGTTCAAAACGATCTATGTGTCGAATGTCAACTGGGCAGAACTCTTCCAAAAAGGAAAGGGGTTTCTGGGCACTCAATCATTCCATTCTGGAACAGCCAAGCCATTATATGACCCACCGAGACCAATGGGAAACGATAAATGATTATCAAACATTTAGCATTGGTTTCAACGATGAAGAATAAATGGAGGACCGTATGACCGAGCCTATCCTCACCCAGCGCCATGGGAATATCCTGCAAGTGACGCTCAACCGTCCAGAAGCCTATAACGCGCTCAACCTTGAGATGATGGAGGGGCTGGGCAAGGCAATGGCATCTGCCGCTGTGGACGATTCGGTCAAGGGTGTGTTGCTGACTGGCAACGGCAAAGCCTTCTGCTCTGGTGGTGACCTGAAATGGATCAGCCAGCAGTCGGAGGAGGCAGGGTCGGTCTTATACCGTCTTGCCCCGATGTTTCACCTGGCGATTTCGGAGATTCGACGGATGGGAAAACCGGTCGTTGCCGCGATCAATGGCGTCGCCGCGGGTGGAGGGTTTTCCCTCGCCCTAGCCTGCGACTTCCGTGTGATGGCACAATCCGCGAGCATGAGGCAAGCCTACACATCCAGTGGCTTGAGCATGGATGGCGGCGGTTCGTTCGCTCTGCCGCGCATTGTCGGGTTGGCGCGCGCCATGGAGATCATGGCGTTTGACCATCCGATCTCGTCCGCGCTGGCGCTCGAGTGGAGACTCGTCACGAAAGTGGTATCAGACGAGGAGGTTGGGAGGGAAGCGTTGATCCTGCTCCAGAATCTGGCGAAGACACCTCTCCGTTCCTTTGCCTGGTCCAAGAAATTGATGACCGAATCGTTTACGAACACACTGGAAACGCAGCTTGAGTTGGAACGTCAGGGCATTAGCGAGTGCGCCGCCCATCCCGACGGTCAGGAGGGGATTCGTGCCTTCGTTGAAAAACGCAAGCCAGTATTTTCAGCGTGACCAACATCCAATGAATTGATTCCCGCTCGATCAGGCTGGACGCAGGATTCTGCCATGGATTAAGCCCCAGCTTTACTCCGCCCGCGATGCCCAGGCATCGATTTCGACTTTGATCGCGGGAGTTGCCAATCGAGCGACATACACCAATGTGCTGCACGGTTTGTGTCCTTGCAGTTTGGACGCCACCAACTCACGTCGTCTGACTGTATCGATCTCACCTACCAGATAATATGTCAACTTGATCAAGTCCGTCACCTCCATGTTTGCGGCGCGCAGGTTGCGGAAAATATTTTCCATGGCAAGATCAATTTGCTCGATTGGGTCATCGGGTATAGAGCCGTCTTCCGTCATTCCGACCTGTCCTGAAAGGATCAGCATTCGCTCGTTTCCCCTGATCTCAATTTGATGGGAATAGCCGCCCAATGGTTGATGAACATCTTGAGGATTCCGAAACTCCTTCATGATTTACTCCTGTATGATTTTTCGACGCCCGCGTTAAAAAGCACGGGATATTTTATGAAGCCTGGCCTTTCCGACACCCTCTGGCTCGCCCAACAAACCGGAAGTTCCCTGCTCTACACGGACAAAACGTTTGGATGAATCGAGGCTGTAGAGCTATTATTTCAATTTATCCCTTGACATTTCCCCGAGCGCCTTGATGAACTCTTCCCTGTGTGCCAGCTCTTCTGAAGTGAAACTGTCCTTCAAGATTCTGTCCTTGAAATCCTGGGCATTGCAATCATCAGGGACCACCCATGTTTTGACCGGCTCACAGGCAATGTGCTGATTCTCCCCCAGTATGAATCTCTCATTAACAACTGCACCCGATCCTTTAGTATTCAGAGGCCAAGTCGCATCAACGATCATTTCCCGCCCAGGTAATTCCAGGATCAGATAGTTATGCACATCCACGAATCGTCCCCTGGATCGTTCAAGCAGTTCCCGCAGTTTTCCGTGGACTTTTTCAGGATCAATATGAACAACAGTGGTGCAAGCGATCAAACGTGACGAATAACCGAGTTCTGCAAACAATTCTTTCAGCAGGTAATGTTTCCCCGAACAGGTGCCGCGCCATTCGTGGATGATGGTTTCAGGGTCACGTGAACTGGCACGGATATAGGGCATATCACGGACAAGGTAGTACACCTTCTCCACGCCCATCTCTTCCTCTGGTTTCATCAGTCTGCGCTGGACTGCTGCTGTTTTCAAAGTTTCCAGTAGCATACTTAATTGTATAACGATTTTCTATAATTCCAACTTATCAATCACCGAACGGACTGTCTGGGCGCTGGCTCGCAAAGCCGCTGTCTCTTTTGGGTTGAGATTGGGGAAGAATGTCTGGATGATCCCCTCCCCGCCGATCAGGTTCGGGAGTGAGACGGTCACATTCTGGACTCCTGCCACATCGGGCATCGGCGTACAAACTGTGAGAATGGAACGTTCATCCTGTTGAATAACTTCCACGATACGGGCAATGGCACTACCAATGCCATAATACGTCGCGCCTTTACCGTCAATGATATGATATGCCGCCCTGCGAACCTTCTCGTCAATTTCAACATAATCATCGGGGCATATGGAGACTTCCCGGTCAGTACAAAACTCCTCCAGCGGAATCCCTCCCACAGTCACCAATGACCACGGCAGGACCTCCGAGTCGCCATGTTCACCCAACACATAGGCATGGATATGTTGCGAATCCACTTTCAGATGGCGGCCAAGCAATGTCCGTAGGCGAGCAGTATCCAGCGTGGTGCCGGAGCCGATTACGTGGCTTGAAGGGACTCCCATTTGCGCGGCGTAATGTGCAGCGATGTGGGTCATCACATCCACGGGATTGGTGGCGATCAACAGAATCGCTTGCGGGGCATAATTCAAAATGTTTGGGATGACCTGCTCGAAGACTTTGGCATTGCGCCCCAATAATTCCAACCGTGTCTCACCCGGCTTCTGACCTACACCCGCCGCAACCACCACCACCTTGCATCCCACAAGGTCGGCATATTCCCCGGATGTAACTTCCAATTGATGAGCAAATGGGACTGCATGCAGAATATCGTCCGCTTCAGCGGCGGCACGCGCCTTGTTCATGTCCACTAATACGACGCGTCGACCCACGCCGCGCATCACCAACGCATACGCGGCAGTCGCACCGACAAATCCACTTCCAACAATACCTGTTTTCATACAGTTCTCCCGTATATAAAGTCAACATCTAAATTTTGTCTTCGTGCTTCGCATCATACTTTTGCATTCCCCTGGCTGTTTCTGCGCTACTCCGCCAAATACACCGAATCCACGACCCCCACAATGACCGAGATTACACATCCGTCAGGGATGCCCAGCGCCTGACGCGCCCCGTTGCCTTCACGGTTAACCAACACCGTATCGCCAATCCCTGCCTGAGTATTATCGAGAGCGATAAAATCGTCCTCGGGCGCGGGCATTTCGCCGTCCATGATTAATGGCTGGACGACCAACAACCTGCGGTTTTTGTAATGCGGGTGGCTGATAGTGGTGACGATGGTGCCGACGACTTTACCAAGTATCATTTATTTTCAAGTTACCTCGGTGGCCAAGCAGCCCGAATGCATTTTGAGGGCGTATCGAGACCACCTGTAAGCAAATAGCCTTTTGTTACAAATCACTTCCGAAATCTGTTGGACGCGATACGACGCGCCGCCTACCCGACCAAAGCATATCGCTATGTGAACTGATTCCTGCCAGTCTTTAGCGCATAACTAAACTCGCCGTCGGGTTTGACTTCCAATTCATCGACGATGCCAACGAGCGCCAGGTCAATCGGAACAAACTTCTCGACAGGCATGGCCAGTGCTGCTTCCCGCGAACGGACCATCACACATAAATCGCCGGGGCCGGCGTGAACCACATCTGCAGCAACTTGAAGGGTGCCAAGCGGTTCCAATCTTTTGTTCAGCGGCTGGACAACAAGCAGTTTCAATCCCTCTGTGCCGGGATATTTGATGGTGCAGATGGCGGTCCCTTTAACTCTGCCGAATAACATTATTTCAGCCCTGTCGCTTTCACAACACGATGAATGATGGCATCCAGCAATTTCGCATCGATCTGATTCCCCAATTTGGCAATGACGGCAGAGCGAATCCGCTGTTCGATGGCAGGCACACGTGGCGCAGCCTGCGCGGGTTGAGGCATCAGCTGGGGAATGGGAGCAACTCCCGGCGTCGAAGGAGGCGTCTGCTTTTCGGAGAGGTAAGGTCGAACCGGCGCGGCAGGCGGGTTATCCGCGCGATCGCTGAGGAGTTGGAAATCCAGCTTTTTGGCTTTTTCATATGCCAATTCGGTCAACACGACATCGTCTGTGACCTGCAGGGATTTGATCCCCTTGCGCGCCATATCTTCGATATCGTGTTCGGTATAAAACTGTTTGGGCATCTATTACCTATGAACGTCCACCAAAACTGCCCTTGCTCGATTGCGGCAGGATCATTTCCACATCGCTGTGGGGGCGCGGGATGACATGCACCGAGACGAGTTCGCCCACACGCTTCGCCGCCGCAGCGCCAGCGTCGGTCGCGGCTTTGACCGCGCCGACATCGCCGCGCACCATCACCGTAACGAAGCCGCCGCCGACATATTCCGAACCGATCAAGACCACGTTCGCCGCTTTGACCATCGCATCGGCGGCTTCGATAGCGCCAACCAGACCTTTTGTTTCGACCATTCCGAGAGCAATCAATGAAGCATCAACCATGAGATTTTCCTTTCAATGATTACGATTTTCGAAATACAACCTTGCCATCCACTTCGAGCGAGTCGATGATGGACATGATGACGGCATCGACGGGTGTATCTTTGGTGATGTTTGTCTGCCGCGCCGACGAACCCGCGGCAGTCAGCACCAGATCGCCAATCCCTGCATCGACAGTATCCACCGCCACATACGGTTTGCCAGATGGCGCGCCAGTCTCATCCGTTTGACGCAGGATGAGCAATTTGCGCCCGTGTAGTTTTTCATCCTTGATGGTGGACACGGTTGTGCCAATGACTTTTGCAATGAGCATCGCATACTCCTAATAACTTTTGGATGACGAACCCGCTTCACTCTTCGCCGGTTCCTGTTTGCCCGGACCTTGAATGATCTTCACCCCGGCGCTGGCGCCGATGCGCGTCGCACCGGCTTTAATCATGTTCGCCGCATCCTCAAACGTGCGGACTCCGCCCGATGCCTTGACCCCCATCTGCGGACCGACAGTCTTGCGCATCAACTCCACGTCATGGACCGTCGCACCACCGCCCGCAAAACCAGTGGATGTTTTGACAAAATCCGCCCCGGCTTCTTTCGAGAGCAGACAAGCGATGGTCTTTTCTTCATTGGTCAACAAGACGGTTTCGATAATGACCTTGACGAGGACGCCGTGAGAGTGTGCCACCTGCACCACACCGCGAATATCCTTTGCAACCGTTTCGAGATCACGCGCCTTCAACGCACCGATGTTGATGACCATATCAATCTCGGTCGCCCCCTGGCGGATGGCGGTTTCGGTTTCAAAGGCTTTTGTCTCCGAGGAGGTCGCTCCCAACGGGAAACCGACCACCGTGCAAACTTTGACCGGCGACCCCTTCAGTAATTGCGCGCACAATTCCACCCAGGTCGGGTTGACACACACCGAGGCAAATCCGTACTTTTTGGCTTCAAAGCAAAGCTGGGCGATTTCCTGCTGGGTGGCATCTGGCTTGAGCAGGGTATGGTCGATCATCTTCGCGAGAGCCTGATCCTGCGGGATGACTCCCAGTGTGGACGATAACCGCTCCGCGCCGGCGCTGACCACATTTCCCATTCGGTCAGTACAAACACGGACACACAATCCCTCTGCGCAATCGAATTTGCACTGATACGCTTCCGGGGTATCTACACGCGCTTCCTCCTCTGCCATGGCAGTCAGCACTTCGCGGGTAATGATTTCTACAAGCTGTTCTACTAATTTAGGGTCGGGTTTCATTAATTATCCATTGTTATTGCGAGGGCAGAGCGGCGAAGCAATTTCCCACAATGGGCTGAAATTGCTTCGTTGGGTTTCCAACCCTCCTCGCAATGACATATCATTTTAGGTATTGTTTCTCCACAGATTTTATCTTATCAATGCGCTTTTGGTGACGGTCGCCGCCAAATTCGGTCGTCAGCCAGACTTTGACAATCTGCTTCGCCAGATTGGCACCGATCAAGCCTGCACCGAGGGTCAACACGTTCGTGTCATTATGCTCGCGGCTGTTGTTGGCAGAGGAAATATCATACGCCATTCCCGCCCGCACACCCGGGACCTTGTTCGCCACGATACAACTGCCAATCCCCGCGCCGTCGATCATGATGCCGCGCCAGGCCTTTCCTGTGCTGACCAACTGCGCCACAGCATGAGCAAAATCGGGGTAATCCACCGCGTCCTTACTGTTGGTGCCGACATCGATGATTTCATATCCCAGCCTGGAAATTTCAGTTTTGAGGATGTCCTTCAACTCGAACCCGCCATGGTCCGCGCCGATGACTACGACCTTCTTCCCAGCAGAGATTGCCGCTCCGGGAGGTGGATTCGGCGCGGGCTGGGCGGGATCCGTGTTCCCCATCACTTTCCCAAGGACTCGTTGTACGATCCGGTGAAGTTCGGCATCATCGATTTTGTCAGACATGGTTCACTCGATTATCTTATTGATGAGGGATTGCGTCAAGTGGGTTCACCATGCAAAGTGTGACACCTACGCTATAATCCCTGCAACCAAAGGATAAAATATGCCAAAGATAATCTCCATCCCAAACACAGACGAGTACGCCGAGTTCTACGCCGGATATGTCCAACGTGCCCAACAACGGACAGACGTATTCGCAGCGCTGTCATTCCAAATAGAAGAAATCCTTGCCGGGCCCGGCAAACTTTCAGAAGAACAGGCTCTCTTCCGCGACGCGCCGAGGGAATGGTCCATCAAGGAGGTGATGGGGCATCTCAATGACGTGGAGCGCGTCTTTTCGTACCGGTTGCTGCGCATCTCCCGAAACGACACAATTCCACTCCCCGGCTTTGAACAGGACGATTATGTCCGCGAGGCTGGGTATGATAATTACTCGCTACGAGATTTGATTGCCGAGTTTGAACATCTGCGCCGTGCGAATATTCTTTTCATTCAGAATATGAAAGGGGAGGCGTTGCTGTATCGAGGCACCGCCAGCGGATATCCCGTCAGTGCGCGGGCGTTGGTATATATGCTGGTTGGTCACGTGGATCATCACATGGCAAGCCTGCACGAAAAGTACCTGCCGAACATTTAGCCAGAATCATTCAAGGTAGAGGCAAAACCATGGACAAGAATTTCTGGATTTCCATCGCACAGGACGATTACAAGGTCCCTGAGGGACATACCCTCGAAGAACTGACCAAAGTTCTCTTTAACTATCTGTCCAGCGTCGATTCTGAATTACGCGACGAGATTGCCTACGTTGTTTACGCCAATTGGCTCAAGCGCGAAATGTATTCCAGGGAGGCAATTCGCACTCAGGTGGATGAACTGCTGTCGAATCTTGAACAGGGCATCGGTGAGACCGGCACAGACTCCGTTTTTTTGCGGACCTTTTCCGTGCTGTGTCTGGCGGAGATCGTCCACAACGACAATAAAAAACCTCTCCTTGAAAAGGGACAAGCCCGTACAATTCTCGCGAAGGGACTATGGTACCTCGCAGCAGAAAAAGACCCGCGCGGGCATATCCCGGTCAAGGGCTGGGCGCACGCGCTAGCGCATACCGCCGACTTGCTGCTCGTTTCCGCCTGCAACCGGAACATCGAAGCGAGTGAATTGTCAAACGTCCTGAACGCAATTTCCAACAAAATCGTCCATGCAACGAATTATCTGTATATCCACGGTGAAGATGACCGTCTGGCAGGAGCGGTGATCGAGGTATTCCGCCGGGATACGATTCCGCTCGATGAAGTGGAGGAATGGCTCCGATCCTTCACCGAACCGGACGGCAGGGATTGGAAAGGCGCATATATGGACGCGGAACGGAATACCGCCTTTCAGAATACGCGCAATCTGGTCAGGAGTATTTATCTCGGGCTCCTCTCGGAAGGAGATGACCTGCCCAACCGGAAAAGACTCAAGGAAATCGTCTTCGGCGCCCTGACGGAACTGAAGCCGTACTAATTCCGAGTGACGTATAATCCTCCCCATGAATTCCGTCAGAAAATACTGGGCAATTTTTCAGATCACGCTCATCAACAGTCTCGCCTACCCGGGGGAATTGATCGGGCGTAGTTTGATGATCATTCCGTTTATGTGGATCTTTTACCAGTTGTGGAAGGTCACCTTCGCCGCGTCCGGTTCGGACGTGATTGGCGACCTTACCCTGCGCGACACGCTCTGGTATCTCATGCTGGCAGAGACCATCGAACTTGGGCGACCTCCGCTGGCGCGCACAATCTCAGAGAACGTCAAAGACGGTTCCATTGCCTACATCCTCAACAAGCCCTACGACTTTTTGTTGTACCACTTCAGCACTGCCATGGGCGAGACTGTCTTCCGCGCGGTCATGAACGCGGTCTTCGGCGGCGCGGTGATTTGGTGGCTGGTCGGTGCTCCGGCACACCCGGAGGGATTTCTGGTCGCCCTGCCAGCCGTCTTCGGCGCGTGGATCCTCCACTTTTGCATAATGGCGATGATCGGCTTGCTGGCATTCGTCTTCGAGGATGTCTCCGCGTTTATGTGGATTTTCCAGAAATTCGCCTTCATCCTCGGCGGCATGTTGATTCCCCTCGATTTTTATCCGAGCTGGCTGCAAGTCATCGCCAAATTACTCCCCTTCTCCAGTATGATCTACGGACCGGCGCGGCTGTTTGTCACGCCCAGTCTTTCGATGTTCGTCAACGTGATGTCCCTGCAGGTCGTCTGGATCACCGTACTTGGGCTTTTGCTGACCCTTGCCTACCGACGCGGCATTACACAACTGACGGTGAACGGAGGCTGACGTGCTTAAAGAACTCAAATTCCTCCTCGCGGTCTGGAAAGCCAACCTGCTCTCCGTCATGGAGTATCGCGTCGCCTTCCTGACGCAGGTCATCGGCATGATGGTGAACAACTTCATCTATTTCGCCATCTGGATCATTTTCTTCGACCGCTTCAAGGACGTGCGCGGCTGGGGTATCAACGATATGTACGTCACCTTCGGCGTGCTCGCCAGCGCGTTCGGTCTGGTCAGCCTGCTCTTCGGCAACGCGTTCAACCTCAGCGACATCATCGCCAAAGGACGCCTCGATTATTATCTCTCCATGCCGCGCCCGGTCCTGCTCCACACCATTGCCAGCCGCTCCATTGCCAGTGGAATGGGCGATTTCAGCTACGGCTTCATCAGTTACGCCATGTCGGGACAATTCACCTGGGATGGTTTGCTCCGTTTCATCCTCGCTACACTGCTGGCGGCGGTCGTTTTCGCGGCATTCCTCATCCTCATCCAGAGCCTGGCATTCTGGCTGGGCATGATGAGCAACTTCAGCCAGCTCGCCCTCAATGCCATGCTGACCTTCGGCATTTACCCGATCACGCTCTTTGACAACTACGCCAAATTGATCTTGTTCACCATCATCCCTGCCGCGCTGATGGGCGCGGTTCCCGCTGAATTCATCACTCAATTCACATGGCAAACGCTGGCGGAACTGCTCGCCGGGGCGGTGGCGTTCCTCTCGATAGCGGTGACCGTTTTCCAGCTGGGATTGAAGCGGTACGAATCCGGCAGTGGGATTCAGATCGAGGTGTGATGAGTCTGCCGAGGAGTTTAATACCTCCCCCTCCTCACCTCCACCTCAGGGTGCGTCAACTCCTCCTCCCTCGCAGGGAACACCTGCACCGCGCATGCCTTGAACTCGGGGATTTTCGCTTCGGGGTCGAGCGCGTCGTTCGTGAGCAGGTTTGCGGCGGCTTCGGAAAAATGCCAGGGGATGAATATCACGCCCACTGTCGTCTTCTCGGTGACGGTGGCGCGCAGGACAACCTCGCCGCGGCGGGAGGTCACGCGCACGGGCATGCCATCGGTAATGCCGTGCATCTCCGCATCCGCAGGATGTATTTCGACACGCGCTTCGGGGTATGCCTCGTTCAGTGACGAGTGCCGCGTCATCGTACCGCCATGCCAGTGTTCGAGCAGGCGTCCCGTCGTCAGGATGAACGGATACTCGTCGTCGGCTTGCTCCATCACTGGCACATAATCCAGCGGGATGAATTTGCCGCGCCCGCTGGGGAAGGTCTCGGTAAAGAGCGTCGGCGTGCCGGGATGATCGAGCGTCGGCACAGGATAAATCAACCCGACCTTTTCGATGCGCTCATACGTCACGCCCGCATAGTCCTTGTTGACCGACGCCATCTCGCGGAGGATTTCCTCCGGCGACTCGTAATCCCATTTTGCCGACCGCTCGCGTCCCAATCGGACCTCGAGCCGGGTCGCCAAATCACAGAGGATTTTCCAATCCGGTCGCGCCTGCCCGCGCGGCGCGATAGCCACCCGCACGCGCTGGACCCGCCGGTCGGTGTTGGTGAACGTCCCGTCTTTTTCCGCAAACGAGGCGGCAGGCAGGAAGACATCTGCAAACGCGCCGGTCTCATTGATGAACAAATCCTGTGTGACCAGAAACTCCAATTGCTCAATGTGTTTGCGCGTCTCGTTGAGGTTCGGCTCGGACATCATCGGGTTCTCGCCCATGATGTACAACGCCCGCACCCCGCCCGGATGCGCATGAGACAAAATTTCGGTGGTCGTCAGACCGAGTTTGCGCGAGAGACCGCCGGGCTCAATGTTCCATGCCTGTTCCCATTTGCGGGCGTTTTCTTCGTTGTCCACGCGCATGTAGCCGGGATAGTGGAACGGCATCGCGCCCATGTCGCTGGCGCCCTGCACGTTGTTCTGCCCGCGCAGCGGATTCAAGCCCGTGCCGTCGCGCCCAACATGCCCCGTGAGGAACGCAAGATGGATGAGCGCCAGCGCGGAGGCGGTTCCGTGCGAAAGTTGCGAAATGCCCATGCCCCAGTAAATCGCGCCGTTCTTCGCCGTGGCATACATCCGCGCCGCTTTGCGAATATCCTCCGCCGGGACGCCTGAAATTTCCTCGGCATATTCAGGCGTGAATTTTTCCAGCGATTCGACGAACGTCTCGAAACCCTCGGTTCGGCGATTGACAAAATCCCAATTGACCAGATTTTCCTTGACAATCACATGCGCCATCGCCGAGAAGACCGGCACGTTCGTCCCCGGCTTGAGCGGCAGCCACAACTCGGCGAAGTCCACCAGGTCAATGCGGCGCGGGTCCACGACGATCATCTTCGCGCCGTACTTCTGCACCGCCTCTTTCATCTGCAACGCGATGATGGGATGGTTCTCGCCCGTGTTCGACCCCGTGACGATGAACACATCGTTCATGATGACCTGCGAGGCGGTGTTGCTCATTGCCGAGGAACCAATCGCCTTTTGCAGCGCCACCACCGAACCCGCATGGCATAAACGCGTACAATGATCCACGTTGTTGGTGCGGAACAAGGCACGGTAGATTTTTTGCAGGAGGTAGTTGTCCTCGTTCGTCGCCTTTGCACAACAATAGACCGCCATCGCGTCCGAGCCGTCGCGCTTGTAAATGCGGACGAGGTTATCGGCGACGATGTCGAGGGCAGTATCCCAGTCGGTTTCCACCCAGTCCCAGGGGGATTGGTAATTAGTGGTTGGTAATTGGGAATTGGCAAGTAGCGATTTATAGCCCAGGTCGGGCGCGTCTTTCCTATTTTTCCACTGATCGCTGACAACCGATGATTGCTTACTCTCCAAAAGGTATCGCCTCACCATCGGCTTCGTCACACGCTTGGGGTGGTAAATGTAATCGTAGCCGAAGCGACCTTTCACGCATAGATTCCCCTTGTTCACCGGCGAATCAAACGGCGACGTGACCATGAAGATGAAATCGTCCTTGACGTGCAATTCAAGATTGCACCCCACACCGCAGTACGAGCAGGTCGTTGTGACAACGCGATCTGCAACCACTCGCTTTTCGTCCAGTCGAAGTTCAGCAACCATAATAAACCTCCGAACAAGCCAAAAGTTAAGAGATCATCGACGCTCAATCTTTGACTTTCCTTTGTTTTCTACCGGTATTCATCACACTAATCTCTTCTGCGCTGACACCTCGCTCCAGCAAATACTGCCGTTTCGGTTTCAGCGCGCCGGTCGGGCAGACGCCCACACATTGACCGCACAACACGCAGGTCGTTTCGGGGATGGATTTGTCGAAGAATGTGCCGATTTGCGTCTCGTAGCCGCGCCCCTCGAAGTTGAGGGCATAGGTGTACTGTGCATCGTCTGCACAGACCTGCACACAGCGCCAGCATAACAGGCACTTCGAGTAATCGCGGATATACATCGGGTTGTCGTCCTTGATTTCCGACTCGCGGCGCACGGCATCGGGGAAGCGGGACGCCGACGCGCCATACTCGTCCATCATCGTCAGGATTTCGGGCGCGTCGGACAAATCCATCGTGGACGCCAGCATCTCCAAAATCGTCTTTCGCGCGCGCACCACCTTCTCGCTTCGCGTCTGGACCTTCATGCCTGCTCCTGCCTTGACAACGCATGCCGGCTGGAGTGTTCTCCACCCCTCCACTTCGACGACGCACATGCGGCACAAGCCATTTGCCGTGGTCGCCTCGTGCCAGCAGATGGTGGGGATGTCAATTCCGTTCTCGCGCGCGGCTTCGAGCAGGGTCTGCCCATCCTCTACGGTTATTTCCTTGCCGTCCATCGTCAAAATAATTTCCATAAACTCTCCGTTTGGACGTTTAAACGCTTGAACGTTTGAACATATCTGGCCAGAGTTTCATCGCCGACAACACTGCGCTCGCCGCCGTCTGCCCCAGCCCGCACAGGGACGCGTCCGTCATCGTCCAGCCGACATCCTGCAGGCGTAAAAAGTCACCCGCCAAAACTTTCCCCTCAGCGATACGATCAAGGATTTCCTTCTGACGCTGGGTCCCCATCTGACAGGGATAGCACTTTCCGCATGACTCGTGTGCAAAGAAATGTCCCAACCGCCGGAGCGTATCGCGCAGATCACGCGTCTCATCGAACACCATGACCACGCCAGACCCCAGGGGAAAGCCAGCCGCCCGTAAATCCTCAAAGGTCAGAGGCGTGTCCAAATGATCAGGACCGGCAAATGCACCCGCCGCTCCGCCCAGCAAGACAGCCTGCAACTTTTTGCCGTTCGGGATTCCACCCGCCATGTCAATCAGTTCCCGCAACGTCTCACCGAAGGGAATCTCATACAGCCCCGCTCGAACCACATCGCCTGATACACAGAAAAGCTTCGGTCCCGGTGATTTTTCGGTCCCGAACCGAGTGTATGCCGCAGAACCAAGTGAAATGATCAACGGGATATTGCAAAGTGTCTCCACATTATTGATAACCGTGGGCTTGCCAAACAGCCCATAGGTTGTCGGAAAAGGCGGCTTTACACGCGGAAAGCCGCGCTTGCCTTCGATGGACTCGAATAACGCAGTCTCCTCGCCGCAGATGTATGCGCCGGCGCCAACACGAATTTCAATATCGAACGAAAAGCCCGATCCGAGAATGTTTTCTCCCAACCAGCCCGCGCCGCGCGCCTCCCGCAGGGCATTTTCAACCACAGGGACAATGTACGGATATTCACCGCGTATATAGATATAACCCCGGCTGGCGCCGACCGCGTAAGCGGCAATTACCATGCCTTCGATGGTGCGGTGCGGATCATCCAGCAAGAGCACCCTGTCCTTGAATGTGCCGGGTTCCGATTCGTCTGCATTGCAGACAATGTACTTTTGTTCCGCCTTCTCGTTGGCGACACTTTCCCATTTGATGCGGGTCGGGAACGCCGCGCCGCCGCGTCCGAAGAGACCGGAGGCTTTCACCTCGTCCACAATCTCCTCCGGTTTCATTTTCAAAGCGCGAAGCAGGGCGGCATATTTTCCATAGAAAGAAAGCGACGTTGTATCGTTTCCGCAATTGCCGGTCAATAGACGAATTGAGCCATGAACCTCCGACGGCGGACGTCCCAACTCGTGGGAGTTATTTTCGATGTCGATATTTGTTTCGGCTTCATTCGCCACCAGCGCCGCCGGAGCATGTTCACATAACCCCAGGCATGGACTTGGCTCAATAGTCAGAGACAGGTCCGGCTTGGAGTGACCCGGCGCTATCCCGTGTTGATGACATAGATGGTGAAGAATCCCATCCCCGCCTTTGAGGGCACATGCTACATCCGTACAGACGCGGATGACGCGCTTGCTAGTCGGTTGATTATAGAAGAGAGAGTAGAATTCGATGACGCCATGCACATCCGCCAGAGGGACACGCAGGGACTTGGCGATTTCTGCGGCGACCGGTTCAGAGATCCAGCCATATAGATTTTGAGCCGCGTGTAAGGCGGGTAACAGTCCCGAGCGGCCCAGAGGGAGAAACGGTTCAATGGCTTGTTTGAGAGGGAAAAGATTGGCTTCGTCCATTTATGCTCCGAAGAGGAGATTGCATGGGAACGTAGAATCTAGATATTCAGATTGGCGGTCGGCAGATAGCGGGGCTGCCGCCGATATTGCGTTGCCTGCTCGAAGGCATAGGCAAATTTGATCAGGACAGGTTCCTGCCAGGCGGTCGAAAAGAATGAGAGTCCCACCGGCAGACCGAAGACATACCCCGCCGGAACAGTGATATGCGGATACCCGGCCACCGCCGCCGGTGATGTGCTCTCCATGTCCCAGTTGACGGCGTCGCCATTGACAAGGTCGATCACCCAGGCGGGTCCGCCGCTTGGAACAATGAGCGCGTCGAGTTTGTGCTTGCGGAGTGCAGCATCGATCCCCTCCTTGCGCGTCAAGCGCAGATTCTTCGCCAGCGCGTCTTTATATTTTTTATCGCTCAAGGAGCCTTTTGCCAGCGCGGTGGTCATGTGATCCTGACCGAAATACGGCATCACACGGTCTTCATTTTCCTGATTGAACCTGATCACATCCTCCATCGAATGGACGCGGATGTCTGCGCCGAGCGATTTGAGGTATTTGTTCAAGTTCGCCTTGAACTCATAATACAGGACTTCCTTCTCCGTCGTCCCGAACTTGTCGAAATTGGGGACATTCGCCGGGTCAACGATGACCGCGCCCAACTGTTTCATCACTTCGATGCAATGGTCGAAAATCTTGAGGATTCGCGGGTTGGTGCCGGCCATGTTGCGGGCAACACCGATCCGCGCGCCTTTGAGACCATCCAAATCGAGATACTTTGCGTAATTGGAATACGCCCGCTTCCTGCCGGACTTTGTGGCTGAGTCCCTTTCATCGACTCCCGTCAACGCTCCGAGCAGGATCGCCGCGTCGGCGACTGTCCGCGCCATGGGTCCGGGCGTATCCTGGCTGTGCGCAATGGGGATAATCCCGCTCCGACTGGCGAGCCCCAGCGTGGGTTTGATACCGACGATGCCGTTCGTCTGCGAAGGGCAGATGATCGAGCCGTCGGTTTCCGTTCCAACAGCCGCCACGCACAAATTTGCCGCCACCGCCGCTCCTGATCCCGACGATGAACCGCAGGTGGAGCGGTCCAACGCGTACGGATTGCGGGTCAAGCCGCCGCGTGAAGACCATCCGCTCACCGAGCGTTTCCCGCGGAAGTTGGCCCACTCGCTCAAATTGGTTTTACCCAGGATCACCGCGCCTGCTTTGCGCAACTGCTTCACAATGAAGGCATCCTTCGCGGCGATGTTCCCCTCCAATGCCAGCGAACCTGCCGTGGTCTGCATCCTGTCGGCGGTATCAATATTGTCCTTGATGAGAATGGGGATGCCATGCAACGCGCCGCGCACCTTTCCCGCCTTTCGTTCTGCATCCAGCCTGTCGGCGATTTCGAGCGCATCCGGGTTCAACTCGATGATCGAATTGATATACGGGCCACTCTTATCCACTGCCGCAATGCGCTGCAAATACAACTCGACGATCTGGCGCGCGGTTAACTCGCCCGATTCCATTTTTTCCTGGAGTTCGGCAATCGTCCACTCTGGCAAAATCATCCCGCCTGCTCCTTAAAGGTCAAACCTGCAGGCGGAATGTTCATCGTCCGCCGCCGGTGATGTAATGTTCCAGCTGTGAGATCATGAATTTCTGTACATCCACCACTTCCTTGAGCACATCGCGCACGGAGATTAACCCCAGCAATTTACCCTCGTCGAAAACAGGAAGATGACGGATATTCTTGTCGATCATCAATGCCATGCACTCTTCAAGAGGCTGGCTGGCTTCGATATAGACCACTTTGCTGGTCATGATCTCAGTCACTTTGGTGTTCTTCGCAGTCCGTCCCTCAAGTTCCAGTTTACGCACACAGTCGCGTTCCGAAAGGATTCCCTCCACCCTGTCTCCGTCCATCACCAACACCGCCCCCGAATTCACCTCCGCCATCAATGCCAGAGCATCGAAAACAGTCGCATCGGGAGCAAGGGTATACACCTCACCGCCCTTCTTGCGGATCATATCGCGTACAGTGGACATGCCAGCCTCCTCCTTTGGACGTAAGATTGTGCGAAGTATAGACTCAAATCCCCTCCCTGACAAGAAAAAGCACCCGCTTCCCTGCCAAATGGGAGTTGTTTCCGTTTACAAACTGGCTACACGCTAAAAAATACTCTGCTTAACGTTCCAGGAAGCGCAGATCTCCCGAATCTGCTCCGGGCTGAGACCGTCGCTCTTGCCCCCGCCGGTCAGGTTCAAATGTTCGTAGTGAGCCGCTGTCTCGGCGTATTCGATCAAATCCAGCGCATGAATAATCGAGTTTTCCGCCCGCGCCATTACTCCGTGGCGCGCCCAGATCACGATGCGGTGTTCACGCAGAGACAGTTTTGTCTCCACCACCAATTGCGCCGATCCGGGCAGGAGAAACGGCAAAACGCCGATTCCCTCCGGCATGTTCAGGATGGTCTCCGGCTGCCAGCGCAAGAGATGGCGGTTGAGATACTTTTCATCCAGATATTCCCTGAGATGGCTGAGATACGTGATATGGACAGGTTGTCCATGTAAGACTGTATGAAACAGCACTTCGCTTGAGCGCATGTGATCGGCATGCACCGCAAGGTGGGAATTGAATTCGCTGGTGACGCGCTTGAAATGTCGCTGGGGCGAGGTGAACAGCCTGCCAGTCTTTCCACCAGGCTCCACGAGCACACAGGCAAGATTTGCCAGCGGAGCATCCGCGATTTCGCGCAAGCGGCACCCCGAACCAGAGACAACGAGCATCATGCCTGCCAATTCCGGCGCTGGGACTGGCAGATCCATTATCTGCACGTGCGGGAACAGAGCGTTCCCATCCAACGGTTCACGCAGGCATACAGATATGTTTCCCGCCGCACCCTCCGCCCCACCGATGGAGGCGAGGCGTTGCCCCATCTGCCCCATTTGAAAAATGATCTGATCCAGATCAAGAGAAATTAACTCAGCCATCTCATTCGCATCCAAAATCGTTATTCAGCGATTATATCAAGTGACGGCAATCGTTATAAAAAGAAGACCCCAATGTACGGGGTCTTCTTAACTTGCTTGTGTGACAGCAAATTCTGAACGGTTACGGAGTTGTGAACTGGAACTTAACCCAGTCGGTGGGACCGTTCGTTCCGTTCGCCCGCACACGCCAGTAGATGACCCTCCTTGCCGGCAAATTCTTCAAGGGTATGTACGTGGAGGACACCGTCGTGCTGTTGACAAGTAACGTCCCAAAACTTGAATTGGTGGAGACCTGAATCGTGTAATTGGTCGCGCCTGTCACATCTGCCCAATCGAAGACTGGTTTGAGTGAACCTGCCAGGCTGCCGTCGGATGGAGTTAGCAAGGTGGGCTTTAGCATGGATGAACGGAAATACCGGACACTCGACCAGGCACTCATATGGCCGTCGGTTGTGAATGCCCGCACACGCCAGTAATACTTCGTGTTGGAATTCAGGTTACTCAACGGCTCGAACTGGGTGGCGGTCAGCGAATAGATATTCTCGTCCACCGCCAGGCTGCCGAAAGCTGAGTCATCGTCCACCTGGATCTGGTAACGGTCGAAGGTCTTGCCTGCTGGTACCGTCACCACCTTCCATGTGAACAGCGGTGTGTAATCCGTTTGCAGGGCATTAGATGCCGGGGAGACCAGCGCAGGCACCCCCGGAGAATTTCCCGTGATGAAGGTGAGGGGATTCGACCAGTCGCTCGGTCCATTGGGGCCGGTTGCCTGTACCCTCCAGTAAAGCAGTGTACTGGCGGGCAGGTCGGAGGTCGGAATGAAGAACGAGACCTTGGCGGTCGTGTTTACAATCGGGCTGCTGAAGTTTGGATAGCGGGAAATGACGATCTTGTATCCAGTCGCTCCTGCAGTGTCAAGCCAGTCCAGGTCGGGGCGGCGGACAAGCAGAGCACTTCCATCAACAGGGCTGTTCAGTACAGGCTTCAACATCGCGGCACGGAAATACCGGACACCTGACCAGGCGCTGTACTGCCCAAGGGTGTTGAACGACCTGACGCGCCAGTAATATTTGGTGTTCGAATTCAGATCGCTGAGCGGCTGAAATTGTGGCGTACCCAATGAATTGACGCTCACATCTACCGCAGGACTGCCAAACGCCGGGTCATCATCCACCTGGAGTTGATAGTGATCGAACGCGGTTCCCAGCGGAACTGTAACCACCGACCACTTAAAGAGCGGGCGATAACTTTTATCCAAAGCATTGGATGCGGGCAAACTCAGGGAAGGTATCCCCGGCGGATTGCCCGTTGTGAGGGTACGAGTCTCGGACCACAGGCTCGGTCCATTCGGACCGGTCGCCTGCACCCGCCAATAGAGCAGGGTACCCGCCGGAAGGTCGGAACCGGGTGTGAAGGAGGATACTTTGGATGTCGTGTTCAAGACTGAACTGCCGAAACCGGGACTTCTGGAAACAACAATCTTATAACTGGTGGCACCGGTCACATCCTGCCATTCGAAGGCGGGGCGCCGGTGTAACAGACCACTTCCGTTCAACGGACCGTCCAGCACGGGCGGCAAGATTGCCGCGCGGAAATACCATGTTGCCGACCAGTTGCCCATCTCTCCGGCGGTGTTGACGGCGCGCACATGCCAGTAATATTTCGTATTGGGAGTCAGGGCGCTGCCTGGGGTAAAGGCAGGGCTAATCGAGGTTTCATCGTCAATCTCGGGGTTGCTGAAATCGGAATTATCATCCACCTGGATGATGTACTTTTGGAACACTGTTCCCGATGGCATGGCAACCGCTTTCCAGGTCAAGGCGGGAGTGTAGTCCGTTATGAGGGCGTTGGAGGCAGGCAGAGACAACGCTGGAGCCGGAGGCGGATTGGGAGTGGTTAAGGAACGAATCACAGACCAGTCACTCGGACCGTTGGCGCCTCTCGTCCGCACCCGCCAGTAGAGAGTTGTGTTTTTCGGCAGGTCAACGGTGGGCGTGTAGGTCGATGCGGTTGGGTTTGCGGAATGCGCCAGGGATGTGAAGGTGCTGTTTTTCGAGATTTGAATGGTGTAGCCAGCGGCATCGGTTACATCATCCCAGTCGAAAACGGGGCGCAAAACAAGAGAGTGAAACGCTTCGGTTGGCGAGGCAGGCACCGGCGGTGGAAGAGCCGTGCGCACTGTCTTGACGGCAGACCACAGGCTGTAATTCCCCAGCGTGTTGAAGACTCTCACCCTCCAGTAGTGTGTTAGGTTCGGCTGGAGGTCGGCGGGCGGAGCGAATTGCGGCGCGCCGATGTCGGTGATATTTTGATCGTAGACAAGTGCTGTGAAACCGCTGTCAGCCGCAAGCTGGAACTGGTAATGATCGAAGGTGGTACCGGTGTACATGACCGCGCCGCTCCACGTGAAGAGCGGGGTGTAGTCGGTAGAGAGGGCATTGTTCGCCGGGCTGAGGAGAGTTGGTGTCGTGGCGGTCGTCACAAAATTGGCGGTGACGGTCTGGTTGGAGGTGATGGGAACGGTGATGGGATTATCCACACCCGTTGCATTCCCGCTCCAGGATTTGAAGATGTAGCCGCCGTTCGGGGCTGCTGAATAGGTGATGGAGGTGCCGGTGAGGTATTTATCCCCCATGCAGTTGGGCACAGTATCGACGGTTGCAATGCCCGCGCCGCTCGGTGAGACTTTCGTCGTCGCGGTGTAGCAGGGGGTCATGTCCAGGTGGAAACTCAGGTCTCCCTTGCCGGTCTTCCCTGCAACTTCGATATAGTAGGTGGTGCTTGAGGTTGCATTGAAGGTCAGGCTGGAGATGCCGCTCCCGCCGCTGTCGTCATCGCAGGCAATGTTCGTGAGGGAACCGGCTGCGCCGGTCCATACCGCCAGCAAGGTATCAAAGTTGCTGGTTGTTGTATCGACGCTGACAATTCCGTGACTGGTGGGCTTGTATTGATACCAGACGGTTCCCTCTCCCTGAATGCCCCCGCCGCAGGGGATGGCGGGGTCGTTTGCGCTTGTGTCGGTAGTGGTGGTATCTTCATCGAACGAGAAGGGGAGCGTGCTGATTACAACGGGACTGGACATGCTGTTGTTCGGCGCGTTCCCGTTGCGGATGCGGACGAGGAAGCCGTTGCCATATGCCTGCACCACTTCGATGCGAATGTTGCGGGCGGAATCGATAAATATCTCCCCTACCCGCCACATGGCGCCTTCGTCGTTCGGGTTGTTGTCGGAGGTCTGGTCCACCACCTGCGCCTCATTGTCACGATTTGGGCTGACACCGTGAATGACAACCACCGGCTGATTTACGGTGGGGACACGATTAATGTTGTTGCTCGGAACGCTATCTTCATACTCATCCAGATTGGAAGCAACGCCGCCGCTAAAGACATTATTCGTTATATTGTCGCGCACCTCGACGGTGTAATAGAATGAACTGCCAGGGATGGACACCTTCGCCATCAGGAAACTATCCGGGTTGGCGGGCATCTCTCCCAGACGCTCGATGGCAATCAGACGGCTGGTGCCTGAGACCGAAACATAGCGCCGCGCAGTCGGGATCCAACCGAGCAGGCTCTTATGATATGAGATCGTGTCCGTGCCGATGCAGCCATAATCCGAGACGCTGGTATTCAGACACGGCCAGGTATCGCTCATCACGTCCCATTCTGAGTCATACGTCTGCCCGTAGGGTCCGGAGGAATGAGGCAGGCCATACGCGTGACCCATTTCATGCGCCATGGAACTCTGGTTCTGGTATCCCCACGGCGGCATCCACGTGAGGGGGTAGACCTTGCTTGTTCCATCGAGAGTCAGGTACCAGCCGCCGCCCCACGCATATCCGTCCAAGTCATCGTTGAACATCAGATTGATTCCAAAATAGGACGGATAATGGACATCCCCATTTGCCACGGCGGTGCAATCCTTTGCCAGTTTCTGCAAGTTGGCGCCGCCCGAGATGTATGCCGAGCGGCTGTATGGCAGGGTGTACCAATGTGCCACCACCGTACTGCCATTGATATTGAGCTTTCCGTAGGAGGCGGTCTGCCAGTAGTGATTGAGTCCGCCAAAGCCGGTGCCCATCAAGCCCTGAAAGTAAGAAACAGGCTCAGGCTCGGTTGGATCGCCATTGAATTTGCACAGGATGTTCACCCAGGGTTTCGACCCGGTCGCCGCAGCAGCGCTGACCTCCTCTTCGGCGGCGGTGACAGACTGGAGGTCCACAGAGGATACGTTAAAGACCGCGGGGACATCTTCTCCAGCCTGCGCCTGGGCTTCGAGAACGCCCGAAACCTTCACCCGCCGGTTATTGAGCGCGAATAGTCCGCCCATCTCCTCCCGGGTATCCTCCGGGATTTGCAAGAGGTATGAGCCCCCGCTCTCATCGAAGAGATAGATGCGCGGTGAGGTGTTCTCGGGGGGTTCTCCGTCGTACCAGACCACGCCCAGCGTGCCACTCAGGGATCGGGTCAGCGGTTCGAGCGGCTGGACCGTGGGCGTTTCGGCAATGCCCTGCGCGCGGGCGATTTGGGAACCTGTTGTTCCCGATGGAACAAGGACCATCCACGCCATAAGCAGGCAAACCGCCGCGAGCGCGATCGTGTTCTTTTTTGCTTTCATGTTTCCTCCTGAGTGAGGGGTGGCGTACTTCTATGAGACGGGGAGAATGCACGCCGGATACACACTTTTTACCGGGTCAAATGTCACTATTATGTTCGGCAACAACAATAAAGAACCGACAGGTTTGCACCTGTCGGTCTTTTCACTTGCCCTCAGCAGATTTTCATTTTGACTTGCTTTTCAAATATTCGTCGATGGCCCATGCGGCTTTGCGCCCGCCGACCATGGCAGTGACGACAAGGTCGGGGCCGGTGACACAATCACCGCCGGAGAAGACACCCTCGCGCGAGGTTCTACCGGTGGACTTGTCAGCCGTAACCAGCCCCCAATCGTGTGTTTCGAGATTCGGCGTGGTCTTGCCGATGATCGGGTCGGGCCAGTAACCAAGCGCCAGCACAGCAGTATCACATTCCACAATAAAATTCGAGCCCTCGACCGGCACGGGTTTGCGGCGTCCTTTTTTATCGGGCTCGCCAAGTCTCATCTCGATGCATTCGATTGCTGCAAGCTTTCCGTCATCACCTGCGATGAATTTCACCGGCTGGGTGAGGAAACGGTATTTCGCGCCCTCATCCTTTGCCATTTGGCGGTCCTTCTTTCCGCCGGGCATTTCGCGTTCAGTGCGGCGATAGAGACAGGTGACCTCCTCTGCGCCAAGCCGCAGTGCGGTTCGCAGGCAATCGGAGGCAGTATCGCCTCCGCCGATGACCGCTACACGTTTCCCGATCTCGAGCGGCTTCCTCATATTTTCAGGAAGCAGGTCTGGCGCCACGTTGCCGCGGATAAGGAAATCCGTCGCTTCATAGACTCCGGGGAGGTCTGTTCCCGGTGTATCTTCCATCTTCGCATCGACCTCGGAGCCCACGCCAATGAAAACCGCGTCGAAGCCTTCGTTAAAGAGGTCGTCGATGGTCTTGTCTTTTCCGATGTAGGTGTTGGGGACGAACTTCACCCCTGCACGCTCGAACTCTTCCCACTTTTCCTGCCAGACATCCTTGGGCAATTTGAAGTTCGGGATACCGTAAACGAGCAGCCCGCCGGGGGCCGGTTTGGATTCAAAGATGGTTACTTCATGCCCGCGCTGGATGAGTTGATCGGCACAGCCCAATCCGGCAGGTCCCGCGCCGATAACGGCGACCCGCTTTCCCGTGGGCGGAGCGAGCGGGATGACGCGTCCCTCATTGCGGCGCTGATAATCCACAGCGAAGGTTTCCAGTTCGCCGCACAGGACGGGCGTCTTGGTCTTGTTGAGGACGCACGATCCCTGACAGAGCTGTTCGTGCGGACAGACGCGCCCGCAAATTTCGGGCAATGAACTGTGTTCGTGATAGAGGTTTGCGGCTTCCGAAAAACGCCCCTGTTCGATCAGCCACATGCAGGAGGGAATATCGTTATGGGTCGGGCATGCCACCATGCAGGGAGCCGGGTCCGGGCAGTGAATGCAACGCGCCGCCTCGACCATGGCGCGCTCCGGGCTGAAATCGATGACCACGTCGCCGAAATCGCACGTCCGCTCCCTGGGAGGTCTCAGGTCGAGGTCGAAAAACGGCATGTTGACGCGGGCTTTGCGGTCGATTGTCAGCGTCTCACTGGGTATGAACTGCATGGGGCCTCCAATAATTTGGCGAAAATTATTTCAGCATGATGATACCAAAGACTTAAATGATGCCCACAGGTTTAAATGTCACCAAACTGGACGACAATCATCACATTAGGCGCGTAAGATTTTTATCAATCATCCATTCAAAATTCATTGTCAATTCATGATTGTGAGGGATAATATCCCCGGTTGATCCAGAAAATGAACCGAATAATTACCGTTGCCTGCACGTTAAATCCATGTTGCAGGCGGCACGCCGGATGCCGGAAAAGTGCCATAAGGTAAAATTTCAGGCAGTGAGGCAACCCCTCGCGGAGGAAAACAAAAGCATGAGTCAATTTTTCAAGAAGAACAGGACATTCCTGATCATCCTGCTGATCGCGGCAATCGCAGTATCCCTGTTTGTCGTGAACCGGAATCGGAACGCCAGCACGACGACCCAATTTCAGACGGCAACGATCGAACGCGGGAATGTGACCGCGACCATCGGAGCGACTGGGACCGTGCGCGCAAAACAAACGGCGATACTCGTCTGGCAGGCTGCCGGCTCGGTGGAGGAAGTAAATGTGAAAGTCGGCGACATCGTCAAGGCAAACGATGTGCTTGCTTCTTTAAAGAAGACATCGCTCCCGCAAAGCGTGATCATGGCGGAGGCAGACCTTGTCACCGCGCAGAAAGCGTTGGAAGATCTGCTAAACTCCGGGACGGCACGCGCCCAGGCTGCCATCGCCTTGCGGGAAGCCCAGGAGGCGTACGACAAAGCTGCTGACTGGCGCGAAGAACTGAACGGCAAGATTACCATCCAGCAGATTAAGTACGTAAAGATCGGGGGAAGAACCATCCCGCAGATCACTGAGCGGGAGGATTATGCCGACGCGGAAACCATCGCCAAGGCAGACGAAGACCTTGCCCTCGCCAAGGCAAAACTCGAGGATGCCCAACGGGAATATGACCGTCTCAAGAATGGAGCGGACGCGGCGGAACTGGCGGCCGCGCAAGCCCGCGTAGATGCGGCGCAAGCCACCCTCAACCTGGCTCGCATCATCGCGCCTTTCCCCGGCACGGTAACAGAATCCTACCCCCTGCCCGGTGACCAGGTCGGCGCGGGAGCAACGGCTTTCCGTATCGACAACCTCGAAAACCTGTATGTGGATGTGGAAGTCTCGGAAGTGGATATTAACAGCGTGACCGTCGGTCAACCTGTGACCTTGACCTTCGACGCCATCCTCGAAAAGGAGACTCCCTACAACGGCAAGGTGGTGGAAGTGGCGCAGGCAGGTACAGCGGTGCAGGGCGTGGTCAGTTTCAAAGTCACTGTGGAATTGACCGATGCCGATGAACTCGTCAAACCTGGCATGACCGCCGCGGTGAACATCGTAGTGAAAGAGATCAAGGATGAACTGCTCGTCCCCAACCGCGCTGTCCGCCTCTCGGATGGCGTGCGCGTGGTCTACCTGCTCGTGGACGGATTGCCCGTCAAGACCGAGATCAGGCTCGGCTCTTCGTCCGATACGATGAGCGTGATCGCAGGCGGTGATATTGAGGAGGGCGACATTGTCATTTTGAATCCGCCGACGGAATTCATGGGTCCGGGTGGCGGTCCCGGCGGTGGGTTTGGCGGATAATATGTCCAACGTAATTGAAGCCCGCGATCTGCGGAAGGTCTATCAGATGGGCGAAGTGCAGGTGGAGGCGTTGCGCGGTGTGTCGTTCACGATCCAGCGCGGCGAGGTCGTCTCTATTATGGGACCTTCCGGCTCGGGAAAGTCCACACTGATGAACACGCTCGGATGCTTGGACCGCCCCACCTCCGGCGAATATGTGCTGGACGGCGAACCTGTCGCGTCTTTAAACGACGACCAGTTGGCAAGCATCCGCAACCGCAAGGTTGGATTCGTCTTTCAGAGTTTCAACCTGCTCTCGCGCCAGACTGCGATCAACAATGTGGAACTGCCGTTGCGATATTCCGGGAACCCTGAAGGTCGCCGCGAACGCGCCATCGAAGCCCTAAAGGCAGTGGGACTGGGTGACCGCATGACGCACCGTCCCTACGAACTCTCCGGCGGGCAGCAGCAACGGGTCGCCATTGCACGCGCTATTGTCAACAATCCCGCCATCATCATGGCGGATGAACCGACTGGCAATCTCGACTCGAAGGTCGGCAGGGAAATCATGAACCTGCTGCTCAACCTGAACAAGGAAAGCGGCACCACATTGATCATCGTCACGCATGATCCTGCAATCGCCGAACAGACCCAGCGCGTCATTCGTTTGCGCGATGGGTTATTGGATGGTGTCTCATGAGCATCGGTCAGGCTTTTCTCGAGGCGCTCGAATCCCTGAGCGGAAACAAGATGAGGTCCGGGTTGACCGTGCTCGGCATTGTCATTGGCGTGGCGGCGGTGATCGCCATGTTGGCGGTCGGGCGCGGCGCGGAGGCATCCATCACCGGCTCGATCAGCGGCATCGGCACAAACCTGCTGTTCGTCTTCCGCGGCGACCCCGGTGATAACGTCCGCAACCCCAAACCATTGACGCTGGGCGACGCGGATGCGCTCCGCGACCAATTTGCCGCGCCGTCGGTGGCGGCGGTCGCGCCTGCTTTGCAGGGCAATGGAATCGTATCCTTCGGCGGCGAGCAGACTTCGCCGCAAATCTTTGGCGTTACCCCGGAATATTTTCAGGTAAGGAATTACAACATCACCGAAGGCGAATTCATCACAGAAGAGCATATGCTTGGACGCGCCTCCGTGGTTCTGCTTGGACCCGAGGTAGCGGAGACTTTGTTCGGTCATTCCGATGGCGTGACCGGCGAGACCGTCCGCATCGAAGGTCAACCTTTCCGCGTGATTGGCGTACTGGAATCGAAGGGTGGCGGCTCGTTTGGAAGCCAGGACAATGTCGTCATCGTCCCCTTCACCACCGCACAGACGCGCCTCATCCGCCGGAGCACCAATGACCGCGTGGATATTATCTTTGTGCAGGCGGTCAGCGGCGATGTGGTGACGCAGGCATCGGAAGAGATCGCGTCCATTTTGCGGACACGCCACCGCACGCCCGTCGGCGCGGACGACTTTACCATTTTCACCCAACAGGATTTGTTATCCACGTTCCAGTCCATCACGGGTATTCTCACGATCTTCCTTGGCGGCATTGCAGGCATTTCACTGCTGGTGGGCGGTATCGGCATCATGAACATCATGCTCGTCTCGGTAACGGAACGCACACGCGAGATCGGCCTGCGCAAAGCGCTTGGCGCGCGCAAACGCGACATCCTCACGCAATTTCTGACCGAATCATCGCTGTTGAGTCTGATCGGCGGCATCATCGGCATCCTGTTCGGTTGGTTGATTTCCTTCATCGTCGGGCGCGTCGCTGAAGCCAGCGGTACCGCCTTCACCCCCGTGGTGGGACTGGATGCGGTCCTGCTCGCCACCATCTTCTCGGCGGCGGTCGGTCTGTTCTTCGGAATCTACCCGGCAAACCGGGCGGCGAACCTCGAACCGGTGGAGGCGCTTCGCTACGAATAATCCTTAAGGAGCGGGGCACTCCGCTCCTTTTGCGTTAAAATAGACGCCATGTCAAATCCAAAAATTCTTATCTCCGACGGACTGGATGAAAAAGGCCAGTCCATTTTACGTGAATCGGCGACGGTGGACGACCGCAACGATATTTCGGCGGGCGACCTGCTTCGGGTTATCCCGGAATACGACGCGCTCATCGTTCGAGGCCGGACGAAGGTGACTGCCTCCGTTATCGAAGCCGCCGCCCGCCTGAAAGCGATCGGACGCGCCGGCGTCGGCGTGGACAACATTGACCTCGAAGCCGCGAAGAAACGCGGCATCGTTGTGGTCAATACCCCCATGTCCACCACGGTAGCGGTCGCCGAACTGACCTTCGGTCTCATGCTCTCGCTCGCCCGCGACATCCCGCGTGCAGATGGCGCCATGAAGCAGGGCAAATGGCTCAAGAAGGAACTTGAGGGGATGGAACTGAACGGCAAGACCCTCGGCATCATCGGCATGGGTCGCATCGGCACGCAGGTCGGGAAGTACGCCGCCGCGTTCGGGATGAATGTCATTGCCTACAACCCGCAGGTCACGGAGGATCAGATCAGGGAACGCGGCGCGGAACCGGTTTCCATCCAGGACCTCTATGCCTGGTCCGATTACATCTCCCTCCATCTACCGTACACTGTGCATACGCGCGACCTCATCGGTCCGCTGGCATTTTCGCAGATGAAGGATGGCGTACGGATCGTCAGCACGGCGCGCGGCGGCATCATCGACGAAGCCGCGCTGCTCGACGCGTTGAACAGCGGAAAGGTGGCGGGCGCCGCGTTGGATGTTTTCGCGCAAGAGCCGCACGGTTTAACGGAACTCATCTCACATCCACGCGTGATCGGCACCCCGCACATTGGGGCGCAGACGGCAGAGGCGCAGTCCCGCGCGGCGGTGGATATCGCCGTCGAGATCCTGTCCGCTTTGCAGAATAAACCATTGCGTTGGAAAGTCAACTAATTCCGGCTCCCGCCGCCGTTTCCGGCGGCAAGGGCGCCGTCTGGAGTAACTACATGTCTGAAAAACTGAATCAACTGAAGGAATTGCTCGGCGAGGTATCTGATCTCGGCAAAGCCGCATCTGTCTTAAGCTGGGATCAACAGGTAAACATGCCGCCGATGGGTGGCGAGGCGCGCGGGCAACAGCTTGCCACGCTCAGCAAGATTGCACAGGAAAAATTCACCTCCGACGAAGTTGGCAGATTGCTCGAAGACTTGAAGGCTGAATTCGCGAGTGCCGACCCGGCTTCCGACGAAGCCGCCATGATCCGGGTGGCTGCGCGAAACTACGACAAGTCGAAGCGCGTCCCGCCGGAGTTCGTTGCCGAACAAGCCATTGTTTCCACGAAGGCGTTCGAGGCGTGGGTGGAAGCGAAAGCAAAATCGAACTTTTCCATCTTCCAGCCGCATCTTGAAAGAGTGGTCGAACTGGTCAAGAAATATATTTCCTTCTTCCCGCCTGCCGACCATCCTTATGATACTTTGCTGGACGATTATGAACCCGGAATGAAGACCGAAGAGGTGAAAGCCATCTTCAACGCCCTGCGCCCCAAACAGGTGGAATTGATCAAAGCCATCACATCCAGCAGGCAGGTCAGGGACGATTTTCTGTTCAAGAAATACAATGAAGCCAAACTGCTGGCTTTCGGGGAAGGGATCATCTCCAAATTTGGTTACGATTGGAAACGCGGCAGGCAGGACAAAGCCCCGCATCCCTTCGAGACGGCGTTCAGCGTAAATGATGTCCGTATTACCACCCGCTTCGAAAAGGATAATCCGATGGCGGTGTTATTCAGCACCATGCACGAATCGGGTCACGCCATGTACGAGCAGGGCATCAACCCGGCGTATGAGCGCACACCGCTTGGAGGCGGCACATCATTGGCGGTACACGAGTCTCAATCGCGCATGTGGGAAAACCTCGTTGGTCGGTCCCTCCCGTTCTGGGAGCATTTCTTCCCGGCGCTCAAGAAGACCTTCCCATCGCAACTGGACGGCGTCAGCCTGAAGACCTTCTACAAAGCCATCAACAAGGTCGAGCCGTCGCTGATCCGCGTGAACGCCGACGAAGCCACATATAACCTGCACATCATGCTTCGCCTCGAATTGGAGATTGCGATGGTCGAAGGCAGGGTTGCCATTAAGGACCTGCCCGAATTATGGAATGCCAAGATGCAGGAATACCTCGGCATCACGCCGCCCAACGATGCCAAGGGCGTTTTACAGGACATCCATTGGTCCGGCGGCGCGATCGGATATTTTTCCACATATGCGCTCGGTAATCTTGTCTCCGTGCAATTGTGGGAGAAGCTCAAAAAGGATATCCGCGACCTCGATGACCAACTCCGCAAGGGCAAGTTCGACGCATTGCTCGGCTGGCTGCGCGAGAAAGTTCACGTCCATGGGCACAAATACGACCCGCAAGACCTTGTGCAGAAGGTCACCGGCTCGAAAATCACCCCGGAGCCTTACATCCATTACCTGACGAAGAAATACGGCGAGATCTACGGACTGTAACAACCATATTCACAGAAAACGAACTTGCAAGTCCAACAAGTCCAATGATGACTTGTTGGACTTGTTGATGAATCTCTTCGCATGAAAAGAACCCTGCTCCTTTACGCCTTTCTGCTTGGATTGTTGGCTGGCTGCGCCTCCCCGACCGCGCCTCCCATCCCAACGCCATATCCGCCCGAATACCTGCCGACAATCATCGCCATGACTGCGGAGGGCGCGCTCGTTGCCGCGACGGAGACCGCCAACGCTTCGATCCCCACCGAGTCGCCTGTCGCGTCTCTCGAGCCGACGTTCACCGCGCCGCCCGCTCTGACTGCGACTCCCCTGCCAACCTCCACCTCCACAGCCATCCCGGAACACAAACGCGCCGCAATTCAAATCCTTGCGCCGGGGCCAATGTCCAAGGTGGTTTCGCCCATCCAGTTAAAAATGGATGTTATCTCCGGTGACAGTTCCACCGTGCAGATCGACCTGTACGGGGAGGATGGAAGATTGATGTCGCGAGAACTGAAACGGGTCATACCGAACCCAACCGGAAGTTACCAATTGATCAAGATCCCGTTCGAGATCCTCGGAGCGGGCGAACTGGGGCGTGTGACGGTCAGCACCACAGACAAAGCGGGGCGGATCGTTGCGCTGAATTCTGTCCATGTGCTGATGATCTCTTCAGGGAGCAATGAGATCACCCCAGCGGGAAATCCGTTCGAGGCGGTCGGGGTGTTCAGCCCTCGTTTATCGGAGCCAGCGTTCGGCGGCGTCCTAACCGTGCGGGGGGATGTGTGGCCCTTCAATCTTCAACCGATCATCTTCGAGTTGCTCGGACCGGATGGACAATCCATTAGCCTGCGCATCGTCACCGTGAACGGCATTCAGCCGCAGTTGTTCGAGACCGAAATTCCATACAAGGTGAGCGGGCCCACGCTGGCACGTCTGTCCATTCGACAAGAGGATGACCGTATTTCAGGTCCGTTCTATGTGTACAGCCAGGAAATTCTGTTGAACCCCTGACGACTTGCCAAAACGAACTGCAATGGTATAATTCGCACGCTTTGAAAGTGACACCATCGGGGTGTGGCTCAGACCGGTAGAGCGCACGGTTCGGGTCCGTGAGGTCCCGGGTTCAAATCCCGGCACCCCGACTAGAGACCACATGGCTAGCCTTTTGAGCTAGCCATGTGGTCTTAAATAGGCTGCGAATCTGGGGATTTGAACCCGTGGTCCACAAGGCTCTTATCCGTGAGGCTGTGAGTATAGTTATTCCCGACAGGATTATAGACCTCACGGCTTGCCTATAACGCAAACCATGAGGTCCGGAGTATGTGAACTCAGAAATCAATTCCATATTGTAGGCTTCATGGTTTTTTTGTTTCTCTTTATCAGAAGAAATATAAGTTGGATTCGTGACTACCTGAGGTCTATCGGGTTGAGAGAAGTACATATCGATATCCCCTTCAAAATTCTTTTTCTGCCAAAATAGTTTTCATTGACACTGAATACATTTCGCAACATTATTTCATTACGAGTGAAAACCTTTGGACATCTCGTTAGATATAAGATCAGATCAAGAGCATGGCGCTCGACTATTTCTCATCACCCGGTGGATACGAGGCGGATTTCTACCTGCCTGAAACCCGCCAGTTCATTCAAGTGACTCAAAACCTGAACAATGCTCCCACGCGCGAGAGGGAGGTACGGGCATTGCAGGATGCCATTCAAGTCTTGAAGCCGAAGGACGCTCTTATTTTGACCGATGCCAATGGGAAGGATTTTCAGATAGATGGTGTCCCTGTGCGCATTCAGTCTGCAGTTGGGTGGATGCTAAGTTCATAACGTCAATTCTTGTTAGCCAGCTTTGCTATATGTTCGATGACACTAATTCATATGTTGCAGGTGTAACCCCAAATGCAAAATTTCCGCTGAGATTTCTTCATCGACTACCGGGAAAAAGACTCACCCCCCTCTTGATTTTTTGAATCCCCACTTTTGGAGTATCGACATGCAGTTTAGGGCGTGTCGAGGAATGCAGCTACCCGCGCCCACAATTCGCGGATATTGATGGGCTTTGACATATATACATCACAGCCAGCATCCAGCGCCTTTTGAGCGTCCCCCTTGAGGGCGTTCGCCGTTACAGCAATAATCGGTATTCTTGTGAGCTCGGGCTTTGCACTGGACCGCAAACGCCGTGCTACCTCATACCCATCGATATCAGGAAGATTGATATCCAACAAGATTAAATCAACCTGTTCTTTCTCGGCAGTAGCAACACCATCCAACCCTTTCATGGCTTTTAGTAAGTGATAGCCGCGGGCTTCCAGGGCGCGCTGTACCAACATCATATTATCTGGATTATCCTCGATGTATAGAACATTATGTGTCATGCGCTGCCTCTTTGTCTTTCCTTGCCCACAAAGGCATCCACCGTTTCGATAAGCTCAATAATATTGATCGGCTTGGACAGATAAACGTCACAACCTGCATCCAGCGCCTTTTGTGCATCACCTTTCATGGCATTGGCAGTTACGACAATGATCGGTATTTGCGCCAGTTCAGCTTTTGCGCTGGACCGAATACGACGGGTGATTTCGTATCCATCAATGTCAGGAAGGTTTATATCCAGAAGAATCAGATCTAGGTGTTGGCTGTCTGCAATGGAGAGTCCCTGCACGCCATTCTTGGCTTCGATCAGGTTATAACGGCCCACGGGAAACAGGCGTCGGACTAGCATCATATTATCGAGATGATCTTCTATGCACAGTATAGAGGGATTCATTTTCCACCTTCTTGAGCGTCATTCGCTTCCTCGATCACATGGATTACCTGGTCCACAAATTTCCGTGTAGGTAGTGAGCCTTTTTGGTACACGGCTTCGATGTGACCATTCAACCGTTTGCGTTCATCGGGTGTAATATCCTTGGCACTCACAACAACAATCGGAATGTGCCTGGTGCGCGGGTCGAGTTTCAATTCCTCAACCAAGCCAAACCCGTCAATACCGGGCATGGTGAGATCCGCGACAATGAGATCCGGTAATTTTTGACGCGCCAATGACAATCCTTCCCAGCCGTCTCTGGCATCAAAGACCCGGTATAACTTGCGACCTTCCAGCAAGCGTCGAATTAACAAAGCATCATCGGAATTGTCATCAACGAGTAGAACAGTTTTTGTCTTCTCATCCAGATTTTCGAGCGCTGCCTGAATGCCCTCACGCGGAGCAGAGGTCTGATCCTTGCTCAAGTGGACATCCACTGCCCATTGATCTCCAAGAACATGCTTCTCCACCGGGAAGGTGTGGCCTGTGCAATTGACAACAACCATTTCGTCAGGTTTGATCGTGCCATTACGGATCAACTTCTCGGTTCCTGCAAAGGCGACAGCGGTGGCTGGTTCGACAGCCATGCCTTCGCTTTTGGCAAGCGACCTCATCGCAGCGAAGGCTTGCGCATCTGTCACTGAATCCATAGCCCCACCATATTGCTGTGTGAGATTCCATAGATAGGTGTAGGATTTGCCTGGGTCACCGGTGGAAAGAATAATGATGCTTGTTTCAGGGATCATTGCTTCCGCTATATCTTTGCCTGCCTTGAAGGCTTTGACCATTGGCGAGCAGCCCTCAGCCTGGATGACTCCCAATTTGGGAATCTTGTTGATCAGCCCCATGTTGAAAAGTTCTTTGAAACCCTGATAGACACCTAAAGGTCCCAAGCCGCCGCTAACCGCCTGAATGTACCAATCAGGGGAATTCCATCCGAGCTGTTCCACGATTTCATACGCAATCGTCTTCATCGATTCACGCGCCGGGATGGATGTCGCGCCACGATCAAGAAGTAAGTTCCGCCGCTGGGCGAATTGTGCTGCGATTTGCTTTGTTTGATCGTAATTGCCGCTAACTCGAATGACCTCCGCGCCGAAGAGCGCTGCTTCCCGCAGTTTTTCCTGGGGAACGAGACTGGTCATGAAAACCCATAGTTTAATTCCAGCCCGGGCACACGCCGCAGCATATGCCACTGCCGCGTTGCCGGTGGATGCGATGACTGCTTCCTTGACTCCGTTTTCAAGCATCACTGCGACTGCACCAGCCGCCTGGCGGTCTTTGAAGGAGGATGTTGGACCGTAGCGTTCATCCTTGATGAAAACGGAAGCATGCCCAAGGTCTGGTGTGAAGTGTTGTGAGAGCCATAGCGGCGTTCCGCCAGCGGGGTAGAGGTCCAAGTTGGTGGGATGGTTCAGCGGTAAGACATCCTGATAGCGCCACATGTTGGAGGGGCGGTTTGGGAGCCCACGCAGGATCTCGCGCTTGAAGGCGTCGTAATCGTAGCGAGCTTCCAGCCACTGCGAATCGCAACGTTTGCAGATGGCAGGGACAAAAGGTTCATAGGGCTGATGGTGACCGCAAAGGTTACACTCAAGATATTTCGGCGTTGCCATTTTGTTTCTCCTGCGCTTCCACGATCTCTGTGATGCGGGCTTCCACTGGCAATTCTACAAAAAATGTGGAGCCTTCCCCTTCAATGCCGGTGCTTTCTGCCCACAGACGACCACCATGCATTTCCGCCAAGCGTCGGCTGATTGGCAAGCCCAAGCCCGTTCCGCCAACTTTACGTGTGGTGGAAGAATCGACCTGAGTAAACTCCTGAAAGATAAGATCAAGCTTGTCCGGTGGGATGCCGATACCGGTATCCTTGATGGTAATCAATACACGAGCGCCATCAACTGGTTTCACACTAATAGCGATTCGCCCCTGTTCGGTAAATTTGATTGCATTGTTCACAAGGTTGATCATGATTTGCCGCACGCGTGTGTTATCTGCGTAAATCTCGATATCCCGATCCGAGTTATCCTCGATGAAGAGGGAAATATTCTTTTCGCTCGCGAGTGAGGAGGTAATGCTGCAAACCTCTTCCAAAATGCCATGGACTTTGAAGGTCTCGGGATGCAGGTTCATGCGCCCTGATTCGATCTTCGCCATATCCAGAACATCGTTGATAAGGTGCAGCAGGTGCTGACCATTCTTTTGGATGAGACGCAGGTCAGTCTCCATATATTCGGTTAGTTCACCATCCAGTCCTTCCAACATCACATCTGTAAAGCCAAGGATGGAATTCAGCGGCGTGCGCAGTTCATGTGACATGTTGGCGAGGAAAGCGTTCTTGAGTCTGTCCAGTTCCTGCAATTCCAAAGCTCGTTTCTGGAGTTCCTCTGTAAGGCGCAGGGTTTCCAAGTGAATGCTGACTTGGGAGGCAAGTGCCGTCGCGAGGTGGACATCTTCAGGGGATAACTCACGCGTACGCGTAATACCTAAATGCCCGATCACCTCCCCTTGAACTGTCAATGGATTAACAAGATCCAGCTCAGTTTCCACTAGCGGCTCATCAAGTGAAATCACCTGCAAAGCATCATAGACAAAGGCAAATCCGGATTCTGCATGGTCGGACGCGTAGTTTTGCCAGTTCTCTTGTGTCAAGCGACGCATCATTTCTTCTGCTGCTGCGAGGGCACGCGACGCCTCTGCCAGCAGGCGGATGTTTTCCACCTGCTGCGCTACCTGGTCTGCAACTGCCTTGATCAATGCCGTATCAGATTGGGAGAGCGAATCGGTGGAATTGGGTTCAACATATACTAAGCCGACTTGCTCATCCACGATTTTGACAGGGACTTGAATTCCCTCCGCAGGGTGAAGATCGTCATGGTGAGGAGACACGGAGGATTGATCATAGATGTAACCGATGCGTTCCTGGCGTTGGATGGCATCCAGATAGGAATCCCAGCCTTCGTGGACAAAACGGCGGGTGGCTGCTTCTGCCTCGGCGCGGGATCGTTCCGCCTCGGCGAGCAGTTTCAGGTTTTGGATCTGCACGGAAGCCTGTTTAGCCACTGCTTCCATCAACTGCGTCTCATAACCCTTCGGCTGCCGGTCGGGGCGGGGGGTGATCTGTACTTCGCCAATGACATCACTACCGATCACAAGCGGCGCAGTGAGGATGTTTTGACCGGCCAATGTGGAAACTGGATCGTCAACAGCCATCAATCGCCCATCTGTGAAAGAGAAACCTGTCCGCTCCTTTTCATATAAACTCAGGTTTGAATTGCGGCCATGTGAGGGTTCCCTGACAACACCCGGATTATGTCCTTCGCTTGACCGGGGGACGCTTTCCTCTTGAATCGGTTTCTTCGGTTCAGGCAGATGTCCACCGGATTGCTCCGCTCCAAGTGATACCGCGGGGACATCACCCGGAGCGCCTGCCTTCAGTCGTTCAAGATTCTTGAAGAGTTCTTCAAGACGTTCCCGTTCCTGTCTATTGTTCATGGATCAGTATCTCCGCTAGAGAATCCAATGAGCGCATCTATGAATGGTAACCATTCTCGTTATTGCCGTTGCCGCCATTTCTCTTGAACACGCCCAATTGCGCAATCGCTTTGGATGCATCCAGGGCTCGTCCCAGTTCACGAGCCGCGATTTGCAGCACCGCCTCCACAGAGGTGGCGCTCTGGATCTTTTGGCCGATGGCGTTCAACATGGCTTCGCGCTGCGCCTGGCGTTGTGCCATTTCATATTGGCGCCGGTTTTCGACAGCCGTAGCAATCTGCGGGGCAAGAGAACTGAACAAGCGGATTTCTTCTTGTGTGAATGTATGAGGTTCTTCGCCTTCCAGAACGAGCGCGCCGATCTGTTGATTAGCGCTATACAGTGGCAGAACAGCAATAGTACGCAGATTTAACCTCTTGGCCACCTGTTCCATTGTCGTGGGATCCACCCGCTCGTCATTGAATACGTCGTCGAAGAAGACCGGTGTGGGACTGATGAACATTGGCATGACCTGCATCACGTCACGCGAGTAGCGCGTTCCAACCGGAGTGACTTCATGACCGGTCCCGTTCCACCAATTGCCAATGATCGTCAATTCTTCGATCTCGCCGGATGATCCATACTGAAAGGTTGTGAGGAGCGCACGATTGGCGGCAGGAATCTCTAATGTTGTAACGACAGCGGCAACCAATTCCTGCAAACCTGTTGCCTGACTTATTTGACTGCTGGCATCGAACAATTTTTCCGATTGCGCCAGCGCGTTCCGAGCCTGGCCATACTGCCGCAAGCTTTCGACGTGATCACCGAGACGTTCCATAACAGTGTTCACAATTTCCAGTGAAGCGCTGTCCGGCACTTCCGAACCTAGGATGGAGACTTTGCCGATGGCTTGATCGCGTGTCTTGATCGGGAGAGTCAGACTAGCAGATTCAGGGTCCTGACTGACCGGCTGGACTTCATGAGTGTCATATCTATAGGCAACCTTTCCCCGTTTCCGGCTCTCCACGAATTGTTGCCAGCCTTCCAACATGGTGCGGCGGACAGCCAACTCTGCTTTATGGCGATAGCGTTCGGCACTTTCGATCAGGCGCAGATTCTCGATCTGCTGTGCCATCTGTTGTGCAATGATTTTGACCAATTCAATCGCCTGATCCTTGCGAGAGGGGTCACCTATTTGAACGGTCAAAGACCCAAGCGGCTCACCGGTAACGGAAATGGGTGATGAGATCGTGTTCTCGTCGACCTGAAATTCATTTAATCGCACAAGCGGGATTACTTCATCTTGGCCAAATACAAAACCTATCTCTTCCGGCTTGTGAATTGCATCAAGATATTCATTCCAGTTCGTACGTGCCAGACGCCGGGCCTGCTTTTCTACTTCAGCGCGCGCCTCATTGGCTTCCTTCAACAGGTTTGCATTCTGGATCGCCACCGCCAGTTGCCCCGCTAATGCTTCAAAGGCGGGCAAGACTTCCTCATTCAACACGCCAGCTTCCCTGCTCTGCATATCGAGCACACCCACCACCTTGTCTGCCACAATCAAAGGCACAGCCATTTCACCACGTGTTTCGGGCAACAAGGGGTTTTGGCGGAATGTGGCGCTCCGTGCGGTATCGGAGATCACCACGGAATGTTTCTCGACTGCCGCGCGCCCGTTGATCGAGCCGGTATGGAGCGGCAGTCTGTGGCCGCGTTTGAGCAATTGTGCGCCCACCATTCCGGTACCGGCCTCGAGCTTAAGGGTTGACGCGCTGGCATCGGTCAGATACACCTGCACATAATACAGATCGAATTCTTTCAAAATGAGTTCACAGGCGTCCGTCAACAGGACATCCAGATCACGAACTTGTGAGACCGCGCGACCCACCCCTGCAGCAAGCACCAAATGGCGGGTGCGTTCCGCAACATGTTGCTCCAATCCCTGTAGGGTTTCCTGCAATTGGGATGTCATTTGGTTGAAAGCCTTTGCCAGGTCACCGACCTCGTCTGCGGATTCGACTGTTGCCCGTGCATTCAAGTCGCCTTCGATAATCTTTTGAGTGGCGCGTGACAGGTTGATGACCGGCGCGGCAAATGTGTTCCCCAACCATAGACCGATCAATGTAACGATGACCATCGCTACCAGAGTCGTCGCAAGTATCCGGAAGAAAACCGCCCGTTCCGCGGCGAGAACCTTTTCCGCGTCAATATCCACACCAATGATGCCTTCCCGCGTACCATCCGAACGATAGAACGGGGCATAGGCAGGGAGAACTGAACCATATGTGTCTGTGTAAATATCTTCTTCAACAACCGGTTCACTGAGCGTGTCAAAATGCATGCGCAGCAGTTCGCTCGGCTCGTTATACATCGTTCCGATGGGATCGCCTGGCTCGCCACCCTGCCGGGCGTTAATGACGAAATAAATCTGCCCCTGTTCATTCTTGCGCATGGTATAGATGTACTTCAGGTCGGGATCGGTTGCCAAGTAGTCAACATTTTGAGCCAATATATCCACGTGCGCTTTATCCTCTGCATTCTCAGGACCTTGAATAGTTGAATGCAAATCCCCATTCTGATTCATGGCTACCAGACTGACTATGTTGAGCATACGCTGGCGCATATCCTCGCGTATCTGATTGCGATAACTGAAATACACAATTGCCCCCACTGCAACCACAGAGATCAAAGCAATCACAGTGTACGAAGTCACGATCTTGACGCGGATATTTCCGCCCCATGCCTGATGAATAACGATGACGCCAAGAATGAGCGCAAAGAGGATGGAGGACGCCCAACCTACATTGCTGACAGCACTTGTTAGCCGCCATGAGGGGGTAATCCATTCGATCATCCACATGATCATTAATGCCACCCCGGCAATGACAATCGATCTGCGCCTTAATTCTTTAGGCAATAGCTGAGTGATCGTGATAGCCGAGACAGTTATAAGCGAGAAAGTCGCAGTTAAGGCTCTTCCGGTATACAGGAATGGTCCAGATGCAAACAGCACGATTGCCGTATAAAACACGATCTGGGCGCCCATTTTCTGTTGACCGCGGAGTGTCGACAGGATCACGGCGAATCCAGCGATAATAACCAAAACATGAACAGCCATCGCTATGTAGGAAGTCGTCGTTTTAGGCACTTGAAGGATGTTTCGCAGTAATGCTATGTTAGCCAATATAATTAATACGCTCAGGGCAATGTTGCCCCAAAACTTGACAGGGGTAGTTTCGCTGTCGGTTGCCTGTTGTGGAATATGTATGCTCTTATCCATGTTTGTGCTCCTGTCGTAATTCAGAGACCATGTTTAATTCATATCAGTCAAATTGCGGTTATCATCGCGCCGGGAAATGCTGGCGCTTACCTGAGGTGCGCCGAGCACCAGTCCCAGTTCGCGAATACCAACCTTCAGGGTTTCTTCAATGGAGGTTGCCCGCTGTATTTTTTGACCGATGGTATTGACCAACGACTCCAGTTCAGCCTGTTTCTGTGATCGTTCAAATGCGCGCACGTTCTGAATGGATGTTGCTACGAGGGACGCCAGCGTAGTCCCGACCGAGACGTCCGCGTCCGTAAAGCGCCCAACCTCGTCAGATTGGATATCGAGTACCCCGATTACATTGCCACCGACGATCATCGGTACAGCCGACTCGGAACGTGTATTGGGTAGCAGGGGATTGGGAAGAAAATCAGGCGCCTGGGTTACATCGTTGACAATCACGCCTTTTCGTTCGCGCGCAGCGCGGGCAACGAGAGACTGCTCCCGGTCCAGAGGGATCGAGCGCCCCTCGGCTACCATGGCGCGTCCGGCTTCTCCTGCGCCCGCGGCCAGGACCAGATTCTTACTCTCATCATCCAACAGGTAGATATGAGCGTGATACAGTCCGAACCGTTCCTTGGTGAGGTCGACGACTTCCTGTAACAGCATTTTGGAGTCGAGGATGGTGGCGGTCGCGGTGCCTACTTCTGCAACGGTTGCCAGATCCCGGGTGCGGACGGCGACGCGCTGCTCGAGTGTGTCGAGCATATTGCGCAACTGGGACGTCATGGAATTGAAGGCTCTGGCAAGGATGCCGGTTTCATTTGACGCTTTTACATCGGCAACAGCATTCAGGTTTCCGGCTGAAATCGTATTGGCTACTGCTGTCAGGTCAATGACCGGACGTACAAGTTGTCCGGTAAGGTACCACAGCACGAAAAGAGAAAGTACGATGATGCCCAGGCTGATCAGGACCTCCCGGAACGCCGATTCTATGGCTGGAGCGGTGATTGCAGAAAATGGAATGATCAGTCCAAGCGATGAGTGCAAGCCGGTTTCACCGACTCCCACAGGAGCAAATACCCGCAGGTATTGTCCATCCGGACTCAGGCTGGTGAAGGTTTCGCCGGCCGCAATCCGTGGCAGGATTTGCTCGAGATCCGGGTATATCAAATTTGCCGGTTGAAGCACCTGATCTGGCTGATTACGAACGGCGACCAATGTGCCGGTGTCGGTCAAAAGCACAGCCGTGGCTGTTCCGTTATACAGGTCGATTTCGTCAACGATGCTCTGTAAAAAATCGATTTTAAGATCCACGCCTACAACGCCGTAAAAGCGGTCGTTTTCCATGATAGGAACCACCAGCGATGTCATCAAAACATCCTCTCCGCCGACCTCATAGAAGAAAGGGGGAATGATGGTTTCTTGCTTTGATTGCCTGGGGAGGTTATAGAAATCGTTGAGACCGGCTGTCTCATAATCTCTGATTGCTTCGCCGCGGACAGAGTCATTTACCCGCACCCAATAGGGAATAAATCGCCCGGTGCTGTCATGAAGGGGAGTATTGGCAAATTGGGCATCCAGCCCATCGAAGGCATTTGGCTCCCATATTGTCCAAGTGCCTAGGAAAGTAGGATTCTCCTCAGCAACTCTCCTTAATATGGCATTTGCCTGATTACGTGTCAAATGCCCTGGATGAACCGCATCCTTCCCAATCCCGAGGCTGTACGCCAGTGTTCGCGCCGCATCCAATGCCGGAGCGACCTGGTTTTGGACATTCTCGGCGTGTGCCTCGGCGATAGCAAGCGCCTCTGTCTCTGCTGAAGCAATGGCAGCTTGCCTGCTTGTTATGATGGAATAAGTGACCAGCACGCCGGACATGATTACTACAAGTAAGCCCGTTAAGAGCGTGATTTGGATCCTGATGCTGGAAATGATCCTGTTCCACGACAGGCGAATAGTGATGCCGGTAAGAATGAGCGCAAAGAGGATGGAGGCTGCCAACCCCGCTCCAGCGGCTGTACGGGCTGGTAACCGCCAGGAAGGATTGATCCATGCGGCCGTCAGTATGATCAGCAATGCGACCCCGGTCATGACAATCGATCTGCGCCTTGATTCTTTGGGTAACAGTTGGGAGATTATGATTGTCGCAATGACCAAGAGTGAGAAGGATGCGGAAAAGATACTTTCCGCATAAAGGAATGACCCGGATGCAAACAATCCGATGGCTGTATAAAATACAACCTGGGCGCCGGATTTCTGGTGACCACGAACGGTCAACAGGATCACGAGAGATGTAGCGAGAATGACTAAAGAGTGAAATGCTCTGGCCACATAAGAAATCGTTGCATCAGGTAGTTGAAAGGCAGTTCGCAACAGTACGATATTCGCCAATAACCCCAGTGCGGCGATGACAATATTGCCCCAAAATTGGATGGGCGTAATGTCGCTGTTCGTTACCTGGTGGGAAGTCTGTTTGTTTTTATCCATGGAAGTGCTCCTAAAGGTTGAACATGTTCAACTCGCTAATTCTCGTTGCCATCCATCGTTAACGCGGGTGGTTCAATAGCCACGATGGTTTCCCGACCGCCAAGCACGTGCCCCACTTCGCGTGCCGCCACTTGCAGCGCCTCTTCCACCGTGATTGCGCTCTGAATCTTCTGGGTGATGAGGTTGATCGCTTCCTGCTCGACGGCGCGCTTACGGATCAATTCCTCCAAGTGGCGGCGTTCCGTAATATCCTGATTCGCACCGTACCAGCGAATAATCTTTCCATTCTCATCCCGTTCCACATTGACATTAACAGAGATATAGCCGGTTTCGCCATTCTCAAAAAGGATGCGGTGTTCCAAAGTAGCTCGGTAATAACGCTCTTTGGCTTCGAGAGCTTTCCCGATCTCGGCCCCTACGAGTGCTGCATCATCCGGGTGAACAAAATTCCTAGAATACTCAGCAGAAGATAGTTTGTACCCACCCACCTTTTCCGCTGTAGTACGAAAAATGGAATAGAACTGGTCATTGAAAGTAAAGATGTCTTTATCTACATCGTATTCCCAGTTGCCAAGGCGGGAAATAGTCAGCGCTTCCGCTAATTGAGCCTGGCTGCGCTGGATTTCAGCGAAGGAACGTGAATTTTGGATGGCAGTTGCAATCTGTGATGCCAGCGTAGTTTGAACCGCGACATCTGCTTCTGTAAAGCGTCCGACAACCTCCGATTGCACATCCAAAACACCGATCACGTGTTCACCGATCATCATTGGCACTGCCATCTCGGAGTGTGTGTCCGGTAGTAATGGGTTGGGGAGGAAGTCTGGTGTTTGGGTTACATCATTGACGGTGACACCTTTTTTCTCGCGTGCAGCGCGGGCAACCAGTGATTGCTCACGGTCAAGTGGAATCGAGCGACCTTCAGCGACCATCTGGCGTCCGACTTTGCCTGCACCGGACGCTAGCACGAGCGTATCGCCTGCTTCATTCAACAGATAGATATGGGCATGGTAGAAAGCAAAACGTTCTTTTGCCAGGTCCACAACTTGTTGTAAGAGCCTATCTGTTTCCAGAATGGTAGATGCAGTTGTACTGACTTCCGCCACGGTGGTCAGTGCTTGGGTGCGTTCGGCGACGCGCTGTTCCAACGTGCTGAAGGCCTGTCTTAATTCCTGACGCATTTGATTAAAGGTCTCAGCAAGATCTTCAATTTCATCATTTGTGTGAATATTCAACGGACTCACTACCTCATCGAAACTAGGACTATCATCTCTTTGGGAAACCGAACTAGCCCACGTGGCAATCTCTCGAAGTGGACGCGTAATGGATAGTGAGAACAGGAACAGCGCTACGCTTGCAACAACCAATACGATGACAGATAACAAAATGAGATTGTTCTGTAACTGAACCGCCGGTTGGAAAAGTTCTTTCTGGGGATAGGCAAGCCCTAACGACCAACCGGTGTTCATGCCGATGGGTTGGTACTCCACAAACATCGAATTGCCTTGAGGATCTATGACGTTTGCAAACCCCGACTGGCCGGCAATCATTTGTTTGATTACATTATTCCAGGAGGATTCTTGCTCCGAAGGGTTAGGAATCATCAGATGATCTTCCATGATGTTATATTGACCACCCTGATCACCGATACCTAAGATCACCCCATCCTTATCTATCAAGAATGCATAACCGTACTTTCCCACTGCGATTTGTCGCACAATATCCTGGGTCTGTGAGAAGGCGATGTCCGTTGTCGCAACGCCTTTTAATTTTCCTGAAGCATCATGAAATGGCACACTCCAAGTCACCATCCAAATCTTTGCACCACCTGTATCGAAGTAAGGGGGAGATAAAATGATCCCATTGGCCTCCTTAGCAAGGTTATACCAATCCTGTGAAGGATAATTGTTTTCAGGTGTACCAAGCTGGGTAAACTGTAATGAACCACTAGCTGTGCGATTGTAATAAGGCGCCCAGTAGAGTACATCAGGTTTGAATCGATAAGGCTCATAGGCAATTGCGGAGCCGACCACTTGCTCGTTTTGAGAGAGCATGTGCGCGATCACCTGCTTACTTTCTTCTTCATCGAGATTCATAGACGCCGCGACTGTACTCAGATCAATCGCCATGCTTCGCGTCCAAGTCAAGTGCGATCGAATGCTTTCAGCTTGCAGGGATGCCTCTGTTTGCAGGTTGCTCTCGAGCGTTTTCATCAAAGTCAATCGGGAAACACTCACGCTGATAATCGTTAACCCCAGAAATGCTAAAGCCAAAAGACTGATGGCCACAACTGGCAATTTGATCCGCAGGTTGAAACGAGTCTTACGACGCGATTCAGGAAGAGACTTTAGAGTTTCTGCTTTATCGTCTTGAGATGCATCGTTTTTTCCAGATTTGGAAAACATATTTTTCATGTTTATGCGGTCTCCTGTTCTTGCTGTAATACAATTGGGGAAAGCTCTTTCATGTACGAGCACGGCAGAGTAACGGTAAAACAACTACCTTTGCCCGGCTCACTCTGCACATCAATCGTTCCTTGATGTCCTTCGATAATTGATTTCACAATAGCCAGTCCCAAACCAGTGCCTTGAATGTCATTGTGTCCGTTATTGCGGACACGATAGAAGCGGTCGAAGATATGTGGCAGATCGATAGATGGAATGCCATAACCCGTATCTTTGACGTTGATCTTCGCCAGGTTTGATTCAAGTTCCAGGGAAAGCGTGATTATGCCTCCCTCAGGTGTATATTTGACAGCGTTTCCAATTAAATTTCGCAGCACCCGACGTAGTTGTGATTCATTACCAAGCACAGTTATCTGAGGCTCTGTTTTCTCTAACGCGAGCCGCTGTCTCTTTAATGCGGCTTGAGGTTGAAATTCGCCGGCGATCTCAAAAAGCGATTGGGAGATATCTACTGCAACCTTTTTCGACTCTGCGTCCAGATCAAATTTTGTCAGATACAGTATGTCTTCCAGCAGTTCGCTCATATGGACAGCCGCATGCTGAATTTGTTGTACAAATTCGTTTTGATGCGCGTTAAGCGATCCGGTCGCCTTGGTCAGGTGACTAAATCCGATGATCGAAGTAATCGGACTTCTCAGGTCGTGCACTGCAGTTGCGAAAAATCCGTCCTTCATTTTTTCGCGTTCTTTGAAACGTGATACATCGTATAAAACAACTGCATAGCTGCCTGCCTGAACGCAACTAATCTCTGCTGAGAAGATGCGTTTGTCGGGCCAAATGATCTCTCCAACGAGGGAATCTTGCGAGCATATTGCTTTGTCCAGCAATTGACACAAAGACTCATAGCCCGAATCCGCTGAAAGTTTCTGCCCGAGTTTTGGCCCCCGGTCATCAAATAGTTTTTGTCCGGCGGGGCTCGCAAACAATAGATTTGCCTGCACGTCGAATATTAAAATTGCCAAGGCGGTGTTTTCTAAAATGGCTGCCAGTTGCAGTTCCTGGTCTAACACGAAACGCAATCCAACCTTCTCTAAAGTGAGGCTTGTTTCGTTCATGAAAGTTCCCTATCCATTTCTTTCAGAACCTGGCTGACGATTTGGCAGACCCTTTCTGGGTGCACCGGTTACTGAAGTTCATGCCACCATTTTGCATGAACTTCAGCGTTGAAACATTAGGTTAAATTGGAAATAATTGGGAAAAATTGAAAAACTTGATGCGCCGTTGAAGCTCTACACCCTGCTTTAATTCATGATAAGGCGATAGCCCGTCCCCCGAACATTCAAGAGATAGATGGGATTCCGGGGATTTGGTTCAAGCGCCTGCCGAATCTGATAGACGTGCCATCTACCCATTTCCTGGGCTTCGCGCAGATCGGTCTCATAGCCTTGTGCCTCTGCAACCAGTGTCTGAAAATCCACCACATTTGGCGAATGACGCGTCAGCACCACCAGATAATCAAAGGTAGCTGTAGGCAGAATAAAGGGATTCTCCTTCATCGTTGCACGTCGCGCTAGCAGATCAACCGTAAGCTCCCCACGCCTTAAGAAACGGTCATCCCCAGCCGATACTTGTCCAAGCCTCGAATCGGCATTCTGTCCCTTTGGGCTTTGTATAGAGTGTAGTTCGATCTGGAGGGCATCGATCTGTCTTTGAAGTTCGCGTTTGCGTCGCTCCTCCTGCTTGCTGGCAAGGATGGCTTGAGTACGGTCAATTACTGCCTGTGGTTTCAAGGGCTTAAGCAAATAATCGGTTGCCCCGCGCCGGAGTGCTTCCACCGCGGAGTGTACATCGGGTTGTGCCGTAAACAGGACTATGGGCAGATCGGGAAATTTTGCGTGAATGATCTTTATAACTTCCAAACCATTAAGACCCGGCATACGTATATCCAAATAGAGCAAATCAAACACTTGCTCGGAGGCGATGGCGATACCCTCTTTTCCATTAGCCGCGGTTGTAACATCATACCCAGCCTGCTGCAGGACACGCGCCATCATCTGGCGTAAGCCGGCTTCATCGTCGATAATCAGAATATGTCCACCGGAATTCACTTTACCGCCTTTCTTCTATAGGAAGCCAGATCTTGAATATAGCCCCACCTTGCGGATCGTTCTCCGCCTCTATGCGGCCATGGTGCTGTTGGATGATGTCACGTGTAATCGTGAGACCAAGCCCGGTACCAGTTGCCTTGTTGGTGATAAACGCATCGAAGATCTGGGGCAGAATCTCCGGGTCAATTCCTGGGCCTGTATCTCTCACCACGAGCAGTACTTCTTTTTGTTGCAGAAGGAAACGCGTCTCCACAGTGAGGCATCCACCCGGTTCCATGATCTCGATCGCATTCAAAAAGAGATTCAACATCACTTGGCGAATCTGATCGGGCATTCCCAAAATGTTGGGTAGATCCGATTCAGGATAAAGTGCGAAAGTAATTTCATTGTGTCGCAGATGTATATTGATCAGTGTATGAACATCTTCGATTAATTCATTCAATGAGATGGATTGAAATTCTTTTGGGTAGACAGGTCGATACGTGCTGCGCAGCCGTTCAATCAGTGCAGACATACGCTCCGCTTCGGTAATCATGATCTCCAAATCCTGCCTCGCCTGACTGGAAAGGCCTGCTTCATCTCTGAGCACGAATAGACCATATTGAATTGTCTGCAAGGGGTTATTGAGTTCGTGCGAAACCGAAGCGAGCAGGCGTCCTACAAGTGCCAGTCGTTCACTTTGCAGGAGTTGGGAACGCATCTTCTTTTCCTGTTGCAAAGATATTTGCAGAGTGCTATATAAACTGGCTTTTTGAAGTACCACAGCGAGATGCTCGGCAATTGCAGTTACCAGATGCAGATCGTTCGTGGTAAATGGATTATGCTCTCCCGTTTGTTCGATATCCAAAACGCCTATCACTTGCTCATTAACTACAATAGGGACGGCAAGTTCAAATTGTACTTCTGACAGCAGCGGATACCGTTTGTAGAACAACACCTCATCCACATTGTTCGTCATAAATGGTTCACCCGTTTGTGCGACATGGCCTACAATTCCTTCACCAGGCGGAATCTGATGCCCATCCTTTACAAGTTCATTCCCTGTATAACCGCTGCCATGTCGCACCACCAGGTTTCGGGTTTCAGGATCCACCAGGTAGATTTGCACATGATAATAATCAAAGCTTTGCTGAAGCAGCATGATCATATCTCTGATCAATTGATCGGCGTCCAGAGAAGCGGCAAGACCGCGGCTGATTTCATAAAGGATATTGACTTCCTTCAATCGCTGCTGAGTTGTTTCGAGCAAACGCGTATTTTCGATTGCAATTGCTGACTGTGTTGCCAAGGCATTGAGTAAATCTGCATCCCTGGATGAAAAAGCATTCTTGAGAGCACTTTGCACACTGATCGTGCCAATCGGTCGTTGTCCGCTTTGCACAGGCGCAACAATTAACGACTGAAACGTCGGTTGTGAATCGCTGAACAGGAAGTGGGGGTTCGTCTCAACATCTTTGACATTGACCGTGACCCCCTCATGGATCACCTGTCCGGCTATACCCTCTCCCACCTGCATCCTCATGCTATTAATTTCTTTGTCCAGTGCATTGAAACCTGAGACTGCCCGCGCGATGAGAATATGCTCCTCTTCGTCCAAAAGATGGATCACGCTTTTTTGGGCATGCGGCATTAATTCACGCGCCGAATCGGCGATTAACTGAAGGACTTCCCCTATACCTATTCGCTCTGTTTCAGAGAGCGCCTGCTCAATCTTTGCCAGTGTGTTACTTTCTTTCAGACGCTGCTGTATTTCCAGGCTTTGCTGGAAGGTCCAAAGCGCTAACGCAACCTGATTCCCAGCCTGTTCTGCGCGTTCGAGTTCCGCCTCAGTGAATTGACGTACTGTGTTATAGCCAACGATGACGGCGCCAATTTTATGACCGCCTGCAATGAGCGGGACGGCAATTCCAGACAGGGAAGGATATTGAGAAGCAATCCGAGTATCCATGAGGAGAGAATTACGGGCATCCTCTACTGAGAGGACACGCTCCTCCCTGAGAGCAGACGCGGTGATATTTATTGCATCGCGTCCCAACGTATGTTCTGAGAATGGAAAGTCAAGTTTTGCGGTTGTCGCGATGGGAATGGGCCATTGTCTTTCCTCATCCCAACCCAGGATATAGCAATCATCTGCACCGATAAGATCTCTGATGTTGAATGCCAAATCTTCTAAAGTCGTATTCCAGTCCTGGGAAAGCAGGAGTGTACGTGTCAAGGCATTCAGCGAATCCAGAAATCGCACATGTTCCAAGGGTGATAGTTCACCACTTGGATTATTGCGATTCATCTCATTGCCTTCGGACGCGATCATAGAAACTCGACTATCCATTTAATTCTTCAATCCATATCCTGACAGTTTTCATTCCGACTGGAGTTGGTTCAAAAAGCGCGACTTTGTCTGAGTAACTGCGGAGGATAGTTTCTTTGTGAAACGTTGTAGAAACTCCGTTGATGGCTGACGCTTTTGTGGCCAGCCTGACATTTCGTCTTTCATGATGTCATAACCAATCTTGAATAAATCACGATGAGTTTTGAAATCCCATGTTTGGACAGGCGGTGAACTCCTCAAATTAACGTAATGCACCGGAATGCCGTGAACAGCGGCAAGTTCCATCTCGAGATGAAGTTCTCGCTTGATAATCGCAAACGCAAGTTTCGTCAGAAGCGGATCCACAATTTGATTTGCGCTTGATGCTACATCGGGATCATGGACATCCAAAGCGATGATTTCCGTCGCTCCCAGTTTTATGGCAGGTTCGATGGGCAAATTGCTAACTGCACCCCCATCGATAATATATTGATCCTCTTTTTCGATGGCTGCAAACCAAGGAGGAATTGCAATGGAAGCCAGCACACCTTCCATCACAGAGTGTTCTGGATCCGTGCCGTAGATGATTGATTTGCCTGTATGAAGGTCCGCAGCCACTGTAGCCAGACGGACGCTGTTGATCTGACCGAAACGGATTTCGGGCGCGATGCCTTCCGCGATCATGAATTCTCGCGCTGCGCGGCTGCCACGTTGATTTGACTGCTTGGATACTGCATTCCAGGCAAACTGGAGTAAACGAGGATCCATTAATTTGGAGTCTTGCATCCGTTGATAGAGGCGTTCCAATGCCTGGATACCTTCAAGGTTCAAGCCCCAGAGTGCCAACCCGGTGGCGTTGATGGATCCAATGGATGTTCCCACCAGGAGGTCAGGTTTTATGCCTGCTTCGAATAGCGCCCGCAATGCGCCTACTTGCATTGCGCCACGCGCTCCTCCGCCCCCCAGGACAATAGCCAGTTTTTTCTTCATGGATTACTTCGTTCCTTGTTTGAATTGTTTATCTGCTTTTTCACGGTTCGCTGTTTTCTCAGATCGTTGGGTGCCTGAAATTTTTCCGGGTCGCTCCGCTCCAATGCCTCCATCTCGGAGGGAGGGACTGGTTTGGATGCCCAGTGGAGTCCTTTCAGAAAGTGTTGTATAAAAAGATCGCTTAGGAGACCATTCATTGATATTGCTCCATGGTCATTTATGACTATCCATAGCTTATCAATGTGCGAAGCGGTTGTCATGAATCCAAAGTGCTATAAAAGTGCTAATTTGAAAAGTGGGTTTCTGGAATGTCTAAACGACTCTCGCTCACCGACGCGAGAGTTGACAAGTGGCTGGATGATGTCAAATCGTTCAGAGGTTCAACATGATAGGGATGGCTGTATTCCTAAAGTCCGGGGCTGAACTGTGGAGTGTCATTACCTCTTCGGACCAGGTTCGCAGGCTGTACTCTGAGATTTTGTCTTGTAAATCGTGCCATCCGCATAATCAGGCGGAATATAAACCGTGTATAGTTTCAACGCTCCTGCCAAACATGTATTGAGAATGTTGTGCTCTGTCCCAGCCGGGATAACAATAGCCGACCCGGGTTTAAGCTCGTACTCCAGCCCATCGAGGATCGCTTTACCGTTGCCTTCTTCGACACAGATGAACTGATCAGTTTCCAGATACGTTTCCAACCCGATGTCCTCGCCCGGTTCCAATGACATCACCGTGAGTTGAACAAAATGACCCGTAAATAGAATCTCACGAAAATTTTCATTTTCCTGGGTTCTTTCCCTAATGTTTGTGTAATATCCAGCCATTATTTAGGTCGCCTTTGCGTTGGAAAATTGCTACACCACGTCTTTCATGACCAGCCAAGTAATGGCTTTCTCAAAGTTAGTAAATGCCCTGATTCTGATGCCTCGATTTGCACTTGTGGTCTGGAGAAATTTAGCATCTTTTGAATCTCTAATCGATGTAAGAAGAGCAATCTTGCATCGCTCGAAAGAAGAGAAAGAGTCCATAGCCTTATCCAATTCAAAAATGCCAACCAGAGAAAGCACCGAATCCGCTCCCCGAGTATCTATCAATATCTGATATTCACCCGGTTGATCAACCTGAGATGCTATGGCTAGGAGAGCCTGTTTTCCTACCGCGAAATTCAGGACACCTGTTACAGTCGTCTTGATAAAGTCTTTTGGATGAACCGTGTTGATGCTAACCGTCATGGAAATCTCCAATCTTCGTGGTTTTACAGTGCATAACATACACTGGGGGAAACAGATTGTCATGAATCCAAAGTGCTATATAAGTGCTATTTTGCCTGGATCGGGTTCAAATCCGCAGCTGCTATGGAAAAGAGTTTTTGTTTTTTTCTTGCGCAACTTTCCCGGAATTCCTCAATTGATACTTTTATGGCACTTAAGATCCATGACAGCCTTTAATCGGGTTGGTATCCTCTGCTTAGTTCCAGATCAGGACAATATTGAACAGATTCGAAAGAGGTGACACTATGCGAGACAACGATGAAATGGAAAAAATCCAGGAATGGCAAGAGCATCAATATAATCCTTTGTATTGGGTAAATAGGTTTTCTCCATTATTTCCACCCAAAAGAACGCGGGGCAGTTGGATCACCAGTCTTATTGGCTTGTTTCTTAACCTCCCCGCCTTCCTGGCATTTTGCTGGTCCTATTTTGTGGAAAGCAATAGCACAGCTCTTCCTTTCGTGCTGATCTTTGGTGCATTGTGTGTCGTCATGGTATTCCTGGCGATTCGATTAAAACCAGATTTCAATCAGGGGAAAAGCCAGACTGAAGTAGAAAAACGGACTCGCATCAAAAACCGCAAGAAGAAGTTTCCGAAAAGGCGAAAAGATTATTCTTAGCCAGAGAATGAAGGGGGGTGAATTTGCTTCACGGAGCGTTTCTCTGGCTCCAGCGTTTCCCCATTTGCGCAACGGATCCACGTTCCCACCTGGGTCAAGATCGAGCGGGGTGGGCGTGGATCATGTTCGGGTATAGAAAAAATCGAAACGAGAAAAATGCCTGTCGAAGCTGCAGAAGCCCCGCTGTCCAATGCACATCGTTTCGGGCGGGTTTTATGATTCCCCATAAACTGCATAAAGTTCAGGCAGTATTTCAGATAAGTTATTGTATTCTTGAGCACAATGCAAAGCCATAGCCAGCCCGGTTTTGGATGGCAGGCTGATCATTCTTGCAAATCTTGTGTTGATCAGTTTTTCTACAATCGCGCTGCCCCAAAAAGCATTTAGACGAATATCTTGTCCTATCCAAAACCGACTGCGCATTTCAATTCCGCCTGCAAACCTGCGAACCAGGTGGCACATGGCTGCATATTGTTTCAGATGTTTATCCATCGAACCGACAAAGCCACAGATTGCTGTCACAGTATTGGCTTCAGCAAAACGATCTACATCAAAACCGAATTCTGCTGGTGGAACAAAATGGATGGATAATGTTTCTTTGCCTAACCCAATATCCTCCACGGGGTAATGAATTGTGTGCCAATAAGCGGGTTGGTTGGGTGAGGGTGGTCGAACTGCCTTGATACTTAAGTCAAAATGACATTCCGGATACCAAATGCGATAGCGCAAGGGTTCTTTGGCGTGCCACTCGAACCACCAGTCGAACATCTTGTCTGTTGCATTGGGGAATTCGGTTCTTACAGCGACAAAGAAACTTCCATCCGGCAATCGGCAATAGCCGTTTTCCATTGGCAAATACCCGGGTAACAATAAATCGTTGATATTCGCAAACGGCAAAGCCTGTTGATAGGTATACGTTTTATGCTGGATATTTTCCAATACAGTAGCAGGGATTCTGGCAGATTCCCTGTCGTAATAATTTGCATAGGGATTTTGTTTTTCGGATTCCGTTAATTCCAAGCGCGGCATTTTTCTACTCCTTCAATGGCAAAACATTTAGCGAAGCCATCCAACGATTCCATGATAAGACATCTGCGTTCATAACGATTGATCATCCGCTTTTTGTTCTCACTTGATATGCAACTTCAGGTTTGCAGTCGATCAAGAGGGATCTACCAGGTTACTTTAGCTTCCTTCCAGCGTTGAGCAGGCAGCAATTTAGCCATAACCATGCCAGCCATAAAACCTCCCACGTGAGCCCAAACCGCCACACCGCCTACATCTGCCCCACCTAGGGCTGCTACACCGTCAAATAATTGGAAGACAAACCACAAGCCCAGAACGATAATCGCCGGGACCAGGGTCAACCGTATGAAAGGTCCCAAGGGAATCGCTGTTACGATCCGGCTTCCGGGGTATAGCACCAGGTATGCGCCAAGTACCGCCGCGATCGCGCCGCTGGCCCCGACAGTGGGAATCTGCGAGCCGGGATTGGTAAACAGGTGCAAAAGAGAGGCTGCCACTCCGCCCGCCAGATAAAAGACCAGATAACGGCCATGTCCGAGTCGATCTTCAACGTTATCGCCGAAAATCCACAAATAAAGCATGTTCCCGCCGATATGCGCCAATCCGGCATGCATGAACATGCTCGTAAAGATCGTCATTCCATCGTGCAGATTGATGCCGTCTGCGAAACTTGCGGGGATCATGGCAAATTGATACACCAGAACATCCTGGTATGGACCAGCAAACCACATCATCACAAATACAACGATATTTGCCGCGATCAACAGATAGTTGACGATGGGAAAGCGCCGGGCAGGAATTTCGTCTCGAAGGGGAATCATTGTTTATCCTTCGGCGCCTGTTTGACTGTGGCGCTATCCACGGTCCCTGTTTTGGGTAACTGCCGCGTCGCCTGTTCCAGAGTTGCCTTTAAATCTTCTTCGGTTTCCGCCAAAGCCCTCTTGACGGCCGCGCCATCGACCGTTTCTGTTTCGAGCAGCTGCCGGGTCAGATGTTCCAGCGCGGAGCGGCGTACCAACAGTAAAAGCAGGACCCGCTCATATTGTTCAGTGATGATCCGCTGTACCTCCTCATCGATGATTCTCAATGTTTCCGGACTTGCCGATGTGCTTCTGTCGCCGGATAGGAATTGGTACTGCTGCGATGCATAGCGTACCGTGCCCAGTTTTTCACTCATGCCAAACTCTGTCACCATACGTCGCGCCAATTCGCTTGCGCGCTGGATATCGTCACTGGCGCCGGTGCTGATCGTTCCACATGCCACTTGTTCCGCGGCCCGCCCACCAAGCAGGACGGCCAGCCGGTCCTGTAATTCTTCGCGACTGAGAAGATAACGGTCCTCGGTAGGCATCTGCATGGTATACCCCAGCGCGCCGCGGCCGCGCGGGATAATGCTTACCTTGGCAACCGGATCGGCATGCGACACCAACTCTGCCACCAGGGCATGACCGCTTTCGTGATATGCGACGGTTGTGCGCTCTTGTTCGTTCATGATGCGCGACTTCTTCTCCAGCCCGGCAACCACTCGCTCAATGGCAGCTTCGAAGTCCTGGATCATCACAGCGGTTGCACTGCGGCGCGCCGCCAGCAATGCGGCTTCATTCATGATGTTCGCCAGGTCCGCGCCGCTGAAACCGGGTGTCATGCGTGCTGCCCGTTCGATATCGAAGTCAGGCGCCAGCTTGATCTTCTGACTGTGGATGCGCAAAATCTGCATACGACCGGTCAGGTCAGGAGCCGAGACCGTGATCTGGCGATCGAAGCGACCGGCTCGCAACAAAGCCTGGTCGAGGATTTCGGGTCGGTTCGTGGCAGCCATAATGATGACGGGCTTGTCTTTTTCATTTCGGAATCCATCGATCTCGCTCAAGAGTTGGTTGAGAGTCTGTTCGCGCTCATCGTTGCCGCCCATGCGAACTGCATTGGCGCGCGACTGTCCAATCGCATCGATCTCATCGATGAAGATGATTGCCGGAGCGGCCTTGCGAGCCTGCTCAAACAGGTCTCTCACACGCGCCGCGCCAACGCCCACGAACATTTCTACAAACTCGGAGCCGCTGGTTTCAAAGAAGGCGACACCTGCTTCACCCGCGCTTGCCTTTGCCAGCAGAGTCTTGCCGGTTCCAGGAGGTCCAACCAGCAATACACCCTTGGGAATACGCCCGCCCAAGCCCGAAAACTGCTCAGGTGTTTTCAGGAACTGGATGATCTCCCTCAGCTCGGCAATTGCCTCATCTACGCCGCCCACATCCTTGAAGGTGATGCCGATGGTCTCCGCTTTGACTTCGTTGGCTTTGCTCTTGCCAACCCCAAAAATCCCACCCGTCCCCATACCACCTTTGGACAATTGACGATTACCCATATACCAGATGAAGCCCATCACTGCCAGTGGGAATCCGTATGCCAGCAGGAAATTACCCACAGGACTGGGGGGCTCACTGACACTATACTCGACACCGGCTTCGTCCAGAGCCGGAATCAATGTTGGGTCACCATCCGGGACAGCATTGGTTGTAAAGGGAATGGTTGCGATTTTTATATTTTCAGCATCCGGATTCTTCATGGTTCCAACGATGCGTTCTGTACCCAGGGTCACATCCACGATTTCGCCAGCTGCGATCTTGGCTTTGAACTCACTATAGGGGATTTGCGTTTCGTGGATAAGGATGGGACGCAGGAGAAACTGCTGAAACAGCCATAGCATAACCAGGTTCAACAACAAGTACGAGAACCAGGTACGTACCTGTTTCTCGCGTGCTTCCATTTTTTTCTTTTCTTCGTCATCCTTATTGCCACTGCTAGGTGAGATTTGCGATCTATTCATTTCGGACCTCATTAATTCTTTCTTTTTAGGTTATTTGATATTTATCCTTGAGTATATTGGTAATGAAAGGTGACAGTCACTTTGTTTGAAAAGCACCCAAGGAAATTAAACTGTTTTGCAATAGTGACTGTCGCCTTATTCAGATAAAGTTCCTTGTATGAATAACCACTAACCGGAACTTGATCTTCTCTCTGTTCCCCATTATTGCTCACACGTCCAGCGAACAAAGCCAAGCTCGTATGGATACGGGGGCTGCCAATCATCGGGAGCAAGTGGATAATTCGAAAGTTCAATACGCGGGTAGGCGTTGAGAGGTGGTCTATTCCTTTTCAGGATGATATTTTCTTGATTCACTACCTCCATTGCCTCTACAGGGATAAGATATTCATGAACCACAGATTTACCGTCATGAAAGTCACTGACACTCGCTACCGCATGAGTCACGAGTCGGCTGCGCGGTTCGATCACGACGTGGGTAACAACACCCTCCTGCCTGTTGTAATCGTATATTTTCGATTTAATCCGTGGCTGGATGGCGCGTCGCTCTGTCTCGGGATTTTCGCCAATCACCTTGGGGCGGGAAAGTACGCCGCGCACAAAGGGCACTTGTCCGGCGATTTCCTCCGCGGCAAGCTGGACCTCGTGGCTGGGTACTTCGCCTCCCAGCCGGATCCATCCGTGAGAACATCCCACAGGCAGAATGAACTGGAGCGTCCGCACATCCTTCGCCAGACTCCCGGCAATCTGGAGGGTCAGATCTGAGTCCACCACCAATTTGTTTTGAACCGCATGGACGCCCGGCTGGGAGCAGGCAATCTCTTCCACGAGATCCCGGTGATATTTCTTGCTTACATGACCGCTCAACAAAACAAACCCCCTTAGCACTGAGATGGAGAAACTATCCATGCCCAGCGCTCGGATCTCTTCATACTGACGGATGGCTTTCCAAATTTCAGCCAGAATATTGTCGTCAGAATACACCAATGAAACTTGTTTGTTGTTCGGTGTGATCATTTTCCTTCTATCTCCGTTGAAAACGAATTGTGTGTGCCTTTTAGTCATTCACAGCATATCAATTTGTGAGGCCTTTGTCATGAATCCAAAGTGCTATAAAAGTGTCATTGATGAATTGTCGATTTGAACATAAACAGCCTGGGGCAGTAATTCATTTCGATACACCTGGTCTTGTTTGTTCATTGATTTCCTATAGTTAGAGAAGTGTTTGTTCGAGGCAGCCGCTAGTTGGGGTTCGTTTCAGCGCCCATCCCATCTGCCACTTCAGAATCAATAAGAGAGAGAAAAGCATCCACCACCTGAGGGTCGAAGTGTTTCCCTGCCTGATCCCGGATATAAACGAGAGCTTCTTCTCTTGACCAGGCTTTTCGATACGGACGATCTGAAGTCAGGGCGTCCCAAACGTCCACGATTGCAAAGATCCGGGCTGACAATGGAATATTTTCACCCTTCAGTCCACGCGGATAGCCGGTGCCATCCCACTTTTCATGATGAGAGTAGGGGATATCCAGTGCGGAGCGGAGGTGAGCGATGGAGGAGAGTAGCTCGAACGCCAGTATGGGATGTCTTTGCATGATTTCCTTTTCTGCATCATCAAGTGGGCCCGCTTTCAATAGGATACTATCAGCGACACCCAGCTTGCCGATGTCATGCAGTAATGCCCCGCGATGGATTTGAATCAGGTCCGATTCCGGAATTCCCATTGACTTGGCAAGGCGCATGGTCATTTCTGCCACCCGCTGGCTGTGCCCTTTGGTTTCCTGGTCACGCACTTCGAGAGCCCGCGCCCAACCCTCAAGGGTGGAGTCATAGGCGAGGTTTAGGTCGATATTGGAACGCCGCAAATCCTCCAGTAACCTGGAATATCCGGCTACAATTGCGGCTTGGCTGGCGAGCGCCTCCAGGAAATCCATCCATTCCGGATCGGGTTTGAGCGTCGAGCGGTGGAAGATTTCCAGTACACCCTGAACCTGGCTTTTTGCCGTCAACGGTACCGCCAGGTAGCTGACAAATCCTTCCTCGTCGAAGGATTCGGAACGCAGGTAATTCATATAGCGCGTTTTCAGATCCGGAATATAAATCGTCCCTTGATCTAAAATAACCTGGCCGGCATAGCCCTCGCCAAAGCGCAAGCGTGTACTGCGTAATGCATCGGTTCTGAAACCGCGGTTGGCAGCGAATTCGAGGGTCTGCTGTTTTGAATTAGCAACCCATACACAGGCTGCGTCAACCCCCAACCGGGTGACCACCTGATCAATTAGTATTTGAAATATATTGTCAATATCCAGGCTGCTGGTGATGGCTGTATCAATTTGGCGCAAGGTGCTCAACCGTTCGAGCTGCCTTTTAGTCTGTTCATGTAACTGGGCGCGTTGGATGGTGTTGCCAGCCATCTCGGTGATAGTCATAAGTATATTTTTTTGATGCTCCAGCAGTTCGTGCGGAGAACGAAAGCCAACATGCAATACCCCGATCGTGGACCAGGTTGTGCGAATTGGGATGAACGCGCCGCTCAACCCTTTTGGAATCCGGGTACGCAAGGAATCGGATGTCAAACGATCTTCTCTCCAATCAGGCGTGAAGTGCGGCTGCGCGCTTGAAAATACTGTTCCAATCATTCCTTCTCCAGGTTTGATGCTGGTTGTGAGCGGGGGAATCCCATTAGTGACAATTGGATGCAGGCGTTCCTCTGCCGGGTTATAAAGCCAGATGCTTCCCATGATGGCATTCACCGCGCTCATCGTTTTTTCCAGAAGTATGGGCAGCATTTCATCGAGACTTTGAGCAACACGTGACACTCTGGAAACTGCATTGATCGTTTCCAGTTCTTGAAGACGACGATGAGTCTCTTCGAACAGCCGCGTATTGCTGATGGCGCTCGCCGCGGTCCCGGCAATCAACTTCATCAGGAGGATGTCCGACTCGTCGAATTTCCGCATCGGCGAAATTTCTGCTGCGCTTAATACGCCAATCAACTGGTCGCGATGGATCATCGGCACCTGCAAGACCGATCGAAGTCCATAGCGCTCGAATTCGGGAAGACGACCTTCCCAGAGATCATAGCGCTCTACCAGGAATGGCTGGCGCGTTTCGGCGGCGCGCCCGATAGCACCTTCTCCCATCCGGATCCGCGTTCGTTCGGGAACTTGCAAGCCGTTCACGGCGGCGATCTCAAGTTCGGAGCGGGCGGCATCATAAAGGGCGATTACAGCAAAAGAAGTGTCCAACAGGATCGAAACTTTATCCACAATGAGAGGTAATAAAGTACCCAAGTCGTGCTGAACAGTGAGTTCATTCACGATCTGATCAACTGTTTCTCTTTTATTAGCCAGTCGCTGTAATTTGCCCATGTGCTGTTCCAGAGAATCAGCCATATGATCGAACGATTGAGCAAGCTCGGCAAATATGCCTGAGGAATCGTTCGGGCTTGAGCGCGCCGTCAGGTCGCCGGAGGAATGCCGCTTCGCAAGTTCGACTAAAGATCTGTAGTTATTTAGGATCAGGGCATGCCCATCCAACCAGAGAGCAAAGATGGAGGAAAGCAGAATTAGAATGACCGCCGAAACGCCCACCTGCTGTTTTGCGATGATCGAATAAGTTACCAGCAGAACTCCTGGAAGGACGGCAAGCAGGATCAGCAGGAAGAATCGGAACCGCAGACTTCCTTTTATCATTGGGCCTAATTTGTAAAACCACTTTCGAGCAAACATGTATCCTCTAACTGAGTGCAGCGCAACAAGCCAAACATACTATCCATGAACCAAGCTCTCACAAATCAAAAATGTTATGAAAGCGTTAATCTTCTTTCAAGGGAATTTATGTGAGTCCTATAGTGACCAAGACTTTGCGGGCGCTGTTACCAGTTCTCTGACATCCTGCCGATCGAGCTTCAGATAAATCGTGCCCTCATTAATGTGGTCGATCTGCGAGACGGGGATTATTATTTCGTTGGCTTCGAAAATGTGCCTGACGACGAGAACCACATGTGTGACCTGCATATCGTTTAAGTCAATCAACAGCTTGTCAACTTTCCCAACATACCCATCAGTTGCGTTCACAATCGCATCGTGTCGTAGAATCAGTTCGTCTGGAGGATCGTTCCGAAAGTTCATCAGGATAAGAGCTGTTACTGGTTCTGTGGTAAATCCTGGAACGGAAGGCACGCCATCCCAATGTAGATAGCTGGGTAACTGGGTGTGAATATAATTATCAAATTCAAGAAGGTTGTTGAGTTTGCTCATGTTCTTCGATTCTGTATCGATAGGTTGTTTTCCACATGGGTGACCCCCGGAGCGGACCAGGCCGCCTTCTCTGCGTCCTCTTTCTCTGCCCATGAGCCCACGGCACCTTCTAGCGTCACTATGCCATCTTCCATTTTGACCTGAATTCCTTTTGCATCGAGTAATGCACGGCGCTTGAGGGCAGCTTCGATTTTTCCTTTGACGGCGAAGGGAATGATGTGGGGTTTGACAATAATATTGTTGGTGACCCCTTTGACACCGGTCAGCCGCTCCACAACATCCCCGGCAGCATTTTTTTGGAACTGCCACTGAACCTTACCGGTGAGTGTCACCCAGCCGTCTTCCACCACTACTTGTAAATTCTTCGGTAAAACAACACTCCACTCCAAGAGGCTGGAAGCAACATGGGCGATGTCTTCGTCTAGTCGGCGGTTATCGGTTGGCAATTTAACTTCGATATTATTGGCTACCGCTTTCACACCGGAGACCCTCAGGGCGGCTTTCTCGGCTCCGTGCTTGGCAGGCAGGTTGTTCACGCTCCCGGTAAGGGTCACAATACCCCTATGGACGATGACCCCGATTTCCGGTGCAAATACACTCGGTTCCAAGAGGATCTCATCCAGAACATCCCTTTGCAATTCTATGTCAGCTTTCATGTCAGTTTTCCTTGCAAGATTGTTCCACGTCAACCGGCACTATGCAATCACGCCAACTTTCTCGATACTGCGTAATAGACCGCGCAAATGGAAGGCGATGATCAATTCCATGATCCCAAAAGCGATGGCGTACAGACCAATCAGCCAGACGATGCTCACTGCCCCCGCGGAGGGAAACGCGAACAGAAGGACGCCCAGCAGAACAGAGAGTATGCCGCCGAGAATCATTGCCCATTCCCTCGAGACCACATTGCGGAACTCAATCGCAGCCACGATTTCAAAAATTCCAGTTATGACCGCCCAGGCTGCAATGAAATACAGCAAGATGAGTCCGGTGACATTGGGCCAGGAGAACGTCAGCAAGCCGATCACGACTCCTGTCAGCCCTTCCAAAAGCAATGCCCACCAGCGCCTGAAGTGCGGTGCCAAAGCAATACTGGCGGCTACAGCCGAGAGCCCGTCGACCATGGCAAACGTCCCAAACAGCAAAACCAAAGCAATTTTGGTCGTGTCGGGCCAGATCAGCGTCAGGATGCCAAAGACAATAGCCAGCACGCCGCGCACAGCGACAATCCACCAATTACGAAACAGTTGAGTAAATGCAGATAACATGTTTTTTCTCCAATTTTTTCTTTATTTGTGATGATAAGGATACCTTCAGTGAAACGAGCCGTCATGAATCCAAAGTGCCATTAAAGTGCCATTTGCTCTCGCTCTTGCGATGTGGCTAAAGCCCAGGTCAGTTCCGCTGCATCGTAGGCAGCCCGTGGACGTCCCAATTGAAGCGCATTGTTCGCCTGCTCTTGATAGTGCAGGCGATCGTTTTCCAACCAGTGACACATAGCTTCGAGTACGTCCGTGGGATTGTCGGCAAGCACACCCGCGTTGCCTGAGACCACATAATCAGCATTCCCAGTTTCCTGACCAGGGATGACATCCACCAAAATCATGGGAAGGCCGGATGCCAGCGACTCAGAAACCGTTAATCCCCCCGCCTTGCCAAGTACGCAATCCGCACCTCGCATAAACGTTCCCATTTCCGTAACGAAATCATAGATACGGGTTTCCACGTGCCATTCCGTTTCCTGACAACGTCGATAGAAATCCTGGTCGCCCCCGGCGGCAATGATCAATTGCAATGGAAATCCGGAGTGGTTCAACATCCATAACGCCTCGTAAAGATGCTCCACCCGCTTACTGCCCACCGCAAGCACAGTAAAGAGATTCTCCTGCCATCCCAATTCCTTGCGGATAACGGCTTGATCCTGGTTCCCTTTTATCAGTTCGGGACGCACCGGGATACCAACAATTTTCACCTTTTCCGCTGGTAAACCAGCTTTGATTGCCAGATCATACACAGTTTGAGTAGGCACCAGGCATAGGTCAGCAACGGGATGAAACCACAATCTGTTTACAGTCGCCAAATCGGTTACAACCGTGAGCACGGGAATATGTTGATTTTCAATCGTGAAGATCGCGGAAAGAATTTCCTGATAGAAAGGATACGTGCAAACGATGGCGTCAGGCTGCTTTTCATGGATGATCTTGCTTAGGGCGTTGAACAGCATCAATGTCAGGCTGCTTTTGACGATGCCGCTCCCCAGCCGCGTATCGCCGACCTCATATCCCAGTTTATACAGGTCGGGCGCTACTCGAACGATTTTGTCGTAGCCGTTCTCTCCGTCACGCAGAAAAGGAGGGACGCTTGGATCATCCATCGGGTTGACAATTTCCACGCTGCAATACTCCCCGTGCGTTTCTTGCAGGGCATCCGCAATTGCGTTTGACGCACTGCGATGTCCATAGCCGTAATCGGCGGTTAAAATGAGAATTCGTTTCATATGCTCTCCAATAGGTAATTTTTTATTCCTTTGCAACTCTCCAAAGGATACCTACCAGAGCAGCGCCTGTCATGAATCGAAAGTGCTATAAAAGTGTCAATTTAGAGGGGGAAAATCAGGGGATCAAGCCCAGTTGTCGGGCTCTTGAGACAGCCTGTGTGCGTTTCCTGACTTCGAGCTTGCTGTAAATGTTATAAGCATGGCGCTTAACCGTATTGAGCGCCAGATACAGTTCGGCTGAGATTTCCTGATTCGATTTACCTTGGGCAATCAAAGTCAATACTTCCATCTCGCGCGCCGAGAGGGAGATGGGCAGACCATCCTCCAAATGGGCGGATATTGAACCGGCTCTTTCTTCAGCCGGTTCTTGATCGGCCTGCCGAGCATTTCCCGTCCCTTGAATGGACTCCAGCAAACTATCGATAAATGCCAGGGAAGGGAGGTGACTGCCAGCTTCTTTTTGTGCAGTCCGGCATTGGCGCAAAAGATCCACCAATCGCCAGCCTTCATCCAGATAAAAACGCCGAAAACCTTCCGGTTCGCCCAACGCCAGCGCGCGCAACAGGGTTTTTGTCGCCCGTTCATTACCGAGCGCATACTGCGTCATCGCCTGTAGAACCAGAATCTGAATTTGAGAGGCTCCCCGCTGGAATCGCTCTGCTTCCGGCAGGAGCGTTCCCAACCACTCGGAAACTTGCTTGATATCACGCACCCGCCCAGTTTCCTGACCCCGAACCAACAAGAATCTGGATTGCGTGAGGAGTAAATATTCAAAGATGTGATAGGGATAATTCTCCAGAGCAATGGGAGTGTTCAACTCGGGAAAGCCACCCTTTTTCCACCACTGTTCGGCCGTCGCCAGGTCATCGCGCTGAACAGCCAGCCGGACTGCGAGTCCAGAGGCAAGAGCATTATCCCACTGGCTGGCGTCCGAACGGAGAGCCATGCGTGCAATTTCCTCAACAATATCCTGCGCGCCGGAAATATCACCTTGAGCTTGCCGCAGACGCGCCAGGGAAGTCATCCCCCCCAGACTGCCCAGATACCACACAGGTTGAATGTCCCGAACGCCGCGCTCCAGATAGTCGCGTGCTTCCTCCAGTACGTCACGTTCAAACAAAATCTCGCCGTACACGATATCGATAAATCCGGACAGCGGATGTGGCTTCCCATCTGGACCGATGGCTAAATACCGCGCCTTTTGAAGGGTTTCCCATGCTTTGCTGAGCTGTCCCTGAATCCATAGCATAATAGCGATTTCGCAGGTGGCAATGATCTGCACCGTTGGATTATTCGCCTGGCGGGCGAGCCGAGACGTTGTGTGCAACGACTCGATCGCTTTCTGGGTGTCACCGAGTAAGACAAGAGAGATGCTTTCATCAAGTGCGATCATGCTGCGGAGATACACATTCTCCATCGGAAAATAACTGGCTGCCTGCCGGGAAAACTTGGTGGCCTGTTTCAAATCACCGTTCCACATTGCCAGGTAGGATTCACAGAGCGCTATTCCGCCACGGATTCCTCTCAAATCGACATCCGGAATGGGCAATTCCTCGGTATGACTTTCAAGTTGTTCGACCGACTTACGAACATCCTCCAGCCAATAGCGGGCAAGATCCAATTGGTGTATCGCGATCAGCGCCCAAGCATAGCCTATGCTGATCATGGGGCGTTTGTGAGTAATCTCCTCCGGCAGCCTGCCTATCCAGCGAGCGACTGCAGACACTTCACCCTGATTGATCAGGGTCTGGACATCGCGCTCAATCATATCTGCCGCCCATTCCATGTCCCGGGAGGCGAGCGCGTGCCGGAAAGCTTCGTTCAGGTTGCCGTTCCCTTCAAACCAAGTCGCTGCCCGCTTATGCAGTTCAGGGATCTCCTCCGGGTTGACTTGCCTCTCGACTTCTCGTAAAAAATCGGCAAACAGGGGATGGTAGCGGAACCACTCTCGCTTCTCATCCAAAGATGTAATAAACAAATTGGAATGTTCCAGGCGGCTTAGCATGATCGTGCCATATCCCGGCTGGGCGTCTGGTTTGACGACCGCCTCACACAGTGGACCATTGAGGGTCTCTAAAATGGAGGTTCTCAGCAGAAACTGGCGGATCTCGCCCGGTTGGTAGTCCAAGACTTCTTCGGCCAGAAAATCCGACAGGTAAGGCGATTTGCTTTCCAAATTGGCGAGCACTATCGCCGGATCTGCCTGTTCTTTGAGAGAGATCACCGCCATTTGCAGGGAAGTGATCCAGCCATCCGTACGTTCTTCCAGTGCCTGAACCGTCTCAGATGGGAGTTCCTGCCCGATTGCTTGCTGGAGGTACTGCACGATCTCTTCGCTAGTGAAGCGCAGGTCATCAATGCCCAGTTCGAGCACGCGGCCCTTTGCGCGCAGAAATGCCAGATCCAACTCGGGCTCGCTGCGGCTGGCAATAACCAAGTGCAGGTTGGGTGGGGAGTGTTTCAGAAAAAAGTCCATTCGCTGCAGGATCACCGAATTTTCCAAGTTATGGAAATCATCGAGCACTACAACCGCTTCCTTTGGGAAAGCAGAGAGTTCGTTGATCAACAGCGTCAATCCAGTTTTCCAGCCATCATCCTGGGAAGATTGGAGCAGATCCAATACGTCTTCCCCCAATCCCATCTCAACTGTTTGCAGCGCGCCAATTACATAGCGGATAAAGCGGCCGGGATCGTTATCGTCACTGTCTACAGTCAACCAGGCGACGGGCAAAGTTGTTTCTCTTGCCCATTCGATCAGAAGATTTGTTTTTCCAAAACCGGCCGGCGCGGTGAGGAGGGTTAATTGAGATTTCACGCCCTGATCAATTCGCCTGGTCAGTCGGGGCCTATAGACAAATTCCCCCGGCAACCGAGGAATAGAGATCTTGGTCGTCAGAAGAGGTGGTTTTAGTTCGGTATCCGGATGCGAAGGCATTGCGATCCTTTACCCTGATTGTTTCTAAATGTTGAACAAAAATTGGTGGATGTTTTCTCCCTGATTATAACTACATTTCCGGTATATATTTCTCCGTCTTAAGCAGTTTCGCCACCGCAGGGCTTTTGGTCCTGCGGCGGTATTTACAAAACGTGGTGGTCGCCATATACCCCTTGCGATCATCTACCCAATTTACGATGAGAAAAGGGTCTAGCGCCCAATGACCACAAAGATCGAGAGCGCGAGGAGTATGATGTTGAGAGGAATGACGTTACACTCCTTTTTCGGCGCTGAGTTCGATATAGCAGCCCACTGTTATTTCTTGCTCCGCATATCAACAGGCAACGCTAATCCAACACGATGATGCGACATCGCATCATTGGGAGTGATGTGTGCAAGCATGAGCGCAGCGGCGTCGGCATAAGAAACGGTCATCTCATGGATATGTTGGGTAAGGAACTGCAGCGCTGCCTCTTCAGAGAGCGGTCTTAAAGATACAGGCATATGTATTGGTAATTTGTCCAGCGAAATTCGCATTCGATCCAGACCTATAGTTGGCTGGTCAACCATCGGTCCCGGGCATAGGATTCGCCAATCGAGAGTCGTTTGATGGATTCGATCAAAATTAACTTGATGTGGCCAATATGTTGAACTGATAACCGGGAGATCAACTCCTCTGCGACCGCTTTCGTCTATATCCAGTAATGCTGCCCCTGCTAAAAACCAGCAGACGGGTCTATCTTTTTCAGGAATCGATTCGAGACCAGTCACGATATGATCTATGAGGTCGGTAAAAGTCTTTCCCTGCGTAACGTAACCTGCTGTATTGATCACGACATCATGAGCTTGAAAAATGTTTGCCAAAGCGGATGTAGATATCTCTGTCATATCAGCTTTATACACGACAACTTCTTCTTGAATTTCCACTGGTAACGCCGATGGAGTTCGTATCAGCGTCGAAACTTCATGGTTTGTTGAAACGGCTTGATGAACAACATGGCTGCCAAGAGATCCTGTTGCACCAAGGATAAGTATTTTAGACATTGATAAACCCGGCTTTCATATTGAGATTTATTCATACATGAAGTGCGGTTAATTAGACATGAAGGCGACCGTTGAAAGAGCATCTATGAGAAGATCATGATTGGGGACTCCTAGATGAAATCGATTCGAATTCCTCATTTGGTTATTCATGGAGTCATTCTTTCTGTACCTGTGGCACGATATTAAAGTTGTCGCGAAACATATTATCTGGATCGTAGCGCGACTTTAGCTCGCGCAGACGTGCCAGCATTTTGGGCGGAAATGCATCCTGCAAACGCTCTTGTCGCTGATCGGTATCAAAACTGAAGTACAACCCGGAGAAGTGGCGGCGTAAGTCATCCCATGCGTCATTCAAACGCTCTTGGCTCGTGCCTGCGGCTGTGACCTCGAAGTTGGCGGAACGACTGCCAAATGCGGTTGCCTCGACCGGCACATCCGAAACAGCGCCACCCATCGAACGGATCTGGAAGAAATAGGTCACGCCACTCTGGATCAACTGGGCGGCTGCATTGGCGAACTCGGGTGTGATGTGTTCCAAAGAACCAGATCGTGAGGCAGGTTCGCCTTGTCCATCGTGGTCGCCGCCCTGCGCTTTTGATAGAATGCTGGCATAGGGGGTAATCACCACCTGCATGTCATATAGCGGCGCGATTTCAGCGATGGGTTGAAGACGATCACGGATCGTCTTCTGGTCGTCCGAATTAACAACTGCCATCACAAAGGCAATGGCGGGGCGACCTTGGCGCGGGGGATTGATAATGAGGAAGCTGGTCAGATCGCGCGGCGAGGACTCGATGATAGCCCCCCATTTTTGCAAGAAGCCAGCAATATCGCTGGCATCGAAGATCAATTGCGCCCAGCCCACATTCCCGACCTCGAATGCCTGAAATTCGAATGAGGCGACAACCCCGAAATTTGAGCCAGCGCCTCGGATTGCCCAAAAAAGATCCGGGTTCTCCTGGTCACTGGCGCGTACCACCGATCCATCTGCCAGCACCATTTCGACAGCGCGCAAACGATCGATCGTCAGTCCATGCGAACGCGCAAACCAGCCAATCCCCCCGGCGGTTGCCAGTCCGCCAACTCCAACGCCGCCATAATCTCCAGAACTTAACCCCCATCCACGCGGCGCCAGGGTTGTGGCAACCTCAATCCAGCGCGCTCCCGGCTCAATGCGGATGCGGCGGGTTGACTCATCTAAAATATCGATCTTGTTCATCTGAGACAGATCGATGATGATGCCTCCATCATTTGTGGACCGGCCGCGGATACCGTGCCCTCCACTACGGATGCCGAGCGGCAGATGTACATGCGAACGGGCAAAAGCAAGCGCATCAACGATCTGTTGTGTGTTGCTTACCTGGAAGACGATACCGGGCGCTCCACCGCGGAAGTAGGTTGATTGCACGCGCTCATAGGCGGCATCCCCAGGCACAATGACACCCTCCATGAGCGATGCAGGGATGGCATTGTAGGCAATCTCCGGGCGTCGTTTTATTTGTATGGCAGTGGGAAGTGAATTATCTCTCATTTCAATAGATTATTTTATTAGGCGGCTATAGGTGCCGAAAAAACATCGTTATCCATAAATGAACTGGGTTAGTTAAACATCATCAGAGATCTTTGAAAGAGCTTTAATTCGCGTTTGATTTCCGCATGATGCGTTGGATCTTGAATCTGCGTTGGCAGTTCGTTCATTACCCAACCGGCAACCAGCCTAAGAATCGCTTTGGTTTTTGGGTCAACGTCGACCTCATCCCTAATGTTCCAAAGAGTAGTCACTGTGCCGGTCAACTCCTGTTGAGCGATCAGTGTTTTCGCCTGATCACCGGATTCGAGAGTGTTGAGCAGACTGGTGGCAAGATCGCCAAGTTGTGCCTTAACTTCATCAACAGGTTGATTCATAACCTAAATCCTTTGATGGGAATTTGATTTTCAGACTATTCTCTAAGTATTCAAACATGCCCATACTATAGCGAGACATGAACCTGTTGTCATGGCACAGAAGTGCTATTAAAGTGCCAAATAATCTCTATCTTGGTACTGATCCAATGATGACCGAATGGACACTGTATGTTCTGCGAATTGCGCTGGAAGACCACACGTTGCTTAAGGAATTGCTTAGTTGTTCAGAATATTCCTCCCAATTTTCACTCGCCTGCAAATGTATTCACTGGTTTCGCCCAACCTGCCGGCGCTCTTCTTTTCGTTACCTCCGAGTAAACCTTCGATGTGGATTTCAATTCGGTGGAACATTGCTTGACATCAAACAATGAAAGTCACGCTGTTCACAAAGTATCGCAACAATAGCGGCTTTCTACGTCATGTATTGGACAAATATCTACTGGGAATAATGGCTCGATCTTCCTTCGACCATGTCGCACTACCACTCAATCACCGTGATGACAATTGCTTTGGACAAGCAATATGGTTGGCATACTTTGCCTTGGCGGTTTCGCGAAAGATTTGGAACTGCCAACAACGCCGGATAGGGAGACCATCGGAAACATTACTCCATTAGAATTAGCACTTTAATAGCACTTTGGATTCATGACGATCTGCCCACTCGACAGTATGCTATGAACTGTTATGGAAGGCGATGACTATGAGAAAACCCAACCTCCCCGACTTTCTTAGTGTGTATTCCTGTTCAACCCTAATCCTAATCACCATTATATTAGTTTTGGGCATTGTGTGCATGATCTTCCCTGAGCTAAACCCGGTGGTACACAGCCCGTTATGACTGTGAGAAAAACCCAATAAGCACATAAGTTGTGAACTCACATCACGAGGTTCGGCATTTGCCGGATGGAGGAGAAAATAGCAGGGTTTCCAAATTAATCATTGAAGGTTACGCTACCAGAAATGAACACGATATATCATCCTGTTTTTCAATTGGCAGCCAAGATAGCACACCAGCCTGATTACGTTTGCGATCCGGTATGCAAAGCAAACCGCTGGAAGGACAAAGGCAATGGCAGGTCCAATATTATGTAGTTTACTGTGTCAAGACGATTTACACATCGCTCATTTATTGGAGACCTATCTCGAAAGGCATTCGTAATTAGCACTACAATGTGCAATCGGATTTGAATAACATCACAGATAAAACTTTCTGAAATCAGAGGACACCATGAACGAAATTAGAATCGACGCCTTGCTTCCATCGGAGATGGCGACAAGAGCGGAATATGTGGGTGTGCGAAAGGCCGAAACTCCAACACTGACCACCTTCACCCTCGCTATTTTAGCGGGAGGGTTTATCGCATCGGGAGCGATATTCGCCACGAATACCGCCGCTGGGTCGAGTGTGATGCCTTATGGCGTAGCCAAATTGCTAACCGGACTTGTCTTTAGTCTTGGCCTGATCCTGGTGATCGTCGGTGGGGCAGAGCTTTTTACAGGCAATAATCTGATCGTGATGGCCTGGGCGAGTGGCAAAGTGAGCACTCGTTCTTTGTTGCACAATTGGGTGATCGTATACATCGGTAACTTCGTTGGTTCGATCGGAACCGCGCTTTTAGTCCTCTGGAGCAAGCAATACACCTTTGGTGGCGGCACAGTTGGCGAAACTGCCTTGAAAATCGCAGCCGGCAAAGCCAGCCTGGATTTCTTCCAAGCCTTGGCGCTTGGCGTGCTGTGCAACGCCCTAGTCTGCCTGGCTGTTTGGTTAACCTTTAGCGCGCGCAGCACCACTGACAAGATTGCGTCAATCATTTTCCCGATCACTGCATTTGTGGCTGCTGGGTTTGAGCACAGCATTGCTAATATGTATTTCATTCCTTTTGGCTTGTTGATTAAGTCATTCGACCCTGCCTTTATAGCCGAAAAAGGGGTTGATGTATCCAACCTGACCTGGAGCAATTTCCTGGTCAATAATTTAGTGCCGGTTACGATTGGCAACATCATCGGTGGGACGGTCCTGGTGGCTGCCATCTACTGGTCCGTATTTCTTCGCAATCGCGAGCAATAAAGCGAGGAAATAATGAAAGCTTACGTTTTGGTTAAAATTCACACGGAAGTTGTCAAAAACCTTCGTGTAGTACACGATGTCATTGAGGCTAATATGAACTTTGCCTATATAATGCTGTTGCTGTGATCGAAGCGTTGGAAGCGGCGGGTATCAAGTATTTGATCGGAGGTGCGATCACAGGGTGGGCGTAGGGGAGCCGCGTGCGACCCAGGATTTGGATCTGGTGGTAAATATCCCAATTAAATCTATCAACAAGTTGTCGAAAAAACTGGAAAAGCGGGATTGCTCATTCCCGCCGAGATCATCTTGGATTCGATCCTGGAAGACCGTGCAGACAACCCGCTCAATACCTCCACACGCACAGCAGATTCATAGCCGATCTTTATCCCGTGCGCGAAGGCGATGACCTTCGGCAGAGCGCTTTCCGATGGCGTGAACAGGTAGATTACGGTCCTCCTATCGGTAAGATCTATGTCGATTCCACAGAGGATCTCATTCTGTACAAACTCATCTACTGTGGGCCGAGTCAGCAATCGAAATATTCCAGGGATATAGCAGCCATTCTCAAGGCAAAGAGAAGCGAGCTTGATCTCGACTATATCGAGGGGCGGGTGACTCGCCTGGGATTGACTTCGGTGTGGAAGGAAATGCTTGACAGTGTTTCCTGAGATGCAGTACCATCGACGATGGCAGTTACAATCTCATATAGTGGTATCATTGCCATACTCGGAATTCAATATTCGACCCAATAATGGATCGTTTTGCCTCATCGGAGTCCTTACGGCTCCCCGAAAAGTGTGTCCTCACGGCTATGAAAAATGACCTAGCTATGTGGACTACAGTTCAAAATTTCTGAAAGTGGTTCGGGTCCGTGAGGTACCGGGTTTCCTCTTGCAGAGGATAAGCAAATCCCGGCGCCCCGACAAGAAGACTCCCAAATGCAGGGAGTCTTTTTCCTCCCGGGTTTCCTCGTTAGTCAGTATCCCAACACATTCAAAAAATCGACGGTCATTCTCGCTGTTGCGCCCCAGAGCAATTCGCCATCGTAGGGATGGTAGGCGATAAGCCCCCGCTTCCCGCCCGGACGTTCGAACTGCCACCGGTTCGACGGGTTCGCCAGCCACCCAAGCGGAATTGTAAACACGCGCGCCACTTCATGCTCTCCCACACGGAAAACTGTGGGCCACTTGACCACCCCCACCACCGGTGTGACGCGGAAATATGTGATCGTGATTAGATTCGCCAGCCGCCCTAACACTCTCACATCCTTTGGATCGATGCCAATTTCCTCCTCCGCTTCACGGAGGGCGGTCTGTTCGGGCGTAGTCTCTCCCTCATCGCAGGCGCCGCCGGGGAAGGAGACCTGCCCCTTGTGCGATTCGACCAGGTCTGTACGGCGGGTGTAAAGAAGATGCCACTCGTCGTCGTGCCATACTAACGGAATCAAAACCGACGCGCATTTGACACGCGTTTCATCGGTCAGGTCGATCTCCGAAAAACCGTCGGAAGACGGACCGGCAGTTTGGAGCGCTTCCTTTAATTTTTGTGCAATAAATTCTTCGGTTAGTTTGATCGGCATATTCGGAGTTCGGGTTGTCACAAAGCGATGGAATCGAAGAATGGCAGAAAGAATAGAGAGGAAAAAAGATTCGGCATTAATTTTCTTCACAGACGGGACTTCCACAAAATCCACACTCGGCAGTGGCATTGTCCAACCATTCGACTTCATCAGGACGCAAGGGCGCGCCGCATGATGGACAGTGTGTCGGCAGGATGGGCTTCTTCGCATGCGCAGAGGATGTTTCCATCACAGTCATGGATGGCACACTACTCTTTAGCATGGATTCGATTTCGGTGGCTTCCCTGGTCAGCCCGCGTTCGGTCAATTCCATGACGACGCGTGAACCCATATTGTGTAGTTTTTGAAGTTGACCGCGTTGGACAAAAAGTTCCAGCCCGCGTCTGAGGGAGGGCATGCCAAGAACGACCTGACCGGCATACACGCGAGACCGTCCTGCCTGCAAATAAAAAATCGGCGCGCGTGGCCCTCCGCGGGCATCGGCGATCTGGGCGATGCGCTCATAGATTTCGGCGGCGCGTCCATATTCGCCCTTGTCAAAGGCAAAGTTGGCCTCCTGCAAGATGGGCGGGACTTCCTGGGCAAGTGTCTTTCGTATCTGACGGCGGAACATGCGGCGCATGATTACTCCTTCTCGTTATCGGAATGTGCACCCACCTCTTCAGAGAGTTCCCTGCCGCGCGGATCTTCGGCGGGTTCGATGCGGCGGGCAAAGACGAGATACCCCGTGTGCGCGACCATACGGTCGGTGGGGCGGATGCGCGCAGGCTCGGGCTTGTAGTAGCGCAGTAACATCTCACAGACTTCGACAAAGGCATAATTGTTTTGCCGCAAGGCGTAGAGCGTCTTTTCCACCTGGTTCATGGTGGGGATCAAACAACACAGGTATCCGCCTGGTTTGAGCGCGGCGCGCACCTGGGCGGTGTAGTCGTATGGATTCGGCACATCGAGGAAGAAGGAATCGGCGTCGGTCTCGTCGAAGCCTTCTTCGATATTGCGCAGTTTGAAGTCCACGCGCGATTCGAGGCCGAAGCGGGTCAGGTTCTTGCGCGCCAGATTCTGCACATCCGATTTGACTTCGTAGCTGATGACGCGTCCTTCCGGTCCGACGGCGTAGGCGAGGGCAGTGGTCATCGAGCCGGAACCGGTGCCCGCTTCCATCACCTTTTGACCGGGTCCCACGCCCATGGTGACGAGGATAAAGCCGATGTCTTTGGGGTACAGGATCTGTGTGGTGCGCGGCAGTTCGTTGACCAGATCTGCCAGCGAGGGCTGGAGCAGATAGAACGGCGCGTTGATGTGACTGAAGACCTGCGAGCCCCATGGCTTGCCGATCAAGTCGTCGTGTTTGAGGATGCCGCGGTGCGTACCGAACTCGGCTCCGGCTTTGAGTGAAAAGATGAAATGTTTGTGGCGCAAGCCCACCAGTTGGGCAAGGTCGCCGTCGCGTGCGATGGATGAATAGGAAGTTACGGACATGGAAAATATCTTACCATGAATGAAATCGATCTGATTTCTCTTTTTAAAATCGTGCGTCCAATCGCCCGGACAAACCTCACAACCATGCAAGGAACGGACAGTAACGGTGATTCCGTGACAAACGGCACTTGGCATGGGCGCGAACGGGAAGTTATCATGACGCCGCTTTGAATACACTTTGGAGGAAATATAAGAAAATATGACGTCGCAAACAAAAAGAAAAATCATTTCACTTTTCACCGCAGGGATGGTATTGCTTTCCTTTCTGGGCAGCCAGGCTGCCTATGCTGTGGCTGACAGGCAATTGGCATCCAACCCCGGAACCACTGGCCTGGTCTCCTGGTGGTCGCTGAACGAAACGAACGGAACACGCAGCGATTGTTACGGCTCGAACCATTTGAAGATATTAATTCGGTGGGGTCTTCGGCAGGCAAACAGGGCAATGCCGCATCCTTTGTCGATACCTATTCAGAACACCTGTCCATTAACGATACGGCCAGCTTGAGCATGGGCGATATGGATTTCACCATCGGCGGCTGGGTGTTTCTCAACGGCGTAACGGGACTGCGCACCATGATCGCCAAAGGGGCGAGCAATGGAGCGAACAATAATTTTGAATATGCCCTGGAATATGACAGTTCCAGCAGCCAATTCTATTTCAGTGTGGGTAATGGAACAACGCATGGAGCGGTGGTCAACACCACTCCCTCCAATTACACCTGGTATTTCCTGGTGGGCTGGTATGACAGCACGAACGATACCCTGAATTTGCAGGTGAATGATGGAACGCCGGTCAGCGCCTCCTATACGGGCGGCTCCTTCGACAGCAGCTACAAAATGACCATCGGCAAGCTCAGTGAATATCCCGGTGGATACTTCAACGGTTCGATCGACGAAGTGTTCGTGTACAAGCGCCTTCTCAGCGCCGAGGAGCGCACCTGGTTGTACAACTCCGGCAATGGACACACCTGTTCAGACCTGTCCTCCTCCACGCCCACACCAGACCCCACCTTTACCAACCCAGGCACAACCAACCTGGTCTCGTGGTGGGGATTGGATGAAACCAGCGGGACGCGCGCTGACTCGTATGCCGCCAATCATCTGGATAGTTCTAATACAGGGTCTGACACAGGCAAACAGGGGCTGGCTGCCCACTTTACGCCGAATCAGTATCTTTCCAGCGCCGATACCGCCGGGTTGAGCATGGGCGATATGGACTTCACGCTTGGCGGCTGGGTCAACCTCAACACGCTCAGCGGGCTGCGCACCATCTTGGCAAAGGGTTCCAATTCCGGTGCGAACAAGGATTATGAGTATATTCTGGAGTACGACAATTCCACGGGGAAATTCTATTTCGGCATCGGCAATGGCACAACCTACGGGGAGGTGGTGAACACCACCCCGGCGCAATACACCTGGTATTTTCTCACTGCCTGGTATAACAGCACAACCGACATGATGTACTTGCAGGTGAACAATGGCAGTCCTTCTGGCGTGTCCTATAGCCAGGGTTCCTTCGATAGTACCTACCCTCTTTCGGTGGGGCGTCTGGGCGGCTACCACGGCGGCTACATGAATGGACTGGTGGACGAAGTGTTTCTCTACAAACGCGTACTCACCGATGGAGAGCGCGCCTGGTTGTACAATGCGGGTAACGGACGTACCTATACCGAACTCCTGCCTCCCACACCAACACCGACCGCCACCCTTTCCCCAACCAGCACAGCCACATTCACTCCATCTGCAACCGCGACCTTTACGCCAACTTTGACTTCCACCCCTGTGCCGACTTCAACACCTACAACTAGTTTCACCTATAATCGCACGGTTGCTCTTGCTTATGCTGATCAATGGGCACATAACAGGAACATTGACTACCCAATGGCAAACGAAATTGGTTGTGACTGCAATGATTGTACAAATTACGTTTCACAGGTTTTACATGAGGGAGGATATTCTCTTGAGACAGGAAATTGGGATGAGAACAACCCAGAAGAGTGGTGGTATAGGAATGATACTTTCTTTCAACCTGACCATTCCAAAACCTGGAGCGCAACGGATTGGTTTTATATTTATGCTTTTTTCTATGGTCACCATTTAGAAATAAGTGTAGATTCAGATCAGGAACCTGATCTGGAACCTAATCTTGATCCCGGTGATTTTATCTTGCTAGATTTGCGGGATAATGATGATATTAATGGCGCTCCTGATGGCAAACCTGATCATGCACGGGTCGTTGTCGGACATGGAGATATTAGTCAGAACGAAGAAGATTATATAACTCTAAGAAAGGGTGCACTAGGCATTTGTGAAACAATTATAAATCCTGTTCCTACGCCTCCAGATACCCAAATTTTATTGATCAATCAACACTGTGTAGACCGTAAGCATGTTGCTTGGGACTATAATGTCGATCCCGAGACCCGCAAATTTTATATCCATATAACAGACTAAATTAAAGAAAGGGCTGAGTATGAAAAAGAAACTTCTCATTTTGGGAGCAATTTTGGTACTTTTGGGAACTGTAAATTTTGCAAAAGTCTCATTCTTGTCTTCGAGGACTGCTGTCCCAGATAGTATTCCCGATACTCCAGAAGCCAAAGAGATCATGAAAGCTATCGAAAATGCTTATGACATTGAGGCTGAGGCGGCTTACACATTCGACCTTAAAAAATTTCCTGATGTTTTTATCAATGATCCACGCTTCCCTTTGCCAGACTCTACCCTCCAGACTGTCAGGGAAATGACTGATAATCCATCTTTGGAGACAGCAGGATATTTGGATTACAAATTGGCTTATTATACGTGGGGGTCAAATGCGATACTATATCTCGAGGAAGTTCAACAGAAAGCGAAATCTGAAAATCGTACTCTCACAGATGAAGAGAAACGATCTGTTGTGGATAAATATGGACGAATTGCGCCCGCGCGCGCCAATAGCCCAAAGAAAAAAATTCCTATAAGGTTCATATCAATGGAGATAACCAATGATGTGGCTACTACTGTTATAGATGATGGTCCACGGACAGTCGAATTGACTCTCGTTTTAGTTAATAAGAAATGGTATATTGCAGCATATAAGGGATTATCAATTCATCCGTAAATACTTTTTATCCAACGAACTAATCAAAGTAGTATGTATTAAAACGCGCGGCTTTATGACGCGTGTTTTAATATCTTTCCTCCATAGTGATATTGAGTAACTTATCTACAAGTAGATTTTCTGCACTGGGCTTCTCATCGTGCATTATGAAGATTGGGGGCGCAATTCATTGATCCACAATATTATTGAACCGGATCAGCTTCCAGTTGTTGTACTCTGGCTGATAACTTATTTCCATGATGCCGCAGAAATCAACTTTGTAATTCCACCTTTTGTAGACGGGCAATCCCATGATGGCGCAGGTCATGATGCGGATCAAGCCTTCGTGGCAGACGAAGAGTACATTTTCCGATGGATGCACCAGCCGTTTTTCTTCGAGTAGTTCGACGATCCGTTTTTGTGCTTCCGCGCCGGTTTCGCCCTCGGGGAAACGAAAATCGTGATCTCTCAGGCGGTACCCAATCCAGACCTCGGGATATGTAGCTTGTAATTCTTCGTCAGACATCCCCTCGATGACGCCGTTGTCGATCTCGTTCAAGCGCCTATCGATGACGGGAGAAATTCCCAGTTGACCGGCAACAAATTCAGCCGTCTGTGCGGTGCGGAGATATTCACTGATGTAAACCGCTGAGATATTCCGCTTGCAGAAGAACGACCAAAGCCTTTCGGCGCTTCGCCGTCCATTCTCTGTGATAGGTTCATCCTGATGCCGCAGGTATGGGTTATAGAAATCCCCTTTTTGTTTTTCTGCATGACGGACTATATAAAAAATATCCATGTTTATCCGCTACTTTTCTTCAATGGTCACGCTCAATAATTTGTCACCGGGCGGACTTTCGTATCCGGGTTGAGGATCGCGCGTCGTCAGGGATTGGAGCACGTCCATGCCACTGAGCACCTGCCCGAAGATGGTGAATTGACCATCATATTCAGGGATGGGCTTGAAGGTGATGAAGAACTGACTGCCGCTGGTGTCGGGTCCTGAGTTGACCATTGCCACCATGCCGGGCTGGTTGAAGGTCAGGGATGGCAGAATTTCGGTGGCAAGATAGTAACCGGGGTTGCCCTTGCCTGTCCCGCTCGGGTCGCCGGTCTGCGCGTACACTTTAGGGATGACGCGGTGAAAGGTGATGTCCTCATACCATCTGTTTTGCGCCAAAAAGATGAACGAGTTCACCGTGATGGGCGCCTTGTCGGCAAACAACTGGATGGTCACGTCTCCTTTTTCGGTGTGTAGCGTTGCGATGTATTGCCTGTTCTTGTCGATTGTCATCGGTGGGCAGGAGGTAAATTGCCGCTTGCCGAGAGCGATCAATCGCACGATATGATCCATGCTGGCATGATCGCGCGGACCGGTATAAATCTGCCCGTTGATGAGCACAAACGGTGTGAAGGGCAATCCCATCAGCTGACCGTCCTTCCACGCCTTTTGGATTTTAGCGACGATATCTTCGCGTTTGAGGTCAGACTGGAACTGCGCCCCGTCCATGCCCAGGCCCGAGGCTTGCGCGCTGAGCCATTGCTCCAACTCCTCTGCTGACAGGTTTGCCCAGATTGCCTGACCCTTGTATAGTAGATCATGCATCTCCCAATATTTATTTTGCTCCGCCGCGGCTTCGGCGGCTTGCGCGGCAAGGGCGGAAAGTGCGGCTTTTTCATTGGCGCCCAGAATCGGGAAAGTGCGGCTGATTACGCGCACATCTTTTGGATGCTCGTTCAGCAATCGACCAACAACCTCCGCAAAAAGCCCACTACGAAAATCGGCATAATCGCTGTATTCTGTGATCGTGACCGTTGGATCGTTCGCGCCGCGCACGCGGTCGTCCGAATTTTCGGGCGGGAAGATGGCCGATTCCTCCGGTTTCGGCGTGGGAGCAGCTGTGATGGTCGTGCAGGGAGGCGGCTCGGTGGGGAAGATGATGGGGAAGGAAGGGGTGGAAGCAGGAGTGGATGGAGAAGGGGCGGAGCAGGAGGGCACGAGAATGGCAAGCAAAATGATAATGATTGGTACTCGGTAATTGATGTAACGGTTCATGAGGAATTATTGTTGAATGGCCTCTTTAAGTTGGTCGAAAGAAGTCATCCAGGCAATGGTGTTGATAAAGTCTGCCAGCGAGTCGCTTTGTTCGCGCAGGGCACGGACGGCGGGTCCGACCGGGTCTTAGCCCGCCGCACCGCCGGGGACATCGGCATACGCACCGTGGAAGGCGAAATAGGCTTGATTCAATTTGCGGAGCAAATATCCGTTTTGCCAGAAGAATTGACGGCGTTGCTCCATGTAGGCTTCGGCTTCATCGATCTTTCCTGCCGCGAGCAATTCATCGGCGGTGACGCGCGTCTCGTGCATCTCAGCGCGGAAGTCGAAGGGGGGCGGGTCGTCGAGTCCGTTCGAGGGGAGGAACGGTGGATCAAACGAGATCAAGCCTCGGTTGGGAGAAGAGCCGAGCATTTCCGGGTAATATTTTTTGATCACGTACATCCCAACTTCATTCCCCGATATATTTGCAGTCGTCTCGTTCATCGTACGTAATTCGGGAGTGGTGCTGTAATTGAGTCCCAGCGGACGCAGATTGAGGTAATTGTGTGTCCATTCATGGGCGATGGTGTCGAGCATCCAGCGCAGGTCGGTGGTCTCCATCACCATGGTGGGATACACACCCACGCCGCCGATGCCGACCACCAATGTGGAAACATCCAGCGATTGGGCGACTTCGTTTTCGAGTTTGATCTCTTCGTCGAGCGTGAGCGTGGGCAGGATGGAGATATTAGCAATTTGCACGATACGGTCACGCGGGGAAACGACCAGGGCGCGCGGAGTGGGGGAGGTGTGATAGAGCACTTGTGGAATGGGCTGCCCCGCGGCAGTCAACCCGAGTTCGGCGAGCGCTTCGCTGAGTTGGCTCTGCAAAACGGATTCGGCGAATGGCGCCAGTTCAGTTTGCCGTGCGGTGAATTCGTTAAGTTGTTGGCGCAGAAATTCCGTGGCTGATTCCTTGTTGGTGACCGCCGGGTCGGCATAGATCTGTTCGATACGGTTTTCAACATTCATAACGTTGAGCGTTGCCCGCAGGTATTCGAAAACAATCTCTTTATTGGTTTCACGCGTGAAGGCATATGGTGCGCCAATGGATCCCTGTTCGATCTTGATCCAGGCGGCAGTCCAGACCCAGTTGGGGTAATCGAACTCGATCTGCCGTGTGAACGTGCGCGTACGGTCGTTGTCGCTGTTAAGTCTTGGCGCGTCGCTTTTTACGCCCAACAGCACAACAAGGACAACGGCGAAAAAATCAAGGAAACGCAGAAAACGCAGAAACATGCAGATGATTATACCCAGTGCGGCAGTAAATTGCGCTCAGTGTCCATTCCTCAAAAATTCTTAATAACAAGGCAATTGATCGGAGGGAATCATATCCGCAATGCTCACAAGGTAGTTTAGCTCCACGTAGCGGAGGAACGATGAATTGCGTTGTCGTTCATCCTGTCGAGTGTATTTCAAGGTCAAATCAACAAAAACTCCCTTTTGTGGGAGTTTTTACTACAGCGTTGAATTTTCACTTTATCAATTCCGCGCCGTTGGAAGGGAAAGTGATGTAAATCGGTGGCTGTAGTCCCGTTCTGGAGTGGAAGTCATCGGCAAGGCGCCGGGCAAACGCATCGGCACAGTCCCTGGCGACTAGATTCACCGTGCATCCCCCAAAGCCCGCGCCCGTAAGCCGCGCCCCGTAACAGCCCTCCAGCGATTGGGCGATGTCCACCATCACATCCAGTTCGAGACACGAGACTTCGTACAAATCGCGCAGACTGACATGACACTCGTTCATCAGCCTGCCGAAATTTCGGACATCGCCTGCCTCCAGCAGCGCTTCAGCCTGCTTCGCCCTCTCGATCTCCTCCACAACGTGACGCGCTCGCCTCTCGATCTCTGCCGGTAGTTTGCCTGCCAGACGATTGAACTCTTCCACGCTGACATCTCTCAGCGCCTGGATGTGCGGCAAGTCCTGTTGCAGCAAGCGAACCGCTTCCTCACATGCAGCGCGGCGTTTGTTGTATTCGCCCGACGTGAGTTTGCGCCGCACGGTGGTGTCGGCAATAACGATGGCGACATGCTCCGGCAGCGGGACCGTTTTCCATGCGAGCGAACGGCAGTCGAGCAGGAGCAGGCGGTCTTCCACGCCGCAGGCGGAGGCAAACTGGTCCATGATGCCGCAGTTGACGCCGACGTATCGGTTCTCGGCTTTTTGCCCGAGCAGGGCGCGCTGCATGGGCGGGAGTGTCCAGCCGCCGAGGGTCTGCCAGGCAAGCAGGAATGCCATCTCCACCGAGGCGGAGGAACTCAACCCTGAACCGCGCGGCACTTCGGAGGCAAAGACCGCGTTCATGGAGAGGACGGGCAATCCCTCCTCCATCAGCGCCCACATCACGCCTGCGGGGTAGAGACCCCACTCTGGCAGAGGTAAGGAGTCGGCTTGGACTTTGGTCGGAATGGAATCGGAGGAGAAAGTGGCTTGTTGGTCGAAGTCCACAGCCACGAGCATGGAATGAGGCGCATCCGTCGGGGAGAAGGCGACATAGGTGGCGCGGTCAATCGCGGCAGGCAGGACAAAGCCGTCGTTGTAGTCCACGTGTTCGCCAAGCAGGTTGACGCGTCCCGGCGCGCGGATGATGTGCGCGGGAACGTATCCAAAGGTTTTTTGGTAAATGGCGGTGATGCGGTCAATGAGGTTCATGTTTGTAATGGATGTCTGAAAGCGAGCGCAGGCGGTCAGCGGCGGCTTCGGGGGTGATATCGCGTTGGGGCATGGCGAGCATTTCGTAACCGACCATGAATTTGCGGATGGTCGCCGAGCGCAGGAGCGGTGGGTAGAAATGCGCGTGGAGCGTCCACTCAGGGTGGGGTTGATCGTCGAATGGCGCCTGATGGAATCCCATTGAATAGGGGAATGAGATTTCAAATAGGTTGTCGTAGCGCGTGGTGAGGCGCTTTAGTATATCTGCCAGCGCGCCGATTTCGGCATAGGTGAGTTCATCCAGGCGTGCGGCATTCCGATGCGCGATGACCATCGTCTCAAAAGGCCACACCGCCCAATAGGGTACCAGCGCGGTAAAGTGGTCATTGGCAAAGAGAATGCGCTCGCTGCGTTTGTGTTCTTCTTTGAGGTAATCGGACAGGAGCGTGCGTCCGTTCGCGGTAAAGTAGGCTTTTTGCCGTTCGAGTTCCTTGGCAGGCTCCACAGGGATATGTTCGGTCCCCCAGATTTGGCTGTGTGGGTGGGGATTGGAGCATCCCATCATGGCGCCCTTGTTTTCGAAGACCTGCACGTAACTGACAAATTCCTTCCGGCTGAGGTCAACGGTTTGCTCCGTCCATGTGGTAATGACTTTTTCAATGGAAGCGTTATCGAGTTCCGGGAGGGTCAAATCGTGGCGCGGGGAGAAACAGACCACACGACAGAGTCCGCGTTCCGAAACGGAGGCAAACAACGGATGATCTGAGACGTGCCTGGGAGACGGGGCGGGCAGGAGGGCGGAGAAATCATTGTCAAAGACGAAAGTAGACTCGTAGTCGGGATTCGTCACTCCGCCTGCGCGTTCGTTGCGTGGACAGAGGTAACAGGTCGGATCATATTGCGGGAGATTCTCGGGTGGAGTCTTTTCGACCTGCCCCAGCCAGGGGCGCTTGGCACGATGCGGCGAGACAAGGACAGATTCACCAGTGAGAGGGTTGATCCGGCGGTGTGGTGTATCGAATGTGGTCATGGGCAGTTGAATGAATTCATTGCAGGAAGGGTGCGATTATTGTAATTAGACACTGCAGTAATTTTATCATTTGAAATGGCTGTTATGCACATGCCGGAGATTTTGCGTCCCTGTATCGTACGATAACCACGCAAATGTAACCTAAGAATATCGGTTTCGTCTTGTATTGGGCAATGTCTATCGACAATTATCCTTTACCGATCAGGTTGGAAAATGAGAACTCTCCGTTTCTGGCAGTTTAATAAGTATAATAATCTCAGGGATATTCGTATTGTCATGATTTCATTTTGGAAGAAAATTCGTTCTCGCGCAAAATCTGTCGCGGAGGTGCTTGAACGGTGGCGTTGGGTCATCCTGACTTTCATTGGGGTTTCTTTGTTATGGGTGGAGGTGCAGGAGTTTATTGCATTGCGGGTACTGAACCAGGCATTTCACTACTTCGAAGTATTTCAATATGCAGTGCTGTTGATTTCCACCGGTTTGTTGACCGAATTGTTCGCCCGCTCGAATCGTGCGCACAAACAGGCAGTCAAGATTCTGGAATATAAACACAGGCTCAGTCTTGAATTGACAAACAATGACGACTGGGAGGAGTTGATCCGGAAATTGGCAATCATGCCGGGCAGAATCGCGGATGTGGATGAAACTTACCTATTGATCAAAAATCCACTAAGCGGGGATTTTGATATATCCGGTCATTGGGTGGATCAGCAGCAGAATCAACCGGCAAATGCATGGGACCCTACAATTTTATGCGAAAAATGTATGGAGAAAAGTCTGGATCCCAAACCTGCCTTTCACTTGTGTGGTCGGGATAACGCGACTTCCAGTTATCTTTACAGCCTCGAAGTATCCAGTCAGAATATCCCGACAACGATACTCAGGTTCAGAGTGAGGCCCGAGGCGAAGTTATCCCGCGACGAAGAGGAAATTTTTACCAATATTCGGGACGAGCTCGTTGTCGCCATTCTAGCCAGCCAGGACCGAAAGAGACTCTCGGAAATGCAGTCGGCGGAAGTCGCCATGGCGGAACGCCGGATCGTATCGTCTTACGTTCATGACCAGCTTGGGCAAAACCTGGGATACATGCATATGAAGCTGGACCAGCTTGGCACACAGGAAACGGCCAACGGATCTAAAGAGATGCGAACGGAGTTGAAACACCTGCGCGAGGTTGCGAACGAATCCTACGAGATCGTACGTGACATCTTGAAAAAACTTCAACCCGAGACGATTCCCCACTTAACCAACCTCCTGCAAGAACACGCGCGAACCGTGTCACGCCGGGCAAAGTTTGCACTTAATTTCAAATCCGTAGGAACGCCCGTTCATCTCGCGGCGACCACCCAACAATTAATCTTCTTCACATTTCGCGAGATCCTGAGCAATGTGGAGAAACATGCCAATGCCGATAAAGTGGAAGTGCTGGTCGTTTGGAACGACGGTATTCTCGATATTTCCGTCGCCGATAACGGGAAGGGTTTCGATCCCAGCACCGTCAAACGGGACGAACATTTTGGGCTGGGTATCATGCAGGAAAGAATAACTAACATCAAAGGGAACCTGATGGTCAATTCATCGACCGATTCTGGTACTGTTGTCTCCCTCTCCATTCCGCTTCACACAAACAAAGAGGCAACCGCATGAGTGAGAAAGAAGAAGAAACCCCGCAACGCATCCTGGTCATTGACGACCATGTTCTGTTTCGCGATGGGCTGGTTAGTCTGTTCCGATCCACTCCTGACTTTCAGGTGGTGGATCAGGCAGGTTCGGTCAAGGAGGGCATCGAAAAAGCATTCCACCATAGACCTGATATCATCTTGATGGATTTCTCCCTGCCGGATGGGACAGGGCTGGATGCAACCCGCGCCATTCTCGATGAATTGCCTGATTGCAAGATTATTTTCCTCACAGTGTTCGAGACAGATGAAAGCTTGCTGACGGCAATCCGCCTGGGAGCAAAGGGATACATGCTCAAGAACGTATCGAGTTCATCTCTGATCGCAAGTCTGCGCGCGCTCGCCCAGGGGGAGATTGCCATGTCGCGCAAAATGATGAGCCGGGTGTTGGAATTCTCGCGTTCCATGCCGGTTCCGCCGACCAATGACCGGCTCAATAAATTAAGCCCGCGCGAACTCGATATCTTATATGAGTTGCAGGACGGGGCGTCGAACATGGAGATTGCCCAACGACTGTATCTCTCCGAAAACACCGTCAAACATCACATTCACAGCATCCTGGAAAAGCTGGGCGTGGAGAATCGCCGCCAGGCCGGGATGATTGCCAAGCAATTAGGAGTAAAGAAAGGTAAATCTACAACAGTTAAAAAATGAATTTGAGCCAAAGCCAGGGTTAATCCGTTGATTAACCCTTCGAGAAAAAGAGTCATCACAAAGATGGCTCTTTTTTTATCCCTGATTTTAACCAATGATCATGGACATTAAATTCCGATAAGAGTATTTTTATCCAGATTTTATGGATCAACCTTGGAAGGTCGCATTGAGCACAAACTGTCTTATTGTCATCGAAGACGACTCTCCACTGAATTTTGCACTGGAGATGTTACTGGACGCAAATTCAGGGATAAAGGCGGTGAAGAGTCGGGCAAATGACTTTCAAGAGTTCGTTGATGAAGTATCCAGGTTGAGGTCGGAGGTGGTACTCCTAGAAGACTCGTCGACCCTGACCGGGAAAAATTCGCTGACGCAATTATTGATGTCGAACACCAATTTGAAAATTATCGTGATCCTGCGAGACAGCAATTACATTCATATTTTCCGGAAGGAAGAGATCAAGATCCAAAGCTCTTCCGAACTAATTGAAGCGATCCAATCCATTTGATGTGTGAAAAGGAGAGTGTCCAGATGCAAAACAAGAAGTCTTTGTCATTCAAATCCCATCCATTTTTCGGCATCTTCCCGACTTAATAAGGAGGTCAAGGATGATTCAACTATCTAAACCGAATTCGATCCGCCAGGAAAATACCATCTGGCACCGGAGCACTTCCGTTCTCATGATCCTGATCATGGTCATCGGAACCTTTGTTCCCTTCGCAACAGCCACCCCGGTCCTTGCGGAACCGCCGGCGGCTCCCACCACCAATCATTTGACGTTGACCGTAGTGGACGCCAGCAACTCCTCGGTGATTACGGACTTCAAGTACTTGATCAACATCGACAATACCGGAAACCCCTTCCAGCCGCGGAATGCTGGTTGCTCCCCCGAAGACGCCGGCTACCCGGATTCCTGCGACTGGCCATCCATCCGCGCGGTGCCTGGCGCCGCCCCAATCTACACCCAGGGCAACCAGGATGACTTCAACGGCAATGTTCTAAACGGACTGGACTTGCCGGATGGCAAATACCTCATCAGCGTCTTGGCAAACGGATACAAAATGGGCGGCATCCATTTCACCGTGCCATTGCAGGGGACCGGCGAGATCACCGTTGAGTTGCAGCCTCATCCACTGCCTCCTGCCACCATGCGCATCAAAGTCTTCGAGGACAATGCCTCCGTCAACGGGCAGTTCGACACGGATGAGCACGGTCTCGAGGGTTTCCACGTCATCATCAATGACATTCTCGGACAGGTCTCCACGGATGTGTTCGGCAATCCGCTTTGCACCACCTACGACGCGGGCGGAAATCCCACCGGCATTAATGTGTACGGTTGTACGACCAGCGATGCCAATGGAGACATGGCGATCCCGAACCTGGGACCCAGCCGGTACGATGTACTGGTCGCGCCGCCTCCCGGCACAGACTGGACCGAGACCACCACGCTGGAAGGCTCCCCCAGTTGGGACACCTGGCTGCAGGAAGGCGCCACAGGCTTGGATAACGAATTCGTCGTCGCGGCAGAACCGTTCCCGTGGACGATGTTCGGCTTCGTCAGACCGATGGACAACCTGAATTCCAGTGCAACAGGCGGCATTTCGGGCACGCTCGTTTCCGCGTCGGTCTATCTCCCACAACAGAACGCCCTGCCCTACTTTGGCGATATCTGGACTGGCTTCACCGGCACGAAAGTGACAGGTCCTATCACCGACGGCTGGGTGGCGCTTTCTGATCTGCAAAACGGCGACCAGGCGGTTTATGTGGGAGAGGCAAATCCCGACGGGACATTTGCCATCACCAATGTGCCGGACGGCAATTACCTGTTCACCTGGTGGGACAAAAACCTGCACTACATTCTCGATTGGATGCAAGTCACCGTTTCTGATGGACAGATGACCGACATCGGCACACCGATGTTGACCGGCTGGTTCACCAAGGTTGAAGGTCACGTCTTCAACGACATGAACAGCAACGGCAAGCGCGACCCCGGCGAACCTGGCATCTCAGATTATCTGGTCGTATTGAAAGACCGCGACAACAGCGAGATCGACCGCATGTCCATTTCTGCTGTAACCGACGCGGACGGCTACTACGTCTTCGAAAAAGCGTACCCGATGGGTTCGTGGATGATCCTCGAAGCCTACTCCGACCGCTACTACACCACTGGCGTCACCTATCAAGTGGAGAACCAGCCCGAAGAAACGACCGTTCTCGGCGCGGGCGTGGACGTGGGCTTCCTGCCCATCCTCGGTCAATCTGGACGGTTGGACTGGGGTGTCCGCCCATACGCTCCCGGCACGAACGGCGGAATCGTCGGTACCGTTTTCTATGATGTCACCCGCAATGAACTGGATGCGCAATATCAGGCAGTGGAGGGCTGGGCTCCCGGCATCCCCAATCTTTTGGTCACACTCTCCAAACCTGTCTGGTGCGGAACAACCGGCGCACCTTGCGACCCCACTGAAACATACGAACTTGCTCCCGATGGTTCCATCGCCAAGGATATGACCGCCGGCGGCGTTGCCTGTGGCACGAACCCCGGCGAACCCTGCGACCCGAGCGGCACATGGGAACTGGACGGCAGTGGCAACTATAAAGTCGGTCCCATTGTCAGCACGGCAATCACCGAGACGTGGGAACAGCCCACCGATTGTATTGCCCGCGACGCGAACGGCAATCCGCTTGCATACCCCACGGATCAAGCGGTTCTTCCGCCGGACCCAACTGGTAAACGCTGTCTCGAAGGTCCCCTCATGGGTACTCAATTCCAGACTGGCTTCGCCACGCTGGACGGCAACTACGGATTTGATACGGTTTACTCAGGCTTTGGAACAACTGCCGAACCTGTCGGCACGGAAATCCCCGCCGATGATTACCTCGTCGAAGTAGTCGTCCCCACCGACAGCCTCGGCAGACCTATGTACCAGGTCGTACGCGAAGAGGATATCAACATCTTTGGCGGCGATGAATTTATTCCCGCCGTCCCGCCCCCCGCTTGCGCTGGACCGATGCATGTCGTCGATGTAGCAGGCGACGGCGTGGATGGACCGAATGCGGTCGACAACCCGTCATTTGCCGACGCGGGCGGCAGTGTCTTCGAGGGCATGGAAAAACCCTTGTGCAACGTCAAACTCGTCACGCTCAACAACGGCAAATCCATCGCGCCGGCCTTCACCTTCTTCACCGAGGTCCCCATCCCCGGCAAATGGAAAGGCTACATCATCGACGACCTGACTGTTTCGACCAACCCGCAGGACCTGATGTTCGGCGAGAAGGCGGGCGCTCCCCTCATGCCCATCGGCATCTACGATTTCACCAACCGCCTCGTCGCCACCATGACATCGGACCCGAACGGCGTGTTCGAAATCCTGCTTCCCTCCACACACTCGGTCAACTGCCCAACCCCCTCCGGTGTGTGTCCGAACGTCTATTACATGCTGGGCAACGACCCCAACCTGCCCGGATACAATCCGCAATACCGCACCATTGGCGCCAGCTTCGAGATCTACTCCGGATTGATCATCCCCTCGGATCTCGCGCCGACGCAAATTGTTCCCGGTGTATTGGCAGGCGGCTCCCTCTTTAGCAGTCCTCCGCAGTGTATGCTGGACGATGCCACCCCGCAACTCTTTCGGGTATCCCAGCCGTATGGCCCGCGCGGATCGACCTTCACGATTACCGGCTTGGGCTTCGGAGCGACGGCCGGCAGCGTCACATTTGACGGCATCCCGCTCAGCACCTCGGCATGGAGCGATACCAGCATCACAGCCACCATTCCAAACAGCATGCCATTCGGCCCTCATCAATTGACGATCATCGCCGCCAATGGGAAATCAACCGTCAACGGACTCAAATACCACGTCACCGGCACAGGCTACAACCCGCTTGTCTATGAAGTGGGTCCAGGCAGGACATATGCCACCATTCAATCGGCAGTGAACGCAGCCGCGGCGGCGACCGGCACCCGCCCACGGCTGGTCGTGGTCTACCCGTCTTCCAGCGGCATGTACCTTGAGAACGTGGTCATGAACGCCAAGATGAAATTACAGGGCGTGGGTCCCGGCGGCTCGTATGCCGACGGAACAAAGGTGCCCGGCTCTGTGATCGACGGACGCGGCGTCGCCGGTGACACTCCCTACGCCGAAGCATGGAACGTCTTCATGGCTGGCTTAAGCTGGAGCGGCAATCAAGCCATCTTTGAGGGTCCTGTGGTTTACGTTGTCGCACAAGACGGAAACTTCAATAACACCAACCCTGCCAGCATCGACGGATTCACCATTCAGGGCGGGGATCAGCAGGGCTTCCCGAACCAGATTGTGCCCAACACTGACCCGAGCGTACACGAGGTCTCCGGCGTCCAGGGCGGCGGTATCTACGTCAACGGCTATGCCCGCTATTTGCAGATCACGAACAACATCCTGCAAAGCAATGGCGGTGCGTACGGCGGGGCCATCCGCCTCGGCACGCCGCATTTACCCGGCGCGTTCAACGACAACCAGAATGATTTCATCCGCATTGCTAACAACCGCATCCTCGCCAACGGCGGCACAAACCTGGCGGGCGCAGTGGCAATCTACTCTGGCGCCGAAGGCTACGAAGTGACCGGCAACGACATCTGCGGCAACTTCTCGGCGGAATACGGCGGCGGCATCAGCCACTACGGGTTGAGCCCCAACGGACGTATCCACCACAATCGCATCTACTTCAACCGTTCCTACGATGAAGGCGGCGGCATCATGATCGCCGGTGAACTGCCCGCCGACCCGGACTTGCTCACCCCCGGTGCGGGTCCTGTGGATGTGTACGCCAACCTGATTCAGAATAACCTGGCAAACGACGATGGCGGCGGTCTGCGCTTCCTCATGGCGGGCAACTTCCCGTACAACGTCTACAACAATATCATCGTCAACAACATCTCCACCCATGAAGGCGGCGGCGTCTCGCTCAACGATGCACCCGACGTGCGCTTCTTCAACAACACGGTGATGAAGAACATCACCACCGCCACCGCCATGACCAGCAACGGTCAGCCCGCCCCGGCAGGACTCTCCACCTCGCGCAACAGCAATCTGTTACAAGCCACCCTGCCCGGCGGCTCCCCGCTCTTCAGCGACCCGCTGTTGTTCAACAACATCTTCTGGGATAACCGGGCTGGGACCTTCGTCGGCAGCACGGTGGCAGGCATAGGCTTGGCAGGCGATCCGAATCCGATCAATCAATGGGACCTCGGTGTCTCCGACGGTATCGGTCTGCTCTCGCCGACCAATTCCATGATGCAGGTCACCACCGGGACAATTCCTGATGGATCGAATATTGTCGGTGCAGACCCAACTGTGGTCGCGACCTACGATACCACTGTCCGTGCTCTGCCCTGGCGCGGCAACCCTCGCTTCGTTGACATCCTGATGATTACCACGGATGCCACTCCGAACCTGCTCGGTGACTATCATATTCTCGAAACCTCCCTGGCAGTCAATGCTGGCGCGGCCTCCAAGGGCAGTGTCAACGCACCCGCGCAGGACTTCGACCGCGGCGCCCGCCCATCGGACGGCGGCTTCGAGATTGGCGCCGATGAGACCCCAGTGGAGGCGGACCTTTCCATCACCAAGACGGATAACCAGACCAACGTCACGCCGGGCACCCAGATCCGCTACACCATCACCGTCAGCAACGCCGGACCAGACCCTGTCATCGGCGCAACGGTAACAGATATCTTCCCAACTCCCTCGCCGCTCGCCGGAACCATCAACTGGACATGCACAGCCAGCGGCGGCGCGGTCTGTGGTGCGGCCAATGGAAGCGGTAACATCTTCCAAACGGTTGACCTCCCCGCGGGCGGCACCATCACTTTTGCCACCACGAGCGGCAGTGTTGCCGCAGGAGCCTCCGGCTCCTTGTCGAACACAGCCACCGTTGCCATGCCGGGCGGCGCTGTTGACCTGAACCCAGCCAACAACAGCGCAACCGACACGGACACTATCATGTCCACATCGAACCTGTCCATCACGAAGACTGACAATGTGACGGCAATTTCGGCAGGCGGCATCGTCACCTATACCATCGTGGTCGGCAACAGTGGTCCCAACCCGGTGACCGGAGCTTCGGTAACCGACAACTTCCCGGCAGATCTGAGCAACATCACCTGGTCCTGTGCTGCGACAAGTGGCTCCAGTTGCTCCGCCCCAGCCGGAAGCGGTAATCTTTTCAATGGCACAGTCAACCTGTTGAACGGCGGCACCGCAACCTTTACCGCTGTCGCCACCGTTTCATCGACAGCCACTGGGAGCCTTTCCAACACCGCCACCGTGACTGCACCCGTCACCACATTCGACCCGAACCTGGGCAACAACAGCGCGACCGACACCGACACCATCATCACCGCCCCGGCATTACCGGCGTTGACGTCGCTCGACACCTTCAACCGGGCAAATTCCACCACACTCGGCGCAAACTGGAGTCAGACCACCATCGGTGGGCAGGCTGCCATCCGGGTCAATGCCAACCAGGCATTCACCTTTACCAGCGGTTGGGCAATCTGGAATGTCCCGGCAGGCGGCTTCGGGAACCGACAGGGCGCTTCCTTCACATTCTCCAATACGCCCATCAATAACGCAACCTTCAGCCCCAGCCTGATCTTGAAGGCAACCGGAGGCAGCGTCACCACACCCCAAAGATACCTCCGTGTATCGTATCAACACAGCGCCGGGCAGGTAACTGTGACGACGGTCAATGGCGGAACGATCAATCGAGCCCGGTTCCCGGTAACCTTTGCCTCCGGCGACACACTGTCAGTCGTTGCCATCCAGGACGGCACCGTGTACGTGTACAAAAATGGCACACCGATCGGCGCAGTCACCATACCGACTAGCGGAGCCGGCGCGTGGAGCTATGGTTCGGGCGGAGGCCGCATCGGCATCCTCCTGCCCACCAACCAGCGTGTCGACAATTTCAACGGCGGAACGATTCCGTAACGACTACCAAAACGCTCCCTGAGGAGGCTGAGCAAGTCGCCTCAGGGAGCGAAGAAGAGGAGAAACCTATGAAACAGAATCAATTTTCAGGTCGTGTGAGTCGCCGTGATTTCCTCAAACTGACGGGCGGCGGTCTGCTCGCTGCCGGCGGCTTGGGCCTCCTGCGCAAATATCTCTCGCCCGAGTCGGTGGCGTTTGCCCAGATTGATCCGCCAGACAAGATCTTTGCCGCAACAGACGGCTGGATGTACCTGCCGCCTCTTCCCACGCCCTCGCCATTCCATCCCGACGACCTTTCCCCCGACCCCAGCCTGTTCACCACCTACATCTTCGGATTCCGTGATGTCACCGGTATGACCGATGAGCAGATCCTGAACCAGAAAATGAAGGCGCAACATTCCGCCCCTATGTTCTGGATCGACGAAGATCAGACATTTAGACTTGAACTGCGGAATCTCGGTTTGCAAATGCGACCCGACTTGACGGACGCCCACACGGTCCACTTCCACGGCTTTAAGAATGCCATTCCATTCTTCGATGGCGAACCCTCCTCCTCGGTATCTGTGCCGATGAACCGGGCATTCACCTACGTGTATCGTCCACATGACCCCGGCACGTACATGTTCCACTGCCACGTGGAGGACGTGGAGCATGTCCAAATGGGTATGACCGGTCTGGTCTTTATCCGCCCGGCGCAGAATGGAAACACTTCCCTGTACCCGAGCGGCAAATACGTGTTCAACGACGGCGACGGTTCCACGGGATACGACCGCGAGTTCGGCATGATGTTGACGGAAATGTGGGTGGACTCGCACTGGTCGGATTCTCACATTCAACTCCCTGAATGGAGCGATTACAAGCCCGACTTCTCGATGATCAACGGACGCGTCTACCCCGACACCATCGCTCCCAAAGGACAGGGATTCGACACCAATGGCGATTTGATTGCCCCTGCCGGGTTCCCCAATCTTCAATATCAGCCCATCAGTTCCCTCGTGGAATGCAATGCCGGTGACCGAGTCTTATTGCGCTTTGCCAATCTCGGTTTCATGCAGGCCTCAATGACCCTCGAAGGCATCCAGATGCGCGTGGTCGGGAAGGATGCCACCTACCTAAACAATGGCGGAATCGATCTTAGTTACCTCACCAACACGGTCGTAATCCATGCCGGGGAAAGTGTGGACGCCATTTTCACCGCTCCTCCCCACTCCGGCGGGAGCGGACCGGATACCTATCTGCTTTACAACCGCAACTTCACCATGTCCCATTCCATCGGTGATTTCGGCGTTGGCAAGCAAATGACCGAGATCCGCGTCCACCCAGCCGGCACTCTTTCCGCGCAAACGGAACCGAACACCTAAGCCAGCTCAGGCAACAAGGAGTTAACCATGCAAAAGCATATTCACATAAAACCCCGTAAGGTTTTGGCAGTCTTCTTTGTGCTGGCGTTGATGATCTCCATGATCCCGTTCGGGAATGGAGCGGTAAGCGCACAGGGACCCCTGACCGATGGGATGGTTTGCACGAATGGACCAAGTTTCACCCTCACAACCAATACCGGTTATATCGGCACTCCCGATGGGAATGTCGTGTACATGTGGGGACTTTCGTCCGGGTCTGATCCGTTCCAATACCCTGGACCAGTGTTGTGCGTCAACCAGGGCGATACGGTCACCATCGTCCTGCACAATACCCTGAACCGCAAGACCTCACTGATCTTCCCAGGGCAGGAAAATGTTCTCGCCAACGGACAACCAGACGGACCGGAATTCAGCGGCACCACTCTCGTCTCGCTTGCCAGGACCGCCGCGGCGAATGGCGGCTCCGTCACCTACAGTTTTGTGGCACAGCGTCCCGGCACCTTCGTTTACCAAAGCGGCACCGAGACCGATATTCAGGTCCCGATGGGCCTATTCGGAGCGCTGGTCGTCCGCCCGGCGGGGCATCCTGATTGGCTATACGACAGCCCCAGCACTGCGTTCAATCCGAACCGGGAATACATCTCCCTATTCTCTGAAGTGGACCCCGCGCTCAGCACCGCGATGGAGCGCAATCGCCCGTTTAACACCCGCAACTACCATCCCCGTTACTGGTTCATCAACGGACGCGGCCTCCCCGACACCCTCGCGCCGAACAACGCTTCCTGGCTTCCCAGCCAACCCTATGGCGCGTTGGTCCGCATCACCCCCTATCACCCGACTCTGAATCCGCTTCCCGCGGCGGTACGGTACCTCAGCGTGGGCAGCATCGACTACCCCTTCCATCCACATGGCAACAATGTGCGCGTGGTGGGACGGGACGGCAACCTGCTGGAAAGTTCCACGTTCGAGGATTTGGCATACGACAAATACTCCATCCCGGTCGGACCCGGTCAGGCGTGGGATACCCTCTTCACCTGGCAGGACCCTGAAGCGTACAGTGAAACCAACCCGGTGCCCGTTACCTTCCCGAACATCCTGGACCTGTTCTTCGGCACATTCTTCAGCGGCAGCCCCTACCTTGGATCGCAGGGTGAACTTCCGGTTGGAACCACCGTTCAAAATCAATGCGGAGAGTTCTACCACATCGCCCATAACCATGCCCTGTATCAACTCACCTCATGGGGCGCGGTTATGACAGGCATGGGAACCTACACCCGCATCGATCCGCCGACAGGCTGTCCATAATGGGCAAGAAAGCAATGAGGAAAATTCCCATGAAAACAAATACATTGCATACCATGCGGTCGGGATTACTCCTGCTGGGCATGATCCTTGCAGTGCTGGCTTCCGCTTTCCCTGGGTCTGCCCAGGCTGCGGTATTGCCCGCCTCCACCTGCACGGAGGTCAGCGGCACGCGCACCTGCGACTTGTGGGCAACGACCGGCACATTGACCTTGCCCGGAAGCGTGACCGTCAATATCTGGGGGTACGCGGCAGACAGCCTCAGCCCGGCGGGACTTCCCGGGCCCATGCTGATCGCCAATGCAGGCGAAACCCTGGTTGTCAACCTTCACAACAACCTCGGTGAGACCACCTCGCTTTCCATCCCCGGGCTGTTTGGCACATCAGACACTGTCGGTGTGACAAGCGGCAACACAAAGACATATACCTATTCCGGTCTGCAAGCCGGGACCTACATCTATCAAGCAGGTCCAACCTATAACGGTGAACGGCAGGTGGCGATGGGCATGTACGGCGTTTTGATCGTCCGCCCGGCTGGCGCGCCGTTGGAGGCATACGGTCCCGCTTCCGCCTTCAATGATGAAGCGGTCCTCGTGATGAGCGAGATCGATCCCAATCTGAGCGCTAACCCGTCCACCTTTGACATGCGCGAATATACCCCGCGCTATTTCCTGTTCAACGGCAAGGCGTACCCCGATACCGACAACATTGACACCATCGCAGGAAACACAATACTTTTGCGCCTCGTCAACGCCGGCATCAAGAGCCGTTCGCTCGGCATGCTGGGGCTGCGCTATTCGGTCATCTCAATGGATGGCAAGGTTTTCTCGAAGCCCCACTTTGCCTACGCTGAAACACTCGGCGCGGGACAAACCGCGGATGTGCTCGTGAACATCCCTGTCAGCGCCCCCGCGGACCAGATGTATGCCGTGTTCGATTCGAGCCTGCGCCTGGTCAATAACAGCACCCGCTTCGGCGGCATGTTGACCTTCATTCATGTGACAGGCACCCCCGGTTCCGGCGACACGACCGGACCGGTCTCCAGCGGGCTTTCACTCTCTCCCAATCCTTCCAATGGATCAAGCCTCGTCGCTTTCAACGCGACCGTTGACGATTCCTCCACCGGCGGAAGTGTTGTGGATCAGGCCGAATATTTCATCGACACCATCGGAGCCAGCGGCAGCGGAACAGCCATGAGTGGCGCGTTCGCCTCGGCAACGGAAGCAGTAACGGCTTCGATTGACCCGAGTTCCCTGTCGTCCGGCAGTCACAACATCTACGTTCATGGTCATGACGCGGCTGGCAACTGGGGCGCGTTCACATCCATCACGCTGGTGCTGGATAAAGCCGGTCCATCTGTAACGGGCTTGTCGGCAAATCCCAATCCCAGCGCGGGCGCCTCAAACGTGACAATCACAGGCACCGCCAACGACAGCGCCTCCGGCAATAGCAATGTGACCGACGCCGAGTTCTTCATTGACTCCATCGGCGCGGATGGTTCAGGCACACCGATGACCCTCAACCAGAATGCGCCCGTCGTTTCGCTTACGACAACGCTTTCCGCCGCAACGATGAGCGGTTTAGCTGAAGGCTCGCACTGGATTTACATCCACAGCCGTGACGCCTACGGCAACTGGGGCGCATTTGCCTCGCTTGAACTCAAAGTGGACAAGACAGGACCTAGCACCAGTGCCTTGCAACTGCGACCCAACCCGAATAACGGCGCATTGCCATATGCCCCATCCTTCCAGTCTGTCCGGTTGGACGCGACCTTCTCTGAACCTGGCGCGGGTCCGACCACATCCAATGTGGTCAACGCCGAATACTTCATCGACACTGTCGGCGCCAACGGGACAGGCATTCTTATCACCCCAAGCGACGGTTCATTCAACTCCGCCGCCGAGAACGGATATTCCTACATTCCGCTCATCACAGTCAATGCGTTGTCGCAGGGCAATCATGTCATCAGCGTCCACGCCAAGGATTCGGTTGGGAACTGGGGTCCATTCTCCACGATTACCCTCGTGATCGATAAGACGCCTCCCACCGCCAGCGGAGTGACCCTCACCCCGCCCGCCTCCAACAACACGGCGGTGGCTGTGAGCGCCACTGGAGATGACACTGCCACGGGCAATAGCAATATCGCGGCAGGCGAATACTTCATCGACACCCTCGGCGCGGCTGGCACCGGCGCAGCAATGACCTCCGCTTCGGCGTCGCCAAGCGCGACTATCAATGGCACCATCCCGGCAGGAACCATCTCTGCGTTGACTGCGGGCAACCATACCGTGTATGTCCGCGCGAAGGACGCGGCTGGCAACTGGAGCGCCGCCGCCAGCGCCACGCTTCTGATCGACCGAACGGCGCCCACCTTTACCGGCATCACCCTCACCCCCAACGCCATTCCGGTCGGAACCGCCTCCATCACCCTCACAGTGAACGGCGCGACCGACCCGCTAGTCAGCGGATTGGCAAGCGGCGTGGCTGGCGGTGAATACTGGTTCGGCACGACGAATCCCGCACCGGGAGGCGGTACAGCCTTCAGCGGCTCGAGTGTCAACATTCCCACCAGCTCGCTGACTCCCGGAACGTATACGATCCGCGCCCGCATCCGCGATGTAGCTGGCAACTGGAGCACAGGCGCGAACGGAGTCCGCGGCACGACCTTCCGGGTCAGTTACCCAGTCTACTTCTCGACCGTCGGAAACAGCAACCCGCCAGGATTAATCGACACAGCCGATGACGCCGACGTCTACCTCTGGAACGGGACAGTCTTCAGCCGCGAGTTCGACGCCACCGCATTCGGTTTGCCAACTGGCGCCAATGTAGACGGCTTTGACCGGATCGACTCGACCCACTACTATTTCTCTTTTGTCGCAGATACGGTTGTTCCGAGTCTTGGAACGGTCCAGGATGAAGATATTGTCTATTACGATAATGGAGTCTGGTCGGTGTACTTCGACGGCACCGCGCAAGGCATGACCGCCGCCGCACACGACATCGATACCTTCAAAATCGTCGGAGGCATCCTGTACTTCTCGACGGTGGGGAACACCAACCCGCCCGGTGTGGCTGGCACGGCAGATGATTCTGACATCTACGCTTGGGACGGCATGTCCTTCAGCCGGGTAGTGGACGTGACCGCACTTGGTCTGCCCGCTACAGCCAATGTCGATGGTCTGTTCTTCGTCGACGCCACTCACTTCTACGTCTCGTTCGTCGACAATGCGACCGTGCCGGGTCCCGGATCGGTACAAGACGAAGACATTGTGTATTTCAACAACACCGTCTGGACTCTGTACTTCGACGGCACTGCGCAAGGCTTGACAGCCGCGAATCACGACATTGACGAGTTCGATCTGCCATAGTTTGAAACAACAAACCTTGACTGGATGTTCGCGGGTTTCCGCGAACATCCAGTCAAACCAATTCAAAACTGCTCTACTGCTCTAAGGAGACTTCCTGTGAAACCCAAACTACTCATGTGGACCGCAATCGCGCTAATGTTGTGCACCGGAATCCTGCACCTCATCGCGGTTCCTGATGAATACAGCGAATCCCCTTATATGGGCTGGCTATTCATTGTTAATTTTCTCGGAACGCTTGTCGCAGCGTGGGGGCTGTTGCGCAGTCGGATCATCTGGGGGTGGGGGTTGGGGACCATCATCGTTGCCGGTTCCATCATCGGTTACCTTCTCAGCCGCACGGTCGGGCTGCCCGGCACGGGAGTGGAGGAATGGGCAGATCTCCAGGGCATCTGGGGACTCGTATCCGGCAAGGCAATAGATCAATCCTTCAAGGATGTGTGCAGCGCCATCGCACAGGAATCCTTCGGAAGCAATTCCTTTGGATTGATCGGACTCCTGGCAATACTTGTAGAAACCGCGTTCCTCGGGACGCTTGTTCTTGCCAAGCCGTGGGCCGATCCCGTTATGAAAACCGACCTCCTCGCCTTCAACGCCTCCGCCAAACAAATGCGGCAGAGCCGGTTCTTCCTCCCTGCCATGATGCTTGCTACGATCTTGATTGGCTTCTTCTCCTATCAGATCGGAGTGCAAAGTGTAAAAGCACACGATTCCGAACACCCGCTCCCGGAGACCATCATCTCCGCCCAAACCCTGGAGGAAGAATATGGCATCCAGATGTACCTCGTGGCGGTTACCGCCGCGGGCGGCATGGTGGATGTCCGGTACCGCATTATCGACCCCGACAAGGCGGCAAAGTTGGTCGACCCGGAGGACGGCGGCATCATGCCAATGGTCTATGTGCAGAACGGCGACATCATGCTCATGCCCGATATGCACATGCGCAAACAGCAACTCATCGCAGACCGCATGTACTTCACCCTAATTCCCAATACCCGGAACGTTGTTCACCGCGGCACGATTGTAACCGTTTCGTTCGGAAACGTTGCGCTCGAGCCGATGATTGCCAAATAACGTGAACGATCTCATGCGGAGAATCATCGCGCCCTTCCTTGCCCTGTTTTTACTATGCGGGCTGATGCTCGCGCCCGCCATGACGGCGCGAGCGGGGAGTGATTCAGCCGCGTGGCAGATCCATAATGTCTCCGGAGATAAACTTTCCCCGCGTCTGCGGGAACAACTCTCCACGCTGGCAGGGGAAGAAACGATCACGGTCATCGTCCGGCTGCGACAGCAGGCAACCCTCCCGCGTGGAAAGAGCCTAGGGAGCGCGGAGCAGCTTTCCCGTGTGATCGAAGCGCTGTCATCCACCGCCGAACAAACCCAGGCTTCGGTCAGGAATTTCCTTGATCGCCAAAAATCCGCGGGACAGGTCAAACACTTTACGTCCTTCTGGATCTTCAATGGTTTCTCCGTCACCGCCACATCCGACGCGATACTTGAACTCTCGCTCCAACCGGATGTGCTATCCATCACGCCGGACGACCTCGACATCATCCCGGTTTCGACGCTCCCCTATTTGAGCAACCCCGGACCCAACCTCACGCTGGTCAATGCACCGGCGCTATGGAGCCTGGGATATACCGGGCAGGGTGTGGTGGTCGCTTCGATGGACAGCGGCGTGGACCTCTCCCATCCCGACCTTTCCAGCCGCTGGCGCGGCGGGACGAACAGTTGGTACGATCCATATGGTCAGCATCCGGCCACGCCTACGGACAAGAGTGGTCACGGTACATGGACGATGGGGGTCATGGTCGGCGGCGACGCGGGCGGCTCATCCATCGGTGTGGCGCCCGATGCCCAGTGGATCGCGGTCAAGATGTTCAACGACGCAGGAAGTTCCACCGCCACTGCCATCCATCAGGGATTCCAATGGCTGCTCGATCCTGATGGCAACCCAAACACGAACGATGCTCCAGATGTGATCAACAATTCATGGAGTTTTTCCGCTCCGGGTTGTTATCTGGATTTTGAACCTGACTTGCAGGCGTTGCGTGCGGCAGGCATTCTGCCCATCTTCGCGGCAGGCAACGGTGGACCGAATGCCGGCACCAGTTACAGCCCGGCAAACAATCCCTCCGCCTTCGCAGTGGGAGCAATCAACAACAGCAGTTCCATCTACGGTTTGAGCAGCCGCGGTCCCACCACTTGCGGCGGCTCAACAGGCGTCTTCCCGGAGGTGGTTGCGCCTGGCGTCAACATCAACACGGCCGATCTCGGAGGGTTCTACACGACCGCCTCAGGCACTTCCCTTGCCGCGCCGCACGCAGCGGGAGGGCTGGCGCTTTTGCTTTCCGCGTTTCCCAATCTGACTGTCATCGAACAGGAAAACATTCTAATCAACTCCGCCGTGGACCTCGGCGCGGCAGGGCCCGACAACACCTACGGGAACGGTCGCATCGATTTGCTTGCAGCGTACAACGCATTGATATCGCCAGCCACAGCCACGCCCACTTCGATCTCGAACACTGTGACCAACACCCCGGTGCCGCCGACAAACACAACCACTCATACGGCAACAAACACAGTCACCAACACCCCCATTCCACCGACAAGCACAGTAACGAACACGGCGACCCTGACCTCGACGTTCACATCCACACCCACCAAGACTGCCACTGCGACCAGCACGTTTACGAACACTCCTGTCCTGCCGACAAGCACATTGACCAAGACCGCTACACCGACTCATACGTTCACAAGTACGGCGCTTCCCACGACAACATATACATTCACCAGCACGGCCATCCCGCCAACAGCCACGATCCCGCCATCGCCGACTGCAACAAAGTCATCGTCCCAGCGGTCAGTCGTTGTGACGCCTGTCTTTCTCACCACACAAAACGGATCGGCCTCCGGCTCTGTTTCAAGCCTGGGACTGCTCCAACAAACCGGAACAGACGATAACCCTGACGCGTACGTCACCTTCCAGACGCCAGGCTCCGTATACATCGGATATCGTTCATTCCACCTGCCGAACGACGTCCAGCCTTCGCTCATCTCCAGCACGCTGGTGCAAGTCAATTTCAAGGGCCCGTCCTCCGCCACCCAGAAATGGACGTTCTCCATTTACGACTGGAACAAAAAGATGTGGGTCAAACTGGGTGATTCAACCGGCACTGCCGCGGGTCAATGGAATGGACTGACCTTCCGTATCAGTGCCCTCTCACGGTACGTGTCACCGGCACGCGAGATCCGGATTCGGTTGCAGTCAAGCAACGCAAACGGCGATGCAAAGCTGGATTATGAGGCATTGCACATCACCTACCGCCCGGTGGAGGCAACCGTCGTTTCCGCCGCGCCAACCGTCCCTGCGCGGCGACCCGGCATCCTCTTCACAGGCAGCGCTCCCCCCCGTTGATCCATTCCAATCCTTCCAGGTTGAAAGGGCAAGATCATGAAACGGATGGTTTCCCTCCGAACGATTTTGGTTATCCTGTTTACCATTGGTACGTTATACGCGTCCCATCCCGCCTCCGCCGCAGCGACCATCGCCGTGACCACCACAACCGACTCCCTTGCAGAGGATGGTTTATGCTCGTTGCGGGAGGCTGTGATCTCGGCAAACACCGACACGGCGACAGGAAACTGTCCGGCAGGCAACGGCGCGGATGTGATCGTCTTCGACGCCTCCCTGCCGGACCCGGCGGTCTTCTCGCTCACATTGACCGGAGCCAATGAAGACTCAGCCGCCACCGGCGACCTCGACCTGACAGGCGCTCTCCACATCCAGGGGGCAGGGACGGAACGGATCGTCATCGATGGGAATGGCACAGACCGCGTTTTTGACATCCGACCCGGCGCGACGGTCACGATCTCCGGCGTCACCGTTCGGAATGGCAATCCGGGGAGTGGTGCAAATGGCGGCGGGGTCATCGTTACGGGCGGCACGCCGCGCGCCAAATTAACGCTGCTAAACAGCGTGGTCACGGGGAATACCGCCGTCATCGGAGGCGGCATCCAAAATGCGGGCAATGGCGCGACCGCCGTCATTCAGGATACACAGGTTGTTTCAAACAGCGCAGTGACATCCGGCGGCGGGATTGCCAACAGCGGCGACCTGACCATTCTCAACAGCACACTCGCCCAAAATCAGGCAAGAAGCGGAGGGGGGATCGAGCATTCGGGCTTCTCCTTGAAACTGACCAATGTTACGGTCAGTGGGAACTCTGTCAGCGACAACGGCGGCGGACTTTACAATCGCGGAGATGCTATCCTGCTGAACGTCACTTTCCACGGCAACACCGCCAGTGGACCGGATACTGGCGGGAATCTCTTCAACGACAATGCCTCATTGGCAGTCAAGAACTCCATCCTTGCAGCTTCGAACGCAGATGGGAATTGTTTCAACAACGAAGGTACCATGGTCTCGCAAGGTAACAACCTTGAAAGTGGAGATACCTGCGGCTTCCATGCAGGGGGTGATCTGATCAATACTGATCCGATGCTGGGTCCCCTGCAAGACAACGGCGGCTTTACGCTCACACATGCTCTGCTGGCAGGCAGCCCCGCCATCGACGCGGGGACGAACAACGGTTGTCCGTCCACCGACCAGCGCGGAGTTTCCCGCCCCGTGGATGGCGAGCTCGACGGGACTTTGACTTGCGACATCGGCGCGTATGAGTTCGACGCCGTCACGAACACGCCAACAGCCTCGCCAACTGCCCATCCTACCGATTCTCCCACACCCACATTGACTGCGCTCGCCCCAACCGCCACCCATACGCCTACTTCCACGCCGATCACGCCCACTCCCACGCCGCCAACCACGCCCTGCGCAGGTGCTGTCCTGCCTTTGGTATTCCTGCTTTTGTTCGTCTACCAATCAGGGTTGGCTAAGAAATAGCATCAAACAAAAACTCCCCGACAAAATCGGGGAGTTTTTACTATCGATGAAGGAATTACTTCTTCTTCTCTTCGGGGACTTCTTCTTCCTTCTTGCCGCGTTCCACAGAAAGTTCGGGCTCGGTCGGGGAGACCACCGCGCCTTCTGCGCCCGGAACGCCAGCGGCTTCTTCTTCCACCTTCGCAAAGGTCGCAACCGCCACCATCGTTTCGGGGTCATCAAGCAGGCGAATGGCATCAGCCACCTTCACATCCTTCACACGGATACCGTCACCGGGTCGCGCGAGAGCCGAAATATCCACATCGATGCGTTCCGGCAAATCGGTGGGCAGACACTCCACTTCCAGCTCTTCCAGATTCTTCACTAGCACGGCATTGTAGTCCTTCACCGCGGGCGAAACACCGACGATATGAACGTTCACATAGGTGCGGATCTTCTCGGTCAGCGATACTGCTAGGAAGTCCACATGCAGGAGACGATTCTTGATGAAATCGCGCTGTTTCTCGCGCACCAGTGCGGGATACTCCTTACCGTCCACATCCAGGGTCACCAGGCTGGACGAGGTAAGCTTACCCAAAGCCAGCGAGGCTGAGTGTGCATCCAAGTTAATATTGATCGGCTCGGTATGACGACCATAGATGACCGCCGGCAACTTGCCTTCGCGGCGTAATGCCTTCACCTGCTTACCAACCACTTCGCGCCTGGTTGCTTTCAAAACGACTTTCTCCATCTTAACTCCTCGAGCGCCTCTCACCACGCTTTCAGCGCAGTTACCTTCGCTCTATGAATAGAATTTCTGCAAGCGGAAAATTCTCCGCCATACATTCAAAAAGCTATTTTCGCCCGAACAACATCCGTCCAAGCAGTAACATGATTCCGCCAAACAACCCGCCAACCAGTCCGGCAATCAGGGCGGTACGCGAGTCGAACAGAGTGGTCACATTCCCATTCACGCTGGTCGCCAACAGGAGGATCGTCCGACCCTCTTCCACATGGACATCCGTCCCAGCCACCAGACCGACCACACTCTGACGGATGTCTACGCTGCCTGCCGCGACCGCGCCTGCGTACCCGCTGACGGACGCCTGTTCCGCCTGGATGAGCCCCATGACCCCTTTATGCACCGAGACTTCCCTCGCGTTCACCGCGCCCATCAGGGTCATCTGCCCGGTGACATTATTTGCCTTGACATTCCCCGCCGCGCTGTTCTGCAATTCCACTTCTTCGGCGGTGATCGTCTCCGCATCGGCTTGATGCATCCGCACCAACTCCGCGTGGACAGACTGCACGTCCGAATGAGAAACATTCGTCACCTGCGGCAAATCGAATTCGGGGAATTCTTCGGGTTCGATCATGAGTATTCTGGCATGAAATCGTCCCGCACACAGCGGGACGGCAACGACAGCGGCTCGGATTTTACCACACTTCTACCTAAAAAATTCAAAATTGGTTGGGACAAGACGAAACCGTCAGTTCTCGACCATACCTTGTACTGGATTAACTTTTATTGCCGCGCTAACATTTATAGCTCTACCCCAATACTTGCCGGGTTTTTGCCCTGCCGCGCGCCCGCATCACATCCAGCACGCGCGGGATGATTTCCGAATACATCTTATACCAAAGCGGGCTGGGGGCAAAGTCATAAGCGCCGAGCGTGCGCACGACCCTCCCGCCAAATCCCTCCTTGAAGCGATAGACACCCCACATTGAGTCGCTCTCATCGAATACCTCTGGCGCGCCCCACAGGTCATACACCGTGCAGCCTTTTGCCCTGGCGCGTTTCATCGCTTCCCATTGCAAAAGATAATTCGGCATCTTTTCACGGTGCGCCTCCCGCGACATGCCATAGACGTAATAGGCGCGCCCGGCGAAATAGAAAACGAAGATGGCGGCGACGGGTTCGTGGTTGACCTCGGCAATCAAAGGTTCGCAAGTTGGAAAGTTGGAAAATTGGAAAGGTGGAACCTGCGAACCTTCCACCATGTCAACGTTTGAAATCATGAACAATTTCCAAACAGTTTGGTAATAGCCTTCATCGCGAATCACGAATCCATCGCGCACAGATGTTTCAGCATACATTTTGTAAAGCATGGGCAAATCTGCCAAAGTGCCTATACGCAGAGACACGCCCTTCTTTTCGGCGAGCCGAATGTTGTAACGCGTCTTCTGCTTCATGCGGGCAAGCAATTCTTCTTCTGACGGATTCAAGTCAATGAGGACGGTATTCCGGAATTGGATCTGATCCGATGAATATTCCCAGCCTCTGCGCTTCAATTCCGCGACGAGAGCCTGCCCGGTGGAATCCTGAGCCTCCTCCCCGCTGCCAGGGACTCCCGTTCCCAGCACCACATCGGGGTCTATTTTTAGGAAGATCGCTCCCTGTTTTCGGGCAAAGGACTGTAAATCATTCAACACGCGGTTTCGCAGGGGTTCGTTCGCCCAATCGAGGAGGGGACCCTTTGGAGAATACAGGATGGAGAGGCGGGCGGCAAAGCCGCTGCGGAGGATTTGGCGTTTCAAAACCAAAGCGGCGGCAGACGGATGAAAGACGAAAGATGAAAGATGGCTGGCATTTCTTTCTTCTATCATCTTTCCTTCATTATCCCAAACAAGGTAAATCGGATCCCACCCATACTTCGCCTTCACCTGCCCCCATTCGTAGGTTTGGAGGAAATGCGGGTTTGGAAGTTTGGAAATCAAACCATTCCAATTACTACTTACCATTTACTACTCTCTATTCCCAATGAACTTCAAATACACCCAATACAACAATGGATTATAGACCCTGTCCATCGCCTGCGCGGCGCGTTTGAGTTGACCTCCGAATCCGCGTTTGAAGCGATACACTCCCCACAAGCCGTCGCGGCGGGTCTCGAAATTGGCTTCGAGGGTCGCTTCGTCCTCGTCAGGGACACCCCACAGGTCGTACTCTTCACAGCCGCGCGCTTTTGCCCATTTCATGGCTTCCCATTGCAGGAGATAGGTGGGCATGCGGTTGCGCTCTTCGTCGGTGGAGGCGCCGTAGAGGTAGTAGGCACGATTTCCGTGACGGGCAACGAACAGGGCGGCAAGGAGCTTGCCTTCGTATTCGGCAACCAGCAATTCACACATGCCCTTTGGATGGAACAACTCGTAGGCGCGGCGATAGTATTCCAGCGAATGGACGCCAAACCCATCGCGCCCGCCGGTGACAAGCATCATTTTGTGGAAGGAGGCGATGTCGTCCCAGGCGCGCACGGTCACGCCTTTCTTTTCGGCGAGGCGGATGTTGTAACGCGTCTTCTGCTTCATGCGGGCAAGGATTTCTTCCTCGCTCTCACGCAAATTCACGATTAGGGTGCGGGGAGGCTGGATGTTGTGGGGGGACAGTGATAATTGGTAATTGGCAATTGGCGTTTCGCCCTCCCACCGGTCGGGTTCGAGTTTAAGGAAGATGGCGCGATGAGATTTGCAAACAGTGTTGATCTCATTCCAAAACTGTTCACTGACGGACCCATCACTGATGATTGCCTTTGGAATGTAGCCGATGGTAAAGCCCAGCGGCAGCCTGCGAAAGAGGATTTGCACGCCTGCATCTTCCCGGATAATCCGTACCGGCTTCCAGCCGAAGTCCCTCTTTAATTCCCCCCATTCCCCCGTTTGCAGGAGGTGGGCGTTGGGATGATGCGAGAGGAGGAAGCGGTTCCAGTCGGAGAGGGAGACGATGGGCATGGGGTTTGGTTGGATGGTTGGAAAGTTGGCGGGTTGGAAGGTTGGAAGGTTGGAAGGTTGGCAGGTTGGAAAGTTGGAAGGTTGGAAGGTTGGCAGGTTCAAAGGATTGAGGTGATGTCTGTTTGCGGCGTTTCGCGGATGGAGGAACCCGGAATGAGTTCATCCAACAGGTCGAGGATGGCGTCGGTGTCGTTGGCGCGGCAGAGGCGGGAGAGATTCTCGATGGCGTGAGGCAGGTTGAGGGTCGAGAAAGAAGCGCTGTCTTCGAGGCGGAAGATGTCGGGGTGGAGGGTCGGCGCGAGGGGAGTCCCTTCCTCCCAAAGTTCTTCAATCAGTTTTTCGCCGGGGCGGATGCCAGTGTAGGCGATTTCGATGTCGCGGTGCGGCTCGAGCCCGGAGAGGCGGATGAGGTCTTCGGCAAGGTCGAGGATGCGGATTGGTTCGCCCATGTTGAGGACAAAGGTCTCGCCGCCGTTTTCCATGGAGGCGGCTTGCAGGACAAGATAGACCGCTTCGGGGATGGTCATGAAGTAGCGGTACATGTCGGGGTGGGTGATGGTGACGGGTCCGCCGTTGGCGATTTGTTGCTTGAAGATGGGGATGATGGAGCCGCGCGAGCCAAGGACATTGCCAAAGCGGACGACGGTGAAGGCGCGGCGGGTGGTGCGCGCGGCGTCGAGGACAATGAGCTCGGCGAGGCGTTTGGTGGCGCCATAGACAGAGGAGGGGCGCACGGCTTTGTCGGTGGAAATGAGGACAAAGCGTTCGACGCGATGATCGAGCGCGGCTTGTGTGACGTTGCGCGTCCCAATGACGTTATTCGTGACCGCTTCAACGATGTTGACTTCCATCAACGGGACGTGCTTGTGCGCGGCGGCATGGAAGACAACCTGCGGCTGGTGTTGTTTGAAAATTTGCGAGAGGCGTTCGGCGTTGCGGATGTCGGCAATGACGGGATGCAGCGGGAGGCTGGGATAGTCGTTTTGCAGTTCGAGCAGGATTTCGAAGATGCTGTTTTCGCCGTGACCGAGCAGGACGAGTTGGGCGGGGTTGCGGCGAGCGATCTGACGGCAGAGTTCGCGCCCGATGGAGCCGCCGGCACCGGTGACGAGGATGCGCTTGCCTTCGAGCGCCGCGCCGACCGCCTCATCGTTGACCCGCACCGGTTCGCGGCGCAGGAGGTCGGTGATGTCCACTTCGCGCAGGCGGCTGATACTGACCTTGCCGCCGATGAGTTCGTAGATGCCGGGCATGGCGCGCGAGGGAATGCCCTTGAGGCGGCAGACATCGTTGACCATGCGCACCAATTGCCCCGGCGCGGATGGGATAGCAATGATGACCTCATCGATTCGATGCACATCGATGGCGGTTGCCAGGTCATTGACAACGCCCATGACCTTCACGCCGTGAATGACATGGTTCTGCTTTGCCGGATCATCATCCAAAAAACCGATAGGGGTCAAGTTAAGTTGCGAAGTCTTCTGTAATTCACGTACGATGAGCGCGCCCGCGTCGCCCGCGCCAATGATCAACACATGTTTTCCCTTGCCATTGCCGCGCGAGACCGTGGACTGTTCCGCAAGGATGCGTAACGCGAAGCGCGACCCGCCAATCAGGACAAGCGATAACAGCCAGTCGATGCCCAGCGCCGAACGCGGCATACCCGGCAGGACGAGTCCCAGACTAATCAGGAGAAGCATCACGCCGGAGACAAGTACCGAGGCAGTTGTCACAGCGGCGGTGATCAGGCGCAATTCGCCTGTGCTGGCGTAGATCCACAGACGGCGATACAGCCCAAAGAAAAAGTATACGGGAATCTTGACGGCAAGCGCCACGGCGCACATCAGCAGGGCGGCGGGAAAGTAGAAAGGCAGTTGTTCGGCGTTCAACCGCAAGGCAAAACTCCCCAACACCGAAACGATGATGAGCGCAACATCCCCGATCAATACAAAACGGTTGCGAACGTGCTGGCGTGGTCTCATGCCCACATCCATTCCACGGTCTCCCGCAAGCCCGCTTCCAGAGAGACCTGCGCTTCAAACCCGATCAGATTCTTCGCTTTTTGCGGGCTTCCTACCGAGCGGTAAATATCGCCGGGGCGCGCCGGGGCAAACTCGGGCGCAGGGGCATCGGGAAAAAAGTCATACATAACCTCGATCAGGTCAAGCAGGCGCGTTTCGATACCAGTACAAATATTGAAGACTTTCCCAGCAGCGTTCGGATGCTCGGAGGCGATCAAATTGGCGCGCACCACATCGCGGATGTTGATCAGGTCGCGCGTCTGCCCGCCATCGCCGAAGATGGTCACGGGCTTGCCGTCCAACAGGCGGCGCGCAAAAATGGGCACCGCCGCGGCGTACATCGAATCCGGTCGCTGGCGCGGACCGTACACATTGAAATACCGCAGGGCGACGGCTTCGAGACCGAGCGAGCCGGTAAACAGTTCGACGAACATTTCATTGACGCGTTTGGAAACGGCATAGGGGGATTTCGGCTGAAGCGGCGTTTCCTCGACGAGGGGTAGCGCCTCCGACTCCCCGTAGACTGCCGCGCTCGAAGCCACCACCACCCGTCTGACACCTGCTTTGCGCGCTGCGTCGAACAACAGCGATGTGCCTGTGAGGTTGACATCGAAACACTCCTGCGGCTCATCCATGGATTGCGGGACGGAGACAAATGCCGCAGAGTGGAAAACGACATCGACGCCGCGCACAGCCTCTCCGACGCGTGAGGCGTCGCGGATATCGCCTTCCAAAATCTCGAGGCGGGGCCCATCGAATCGCCGGGTCAGCGCTTCAAGGTTTTCATATTTGCCCGTACTGAAATTGTCGAGGACGCGGACGGAATGCCCCTGCTGGAGGAGGGTCTCTGCGATGTGCGAGCCGATGAATCCCGCGCCGCCAGTGACGAGGTGCTTCATCGCCCGGTCCGCCTTAATACAGTGCCGATGGTCCGCAGGATAATCTGGAAATCCATCGCCAGGGTGCGGTGCTTGATGTAGTACAGGTCATATTCCAGTTTCACAGACATTTCCGTGACACTGGCATAATAACCATAATTGATCTGCGCCCAACCCGTCAGCCCGGGTTTGACAAGCAGGCGCGCCCGGTAGAATGGAACCTGCTTTTGAAAGGCAGCGACCAGTTCCGGTCGCTCTGCGCGTGGACCGACGAGGCTCATCTCGCCGCGCAGGACATTCCAAAACTGCGGAAGTTCGTCAAGCCGCGTCCTGCGCAGAAATTCCCCGACCTTCGTGACGCGCGGGTCGTTTTTTTCGGCAAGTCTGGCTTCCCCGTCCTGCTCGGCATCCTGCCGCATCGTCCGAAATTTGTAAATCGTAAATTTGGAGGCGCCCCTTCCCAGGCGGGTTTGTGAATACAAAATGGGACGTCCGCTGTTGAGGAAGATGGCCAGGGAAATGAACGGGAAGAATAGGAGCAGGATCACCATGCCGGCAAGCCCGCCGAGGATGTCCAGCAGGCGTTTTGCTAGTTCGTAAAAACCGCTGACGCGCACCTCATCTACAAATGAGCGGATGATCCAGTCCGATTCAAGGTGATGGATCGGGACGCGCCCGGTCATTTCCTCGTACAGGATGGGCATGCGCGTCACCTCGACGCCGCGTTCCTGTGCATCGAGGATGGATTGGAAGGTCTCACCCCTGATCTCACCATTGATGGCGACCACGATATCGGAGATGTGGTAGGCATCGATCAGATTGAGCAGATAATCGCTGGGGCCCAACACTTGAAGCCCGTGATATTTTTTCCGCAGTTTCTGCTTGTCGTCGTCCACAAAGCCGATGATGGTGAAGGAACGCGTGGGGAGGGATTCGTACAACTCCGCCAGTGTTTGTCCCGCCTGCCCAGCGCCGATCAGGAGGATCCTCCGCCGCTGCCCCGTTGTTTTGTAGATGCGGATGAAGATCATGCGCCAGCCCAGGGTGAGGAGCGAAGCGAAAAGCAGGAACGCGCCCACGCCAATACGCGGAAGGTCCGAATCCTGCCTGAAAATGAATACGAGGGAGTACGCCAGCAACCCCACAAACGCTGCGATGGCGATGCCGCGGGTCGTCTTTCTGCCGCTGCCGGCAACATGCGGCTCGTATAATTCCACCAGGAGGATGACCCAAATAAGCGGCAATAAATAAAACCAAAACGGTACGTTGACGTTGGCGTCAACGGCGCGCTCGGCAAGCAATTGTGCCCGTTCGGGGCTCAGCCCTTCGGCGAGCCGCTTGGCAAGCTCAACAGAGAAATTGTACTGGTTGTACTGCCTCCAGGTTTCGATGGCGGCAAAAACGGATATGACCGCCATCGACAGATCCCCGATGAAGAGGATCATGCGGTGCTCATTCGGGCGCAGTCGCAGGGGAGAAGTACGTATGTTATCAGCCATTCTTTCGGAAACTCGATTCAAGGATGCTCCATAAGAACCCGCTCCCCCATGTGACATGCATGGCAGGGATCGCCAGCGGCAGCCCGAAGATCAGGTAGGGCTTTCGTTGACAAAACGCCATGTAAATTCCTGTAAGGATCATAATGGAAAAATAAAGGGACAGTTCACCGATCAGCAAAGTTCGCGCGAACGGGAAAACCATCGAGACCAGAGCCAGACCGATCAGGCTCGAGACAAATAACGGAGGCAGAGCCTGCCTCCAGCGAAGCGTACCGGGATAACGACGAAGCATTTTCCACTTCCAGAATCCATACCGCCAGTATTGTCGCACCAGTTCCAGCAGGGTGGGGCGGGCAAAATACACCGAGCGGATGGATGGATCCAGCCAGATTCTACCACCCGCCTTCCGCACGCGAGCGTTGAACTCGTAATCCTCGTTCGTAAGCAGCGTTTCGTCGAAAAGACCCACTTTTTCGATGAGCGAACGGCGGAACGACCCAAACGGGACTGTATCCACCTCTGCGGCGTATTTGGCGTGACGGTACAGCGCGTCGCCCACCCCGAGCGGATGCGCCGCCGCGACCGCAATGGATTTGGCGATCCATGTCTCCGCGCCGGGGCGGATCTCCCACACACCGCCGACGTTATCGCCGCGCCCCTCTTCGTGCGCTTTCACACTATTCGCCACGTAATCGGGATACGGTTTCGAGTGAGCATCGAGCCGGATGATGATTCCGCCGCGCGAAGCCTCAATGGCACGGTTCACGCCCGAGGGGATGATTCGACGCGGATTGTCCACCACGCGAACATCCAGGTCGGGAAACTCCCTCCGGAACGCTACGATTTCGTCCCGCGTGCCATCCGTGGACATGCCGTCGGCAAGGATGACCTCCATATCAGCGCGCGGAAAAGTCTGCTCTCGCAGAGCCTCCAGCAACAAGCGAATGGTCGATTGCTCGTTATAACAGGGAACGATGACGGAAACTTTAGGCATACCGGATTCCGCATTACATTATACAAAGTAAATTGCAATCCGTAATGCGTCAGTTATTTCCTTTTGCGAGCCAGGGTGGTCGCCGTCTGCGAGAGCGGCAAATGGATGACAAACATCGTCCCATGCCCCGCCTGACTGCGGACGCCAATTTTACCACCATGCGCCTGCACGATCTCCTGTACGATGGCCAGACCGAGACCTGCGCCATGGCCGTCGCCCCCCGCGCGGGATACATCTGCTTGATAAAACCGGTCGAACAGACGGGGCAGCGCCTCGCTCGGAATACCGGAGCCTGTATCCGTTACCGAAAGCTCCATCTCAGCCCCGGCAATTCTCGCGGAGAGGGTCACCCGCCCGTCAGCAGGTGTGAATTTCAAGGCATTGTCCACCAGATTGGTAAAAACCTGCGCCAACCGGTCGCCATCTGCATAGAGAGTCGGCAGATCATCCGGCACATCCACCAGCAAACGGACACCTGCCTTCTGCGCCTGATGCGTGAACTTCTCCACAATGCCGCGTAACAAAGTCCCCACTTCCACCGGCGACATTTTCAGGTCGGCTGTACCCGCCTCCAGCCGCGCCAGATCGAGCAAATTCAATGCCATGCGATGCATCCGCCCGGCTTCCGTAAAAATGATTTGTGCGGCCTGTTTGCGCGACTCGGGCGTGTCTGCCGTGTCGTCGAGGAGTGCCTGTGCGAAACCCTGAATGGAGGTAAGCGGGGTCTTCAGCTCATGTGAGACATTCGCAACAAAGTCCCTTTGCGATCTCTGGGCGCTTTCCACGCGTTGGACCATCGAATTGAACGCACGCGTCAAATCCTGCACCTCCCGCGGTCCACTCGGTTCGACCGGGGTCTTGATATCCGAGGGATAATTCCGCGCGGCGACAACCACTTTTTGCAATGGGTCAGCCACCCAGCGTGAAAGTGCGTATGCCAGAACAAGTGAAAGGACCAGTGCAATCGCGCCTCCCTGCAGAATGGGATGCAAAAATTCATCGGTAAACAGGTTCCACACCGGCACACGCGGACGCGGCGCGGCAACGACCAGGACCCTGCCATCGGCAAGGCGTTTGGTCGAATACAGCCACACCTCCCCATTTGCATCCACGGCGGTTTGCGCGTTTCTGCCAAGGATGTTCCGGCGCGGAAACGGCAGGCGGGCATCTCCTTCATGAGAATCGAAGAGCAAATTTCGAGAGGAATTAAAAACGAGCAATCGCACATTGTTCTCTCGGGCAATCTGCCCAAGGATGGCGGAATCGCCGAGAAACTCCTCGGGGGTTGCCGCGATCAGTTCCTGCACGGATTTGAGCTGTTGTTGTGTCTGGCGCGTCAACAGGGGATTACGGATAAGGAAAACCAGCAACACGACCGCAACGATGGTCAGCGCGACTGTGATCAAAAGAGCATAACTCAGCCATAAACGCGCACGGAGGGAGGTAAACATAGCAAAAAAGGTGACAGCCACCCGGAATCATTTCATCTTTTTAAACTCGATCAACTGATCGTGCAATTTCGTCAACTGGGTGTATAGTTCATCGAGTTCATCGCCGGTCATCACCGACCACGGGCGGAAAAAATATTCATCGGTCAATCGTTCCACCTGTTCGCGGAGTTCGCGTCCCTGCGCAGTGGGACGGTACATGCCAGGCTCCTCCGTCAATTCAGCCCAGCCCACCTCCACCGCCGCATCGAGCGCGATCTGGTAATCGAAGGCTTCGTAGCCGCGGAATTCCATCTTTTCCGCGATCTGTTGAGCGGTGACATCCGTCCCGCCGATGAGCGAACCAAGCACGATCCACACGATGCCCGCCTCATTGAAATGCGGACGCGCTGCCGCCAAATGCGAATCATCGCGGTAGGCAAAAATATCCAGCAGATACTCGCGCACCTGCACCATGGGAGGGCTGTCCTTTTCAGCCACGCGGAATCGCCGGGAAATCGCCCACTTTGCAGGCGGCTCACGTTCAGCGCCGTTTGCCATGACGATCTGCTTGAGCAGAGCCGCCAGCCGCGGAAGGTCCAACCCGGAATGAGGCTTGAAGCTCGACAAATACCTGTCGCCCGCCTGAATGATCTGACGCGCGGCATTGCGCGCCCTTTGCGTGACTTGATACTTTCCGTCAGGGATCGGTTCGATCCAGCCTTTCACATCGAGGCGGGCAAACAACCGCTCGAATTGTTCGGGGTTCGTGAACGGGTCGCGTTTTTGAAATTCTTCGATGGAAAACGTATCCAGCCCCAATTCGCTGTAATAGTACAACTCGATGGGAATATCAAGACGCAGCGCGGCATCTTCGATGCGCGGTTCGACAATCTGCCAGATCTCGCGGATGGTCGAGTAGATGAGAGTCCAAAATTTGAGGAGGGGTTCGTTTTCCATCGGCACGGCGGGATGGACTCCCGCTCCATATCACACAACCAACTTATACCCAACGCCCGTGACCGTTTCAATCTTCACGGTACTTCCCTCGATTTTCCTACGAAGGTGTGCCACGTGTACATCCACCGTTCGGGTCTGACCGTAGAAATCGAAGCCCCATGCTTTTTGCAGAATCTGTTCTCGGGTGAGGACAAGCCCGCGATGTTCGGCAAGGGTGAGAAGCAGGTCAAATTCCTGGGTACGCAGGTCGAGGCTTCGAGAATCGAGGCGGGCTTCGCGTCGCGCGGGATCGATGGTCAGATCACCGATATGGATAGGTTTTGCGGCGTCCGATTCCTTTCTCTTTTCGCGCCGCAAAATGGCTTTGACGCGCGCCACCAACTCACGCGGATTGAACGGCTTGGTCAGATAGTCATCCGCGCCCAATTCGAGACCGAGGATTTTGTCGATATCTTCATCGCGCGCTGTAAGCATGAGGATGGCGGTCGGGTCGTTCGCGGCGCGCAGACGGCGGCAGACTTCGAAACCATCGAGTCTTGGGAGCATCACGTCGAGGACGACGAGCGCCGGTCGGTCGCGGGAAACAGCCTCCAGCGCGGCTTGACCGTCTTTCACGGCATGAATCCGAAATCCCTCGCGTTCGAGGTACATGCGTGAGAGTTCGATAATGGACGGTTCGTCGTCGACAAGGAGGATGAGTTCGTTCATAGGCAGTGATTAGCCATTGGCGGTTAGTCGCCCCGTCCGGGGTTGAGGAGGGCAATACATTCGATCTCGACCAGCGCGCCTTTTGGAAGTCCCGCCACCGCAACCGTGCTGCGCGCCGGAGGATTTTCGGGGAAGAATTCCTGATAGACGCCATTCATCGCGGCAAAATCTCCCATGCTTTGCAGAAAGACGGTGGTCTTGACCACAAAATTCAAACCCGAGTCTGCCGCTTCGAGCACATGTTTGAGGTTGGTCAACACCTGACGGGTCTGCGCTTCGATGCCGCCTTCGACGATCTCCATGGTAGCAGGACTCAAGCCCACCTGCCCGGCGGTAAAGACGAGGTTATCGATGCGGATAGCTTGGGAGTACGGACCAATGGCTTTCGGCGCTTTTTCGGTGGAAACGATTTTCTTTCCTTCAGTTGTGTACATATCTGCCTCACGATTTAGAAGTGAAAACGGTGAGGCGATTCTACTTCCGATTTCAGGTTTGTGTAAACGAGTTATCCTCAAAGAAAGGTGACAGTCACTTTACGCAAGTGACTGTCACCTGATGTTTACGGCGCGGGGGTCGTTGTTGGGCGCGGGTTGGCCTGGCGGAAGGCTTTGATGGCTTCGCGCAATGCCTTACCAGTACCGTTCATGGCGGTTTTGATTTCCTCCATTTTTTCGTGCATTGCCTGGACAGTCTCCTTGGCTAGTTCCAAGTCGGTCACCTTGCCATTTTCGTCAAACCCCTGGTGCGAATTGACGATGTCCTTGCCGCTTTCATAAATGGGCTGCGCCTCTTCGATGGCGGCTTCGAACGCGTCCAGCGCGGACTGCACAGCAGAGGCATCCTTACCGTTCTCCTCTGCGCGGTCAATCAGGCTTTGGATTCGCTCTGTAAACTCGTCGGCATGGTCAAAGCCTTTGCCGAGACGTTCATAGAGACGCTGCTGCCGCGCCCAGACCCGCTCCAGCCGTTCGTCCGTGACCTCTCCCTGCGGCGGCGGAGTCGGATCATCCGCACCCGCAGCAGATACGCTGACAAACGGCAGGCTCGCCACCATCAATGCAGCAGCCAGTGCCAATAACATGGTTTTCTTGAACAAGTTTTTCATCGTAAGCCTCCTTTGTTTAGGTTACGATGGTGATTGTAGAATATGAAGGTTATGGGGATATGGCAGGGTTGTAAAATCTTTGTAAATTATTTGGTGGATACAAGCCAAAAAACTACTCAACCTGCAAAGGTTCAAAAGCCGGGTTTGAAACTCACAGGCTCTTGCAGCTGACGCCCATATTTTTAGGCAACGTCAGAGATTGGTCTGCCTGGTAACCCAAAACGGTATAATCCACCCAATTATGAAAAAATATATCCTCTTCACCGTCTTCGTCTCTGGCATGACCACTCTCGCCGCGGAACTTGCCGCCTCACGCCTGATCGGTAACGTGTTTGGCACAAGTAACATCGTCTGGGCAAGCATCATCGGGTTGATTCTCATCTATCTTACGCTGGGGTATTTCCTTGGCGGCAAGTGGGCGGACGCGAACCCCACTCCCGCGGCGATGTACCGGGCGCTGGCGTGGGGCGCCTTCACGCTGGGACTCGTCCCTTTCATAGCGGGACCCGTTCTCCGGTCCGCGGCGACCGCCTTCGAGACTCTGAGTGTCGGCATCCTGGGCGGGTCGTTTGTCGCAGTGCTGGTGCTATTCGTTGTCCCCATCACCCTGTTGGGAACCATCTCCCCGTTTGCAATCCGCCTGTTGGTGGATGACGCCGCGCATGCCGGGCAGACCTCCGGTCAAATCTATGCCATCTCCACGCTCGGCTCGTTTATCGGAACATTCCTGCCGACACTGGTTTTTATCCCTGCCATCGGCACCACCAAAACCTTCTTACTATTCAGCCTCATTTTATTGTTCGCGGCATTGGCAGGCATGGGGCTGTTCGCCAGCAAGCGCGAAATGTTCAAGCTGTTTTGGATGCCGGTCATCCTGGCAATCATCGCCGTTCTCGCATCGGGGCAGGCGCTCAAGAATAACTCCGGGCAAATCTACGAAACCGAATCAGCGTACAACTATATTCAGGTCGCGCAGGTGGACGGCTTTACGATCCTGCGGCTGAACGAAGGGCAGGGTGTCCACTCGATCTACAGCCCCAACACCCTGCAATATTCCGGGCCGTGGGAGGAATTTCTTGTCGGTCCCTATTTTTATGCGGGCAGAAAACCGGGCGATGTCAAACGCATGGCAGTCGTCGGACTGGCGGCAGGGACAGCGGCGCGGCAGGCAACAGCGGTGTATCCCGGCATCGAGATCGACGGTTTTGAACTCGACCCGGAGATCGTGGAAGTGGGGCGAACATATTTTGACATGAACATGCCAAATCTGACCGTTCACATCGGTGATGGACGCCTCGGTCTCGAACAAAGCGAACACAAATACGACATCATCGCTGTGGACGCGTACCGCCCTCCGTACATCCCCGCGCACATGACAACACAGGAATTCTTTCAGATCGTCGCCTCGCACTTGACCGAGGACGGAGTCTTGACCATCAACAGCGCCAGCGTCCCCGGCGACCGCCGCCTCATCAATGGACTGGCGACCACGATGGCGACCATCTTTCCATCCATTTACACCATGGACATCCCCGGCTCGTTGAACACAATGATCTTTGCGACCAGACAGAAGACCGTTCCTGAAAATTTCGCCATGAATTTGGTGACACTTTCTCAAGACCCGGGTGTTCATCCATTGCTGATCAATACCATGCAAGTGACCTTTGCCAACCTCAAAACGGATTACGAATCCACCACTGTCTTCACCGACGACCACGCGCCCATCGAGTGGATTGTCAACGACATGGTCATCCGTTTTGTGCTGGAGGGCGGGACCCAATTTCTCCAATGAATAAAATGACCCTCTTCCCCTGCCTTGTTGCCATTCTCGTCCCTCTTACTCTGATCGGACTTGGTCTGCGCGTGCTTCTTACGCCGCTTTTCCTGCAGGTCGAATACAACATGCCCTACTTCCCCTCGGATGAGTATGGCTTCACAAAAGAAGACCGCCTGAAGTGGGCGCCGTACGCGTTGAATTATCTCCTCAATGATGCCGATATCTCTTATCTCGGCGACTTGAAATTCGATGATGGGACTCCGCTTTACAATGAGCGCGAACTGAGTCACATGGACGATGTCAAGCGTGTGACGAAGGGGGCATTGAATGTCTGGTATGTGTCGCTGATTTTAGTCGCCGCGCTTGGGGCATGGGCGTGGTTCGGGGGGTGGTGGCAGGATTATCGTCTGGGGTTGACGCGGGGCGGCTGGCTGATGGTGGGGCTGGCTGTCGTGATCGGCTTGATTGTCGCGGTCGGCATCCTCATCAATCCGAACGTTTTTTGGAATTTCTTTGCCGGGTTCCACAGCCTGTTCTTCGAGGGCGACTCGTGGCTTTTTCTGTATTCGGACATGCTCATCCGGCTGTTCCCCTTGCGCTTCTGGCAGGATGCGTTCCTGTTCGCCGCGTTCATCGCGCTGGGGGGAGGCATTATGTTGAGTTTGGTGTTCAAAACAAAATAATGAATGAAGTATAATTTTGCCTGAGGAGATTTTGGAGACATGACAGAGACATTATCGTTGGAAAACAAGGTGGCGCTCGTGACCGGCGGGTCGCGCGGGATCGGTCGTGCGGTCGCGTTGGAACTGGCGGCGCGCGGCGCGGCGGTGGTTGTGAATTACAACAAATCTTCCGAAGCCGCGGAGGAGGTCGTCAGGAAGATCCAGGAAGCGGGCGGGAAAGCCGCGGCGTTCCAGGCGGATGTCTCCGATTTCAAGCAGGCGGAAGCGCTGGTAAAATTCGCCATCGATACTTTCGGTGACCTGACCATTCTCGTCAATAATGCCGGGATCACCAAGGACACGCTTATCATGATGATGTCCGAAGCGGATTGGGATTCGGTCATCAACACAAACCTCAAATCCACGTTCAACTGCTCGAAAGCGGCCGTCAAACACATGATGCGCAAACGGACTGGTCGCATCATCAACATGGCGTCGGTCGCCGGGCAGATGGGCAACCCCGGACAGACGAACTACTCCGCGTCCAAAGGCGGACAGATCGCCTTCACCAAATCACTGGCGCGCGAAGTGGCGTCACGGAATATCACGGTCAACGCGGTCGCGCCGGGATTTGTCGATACTGAAATTTTAGATGCCATGTCCCCCGAAACACTTGAAGCCGCGCTCAAACTCGTCCCGCTGGCGCGCAAAGGGAAACCGGAAGAGATCGCCTACGCCGTCGCCTTCCTTGCCTCCGACCAGGCAGCCTTTATTACCGGTCAGGTGCTGGGCGTGGACGGCGGCATGGCAATGATGTAAAACCGAAGGGTGAAGATTGCAGGCTACTCTCAAGTCTTCAATCTCCACTGTTGTTTCGCAAGGAGATACCATGACCGACCTAACCTCACAAGGTAAAACCACCGTCGCACCGGATGTGCTTGTGACCATCGCGCGGCTCTCCGCGTTGAGCGTGCCGGGCGTCAGCCGCATGGCGAACGTCAGCGGCGGCGTGAACAAACTTTTCAAGCGCGGTATCCACGATGGTGTACGTATCGAAGTCGAAGATAACGTCATCTTTGCCAACCTGTATCTCATCCTCAAACCGGATGTCAACATCCGCGAAGTGAGCCGCGAAGTACAGCAACAGGTCGCGCGCGCTTTGCAGGAAATGGTCGGCATGGACATCGGCAAGATCGAGATTCACATCGAAGATATCGACTATGAGGAAGAGGTCAAGCCTGCATGAAACCCCGCACCAGGGCGCGCTCCCTCGCCCTGCAAGTACTTTACGAAGTAGATATCGCACATCACCCTCCAGGCGAAGTATTTAAATCCCGGCTGGAGGAGACTCCGCTTTCGAGCGACCTGTCCGAGTTTGCCCGTCAGATCGTTTTCGGCGTTCTTCCCCTCAACAACAACCTCGATCTACTAATCGCAAAATACGCCCCGGAATGGCCCTTCGACCAGATCGCTGCCATCGACCGCAACATCCTGCGCATGGCAGTGTGGGAATTCGCCGTCTCGCACGAAACTCCCATCAAAGTCGCCATTAATGAAGCCGTCGAACTGGCGAAATTGTTCGGTTCCGATTCCGCACCGCGATTCGTCAACGGGGTGCTCGGCACCCTCGCAGATCACCAGCACGAAATCCAGCAGGCGTTACAAAAGGCATAGCATCGCAATGGAAATACTTGGCGTTGGCGCCCCTGAACTGTTACTCATACTCATCATCGCCATTATCGTCCTTGGTCCAAAGGATATGCAAAAGGCGGGGCACACCATCGGTCGCTGGCTGAATCAACTCGTGCGCTCCGACGGCTGGAAAATCTTCCAAAAAACGTCCGCCGAGATGCGAAACCTCCCGACCAGACTGATGCGCGAGGCAAACCTGGAAATGCAGGAAACGGAAAAGGAGATCCGCAAAGCCATCGACATGCGACAGAAACCCGCCGCGTCCACTCCCAGCCGTATCCCGTCTCCGTCAAAAGAGGCGGAAAACACGATCCAGCCGCCTGCCGTTAAACCCTCCCCTGAACCCGAACCGGATCAACATGAGTAGATTCTTCAAAACGCTTTGGCGGGTTATCACCTTTCCATTCGTACTCGTCTTCAATATCATCGCCTTCCCATTCCGAGCGATTCGCAATTTCAACCGTTTCCTAAACACGGAGCCTGATGACACCCCGCTGATCGACACCTTCTCAAGCATCGTCACAGAGCCACAGGCGCGTCAAAGCCTGTGGGATCACGTGGAGGAATTGCGCGCTCATCTTTTGCGGTCAGTTCTTTATGTGACCCTTGGTATCATCCTTACATCCGTCTTCACACGAGACCTGGTTGTCCTGCTTGCCAAGCCGCTCGAAGATACCTCCCTGCTTGGGACCATCGAAGTGACCGAATCCATCGGCGTCTTCATGAAGATCGCCCTGATGGGCGGGATTATTCTGGCGGTCCCGTTCGTTGCCTTTGAATTCTGGTGGTTCGCCGCGCCCGGACTCAAGCCCCGCGAGAAGAAAATTGGTCTGGCAGGCATTCCGCTGGCAGGGCTTTTGTTCGCAAGCGGCGCAACATTCACATATTTCATCATGCCTGCCGCCATCAACGCCATGGAAAGGTTCAACGAGTTCATGGGGTTCACCACCAACTGGCGTCCCAATTCCTATTACAGCTTCGTGACCGGGCTGATGTTCTGGTTGGGCGTGGCATTCGAGTTCCCGCTGGTTGTTTATATTCTCACTTCCGTCGGATTCATCAAACCCAAAGTGCTGGCGGAACAATGGCGCATCGCCATTGTCGTTATTTCAATCTTTGCGGCGGCCATTACGCCCACCGTGGACCCGGTCAACATGGGGCTGGTTATGCTCCCGATGACCTTGTTATACTTCTTCAGTATTGGGTTGAGCTACATCGCCTACGCCGGGCGGCGCAGGTCAGCCTTGGAGACCGAGTCGGCAGAAGAGAACGCGTCCGCGTAGCGGGTCGGACTGGCATCCAGCCTTTATAACGGAACCCAGCGCGGGCTTGCCGCGAAGCGGAATCGTCTGGAAGTTGAGGAGAGAGAGAATGAAGTCACGTATCACCATCCCGCGTCAAATCCTGGCAGTCATTGTCATCCTTGCCCTAGGGAGCCAATCCTGCGCCATTTCGCTGATCGAGTGGCCGGACTTGTTCCCCACCAGCCCGGCTGACACTCCCGGTCCAATCGGACCGACCGCCACCCCTGCGCCGCGCGCCGAGGTGACGTTTACCGTTCAATTGCCCGAGCCGCTGTTGCCCGGTGAAGTGCTGGCGCTCAGCGTGGTGGATGAAGTAACCGGGCTGGCGCTCAACGCGTTGGATTATCAAATGGCGCCGCTGGATACGACCACGTACACCGCCAAACTTGCCATCCCCGATAAGGCGGTCATCCGCTATCGGTACGTGAGGCGCGGGGCGGGGCGTATCACGGAGGATACGAACACCGACGCGCCGATCCGCTACCGGTTGTTCCTCGTGAATGGACCAACACAGGTGGTGGACACGGTAAACAGTTGGGCGGATCGCCCGGTAAACACGGTTTCGGGAAATATTTATGGAACGGTCGTGAACGCCGATACCGGCGCACCGATCCCCGATATCATGGTGACTGCGGGCGGTGTGCAGATCCAGACCGATTCAGCCGGACGATTCCAGTTGCTCGGCCTACGCGGCGGGACTCACAACCTGGTGGCCTACGCGCTCGACGGTATGTTCCAGACCTTTCAGCAGGGCGCGACGGTCGCGGCAAATCAGGCAACCCCTGTTGAGATTCGATTGAAACCGGCGCAGTTGGTGAATGTCATTTTTACGGTATCCGTTCCCAGTTCCACGCAAAGAGGCGTGCCGATCCGCATTGCGGGCAATCTGCTCCAGCTTGGCAACACCTTCTCTGACCTGCGCGGCGGACTCAGCACCGTCGCAGACCGGATGCCGGTGATGACGCCGCTGCCCGACGGGCGATATTCGGTCTCGCTGTTCCTGCCCGCCGGGGCGGATGTGCAGTACAAATACACCATGGGTGATGGTTTCTGGAACTCGGAGTTCACCTCCACCGGGCAATACGTGACGCGCCAGTTCATTGTCCCCAATCAGAACACGAACATCGACGATGTCGTCCAATCGTGGCAGGCGGGACCCAACGCGCCGATTCTGTTCGATGTGACCGTACCGCAGGATACGCCTCCCGGGGATGTTATTTATATCCAATTCAATCCCTATGGTTGGACACAGCCTATCCCCATGTGGAAAATCGGCGCCAACCGCTGGTCGTATAAACTGTTTGGGCCGCTCAATATCATCGGTTCGTTCGGGTATCGTTACTGCCGCAACGCCCAATGCGGTTCGGCAGATGATATGCAGACCGCGGGCGATTTGGCGCGCGGCAGGAACGTCTCTCCCACGCTCACCCCGCAGGACTTGATCGACACCGTCACCCACTGGACATGGCCACAGAGCGCAGGGAGCGCCACGCTTGTCGCGACAAACATCCCCTCACGCGGCACAGGCTTCATGGCGGGCGTCGAGTTCCAGTCATATTACGAGCCGAACCTTCAAACCTTCAACATCCCGGCGTTCCAGAATGTGCAGGCGTTGGGAGCCAATTGGGTGAACCTTACCCCCTCCTGGACATACTCGAACAACCACCCGTTGATCTTCTCCGAAATTCCCGGCAAGGACGCGTTTTGGTCCGACACCGTCACGTCCGTTGCGCAGGCGCGCGCGCTTAATTTGAATGTCGCCATCTTCCCGCATCCGCGCTTTGCGACCAACGCCAATGACTTCTGGCGGACTGCTCCGCGCGATTCAGGCTGGTGGGGAAACTGGTTCGACCACTACCGGGCTTTTGCCGTCCACTTTGCGGATCTGGCAACCATTTCTGGCGCGCAGGGATTGATCCTCGGCGGTGACTGGATCGCCCCGGCTCTTCCCAACGGGAAACTCGCAGACGGCAACCCCAGCGGAGTTCCCGCCGACGCGGAGGCGCGCTGGAAGAACATCCTCGCGGAGGTGCGCCAGCATTTTCGCGGAAATGTGCTTTTTGCCCTTCCCTACACCAATACCGACCTCCAACCGCCGGTCAACGTGCTGAAGGAGACGGACGGCGTGTATCTGCTCTGGTTTGCGAAATTGAGTAGCACGACCACGCCGGTCAAATCGGAAATGATCGCCGAAGCAGGCAAGTTGCTCGATAACAACGTCGCGCCGGTGCAGGTGCAGGTGAACAAACCTTTTATCATCGCGTTGTCCTACCCGTCCTCCAGCAGTTCGGCAACGGGTTGTCTTCCGAATGGGAGCGGGGGCTGTCTTGACTGGACCGCCCTCAGCCGCCCGAATGCGGACACCACTACCGTCAACCTCGACCTTCAACAGCAGGTGGACATTTATGATGCGATGTTCAACGCCATCAATGCCCGCAGCTGGGTGAGCGGGTTTGTCAGCCGCGGCTATTATCCGCCGGTGGCGTTGCAGGATAAATCCGCATCGATCCACGGCAAACCCACTTCAGACTTGTTGTGGTACTGGTTTCCGCGTCTGCTGGGGAACATCAAGTAAACGGGAATATGTTTCGGCTGGGAAAGAGGCGTGAGAAATTACGTCTCTTTTTCTTTGCAAACGTGTTGTATGTCCAGAATAAATTTGCCGAAGGAGGTACGTGTCAGAAATGAAAATATTTTTGAAGCGGGCGGGGATCGGATTGCTTGCCATTGTCGTATTGTTGGGGGGAGGTGGGGGATTCTATTTCAAGAGTTATCTGCCCAATACCGTTGCTGAGAAATCGTTCCCGCAAATCGATGGGACCATTCAACTCGAAGGGCTTGATGGCGTTGTGGATATCTATCGCGACAGCATGGGCATCCCGCACATTTATGCCGCCACCCAGCATGACCTGTTTTTCGCACAGGGCTATGTCCACGCTCAGGATCGTTTCTGGCAAATGGACGTGTGGCGGCATATCGGGTCGGGGCGGCTTTCCGAGATGTTCGGCAAGGGGCAGATAGAAACGGATGCTTTTCTGCGTACCTTGGGCTGGCGCAGAACTGCGGAAGCGGAATATGCTTCCCTTGGCCCCGTTTCCAAAGCGATCATCGATTCATATACGGAAGGCGTAAATGCCTATCTCAAAGAGCATGACAAGGAGACTCTCAGTCTCGAATATACCATCCTGGGATTCCTCAGCCCGGAGTATGAGATCGAGCCGTGGGAACCGGTTCACAGCCTGACATGGGGCAAAGCCATGGCATGGGACCTGCGCGGTAACATGGGCGAGGAAATCGAGCGCGCCATCCTACTCAAAACATTGACTCCGGAACAGGTGGCTGAATTGTTCCCGGCATACCCGGAAGATCACCCGGTCATTGTCAATAAGATTGGGGATGGAATGGCGAAGGTTGAAAGTCAAAGGTTGAAGGTCGAAAGTTATACACCGGAAATCGAACTCTCAGCCACAGACTTGATGCGGTTACAGGGTGTCTTTGCCCGACTCGATGCCGCTCTCGGACCGGCGGGCGATGGTATCGGCTCCAATTCCTGGGTGGTCGGCAAATCGCGGACCATGACCGGCATGCCGCTGCTGGCAAATGATCCTCATTTGAGCATCCAGATGCCGTCCATCTGGTATCAGGCACATTTGGAGTGCAAGCCCGTCAGTGAGATATGCCCATTCAACGTGGCGGGTTTTACCTTCGCAGGCGTGCCCGGTGTCGTCATCGGGCACAATGAGAACATCGCTTGGGGCTTTACGAATGTGGGTCCCGATGTAATGGATCTGTACATTGAAAAGGTCAACCCCGAGAATCCAAACCAATATGAGGTAAACGGTCAATGGGTGGATTTCGAGTCGTACACAGAAACCATCGATGTCGTTGGCGGCGATCCGGTTGAGATCACGATCCGTTCCACGCGGCATGGACCGGTCATCTCGGAAGCGTATGGTCCACTATTAGATCAGACGACGGAAAAAGACCCGGAATTTGTTCCGTTCAGGAACCGCGTTGGACTGGATCTGCCTCCCAATTATGTTATCGCTCTCAAATGGACTGCGCTGACACCCTCCACACCGTTTGAGGCAATTTGGGGCTTCAACCGCGCGAAGAATTTCGACGAGTTTCGCCAGGCTGCGCGTGAGTTCCACGTACCCGCACAAAATTTACTCTACGCAGATACAGCGGGCAACATCGGATATCAAATGCCGGGAGACATCCCCATCCGTGCCAACGGCGACGGCACGCTTCCCGTGCCCGGCTGGACGGACGAATACGAGTGGACCGGTTTCATTCCCTTCGAGGAACAGCCGTGGACGCTGAATCCCGCCGAAGATTACATTGTGACCGCTAATAACCAGGTCAATCCCCGCGACTATGGGCATCTCATCACCAAAGATTGGGATTACGGTTTCCGCGCGGAACGCATCGTGGATCTGATCGAGAATGCTCCCGGCAAGATCGATATAGCCTACATCCAATCCATGCAAGGTGACTCGTTCGATGCGAATGGACCCCTATACGTGCCCATGCTCCTGAACCTGGACTTCAAGGCGGCGACACCCAACCAGGCTGCCGCCATGGACCTGCTCAAAGGTTGGAATTATCAAGACCGTGCAGACTCCACCGAGGCGGCGGTATTCAATGCCTTTTGGCGGCACTTTCTGCAAAACACCTTCAATGACGACCTGCCGGAGGAACGCTATTTCCCTGATGGCGGCTCGCGTTGGAACGAGATCATGCGTCACATTGCCGCTGACAGCCCCTGGTGGGATGATAAGTTCACCGCCGACGTTGTTGAAACACGCGAAGACATCATGACGAGATCCTTCGTGGAGGGTGTTGCCGAACTGGAAGAAATCTTTGGGAAGGACATTTCCAAATGGTATTGGGGCGAGATACACGCCTCTACATTCCGAAACGGCACCTTGGGTGAATCAGGCGTTGGCTTGATCGAGGCGCTATTCAACCGGGGACCTTATCCCACCGGCGGCGGCGAGTCGATTGTCAACGCGACAGGCTGGTCCGTCCGCGATGGCTACGAGACCAACTGGCTTCCCTCCATGCGCATGATTGTGGATTTGGGCAACCTGAACAACTCGCTCACTGTCCACACCACGGGACAGTCCGGGCATGCATACCACGATCATTATGACGATATGGCCCTCATATGGGCAAATATCGAATACTATCCGATGTTATGGGATCAAAAACAGGTAATGCCACAATCTGAAGGGCATTTGGTTTTACAGCCGAAATAGTTTCCAGAAGGGCAGGTCTACGACCTGCCCTTCTTTATCTTCAATGTCAGCCATGAGAAGAAGATCACGCCCAGGTAGCTGAAGGCAAGATCAATCAGATCGAACGAACGTTTGGCAAAAATTTGTTGGGAAAATTCCTCGAGTCCAATCAGGAGGGCGAGTACTAAGCCGCATCGAACGACAACCAAATTCCGGTCTTGGCGGGGAAATGAACCCAAAAGGGCAAGGTCGATGAATAGGGTCAAAATCCCATACAAAATGAAATGCCCTGCCTTATCGCCAAAGGGGATCTGGTTGAGAAATCCGAGGAAGCCAAGCCTGCCGGCATCTGCAAGGACAATGATCAGGACGATGAAAAGACCGAACAGGGTCGCGATCCACTTCATCGTGAGTTTCTATTCGATTATTGCAGGAGTTTGAGCAGTTCGGCAATGGACAACCCGCCGCCGGCAATCAGGAACGCGAAGTAAATGATCGTGGCAAGGTTGGAGAGATAGCCAAGCAGGATCGAGCCGCCATCTTTTTGGATCAACCCAACAGCCAGGAAAATCAACGCCAGGGCGGGCAGAGTATTACTGAATGGGATGAACCCGAACGGAGCCATCAGCAGGAGCGCGGCGAGGATGAACGACAGATTATTTAAAAGCGACATCAGCCCGTCAGAAGTCAACGCGCGCAGGCGATGAGGACGGCTGATCTTCTCCAGCCGGTGAAACCAGACCAACGCCCGGGTGAAAGCGGCGCGTAGTTTCTCCGACGATATCTTTCGGGTGGCAATCGGTTTGGGCAACCAAAGTTTGCGCGCAAACAGACGAGTGACCCCAATCAACAGGATGCCCGTGCCAAAAACCGTGCTGACGCCGGGAATCGAAACCGGCACGAGAAAGACAAGGGAGAGGAAAATTGTGAGAAGCAAAAGGCTGTCTGCCCCCACAATATCCATGATTTCGACCAGGGTCACTTCGATTGGAGGAAGTTTTGCAATAATCAGCTCGATCTTTTCCCCAAGCGACTCTGCTTCCAGAGTCGCCTCTTCTTCTTGTATCATATCAATGTGATCCACTTTTGTCATGTCCTTCTTTGAATAATTTCTGTCAACCAGGCGGGAAAACCCGCACCACCCGCAACAGGCGCAGATTATACCTTGCTTTCCCGCTCCACTTCGATGCGGCTGAGCCAGTCGCCCAAAATAAGGATAATCAGACTTCCTGTCGAACACATACCAAGGTTCAACGAACCAAGCGGAAAAAATACCCATCCGCGCCACACGCCCACGAAATGCCCAAGCGTGAACCCCAGGATGCTTAACCCCAAATACAACATCAGCCGCCAAAATCCTCCGCCACGGATCAAATGATACAGCGCGCCATACAACAGAGCAATGAGAAGTGCAAGCAAAAGGATGGGGAGAGTCATGGGAGTTTCAAATAATTTTCGGAGGTGGGTTCCCAATTTCTTACATCGAGGTATCAAACGTTTTTAAAAATAATGCCTATGCGCAAATACTAAATGATGATCCCGCCGCCAATCAACAAATCACCTTGATAAAAGACCGCCGCCTGACCGGCTGTGACATCCCGCTGAGGCGCGTCAAAACGGACCTGGACCCGGCTTCCGTTATCCATAGGCGTTACCCACGCCTCAGCCTCCTTCGCGGTATAGCGGATCTTCACCTCCGCGCGGAACGACCCGGCTGGCGCCTCCCCACTCACCCAATTGACATCTCGCGCGGTCAATTCGCTGGAACCCAATTCCTCCTGCGTACCAACGATAATGCGATTTGACACGGCATCCTTGCCCAACACATACAACGGAACCGGCGAAGCAATTCCCAACCCCTTGCGCTGACCGATGGTGTAGTTCGGCAATCCGTTATGTTCGCCCAATACTTTTCCATCGCGAGTGACTATCTCTCCCGGCTGGAGCATGTGCGCAGCATTGCGCTGAAGGAAGCTGCGATAATCATCTCCGGCGAGAAAACACAAATCCTGCGAGTCCTTGCGAGAGGCGGTGGGCAGTCCATGCTTCTCGGCGATCCGGCGAATCTCCGGCTTGGGATAATCACCAACAGGAAACAAAGCATGTTTGAGTTTTTCCTGCGTCAGGATATGAAGCACGTAGGATTGGTCTTTGCTTCTATCCACCGCACGCAACAGATGTACCCTTCCATCTTCGCCACTCGTCCTTCTTGCGTAATGCCCCGTTGCCATGTACTCCGCGCCAAGCGCCAAGGCATGGTCCAGTAAAAACGTCCAGCGGATCTTGCGGTTACAGATCAGGCATGGATTCGGCGTCTCGCCGCGTGCATATCCTTCGAGAAAGTACTCCACCACGGTCTCACGGAAAACGTCCTTGGCGTCGATGACATAAAAGGGGATATCCAATTTCGCCGCGACGCGGCGCGCCTGCGCCATCGAATCGGGCGTGCAGCAACGGTTGGTGTCCTCCTTACCGGGCTCGCTCCATAAACGGAGCATCATCCCAACAACTTCGTAGCCTTGCTCAAGGATCAAGGCGGCGGCGGCAGAGGAGTCCACACCTCCCGACATGGCAACGACAACTTTAGTCATGGCGGTTGAGTTTGAGTTTTCGAGCTTTTTCGACCAAGCCAGGCAAAACCTTCAAAAACGAATCAACATCGGCAGGGGTAGTTTGAACTCCCAGTGTCACACGGAGGGAGCCCAAGCCCCACTCACGGGAAAGACCGATAGCATTCATCACTTCGCTGGGCTCAGGATTGCCCGTCTTGCAAGCGGAACCGGAGGAACAGGCAAAGCCTGCGGCATCGAGCAGGGCGAGAAGCAAATTTCCATCCACATCTTTGAAGACAAAACTGGCATGGTGAGGCAAACGCGATTCCCAATCCCCGGTCAGCCGGGAATCGGGAATCGTTTCAAGGACAGCCCCAATGATCCTGTCACGCAGCGGCTTGACATGTGCCGCGCGCCGTTCACGCTCCATGACTGTTAAACGTAATGCTTCTGCAAAACCAACAATATAAGGCACATTTTGAGTCCCGGCGCGCAGGTTGAACTCTTGTCCTCCGCCGGTAAGATGCGAGATGAGTGGCGTCCCTTTGCGGACGAATAACGCGCCGACACCTTTCGGTCCATAGAACTTGTGCGCTCCAAGAGACATCATGTCCACGCCAAGGGACTGCACATCAATGGGCAAATATGCCGCAGCCTGCACAGCATCTGTGTGAAATAAAATGTTTTTCGAACGACAAACCTTCGCGATCTCTTTGATCGGGTTGATGGTGCCGATCTCATTATTGGCATACATGACTGAGACAATCGCGGTGTCCTCGCAAATCGCTTCGGCGACTTTCTCTGGGCTGACCCTGCCGCGTTCATCCACATCCAGCCATTCGATCAGGAAGCCCTCGTATTTTTCAAGATGCTTCAACGTATTGGTCACGGCAGGGTGTTCGGCGCGTGAAGCAAGGATCCTTTTGGCGCCGGTCCGTTCACGTATGGCATACGCCGCGCCGCGAATTGCAAGGTTGTCTGATTCCGAGCCGCATGAAGTAAAAATAATTTCATCGGGGCGGCAATTCAACATGGAGGCAACCATTTCCCGTGCGGAATCAACCGCAGACTCGGCAACCTGTCCATAACGGTGAACAGACGAGGGGTTCCCAAAAGAAGCGTTGAAAAAAGGAGTCATCGCATCGAGCACGCGTGAATCCACAGGGGTCGTCGCAGAATAGTCCAGATAAATCATAGGGAAAGATTATAGCACGCTCATAATAGGAACAATGTAGGGTAATCGCCCGTTAAACGTTGTGCGAAAGGCAAGTAAAATTGCGCCTCTCTTGAAAGGAATGTAACATGATTAAAAGACGATTAAAAAATATTTTGCTGCTGTTCATGGTCTTTGCTCTCGCATTAACTGCATGCGGAGGAAGCGACGTGGAATCGACGCCGACACCCGACTCGAATTTGATCCTGACCCAGGTAGTGGAAACTTTTTCTGCGGGTCTGACTCAGACTGCGCTTGCCGCGCCCACCGACACGCCGATCCCCACCAATACAATACCTCCCACCATCCCGGCATTGCCGACCAGCACATCGGGAATCCCGTTCGGCACCGCGCCGACAAGTTCAGGCGGTTCGACCTCCACATCCTGTTACGGGCTGACTTTCGTAAGCGACGTGACCATCCCCGACAACACACAAATGACCCCAGGCAAGACCTTCACAAAGACATGGAAGGTGCTCAATTCAGGGACCTGCGCCTGGGAAGCAGGATTCAAATTCGCCTTCACGACCGGGGAGGCAATGGGAGGATCGACTTTTGTTTTGCCAGCCGCTGTTGCAGCCGGTGCGCAATACGACATTTCTGTAGCGATGACCGCACCCAGTACAGCGGGTACCTACAAAGGCTACTGGCGCATGTCCACTGCCGGGGGCCAATTCTTCGGCAATGAAGTGTATGTGGTCATCATCGTCGGAGGCGGCGTAGCCACGACCACAGCGACCACCTCTGATGTGGCGACAAATACCAGCGCTCCCGCGACTGCAACAACCACCCCCACCTCGACCGTACAACCAACGGCGACGCAGTGACAACATAAAAGTACCTTCGTACTGAAGGGACTTTTATGTTAAAAAACTTCCAGTGTCCCGCGTCGTTTGGCCACCACCTCGAACACCTTGAATAAGGTATATCCCAGAACAAAATACACCACACCAACCGCCAGCTCACCCCACAGCAACGGAGCGACCTCCGACAGGCTCGCGCCGCCCACCAGGGAACGCGCCGCCATGATGCCGCGTGTGAGTGGCAGCATGTATGACACGGACCGAATCCAAACCGGAAGATTCGCCAGTGGCACGTTGGCCCCCGAAAAGATAAGCAGGAGAAAATAGACAAAGTTGTTCACGAACATCACATTGACCGTGATCAGCGCAAGACAGCCCATCAACAGACCGAGTCCGCAGGTGCTGATGGTGGTGATGACGATGACCAACGCCAGCGCGCCGACATCCGTGTTGGAAAGGTCCAGTCCCATCAATATAACGCCCCAGAAAAAGGCAATGACCACACCGAAGGCGCCGTCCATGATATTCATAAAGGCGCGCCCCATGAAGACGACAAGGCGGTTGGCAGGCGTGCCGAAAATATAGCCGAGGGTGCCGTTATCGCGATCGCCGCCGATGGACATGGTCATGCCGTAGATGCCGCTGACCGCCGCAATCTGAAGGGCATTACCAACGATGTAGTATGACCGGTTATCGGCGCTGGTTGCAAACGTGCCAAGATAGACAAAGAAGAACATTTGCGCCAACGGCATGAGAATCTTCGATGCCGCATACTGGATCGGACGCATCCAATGGAAAAGAGCAACATAGGAAAGCAACGCACCCTGCCAAAAGAGGCGGAGATTATTGGTAAGAGTCTTCATGCCTCACTCCATCCCCAGCGTGGCATCGACGCGGGCTTTGTAAAGCATGATCTTGAACAGGCGCGAGGCAATCAGCAGGTCTACCAAAGAGAAGACGAACATCATGCCCCATGCAAAGAGAGTCTCAGTTAGCGGCGCGCCGCCCGTCGAGGTGCCGTGAAGCGCCACCGCCGCCCAGTATGGCGGGAGCAGCCAGGAGATCGGATTCGTCCACGCAGGCAGGAGCAGGACCGGAAATAGGAATCCGCACAGAATATAGACCGGAAACTCCATGGCGTTCTGCCAGGCTCTCACGCCCGGGTTCATGACAAAAATCGGAGCGATAATGAGTCCAAAACTGATGAAAGCAATGACCGTGAAGATGATGGACACAATAAACAACAGCGGTTGTTGGATTACCAGATTGTAACCAAAAAGCCATGAAGCAATGAAATACCCCGCCACCATCGAAACCAAAGATTGGATCACGTTTCCGAGGTTTTTGCCATATACAATCACTTCAAACGGTATGGGAATTGCCACCAGCGACTCAAGCGTCCCTGACCAGCGCTCAGCATTGATACTCCCGCCAGAGATGAAGAGCAGGCTCGACCATAATCCCGTCAACCCGCTGCCCACAACGACGAACATTGCCGCATCTGCGCCTTTATCTTTGAGCATCCACAAGCCGAGCAAGGCAATGAGGATCGGCTGGAGGAACACGGTAAAAATGATGAAACCATCCATCATTTGCTGGCGGATGTTCATTTCGGCAACGATCAACACCGTCCGCCAGTATTTTGATAACAACGTGAGATTCATACCGTGCCTCCCACCAGACGGACATAGGCATCTTCCAACGTGGGTTCGCGGACGATGACCCGACCGACCTTCAACCCCTCCAACGCAGACATGACATCAGGCACCGCCTCTGCCCCACGGGATGTCTGGATCAGCAACATTTGCTTTTGTCCCTGATCCTCAACGGAGAGCGCATCAGCAAATGGCAGGGCGCGCAGTTTCTCAATAACTGAATCCGGCGCGCCAAAAGTTTCTACCTCCACCACATTCAGGTCACGGACATGAGACTTGAGTCCGCCGGGGGTGTCGATGGCGATGATGCACCCGTGGTTGATGATAGCAATGCGATCACAGAGCGCGTCCGCTTCGAACATGTAGTGCGTGGTAAGCAGGATGGTTTTTTTCTCGGATTGCAAATTGAGAATGACCTGCCGGAATTCACGTGCACCGACCGGGTCGAGTCCCAGGGTTGGCTCGTCAAGAAAAAGAACATCGGGGTCGTGGAGCAGCGTCCGCGCGACGTGGAGGCGCTGTTTCATGCCCCGCGAGTAACCCTGCACTTTCTCTTCACCGCGCCCATTCAAGCCGACCATTTCCAGCAAATAAGGAATCCGCTTTTTGGTGATGTCATAATCCATGTTGTAGAGGCTGGCAAAATAACGCAGGTTGTCGATACCCGAGAGACGCCAGTACAAGCCGCGCTCGCCGCCGAAGATGAACCCAATCTGCTTGCGAACCTCGTCCGCCCGGTGGACAATGTCAAATCCTTTAACGGAAGCAGACCCGGAGGTTGGGATGAGAAGCGTGGTCAACATCTTGACCGTGGTCGTTTTTCCGGCACCATTCGGTCCGAGTAACCCGAATAATTCGCCTTCCGGGATCTCAAACGAGACGTCTTCCACTGCGACCACTTCTTTTGTAGTCCGTTTGATTACGCCTATTTGGGATGAAAAAACCCGGCGAAGGTGAGAAACTTCAATTGCATTCATAGATAATCCTCAATATAAAGTGGAATGATTGTACTCCGAAAGTGCTATAATAAAAATGTGGAAAGGAGCAATCCATGTCAGAGCATGAAAAGAAATGGAAAGAACATATTCCCGAAGAAACGCGTGAACATTACAAGAAGGCGCGCGAGGAATTTAAAAAGTCGGTAGAAGATTTACTACCTGAGGGTTTTTTGAAGCATCACCGCGCTGCCCGTCGCGAGATGTTACTCGCCTGGCGAAGTATGCTTGATCATGCCATCCAAAAGATGGATGAGAAAGCGTAAGTACGTCCATAACAACAACCGGAGACAACAGGATAGAAGGGGGGGTGGCTTTGTTGTCTCTATATTTTTAATTGGGAGTGATTGAAAAGCACAAGTTGTCGGCGCGGGCAAAGATTTGCGACATTATTGCGGATCTAAGTAAAAGATATTTAGCATAGAAGGAACTGAAAATCTCCATGCCCGGTGTCCCCGTGGTTTGTGGTTTTGGGCAAGATCATTCCTTTCGCGAGAGTAAGATCCACAGCAACGCGACCAATGCCGTAGCAGCTAAGACCTCTCCGAAAAGCATATTCCCTGCGTTGTAAAGCAAAATCCCACCCAGCAACAGCCCTAGAAAAATGACCCCGCCCGTCAGGCGATCCACGGCACGCGTGAGGGAACGGACATCGCGGCTCACCTGCGGAGATTGCACCATCAGCCCGCCGCTTTCGACCTGCGCCAAGACGCGGTTGGCTTGTGAAGGCAGGGCGATTAAATTCTGCAAGATCGCACCAAATTCTTCGAGCCAATCACCGAGTCCCTTTGTGGTTTCGCTTTCGATCAATTTACGCGCATATGGCGACAGTTGATTCCATAAGTTGAAATCCGGGTCGAGACCGGTGCACATCCCTGAAAGGATTGCCACCGTGCGCGCCAGCATAATGAGGTTATTTGGTACCTGAAACGGCATACTGAAAATCAAGTCACGGTATTGGTGGGCAAATTTCCTGATTTCATCGGGACTGGTCTTGCGCAGTTCACTCATGGACATACCCCAAAAACGGTCAAACACCCGCGCTTCAGCTTGCTCGATCAAGTGTAAATCCGCACCGGGAAGAAGCATGCCTAACTGCTGATAGGATTTCACCACGCGCGCCGCATCCTTCGTTCCCACACCAATCAACATTTCGCGCAAGGCATCACGAATATTGGCAGGTACGCGTGCAGTCATGCCAAAATCCACGAAGGTCAGCTTCCATTTGCGGGATGAATCGCCCTCAGGTTCGAGCGGAGTCACAAACAAATTGCCGGGATGCGGGTCAGCATGGACGAATCCATCTTCAAAGATTTGCTTGAGATAGGTATCCAACAATTTATCTGCCACATCGCTGCGTTTGATCCCCGCGGCGGTAATGGCATCGTAGTCCGTGATCTTGATGGCATACACATCCTCCAAAGTTAACACACGCAAGGTCGTGAGTCTTTTCACCACACGCGGCACATGCACATCTACGTCGTCCTTAAAATTCCTGAGGAACGTCTCCGCATTTTCCGCCTCATGCAAATAATCGATCTCTTCACGGACAGTCGCAGAAAATTCCCGCAATAAGGCAGGGACATCTGCATGCTCGCGCACAGGGCGATAACGCATCAGCCAGTCTCCCACCCGCTTCAGCGCGGATAGATCCACCTCCACGATCCATTCGATGAATGGGCGCTGTACTTTGACAACCACATTTCGGAATCCATCCGCATCATCCTCACGCCTGAGCCTGGCGCGGTGAACCTGGCCAAGGGAGGCGGCTGCAAGCGGATTCTTGTCAAACCATTCGAATTTATCCAACAACGGAGCACCAAGCTCCTTTTCAGCCAGTTCTTTGATGGCAGCGTACGGCTCGGCAGGAACCTCATCCTGCAAGTTTGCCAGTTCATCCGTGACTTCTGGCGGCAAAACATCCAGCCGCGAGGATAAGAACTGCCCCACTTTGATCATGACTCCGCCCATGCGAATCGCCAACGCCCGAAACCGGATCGCCTCCCGACGAAACCGTTCCGCGCGTGTATGGCGCGTCCACTTCCGTAAACCGATTCTTGCAATGACAACTTCCCAGAGGATGAAACGGGCAATGCCCCCCGCGAAAAAATACAGGATTCTGAAGTAACGTCCGCGTAAACGTGGAGGCTGCATGGTGTCTCCCATAATTTGATGCTTGGATTCTATCACCGGCGGCCGACTCGCCTGTCGCTGAACGCCAATGACAATCCGCGCAAGGAATATAATCAACCCATGAACACAGCATATTTCCGGTTCCACGGTAGGTTGAACGATTTCCTGCCAAAAGAACAACGCGGACAATTAATCGCCATCCATTTCAGGGAACGACAATCGGTCAAGCATTTGGCGGAGTCGCTGGGAGTGCCGCACCCGGAGGTCGGTTTAGTGCAGGTCAACGGGCAGGAGGAAACGCTGGGACGGATCACAGAGAATGAAGACCGGGTTGAAATCCATCCCATCGAGAACGGATGTCCTATCGAACCGCGCTTTTTGCTCGACTGCCATCTTGGTCGCCTAGCCGCCCATTTACGGATGCTGGGCTTTGACTGTCTGTATCAAAACGATTTTGGCGACTCAATCATGACCGAGATCGTCATTCGGGAACAGCGTATTTTACTCACGCGTGACCGGCGCCTGTTGATGAGGAAAATCATCCAGCATGGATATTGTTTGCGTTCGCTCGACCCGCTGGAGCAATTGACGGAAGTCGTTCGACGTTTTGAATTATCAGCTCGTATTCAACCTTTCCATCGCTGCCTACGATGTAACCGGCCCCTCGCGCCGATTGAAAAAAAGATAATCGCCGACCAGTTGGAACCGCTGACCAAACTGTATTTTGATGAGTTCCACATCTGCCCCGCTTGCAAACAGATCTACTGGAAGGGTTCCCATTATGACAAGATGGTGAAGGTGGTCGAACAGATTCGTTGACAGGTGGAATCAAAAACGGACGAGACTCCCCGCCCGTTTTTGATTTGGCGCCCATCAAATCCCTGCATTGCTCAGGATGGTCATCATGTGCGACAAGGCGGATGTGAGATTGGGGTGCGTAATCTCGAAATGATCAATGGCATCCTGCAACCGCTCTAGCATGGACTCGTCGGTTTGCGCGCCCTCAGATCGCTCCAATAATTTTCGGATATCGTCATCGAGGCTGCGCAGTAACTCGCGCCCTTTATCGTCCACAGCATCTACCTTCCCGAGTTCATCGTGAAGCTGTTCGAGAAGCTTGCTCAAATTTTTATCGGTCATTGTAAAGCTCCTCCTTCCTGTTCACTGGATTCGAATTAAGTGTTTCAGTCTTATTGTACAACTTTTTGATGGAGCAGTGAAAATTCGCGGAAAAGCTTCGCACCTCTTGACAGGCTAAACTGAGGGTTGTATAATGCAACCGGTTGCAGAAATCAAGGAACATAATGAGTAAGAACTCTGTCAAAACCATTGCCGACATCGCCCGGCTGGCTGGGGTCTCCAAGTCCACAGTCTCCAGAGCATTGAACGATAGTCCGCTCATTGGTGAAGAGACCAAGGCGCGGATCCGTTCCATTGCCAAACAGCATAATTTCCAAATCAATATCCCCGCCCGGCAGTTGAGCATGAAGCAAAGCCGCACCATTGCCTTTGTAACTCATGCGTATCACAAGGATTTCTCGGTCGCAGATTTGTTCGGGTTGGAAATCATGGGTGGTATTTCCAATGGGCTCGCCACCCAGGGATACGACATGTTGGTCATCCATGTGGATCCGCACGATACCAAGTGGGCACATCAATACTTCGATACCGGTCGCGTGGATGGTTTCATTCTGATGACATCCTCCCGCAAGCAGTCGCACGTTAAGGCCTTATTAGAACTCGGCGCTCCGTTCATCACCTGGGGAGTCCCCCAACCCAACCAGAAGTATTGTTCGGTCACGGGCGACAACTTTAACGGCGGAAAATTGGCGGCGGGACACCTCATCAGCCTCGGCAGGCGAAAGATCGGCTTTATCGGTGGCCCGGAGTATGAACTGGAAGTCCAACAGCGCCTGGATGGATACAAATCCGCTTTTCAGGAGGCGGGCAGAGTCATCGACCCGGCACTGATCGAGTACGGAGATTTCTCCAACACATCCGGCGCAGAAGCAATGAAGCGTCTGCTCCAGAAATCGACTGAGATCGATGCAGTCTTTGTCAACAGTGACCTGATGGCAATTGCTGCAATGGATATGATTCGTGAGCATGGTAAGCGCGTGCCCGAAGATATCGCCGTGGTTGGCTACGATGATCTTTCGATAGCGGAACACAGCAACCCGCCGTTGACGACAATCCGGCAGAATGTTCCACTCGCAGGAAAATTGCTGGCGCAGAATCTCATCCAATATCTGCAAACCGGCATGGCAACCAATGTGACTATTCCGGTCGAGTTGATTGTTCGGAAATCGGCATGATGAATTGAGCGTCTCTTTTTTTAGGCAATAATGCAACCGATTGCAAGACCCTGACAGCCTGAACTACTACCAAAGAAAGGAACAAAAAATGAACACGCACTTTCCCCTCTCCATCCGCCGCAACCTTCTCGCTTACAAGTTTTTCCGATTACGGACGCGTGCGCTGAACGATGCCTTCCGGGCAATGCAGACCAGTTCAAAAATAACGTTGGAGGTTTTTCCCGGGATCGGGCAACGCATCACTCCCAGCCTGAAGTTGATCGGCATCCAGAGCATTCGCGTGGCTGAGGTCGTTGGCACATTCAAATGGGAGACTGATTTCGATCATCAATTCCGCCCGCTCCAGAAACGTGCGCTCAACCGTTGGGTGAACGCCTACCTCAGGCACGAACAAAACGGCTGGGACCCCATCCTCGCGCACAAAATCGATGGGAAGTACTTCATCGAAGATGGGCATCATCGCGTTTCGGTGGCGCGCTTCCTGGGCATGGAATTCATTGAAGCCACGGTTTGGGAATATTCCTCGGAGGGCGCAGAAGTCTGCCAAGATTGGCCATGCTGTGAGCGAAGCTCATCAAAGGCATACGCAGTAGGATGAAAAGTGAGTTTTCCCTCTTCACAGCCGTCCCGAATCCGGTGAATTCGGGGCGGCACATTTAACGCAGCAACAAGTCAATACAAGATCTCACGTTTCGCCTGCTCGATCTCTTCGTAAATCCTTTTTACTTCTTCCTTCATTTCAACAGAGACTCCCGCCGTCTGCGGAATGAACTTGACCATGTCCTTTGCCTGCCGCAAAAGATCCTTCACATTGGCAATGTAGGAAAAATCGCTCTTGCCGAGTCCCGTCGCGGGAACAGGTAGGTCGCGGGCTTGCTGGATCAACCTCCGGGCGCGGAGGATACGCTCTGCGGCGAGGATGAGTTTTGCCATGAATGAATCCTTTCACTGCGGCGATGAAATGGTCATCCACCAGCCGGAGCCGCCGAGGTCGCCATTGTCCCGCCAGGCTTCCCAGATGCCGCCTTTACCATCCCAGCGGGCAGTTTCACTGCGGGCGGTAAGTGGGTCATTGTAATGGATGATATATATGCCTTCTTTTTGGGGATGTTTGGAGATACCGGTCACTACGACGAAGTGCGCATCGGAATAGGGGATGTCGAGGTAAGTCCAGATGTCGATAATGACCGGTTCGTCGTTTCGCAATTTTTCGAACAACAGGGCCAATCCCTCCTCCGGTAAGACGACCCTGCCTGCGTGGACGTTCTTCGTATACTTTTCTGCCATCAACACCATGTTCGCGGGGCTGGTGTAGGGACGGCGATCATCCACGTAATAACCCATTTGCATGGCAAAGGCAATGACATCCAGTTCCATGAGCGGCGTGTCGGGATGGGCATAGTTGTATGCCATGACAAAGGAAGCCTGTCCGCAGGAGGTAATCTTCTTCTGCTGGAGCGGCTCGACCGGTAATAGGATCGGTCCCGGCGGCTTGCGGGCCGGAATTTCGTCATCGGGAAACGGGACCAAGCCAAGATTCAGGAAGGAACCGAGGCAAAGCAGAATGAGAACCGTCAGCCGCCGAAAGTGTCTCATCGATTATTACTCGATCACCACCCTATCCAGATTTTCCTCCGGTTCGGGGTATTTCATTTCCAAACCCTCGAGCGTATCCACCAGCACAGATGAGATGACCAGGTCGCGGAACCACTTGCGACTGGCAGGGACGATGTACCAGGGGGCGTATTCCGTGCTGGTTTTGTTCAACATATCCTCGTAGGCTTGCATATACTCGGACCAGCGTTGGCGCTCAGACAGGTCCCCGAGGCGGAACTTCCAGCGTTTGGTGGGATCATCGAGACGGGCTTGTAATCGTTCCTTTTGCTCATCCAAGTCAATGTGCAGGAAGAATTTCAGGATGGTCGTGCCATTCTCCGCCAGCATACGCTCGAACTCGTTGATCTGGTCATATCGTTTGCTCCACACCTCCGGCGGAACCAGGTTATGCACCCGCACCACCAGCACATCCTCGTAGTGACTACGGTTGAAGATGACCATTTCGCCTCTGCCCGGTACGCCCTTATGGACGCGCCACAGGAAGTCATGATCGAGTTCCTCTGCTGTGGGAGCCTTGAAGCTGACAACTCGCACCCCCGCTGGGTTGACCCCATCAAACACGCGGCGGATCGTTCCATCCTTTCCTCCGGTATCCATAGCCTGGAGGACAATCAGCACTTTATGCCTGTGCTCGGCAAACAATAATTCCTGCAGGGTTTCCAGTCTGCCATTCAATTTTTCTACTTGCGCCAGCCCCTCCTTCTTCCCGCCTTTGAAATCGCCCGTATCGTTCGGGTCCCACTCTGAGAGTTTTACCTTCGTTTTGGGCTTGACGATAAATTGCTTCATGAGCGCTCCTTTTGGTCTGGAATGAAATTTACCACATTTATTTCGAAGTTGTTCGGGAAAAAGCATCACACAAGACATAATTCAATAAAAATGGCGCATCGACAATGGACACCCATATTGTCTGCTTATATGGGAAAGCCAAAGTTGTGCAACAGCCCGGAATCACCAGTTGTATTTTGCCCCGGTTTTTTGTATACTGACTGTAGGTGTTTCATGAGGGCAGGAACATGATGCCATGTAAAAGATGAATGAGGAGGTGTCAATACGAAAACCAGATAAAACCATCCATCATCCAGAGTCGATGAGCAGGTAAAACCATACCCTTTTCAGGGTCTGGCCGTCTAACAATACAAACCCTTATGCCAGGAGATACTTATGAAAAGGAAATTCTTTCTTCTAACAAGCGTCATAGTCATGCTCTCCCTGCTCCTGACAGCCCCTGTGGCGGCAAAAGGCATCCATGGCGGAGGCAATGACATCCAACCGGGTGAGCCGATCACACTTGAACAGAATATCCCGGTCAATATTGTCTTTATTGGTTATGAAAAAGAGCAGATCGACAAACAGGCATTGCTTGACCAACTGCCGGCTTCATACAGCCCGGTCGTCCGATATCCCCAATTCTACGGTTTGCCGGGCAGGGATATGGGATTGCAATACAATTTTGAGTACCGCGTCAGTTTTGCGGGCACGGGGACTACGAACAAGTTTTTCAACTACTTGAAGCAGATCGGCACTCCCAATGCACCAACAGTATTCCAACTCGCATACAATGACCAGGTGAACAATGTCCTCGATGTGGCGGATTCGGTGCTGTACATCGACGCTCCCTCGGTGGAAAAGTGGCTCGCCAAAAATCTGAACGTAAATAAGAACAAAGGATACACGGTCGTTTTCATCAACTGGTTCAACCGCCCCGACTTCGAGTTCCATGTGTATACCAAGACCGATGTCGTTGATCCGGACACCGGTTACAACTTCGGAGAGGTCCGCGGTTCCCGCAAGGTTATCGCCTGGGGTGGGACAACCAGCCGCCTGTGGTTCTACGACCTTTCAGCGGGACCCGAGGCATGGACAGCAAACTATGACGTAGATAATCCCGATCTTGACGGGAATGGCTACGAAGACTACCGCATGCCGCCCATCTGGGAATACACAACCGGTGGATACCGTGACCCGGCGGCTCTCAGTTCGGATTTGGGTTTAGTGACCCGCTTTGTCGCCATCGACCTACTGTTTACCACCTCTCCGCTTTACGACCCCATGGTGACCGCTCCCGATCTGCACGGCGACAAGATCGTCCACATCAACATGATGGAGGATGATCCAGCCAGCCTCGGCACCGATTGGATCAGCACATCCTTCGTCTACAACCAACTGCGCGAATTTGAGCCGTACCACGATTGGCAGACTAATCTCGTAGATGCCAATCCAATCGATGCAGGCGCCCAACGCTCCTTCCGCATCTTTGCCGGGGTGCTGGCAGAGGACGATTGTTGGAATGCCTTTGGCACGCCGTTCGCCCAGTTATTCTGCTACTTCGACATCAACCGGGACACCTACATTCCGCCCTACGAAGAGAATGATTACGTGGTGGGGGTCCACGCCTTCAACACCACCGCCGATAATCTCGGTTCTCAATTTGGTTTGCTTGGCTTCGCCGATGACAATTGGATCGACGGCACACAATCCTATGTATTCGCCTTCGACTCCGAGGACTATCGCTCGCTCGGCTATGGCTTCAGCACCACCACCCTTCACGAGACCGGGCACCACATTGGGATGTCGCATCCGCACGATGGCTATGACTCGGAATATGGGCTCGATTTCGGTCCCGCAGACGATTTTTACTTCGTTTGGTCCGGCGACGAGAGCAACACCATCATGCACTACATGGATCTGAGCGACGAGTTTGGACAGTTTGACCGCGATAATATGTACCGCTGGGCAACCGCAGGATACCTGAACTGGGCGAACAGTCTGCTCGGAGAGATCGCCGCCCACCCGCAGGCGTACAAAGTGCTGCGGTACGTAACCAGGGCGAACTCGTACGGGCTGCAAGCCATCCAAAGCTTCAACAACTGGAGTTACCTCACCGCTACCTTCAAGGCGAGGCAGGCGTACGAACAGGTCGTCATTGCGGCGAACATTCTTGGCATCGAGCCTGCTCCTGCGATGCAGATGCTCCGCATCGCCCCGAGTCTGACTGTGCCACATGAAGGCGACCCGATCCGTTTCCCTGACAATTAATCATTGCAAACTGACAACGCAACAGTAAACACCGCCCCGCAGGGTTGTCCTGAGCGCAGGAGTAACCCTACGGGGCAAATTTTATCTTTAACCAAGAAACGGACGGAGAACAGTCGTTACCATCGCCAAATGAAAATTGTGTTTATTGCACCGTAAACGGAAACGCCACGACCTCGGTTTTCCTACCGTCGGCACCGGTCGCTTGGATATAGAGGGTGTGCTCACCGGGCGTCAGACCGGTCACCTGAATCGTTCCCATGGCAAAGCCTTCCAGGGTTTCGCTCAGCGAGTCGTTATCCAAACTGTAGTTGTAGGTGTAGGCTTTTGCATCTTCAATCTTGTCACCCAAAATGCCGACGGTGAAGGTGCCAGGGATGGTGTTCGTGGAAAAATCCGGCGGGAGCTGCTGGAAAATGACCGTGACCGGGTCAACTCGGAATGCCCGGCTGTAGACCTCACTGGCACTGCCGTTGGCATCAAGGTATTGAAAATAAACGGTATGTTCGCCAACCGGCAATAGAATAGGTGGAATATATATGTTGGCGATTCCGGATGCATTTCGACCCGTGTCCATCTTTGGCTCGGGATCGTCTATGCCAAATAAAATCTTTTGTGCGCTGCCCGCCTCTGCAAAAGCAAAGACGAACGATGTTCCGTTGTAGTAATGTGTGATGGTGATATCGATCTTGCTGAAGGCGGTTTGAGCGCTGGCAAACGCATCCAGCGTCCTACGCGCGCTTTGCAGCCGCTCTTCCGCCTGCAGTTTGTCGATGTAGTAGCGCGTGAAGAGTTGCTGTTCTTCCAACTTGAAGAGCGTGGTATAGGCATCCGCTTGTTTTTGGATCAGGTCTTGGGTGGGAGTGGAGCCGACCGCGCGAGTATATTCATCTCCCAGTTCGGCAAAGACCGGTCCGTATTGAGGAGCGCGCATACTTAGCGCGATAAAGCGCTCTAGTCGTTCTTCCGGTGTGTCAAGCAGACGTCCGACCGCCAGATCCAGTGAAAGATTCTCGGGATGAGCATTAAGCATCTCAATCATGATCTGACGCGTGCGCGCGATTCCCTCCGACGCTTTGAGCAGGGCGCTGTATTCGATGAGCGGATCTACATACTCCAGGTTGAACTGGAAGTAGCCCTCATACGCTTTGATGGCGTTCGCCGTATCGCCGCGCAATTGATAAAGCCGGGCATTGCTGTACCATTCCTGCGGAGTGGCGGGATTTTCCACCAGCGTTCCCTCGCCCATTTGCAACTGGGCAAACGCTTCCTGGATACCTGCGAAACCCTCGGCTTGCGCCGTCGCCATAGCAACGACCTGTGTCGCCGTCTCTCCTGTGGTTTCCTTGATTTGGGTGACATCCTCTTGCAGGTCGAACAATTGAGCCTGTACCACTGCTATGGGCTTGATATTCTCAGCGAGATAGCCTCTCTCCGGCCCGACCGCGAAGAGGATTGACCAGCCACCAAATATGAGCGTGGAAGCGCCCGCAATGAGCAATCCCCCTGCAACCGGGGAATCCCAGGCAAGATCGCCTTGTTTCCGGCGCAAAGCCAGAAATCCGAACAAACCGATCAATGTAAAAATGAAAGAGACAAGCGCAACCCACGGCGCAAAATTTCCCAGCGGCGCAACGATGTCACCGATAAATCCACCAACCGTACCGATAATGCTCACCGGCGCGGCAGCGCGAGTCATGGCTTTGCGAAGGGCTTCCATAATCAACTCCTTGGCGATTTTGTGTAAATTGCAGGTGATTATAATGGACAAAAATGGATAAAAAATATCTAAATCGTGCCGATATCAGGTCTTCGCAAAGGCGATTGTCCTTTTACTTGCCCAAGTCACCCGGAAACGGTAGATTTCACATTAGACCTTATCGGTTATAGGCCAAAAACCTATGTTGGACGCTGATAAACGCAGATTTTTTTTCTCTTTTTGAATCAGCGTGGGTCAGCGTTCCACCTGCCCTTGCGGGCGGTGCAAGGGTCTGCGTCCCGAAATTATTTCCGATAGAGCCTATTTATGATAAACAAAAGCGGACGACGCCAAGCACTCGTCCGCTTCGTCTTTCCAACCTTCAAACTTTCTTTCAACACACCTCCCCTGTCGACTCCACCGTCGCCTTCAACAGACTTTCCACCACCTTGAAATCGATCTTCTCCGACTTCGAATAGCGGATGCACCCCTTGCCCAGCGTCACTCCGGGGAGATTGAGCAGGTAGCGGTGGGCGTTCATTACATCTGTGCGCAGGATGTACAACCCGATGAAATGCTTCTGACTGGCAAAGCCAATTTCTACAACACCACTGCGCGAGTAGCAAGGACCACCGTATTGCATCGACTCTTTGAAGCCAACAAGGTACGTGCGACACAGGTCCCGCAGTTGTTTGAGCGCGGCTCTTCGCTCGGCAGGAACTTCCTTCAGGTAGGCTGATACAGTTTTGGCAGTGGAGTGCATTTTTTTATTGTGTCATTGATTTAGCATTCAGAGAACCCACAGGCATAGCACTTGCGGCATCCCTCTTCATTGACCACGGCGGCTTCACCGCATTCGGGGCAAAGGTCGCCGATCTTCATGGCAGAGGCGGGGATTTCGGGCAGGGCTTCCTGTTCGATCATATGTCCTTCACTGCCGTTGCCGTTGGATTTCTCTTCCATGCCGGGCAAGGCTCCGGCTTTTTCGCGCAGGTACATATCGAGCACCTGACCGATGCCATCGGGCAGAGAGCGCACACGGTTCGGTCCCAAGCCAAGGGAGCGTCCGCCGCCGATGCCAAGCAGTTGGCGTACGATTTCGCGCATCCGCTCGGTGGGAGAGATCGGCGATGCCAGGCGCAGGATGTAGGAGATGAGCCGTCCGATTGCTTCGGAGACTGCGGCGGTCTCGGAACCAGCTTTGGCTGTGTTGATGAACGCCTCAAAGGGATGCTCGCCGCCGTTCTCGTTGATGGTGATGAACGCCTTGCCGGCGGGCGTCTCGATGTTGTAGGTCTTGCCAGTGAGCGCGCGCGGGCGCGGCTTCTTGGTATCGTGATAGATAACGGGAGCAGGCTTCGGCTGTGAAAGAACCGAGGTCGTCGCAACAGCGGGAGCCGCCGGCGTCTCTTTCTTCTCCGCCGTGGCTTTCGTCTCCAGCACCACTTTGTCGCGTGAGCCGGTCACGTAGACCGTGATGCCCTTGCAGCCAAGTTCCCAGGCGAGTTGGTAGGCGGTCGCCACATCCTGCTCGGTGGCGCCTTCGGGGAAGTTAACGGTCTTCGAGAGTGAGTTATCCACGAACGCCTGCAACGCGCCTTGCATCCTGACATGCTCTTCGGCGGTCACGTCGCCCGAGACTACGAATGTATCGCGCACTGACTGCGGCAGTTCCTCGATGTGCTGGCACGTTCCTTCGCGCATAACCTGTTCGACGATTTCTTGCCGCTTTTCTTCGCCAAGACCAAGTTTCTTGAGCGCTTCACCGAAGCGAGGACTGGCATAGGTGAGCTTGAGGTCCTTGCCGTTGTCGTTGACGTGGCGGATGTATGCCAACGCAAAGACGGGTTCACAGCCGTAGCCCTCGCAGCCTGCGACGGTGGCAATCGTGCCGGTCGGTGCGACGGTGGTTTGCGCGGCGTTGCGGATACCGTGACTCTTGATGCCTTTGAGGATCACATCCCACTGGACTTCGGGTCTGCCCCAGTTATGCTCATACGTCACCTGCGACTGAGGCGGAGTCCAAGTCATGTTGTCCATATCGTAGATCGAGCCTTCAATGGCAGGGAACGGACCGCGCTCCTGCGCCAGTTCGATACTGGTTTTCATGGCGTGATAGCGGACGAACTCCATCACCTGCGCGCCAAACTCCTGCCCCTCCTTCGAGCCGTAGCGCACGCCCACATGGTACATCAAGTCTGCCAAGCCCATGATGCCGAGTCCGATGCGGCGGGCGCGATGTGCGGCTTCGCTCAACTGCGGCACGGCGGGCACATAGGCGTTGGCTTCCACCACGTCATCAAGGAAGCGCGTCGCCAGAACAGTGCTCTGGCGCAGCAATTCCCAGTCCACGGTGCCATCGGGACCGCAATGTTCGTTCAGGTTGACCGAGCCGAGACAGCAGTTTTCGTATGGACCCAGCCACTGCTCGCCGCATGGGTTAGTCGCTTCAAGCGGATACAAATGCGGGACCGGGTTCGAGCGATTGGCAGCGTCGAGGAACAACACGCCGGGTTCGCCGTTGTGATGTGCCTGCTTGACGATCTTGTTGAACAGTTCGCGCGCGTTGACCTTCTTATAGGTATGGATGGTGATTCCCGCGGCTTCGGCTTGTTCGAGTGTGCCGCTGAAGCCCCTCTGCTTCATCTCTTTCAGGTCCGGGAAGCGCAATGCCCACTCTTCGTTGTTCTGCACGGCGTGCATGAACGCATCCGTAATGCCGACAGAAATGTTGAAGTTGGTAATGGCATTTTCGTCAAGCTTGCAAGTGATGAACTCTTCCACATCCGGGTGATCCACGCGCAAGACCGCCATATTGGCGCCGCGGCGTGTGCCGCCCTGGGCAATTTCTCCGAAGGCATGATCATAGACGCGCAAGAACCCGACAGGTCCTGTAGCCTGCCCGGCGGAGGTCTGCACCACCGCGCCTTTCGGTCGCAGGCGGGAAAATGAGAATCCGTTACCGCCGCCTGTCTGCTGGATCAACGCCGCGTCGCGCAGAGTCTGGAAGATACCTGCAGGATCGCGCCCCATGTCGTCCGTGATCGGCAATACAAAACAGGCAGCCAACTGCCCTAGCGGTGTCCCTGCACCGGTGAAGGTTGGGGAATTGGGGAAAAACTTCTTGCTCGAGAGCAAATGATAATACTCCTCGGTGCGCTTCATTACATCGGCTCCCCACGACTCTTCCACCTTGGCAACGTGATACGCCACGCGCCAGAACATTTCCTCGACAGTTTCGGCGGGCTTGCCATCATCGCCGCGCCGGACGTAGCGCTTCATCAAGACCTGCCGGGCATTCTCCGTTAAATTCGCCTTCGGCAGCCCGTTGGGCATGGGTGGTGTGGGAAGTAATCCATTTTTGGGGGTAGCCTGCGCTACTGTTTTGGTTGCCATAACACACTCTCCTCTATACTGAATTTGAATAATGGCGACAAAAATCCGACAGCCGATACACTCCGCCCCTGGCGAAGTGCAGACCGTCGGTCAACTAGCTTTCGAGCAAATGATCAATCTCTTTGCGGATGGACTGGAGGTCATCCAGACCAAGGTAGACAATGGCATAGCGAATGTATGCAATTTGGTCCAGTTCCTTCAACCCAGCCATGACCAGGTCGCCTACCACACGGGAGGACACTTCCGATTTACCCATTTTCTGCAATTGCGATTCGACCTGCCCGATCATGCGTTCGATGTCGGCGGCAGAGACGGGTCGCTTCGCGCACGAGATGCGGATACCGCGCGCCATCTTCTCGCGGTCGAACTCCTCGCGCGTGCCGTCCTGCTTGATGATGAGGGGCGTCGCCAAAATGGGACGCTCGTAGGTGCTAAAGCGCTGTCCGCACTTGAAACATTCCCGGCGGCGGCGAATGCCTCCGTGGCTGTCGTGGGATGTATCGAGCACTTTAGAGTCGTGATGCTGGCAATACGGACATCGCATTGATGAATAGTTTCTCCAATTTTAGAACATTTGTAGCCGCCATCTGTGGGCGTTTAGGCGCTGCATCCCCGTACATCTGGCTATGATTTGTCAGCATTGTAGCACGGAGGGCGCGTCGATTCAAGAGGACGCGTGGGGGATTAACCTTAAAATATCGCGATCTTTAAGAGGAGCGTATGGATGTCGTAACCGGGAGATTCTTCAAAAACGCCAGCGCCAACGCATTGAACCAGCCCGCGTGGGATTGGTGTGGAACATGTCCCGCACGAATCGATGCGCCAGTCGCATGCGGCATCAATTCCACCAGCTTGTGAAAACTAACGGGCGACAGAGTCTGGTCGCGCTCCCCCCATACGACCAATGCCGGCTTTGAGATGGAATGCAGGCGTCCGGTCAGGTCTTCGCAGGTGTTGGGGATGTTGTACACTCCCGGGGCGGTGCGTGAATAATCGAGGGCGGTCTGGGCGCGGATCTTTTCGGGCAGAGAGTGCAACGCTCCAGCGCTATGCCCCATGGCAAGGCTGGTAATGTCCACGATGGTGCGAAACAGCCAGGGCGGGGTCTTGCCGACGATCACGCCTCTCAGGTTTCGACTGCTATACGACTGCCTAAGCAAAAAGGGAAGCTGTGAGCGGGAATAAAACGGATCGATGAGGATCAGCCCCCGGGTCCAGGCAGAGACGCGCCGCGCGTACTCCAGCGCGATGTACCCGCCGAGGGAATGTCCGATGAGGATGGCGGGTTCGGTCAGGCGAAGGGAAATGACCCAGCGGCTGAAATGTTCGAACAGCCAATCCATATGGTAGGAACGCGAAGCAGGTTTTGGGCTGTCGCCGTGGCCCAGCAGGTCAAGCGCGTAGGAAGCGTATCCATGGCTGGTAAGTTCAGGGATGAATTCATCCCAATCATGCAGGGACGCGGCAATGCCATGGATTAGGATGACCGGCGTCCCCGTGCCTTGTTGAACGAAGTTTGCGTCAGTGGGAATTTCAATACTGTCACTCGGAATGTTTCTCATATCTTCTTGCCAGTTCTCTGCGAAGAACCTTTCCAATGAACGTGCGCGGGAAGTCATCCACAAAGATGACGAAGCGCGGCACAAGGTGCGCGGGCAGGCGGCGTTTGCAATACGAGATGACCGCAGCGGGTGTGGGACGATCCCTGCCTGCGATGACAAACGCAAATGGATGCCCAGCCACGGCGGTGACCGCTACTTCCTTCACCTGCGGCAGTTCGTAGATTACCTCCTCCACGTCGCGCGGGAAGGCGGGCTGTTTCTTGACCTTACTCGGATACCACATGTCGGCTTTGCGGGCAATGATACGGGTATAGCCGTCCTCATCCACCTGGGCAATATCGCCGGTGAGCAGCCAGCCGTCCTCACTGAGGACTTCCTTCGTGGCTTCAGGATTCTTCCAATATCCCATCATCACCTGCGGACCGCGCACCGCCAATTCACCGATGTGCCCCGGCTTCACTTCCTTGTTCTTGTTCGTGAGGTCGACCACCCTCGCCTCAGTGGAGGGCAGGGGGATGCCAATCGTGCCCACCTTGCGATTATCCCCAAGCGGGTTAGCGTGCGTCACCGGAGAGGCTTCGGTCAGCCCATACCCCTCCACCAAACGACCTTTCGTCAGTTTCTCGAACGCCTCCTGCACTTCCACCGGCAACGGCGCGGAGCCGCTGATGCAGGCTTTGATGGAACCGACCCCAAACTTCCGGACACCGCGATAGTTGTTGATGGCAACGTACATGTTCGGTACGCCGGGAAAGATGGTCGGCTTGTAACGTTTGATCGTCTTGAGAATATCCAAAATCTGGAACTGCGGCTTGAGGATCATCGTCGCGCCAACCGAGACCGGCACATTCAACGCCGTCGTCAGCCCATAACTGTGAAAGATCGGCACCACAGACAAGAACCGTTCCTTCCCTTCCACGGCTTCGGGCAGCCAGTGACGCGTCTGCACGGCATTTGCCACCAGGTTGCGATGTGAAAGCATCACACCTTTCGATTGCGCCGTCGTCCCGCCGGTATATTGGATCACCGCCAAATCCTCCGGCTCGACCTCCACAGATGGAGATTTATCCTTGTTCGCTCCCAGCCAGTCCCGCCAGCGCAGGGCGTTCCGCAGCCCATACCCGCGGTTGCGCCAACTGGAAATTAGATACTTCGGCAGGGACAGATAATCCGCCGGGTCGGTCAACACCACATGCGGCACACCGCTCCCTTCCTGGATTTGTTTCGCCAACCCTGCCCACATCGAAAGCGTCACCAGTACGCTGGTATCCGAATCCTTCACCTGCCGCACGACTTCCTCAGGCTCGATCACCGGGGGGACGAAAACCGCTGCTGCACCCGCCTTCATCGTCCCATAAAAACCAATGACTATCTGTGGAACATTCGGCAGCAGCAGGACTACGCGCGCGCCCTTGCCCAGTCCCAAGGCAAGCAGCGCATTGGCAAACCGGTTCACCTCGCGGTTCAACCGGCGGTATGACAGACGGCTCCCTTCGAAAATAACCGCCGAATGCAATGGGAATCGCCTCACCGCCGAACGCAGCAAATGATGAACGGGAATGTTCGGCACGCCCACCGTGTATGGCACCCCCGGTTCGTAATTTTTCAACCACGGACGATTCTTTCGCAGGGCATCGCGCCCTCCTTTTTTCCTTTGGGGAAGGCTGCTGGAGGAGTCGCGCCATGAACGTTGCCCCTCGTCCGCCAGGAATCGCTCCAGCGAGCGGATCACCGCCTCCCGCCGCTCCAGCATGACCATGTGACCGGATACCCCTATATCTGCCTCCTCCGCCCCGGGGATGGATTCCGTCACTCTTGCAAAAGCAGGTTTCTCAAACACCAGGTCGCGGTTCCCACGAATGACAAGCGTCGGAACAACGAGCCTGGCAAACTTATCCCAGCCGCTCCAGCGCGACATATTCTCGTTATAAAACCTCTTGAGCGCATGAGGCGGCGCATGAAGCCACGAACGAGTAAGCGGTCCGATCAATCGCAGGAACCAGGCGGGAAGGCTCAGCCCAAACCGAAAGAATGGATTGAGGTGAAACTCCCCCGCCGTGGCGATGAGAACCAGCCTGTCGATACGGTCCGGGTTCTTGAGGGCGTATTCCGTCACCACCGCCCCGCCAAAGGAATGTCCCACCAACACAATCTTCCCCTTAACCTTCAATAAGGTCAGCGCGTTTTCCAAGTCTTCGAGAATGCGGGACATATTGTAACCGCTGGACGGCTTATCGGAGAGTCCATGTCCGCGCAGATCGAGGGCAATGACACGGTTCTCCACGGCAAAGAACTGCATCTGGTACTGCCATTGTTCCGCCTGCCCACCGAACCCATGAATGAAAACAAACGTCCGCTGGGGGTGATCCGGCGAGATATCAATCGCCGAAAGCCTCACCAGCGGATTGGTCGAAACGCGCACTTCGTGGCGGTACAGGTCGAGGTCTATGTCCATGGACGGAGTTTACAGGATGTGACAGTAGTTGTCAATTTTGTTATACTGCCCATCATATGGGAAACAAACTTACTCCAAAAATCATCCTCGAAGGCACGCGGCTGACGTTCAAGACGGAGATCGCCTTCGAACTCAACGAACACCCGCGCGTGGTGGGACCGCGCAAATATCGTTATCATTCTCCACTGATCTCCGCCGAATGGTGCACATTCACGAATTATCCCTGGGGGCGCGGACCAATCAACTTCGAACCACAGGATGAGGCACTGGCAATGGAAGTGTACCGGACCTGGGCGCGCATGTTCGAGTTGCAGAAATATTACTCATGGATTGTGGACCGCTTCCACATCTCCACACAGGCGTATCAGAAGCAGGCCTATAACAAAGACTACGACTTCCGCTGGCTGGAAGAGCGCCTCCTGCCACTGAATTTCCGTATCGTGTTTTGTACGCGCTCACCAGAAAGTTTTGAAGCGGCACGCGAGGAACGATTGAAAGTCTCTGGCAATCCCGCACAATACAATGATCTGACCCCATTCATTCGCGAACAGGAATTGATGCGCGAATTGATCGCCCATTCCATACTGCCGAGTTTGACGTTGGATATGTCGGATAACAATATTCCCGCCGCCGTGGAACGTGTTGCAGACTGGCTCGAACAAAGCGGCGGGTTGTACATGCCCGAGTAGAGGTGACATATGAATTTCGACAAATTAATCGAAGAAAAGATCAAGCAGGCGCAGGAACGCGGCGAGTTTGATAATCTTTCCGGCAAAGGCAAGCCCATCGACCTGAACGCGTACTTCGAGACGCCGGAGGATGTCCGCGTGGCGCAGTCGGTGCTGAAGAATGGTGGGTTTACATCCCGTGAGGTAGAGTTGCTGAATGAGATTGCCGCGCTGAAACAGATGCTGGTCTCGGCAAGCGACGAGAAAAATAAGCAGGAAATCCAGAAACAAATTCAGGAAAAGCAGATTGAGTTCAACCTGCTGATGGAGAGGCAAAAACGGTTGAGAAAGCAAAAATAGGAAACGGGGACAGCTCCCGGCTGGAGGGAGGCGGCTTTTCATCCCACTATAACGAAACGTTAACGTCATCCACTTTGACAAATCCTCATCCCCCTGCTATACTCCCCAACGTTGGATTTGACTTTCACGGCGCGAAGCGCCGTTTGTTTGAGAGCACTTGGAAATTACCAGGTACGAGCAATCGCAAGTGTAGTATGGAACTTCCCTCGCGAGCAAGTCAGTGAGGGTCTTTTATTTTTATACAGGACCTTAACCGCCGACGGCGGATAAAAATAATTTAAATAAGTGAGGATTAAAACACTTCTATGAGTAAGCAAGGAAAATTAAAGATTATTCCCCTGGGTGGACTTGGGGAAGTTGGCAAGAACATGACTGCCTATGAATTCCAAAACCAGATCCTGGTGGTGGATGCCGGCATCATGTTCCCGCATAACGACATGCTGGGGATCGACTATATCATCCCGGATTATGAATATTTGCGCGGGAAAGCAGACAAAGTGGTGGGGATCGTCATCACACATGGACATGAGGATCACATTGGAGCGATTCATCATTTATTAAGCGATGTCCCTGCGCCCATTTACGCAACACCCCTGACCCTGGGCTTGATCGAGGGAAAACTGGCTCGCAACAACGCTGCGGCAAAAGCATCGCTCAACAAAGTGGAGGCGGGTGGCTCGGTGGAGATTGGCCCATTCAAGGTGGAGTTCTTCCACGTCTGCCACTCCATCCCCGACGCGGTGGGGCTTGGGATTACCACACCTGCCGGTCTTGTCGTTCACATGAGCGATTTCAAATTCGACCAGACCCCCGTCGACGGCTGGCCCACCGACTTCGCCAAACTGGCCGAATTTTCGCGTCGCGGCGTGGACCTGCTGCTTTCCGACTCGACCAACGCGGAGCGCCCCGGCTGGACTCCTTCCGAGTCTGTGATCGGTCCCGCCTTCGATAAGGTATTCACCGAAGCAAAAGGACGCGTCATCGTGGCGACCTTTGCCTCGCTGATCTCGCGCGTTCAACAGGTGGCTGATGCCACCGCAAAGCATGGACGCAAGATGGCGCTGGCAGGTCCAAGCATGATCGATAACGTGAAGATCGCGCGCAAATTAGGCTATCTAAATATCCCCGACGAATTGCTCGTACCCATTGACCAGGCATTGCAAATGCAGGATCACAAGGTCACAATCATGTGCACCGGCTCGCAGGGCGAGCCATCGTCCATTGTTGGGCGGCTTTCGGCAGGTACAAACCGCCAGTTTGACTTGAAGGAAGGCGATACTGTGGTGCTCTCCTCCCACCCCATTCCGGGCAACGAAGAGACCATTAGCAAGACGATCAATCGTCTGCTGCGACGCGGTGCGAATGTCATCTACGACTCGATCGCCCCGATCCATGTTTCGGGTCACGCCTCGCAGGAAGAGCAAAAATTGCTCATCAGCATGGTGCGACCGAAGCACTTCATCCCAATCCACGGCGAACTGCGGCAGTTGAAACGTCATGCCAAGCTGGCAACCGATGTGGGGGTCGAAGAGCAGAATGTGATGGTTGTGGAAAACGGTCAAATCGTGGAACTTTCCGGCGGGAAAATGAAACTCGGCGAGCGCATCCCCGGCGGATACGTCTTTGTGGACGGCGAATCCATCGGCGATATCGATTACGATGTAATGCGCGAACGAGAAAAACTTGCCCGTAACGGACTCTTCCTGATCGACATCAGCGTGAACAGCCTCAATGGTCGCCTTTTGCACGAACCGGAAATCATTACACGCGGCTTCGTCTCGCCGGAGGATGCGGAGGCGCTTCTGCCGGAGGTCCGCAGTCACATCATGGATGTGGTCAATGGCGGCGGCTGGGACAGTGAAAAAGACATTGCCAACGCCGTGCGCTCCTATCTCTACGAAGAGACCAAGCGCCGACCGATGGTGTTGGTGACGTTGAGCAAAAGCAAATAAGATGAAACGACCCCGGCAATCAAACCGGGGTCATTGTTTTTTCGTTGATTCTAGCGCGGGGTGATGACAAGATCGGAGAAATACCCCGAGATAAAATTCGAAGTTCCAGCGGATGTCCTGTACCCTAGGAACAACCACTTGGTCGGCGAAGGCACCGAAGCGGATCCGACCGTATTGTAAATCTCCAAGAGCCCCGTCACCTTGCTGGGGTTCACATCAAACGCGACCAGGTAATTCCCGGAATCTTTTTTAAACTTATTGGTCAAGTACTTATCATCTCCTGGCAGGGTGCGAACCACAAAAGCGCTATTCTTCATGTTCCCTTCCGGCGCGGCAAGGACAAGCCCGTCTGTCTCAATTGTTTTATCGCCGAAAATACCCATCCACAATTCACCGTTATCGATACCCTCCAAGTGAACGGTGAACTCCACCAGAGAGTCGGGCGGAATTTCAACAAATATTCCAGTCACACTCGTCGTTTCCGCCCGGTCATTGAAGAAAACCTCCATATGATCGCTCCGAACAGAGAAGGAATCCGCCAGCGGCTCGACATAACAATTACCGTTCGTGTTCGCCGCCATCGAATCGGGATACACCGCCCAAACGACGCTGAGACAATCCTCCAGCCAATCCTTCCCGGCTTCCAGAGGCGGGATCGGCGTCGGGGTGATGGTCGGCGTCAGCGTGGGAGTATCTGGCACGGTGGTTGCAGTCGATTCGGGAAGAGGGGTGTTGGTTGCAGGCAATTCAACAACGGTAGGGGTCGCAACAATGATAATCGGGGTCGATGTCGGCTGATTCCTCTGCTCCAGATTATCTCGAATAATCGGGACAAAAACAGTCAATAACACGCCAATAAACCCAAGGACGCCCACAATAAGTTGGACTTTTACCGGATCACCTTCTTTATTTGCCATTATCAACCTTTCTGCAGTATCCGATCTGCCCAGACACAACAACTTGAATTTAGATGTTTCGACCCTGTTTGAGAATATTTCCTATTCTACGTTAATTTTTATTCACACTCAAGTGTGAATCATTGCCGTATCGTTTCTGCAATCTGGCGATCCACCCTCCCCATCGGGTATTCATCGAGGTCCTTCAACGGGATCCACGTTAGGTCTTCCCCCATAACAGCGGATATCAACTCACAGTCGAAAACGTGCACCGTGACTTTGAAATGAGTATAGGCGTGACGAAACATCCCAATTGGATCAGTTTCCCGCTTCACGCGAAGCCGGAGGTTATACGCCGTTTTCATAGCTTTCGTCAACGCCCCTGCCGGGTCGCCGTCAACTCGGACATTCGGAAATTCCCACATCCCAGCCAGCAACCCTTTCGACGGTCGTCGCGCCAGCAAGACCCTGCCTCGTTTCATGACCACCGCTGCCGCATGGACATATGATGGAGTCTCGCTTTTCGCCTTCTTCACCGGGCGAATCTCTTGGGTGCCGTTCTTGCGCGCCTTGCATTCCTCCATCACCGGGCAAAGCAGACAACGCGGATTCCTTGGCAGGCAGATCAACGCGCCGAGGTCCATCAACGCCTGGTTGAAATCAGCCGCCTCCCCTTTGGGTAAGTTCTCTCTGGCGAGCCGCCACAGGATTCTTTCACCCTCGGAAGAATCCACCGTTTCTCTCACATCGAACAGGCGGGCATAGACCCGTTTCAGGTTGCCATCGAGCGCAGGTTCATCCATGCCGAACACGATCGAAGCCAGCGCACCGACTGTGTAGCGTCCGATTCCGGGTAGTTTCCCCAGTTCATCCAAATCACGCGGGAGTGCCCCGTTATATTTTTCAGCGACGATTTTCGCAGCCTTATGAAAATTCCGCGCGCGGCTGTAATAACCGAGTCCTTCCCAGGCGTTGAGCACCTCCTGTTCGGAGGCGTTCGCCAGTGCCTGAACCGTGGGAAACTGCCTCATCCATTTTTCAAAATAGGGAAGAACCGTCTCGACGCGCGTTTGCTGGAGCATGATCTCGGAGACCCACACGGCGTACGGGTCCGCATGTCCGCGCCAGGGGAGAATCCGCCCATTTTGGCGGTACCAATTCAAAAGTCTGGAAGAGATGCGTCGCATATCAAGGGGAGCAAGGTACGGTGAGCGGCGTGCTCGTGAGGATGGCATCCAAATCCGGAAAAGCAATCATCCTGACATCTACGTACTCCTCCCGCCTGCATCCGACGACAATTGCGTCTGCGGCGTGGGGAAACGGTTCGGGAATGCCTTTGGAGGGAAAGATCGCAAAATCGAATTTTTCGTTCATGAGCAGGAATCCCAGCCGGGGAAAATCCCGCGGTTCGTAAACGGGCCAGGGGTTCGATGATTCCAGCCCTTTATTGCGAGGGAAATAGCGCGGGTATAGCACCTGACCGATTTCCATGAACGATTCGGGCCGGGAGAGAAAGACTTGCAGGTCCGTTAATGTCGGAGCGCCGGGCATCGAAACGACCCGCTCGATCAGGGATGAGGGAGGTCGGTTTGCATAACGCGGCGATGGAATTTTCTCTGCCACCCAGGGAATTGCCCCGATTAAGGCAAACAAGACAAACAGTACTGGCATTGGGGTCAGGTTGCGGTGGTCGTTGAGAATCTTTGGTGAATTTACCTCCCGTCCGCCAAATAAAGTCGAAACCAGTATGGCTGTTTCCGCAAAGCCAACGCCAAAATAAAAATATGGGACCCAGTCTGCCGGATAATCGTAGCGCCAGCCGGAAAAACGACTCAACGCCGTAGCAAGGGCATAACCCAGATTGTAGGCAACCGGCAGTAGACCAATCCATCGCCAGCGATTCCATACTTTGCCAATGCCAAAAGCGATCATGAGAAGGTAAAAAAGGAACAGGGCGACGTTATACCATTCGAGGGTTCCATCCCATGTCACCCAGTACAGATTGACCGGTTCGAAAATTCCGTTGTAGGGCTTGAACAGCGGGAGGGCAAGTACACCATGGATTTCCGTGGCGAGGAAATGGTTTGCGATAAAACCAAATACGAAGCCCGGGTCTTTGACGGCAAATTCAATCAACACCTGAGCCAGTCCTTTGCCCTCAAAATCGTAATTTTGAATGTCGAGGTTTCCTGAGTAGGCATACTGACTGGCAAGAAGTTTGGATTGGGATGCTGAATCGAACGCAAATTGCCCGGTCTGGACGTAATTTCGGGTCAGCCAAGGCAGGATCGTGACGGCCATTCCCAAAACCAAAAGCGCCGCCTGGCCGTAGAAAGAACGGTTCCGCCAGCCAAATGTCAACAGAGCGACCAGCAGAACAAAGGGAAGAATCATCACAGTTTGTGTCCGCATAAACAGGAGCAGTCCAAACATTCCGCCTGCGATAAAGGCACTCTTCGGTTCTCTGCGCTCGAGCCAGCGGAAGACCAGATAACAGGAGAGGATGAGTAAAAACAAAGTCGGCAATTCCACCAGCAGGGACTTTGAATTGGTGACGCGGGTATTGGATGTGATGAGCAGACTGGTCAATTCACGGAAGATGAAAAACAGGGCAGTCGTTGTCCCGGCAATGCGGCTGTGGATCTTCTTGCCGAGAAAATAAAACACCACCGGGATCAAAGCCAGCAGGGCGGTCTGCCCGGCGATGATGGCGGGATAGTTCTCCCCAAACAGGGTGTGGAGCAAAGCCAGATAGACGATGAAAAGCGGACGGATGGGAATCCCTTCCTGGTAGGAATATCCAAGCAGGAGGCTGTGAGCCGTCCGGTCATAGTAACCGGCATCGGAATAAGGAAACGGCTGGAATGTCGGCGGGTTGATAGTGACGTAGAAACCGTTTGCGAGCACATCCAATGGAACACTCAGCCAGAGGGCAACCGCAACAATATAGATCGAGAGCGGGAGGATGATGTCCAGAATACTCTCCTTCATGGAAGAAGAGAGCAGGAGAACGAGAATGCCGCCAAGGAGGGCAAGTCCGAACTGCCAGCCGAGGAGGGCCACCCCCGGCTCGCCCCAATAGGCAGGATCGGGGGTAATACCCAGCCGGGTCAACGAGACGAGGATGAACAGGAAAAACAAAGCCGAAAAGACAACGAGCGCTGAAAGATACGTTTGTTTGCGCTGTTTGAATGCCTCAGGATGCAGACCATTCTTGATGTAGAGTAGAAAAAATATCGATTGCGCCGTCAGGGCAAGCAGGTACCACAACAATGGTCCCAGCCGTTCGTAAATCGGCAGGAGTCGCTCAGGGTCGAGGTAACGCAAAAGGAATAGAAGCAGACCAAAGGTCAGGGAGAGAAGCGCAGATGAAAGAATGATGTGAGGCTGCGCCCATTTCTCCAGTCCGCGTGGAGGACGGATTCCAAAATATATGCCCAATCCGGCAAAGAAGGCAATGATCCCGACCAATGCAAGGCGCGCCCATGAAACGCTTCCGCCTTCCGAGGGGACCAACAGAAGGGCGAAGAGCGTCAATATGCCTTCGGCTGTACAAAGGTAAAAAAACCAGGAGTGGGATCGTTGCATCCGGGTAAATAAAAACACGGAGTTTTGGCTCCGTGCTACAGACTAGAATTGAAAGCCGCCCCGTTCAGGAACGACCTTGTAGGAGAAGTTTTTGACATAACTGAACAGACGATCCTGCAAGACACCCCAATCACCTGAGGCAAGGATGCGGCGCGCTTGGGGTGCGTCTGCGGCGAGCAAACCGACCTGGATCTGCGGGTAAGAGCCGTAGATGGTCGCCCAGGCTTCCGCGGGCTGCAAGCCTAGTCTCTGCACGCCGGGGATGAATTCGCCGATGATGAACTCGAAGTATTCCTGGTCGCGTTCACTGGCGATATCCCACGTCATCAAGATTTTGACTGCCATACCTTAACTCGTTTGATACTCCAGAACGACGACGCGGGTTTCGCTGGGGAGTCCACTACGCGTCACCTTCAGGGACGGCTGGGTCTCGGGTTTCGAGAGTCCCATTTCCTTGATGAATTTATTGAGCGAGTCGAGCGGGACCTTTGCCGCGGGCGTCGAATAATGCATGGGAATGACGAGGTTCGGCTCGATCAGGCTGATTATCTCCGCGGCTTTAGCGGCGTTCAAACCGCCTCCGCCTCCCACCGGGACGAGCGCCACGTTGATTGTACCCAGCGACTCTACCTCGGACTGTGTGGGGGTATCCTTCAAATCGCCCAGATGTGCCACGGTGATTCCTTCATAGTCGAAGACGTAGATCGTGTTGCGAGCGGATTTTTCCTTTTTTTTCTTGCCCGAATTACCGTCGGTCTGGACACCGGTGATGAAGACGCCGCCAATTTCGAATTCACCGGCGCCATCGATCACGTGCGACACCCCTTTTACCGCGTCGACGTTATTGTGACCGGGTGCATCATGGCTTACCGTAACAATATCCGCTTTCAATTTAAGGGCTTCATAGCCGATTGATTTGCTGTCAAAAGGGTCTGTCACCACCGTTGCCATGTTGCGTTCGGTGAGACGAAAACAGGAATGTCCATACCAGGTGATTTCCATGAAAGTGTAGCCTCCGGATGGCTATTATACACGGTGTTGGATACGGAAGATTTTGGATTCAGTTCAATTGTATCCGGTCATGGACGAGTTCGTCGATGAATTGCCAGCGTTTGGTCTTTGTATAATCCCCGTTTTCAGGATAAAAATACCGGGCATAGTCCTCCCAGTTATCCACCTGACCAAAGAAGTTGTCCTTTGCGCCATTTGGCAGGAGGTATCTCTCCACCCTTCCATGCGCCTGGGCAGATAATTCATTATTGCCATTCCAGCCGACATACATGGCAACCGATTCGGCGAAATCCTCCTTGCGATTGAATGCCCAATTCGAGCCGCTGGGTTTGTCACCGTAAAAGTAGCCAAAGGCGTTGCAACCGGGCAGACGTCCGCGGCGTCCGGGGCGCTCCTCCGGTTTCCAGAAGCCTGAGTCGCGTTTGCCGAAGAGGCGTTTTAAGACCGAGAGAGGGATGCTGGTAAATCCTCCCGTATACTTCTCCAAGGCGACCGAAAGCCGCCAGCCGTGGTTCGCATCCCAGGCATGGGCAAGTTCATGGACGACCGTCCATGCGGAAAATGGCCCCTTTTCCGACAGACTGACACGGTGCGATAACGCTTCCCCGCCATGTGAACCGATGTTTGCCTTCTTAATCTGAACGCCCCCAATACTTCCTATGAATTTTTCACTTCCGCCCATCGCGCCTGCGAGCAACCCTACAAAACGATGAAGCCTGTCCAATTCATCCCTCGTCCACTTTCCGGGCCGCCAGGTTCCATCTGATCCCTCACCCCAGTCTGGGAGGATATCGATCTGGTATTCGGTTTTGAAGCGGGTCAGTTTTTCGGTCACAACATGAAGATCGGATATTTCCATGTAAAATTCTCCAGTCACACCAGTAAGAGCCCGGCAGGGTTCGGCAAGACCATCGGATACCGGGCCATAATATTATTATAAACACTCCGCCAAAGGATTTGATATGCCCAAAATAAGACTGGTCCCTTATCTGGAAGCCATTTTCGCTGTGATCGTCTGGGGCGCGTCGTTCATCGCCACCAAGGTGGCATTGGAGGACATTTCGCCAGTGACTATTGTCTGGTTGAGGTTTACAATCGGCGTTCTCATTCTCGGACTCGCGGTAATCCTTCGACATCAGTTTATCCTGCCAGACAGGAGGGAATGGGGCTATTTTGCCCTGCTTGGTTTCCTCGGCATAACTTTCCATCAATGGCTTCAATCGAATGGATTGCAGACCTCTGAAGCCGGCACCACCGCCTGGATTGTATCTACAACGCCGGTCTTCATGGCGCTGCTGGGATGGCTGGTCTTGAAAGAAAAACTGGGGCTGGTGAAAACCCTTGGCATCGCCCTGGCTTTTGCGGGTGTGCTCCTTGTCAGTTCCAAAGGGGACATACGTTCCATTTCGGTTGGCAGATTTGGCGCTCCGGGAGATACGCTCATCATGGTCAGCGCGGTGAATTGGGCGGTATTCTCGATCCTTTCACGGCGAGGACTGAAATCGCATCCAGCCAGTTTGATGATGTTTTACGTGATGGCGTTCGGATGGCTGTTTACATCGGTCTTGTTCTTCATGGGACCAGCTTTCGAGAACATTTCCGGCGTGACCGATCCGGGTCTCAAGGAGGTTTTCAATCTCACACAAAATGGATGGATTGGTATCCTGTTCCTGGGCGTTTTTTGTTCAGGATTGGCATACATTGCCTGGTATGACGCGTTACAGGCATTATCCACCGCGCAAACAGGGGTATTCCTTTATGTTGAGCCGCTGGTCGCTGTGGTGATCGCGGCAATTGTATTGAACGAACAGATTACGCACGTTTCGCTGGCAGGAGGCGCAATTATCTTATTGGGAGTCTGGCTGGTAAACAGGGATTGACAGGGAAAGTTCCACGGTGCGAAACACCACTGAAACGGAGACCTGCCCAGGTGTAGTCTGAAACGAAAAACCCGTATGAAAATTGTGACAATCCTCCATTCTCAAATCGTTGAGTGGGAGTATAATCCAAGCACTATATTCTCAAGAAACGGAGGAAAGACCCATGGCTAGTGTAACATTCAGAAACGTCTACAAAAGGTTTGGCGATGTGATCGCTGTCAACAACCTGAACATCGCGGTTGATGACAAAGAGTTTCTCGTGCTGGTTGGTCCATCCGGGTGCGGCAAGACAACCGCTTTGCGCTGTCTTGCCGGGCTGGAGGAAATTTCCGATGGCGAGATCCTGATCGGCGACCGGGTGGTGAACGATGTCGCCCCAAAGGACCGTGATATTGCCATGGTCTTTCAGTCGTATGCTCTTTACCCACATCTGTCGGTGTATGACAACATGGCGTTCGGGCTCAAACTGCGGAAAGTACCAAAGGACGAAATCAAGCGCCGCGTGAATGAAGCCGCCGACATTCTTGGTATCCGCGACCTGCTCGACCGCAAGCCGCGCCAACTTTCCGGCGGTCAACGCCAGCGTGTGGCAGTGGGACGCGCCATCGTCCGCGAACCGAAAGTGTTCCTCTTCGACGAGCCGCTCTCGAACCTGGATGCCAAATTGCGCGTGGCAATGCGTGCCGAGATCAGCAAACTGCATCAGCGCCTCAAGACCACCTTTATCTATGTGACTCACGACCAGATCGAAGCCATGACCATGGCGACCCGTATAGCCGTCATCAACAAGGGCGTTTTACAGCAGCTTGACACTCCCCAGAATCTATATGACCGCCCGAACAACCTGTTCGTGGCAGGTTTCATCGGCTCCCCCGCCATGAACTTCTTCCCCGGCAGGCTTCGCAAGGACGGGGATAAGCTACTGGTGGATACCGGTGATTTCTCGGTTGCCATTCCAGCGAAATACGCCAAGCCGTACGAGTCTCATGTGGGCAAGGAGATCATTTTCGGTATCCGCCCCGAAAACATCCACGACTCCGAATTCATCCCACCCAATGTCGACGTAGAGAAGGTCGCCGTCAAAGTGGATGTAACCGAGTTGATGGGCAACGAAATTTTCCTCTACCTTGTCAGCGGGAAGAACACGTTTGTCGCCCGCGTTGACCCGCGCTCGAAACTGCGCCTCGGTCAACAGGCCCAGGTCGCGTTCGACATGGATTCCATCCACATCTTTGACGCTGCCACCGAAGAAGCCATTCGCTGACCGCGCGTGCACATTTGAATACAAAGACAGCCCACTTGACGGTGGGCTGTCTTTTTTGCATCGTGGAGGGATTGATCTCTTAATATTTTGTTAAAGCACTTGAAAAATTCATGAATATATGCTAATATTTACAAATCCAGCAAGAAGCAATCTGACTGACAGGAAAACTTGAGCACATTTTACTGGCTTCCCGCCGAATACAATGTTAAGAGTTTTAACAAACATGCCGCCTTGGATCTAATCCGATTCTCGGCGACCGGTTTGTCGCGTTCCGAGTTGGCAGATAAGATGGGACTGACCCGCGCGGCGGTCAGCCTGATTGTCAATGACCTTCTCGAAAACAAGATCGTTCTGGAGGCAGAGAGTCGCTCCGCACCCAGCGGACGCCCGCCAGTGGTACTCGAAATCAACCCGGACCGCGGTCTGGTCGGCGCCATCGACATGGGGGCGACCCATATGAGCATCGCCTTGGCGGATTTCACCGCCCGCATCCTCAAGGAAATCGAAGTTCCCTTCGATATCAAAGCCGGACCGGATGCCTGCCTTGATCAGGCGAATCAAAGTCTATTGCATCTGTTGGAATTGAAAGGGCTTGCCATCACCGACCTCTCGGCAGTAGGTATTGGCGTGCCGGGACCGGTCATCACCGAAGCCGGGATGGTCGTTGCGCCTCCTATCATGCCGGGCTGGGACCATTACCCCATCCGTACCGCGCTTGAAAAAATGTGGGAATGCCCGGTCACACTTAACAATGATGCCGAACTCGGCGCATTGGGCGAGTGGGCATATGGGGCGGGACGCGGTGAAAAAAATATTGCCTATATCAAAGTGGGAAGCGGCATTGGCGCCGGACTGATTCTGAATCAACAGATTTATGGTGGTACGACCGGAGCGGCGGGCGAAATTGGTCACTTGACAATCGAAGAAAACGGTCCGCTCTGCAGTTGCGGCAACCGTGGTTGTCTCGAAGCGTTCGCAGGTGGGCACGCGATTGCCAAGCAGGGGCAGGCCCTCGTCAAGTCCGGGAAGCGGACCATTTTGTCGGAATTGCCCGTGGAAAAGATCACCGCTCACGAAGTGGCGGAAGCTGCGCGACGCGGCGACATCCACGCACAGGAAATTCTCAGACGGGCAGGTACATTCATAGGAATAGCAATTGCAGGGTTAATCAATCTTTTCAACCCGAGCATTGTAATCATCGGAGGTGGTGTCGCGCAAGCCGGAGATCTCCTGACAGCATCCATCCGTCAGGCAGTGCGGGAACGTGCCATGCGCGCCTCCGAACAAAGTGTGCGGATCACAACTGGAATGTTGGGACGCCGTTCGTTGCTGATCGGTGCAACTGTCCAGGCAATCAATGTCGCCATCCACAGTGCGGCGGAACAGAAGAACAGCACTCCCAAAGGCATTTCGCTCGATGTTGATCAATCCGTGGAAGCAAGCCAATAAACCGACAAAGGAGGTGATACCATCTACAAAAACAACCAAACCTGCAAACACACCGATAAACCATTTTGTACCAAAATCTACAAGGAGAAGAAGTAAATGAAAACCAAATTGAATTTGCTGTTCAGCCTCCTGCTGATCACAGCTTTTGTGCTCACTGCCTGTGGTGGTGGAGCCGCCGCAACTGAAGAACCCGCTCCCGCCACTGAGGCCCCGGCGACCGAGGCCCCCGCGGAAGAACCCGTGGCTACCGAGCCTCCCGCCGCCGAGCCCATCGAAGTAACTTTCTGGCACGCGTACGGCACCGGTTCCGCTGAAGAAGTTGCTCTGACCGCCCTGCTCGAGCAGGCCGCCATCGACCTGCCGCAGTACAAGATCAACGTCCTGCAGGTCCCCTTCAATGATGTCTTCAACAAGTATCGCACCGATGTTGCCGCCGGTGGTGGCCCGGATATGTTCATCGCCCCGAACGACTCCCTGGGTGACGATGCCCGCGCCGGCTTGATCGCCGACATCACCGATTTGGCCGCCGGCAAACTCGAAGGCGTCAATCAGCTTGGCATCGACGGCATGTCCCTCGACGGCAAACTTTACGGCATTCCCGAAACCTTGAAGGCTGTGGTCTTCTGGTACAACAAGGATTTGCTCCCCACCCCGCCAGCCACCACCGATGAACTCAAAGCTATCATGGAAGACGGCAAGTACGTTGCGTTCAGCTATGGCTGCTACCACCACTATGGATTCTTCAGTGCCTTTGGTGGTCAGATCTTTGATGAAAACTGGAAAGTCATTGCCGACCAGGGCACCGGCGTCATCGATGCCATGACATACTTGAACGACCTGTATCAGATCTCCAAAGCTAACAGCTGGTCCAAGAACGACAGCGAAGGTCTTGCTCCATTCCAGGAAGGCACCGCGGTAGCCATCACCAATGGTAACTGGGCGATGGGCGACTACAAGAAAGCCCTCGGCGACAAGCTGGGCGTTGCCCCGCTTCCCGCCGGTCCCGCTGGTCCCGCTGCTCCATTGCTCGGCGTTGACGGTTTCTATTTCAACCCGAACAGCACGAACAAGGAAGCCGCTCTCGAGGTCGCACTCTACCTAACCAATGCCGCCTCCCAGACCGTGATGATGAACGAAGCTGGTCACGTTCCGGTACGCACCGATGTAACCATCTCCGATCCCCTCATTCAGGGTCTCGTGGATGCCTTCAACACCGGCGCCACCATCCGCCCGCAGGTCCCTGAACTGGGCAAGTACTGGTCCAACTTCTGCGGCACCGATCAGGTCTTCGAAGCCGGCACCCCCGCCGCTGACTGGGTCAAGGCTGCCGCCGAAGCCGCCAACAAGTAATCTGCACGAATCTTCATGATGAGATCTCTCATCGAGCAATAACACGTTGACAAAGGTGGACAGGGGATACCCTGCCCACCTTTGTCTTTTTGCATCTATAATAATAGATGTGTTCAAATAATTCTCAACACCGGAGGCGCCTTATGGCAACTGCTAAGATGAAATTCCGACGAGGCATGGATTTCCGCAGGGCAATTCTCCCGTATTTGTATCTGGTCCCCGCCTTCGCAGTCATGTCGGTCATCACTTTTTACCCCTTGATCTACCAGGTGATCATCTCGTTCACCGATTTCCAGACCAAGGATCTTCGTTTCGGTCTTGCCTCCCCCGAACTCAATTTCATCGGTTTTAAAAACTATACGGACATTTTGACCGGTGGACTTCCGGTACAAAACTTCAATTTCACACGCGTCCTGGTCTACAACTTCTGGTGGGCGATCACCAACGTAATGGTACACGTGCCCGCCGGCGTGTTAATCGCAGTATTGCTCAACACGCCGGGCTTATGGTTCAAAAAAGTCTATCGGGCGATATATATCCTGCCGGTAGTGATTCCTCCCTTGGTCGTGGCAGTCGTTTGGCAGAACATTTTCCATGAAACCAATGGAGCCATGAACCAGTTCCTTACAACGGTTTCCCAGTGGTTTGGTGCCACCGACCCGGTGCGCATCCGGTGGCTGACCGAATATACGCCTCCCATTCCCTGGCTCCTGCCCACCGGGCCCCTTACCCTTGCCTATTACGCCATGATGATTGCCAACTTCTGGCTTGGTTGGCCCTTCATGACTGTCGTCGCTACCGGGGCACTGCAGAGCATCCCCAAAGATTTGTACGAAGCCGCCTCCATTGATGGCGCCAGTGGACCTCAACAGTTCTGGAATATCACAGTGCCTCTGTTGCGCCCGGCCATGATTCCTGCGGCAGTGTATGGCTTTATCACTTCATTCAACCTGTTTGCATTCGTGTTCTTCATGACGAACGGCGGTCCCGCCCGCAGTACTGAGATTCTCGTTACATTCGCCTACGACCTGGTACGCAACCTGCGTTTGTATGGCGCCGCCGCCGCTTTCTCGGTCTTCATCTTCATTGTCGCGCTGATTGTCTTCCTTGTCACCAACAAAATCACCCGGGCAACGGAAAGCTACACCTAGGAGCATGACCATGACCACGGCAACCCAAAACAAGAACATTATTGCCCGCATCCTGAATATCAACACCTCCGGGGAAAAGGGCGGGCGCGATCTGCCCCTTTGGCGGCAACTCCTTTTACAGATATTAACCATCGCCATCGCGCTGGAGGTGATGTTCCCGATTATGTACATCATCACCCTGTCATTCAGCTCCAAGACCACCCGTCCCTCGGCGCTCGAATTGATCCCAAAGGAATTTTCCCTGGTCGCCTACCAGCAGGTGATGGACCGCCCCACCGCCAACCCGGTCACGTTCACGCAATTGCTCACCAACAGTTTCTTCCTGTCCTTTGGCGTCGGCCTGGTGGCTCTGCTTGTAGCGGTCTCGGCTGCTTACGCCTTCTCACGATTCAAGTTTGCCCTGCGGCAGGTATTGATGGTGCTTCTATTCATTCCACTATTGATGCCCGCCGTAGGTCTCTCAGCGCCTCTTTACCTGTTGCTGAACCAGTTCCGCCTGTTTGACTGTGGAAACGGGATCACCGCGTTGGAACCAATATTTAGTTGCGCGGAGGGCGTCACCGGAAAATTGGTCTTCAACCTGCGCGATTCACTGTGGGGAGTCGGCATCGCCATGGTCGCCAGCGCCCTGCCTTTTGCCGTGTGGAATCTCAAAGGCTATCTCGACACCATCCCGCTCGACCTGGAAGAAGCCGCCGCCATCGACGGCGCGGACTCCAACCAAATCTTCTTCCGGATCGTTCTGCCGCTGGCTGTCCCGCAGCTTGCAGTAACCTTCTTCCTCGGTTTCATCGGTCACTGGCAAGAGTTCGCCCTTTCGTGGCTCTTCCTCACCAAGCCTGAGAACTATACCCTCGCCATGACCCTCTACAACATGACAGGACAATACGCCAACGCCATTCCATGGAACCGGTTTGCCGCCATGGCAATCATTGTTGCCTTGCCGGTGGCGATCACATACATCGCATTGCAAAAATACATTACCAGCGGTCTCACGACCGGAGCCGTAAAAGGTTAAACACGCTAAGGGCGGTCAGGTCGACCGCCCTGATTTTTTCCATGAAAAAATTAATCACTCTTTTTCTTTTGACATCCATCCTGATTGGATGTACTCCCGCGACGCCGACCACGCTTCCACCAACGCCTGAGCCTGATCCGGCTCAAGAGGCGACAGCCGCCCCGGAAACGGAACCAGCCGCATGGTGGCGTGATGCGGTCTTCTACGAGATCTTCGTCCGCTCCTTCCAGGATTCCGACGGGGACGGCATCGGCGACTTCAATGGCATCGTCCAAAGATTGGACTACATCCAGGAACTTGGCGCGAATGCCTTGTGGCTGATGCCCATCCATCCATCTCCCTCTTATCACGGATATGACGTGCTGAACTATTACGCGGTAAACCCGGAATATGGCACGATGGATGATTTCAGGAAGTTGCTAACGGAGGCGCACGAGCGCGGCATCAGAGTCATCATCGACCTTGTGCTTAATCACACATCCAGCCAGCACCCGTTCTTCGTGGATGCAAACCGGGATGTCAATTCGCCCTACCGGGACTGGTACATCTGGTCGAACGAAACGGGAAATTACTGGCATCAGGGCAACGGCGGGAATTACTATGGTTTCTTCTGGGGCGGCATGCCAGATTTGAATTATCGAAACCCCGAAGTTACCGCACAAATGGAGGAAGTAACCCGTTACTGGCTCGAAGACATCGGTGTGGACGGCTTCCGCATTGACGCGGCGAAACATCTGATCGAAGAGGGCGCCAAGATCGAGAATACCGAGGCGACACATGAGTGGTTCAAGGAGTTTTACACATTTTATAAATCGATTGAACCGGATGCCTACACGGTCGGCGAAGTGTACGGGGCGGGCGCATTCCTGGCTACAAAATATGCCGGGCAGACCGACCATATCTTCAACTTTGAACTTGCCAGCGGATTCGTCAACAGCGTTGCGGGCGAGTCGAATACCGGCATCAACGGCGCCTGGGCGTTCACTCTGAAAGACATCAGCAATGGAAACTACGCCACCTTCCTGACCAACCATGACCAAAACCGCGTCATAAGTGTTCTGAACGGAAATGAACAAAAGGCGAAACTCGCGGCTGTGTTGTTGCTGACATCACCCGGAACGCCGTTCATTTATTACGGCGAAGAGATCGGCATGCAGGGCAGAAAGCCGGATGAAGACATCCGTCTGCCCATGCAATGGAACGCGGACGTCAATGCCGGGTTTACCACCGGCACACCCTGGCGTATGCCGGATGCAAGTTATACACAAGTCAACGTCGCAGCGCAGGAGAAAGACCCGGGCTCCCTGCTCAACCTCTACCGCATGCTGACGAGACTCCGCGCCGAACACCCAGTCCTACGCGACGGCAATTTGACCGTTCTCGAAACCGGCAATTCCGGCGTATATGCGATCCTTCGCCACAGTGACAGCGAAGACGTACTGATCCTGATCAACCTCAAAGGGACACCGATCTTTGAATATTCGCTAGGCCTGCCCGATGCGATTCTTGCCGATGGCACGCACACGGTCACATCCCTGCTGGATACCACCCAGGCAAACAATCTAAATATCACTGGTGGAATGTTCACCGGTTACAGACCGCTTGCCGAATTACATCCCTATCAGGCGTATATTTTCAAATTGAAATAATTGCTTCATCACTTTTGAAAGAGAAACAGGAACAGGGCATAGACGATTGTTATCAATACCCCCAGTCCAGACAGGATGACACCGGCAATGGCAATTTTGCTATGTTCGGTCTTCAAACTGTATAACCCCAAAACAACACCCAGAATGCTGGTTATTCCGCCACAGATGGGGATGATCGCCAGACAGAGACTCAACAACCCGAAGGAAGCGGAAGCAATGCCGGAAAGTTTTGCGGTGCGCAGATCCGGGTCAAGGCTGTTGAGATCGATATCCATGTCGAAATATCCAAAGGCAATTATACTATCCAGGTTTGCGAGAACAGTACTCTTATGAACAAAACAACCCAGATGATCCTGCGTACCCTCCTTGTTTTGCTTGTCGTTGCAGCGGCATTCGGATTGCGCACCTACGCGGCGAATACCCTTTCCATCGACTACGATGAGGATGATTATCTGCGCGCCGGACAGGAATTCGCGCACTTCATCCGGACTTCGAATTGGCGCGGCTTTCTGGAAACGAACTACCGCCCCGAACATCCCCAACTTGCCAAGATCATGTTCGGGTTGAGCATCCTGGGTCTGCCTGAGGAACCACTTATCGCGGATGTGCCCATCACCGCCAATCCTGCCAGATCGCTCCCGCCCGACCTTCTCCGCGCAGCACGGACCATGTCCACAGTATGGGGCACGACCACGGCGTTCTTGCTGGCGTTGATGAATCCGCTAGGCGGGTTGTTGCTTGCCATTCACAGTTTCACAGTCAAGTACACGTCGCAGGTTATGCTGGATGGGTTCGCAGCCCTGATGAGCACGGCAACCGCGCTGACCTATTATTTTTCCAAACGACAAAGTGGGAAAAAGAAAAATATCCTGCTGATTGGTTCCGCCATCTTCCTAGGGATGAGTGCCTCGTCGAAGTACCTGCATTCCGCGGTCGGCTTCGCCATCCTGATCGACTGGTTCATTAGCGCGAAAGAAAGCAATGAACTCAAGAAGTATTTCCGGAATGCGGTGTTATGGGGGATGCTCGCCATCCTTGTTTTTTTCCTCTGTAATCCGTTCTACTGGGCAGACCCGGTCGGGAGCATCCGCATTACATACGAAGCAGTGACCGCGACCACGACTAATCCCAATGTGGAAAACGCCAATTATCCGATGTGGCAACAATTGATGCACTTGTCCATGTCGGTGCCAATCAGTTGGAACCCGGACAGCTTCCCGGTTCGTGCGGATGGGCTTATCTTCATCTTCGCTCTTATTGGCATCGCAAAAACGTGGAAAAAAGACCGCTTCATTGCGATCTGGCTGTTCGTGGATATTTTCTTTCTGCTGGTCTGGCGTACCAAGTGGGCGCAGTACATCCTCGTGGCAACGGTTCCACTCTCGTTTGCTGCGGCGGAGGGATTGAAGGAATCGGGGAGGCTCGTCGCCGGGTGGTGGCGAGACAGGCGTCGGCAGCGTGAAGAAGCGGTGAAACCATCCAGAAAAGAGATCTTGCGGGCGCTTCCATGGCTGGTCCCAGGGCTGGTCGCTTTTGCGTTGCTGACGTTGGTGCCACTGTTCTTTCAGGTCGCCATCTCGCTGACCGACTTCAACGTGACGTCCTTGCGCGATGGACTCAACGGCGGTATCTGGCGGGCGATTTGGGGAGGGTTGACCGGGGAGGTTCCGGCGACGACCGTTGATTTTGGTGCGCGCGCGAACAAGGTAAACTTCATTGGACTGGGCGCCTACCCGGTCATCTTCAGATATATCTCAGGTTCCTTTACCACATGGAACATCCTTTTTTTCGATACCTTTTGGACTGTCCTGTCAGTTTTACTTCAAAGCGCACTGGGTTTGGGGACGGCATTGCTGCTCTGGCAACGCGGGTTGAGACTCGGAAAGTTCTGGCAGGCGGTCTTCATCCTGCCCTGGGCAATCCCTGAAATGATTGGCGCGCTCCTGTGGCTGAATATCTTTACCCCCGACACCGGGTGGCTTGCGCTGGCAGTAAAGGATTTTGGAGAGAATATCCCCTTCGGTTTTTTCAACAACTGGAACCAGTCCGCGGATCTTTGGCTTGTGGTGTTCCTGCTTGCCGCCATGTGGTACGGATTCCCGTTTATGATGCTCGCTTCCAGTGTGGGCTTGAAAATGATCCCGCGCGATGTGTACGATGCCGCCGCGATGGATGGGGCCTCCGCCGGACAGACGTTTCGATTCATTACCTGGCCCCTGTTATATCCGCTGCTTGTTCCTGCTATGATCGTGCGCGCCATTTTTTCGTTCAACCAGTTCTATTTATTTCAGACTTTCTTTTTTGGCAATGCCACGTTGGCAACCGAGTCATACAATATTTTCAACCCGTCCGGTGCCTTCGGCGCGCAGGGGCAGTTCTCCTTCTCGGCAGTCATCAACGTGATTGCCGTTATTGTCCTGATGATCCTGGTGTTGCTTTTCAACCGCTGGAGCAAGGCAGGCGAGGGGGTGACTTATGCGTAAGATATCCCTCTTCCGGCAGGTCGCCACACAACTTGGGCTGGCCATTATCGGTACGTTCGTGCTCCTGCCCATCTGGGGCATGGCGCGTCTCGCATTCGACGGTTCTCTCCTCAGCCGTCCCACCGAGTTCCGTTTCTTCCCAAAGGAATGGTCGTTCAAGGCGTTTCTGGCTGTTTTGGATAGACCCTATCAGTCAGTGGATTTTCAAATCCTGCTGAAGAACAGCATGGTGGTTTCCATTGGCGCAGCGTTGATCTCCGTCGTTTTGGGCATCAGTCTGGCGTATGCCTTTGCGCGCTTCCGCTTCCCCGGGCGCAGACCGGGACTGTTCGCACTGCTGCTGACGGCGGTACTCCCCCCGGTGGCGTTCATGACCCCGCTCTATGTCATCCTCGGGCTGTTGAAGATCCGTACTACTTTGCTGGCGCTGGTGATCGTCTACTCCGCTTTTGCCATGCCGTTCAGCATTTGGAACATGCGCGCCGCCTTTCAAGCGATTCCAAAGGAACTGGAGGAAGCCGCCTTTCTGGATGGCGCGGGAGACCTCAGAACCTTTCTCAGCATTACCCTGCCGCTTTCCCTGCCTTCGGTCGCGGTCACCGGGTTGATCGCGTTCCTGATGGCATATTCAGAGTTTGCCCTCGGCTGGCTGTTCGTGGACAAGGCGGAAAACGTGACCATCGCCATGTCCATCTATGCCATCGTGCAATCACAATATTCGGGTGGCGCACAACCGTGGAGCTACCTGGGCTCGCTGGCAATCATCATGTCCATCCCCGTCATCATCGTCTTTCTCGTCCTGCAACAAACCCTGTTCAAGCGCATGATGTTCGGCTCGGTCAACGACTAAAACCGCCGCGTGGAAATTCCGTTGTCGTTTTTCCCCGCCCAATCGAAATGAAGTAGAATCAAAAAACAGGACAAGATGACCTCTTGTCCTACTTTAATCCAACATCGAGGTTTCTCCATGGCAACAACACCAGATTGGGTACAGGACGCCGTCTTCTATCAAATCTTCCCCGACCGCTTTGCCAAAAGCGAACGTAACCCCGCTCACAGTCTGCCCTTTGAACCCTGGGACACCCCCCCCACCCCGCACGGATTCAAAGGCGGAGACCTGTACGGGATCGCAGACAAATTGGACTATCTGAAAGACCTGGGAATCACGGCTCTTTATCTCAACCCGATATTTGCCTCCGCGTCGAATCACCGTTACCACACCTATGATTATTTCAACGTGGACCCTCTGCTTGGCGGCAATGATGCTCTGCGATTTCTGCTCGACAGGGCACACAAGAAGGACATTCGCGTCGTTTTGGATGGAGTGTTCAATCACGCCTCGCGCGGTTTCTGGCAATTCCACCACGTATTGGAATGCGGCGACGGCTCACCGTACAAAGATTGGTTTTTCTTCGACCCTGAACGCCTGAGCGGCAAAAAACAGTGGGGCGCGTACCCGGGTCCGCATGAGGCGAGGGCGCTCCAGCACGAGGACAGCCTCACAGCCATTGGCTATCGCGCGTGGTGGAACCTGCCTGCCCTGCCCAAATTTAATACCAATACGCCTGCCGTGCGCGAGTTCCTGTTCAGCGTTGCCGAGCATTGGATCAAATTCGGCATCGATGGCTGGCGGCTGGATGTTGCCACTGAGATCGACGACGACTCCTTCTGGCAGGAGTTCCGCCAGCGGGTGCGGAAGATCAACCCCGAGGCGTACATCGTGGCGGAGATCTGGCACGAGTCACAGCGCTGGCTGCAGGGCGACCAGTTCGATGCGGTGATGAACTACGAGGTGACAAAGCCCATGCTGGCATTCTTCGGTGGGAAGCATCTTGACAAAAGAGTTCTTCACCAGCAATCGAACTATCACGGCATCCATCACGGAATCGACGCTCACGAGTTTGCCAACCGGATCGATCACAACCTGAGACTATATAAACCGGATATAACCTATGCGCAGTTAAATTTGTTGGATAGCCACGATACGCCTCGTTTCCTGTCCTGCGTAAGTGGAAATAAGGATTCGCTCAAACTTGCCCTGCTTTTTATGTTCACCTACCCCGGTGCGCCGTGCATTTATTACGGTGATGAGATCGGCATGGATGGCGAGCACGATCCCTTTTGCCGCAAGTCTTTCCCATGGGATGAATCGAAGTGGGATAAAGACCTGCTCAACCACGTCAAGGTGATCGCTGAACTGCGCAGGAAGAATTCTGCCCTGCGGCGCGGCGATTTCAAACGCTTGTGGTCCACGGACGGCATCTACGCGTACTCGCGTTCATTTGAAGGAAAGACTTTTGTCGTTGCGGTGAACGTCTCAGAATCGCCTCAGCAGGTCCACGTCACGGTTGAAGCGAACAAAGCTCCCAAGCCAGTTTTCGGAGAGGCGTCTGACATTTCCATGACCGACAAATTGCATTTCACAGTCCCCGGACGAAGCGGTGTAGTTTTGAAATAGACATTCGCCCAAGTGACGATTTCTGCTCAAAAGAGGTCGTCACTTTTTCTTTTTAAATACACGGTGGACAGGTAAAATAACGGGAATACGAAGTCAGATTCCAATCGGCCCAGGAGAGGCAGACATGAACGAGACCCCCATTTCCAACCCCTTTGACGAAGACGAGAAAGCCGACCGGCGACCGATTCTTTGGGCGGCGCTGGGACTTCTTGCCATGTGCTGCGGCGTAGCAGTTGCGGCGGCGTTGTTTTGGCTCAGACCGAACCCACAGGCGCTGATCGCCCACTACTTTCCTTCTGCTACAGCCACTGCATCCGCCACCCCCACGCGAACCCCCACCCCATTGCCTACAGCCACTCCCTCTTCCACACCGACACCCAATTTCACCGCGACCGCAGAGGTCCTGCAGGTGACCGAGACTGTCGTCGCGTTCGAAGCCACTGCCACGAACGCCGCCGATACGTGGGAGATTGTCCTGACGGACACCTTCGACTCGAACAAGAATAAATGGCTGAACGAAACCGCGGACGACGAGTTTGCCAAAGTCGATTATCGGGTGACCGATGGAAAATACCGATGGGATGCCACCGCTCACAAATCGTTCATCGGCTGGGTGCGGGCGAACACCAAGGCAGTCGGCGACTTCCATCTCAGCGTGGAAGCTCGGCAAGTTTCCGGCTCAGAATACGCGGATTACGGCATTGTCTTCCGCGAAGACAACGATGGGAACTTCTATTATTTTGGGATCAATGCCATGGGGCAGTATATTCTGTACGAATATTACGGCGAATGGATCACCCTGATCGAATGGACGGAGACCGACCTGATCCGGGCGGGTGAATCGAACCGCATTGCCCTGATTGCAGAGGGTCCACAGTTTACCTTCTTCATCAACGGTCGCTACCTCACGTCCATCACCGATGAACATATTCCCAACGGCAGGGTGGCGCTCGCCATCGAAATCTCCGAGGCGGACGATCAAGCCTTGTTCGAGTTCGATAATTTTGAGTTGCGGACACCCTAAGTCAGCCACCCCAAACCGCCGCCACCAACTCCGGCAAAATCTCTCCCGACCTGCCTTGAAGAACGTAATCCGCCTTTGCGGTAAGCGGGGTCGGTTCGGCGTTGATCTCGACCACTACCGCACCTCGGTTGCGCGCGGCAAATGCAAGGGATGCGGCAGGCTGGACAACGCCGGACGTGCCAATCGAAAAGAAGATATCGCAGCTCCGCGCCGCTTCGACCGCCGCCTCGAGTTGATCCCGCGGAAGAGCCTCGCCAAACCAGACAACATCCGGGCGGAGCAACCCTCCACAAGAGGCGCATCGCGGCACGGATTCTGTGTCGTCGTCCCAGGTTTCGACAACCAGGGAACATTCGGAACAGCGTACGCGCTGGATGTTTCCGTGCAATTCGAGCACATTGTGATTCCCCGCCATGCGGTGCAGACCGTCCACATTTTGGGTGATCAACATGAAAGTAGGAACGCGCCGTTCAATTTCCGCCAGCGCGTAGTGTCCTGGGTTGGGGCGCACGGCTTTGACCGCCTCCCGCCGCCAGGCATACCAGTCCCAGATGAGTTTGGGATCGCGGGCAAAGGCTTCGGGAGAGGCAAGTTCCTCCGGCTTGTATTGCGCCCAGAGACCGGTTTGTGCGTCGCGAAAAGTGCGGAGGCCGCTCTCTTGGGAGACTCCGGCTCCAGTCAGCGCAACCAGTTTCGATGTCCGGTGAAGAAGCGAGAGGAGGTTGGGAGGAAAGTTCACGGGACGGGCATACACCGAATGAGGGAGATATTCCGGTCGTAGATCTGGGTGCGCCCGATGACGAGGTTATCCTCGGTTAGCGCGACAAGTTGATATTCCAGCCAGGCATCCTTGAACGAATAATACTTGCTGATATTTCTCGGAGTGACCGTGTAATTGAAGGAACCGTTATCGGCCTTGAGCATGATTGCCCCGCCGCCCCAGTCGGTGAGGTTCAGGGTGTTCTTCTTTTCGCGCAGACGCATGAAGAGCAGGACTTTGTCTGTGTTGACGAGGTCTTCCACGAATGCAGAGAACTTGACCGAGCGCGGCATGCACGGACCTTCGTTCCAGTATAACGAATTATTCGAGATCAAGACTGCAAGAAAGCCTTTATTTGTCGGCGTGAAGTATGTGCCGGAGTTGATATTTGAAGGCGGAGCAAACGTTGGCAGGGGCTCAGGCGTCTCTGTCGGGAGGGAAGGATCCACCGTTGGCTCGGCAACCTCCCCGGTTGGGTCATCGGAGGTGGGAACAATGGAGGTGGGTGTGAACGTGGAGGTCGCGAACAAGTCCTGAGTGGGGAATTGCGTCACTGTCGGCGCGGGAGTGAAGGTTTCTGTGGGCGGTGGCGGCGTTGGTGTGGATGCAAATTGCAGGAGAGGGCCCAGGCTGGAACATCCGCTCAACAGGGCTGTGATCAAAAGGACCGGCATGAACTTTTTCATAGGGAAACCTTTTCCACGGTCATGGATTGAAGACCTTGCAGTGTGTGAGGGAGACTTCGGTGCGTGAGACGACCGAGCGCCCAATCGCGTTGCGGTATCGGTCGAGTGCGACGAACTGATACTGCAACCAGGCGTCTTCGAACGTCCGGTAGCGGGCGATCTGGTTCAACTCGATGGTGTAGAAATAGACGCCCTGGTCATTGTCGCTGAGGATGGCACCCGCGCCCCAGTCGGTGGAGTAGGCGCTGTATTTGTCCTGCAATTTGATGAATAGCAAGACGTACTTCAATTTTGGGGAGGGTGTCACCTGCACCACAAACTTGATGGAGCGCGCTCCGTCACAGGTGCTTCCCCACACAATCTGGCTCGTGCTGCGCTGGACGGACAGGAAATAGTTTGGGGAGGGGGTGAACAGACTTGGGTCAATCGGCTCCAGGGTGATTGTTGGGCGCGTAGTTGGGGTGAACGTCTGGGTGGGAGTGAAGGTGATTTCAGGAGTACCCGTCGGCGGCGTTGTGGTAGGCTCTTCTGTGTTAATCACGAACAGGTCCGGGGTGTTGGAGGCGGGCAATCCGAACGGCGTGGCAGTCGGTTGCGGAGAATTGACCGGTATGGAGGTCGGCGTCTGGAGAAATGTCGACAGGTCAGGCAATGCAGAACAGCCAGGGAGCAACAATGTCAAAGCAATAAATGCCAGCGCGAGCCTTTTTATCATCATCCTGTACTCCAAATCCTGCTTTCCAACTTTAGGGTTCCCATTGCGGTTGCCAGTCTGGTTCGGGGTTGTCTGTCACTTGCCGGACATCGCTTCCATCCGGGCGCATGATAAATATATCAGCCTGACCATTATTTCGCAACGAGTTGAAGGCGATCCACTGACCATCGGGGGAAAAGGAGGAGGCTGCGTTGTTTCCTCCATTGGTCAGTTGCGCGGCGGTCTCCTCCAGCACGTTAACCAGAAAGATATTTTTATCGCCCGGCGGACCGGCATAGATAAGCAGGTACTTCCCATCCGGAGACCAATCGAGGCTGCCTCCGATTCCCGGCAATCCGTAGGTTAATTGCCGGACATTGGACCCATCCGCGTTCATGAGGAAGATCTCGTACGAGTCGGGTTGATCGACCGACATGGCAAAAGCAATGGTGCTCCCATCCGGCGACCAATCGGCAGCGACAATGGCGCTCGGGCCCGCGAAGAGGAGGTCGGCATTTTCCCCGGTGTTGTCCATCGTCCACAGGGAGGTCGGTCCATCGGAGGCGCGATTCGCGAACAGAATCTTCTGCCCGTCCGGAGAAAAGGTGGGGGAAACCACGTTCCCAATGAACTCTGTAAGGCGGATGAGCCGGGAGCCCTCGAACACGAACAAGAACAGGTCAAACACGCCGCCGTTCTGATTCGAGGCGTAGACGATGGAGCCTCCCAGCGGAGAATAGACAGGGTAGTAACTGTTGGCCTCGAGGTTTGTCAGTTGCTGGTAGCCTGTCCCGTCAGCATTGATGAGGCAGAGTTGATTGTAGTCCCCCCTCGTACAGGTGAAGATGATGCGTCCGATGTGCTCCCGCGTCGGCGTGGGCGGAGGCGTCAATGACGGCGGAGGGGTGGGAAATTCGCGGCTTGAGGGGTCCAGAACGGTGAAACTGATCGGGCTGGCAGGGATCAGCAGACATAAACCGATTGCCGCGACCACCAGAATCAAGCCAATAGGCAGGCGAAAACGCGAAGTGTTATGACGGCGGGTAAAGATACGTCGCTTGGACAGGGTCATGGTTAAATTGTACATCGTTTCAACGATGGGCGTGTTTCGATTTACAGGGAGGTCCCTCACAATGACGTAAATCCGGCGGTACAGATGGAAAGGACTCCCCTACTTGGGTACCCCGCGCGGTTGAATCCAAAAGAAGATTTTCAACCATTTGACCGCGTCGTCCTCCGAATCCAGTTGGGAGATGAATCCCAATCCAGCAGTGAGACGATAATATCGCTGTGCCTGCACCTTCCCCCCGAGCATCTCATAGCTTCTTCCCAAACTCATGTACAACGAGGGAAAGAAGTCCTGCACCCGCTCGTCCTTGACGGCATATGCGTATTCCAAGGCAAGCAGGTTCCATGTCAGAGAATCTTCGAGGGTGTCCTGGCAACGCGCCAGGTAATGTGCGGCAATGCTGGCTGTGTAATGATCGGTACGGGCATCCCATGCCCGCTGATAGAAGAGGCGCGCTTCATCGAATCGATCTTCCAATTCAGCCCGTATGCCCTCGACGCAGAGTGTGACGACGGGATTGTTGGCATCCATGGTGTTTTGATGTTACAGTGAGAGCTTGGAGACAACCGGGGTGTTTACCGAACCGGACGGATTATATCATTGTGATTGAAAGAGAAGTTTCTCTCCACGTCATCTCTTTCGTGTGATTCCGAACCACATGAAATATTCCCCGTTTTACAAGAAGTTTTCACTCTGAAAATTTTTCGAACATTTCTGTCCATCTCCCCATTTGCCCCACTACTATTTTGGCTTTTTCGTTTTTGTCGGCTTCCGCGTCGGTTTCGGTTGGGCGGTCGGTTGTGCGATTGGGGTGGATATTGAAGAGGTCGGGGAAGGTGTGACGTAAATGATTGTGCTGGTCAAGGTTGGTTGCACAGTCGGTGTAACCGTCGCCTGTGGTGTTGCCGAAGGAAGGATTGTCGGAGTGGCTGGCGGAACAGTGGATGTCGGTGCTTTTGAGTCCAAAGTCATTGTTGGCACCGGCGTGGAAAGATTCACTTCGAGGGTGGCAATTCTATTTTTTGGGTCGCCGGTCCCTTGCAGGTCCGTGATAATTTGCAGGAGGATATCTTCCTTAACCGGGGGAACGACAAACGTACCCGTTCCAGGTCCATAATCAGCCCGGGAGGTGGCGCGTATCGAAAGCGGCAGGTGGTCCTGCCCGGAGTTGCTGGCTCCCCCCGAGATCAAGGCAAGGATTTGGCAAAACAATAATACCAACAGGATCAAGATGGCGGCGGAGATATAAACGGTCTTTTGCCGTTCCTGGTCGATGGATGTCTCATATCCGGTCGCGTTCATGCAGTCAAACCATTCTCTCGGATCACCCGCATGAAGACCTCCACCACTTTTGGATCAAAGTGTTTGCCGCCCTGTTCCTGCAAGTATCGGATCACTTCCTCCTGCGGCATGGCGCGGCGATATGGACGGTCATTGACGAGCGCATCGAATACATCGACCACGGCAAAGATCCGGGCAGAGATCGGGATCTGCTCTCCCTTCAACCCCCGCGGATAACCCGTGCCATCCCACTTTTCATGATGACAATAAGGAATCTCCAGCGCCGAGCGCAGATAATCGATATCTTTCAACATGTTATAGGCATGGATGGGATGTTTCCGTACAATCTCCAGTTCCTGCTCGGTCAACGGGCCATTCTTGTTCAAGATGGAATCCGGGATACCCATCTTGCCAATATCGTGGAGCAGGGAGCCTCTGCGAATGCTGACCAACTCCTCTCCCTGAATACCCATCGCCTCCGCCAGCCGGAGTGTGAGCCGGGTCACACGTCCCGAATGCCCTTCTGTCTCGCTATCGTGCAGTTCCAGCGCTTTTGCCCAACCTTCGAGGGTGCTGTCGTATGCCTTGATCAGTTCCATCTGCGACTGGTTCAAACTGGCGACCATGGTATTAAACGCTTCGGTCAGGATCGATATTTCATCGTTGGTCTGCGTTTTGACTTTGATATTCAGATTACCTTTGGATACTTTCACCGCCGCCTGCACCAATTGGATCAGCGGCTCGGTGATCCTGTTTGCCAGGTTCACACCGATGAGAATGATCAGAAAATTTGCAGTGGCAACGATGAAAAATATCCGCCAGCGCGAACCGGTGGAAGCCTGGATTACGGGGTTCTGACTGATTGCCACTCCCATGACGCCAAGCTGATAGTTCCCACGCACCTCCCAAACTCCCAAAATCTCTGTAAAGGGGATATTCGCCACAGTAATATTCCGTTTTGGACTGCTGGTATCACCAGTCGATGTGGAAAGCAGCGCCACCTCTGAGGTCAAATTTTGGGTAAACGGCAAGGTACTTTCCATGGGATTCCCCGACAAGTCGTAAAAGGTTAACTGGGCAAACGTGCTTGCACGCATATCCGCCGCCATGGTCTTCAGTGACCTGCCCACGAGCACCGCGCCCGCCAGATTGTACTGCGAGTCGTAGATCGGTCCAGCGATATACAGGTAATAACCAGAATCGGTTTCTACCAGGTCCGCAAACTTGTCGCCCCGGTCATCACTTTTTCGAAACAAAATACCCTTTACGATCTCCAGACTGGAGAAGGTGGTCTGCTCTCCGGTGGTGAAATCGTAATCTTCCGGGTTGCCACCGGGACGATGACGCATGGAAAGTACATGATTTCCGTGCAGGTCGAGGAATTCCACCGCTTCCAGTCGATCATTGGCAACGATACCCAGGGTCAGGGATCGCAGAGTATTGGGATCCTTTGCGAGAACGGAATCCGACACTCCCTGCAAATTCGCCAGCAGCCGCAACGTCTCCAACAACTGTGTCTCATAACTCACCATCAATTCGGACGATATTTTCCCCGCTTCATAGAGTTGCTTGTTGAAACGCTCCTCGATGTTCTCGATGACCAGTTGGGTTGTCAGGTACGCCGCCGCCACAGCCAGCACCAACGATAAAAGCAAATACGGCAGGGTGATTTTGACCCGTATTGGCACGCGCACACGAACCGACGGTTGCAGAGAAGAGTCGTGGTCTAGAGTGGTCATGTTCACTGAGATCGGAAAAAACCCGATGGTCAAGTATATTCCATTATGAGCAATCGCCCACCTGTCAGCTTGGTAAGATAACGGTATTGTAATTTGACGTGTTAAAATGAGACATGCCCTCCATCGAAGTTATCAACCTCCAAAAAACCTTTCAAACCAAGCGAAAAGCCGCCGGGCTGGGCGGTTCGATGCACTCACTCTTCAAACCGGAGTACAGTTCCGTCGAAGCGGTGCGCAAACTCACGTTCCAGATGGATGCGGGCGAACTGCTCGGCTTCATCGGTCCCAACGGCGCGGGCAAATCCACCACCATCAAAATGCTCACCGGCATCCTGCATCCCACCAGCGGCGAGGCAAAAGTTCTCGGCTTCACCCCGTGGAAGGAACGGCAGAAACTTGCCTATCACATCGGCACGGTCTTCGGTCAGCGCCCGCAGTTGTGGTACCACCTTCCCGCCGTGGACACGTTTGTCCTATTCGGGAAGATCTTCGAGATGGAAGAGCGCGATACAAAGATGCGCATCGGGCAACTCGCCGAAGCCTTCGAGATCCAGGATTTGCTGGAGATTCCCGTGCGGAAGCTGTCACTCGGGCAACGGATGCGCTGCGAAGTCGCCGCCTCGCTCCTCCACCGCCCGAAGCTGATCCTGCTCGATGAGCCGTCCATCGGTCTGGACGTGGTTGCCAAACAACACATCCGGGATGCGATTCGTGAAATGGCGCGGCTCGAAAATGTGGGGGTCCTGCTCACCTCCCACGACGCAGGCGACCTGGAAGCCCTGTGCAAACGCGTCATCGTCGTTAACCACGGGCAGATCGTGTATGAAGATAAGGTCTCGAACCTGAAGCGCAAGTTTCTGACATCGAAACTGGTCGAGGTGCGTTATGCGGACGAAGTGTCGAAAGATTTCTTCATGGCAGGTGTCGAGATTTTGAAAGTGGGTCATTACGGCGTCAAACTTCGCTTCGACACGCGCAAGACACCTGTCGAAAAAGTGCTTTCCCACGTGACCGACGCGGGCAGTGTAGTCGATATCACCATCTCCGATCCGCCGCTCGAAGAGGTCATCGCGAAAATTTATCAGACGCAGGATTCGCCAAAAATAAGCCAACAGGAACCAATACAATGAATTCATCCCCCGCCGCCCTTAGACGCCCGCACGCCATCACCCAGCACGGTCAGACACGCATCGACAAGTATTACTGGATGAGGAACCGCGAAGACCCCGAGGTGATGAAATACCTGCGCGCCGAATCGGATTACCTTGAGAAGATGATGCAGCACACAAAACCGTTGCAGGAACAGCTATTTTCCGAGATGAAGGGGCGTATCAAGGAAACGGATTCAACCGTCCCTGAGAGAAGAGGCGATTATTTTTATTACGAGCGCACCGAGGAGGGCAGGCAATATCCCATCTTCTGCCGCAAAAAGGATCTGGCAGAAAGTCCTGAAGAGGTCATACTCGATCAGAACGCGCTGGCAGAGGGAAAATCCTTTTGCAGTGTCGGTGCGGTTTCGGTCAGCCCCGATGGGGCTAAATTAGCATATTCGCTTGATCTTGGCGGCAGGGAAATCTATACGATTCATATCAAGGACCTGACAACCGGGGCGCTGTATCCCGAATCCATCGAGAATGCCCTCGGGAGCGCCTACGAACATGGTGGCGTGGAATGGGCAAATGACAACGAAACAATCTTTTACGTCACGCTCGATGAGGCGCAACGGCCGAACAAATTATTCCGTCACAAGCTTGGCACGGACCCGAAAGAGGATGTACTTGTCTTTCACGAAACCGATGAATCATTTTTCCTGTTCGTGATGAAGACGCGCGATAACGCGTATATCACGACCTATCATCTCAGCACGACGATGCGGGAGATGCGCTTTATCTCCGCAGACGCTCCCGATGGCGCACTGCGCGTCATCCAACCGCGCGCAAAAGAGTTGGAATACATCGCAGAGCACCACAAGGGGCAGTTTTTCATCGTCAATAACGACAAAGCCAAGAACTTTAAATTGAGCGTGGCGACGGTCGAGCAGCCTGGCAGGGAAAATTGGAAGGACATCATCCCTCATCGACCTGATGTACTGGTGGAACATGTCGATACATTCGAGGATTTCATCGTTGTCACAGAACGCAAAGGCGGACTTATCCACTTCCGCATCAGCGCGCCGGACGGGACGAGCGACATAAGATATGTCCACTTCCCTGAACCAGCCTACAGCGTCCATCTGGCGGGCAACCATGAATTCAAGACCGATCGATTGCGGCTGAACTATTCTTCCCTTGTCACGCCCAACTCGGTCATCGACTACCATGTGGGCACTGGTGAATGGGAAGTCAAAAAAGAAGACGAGATTCCCAGCGGCTACGACAAAACGAACTATACCCTCGAACGTATCCATGCCACTGCGCCGGATGGGACTCAAGTCCCCATGTCCATCGTGTATAAAAAAGATTTGAAGAGGGACGGAAACAATCCCGCCTTACTGTACGGATATGGCTCCTATGGTGCGACTATTGACGCGTTCTTCACCTCCACCCGCCTCAGCCTCCTGGACCGTGGGTTTGTGTTCGCCATCGGACACATTCGCGGCGGCTCGGACATGGGACGCGAATGGTACGAAAACGGCAGGGTGCTGAACAAGAAAAACTCCTTCACCGATTTCATCGCCTGCGCCGAGCATCTCATCGGGACAGGATACACGTCGAAGGATAAACTCGCCATTCAGGGCGCTTCTGCAGGCGGTCTGCTTGTCGGTGCGTGCGTGACCATGCGCCCAGACCTGTTCAAAGCAGTGATCTGCAAAGTCCCGTTCGTGGACGTGGTCACGACCATGAGCGACCCGACCATCCCGCTGACCACGCTCGAATACGATCAATGGGGCAACCCGGAGAACAAGGAATACTTCGATTACATGATGTCGTATTCCCCCTACGATAACATCCGCGCCACCGACTATCCGCACATGCTAATCACAACGGGACTCAATGATCCGCGCGTGGCTTACTGGGAGCCCGCCAAGTTCACGGCGAAACTGCGTGAGATGAAAACAGACAACAACCTGATCGTCCTCTACACCAACTACGACTCCGGTCACGCGGGCGCCAGCGGACGGTATGACTTCCTCAGAGAGATCGCCCTCGATTATGCCTTCCTGATCGATAAGTTGACGCAAAGTTGACCCCGTCATTGCGAGGTGCGAACGACAGTGAGCGACGAAGCAATCTTATAAATGAAAATAGGATGCTTCGCCTTCGCCGTCAACGAACGGCGGCTCCGCTCAGGACGGCTCGCAATGATGGAAACAGGTATATAATCCGACATATCTTATCCGTATTTTACAAGTGAGGTAATACGATGGATCGATATCTGGTTGAATCACCCCATGAGGCAGACGATTGTGACGCCGTCATCAAGGAAATCCATGCTGCCGGCTATCTTCATCACTTCGAATGGGGCTGCCACGATGGCGAACATTGTGGCTGGGCGATCATCGAAACGGACAACCGCGAACATGCCAAACAGATCGTCCCTTGGCAGTTACGGGACAAGGCACGTATCGTAAAACTGGAAAAGTTTGGTCCCCAAAACCAGATCCATGTGAACGAATAAGATACTACCGAATCGAAAACGGCACCGTGAAAAGTGCCGTTTTTGTCTCCTGTTTTCCGGGGTAACATCCACAATCCCTGACGGGATCATCCATAATTCCTCCACAATGGATTGATATTCTTGGAAAAATTCTTCCAAGGAGAAATCGATCCATGAAAGCTGTTGTTTTTCACTCATATGGAATGGATGTCCTGAAAATCGAGGAGGTGGAAAAGCCCACCCCAAAAGAGAATGAAGTCCTGGTCAAAGTCTGTGCCACCTCCGTGAATCCCGCAGAGTGGTATGGTATGTCTGGCATGTTCCTTGCCCGCCTCGGCAACGGACTATTCAAGCCCAAGGACAATCGTCTCGGTGCCGATTTCGCAGGGATCGTTGAAGCTGTCGGCAGGGATGTCACCGATTTCAAACCAGGCGATGAAGTCTTCGGCGGGCGCAGCGGGGCATACACTGAGTATGTCTGTGTGCAAAAGGGAATCGCCCGTAAGCCCGCCAACATCACCTTCGAGCAGGCAGGGTCAGTCGCCATTGCAGGGCTTACAGCACTGCAGGGTCTGCGCGATCATGGAAACCTCCAGCCGGGGCAAAAGGTATTGATCAACGGCGCTTCCGGCGGCGTGGGTACATTCGCCGTGCAGATCGCCAAAGCGCTCGGCGCAGAAGTCACCGCCGTGTGCAGCACCAAAAACGTGGAAATGGTCCGCTCTCTCGGTGCGGATCTTGTTATTGACTACACCAAAGAAGATTTCACCCGTACCCGTCAACGCTACGATCTCTTCCTCGATGTCGCGGGAAGCAGGTCATGGATCGAATGCAGGCGCATACTCACACCAAAGGCAACCGTAGTCATCATTGGTGGACCAAAAGGAAAGGTCATCGGTCCACTCAAACACATCATCCCAATGCGCCTTTTCTCCATGCGAGCAAGCCAGAAAGTGGTGTTCTTCATTGCCAATTTCAACCGGGAAGACATGGAGGTCATGCGTAAGCTCATGGAGTCAGGAAAGGTCAAACCGGTCATTGATCGGATCTATCCTCTGAACCAGATCAACGAAGCCATGTCTTATCTGGGAACCGGTCACGCCAAGGCGAAGATCGCTGTTACCATACAATGACCACTCCCCACTCACCATTTTCTACTTTATACTCACTCCATGCCTCAGCTTATCCTTGTTGTCGACGATGAACCCAAGGTTGCCCGTCTCGCCCGCGACTACCTAGAGAAGAATGGATTCCGCGTCCTGACCGCAGGTGATGGTCAATCTGCACTGGCTGTTGCCCGGCGCGAAAAACCGGATCTCGTCATCCTTGACCTGATGCTCCCGCACATCGACGGGCAGGAAGTCTGCCGCATCCTGCGCCGCGAAAGCGACGTGCCCATCATCATGCTCACCGCCCTCTCCGAGGAGATCGACCAGGTCACCGGGCTCGAGATTGGCGCGGACGATTACATCATCAAACCGTTCTCGCCACGCGCGCTGATGGCACGTGTCCGTGCTCTGCTGCGACGGACACGCGGCGAAGTCAAAGCACCAAGCGTAATCCGCGTGGGTACACTGAAAATTGACACGAACAAATACTTTGCTACTCTCAACGGCGATCCGATCAAGCTGACCCCAAACGAATTCAAATTGCTCTATCTTCTCGCCAGCCATCCCGGTCAGACCCTCACGCGCGAACAGCTTCTGGATGACCTGCACGGAGCCGCCTCCAGTATGGATCGCAGCGTCGACTCGCACATCAAGAACCTGCGCAAGAAGCTTGAATCCGCCTCGGGCGAGTCCATGATCGAGACGGTGTATGGGATCGGTTATCGTTTCATGGAAAGAAACTGATCGTCCCTTATGACCAACGACTCTCCTCAACAAGAACGCAGCGAGAGGCGCTACTTTCCCTGCGCCATTTTATTCATCGGTGCCCTGCTGCTTTTCATCGGGGGTACCGCCGCCTTTCTGTATTGGATCTTCTCGGAATATTCCGGGGTCAGAAATATATGGCTGCTTGCCTGCGGCGCGCCTATCGTGGTGGTTGTGCTCCTGATCTTCACCATCTACACCTTGTACTCCCGTTATGGCAGACCATTACGACAGATCCTCAGCGCCATCGATTCCGTTGCCGAGGGAAATCTCACCGTCCGCGTGCCAGATGACAATTCGCCGCAGTTCGGCGAGTTGATCAAACGTTTCAACAAAATGGTCGGCGACCTGGAACGCTCCGAACAACAGCGCCGCAATCTCACCGCCGATGTCGCCCACGAACTTCGCACCCCGCTCCACATCATTCAGGGCAATCTCGAAGGCATCGTGGATGGCGTCTATCAGCCGACATCCGAGCATATTAATGCCACCCTGGATGAGACCCGCCTGCTCACCCGCCTCGTGAACGATTTGCAGACTCTCTCCCTTGCCGAGACGGGACAACTTCTGCTTCATCCCACCCGCTTCCTGCTCGCCGACCTGATACAGGATCTCGCTTCGAGTTTTTCTACCCAAGCCGCATCTCAGGGCATTGACCTGCAAACGAACGTTTCAAATTCGCACCAGGAACTCAACGCCGACTATGACCGGCTTAATCAGGTTCTGTCCAACCTTATATCAAACGCCCTGCGTCACACACCACAGGGTGGCACAATTTCTATCGAAACGGGAGCAACCTCAGGCGTAGGCAGAAGCGTGAGGATCATGGTCAAAGACACCGGCGCGGGAATCGCATCCGAAGATCTACCCTTCATCTTCGACCGCTTCTGGCGCGGTGACAGGTCGCGTTCTGAACGCAATCACAGCGGACTGGGGCTGGCGATTGCTAAACAACTCGTCCTCGCTCACGGCGGGATCATCGAAGTACAAAGCGAAGGAGTACCCGGCAAAGGAACAGCATTCACGATCGAACTGTAATGCAGCATAAATATCATGTTATAAAAAACCGGAGCCTTTCGGCTCCGGAATTTTCTTTTTATGAAGCAGGCGCTGGCTGCGCTGCTTTTGCCACCACATCTTCGAGCATCTTCGTGGTCAGTGACTTCGGGCGTTCGATGGGCCAGCCGAGGGCGCGCGCCCAAACATAGTTGGCGGTCACCCCAAGGGCACGACCGATACCGAACAGCACGGTATAAAAGTCAAATTCGCGCACACCGTAGTAATATTGCAACGTGCCGCTGATGGCATCGACGTTCGGTGCGGGATTCTTCGCTTTGCCCTGTTCCTTTAATACCTGAGGTACCACATCAAAGACCATATCTGCCAGACGGACGAGGTCGTCGTCGGGGAAGCGCTTCTTGGCAAATTCCATCTGTGCCATGTAACGCGGGTCGGGCACGCGCAGAACGGCATGTCCGTAACCGGGGATGACATGTCCACTGTTGAGCGTATCCCACGAGAATTTATAGAGTTCGTCGCGGGTCGGGACGCCGCCGAACTTGTTCTTGACATCGATCAACCAGCCAAGGCACTCTTGGTTGGCGAGTCCATGCAGCGGACCGGCAAGACCGTTCAACGCCGCGGAGAAGGACAGGTACGGGTCGGAGAGCGCTGAGCCGACGAGGTGCATGGTATGCGCCGAAACATTTCCCGACTCGTGATCGCTGTGCAGAATAAAGTACAGGCGGGCAAGTTCAGCATAACCCTTCTTATCTGCAACCTTCATCATACGCGCAAAGTTCATGCCGTAATCCTGCTTGGGATTGTATTTCGGCTTCTTGTTCTCACCAAAATACTTCATGCGGTAAATATACGCGGCAATGACAGGTAGTTTCGCAGTCAGGTTGAGGCTGTCTTCGAGCGCCGCCTCCCAGTACACATCCTTTTTCATCTCATGATACTTATGCGCAAAGACCGAGCTGTTCTGCAGTGCCAGCACGGCCTGCGAAAAGAGCGTCATCGGGTGAGTCTCTTTCGGCATGGATTTGAGCATCTTGAAGACGTAATCGGGCACTTCGGCGCGCTTTGCCCATTCGGCTTCCACTTCCAGCGCCTGTTCCCTGGTCGGCACTTCGCCGATCATGAGCAGGTAATACAAACCTCCCACCAACGGCATCTTGCCGCCGCGGGCCTTCGGCAGCTTCTTGAGCAATTCGGGGATTGGCAGACCACGGAAGATGATACCGTGCGCCGGGTCCACAAACGAGACATCGGTCAGTAACGACTTGATATCGCGCATACCGCCGACGATCTGCCCCACCGTGACATGATCGACAACGACATCCGCGTGTTCCTTGGCAAGGGACCTCATTCGGTCGCGCCAGGAGGGTAATTGAGCAGCGATCTTTTCATGCAGGATCATGGGAATCTCTCCTTTTTGGATTCAAAGTCAAAAGTTGAAGGTCGAACGCCCGGTTTAACCTGCGATCTTCGACCTTTCACCTCAGACTATCGCTAGAATGTGACCAAACTCTTCAATGCGTCGTGTGTTTCTCGGACCGCCGCTGCCGACTTCTCGAACATGGCTCGCTCCGTTTCATCGAGCGAATATTCGATGACCTTTTCCATGCCATTGCGTCCGAGCATCACGGGCACACCGAAGAACATATCCTTCAAGCCATATTCACCGTCCATGTAGGCGGCGCACGGGACGATCAAATTCTTATTCTTGAGGATGGCTTCCGCCATTTGGGCACACGCCGCGGCGGGAGCATAATAGGCGGAGGTCTTCAGCAGGTTGACGATCTCGCCGCCGCCCTTGCGCGTGCGATTCACGATCGCTTCCAGCTTGTCGGCGGGGATGTACTCCTTTAACGGGATCCCAGCGATGTTCGAATGACGCGTGAGCGGGACCATCTCATCGCCGTGTCCACCGAGCACGTAGCAATTGATGTTTTCCACACTGACACCCGTCTCCAATGCCACGAAGGCGCGCATACGCGCCGAGTCCAAAATCCCCGCCTGCCCGATAACGCGGTTGCGCGGCAGTTTGGTCATCTTCATGGCGAGATACGCCATCGTGTCGAGCGGATTCGTCAGCACAACGAAGATGGCATCCGGTGAATATTTCAGCGTTTCGGTGGCGGCTTTCCCCACGATCTCGGCATTGACCTTAAGCAAATCATCACGGCTCATGCCCGGCTTGCGGGGCATCCCTGCCGTGATGATGACGATATCTGAGCCTTTGGTCGCCGCGTAATCGTTCGAACCGACCAGCTCCACATCCTTGTTGACGATGGGCATCGCTTCGAGCATGTCGAGCGCCTTGCCCTGCGGAACTCCCTCCACGATGTCCACCAGAACAAGATCGGCCAGTTCGCGTTCAGCCAGCCAGTGTGCAGTGGTGGCGCCAGTCATGCCAGCGCCGATGATCGATATTTTGTTCATGACTCCTCCAAAGGGTTTATAGATAAAATTTTATCCGAAATAAAGACCGGAAGTAAGTACTTTTTGTCACTTTTTTACATGATTCGACAAAAAAACGGGACTTCCGGCACTGGAAGTCCCGTTCGATTCCTGCTGCGTCTTATTCTGATTCCGCTTCGAGGAAGCGTGTCGCCTGAATGGCGGCCGCCGCGCCCATCCCTGCCGAGGTGACCACCTGTCGGAAGTGCGGATCCGCCGCCTCGCCCGCCGCGAACACACCCGGGACGCTCGTTTCCATCTTTTCATTGACCTTGATGTACCCCAAGTCGCTCATCTCGAGCTGTCCCTTGAACATCTGTGTATTCGGGATGTGACCAATGAAGATAAACAACCCGTCGGTTTCCAGAATGGTTTCTTCGCCGGTTTTCACGTTCCTGAGTTTCAACGCTTCGAGTTTCTCGGTGCCGAGCACTTCAGTGACAACCGTGTTCCAGATGAAATTGATCTTCGGATGTTCCTTGGCGCGTTTCTGCAAAATGGCGCCCGCCCGCAGTTCGTCGCGGCGGTGGACGATGGTCACGGAGGAGGCGTAACGGGTGATGAACAACGCTTCTTCGAGCGCGCTGTCTCCACCGCCAACGACGACCACCTTCTTGTCCTTGAAGAACCAGCCGTCGCAGGTGGCACAGTATGAGACGCCGCGCCCGGTCAGTTCCACTTCGCCGGGGACGTTGAGGTGCGTGGGGCTGGCGCCCGTGCCGATGATCAGCGCGTCTGCCAGATATTCGCCATTATCCGTTGTCACTTTGAAGGGACGCTTCGACAGGTCGACCGAATTTGCCATGTCGAACTCGGTCACTGCCCCGAAATGTTCTGCCTGTTTCTGAAACAACTCGCCCAACTGCGCCCCGCCCACACCCTCCGGGAAACCGGGATAATTCTCGATGGTGTAGGTCAACGCGGCTTGCCCGCCCAACTGCATCCCGGTCAGCACGACCGGTTTCAACTCTGCACGCGCCGCGTACAATGCCGCGGAATAACCTGTCGGTCCCGATCCCAATACCAATACTTTTACATGCTTCGCATTTCCATTAGAAGACATACTTCTTTATTCCTCGCTTATGATTTCTTTCCATACTCATGACTACTCATTAGATGCATATTTTACCGAAAAGTGACATTCCACACAAAAACGAAATGAAAAATCAGGCATCCGCAAACGGATGCCTGATTTTTACAAACTTCTTACAAAGCTCTTACTTGGTGCCCGGTCTGCCGGGAATGCCGGATGTTGAGTCGCGGGTATTCTCGCGATAGGGCCACGCACCATCTGTTGGGTTATTCGCCCAGGTATCGCCAACACCGCAGAAATCGCCGGGGGTGTAGACACCTTTGTTCATGGAGCCAGCCCACCACCAGACTTCATCGTCGCCGTCGCCGGCGATATTGTTGGCGCCATCAGTATCGCAAGTGTTAAACTTCTCAGCGAACCCGATGATCTTGCCGCCCACCCACACGCGCACGATGACATAATTATTCAACATGCCGGGGTCGGCGTAATCGGTGACCAGGAAATCGTAATAGTCAGCCACTGTGGCGTTGTAGTATGGGATGTTGGTCGTGCCGGGCTTGGGCGCGATGCTGATGGATTCCATCGGCAGGAAATCGCCGAAGCCGCCGTCCCGGTTCCAACGGGCGTAGGGAACGTCCGTCAGGTCGCCTTCATCGATATAGAACCCACTACTTCCAGGATCCCATGGACCCACGATGAAGCCCGGGCCGGTCACATTCGCTTCCCATGTGAAGAGGTCGAGGTCGGAATTGGCGAATTCCCAATCCGCAACGACATGGATGCGCTTGTTGTTGGGCGGTACGCCAACGGTCAGCCATGGACCCCAGTCAAAGTAACCGGCAGGAACCACATGATGAGCAACGACTTGATCGCCGTAGGTGTAGCCAGCCTTATTGACCTTTACATCCACCGTCGCGCCAGCCGGCAGGTTGAGGAGGTCGGTGTAATACTCGCCGTCAAAGGCAAGCGTTGTCGTATCCTTGAGTGTAGCGCCGATAAACGCTTTGACGGTCGCGCCCTTGAGGGGGATACCCGAAACGGCATCGTACACTTCCGCCCAGAGAGCGCCCCGATTCATGGCAGCAGCGACATTCAGGTGGACCAAGTGTGATGAATCATAGAAAACACCGTTCGTAGCATCCGGCCAGCAGTAAGGCGCCTCGCCCTGATAACCGGTATCGGCGTAGCCAGCCGTGGGGTCGGTCATGTTCGGGTCTGAAGCAAAACTCAGGAAGGTATCGCCCGTGGCAAGCAGTTGGGTCTTGACATTCGCATTTGTGAACGCGGGGAAGACACTCCATGCACGAGCCGCCGCCGCCGCTACATGCGGCGCAGCCATCGAGGTCCCGCTGTACGATTCGTAGCCGTCGTTGTCCGGATCTTCACCCCAGTAGTATTCATCGTAGAATGGATAGGAATACGGCACAGTCGAAAGGATGTCCTCGCCCGGGGCGGTAATGTTCACCCATGCGCCGTAGTTTGAGAAGTCCGCAGCGCATTCATCCGGGTAGTAGAGTTCGTTCCCATCCTCCAGCCCATCCCCGTCCGTATCCACCCACAAGAATCCGTCAGCATTGGTATCGCTATTGATGCTGAACCACGAACGAGAGGCGCCCACTGAAATCAATGCCTGGTCAATGGTGTTATCGGCGCAATCCAACGGGTAGGTATCGGAACCGTTTGCGCAAACGAACGGAGCCGCCCAAGCCGCCGGGAAGGAATAGTTGCTGGTCGATTCGTTGCCCGCCGCCACAACCACCAGCTTACCCTTGCCTTTCAAACCGGCAAATGGACCGGAGGAAATGACCGTGGTAGTAGGGGTAACCGCATATTCCAGCGCGGCAAATTCCCAACTGCTGGCTGCGGCTCCACCCAGGCTCATGTTGATGACTTTGACGTCCGTCCGGTTGGCGCAGTATTCGATACCCTCGCCGATGTTCCAGGAGGTGCCCCAGCCTTGGGCCGTCAGGACTCTCACGGCAACCACCTTGCCGTTCGAAATACCGGAGACGCCCTTTTTGTTGTTCATGACCGCCGTGATCGTGCCTGCAACATGCGTGCCATGCCCATTATCGTCGTTGGGAGTGGCATCATCGTCCACGAAGTCGTATCCGTTGATGATCCTCGACGACGAGCCCGCCATGAAATCGGGGTGTTTGGCATCGACGCCGGTATCGATCACACACACTGCCGGGCTGACAACCTTTTCGGGCCAGATGATGTTTGCGCTGGAGGACCACCAACCCCATTGGCCGTATCCTTCCACCGGGTAGGAGGGAACCGCCTGCGTTCTGCCGTTCACCTTCTTCACGGTGCGCATCTTCTTCAATTGATCCATCGAAACAAAACGCGTGCTGCCGTCGGCGCCGCGGAATTTCACACTGTCCAGCGTATGAGCGGTCGCGCCCGGTTCGGATTCAGGAATCCACCGGATATAGTTCGGCTCCACCCGGACAACGCCGGGCTGGCGCACGATCTCCTGAGCCAACGACTCGATATCGGCATCTTCGTCGAAACTAAGCAAACTGGATTGTTCCCCGCTTCGCATTACTTCACCGTGGAAGGACTTCGAAATCTTCAAGGCAGAGGCGTGGGCTTCCCCCCGGGTCGCACCCCGCCCGAACGTGACGATCAGTTCGCCGGGAACATATAACGCGTCACGATCGAATTCGGGACCTCCGCTTTGCGCCGCTGCCGGTGCGTAGGAGAACCCCAACGTGGCAAACATCATGGCGGTAACTGCCAGTATGTTTATAAAACGTGAAAACTTCATTGCAATCTCCTATTCTGTTTTTTAATCAGGATTGAAATGGAAAACGGTCACGGTCTGTAATTCCCTGTCACCTCCTTATTCATTTTCAACAACCACCCGTGGGAATGCAACCGGGTTTGAGATGAGTATACAATCCTTTTACCCCAATTTCAAGCGAAAAACCCAAGGGTGTAACCAAATCGCAAGGTCGCTTCTTCCGCCGGAGAAATTGCCATAAATCACGAAGGCACGGAGATTCCAAGAGGTGCTCCGTGCCTTCGTGCAAAGAACAGTGAGGAATCACTTCACCCGTTCGATTCTGGCTCCCAGTGCGCGCAACTTGACATCCACATCCTGATAGCCGCGTTCAATCTGGCCGATGTTACGGACGGTGGACTTTCCCTTTGCCGCCAGCGCCGCCAGCAGCATGGACATGCCCGCACGAATATCGGGGCTTTCGAGACTCTCGCCGTAAAGTTGATTCGGTCCCTGAATGAGACAGCGGTACGGGTCGCACAAAATGATTTTTGCCCCCATCCCCACCAGCTTATCGGTGAAATACATACGCCCCGAAAACATCCAATCGTGGAACATAATCGAACCGCTGGCTTGCGTCGCCACAGTGATGGCAATGCTGATGAGATCGGTTGGAAATGCAGGCCATACGTTTGTCTTGATCTCGGGAATCGCGCCGTCCAGGTCGGGTGTAATTTTCAATTCCTGGTCGGGCGGGACGATCAGATCATCGCCTTCCACTTCCCATCGCACGCCCATGCGTTCGAACACGTGACCGATCATCTTCAGATTCTTCACCCCGGCATTTTTGATACGCACGTTACCATGAGTCACCGCCGCCGCGCCGACAAAACTAATCACCTCCAGATAATCGGGACCAATAGTAAATTCGCCGCCGTGCAATTTCGGCACGCCATGAATATGCAGTGTGTTCGAACCAATGTCCTCGATCTGCGCCCCCAAGGTATTCAGGAAATGACACAACTCCTGCACGTGCGGCTCGGATGCGGCATTGCGAATGACCGTATCGCCATCGGCGGTCACCGCCGCCATGATGGCGTTCTCCGTGGCGGTCACACTGGCTTCATCCATCAAAAAGTCCGCGCCGCGTAAGCCTGCCGATTGAAAGGTGAAACCGCGGTCATATTCCACCTCCACGCCGAGCGCGCGCAAAGACCAGATGTGTGTATCAAGCCTGCGGCGGCCAATCACATCCCCGCCCGGGGGAGGCAGTTTGAAATCGCCGACCCGCGCCGCCATCGGCCCCGCCACGAGGATCGAGGCGCGGATACTTTTACACAGGTCCGGGTCCAAATCAGCAGGTCTCAGGTCCCGCGCGGTGATGCGCCACGAGGAGGCGCTCAGGTCCTCCACCTGTGCGCCCAGACTCTCGATAATGCTCCGCATCACACTGACGTCCTTGATTCGCGGTACGTTGTGCAATATGATCGGCTCATCCGTCAACAGGCACGCGGCAACCAGCGGGAGCGCTGCGTTTTTGTTTCCCGCCGGCACCACCTCTCCATTCAATGGAACCCCGCCTTCAATTATGAATTTATCCATGTTCATCTCCAGGGGAATATCGCCGAGATTGTACGGCAATTCACGGGCTTGTGCAAGCACATTACAACTGACTTACATACAAGGCGGCCCCTTTTTCGCTCTTTTATTTAGACTATAATGGTATGGATGAATATCAGTCTCATCGTTCCTATCCTCCTTGGCTGGCTGGGAGGGGCTTTCGTCAATTACATCGCCGATGTTTTGCCGCGCACCCGGATTCTTGGCCGCCCGGACTGCCTTCACTGCGAGAGTCCCTTCTCATGGGCAGACTACCTCACCCTGCGCGCCTGCCGCTCCTGCGGGAAGAGACGGCCGATCCGCGCCTGGCTCGTGCAGATACTGACCGTCGCTTCCTTCGCCTACTTCTGGCTGTTCCCGTCAAAATTGGTTGGAATTCCCCTCGGGTTGATTATCCTCGTCTACTTCGGGGTGGTCACCGTGATTGACTTGGAACATCGACTCATCCTGCACCCAACCAGCATCGCCGGTGCGGTAATTGGCCTGATTAGCGGCACACTCATCCACAGCCGCGAAAATGGATTGCTGATTGGCGTCGGGAAGTCCCTGCTCGGCGGATTGTTCGGCTATGGCGTCATGTTCATCTTCCACTATTTCGCGAGATATTTCACACGCCGCCGCGCCCGCAAGTTACAGGAAGCCGGAAAAGAAGATGACGGGGAAGATGCACTTGGGGATGCGGATGTCATTCTGCTTGGCGTGCTTGGACTCATGTTCGGCTGGCCTCTGATCTGGGATGTATTGCTGCTCGGAATCGTCCTGGGAGGTGTGTTCAGTATCCTCATCGTGATCGTTCAATTATTGCAAAGGCGTTCTGCCAGTGAAGCGTTGATGACCCCCATTCCTTATGGACCATATTTCATCGCCAGTGCGTTCTATTTTCTGTTTTTGTTCTTATAAATGATTTACGCATCGTCCCGAAGGTTTGTGCGGAAAGCAAGCCATACTTACGAATGCCTTCGGGACAATTTGTGTATGAGCTTATAACTTGCAATTATGTTGGTTCGTTTTAGTACGAATGTCTTATTGGTCTGGGCAGCTTGCCCATTAAACTAAGAATTAGGATCATTGGAAGACCCGAAAGCAGGATTTTTGATTATGAAACTCAGAAATTTTTTCAGACCGGAAAATTCGGCACAGGCAATTGTTGAGTTCGCCATCGCACTGCCTGTCCTTTTGCTGCTTCTCTACGGTCTGTTGGAAACCGGGCGCTACCTGTTCCTCTACTCCACTGTGGTGAACGCCAGCCGTCAGGCTGTCCGGTACGGATCGGCAACCGGCATCGGCAATAACGGCGTCCCGCGTTACCAGGATTGTCAGGGAATCAAAGCGGCGGCAAACACCGGCGCATATGTTGCTTCCTTTGACGCCATCAGAATCTATTACGATAGCGGACCATCTACGACACAAACTGAGTATTGTCAGTCGGGCAATTCCGATACCAGTTTTGTGCCGAGCACAAATAACAATAGTCGCATCAGCGTTGTCGTGGAGGAACAATACACGCCGATTGTGCCGAGGATAGTTCCTTTTGTTTCAAACCTGATCAGTGCAAAAAGTTCGCGCACGATTCTGTTGAGCGTGTCGATCGTGGTCACCAGCCCGCCGACCCTGAGCCCCGTCGCTCCCACTGCCACGGGACCGTCGCCGACCTCCACACAGACACCCTCGCGCACCCCGACAAACACACCCACCTTCACGCCGACGCGTACCAATACACCCATCACGCACACGGCGACCATGACGCGTACACCGACCGTCACATGGACGCCGTCCATGACGTTCACGCCGAGCAACACACCCACGCCGTCCTTCACCCCCACACCCTCCCGCACCCCCACGGCATCCAGAACGCCGATTTCGAATTGTGGCTCTGTTACGCATGGACCGGAGGTGATCTCCGGCAAGACCTTCAGCATGACGATCAACAACCCAACCGGCGTCGCGCTGGAAGTGCTGGATGTGACCGTCTCTTGGAATCATGACGCCGGCCACAAGACCGGTTCAGACAAGACTTTGCGCTTGCAAAAAGCAGAGTTGGCAGGAACGTTCTGGACAGGCAATGTCTACTCGACCAGCTATACGATCATCCCCACCAACTTGACGATTCCGACAGGGACATCGACGATTATCTTTACCTTCCATCAGACCTATACCCAAACAGATGGTACCGAACGCATCTTCATCAACATTGCCACGAACGGCTGCCAATTGTATCCAATCGACTCGAACAATTAACAAACCACGGAAAGAGTTTCGACTATGAAGACCAGGAAAAAAAGCGAACGCGGACAAAGCCTCGTTGAACTGGCAATCAGCCTCCTCGTTCTCCTCTACCTTCTTTCCGGAGTCGTGGAATTCGGCATTGACTTTTTCCAATTCATCCAATTACGGGACGCCGCCCAGGAAGGCGCGTTGTACGGTTCGATCAACCCGGGCGTTTTGTCCCCCATCGAGACTCGCGTGCGGAACGCCTCCGACAGTCCAATTGACTTGTCCGTCACATCCGGACCCCAGGCCGTAACCGTGACCGTTAAAGCGTATGATGATGCAACAGGCAATGAGATACCCAATCTGGCCGACGCCTGCGTGGGTGACGGCATTCGCGTGGATGTATCCTTCAACCATCAGATCTTCATGCCGTTCATCTCCCGATTGATTGGCGCCCACAACAACACCCCTCCCAATACCATCCCGCTGACAGGCAGCGTTACCGATACCATTCTGCAATCAACGGCTACAGGCTGTTCATGAGTGGCCGGACGAGGGGCGAAAACAACAAAACACGTACATGGACACAAATCCCGCAGACCATACTGAAACAAGTCTGCGGGATGACTTATAAACAGCGATTGATCGATCTTTGAGGAGAGATTCCCACATGTTGGTTCCTAAAAATGCCAGGGGAAAACCGCGCGGACAGGCGATCATCCTGATCGTTCTTGCCATGGTGGGTATTATGGGCGTGGTCGGGCTGGTCGTGGATGGCGGGAATGCCTATCTTGACCGCCGCAACGCTCAGAACGCCGCCGACTCCGCTGCGCTGGCTGGGGCGGTCGTTCGTGTACGAAACGCCGGGGAGGATTGGGTGGGCGCAGTCATGGCATCCGCGGCGGAGAACGGCTACAACAACGACGGCGTCACCAACACCATCGAAGTGTACAGCCCTCCCAAAAGCGGTCCGTATGCCGATAACGTGGAATATTTACAGGTCATCATCACCACCCATGTAAAAACATACTTCGCCAATATCATCGGCAGGTCTGAGATCACCAATGTCGTCGAAGCCGTCGCGCGCACCAAAGTGGCGGAAATCAAGCCGCTTCTCGGTGGAGCCGCGCTGGTCAGCCTCGCCCCCACCAGCGACTGCTTCCGTGAAAAATCGTTCTGGATCCACGAGGAAGGAACCTTTGCTGTTACCGGCGGCGGTATCTTCATCAACTCGAACAGCGAGAATTGCGCCCTCATCCAGCAGGGAAACGGAAGCATCTTCATGGTCGAGAATGACCCGATCAGCATCGTCGGCGGCGCGACCATTCAGAAGAGGAGGCTGATCTCCCCGGTCATGACAGTTGGCGTCACGCCGATCAATTATCCGCCTCCCATGTTCCTCCCGGAGATCGAGTGCAACCAGGAGGCGAATGTGAACGGCAGCAACATGACCCCCGGAAATTGGAAAAAGCCTTTCCCGCCGGAGGGTGTGCGAACCCTGCAACCCGGAGTCTATTGCCTGCACGACGGCTTCTTCGCAAACGAGGAGACAAAACTCAACGGGAATGGTGTCACCTTCAAAATGGTGAAAGGGGAATTCCACATCAGCGGTCCGGCGGACCTCAACCTGTACGCCCCGCAGGAGGGCGAATACAAGGGGCTGCTCCTCTACGTCCCCATGGATAACGGGCGGCGCGTTGTGCTCAACGCGGACGCAAATTCGAAATTCGTCGGAACCGTTCTCGCTCCCGCTTCGCACATTCTCTTCAAGGGGAGCGATTCCCGCTTCGGTTTCCACAGCCAGTTCATCGGCTATAGCATCGAACTCGCCGGCGACAGCAACATCGTGATCGTGTACGACCCCATGCAGAATTACAACACGATGATCATGCCTGAGGTCCAGTTGATCCAATGAGACGGGAAAGGCGGCGTGTCTGTTCTGAGCCTGAGACCAATTCCGCTTAATCGTGTATAATCCCGGCTCGAGATTTTTTCCGTCAAGGAGGTGAACCGGCACATTCTCCGGGAAAGACAGCGCATGATCCCGCGCACGCGGGATGACGAGGACAAGGGTTCTCCATCGCAGGATGGAGTTAACCCCGGCGAGACCAGCCGGGGGAAAATCGACAGATCAGCGGAAGCCCTTCGGGTGCGCCATCACCCGTTTCATCTTTCCCTCCGAAAATGGAACTTTGCAATGCAACGCCGCGCCAGTAATGCCGCGGACAGAAATGCAAAGAGTGGCAATATGCAGGGTCAATTCCCGTCATGTCAGCATATCTGACAGTCGGCAGTGATACCTGACACTTTCAATTCGGAGGATCCCCATGTGTGGAATCGTCGGATATATCGGGCCGCGTGACGCGACACCGATTATCATCAATGGCCTGAAAAGGCTGGAGTACCGCGGTTATGATTCGGCTGGGATCGCCGTCATGAACGGCGACCAGCTCGAAGTGAGGAAAGACGCGGGCAAGTTATCTCAATTGATCGATCTCGTAAGCAAATCCCCCATCGAGGGCGCGCCGGGAATCGGTCACACGCGCTGGGCGACGCACGGCGCACCGAACGCGCGCAACGCGCATCCGCACGTCGGACAGACCAAGCGGGTTGTCGTGGTGCAAAACGGCATCGTTGAGAATTTCCTTGAACTCAAGGATGAGCTGATCGCCGAGGGTGTGGAATTTCAATCGGACACAGATACCGAGACCATCGTGCATCTCGTGGAGCATTACCTTGCCACCGGCATTGGGCTCGTGGAGGCGGCGCGTAAAACATTCAACCAGATCCAGGGCGCGAATGTGGTCGTGTTGATGTCCGCCGATGAGCCGGACAAGATTGTAACGGCGCGCATCGGCAACGCTGGCGGTGTGGTGCTTGGACTGGGCGAGGGCGAGAATTATCTCGCCAGCGACACGCCCGCCATCATGGAACACACGCGCAAGGTCATCTTTTTGGAATCGCGGCAGATGGCTGTGGTGACGCGCAACACCATCACCGTCGAAACGCTGGATGGAGGCAAGGTCAAGCCGCAGGTGCATACCGTCTCGTGGGACCCGGTCGCCGCGGAGAAGGGCGAATATCGCCATTTCATGCAGAAGGAGATCCATGAGCAGGTGCGCGCGTTGACCGATACGCTCGCCGGACGAGTGGATTTCGCCAACGGGAAGATTCGTCTGCCTGATCTCAAGCTGACAGCGGAACTGGCAAAGAAAATCGAACGAATTTACATCACCGCCTGCGGCACTGCCGCCTATGCGGGCATGGTGGGAAAATACTTAATCGAGAAGATCGCCCGCATCCCTGTGGAGGTGGTGATCGGTTCCGAGTTCCGCTACAGCGACCCGATCCTGAACGACCGGACGGTTGTCCTCGCCATTTCACAATCCGGCGAGACGGCTGACACGCTCGCGGCGATGGAAGAGGGGCGGCGGAAGGGCGCAGTGCTTTGGAGCATTGTCAACGCCATTGGCTCGCAAGCTATCCGCGTTGCAGACGGCTTCATCTCGATGCAGACCGGACCGGAGATCGGTGTCGCTTCGACCAAGGCGTTCACTGCCCCCCTCGTGGATCAATACATGCTCGCCATTTTGCTCGCGGACCTGCGCGGCACCATCGACGAAAAGACTCGCAGAGAATTGGTTGCCGACCTGCGTCTCATCCCCGACCTCGTCGGCAGAACACTCGACCGCGAACCTGAAGTCGAAGCCGTCGCCCACGCGTTGAAAGATGTACGCGATTGTCTGTATCTTGGACGCGGGATCAACATGCCCATTGCTTATGAAGGCGCGTTGAAGTTAAAGGAGATTTCCTACATCCATGCCGAAGGATATCCGGCCGGAGAAATGAAACACGGCCCCATTGCCCTGATCGATGAACACATGCCGGTCCTCTGTCTCGCGCCGAAGGACCCCTGGCATGAGAAGATGATTTCACAGATCCAGCAGGCAAAGGCGCGCGGCGGGACGGTCATCGCGGTCGCGACCGACGGCGATGAATTGGTGCAGGGAATGACAGACCATGTCCTGTGGGTTCCTGAAACACCGTGGATGCTTTCGCCCGTGGTCACTGTTCTCCCCCTGCAATTGCTGGCATATCACATCGCCGCCGCCCGCGGGCTGGATGTGGACCAGCCCAGGAACCTGGCGAAGAGTGTGACTGTGGAATAGAACAAACAAGACCGAACAAAAAGTGGAGTTGAGAAGATCAACTCCTCTTTTTGTTTACTGGTACAAGCTATTTCCTGTCGTTTCGATTGTTTTGTTTGTCCTTGTTTTTGTCCTTATTTTGTCCGGGCGGGTTCGAATTCCCAGGATTATCCGGTTTATTGCCGTTGCCGGGATCATCGGGCTTGCCGTTTCCATTACCCGGGTCTTCCGGTTTCCCGTTCCCATTTCCGGGATCATCCGGCTTGCCATTTCCGTTACCCGGATTATCCCCCTCGTCATTACCAGACATCACATCGCCCAGGCTATCATCGTCTTCACCGCTAAGCACAGCTTTTTTGAACTGTCCCCAATTTTGCGGGATGGCACCCTCCGGCAGGGCGACCATGCTGTAGTCGCCACTTTCCTTGGCATCCAGGATGGCGGCAAAAAGCGTCGCATCCCCGCCGAGGCTCTTTGTCATCCATAACGCTTGCGTTATGACGCCGAACCCAAATCCATCGGCATGAGAACTCATGATCATTTCATAGTCGACATTCGCCAGACTTGAGAAGAACTCAGCCAGTTTCGAGCCAACAGGATGCTGTTTTTCGTCCATGGGAGGCGCATCCGAGCCAAACAGCGTGGGATCGATTTGCACCTCTGTGCCGATCCTTGACTCATCCACGGCTGGTTCGCCCCCCTCGCCGATTGTGATCAATCCAAGGCTGACAGCCGTCTCCAAATCGAGGCGAGCCGTATGCTCCACACCGTTTACCAGCACGGTAACAAGAACGGTCTGGACGCCGGAGTCGGAATCCGTTTCCACAACCACACTCTGGATAGTCCCGGTAACTGGAACATCTTCCTGCAATAGCGGGGCAGCATTAACTACGCCTACTTTGCCGAGAAGAAGCGCCAGTCCCAGTGTCAAAGTTAGAAGAGTTTTCATTCTAGACATCGAATGCGTCCTTTCAGGTCAAGTGACATCTTCAATCTCATTTTATTTCAGGCACTGTCTTGTTTCAATAGCCAATAGGTTACACCTAAATGTCTTACACACCGGGAGTAAGCACCTTCTTTTTTCCATCCTTTACTGTTTTATCGGCGTCATGTTGTTTTTGAACAGATGCCGATTTGGCAGGAACAGCATCGTGATCCGGGAGGAGATCGTCCAATTGGCGGACAGGGCGAAGAACATAGCCGGACAATCCGACCAAGGTAGCCCCGATTCCACAAAGGAAGATCAGCAATCCCATGCCGGAACCGGGTCCCGTGCCTACCAGTGGTCCAAAGAAATTTGAAAGTGCGCTCTGCGTCTGCATGGCGGGTTCGAAGATCCTGTCCCCCAAATACCCCCCAACCAACGGCGCAAACGGGATCAAGAACTGGGCAATCACAGACTGCGCGCCAAACACCCGCCCCTGCAGATCCGGTGACACCTTCCTTTGCAGGATGGTGTCGTCCGAGACCTTGGTCAGTGGATCACATGCCGCTTCGATTGCAACGGCAACCAGCCAGATCAGCAATCCCTGTCCCAAGCCCAGCAACGCCAATCCAAGAAAACTGGAAATGATCCATCCCCATAACACACCGTGAAGTGGACGCTTGATGCCCCCCCAGAGAGTCAGAACAATGCCGCCAATCACCGCCGCAAGAGAACCGACAGAACTGATAAACCCAAGGACTTCTGTATTATTTCCCGTGCGTAACAGGATCATGGGATAAAACACCGCGGCAGACAAGGCAATTCCAGAAAAGAAATTTCCAGCGAGGTGGATGAGTTGTAATCCAAGCAGACTCGGGCGTTTTAGAATATATTGAAATCCGAAAGCCAATTCCTTCCAAAATGCGCCGTGTGAGTTCTCCCCCTCCACGGTGTGCGGGGTTGGAGGAATATCCGTAATCAATAACGCCGTGATGGATATAACGAATGCAAAGACGTTAATGATCAGGATTCCTGTAAGCCCGACAAGTGGCCCCAGGACCACGCCCGCCAGAATCGGCGAGAATACGTCGGGGACATCATCGAGCAGGTACATCATCCCGTTCGCACGCACGTACCGGGCCTTGGGGATCATCGTGCTGATCGCGGCGCGGTAGGCGGGCCACTGGAAGGCATAACCGATCCCCTGGACGATCGTCGCAATATACAAATGCCAGGCTTCCAATGCCTCAAAAAAATACAAGGCGAGAATTACCAACGTGATGGCAAGTGAGGCGACATCGTACACCAGCATGGTTGCCCTGCGGCTGTATCGATCCACCATGATGCCTGCAATGGGCGCCACCAGCAACGTTGCGGAAAAGAAGAAAAATTCCATCACCCCCACAGACCACCCGCCGGATGTCTTGTCGATGACCCACAGATACAGTGCAAAGGTGGTGATGCTCGTGGCAGTCGTCGAGAGCATCTGTCCGAACCAGATGAACAAAAAGCCCGTCATCCCACGCGGGCGTCGGCGGTAGGAAAAAAGACTGCGAGTCACTGATTAAGAGAATAACACAGCCTTTTCAATATAACAATCCTGCACCAGTTTCGATTACCTTACAAGTTGCAACAAAATTCCACCCACCAGCCTTGAACGAAAAGGTTACACCTTTCAAGATTGTATTTCAGCTATACGGTTTCATATATGCGAAGACAAAGAACGATACATATAATCAAAATAGACAGGAGTAACGCTATGAAAAATCACACCCATGAAAAAGGACAAGCCATCGTCATAATCGCTTTTGCGATCATTGCATTGGTCGGCTTCGCGGCGCTTGCCGTCGATGGCGGGCGGGCCTTGTCAGACCGGCGCCACGCACAAAACGCCGCAGATACGGCGGCCTTCGCCGCGGCGCTGGCAAAAATCAAAGGGCAGGATTATTCGACCGTCGGCATCAACCGCTCGACCAGCAATGGCTATAATGACGACGGTATTTACAACGAAGTGGAAGTATACAGCCCACCCATCGATGGTCCGTATGCTGGGCAAACCGAATACGTACAGGTCAAGATTACGTCACGCATTGACACCGTTTTCGCCCGCGTTCTGGGGATCGCCCAGTTGACCAATCGGGTCCAGGCAGTAGTGAAAGCTGTTCCCGGTGTGACAACCCCCATGGTCTTCGGCAACGCGGTGGTCAGCCTCTCGCCGCATGAATGTGACGCCACCTGGAGTCACGGCAATGCAGAAGTGAATGTCATCGGAGGCGGCATTTTTACCAATTCAGACTGCGCAACCGCCTTCCGGCAGAACGGTTCCGGCACGCTCACCGCCCCGTCCATTACAGTTGTGGGAGGCACATCATACAGCGATGGACATATCTTCCCCGAACCAACAGTCGGCGCGACGCAGTTGGAATATCCTCCCTTCCTCATGCCCGACCCGACCTGCGATGCCGATGCGGTTCAGACCGGATCCACACTTGCTCCCGGCAACTATACTGGGACCTTCCCCCCAAACGGAGTCACCCGCCTCGATCCCGGCATCTATTGCGTAGATGGGGAGTTCCGGCTGAACGGCGGCCAATCCCTGACCGGCAGTGAAGTTTTAATCGTCATGAAAACCGACAGGCTGGTATGGAATGGCGGTTCCGCGGCAAACCTCAGCGCCCCCACCAGCGGTCCGTACAAAGGGTTGTTGATCTTCTTCCCAATGAGCAATGCCAGTGAATTGCAGATCAACGGGAATTCCGATATGCGCCTGACCGGCTCCATTCTCGCTCCCGCCTCGCACATCGAATTGCTCGGCACCGGCGCGGTGGACGGTTTCAACAGCCAGGTCATCGGATACACCGTGGAATATGGCGGCACAGGCGATGGGACAATCCGCTATGACGACAACACCAATTACGACGCGCAAATTCCTCCCAAGATAGAGCTTTCTCTATAAGCCAAATCCGATTTACAAAACCAGAAACAATCCAACGTCTTTGAACGTTGGATTGTTTATTTGTTCATTAATGAATGATTTCACAAATGTAACCCTGTGCAATTTTTTTGCAATATTCTTATAAAAAGGGAAGATATATATTTTGCTTATCCTCAAATACCCACACCCTAGCATAGAAACTGAAACCTTTCAATCATGAAATTTCAAAAAAACTTAATAGGAATGTTTGGTAACCAGAGTATCAAGAGCTTATTTGTAACGTCATGCCTGCGAATGTTTCTGCACAAGGAGTTATGACCATGAATAATAAATTCTCGCAACAAGGTCAAGCATTAATCCTAACTACGTTAGCCATGATTGGACTCGTCGCCTTTGGTGCCTTAGCGATTGATGGCGGGCGTGTGCTTGAAGATAGGCGTCATGCCCAAAACGCCGCGGACACCGCCGCGTTCGCAGCCGCCCTGGCAAATGCAGAAGGGGAAGATCTGACTACAGCCGCCCAGACTCGTGCGGCGACAAATGGATATGATGGTGGTGACGCGAATGACGTCATCATTACATTTACTAATACTCAATCTGGCGCGTGTCCATCAACCGGCAAGGATATCACTGTTACCATCATATCAGATGTACCCACTACATTTGCCAGAGTGATCGGGCGCAATTTGGTGGAAAATGTCGTTGTGGCCAAAGTGCGTTCATGCGATTACTATACCAAGGGTGGCGCTCCATTGTACTCAGGCGCAGCTGTGTTTGCCACCAAGACGGAACCTTGCGGTGGAGGGCTTAACAATAAGGCTTTGTTCGTACAAGGTAGTTCCCATCTCCAAGTCTGGGGAGGAGATTTAGCCACCGCTTCAACAGATGGGAATTGTATATACTTTAAGGGTGGAGAGGCGCAATTGAAAAAAGCGGAATCAGGCACAGCCTGCGCTGATATTATTACTGCTGCACCCAGCGGAGGGACTTGCTACAATAAATTTCAGCAATTTTCTCTGAAACGGGAAACGTGCGTGCAGCACGTTCCCCGTTTTGTTATTGCAACAAATAACATCTAAACTTGACAATTATCATCAAATACACCAAGACTGAAAACTTACAGAAATGTAACCTCACACAATGTTTCTGCAATGTTCTAAAAGTATCAAGATTTAATCCGATTCGTCATGTGTACGATTTTTTTCATCAGGAGTCATATTTATGAAACACAAAACATCCGAAAAAGGTCAAGCATTGATCCTCATCGCTTTCGCGATGATCGGGCTTGCTGCCTTCAGCGCGTTGGCCATCGATGGCGGACGCGTCCTCGAAGACAGGCGTCATGCCCAGAATGCCGCAGATGCCGCAGCGTTTGCGGCGGCGCTCGCCAAGATCAAGGGACAGGACTACACATATGCCGCCCAGCAGCTTGCCGAAAGTAACGGTTATGAAGACAGCATTATTACAGTCAACCTGTGCAATGAGACCGGCGTCACTTGTCAGGGATTGCCGGAAGATGCCGATTTGTCCGAATACATTCGGGTGAGGATCACGTCAACGGTGCCCATGACCTTTGCAACTGTGATCGGCAGAAACGAAGTCCAAAACACCGTGGAAGCCATCACCCGGGCAAAAGCGGGAACGCCCAACGAAGAGGAAGAGGATGAGGAAGGGGAGGAAGGTGAGGAGGGGGGAGGAGGCGGGTCGCTTTTCAACGGGGCAGCCATGGTGGCAACTAAAAGCGGCAACTCCAACCAGTGCTTCCTCATGAACGGAAGCGCCGATCTCTACACCCATAATAGCGGAATTTTCGTCAACTGCAGCGGGAGTTCAGCCATTTTCATGAACGGCGGTTCGGATCTTCAGATGGACGCCAACGGGGAAGTCGTTGGATGCTACGGGTACAACGGCGGAGCGTCTTTCGATCCCATCACCTGCGGGATCAACGGCGGCGTGTCGTACACAATCGATGCCACCACATTTGAGGATGTTCCCACAACACAGGCGCCTCCCACCTGCAGCGGCACAGGGAATGTCTCTGGCAGCAACAGCAATACCAAGATGACCGGCTCAAGCGCCAATGTAGCCAGTGGAGATACCGCGACCTTTTCGCCCGGAAATTTCAGCAATGTCACGATCAACGGGAACAGCACCGCCAATTTCACCCCGGGCACGTATTGTTTTAGCGGCAGTTTCAACCTGAACGGCAATTCAATCATGAACGGCCCGAGCGGAAGGGTCGTCTTCGTCATGCAAAACCAGAACATTGTATTGAACGGTGGCTCGGTCATCGACTTTAACGATCTCGAAATCTATGGGGTAAACGCCAGCTTCCTTCTCAATGGCGGCGCCATCTTCCGCGCCGACCGCATGCGCATCTTCTTCACAGGAAATGGCACCTTCACAGTCAACGGCAGTGCGGAGCTTTCATCGGACGATGCCTATTTCTACCTGAATACCGGGAACATCACCTGGAACGGGAGTTCCATCCTCAACCTGCACTCCCCCACCGAGGGTGAATTCGCCGGTCTGCTGGTCCATATGCCGTGGAACAGCACAACGAGCGGTGTCATCTTCAACGGAGGATCGAACATCCACCTGACGGGCACTTTCCTCGCTCCCCGCCGGCCTGTGACTTTCAATGGCGGCGTCGATTTCGAATTGCACAGCCAGATCATTGGCTATACCTACATTGTCAATGGCGGCGGCGACGTGGATATCTACTTCCAGGCAGATGAAAACTACCAGGTGCCTTTACCAGAAGATCCCGGCTCCGGTTCAGGTTCGGAATCAGGGTCAAGTTCCAACCCGGCTATAGAGCTGGTCAAGTAAATAATCAGGCTTTTACTCTCAAATCGGCGCATGAAGATGCGCCGATTTTTGTTGGGGACCCTCCCAAGAAAATGATAAAACTGAAATATAATAATCACAGATGTTGATAGTACCAAAAGGGGATGGGGGTACTTTCAGAAATGTATGTGGTTTACTGTAACAAAATTGTACAATACAGTTATAGAATATGTCGATAAATCAGCAACAGCCAACGCAAACGAGGATTCGCTGTTAAATTGCGAAAGCGGAAAAAGGAGTTTAAGCATGAACAAAATCAGATCCCAAAGAGGGCAGGCGATCATTCTTCTCGCCTTTGCCATCGTGGCGTTAGTGGGGTTTGCCGCTCTTGCCATTGACGGCGGCAGAGCTCTGTCCGACAGGCGGCATGCGCAGAACGCGGCGGATACCGCAGCGTTTGCCGCGGCACTGGCAAAGATTCACGGCGGCGATTTCGCAGCGATGAGAAGCGCCGCCCTTCTTCGCGCTCAGAGCAACGGGTACAACAACGGCGCCAATCCCAACGGTTCCACCAGCATCGTGGAAGTCAACCTCTGCAGTGATACGGGCGTGACCTGTCAGGGTTTGCCGAGTGGCGCCGACCCGTCGGACTATGTTCGAGTGCGCATCAAATCCACGATCAATACCTCCTTTGCGCGTATCATCGGCAGACCGCAAGTGGAAAACACTGTGGAGGCTGTTGCATATGCTTCCGACATCACCCCCGATCCCCTGATATTCGGCGCGGCTTTGGCGGCGTTCCAGCAGGATGGAACGCCTTTCACGGGTCAAGGAAACGGCACGCTGCAAGTCGTCGGAAGCGGCATCTTTTCGAATGCCGACACGACAGGTTGCCCGAACGGCGCCATGAAGCTCTATGGAAATGTGAACTATGAAGTAGAGACCGGTTACGCCTCCCCCGGACAGATCTGCGAAGGCGGCAGCGCGGATGTCGACGAGACGCAATTCGAGACCGTCCCGCAAGTTCCCATCCCGAATTTCGATATTCCCGCTCCGTCCTTTACCTGCTCGGGCACCGGTCAACTGATCGGAAATGAATATCAACCCGGCAACTATAACGACATCACCATTCCTCCCGCCGGGACGCGCACCTTTGCTCCGGGCAATTACTGTATCAGCGGCGATGTTTCCCTGAAAGGGACAGTGACAGCCAATAACGTCAACTTCCGGGTTGGCGGCGCGTTTACGGTCAACAGTAATTCATCCCTCAATTGTAGCAATGTGATCATTCACCGGGTGGGTGGTTCATCGGATGTCTCCTTCAACGGCAACAGCGATATTCATTGCAGCAACATCACCTTCTATCTGGAATCGGGCGGCATCGGGTGGAACGGCACCGGCGAATACGACTTCACATCGCCCACCAGCGGTCCGTACAAAGGGCTGTTGGTCTACATCCCCGCGGGGAACAATCAAACCGTCACCCTTAACGGTAACTCCGGCAGTCAGTATACCGGATCGATTATTGCGGTCACCTCCTCGGTCAACATCAACGGCAACAGCGACACCGCAGGATTCACGACACAGATTCTTGCCAACGATATTCATTTCAGCGGCAATGCGACCACTGTGATCAACTATGACCCTGCTCTCGTGTTCACGCCGACGCAGTATCCGACGATAGAGCTTACTAAATAACTATCGGCTATACGCTAAAGTGTACGGATAACTTTCAAAAATGTAATACTTGTAACCTTTTCGTGGTTGACTAGGTAAGTTCAAAACTATAAAATGGAGGTGCCTTTCATACACGCAAGGCACCTCTGTTCTTTTAATTAATTGTTTTCGTTGTATTAGGAGAGAGACCATGTCGAATAAAACACGAGCATTCTTCCTTTCATTGACCATTGTCGCCATGTTGCTCGCCAGCGCAGTGGGAACGACAACAGTGTACGCAGACGACGGGACCACGACCGGGTCTACGGAAACCGGCACGACGACCACCGATACAGATCAGGGCGACGATCCATCGGTGGTGGAAACGCCTCCCCCCGCCGAAGATCAGCCGACCGACGCGACCGATCTTAATGAGACTCCCGTTCCTGAAGACGAGCAGGTGACTGATGCGGCGGAAGTCAGCGTCGATCAGGTGGAAACGCCCCCTGCTGTGGAAGAGCAACCGGCAGAGGTCACCCCTCCGCTGTTGGAGCAGCTGCCCGACAATACAACGGTGACCGTCGTCGACGAGGAGGGCGAAGCGCAGACTCTCGTCGCGCAGGAGAGCGCGGAGGCGGTCGTCCTCAGCGATCCGATCTGGTGTCCGGCAACGGTGACCGTCCCCACTCCCGGTGAGAACGGTTGTACCGCATCCTACAGCAGTTTCACCGAACTCCTTGAATTCCTCGAAGCCAACGAAGGCGACCCACTTTACCAGCAGGCTGGTACGATTTATGTAGAGCAGGGCAACTACCTCGGCGGTGAGGAAGTCATCGATTTCAATTCCTATAATTTCACCAACTTGAGCCAGCAAGACCTGACCATTCAGGGTGGTTGGGATACGTCCGACAACAGCCTGGACAGCACCAGCAACTTCAACGTCCCAATCATCATCGGCTCCAGTTCCAACCCGTGGGTTGGTTCCCTGACCTTCAACAATATCTTCATCACCGGCGCGGATGGGACCGGCCTGACGGTCTATTCGCAGGGCGATATCAACCTCTCGAACGTCGAAGTGACGAACTCGACAGATGGTGCGTTGTTGAACGCCGGCGGTAATGTGAGCGTCAAGAATTCGAAGTTCAACAACAACGGCTCAGGAACCATCGTGGACGCAAACGGAACCGACCTTGCCATCAACTGGAATGCCGATGGAGCCGGACTCAGCATCAATGGCGGTTCGGTCACTCTGGAACAGGTGGAGGCGAATAATAATCAGTTGTACGGTACCGACATTATCTCGACCGGGATTGTGACTGTTACCAATAGTTTCTTCAACGGCAATATCTCCTATGCCTTCCCGCCCACCGGTAGTTGGGAATATTACGGCTACGGGTTGCAGGTGGTCACCGCTGGCGATATCGTCGTTCAGGGCGTGACTGCCAACGAGAACCTGCTCTTTGGCGCGAACCTCGATGGCGCTAATGTAACGGTTACAGACAGTTTCTTCAGCAATAATGGCTCGTTCTTCGAGGAAGATCCCACCGGCTATGGGTTGCAGGTCAATGCCACCGGCACTGTCACCCTGATAAGCATCGAAGCAAACAACAATGAACTTTTCGGTGCGAATATCGCGGCTGGTAGTTCAGTCATTGTCCGCGACAGTTTCTTCAATGGAAATTACTCCTTCCAGTATGTGAACAATGAGAAGGTCTTCTCAGGTTATGGTTTACAGGTCGTAACAATTGCCGATGTGGCGGTCAGGGATGTGACAGCCGAAGGCAACGCGCTGCTCGGCGCCCACGTGGAAGGAAGCGACATCGCCATCCGCGACAGCTCCTTCAGCAGCAACGGCTCCGGTTCAGGGTTGGACCTGATCGGCAAAGGTCTTGAGGTGGTCAGTATTTCCGATCCCATCTTCGGCAATGGAAATGTTTCCCTCTTCAACGTGATTGCCGATAACAATCAGGTCTTCGGCGCAAACATCCAATCGGCCGGTGATGTGGCGGTTGGCGGCGTTAGTTCCTTCTCCGGCACCATTGCCTACATTTATGACACCAACACCGGAAACGTCCTGGAAGTTCTCGGCGGATACGGACTTCAGATCGTCACCCAGGCAAATATCGCCCTGCAAGGCGTGACAGCCAATAACAACTATCTCTACGGAACATCCCTGCAGGGTGCAGACGTGGCGGTTGCCGAAAGCTTCTTCAGCCATAACGGCTCCGGTATTCTGACCAATCCGGTCGGCTTTGGCTTGCAGATCGTCAGCACCGGCGCGGTGGCGCTCAGAACCGTGGAGGCAAGTTACAACCAGTTGTTCGGCGCAGACATCCAGGCGGTCGGCAATGTGGACATCGGCGCGGACGAAGGACAGTTCAATTACTTCAATGGAAATATGTCCGTGTCCCTTGATCCCTGCGGCGGCGTGAACTTCTTCGGCTACGGTCTCACCGTCTATACGACCGAAGGCGATATCACCCTGAACTATGTGGAAGCCAACTTCAATAATCTGTGGGGCGGCAGCCTCAACGGCATGGATGTTGATGTTGCCAACAGCCGGTTCAATAACAACATTTCCGACTCGACCCAGTTCATCGATGACACCGGGTTGATCATCAACAGCCGCGGAGATTTCGTTGGACTAAACAACGTGGAAGCCAGGGAAAACCGCTTGATTGGCGCAACCATTACAGCCGTTGGCGATGTTTACATCGTCAACAGCACCTTCACTGACAACGCCGGGTTCACCTGTCTGCTCGACTGGTGCCCAGAAGGAAGTCTGGTCTATCACGGCTATGGCTTGAGCGTAGTCACACCGGGCTTGATCTCGTTGGACGGTGTCAACGCATCCAACAACAACCTCTTTGGCGCCCATCTCGAAGGTGGAAACATTACGGTGACCAATAGCTCCTTCAACAACAACGGCACCGGGGAGGGCAACACTCCCGAAGGGCGTGGACTGGAGATCATCAGCAGCGGTGCCGTCACCATTGCATTGATCGAAGCCAATAACAACCAACTCTTCGGCGCGAATGTCCAGGCGGTCGGTGATGTGACCGTTACTGCCAGCGATTTCATTGGGAATTTCTACATCGTGGGAGGCTCCCCGGTAGGATATGGCTTACAGGTCGTCACACTGGGTAACATCACACTGGTTTCAGACAACACCGGATACGGCGTGCAAGGCTACGAGAATGGCTCCGGCGCAATTCTGCAGGGTGCCAACGTCACGGTGACCGACAGCAACTTCTACAACAACGGCTCCGGGAACGGGCTTACCATCACCGCCACTGGCAACGTCACACTCACAAACGTCACCGCTACATCGAACGGACAAAACGGCGTGGACATTACAGTGGATGCCTGCTCGGTCGTCCAAGTGAACGGCGGCACCTTCTCGGAGAACGGCGAGTATGGTCTCAGCGTCGATGGAGGCACGCTTACCCTCGATGGAACCCAGACCTTTGCCAATAATGGCACCGGGAACGTCTTCCAGAATCCGGGCAATTGTGTGATCGTCATCAACGTCTCCACACCCTCGACTGGTGACACCGTTGTAACGAATAACGACGGAAGGAATACAACCGTCGGCAGCGGCGCACCCACCCAAGGACAGGTCATCGACAAGAAGACCAACAAGCCCAAGAAGAGCCATTTCCACAAGAACAAGATGGCAAAGAAGAAACACGGGAGACTCGGCAATAAATAACCGATAGTATCCTGTGCACCATGGAATGCTATAATTGAGGAACAGCCATGCGGCTGTTCCTCAATTGTTGTAAGGATGGAAAAATGAAGAAACAAATTCGATTTGTAATACTACCGATCATTATCCTGACTCTCCTGATCGCCGCCTGTGGAAATAATGCAACCCCCGCTCCAACAGTGGAACCTACACCCATTCCCTCCTTGACGAGCACGCCTGATCCGTGTGCGCCTGAAAACATAGAGGCAGAGGTCCAAAAGATCCACAAATACATGCGTGAATTCGACGACGGGTCGTCCCTCGCCGCCAGCGTACCTTCCGACCAGTTGTCCGATTCGATCGCCGAACTGCAGCGCATCCGCCGTGAAGCGGAAGATCAGCCCACCCCGGCATGTCTGGTAACCTTGAAAACCTATCAGATCTCGCATATGAATATCGTGATCGGGACATTGATCAATCTGATCGGGTATGCAAACGGCACCGTCAGCAAGGATGTCATCGACCAAGGCATCGCGCTGGCGCGGCAGGAACATGACAAATACACCATCGAACTGGCGCGTGTTCTGGGTTTGACCATGGTACCTGTCAGCCCCCCCTCCCAACCCAGCCAGACGCCCAGTCCGTAATTTTTCAACGAACAGATGAAAACACGACTCGTATGCTGATTGTATCGAACGAGCCGTGTTTTCATTTTGGATTCGACCATCGCATCCTCCTCAGGGACGGCTGGTCCCGTTATCGATCACCAACGCCCGTCATGTATAATTCCCGCCAACTCACCTCACCCGGAGGATTTCCATGCGTCCAGATTGGGACTCGTATTTCATGAAAATCGCCTATGCCGTATCTGAACGCAGCACATGCGACCGGGCCTTCGTAGGCTGCGTACTCGTGCTCGATAAACGCATCCTCACCACCGGCTTTAATGGTTCCCCCGCCGGGCAAGCCCACTGTGATGAGGTCGGTCACCTCATGGTAGATGGACACTGTGTTCGCACCATTCACGCCGAGACGAATGCCATCATCCAGGCGGCGCTGCACGGAGTCTCAACCAAGGGCGCGATTTGTTACGTCACACATCTGCCCTGTATCAACTGCACCAAGGCGCTCATCAACGCCGGTATTTCACGCATTGTCTATAGCGTTTCCTACCGAACGGACGAGAATGCCATACACTTTCTTCAGGCGGCAAACATCGAAGTGGTACAGAAGGAATTCAATCCCGAGTCCTGACTCACTGCCAGGAAAATAACAACGGCTCATCCTTTTCCAATGGCAGGGTGATTGTGAGACTCCCTGGCGCCGGGCCGCCACACACCCCATTCAGACAGTTGCAATCCTTGTCCATAACGCTACTCGTACAGGTGATCGCTGTAAAACTGACCGCCCAAGTCCCGGCCGTCGTGAGAGGCATGAATGCGTAGAATGTGCCGGTCTCGTCCGTAACTGCGTCGACGCGCGGCGGACTTCCAGCCTGTTCCTGCACCACCGCAAACTGGATCCCGGTGACAGGATCGCCTTCCTGATTAATCACTCTGCCGCGTACGAGCTGCAAATCGGCAGGCTGGATGAATGGCACCAGACTCAAATTCCCTTCGCTGGTTACAAATTGACCGAAAACCCAGCCCGTCCGCTCCAGGGGAGTTTGCACAAGAAGCCATTCGCCGCCGGGAGCACGTCCTAACACGAGCAGGCGTGAAGCGTTGGGCAGGGTTGTCTTGGCTTCAAAAAGTGGACCCGGGTTCGCCCGCAAGACAAGGTTATCCACCTGGGTAACAACATAAAACGGAACATAAGGCGAGGGGACAACCGGTTTAATGGCGGCAGGTTCAGGCGTGGAGGGAGGCGTGGCTTCTATCCCAGGGGTGGGAGTCGGCTGAGCAAGGGCGGGCTCCGCAATCTCTTCCGGTGGTGTGGATAACGAGGGGGCGGCGCATGAGGAAATCAGCAGGATGAACAATAAAACAGGTATGAGTATTTTGGTTTTCATATCGCGCTCCTGATGGACCAAGTATAGATGAATTTCATCCTGTGAACAATTGCCCCAAATAGACTGTCACGATTTACCGATGTCATGGTTCATCAAGCCTGACAAATCGGAACACTCTCAGGTACAATACATTAACCAGACTACCCAAGAGGTATAAAACATTCCATGAAAGCATGATCTATTCAAACACCCCGCGCCCCGAATCACTAAAATCCCTTTCGGATGCAATTCACGTCCCATTCTGGCTGGATGATCCAGCCAGACCTACCCCCCGCCCTCTTCTCACTGAGAATATTTCGACCGACCTGCTTGTGATCGGCGCAGGCTTCACCGGCTTGTGGACCGCGCTTCTCGCCAAGGAGCAAAACCCTGCGCGCGATGTGGTGCTTCTCGAAGCCGGCGAGGTGGGCACTGGCGCCAGCGGGCGCAACGGCGGCTTTGTGGATGCGTCCATCACACATGGCTTCTTAAATGGGCTATCGCGGTGGCCTGCTGAGATCGCCATATTGCAAAAAATGGGAGAAGATAATCTCAACGCCATTGAGGATACGATCAAGCGTTTGGAGATCAACTGCGATTACTGCCGCGTGGGCGAGATCGACATCGCGACAGAGCCATATTTGCTGGATGAGTTCAAGGAGTTGATTGAGCTTGCCAAACCGTACAATATCCAGTTTCAATTATTCGACCGCGACCAACTATATGAGATCATAAAATCGCCCATTTTTCTTGGCGGCATCAAGCGGCCAGACTCTTCACTCGTGAATCCTGCACAGCTTGCATGGGGGCTGCGAAAAGCCTGTCTCGACCTGGGCGTTCAAATATATGAAAAGACCCCGGTGACAAAACTCGAAGAGGAAAACAATTTCGTCATCGCCCACACTCTGCATGGAAACGTGCGCGCCCACCGTGTGGCGCTGGCGACCAATGCATTTCCGCCCCTGTTGAAGCGCATTTCATATTACATTGTTCCGGTCTACGATTACGCCCTCATGACCGAGCCGCTCACATCCTCTCAACGTGACTCCATCGGCTGGCATGGGCGCGAGGGACTGAGCGACGGCAACCGGCAATTCCATTACTTCCGCACTACGGCGGACGGCCGGATTCTCTGGGGCGGATACGACGCGGTCTATCACTGGGATAATGGCTTCGGCCCGCACCTGGAACAACGCCCCGCTTCCTTCGCACGATTGGCAGAGCATTTCTTCCAAGCATTTCCCCAGCTCGAAGGAATCCGCTTTACCCATGCCTGGGGCGGCGCCATCGACACCTGCTCCCGTTTCAGTCCGTTTTGGGGGACGGCGCATCACGGCAAGACCGCCTATTCGATGGGCTACACCGGGCTCGGCGTCGGAGCCTCGCGTTTTGGCGCGTTGGTGATGCTCGACCTGCTCGACGGTCGCCGGAACGAACGTACCGTCCTTCAATTTGTAAAGACCAAACCGCTTCCCTTTCCTCCTGAGCCGTTGCGCTCCATCGGCATCAAGTTATCGCAATGGTCCATCAAACAGGCGGACGAAAATCAGGGACGCGAAAATCTCTGGTTAAAAATAATGAACTGGGTGGGACTGGGATTCGATAGTTAACCCACTGCGAACACACAGGACAAATTTCCGTCCTCACCTATCCTGGAGGTTTGTGTTGCAGGTCGCCCCATCAACTCCGCGAGCAGGGCTTCATCCATTTTGCACAATTCGGGATGCCTCGCGATGATCGCCGCGTACGGACAATGCCCAAAGAGGATACGCGGACCCTCCGCGCCCGCCTCCCAACGCGCGTGATATTTCATTTGATTCAATCTCGCGATAGCGAGATTCAACCGCTTTACAATCGGTTGACCCGTAAACTCTGACTTCCCTGCCAAACGCTTTGCCAACACCTCCGGGGCAAAGCCGGAACCAGCCTCCATCAAAAGGGCATCCGCCAAAGCGGACAAGTTATCCCCCATCGATGCCTGCGGAAGCGAAAATATTTGCTCCGGTCTACCTCTTCCGTTCCTGCCGCGGGTTGAGGTCATCTCCAACCGCCCATCGGACACCAACACCCGCAAATGATGCCTCACCGTTGGTGCGGACATTTGGAGGGCACGCGAGATCTCTCGTGCAGAGGCAATACGGGTTTTGGCGAGGTAATTAAGAATTTTTTGGCGGGCAGTTGTCATATCTACGCGATGATTATACTCACTTTCTTATTTCTATAAATATATTTTTACATAATTCAATTGACTTTGCGAAGCTGGGGAGTATAATCGCAATTGTGACAGATGGCACCATATTTGCTGGAAATCCCCTTTAGAGGAAAATGATGGAATTTCAAAACTACATTAACGGCAAGTGGGTCAAAGGACGTGACACATTTCCAACAATCAATCCTGCCACTGAAGAGGTAGTGGCGGATATAGCCCAGGCTGAAATATCCGATGTGGATACAGCAGTCAACGCGGCAGAGGAAGCTTTTAAGTCGTGGCGGCTTGTTCCTGCGCCGATACGCGGGGAGATGCTTTTCAAGATCGGCGACATCCTCAAGCAGAAAAAAGAAGAACTGGCACAACTGCTCACGCGTGACATGGGCAAAGTCCTTGCGGAGGCACGCGGCGATGTGCAGGAAGCCATTGACATGGCATACTACATGGGCGGCGAGGGACGCCGCCTGCTCGGATACACCGCGCCTGTCGAGATGCCAAATAAATTCGGCATGGCAGTCCGTGACCCATCTGGCGTTGTCGGTCTCATCACGCCGTGGAATTTCCCCGTTGCCGTTCCTTCGTGGAAAATCTTCCCTGCGCTGGTGGCAGGCAATACCATCATCTGGAAACCCTCGCCGGAGACCCCCGCCATTTCTGCCGCGTTCGTGAAAGTATTTGAAGAGGCAGGTATTCCTGCTGGTGTTTTCAACCTGCTTATGGCGCCCGGCGCAGACATTGGCAGGGCGCTGGTGGAACACCCCGCTGTGCGTGTGATCTCGTTCACCGGCTCCACCACCACGGGACGCGCCATTGCCGAAGCCGCGGCGCGTTTGAACAAGAAGGTATCCCTCGAAATGGGCGGCAAGAATGCCATCATCGTTCTGGACGATGCCAACATTGAGCTGGTCACGGATGCCACGCTGTGGGCGGCATTCGGCACAACCGGTCAGCGTTGTACGGCCGCCAGCCGGTTGATCGTGCAAAAGGGGATTGCCAACAAAGTGAAGGAAGCGCTCGTCGAACGGACGAAAAAGCTGAAACTTGGTGACGGACTCGACCCCAAAGTGGATGTAGGACCCGTGATCAACAAGGTTGCGCTGGAACGAATCCACAACTACGTGCAGATCGGTCAAAAGGAGGGTGCGCGGGCGCTGGTCGGCGCGTCGGTGGCGGATATTGGCGGAAAGGGCTTCTTCTACGCGCCAACTTTATTTGACGGAGTCAAGCCCGGGTCCACGCTGGAGGCGGAGGAGATTTTCGGTCCGGTACTTTCGATCATCGAAGTCGAGTCGCTCGAAAAGGCGATTGAAGTCAATAATCGTTCCAAATACGGATTGTCCACTTCGATTTTCACGCAAGATGTCAACCGCGCCTTTACCGCCATGCGCGACATTTTCACCGGCTTGGTCTACATCAATCACGGCACAACGGGAGCCGAAATTCAATTCCCGTTCGGCGGCGTGCGCGGTACCGGAAACGGTCACCGCGAAGCCGGGCAAGCTGCGCTCGAAGTGTTCACCGAATGGAAATCCATCTATGTGGATTATTCAGGCAAATTACAACGCGCTCAGATCGATAACCGGGATTTGGAGCAATGAGCAGAAAGAACCTCTTTCTTTTTCTGGCAGTTTTGGGTTTTATCGCACCTTATTATTTCTTTCTTCAAGTCAGCGAATTTGACTTGAACGCGCTGTTTCAGCAGTTCTCAACCAGTGCGATCTTGAGCGGCATCGCCATGGATCTGCTGGTTTCTGTGCTCGTATACTGGTTTTTCATGTTCACCGAAGCGAAGAAGCTGGAAATGAAAAACCCGTGGGTCTATTTGTTGGCAACCATGTTTGTTGGTCTCTCGTTCGCTCTGCCGCTGTTCCTTTACTTTAGGGAACGCAGATTGGAAAAAAGATGACCTTCACCTGGGAAGCATCCTATGCGATTGCGATGGAACTTCGCAGGCAACATCCAGACGTGAAGATTGAGGATATAACCCTGAAACAAATATACGACTGGACGATAGCACTTTCGGAATTCGAGGATGATCCCGCTCTTGCGAACGACGACATCCTTTACGCAATCTATCAAGACTGGTACGAGGAGTACATCAATGGAAAATGAAAAACTGAGTTTGCCCCAATACGACATTCCCGAAGACATTCAAAATGCTGTAGCCATTACCACGCTCGACCGCCTCTACAACTGGGGGCGGCGCTCGTCGGTATGGCCCCTCATGTTCGGTCTGGCGTGCTGCGCCATCGAAATGATCGCCGCGCAAGCCGGGCGCTATGACATGGCTCGCTTCGGCATGGAGGTCATGCGCCCCACCCCCCGCCAGGCGGATATGATGCTTGTTTCCGGCACGGTCACCAAGAAAATGGTGCCTGCCATCATCCGCCTTTACAATCAAATGCCCGAACCGAAATACGTGGTGGCAATGGGCGCCTGCGCCTCGGGCGGCGGACCATTCAAGGAGGGGTACAACGTGGTCGCAGGCATCGATAAATTCCTGCCTGTGGACGTCTACATCCCCGGCTGCCCTCCAACCCCGCAGGCGTTGATCGCAGGCATGATCAAGCTGCAGGAGAAGATTGATAAACAGAGCATCAAGAAAGCCCCTTGGTATAACAAGAAAGTGAAAGAAGACGTTAACTTTGTTCCCGTTCCCGTGCTCGGACCGGACTTGATGGACCCGCGTCGCTACGAAGAAATCAAAGCCGCCGCTGCCGCAAAGGAAGGTGCATGATGACTGCCCCCGCTTCCACCACAACCATTGACCTGACCCAGCGATTCCCGGGTGTTGTCACCCCCGACGCGCGCCCCGGTTACAGCGGCTTCATCGTGGAAAAAGACAAACTCGTCGAAGTAGCCACCGCCATCCGCGACGAACTCGGTTTTGACCTGCTCACCGCTGTCACCGGCGTGGATTATCTCCCCGAAAACAAAATGGAAGTGGTCTATCATGCCTACAAGACCACCGGCGGGCCCGGCTTAGTCTTCCGCGTACAAGTCCCGCGCGTAGACCCGGTCGAAGTGCCGTCGCTGGTCCACGTCTATCCCAGCGCCGACCTGCAGGAACGCGAAGCCTGGGACCTGCTCGGTATCAAGTTCACCGGTCACCCCGACCTGCGCCGCATCCTGATGTGGGAAGGCTACGAAGGTCACCCGCTCCGCAAGGACTGGCAGGAACCGTTCTATGAAGAGGAGGTCAAACCCTTCAAGAGCCGCTGGCCCGATGGCAAATTCTTCATGGCAGAAGACAGGAATCCATTCAAGGATAATCTCAAGTTCCCACAGAATTTCGACCCCGAGAAGTGGATTCCCGAAAATGACGAGATGCTCTACCAATCGTTGAAGCGCTACACCGTCAAGAGCGAGGATGGCATGACCACCGATCGTATCGTGGTCAACATGGGGCCACAGCACCCCTCCACGCATGGCGTCTTCCGCGCCGCGCTCACCCTCGACGGTGAGACCATCGTCGGCTTGAAGCCGGTGGTTGGTTACCTGCACCGCAACCACGACAAGATCGGCGAACGCAATACTTTCCTGCAAAACATGCCGTTCACCGACCGCCTCGATTACTTCAACTCGATGAGCAACAACTTCGGCTACGCCATCACCGTCGAAAAATTGATGAAGATCCCCGTGGCGGAACGCGCCGAATACATCCGCGTCATCATGGCGGAACTCAGCCGTATCCAGAACCACATGGTCTTCGTAGGTATGTTGCTCAACGATCTGGGCGCCATGTACACGCCCGCGCTGTACGCTTTTGAAGAGCGCGAGTTGATCCTCGACATCTTCGAAGCCGTCTCCGGTTCGCGTATGATGTGCAATTACTTTCGCTTTGGCGGCGTGGTGCGCGACGTGCCTGACGATGTGCTGCAAAAGATCAAGGATTTGGTCTTCGACCGCCTCCCCGGAAAAACCGACGAATTCGAACGCCTGTTGAGCGAGAACGAAGTATTGGTCTCGCGCTTGAAGGGCGTCAAGGTTGTGGATGCCGAGACCGCCGTCAAATATGGCGTGACGGGTCCTGTGTTGCGCGCCGCGGGCGTTCCCTATGATTTGCGCCGCGCCGATCCCTATTCCGTGTACGACCGCTTCGATTGGGATGTGGCGGTGCGCCATAATGGCGATATGTACGATAACTATCTCATCCGCATCGACGAGATCCGCCAGTCGCTTCGCATTTTGCAGCAGGCTGTCAAAACAATCCCTCAGGGACCGATCAACTCCCAGAAACCGCAGTACCAGGTCCGGGTCCCGGCAGGAGAGTCGTATGGTCGCATCGAGTCGCCCAAGGGTGAGTTGGCGTTCTACGTTGTGTCGAATGGCAAGCCCAATCCGTGGCGCTATCACGTCCGCCCGGCTTCGTTTGTCAACATCACCTGCCTCGAGCAGATGTGCATCGGCACCAAGATCGCGGATTTTGTTGCACTGCTTGGCATGCTCGATATCGTGATGGGCGAGTTGGATCGCTAAGAGGAGATGAACATGTACGGTAAAGGTATTCTCAAAGGATTAAGCGTCACCTGGAAGCGATTCTGGGATACGTATCTCGATGACATTTCCTGGATGATCCGCGGCAAGAAGCGCTATCACTCCGAAGAAGGGATTAAGCACCGTTCGAGCAAGAACACGCGCGGCATCTTCACGGTTCAATACCCGGAAGAGAGGCTGATCCTGCCCGAGGAAGCGCGTTACGTCCCGTTCCTTGTCTACGATGAAGGCGCCGAGGGTAAAAAAGAAGTGCGCTGCACCTCGTGCGGTATCTGCGCCAAGGTCTGCCCGCCGCAGTGCATCTGGATCGTGCGCTCGAACGACCCGAACACGGGACGCCCCATCCCCGAGCCGACCGAGTTCTACATCGATGCCGACATCTGCATGAACTGCGGTTTCTGCGCCGAGTACTGCCCATTCGATGCCATCATCATGGACCATGATTTCGAGATCGCATCCTACTCGCGCAACGTGTACAACATGGAGAAATTGCTCAAGCCAGCCTCCTACTATAAGAGCATCCGCCCGGAAAATTACGCGCGCAACGAGGCGGAACGCAAGGCGAAGGAAGCGGCGAAGGCAGCCAAGGCGGCTGGAGCGGCACCGGCATCATAATTCTCCACCTTGCAGGGGCGGATGACCTCGCCCCTGCCCAATTGATTGGTAAAAATAATGACTCAAATCACAAAAGAAACGGTATTAGCTGCACTCAGCAAAGTACAAGAACCAGAACTACATCAAGACCTCGTTACCCTCAACATGATCCGTGAACTGGAGATCACAGGGGATAAGGTCTCATTTACTGTCATGTTGACAACGCCTGCCTGTCCGTTGCGCGGCAAGATCGACAGCGAAGCGCGGCAGGCTGTCATGGCGATCCCAGGCGTGAAGACGGTCGAGATTAAGATGGACTCGGATGTGCCCAACGATGGTCGCATGCGCGGGCTGGTCAACATGCCCATCCGCAATGCCATTGCCGTCGGTTCCGGCAAGGGCGGCGTGGGTAAGTCCACCGTGTCGGTGAACATCGCGGTAGCACTCGCCCAAAGCGGCGCACGCGTCGGTCTCATGGATGCGGACATCTACGGACCGAACATCCCAACCATGCTCGGCGTGGAAAAACTCCCGCCGCCGCAAGGACCGCGTCTCATCCCGGCACAGGCATACGGCATCAAGATGATCTCGATGGGTCTGCTCGTGAAACCAGGGCAACCTCTCATCTGGCGTGGACCGATGCTCAATTCCGCCATCCGTCAGTTCCTGAGCGACGTGGAATGGGGCGAGTTGGACTATCTGATCATTGACTTGCCACCTGGAACCGGCGATGCGTCGCTTTCCCTGGCACAGGCTCTGCCCCTAAGCGGCGCGGTCATCGTAACCCTTCCGCAACTGGTCTCGCTCGAAGATGCCGGGCGTGGATTGAATATGTTCAAGACATTGGAAGTCCCCATTCTGGGAATCGTTGAAAACATGTCGTACCTCGACCTGCCCGATGGCACTCGCATGGACCTCTTCGGTTCGGGCGGTGGTGAGCAATTGGCGCAAGCCACACAGACTCCGTTCCTTGGGAAAGTGCCTATTGATCAGAACGTTCGCATTGGCGGCGATAGCGGTAAGCCAATCCTCGTTTCTTATCCTGAGTCGCCTGTGGCGAACGCCTTGCGCGATGTAGCACAGAAGATCGCAGCGCAAGTCAGCGTGGCGGCGCTGAGTACGAAGAACGAACTGCCAATCAATATTGTGGAATAAGCAAGGAAAGACATGGAAAGACCCGGCGGAAGTAACACCGTCGGGTCTCATTCGTTAAACCAATAAGGTCAAAGCACGATACCGTCAGGAGTTGAACATGCTTGTTAGGCAATTGTCACTCAAACGGGGTGTAACCGTTGGCGCAGCAAATATTGCAGACAACAACGAAATTCAAGAGGCGCTCACTAGGCTTGGGCTTCCTCATCCTAAAAATGTAATTGTGCTGATCGGTGGCGCGGGCGGGATCGGCTTCCTCGATAAATTTCCCATGCGCAAAGCCGTAGGCATTGTGGCGCAGTTGGCAGAGGAGACCGGGTCTGTGGTGGTGGATGGCGGTACACAGGCGGGGATTATGACCGAGATCGGCAGGCAGAGAAAACGGAACAATTTCTCGTTTCCGTTGGTCGGCGTGGTTTTCGACAGTCTCATCATGAAGGAGGACCCAGCTTCAATCCTGGACCCGAATCACACCCTCTTCTTTCTAATCCCCGGCGAGGACTGGGGTGACGAATCCGGCTGGATCTCGAAGATCGCCACTGCCATTGCAAGCGGGATGAAATCCATCACGGTGCTCATTAATGGCGGCAATATCTCGAGGCAGGATGTTGAATACAGCCTGATGGAGAACCGCCCTACGTTTGTCATGCGTGGCACGGGACGCATGGCAGACGAGATCACATTGACAGGAAATATCCATCCGGTGGATATCTTCCGAAAATCTGAGGAGATCATCGCGACCCTTAGAACAAAACTTGTCTAGTGTCCGAAATAGTTGTTGATGATAAATATGTCCCCAAATAAGCAGATACCCCTTTTTAGCGCGTTACGGTCACTACATTACTAATCCCATTTCCACAGGCATTGAACGCGACAACAAAATAGGTATATGTCGAATCGGGGGGGATTGTGTCAGTTTTGGAGGTCCCATTGATCGGACCGCCAAAGGGTCTGGCGCGATTGGGATTCCCGTTTGTAGATCGATAAACCTGATATCCAATGGCACCATCCACACGATTCCATGTTAAAGTGACATTTCCGTTCTCGCCGAGGTCGTAATTCAGGGTAGGCGATGGCGGAGCGGATTGACATCCCCCGGGATTGGTCGGCGCGGGAGGATTTGTGGGCGCTGACGTATTGGAAGGAATCGGGGTGTTCGTCCGGGTGGGTATTGGCGTATTGGTCGAAGGAATCGGGGTGTTGGTCGGAGGGACGGGGGTATTTGTTGGAACCCGGGTGGGCGTATCGGACGGAATAGGCGTCCGGGTATTGGTCGGTGACGGGGTGGATGTGCCTGTCGGTTTCAATGTTCGGGTAGCGGTGGGAGTGGGAGGCTTGGGCGTGTTGCTGGGGCGGAGCGTGTTGGTGGGGGTCAGGGTGAACGTAGGCGACAAAGTAGCCGTGAAAGACGGTGTGAATGTCGCTGTATCAGAAGCAGACAACGTTGGTGAGGGTTGGGTCGAGGATGGAGTCCGGGAAATGGTCGCGGTGATTGTTGGAGTAAATGTAGGTCCCGTTACCGGTAGAAGAAGCGTCTCCGTGACCGGGAGAGGAGACGGACTGAAAGCAGCGGTTGGAAAATCTCCGCTGCCATTTATCACTAGGAAGTCGCTCGAACGGTACTGTGCGGTTCCCCCTGAAAATACGTACGGTAACCCAAAGCCAAGAATACACACGAAAAGAAAGACCAGAGACAAGGCATAGCCCCTGTTCTTATTGATGGCATCTCTCTCATCGTAAGGTGTTTCAGCTTTGGTCATGCCGCCAACCTAAAGTAAGAATGTGTGGACCAAATTGACTAAAGAATTTTCCCACAATATCAGGCTCAGAAGTCTTATTTGTAACTTTTTCTTATCTTTGAAGTGATGCTGGACATTCAGCAATGCTACCCTGCCGACACAACAAACCGCTTCCCATCTTGATGGCAGATCAATTGAACAGCACTCTTCCCCGAAGCCGCTGCGAGTGGAAGGCTTCCTCCAGGCTCGACCCACTGCCCCGCCATGAAGAAATTACCCAAGCGCGGCAGGGTCTTCGGCACACCTTTGATGAGCATGGGCATGGTCTCTTTGGTCATCAACCAACCGCAGGTGGAACCGAGCCAATTGCCTGTGTATCGCTCGTAACTCAACGGTGTGGCTTCATCCACGAATTCGATATCTTTTTTAATACCGGGATACCAGTGTTCGAGATGATCCACGATGATACCTGAGACCTGTGTCTGCTCAGTATCGTAGAGGCGGCGTCCGTAAATACGCTGCCAATAGGAGTAATCAGATCGAACGATCACTTCGATGACCGACTTTCCCGCCGGTGCGAGGGATTTATCGAAGCAATAATGCTTGACTCCGATCTCATGGCGCGGCTCGCCCGCGACAAGCACCGGCTCCCCGAGCAAATGCGTGACCCAATGCGGCTCGACAGACAGGTCCCGCTTCACACCCAGGGAGATTTGCATCATGCTATGCGTGGGCATGTGCCCATCGTACATCCTTCTTATCCGCCGGTCGGCATAGGCACCGCCCAGCATGTCGAAGATGGTGGCGCGCCCGTCACAGGCGGAGATGACATAATCAGCATGGTGGACTTCGTCGTTATACAGGCGGACGCCGACAGCACGGTCGTTCACCACAAGGATCTTTTCGACCTGTGATTTATAAAATATCTCGCCGCCCAGATCAATGAACCTTTTTTCGATGGCGCGTGCAAACTCAAGCGATCCGCCAGCCGGGAAACCTGCATTGCGCGTGTGCATGTACGCCAGCAGGGACATGCCCATCATCACCGGCGCTTCATCCCAGGAAAATATCTGCGGGACGGCTTTTCTCAGGAATGGGTTCTTGAACCGTTTTGCAAACCCACCCGCGGAAAGTGTCGCCCATTTCATCACGGCTCCGAGATAAGGCATCATCGCTACGCCGAGATCGCGGTAATCGAGCAGCCTCATGATCGCACGCGGTTTGCGGTACATGGCGGACATGTCAAACCTGGTAAATTGGCGTATGCCGTCGCAGAAGGATCGAATCAACGAGGCATCGTCCGGGCTGAGATCGAGCATGTGACGCTGAAGCAGTTCCGGGTCGGCATGAACCGTGAGCGTGTCCTTCCCGTCGGTGATGCGCTGGTATTCGTCGTGATGGATCATTGGTCGGTTCTGTGCCGCGCCAAGTTCCATCCACATCTCATGAAATGGCTGCCCCTCGCCGGAACCAAACAGGTAATGGATGCAACCGTCGAAGACGTAGCCCCGCCGTTCCCAGGCGGTGCAGAGTCCGCCGGGTAGATCGTGCATTTCGAAGATCTTCACGCGGTACCCGTTCATGCGCGCATAACAACCCGCCGCAAGACCGGCGATACCCGCGCCAATGATAATGATCGATTTTTCGGGCATGACTTCGATTATAGGGTTGTGGCAATCCGGCTGGAATGGGAGAATGTCAAGAAAATCAGCGCCAAGTATCAGGTGCGGAGTATAATCGCCCGCATGTTTAAAAACCGAAACATAGCGATTCTGTTCTTTACACTCATTGTGGTCATGCTCGGCTTTGGCATGATCATTCCAATCCTGCCGTTTTTGGTGGAAAAGTTCGGCGGGAGCGGTGTCGCCATGGGCATGCTCATGGCGATTTTCTCGTTGATGCAGTTCGTCTTTTCGCCGTTCTGGGGCGATCTCTCGGACCGTTATGGTCGCAAGCCGTTGTTATTGATGGGCACGTTGGGCAATGGCTTGACGATGATCGGGTTTGGTCTGGCGACCAATTTGGAGATGCTGTATCTCTTCCGCGCGTTGGGCGGGATACTCTCATCAGCGACGCTTCCCACTGCGATGGCATTCATCGGCGACAGCACGGAGGAACATGAACGCGGCGGCGGGATGGGCATTGTCGGCGCGGCGATGGGCGTGGGCATGGTGTTGGGACCGGGCATTGGCGGCATAATGGGAGGCGCTTCACTTCAGGCGCCGTTTTTCCTCTCCGCGGTGCTTTCGCTTCTTGCCATGACCTTGATCTGGTTCTTTCTCCCGGAATCCCTCCCCGCCGAAAAGCGGGCCTTCGCGGTGAAAGGCTTCCGCGGTCCGCAACTAGGCACAATGTGGACGGCATTGTTCGGACCGATCGGTTTCCTGTTCGTGCTGGCATTCCTTCACAATTTTGCGATGACAAATTTTGAGGGTATCTATGCCTACTACGCCGAGGAACGATACGGGTACACTGCACAGACCATCGGCTTCATTCTAACCATTGTCGGCTTGGTCTCCGCTGTGGTGCAGGGGGTGTTAACCGGCATCGCTACCCGCAAGTGGGGCGATGTGGCAGTTGTGAAGGTTTCGCTCTTTGCCAGTATCTTCGGCTTCCTGCTCATGTTGATTGCCACCAATCTGTCCACGGTCATTTTGATGACGAGCCTGTTCATCCTGAGCAATGCCATGCTGAGACCGGCAGTCTCCTCGCTCATCTCGAAACGCGCCGAAAGCGGGCAAGGCGTGGCAATGGGACTTAACAACGCCTTCATGAGTCTCGGACGCGTAATCGGACCGCTTTGGGCAGGCATGGTATTGGATGTGAATATCAACTTCCCGTTCATGACCGGCGCGGCGATCATGCTGTTCGGTTTTGTCGCCAGCCTGTTCTACCTGAAAAAGGAAATGCGAAAAGTCGAAAGTCCTGCAACGACAGAGTAGCAGTTCTTTATGCATAAAACTGACGAATTGCAGGCAAACATTTTATGCAAGTCCTGCGGGTTATGCTGCACGGGGCATTTATTTATCTGGGTAAGGCTGAAAGCGGTTGAACTGGATCGCTCCCAGGCGTTGGGCTTGAATGTTATCCGATCTGATCCCCGGCAACGAGGTTTTACCCAGCCGTGCCCGCTGTGGCAGGGACAGTGCACCATCTACACGTCGCCGGATTATCCGCGTGTTTGTCGTACTTATCAATGTAGACTACTCATAGAAGTAAATAATGGAGATACCCCGCTGAAGGATGCACTATCAAGTATTGAACAGGTGAAAGGAACGATCCGTGAATTGGAAACGCACCTGCCTGTTGCATCGAACAATAATTTTCGCGAACGCCTGGTCGCATATATCGAAAGCACGGAGAGACCCGCCAGACATGAAAAGACGGATTCGGAACTTCGGCAGAAAGCCGAATCGTTGTTAGATTTTTACGAAAAGGTCTTCGGCATCAAAGACCTGCTGGATAGATTGCAAGAACAGCGGTAGGGATGACAAATCGGGATGCCGAGACTTTGCAATCACGCAGTGACACTCCACAATAAAGGCGCATAAAACATATGCAACTCTACTTCATCCGTCATGGACAATCCATGAACAACGCCCATTGGCAGGATCCGGCTTATAAAGAAAGTTCCGATCCGGCGCTGACTGGTGCCGGGCAGGAACAGGTTCAATGCCTGGCAGATTACCTTGAAAAGAAACAGCCCATCACCGAACATAAGGATTGGGACGTTCACAATCACCATGGCTTTGGGTTGACTCACATTTATACCAGCCTGATGGAACGCGCCGTTCATACCGCCACGCCGGTCGCACGCAGACTGGGACTTCCGTTTGCGGCATGGACCGAAATCCACGAATCAGGCGGCATTTACGGGCGTGACGGGGAGATGAAACTCCAGGGGTTGCCGGGCAAACCTCGGGCGTGGTATGAGGCGAACGTCCCGGAATTGGCACTCCCTGCCGGTCTGGATGGGGCAGGCTGGTGGAACAGTCGTCCGCGCGAAACGGAGGAAGAGGCGTACCAACGCGCCAGGCGCGTGTGGACGGAATTGCTCGTCCGTCACGCAGATCAGGAAGGGCAACCCGAACAGCGCGTCGCCTTTTTCAGCCACGGCGGATTCTTCGTGCACCTGATGTGCGCGATGCTTGACATCCCCTGGCGGCAGGCGGCAAATGGATTTAAATCCTGGTTCCTGCTCAGCAATTGCTCGATCAGCCGTTTCGCGGTTTACAAGGAGGAGGTCACCATTTGCTACCTAAACCGCACCGATCACCTGCCGGCTCACCTCATCACCGGATAACGTGTCGTCCTGCTTTCACGGGCAGGACTCATGCCAGGTGCGGTTCCAGCGCCTCGTCGATGACCTTCAAAACAATGTCATGCTCCCGCACCGGCTCAGTGACCTTGATTGCCACATCGTCGCCCGGTTTCACCCATACCACGGGATGATGTTCCACCTCCATCGAAGAGACCCTCTCGACCAGATCAGTGGAATGTCCCATGATGTGAATCTTGTCGCCGAGTTTCAGGTTGTCGGTGAGTTTCAATACCGCCACATGGATGTGGTTGTAGTAGTGTGTGACCCTTCCAATTTCGACTTCCATAGGTTATTCCTTTCCCGGTCCTTTCACGAGCAGGACCGAACAATCTGAATAGTGGACAAGTTTCCGCGTGACGCTTCCCGTCCACAAGCCTTTGAGGTTGCTCAAGCCGCGCGACCCTGCCACGATCAGGTCGATCTGTTCCGATTTGACGTAGTCCATGATCTCGGTGGCGGCGTCGCCGCGCGCAAGTTTCGAGATGGGGTCAATGCCGTTACGCCGGAGCAGGTTGCAGGTCCGCGCGAGAAGCGCCTCTCCGTGTTTTGTTTCCCTGGCGTGCGCGGCATGTCCCTCCTCCCGCGTGGGGACCATGGTGTAGATCGTGTGCCATGTGCCGAATTGCGGCTCCATCAGGAGCGGCACCTCCGCCGGGGGTAAAACGTGCATGACATGCACCTGTACTTTGGGCGGCAGAGGGAATTTACAGAGATAGCGCGCTGCGCTCAGGCTCGAAGGCGATCCGTCGGTGGCTAACAGGATTTTTTGCAAACCGCGGCAGGGCGCGCGCACGATCAACACCGGGCAGGGCGCGTACTCCATGACCTGCTGCGCCACGCCGCCGAGCAAAATGCTCATCGTGGAGCGCAGCCCTTTCGCTCCGAGCACGATGAGGTCTGGCTTTTTGACTTCGGCATGTTCAAGGATCATCTGCGCCGCAGAACCGAGTTTCAATTCTGTTTCTACGCGAAAGCCCCTGCCCACCAATTGACTCTTCGAACGTTCGAGCGAACGCTCAAACTCAGGAATGGAGGGAATCTGCCCCGAGTTAAAGGCGCGCAGAATTAATATGGAACTTTTTGAAGGGAGGGGTAGTTCTAATAGTAACTCAACCGCCGCCTGGGCATGTTGAGAGCCGTCATCTGCCAGAAGAATGTTCAGCCGTTTTTTCGGAGTCATCGCAACCTCCTTTCACTGAGCGAACATTTCCCTGCACTTTTACTGTAGCACAAATTGAGTTGTAATTCCAGCGTATTTTTATCTGCGCAATCTGGCGGAAATAGCGGGATCCTCGATGCACAGGCGGGGTCATCCCTTAGTAACGCCCGCTCATCGTTTGCAGACGATGCGACCCTGATTAATGTGAAAAGGTCAAAAGAGTTATTCTGCTATACGAAAAATTCCATAATTGACATCGCAATGAGTGACTTGCAATAACGCTTCCGAAGGCTTTATCACTCAATATGACTCTTCCAAGCAGCCTGCGGGATGTTTCAGTTGTTGATTTTGCCCCTCAAACTGGGTATACTTTTATTACACGAATTTGGTCTTGATTGTCAATCCGGCATGGCGGTAACTCTTGTGGTGAAAAGGATGTTGACATGAGCAAAAATCTTCGCATCATTGTATTAATCGGCGCAGTGCTGGCAATTTTTGCCTGCAACATCAACAACGGCAATAACGAAACGAATGATGTTACCGACATGTCATTTTCAGGGGATGAAATCCTACGGCTGACTGTGGCATTGAAAGACACAACCGCCGTCTACAACCAGGCGGGACAGGTCATCAATTACGTTTACTCCGTGACCAACGGTGGAGTTACGCCTCTCGCGGGGCCGGTCACTGTTGCCGATGACCGGGCGGGGAACGTCACCTGCCCGGAGCTCGCCACCATCGGCAATAACAACAGTTCCCTCGATGCAAACGAAACGCTTGTTTGCGCCGCCGCCTACACCATCACCCAGGCGGATGTCAACGCCGGGTCCGTGACCAGCAACGCCACTGCCAAGGCAGGCGCGGTCACCTCGAACACAGTCAACACCGTGGTAAGGATGACCGTCAACCGGGTACTGTCGCTCACGATCACCGCCAGCCCCATAACCTACAGCCAGGCCGGGCAGACAATCACCTATACCTACTCCATCAAGAACACCGGCGCGACCACACTGGGACCTGCTCAATTCGTCGTGACTGATGACAAATTTAGTTCCCCTATCAACTGTCTGGGAGGCTCGACCATCCTTGCCACGAACGAATCAGTCGCGTGTTCCGCGACGTACACCATTACACAGGCGGATATGAGCCTGAATCAGATCACAAACTCCGCCACAGCAAAGGGTGCAGGGGCCGAGACGATCCAGGCGGCGACCGCAACCATCACGAATACCAACGTCAATCCGGGGGGATCCTCCGGCTTCACGCGTGGGATGACCATCAAGCATGAAGTAAAACCGGGCGAATGGCTCCTGCAGATCGCACGCTGTTACAGCGCCGACTTCAACGCAGTGCGGAACGCCAATCCGCAGGTCACGAATCCGAGCCTGATTCTGCCCAGGATGGTAATCACCGTCCCCAATATCGGGAGCAATGGCACAATCTACGGTCCGCCGTGTGTTGGTTCCCATACCGTGCAATCGGGTGACACTTGGAATTCCATCGCGCTGAAATATAACGCGGATGTCGCAGTCCTCATGGAAGCCAACAAGGACCGGTCACTCACCAACGGAACCGTGCTCAGGATTCCGCTCAACTCTGCAGGTGGGACCAGCCCTGCCCCAGCGCCGGACGCGATCCGCATTACCTTCCCGACCGGAAGCACGACAGTCTCGCTCAGCGGTTCCACGGGCACGCAGGGCAAGGCGCGTTACATCCTGACCGCCGCACAGGGACAATTGCTTTCCATCAAGGTGACCGGTCCAACCAATGAAATCGGGTTGTCGGTGACATCGCAAAACGGCAGTGTGCTCAAACAACAGGATGCAAACCTCACCTGGACTGGGACCATCCCGGCAAATGGCGATTATTTCATTGAGGTTGCCAATCTGCTCGTCGTTGGGAGTAAGTCCTTTACCATGGAGGTCGGCCTCACCACGCCGGGCACGTCCTCCTTCGTCCGGCGTGCAGATGTCAATCAAGGCGCCGCAGATTCCAACCCGGCATTCCTTACCGTTTTCAAGAATGTTCTCTACTTCCAGGCACAGGGCAGTGACGGGGCGGGTACCGAACTCTGGAAATACGACCAGGCGCTTCAGGGCGTCAGCCGCGTGGCAGACATCAACCAGGGCGCCGCCGGGTCGGAGCCGAGTTTTCTCACTCCTTTCGGCGATATGCTGTACTTCAAAGCGAACGGCAACGACGGCGCGGGGACGGAACTTTGGCGGTACAACGGAAGCGCCGTGGGACGCGTGGGCGATATCAACACCGGTGCGGCGGATTCAAATCCGTCCTACCTGACTGTTTTCAATGGTGCGTTGTACTTCAGCGCAAAGGGGAGCGACGGTGCCGGCGTCGAATTGTGGAAATTCGACGGCAATACGTCGAACCGTGTGGCGGATATCAACCAGGGTCCTGGCGATTCGAATCCGTCCTACCTTGCCGTATTCAACAACGCGCTGTATTTCAGCGCCAATGGCAATGACGGCATGGGCATCGAATTGTGGAAGTTCGACGGCGTCACTGCAACCCGTGTGGCAGATATCAATACCGGGATCGGCAACTCCTATCCAGCCTTCCTGACCGTGTTCAATAATGCGCTGTATTTCAACGCCAACGGCAACGACAATACCGGGATTGAACTGTGGAAGTATGATGGCACTACTGCAACCCGCGTGGCAGATATCAATCCTGGCGCTGGCGATTCCGTCCCGACCTTTCTGACCGTGTTCAACAACGCGTTGTATTTCAGCGCCAACGGCAATGACGCCGCGGGCTATGAACTATGGAAGTATGATGGTACGAAAACATCCCGCGTGAGCGACATCAACAAGGCGGGCGATACCAGCCCGTTCTTCCTGGCGGTATACAACAACGAACTCTACTTCCAAGCGAACGGCAACGACGGTGCAGGCAGGGAATTATGGAAGTTCAAGGGACCGTGAGCGGATGAATCCTGAAAATATACTTGCCCGGCTGAGACAATTCCTGTCTGCCATTTCGTGCGGTGTCTTCGTGATGACCGTCATCGAACTGGTCTTCATTGGTCACTGGAACAAGATCATTCAATTCCTTCCATTCACCCTGAGCGGACTGGGTCTGCTGACCCTGATCTTTGCCCGTTGGCGTCCAAGCCGCCGCTCGATCAACGCCTTGCGCTGGTCCATGATCGTGATCGCAGCGTGCAGTTTCATCGGCGTATTCGAACACATGGCCCGGAACCTCGAATTCTGGCTGGAGATCGAACCGGATGCCACGCCTTGGGAATTGATCGCGGCAACAGTCAACGGCGGGATTCCGATCCTCGCCCCGGGCATCCTGCTGCTCGGCGCGGTCATCGGGTTGACAGCGGTCTACCGGCATCCGTTGCTGGAAAATCAATGATCGAGCATGCAACTCTTAACCGGGAGGCTGTCAATCATGGCTGAACTAAAGACAAAGCGTACCGATGCCAGCGTGGAAAAATTTCTCGAAGAGGTCAAGGACAAGCAAGTCCGCGCAGATTGTTACCGAATCATGGACATCATGAAGAAGGTAGTTAAAGCGGAACCGAAGATGTGGGGCGCAAGCATCGTCGGGTTTGGAGAGTATCACTACAAATATCAGTCGGGACGCGAAAATGACTGGTTCTTGGTGGGTTTCTCGCCCCGCAAACAAAATCTCACACTCTATCTCATGGGCGGTTTTGATGGGCATGAGGGAACGCTTGGCAAACTGGGGAAACACACCATTGGCAAGGGTTGTCTTTACATCAAAAAATTGGACGATATCAACACCAAGGTCTTGAAAGAACTCATCACACAATCCGTCAAACGGATGAAAAAAGCCGCATCATAACCTTCCAATACAATCAAAACGGGGAGAAGTCGAAAGTGACATCTCAAGACCGTCCCGGAGGCTGGTTGACACCTTCGGGACGGTTCCCTGGACACTGATAAACAAAGGCAAATGAAGGGAGGGCGTAAGCGAAACCCGGTACACAGCGACAAATATCCAAGGAAATCAATCATGAACGGACGAAAAATTTACTGGTGGATATTTATCGTATCGATGCTAACGGTACATGCCTGCGGGACGACACCCGCTTCCCCGCCCACGCCGACAGTTGCCCCCTCTCTGACAGCCTCCCCTTTTCCCACGCCGACTCCCACCGAACCCTCCACAGCCACTCCCGTCCCTACAGCAACGCCCATCCCGCACCCGCTTGAGATCAGCGCCATGCGCGCCCGGCAATATCCCGGTAGCGACATCGTTATCGAGGATGTCCTCGACCCCGGCGTAAATTACAGCCGCTATTACGTCTCCTACTACTCGGAAGGGTTGAAAATCTACGCCTTGATGACCATCCCCCAGGGAGAACGGCCGGCGGCAGGCTGGCCCGTCGTCATCTTCAACCATGGCTACATTCCGCCGGACGTCTACCGTACCACCGAGCGCTACGTCGCCTACGTGGATCGGATTGCCCGCAGCGGCTACATCGTCTTCCGCTCCGACTATCGCGGGCATGACCGCTCCGAGGGCGTTGCCGGAGGCGCGTACAGCCGCCCTGATTACACCGTGGATGTGCTCAACGCTGTTGCCTCCATGAAACGTCATCCCGACGCCGACCCGAACCGCATCGGCATGTGGGGACATTCGATGGGCGGCTACATCACCCTGCGCTCGATGGTCATTACTGGGGACATCAAGGCGGGTGTCATCTGGGCGGGCGTGGTCGCCTCCTACTCTGACCTGCTGTATAACTGGCGGCGCGGCCCCACCGCCTCGCCCGATTCATCCCCCCGCCCCGGCTCGTGGAGGATGACGTTCGTCGAGCAATACGGCTCTCCCGAGGAGAATCCCGAATTCTGGGACTCGATCTCCGCCAATTCGTACCTGAACGATGTATCCGGTCCGATCCAACTGCATCATGGAACTTCCGACACCGATGTCCCGGTCGCATTTTCAGAAGACCTCTTCTTCCAAATGCTGGATGCCGGTCAATACGTGGAACTGTACAAATACGACGGCGACAACCACAACATCTCCAACTATTTCAGCACCGCCATGCAGCGGACGATTGAATTTTTCGACAGGTATGTTAAACTGGGGGAATGACAACCCGTCTCTATCTCGTCCGGCATGGAGCCACTCCCCTGACCGCAGAAGACCGGTTCTCCGGCGCGGCAAACGTCTATCTCTCCGACGAAGGTCGGTTGCAGGTCGGGCAACTTGCCCGGCGGCTGGCGGATGACGACATCTCCGCCATCTATGCCAGCCCGCTCGACCGGACAATGGAAACGGCGGATATCCTCGCCAAGCCTCATCGGTTGACACCCTTTCCGAAGGACGGGTTGCGCGAGATCAGCCACGGTCATTGGGAGGGATTGTCGCGCAGGGAAGTGGAGGAGAAATACCCCGACGAATATGCTGCCTGGGAGGCCGATCCGTTCACGTTTGCACCGGTGGAGGGCGAGTCGGGCATCAGCGTGTTGGCGCGTGCCCTGCCGGTGATCCGTGAAATCGTGGTCAACCACAAGGACAGGAACGTGCTGGTCGTTTCGCACAAAGCCACTCTGAGGCTCATCATCAGCAGTCTGTTGGGGTTCGATGCGCGCGGATACCGTGACCGGCTCGATCAGGCCCCCGCCTGCCTGAACATCCTGGATTTCAAGGATACCGTCCGTGCCCGGCTGATGTTGTTCAACGACATTTCCCACTATGCAGATCATCCCCTTCGCCCGCATGGGCACCTCTCCCGCTGGTGGGATTTGACGACTCCACCTGAGAAATAAACCGTCCCGAAGGGTTTCAAAGGACTCTTCGGGACGGTTTCTGTGAAAATCAGCGGGAGAAAGCCTCGGGCAACGGCATCAAGCCCCGGCTGGGAGGGAGGCGGGCAAATTCCTTTACACAAGGAACAAGAGGGCGAATCAAATTTGGAGTAAAATGAGTGCCATTCAGGTATCCACTCGTTGCCATGACAATTTGATAATCCCAGTCCAGGAGGTTGGTTATGTTCGTAACCCGGAACCTTTATCAGAACGATGAAAAATGGAAGAACACCAAACTTGGAAATTCCTCTGAAACCATCGGCGGCTGGGGATGCCTGCTGACATCCGTCACGATGATGCTGAATGGCATCGGCTATAACGAGACCCCCGAAACGGTCAATGAAAAAATGAAGAACGCTGGCGGTTTTCAGGGAGCGTTTTTTATCCCGAGCGTTTTGCCGTATGTATGGTCCAACTGCGCCTACCGCGACATGCAACCCTGTGAAACCATGCCTGCTCCCATCGCCCAGATCGACGCGGCGGTGGCGGCGGGCAAACCTGTCATCCTGCAGGTGGATTGGAACAAGCAGGTGGGCATCCAGACCCATTTCGTCCTCGTCAAGGAGAAAAAGGGCAACGATTACGTCCTGTACGACCCTTACAAATATTCCGGCGATGGCCCCGACAAGGAAGTGCTGTTGACCAGCCGGTACAAATATAACGGCGCAACAATCGAATCGGAGATCAGCGCGGTACTGTGGTTCGACTCATACAGCGCCACGCCTCCTGAACCGCCCAAGGTCTCGAAGGTTCCCGTCCCAGCGGATAAACTCATCCTGTACGCTGCGGAGGATGATCTCGCCCTGCGCGCCGAGCCGTCTGTGAACGGCTACCTCTGGAAGCGAATGTTGAAAGGCACCGAATTGATTTCGCTCGAGTCGAAAACCGCCGCCAAGGCAAAAATTGGGGTGAACGGTCAGTGGATCAACGTGCAGGACCCGAAAGGCGATCAGGGATACGTCGCCGCGTGGTATGTTTCCGAGACCAAAGGACAGCCTCCAGCTTCCCCGGCGGGGACGACGCCTTCCACGCCGGCAACGGGTTCCCCGACTACTGCGACACCCACTCCCAAACCGCTTCCCGCTGGCGCCCTGGCGTTCTACCCAATCGAAGAGCTTTCCCTGCGTTCACAGCCGGTGATCGTCCCTGAAACGTTGATCCGCCGTGTCCCGGTCACTGAGATGCTGGTCAGCGTGGAGCCTGCCAACCAGGTCATCCCCAAGGTCGGCGTGACAGGACAATGGGTTAAGGTACGCGACACAGCGAACAAGGAAGGCTATGCCGCCGCGTGGTATATCAAATATGCCAGCGGCTCCACGGCGCAGCAATCTGCGCCGGCATCCGCGCTTCTGGCGGGCGGTCCGCTCAAAGTGAAGGCGACTGCCGAGGGCATCGCCCTGCGCAAACAGCCCATCGTCAGCGACGCCACGCTGATCAAACGCCTCCCGCTGGGCACGGAATTTACCGTCACCGAACCAAACGCCGAGACAAAGATCGGCATGAATGACCAATGGCTTAAAGTGAAGGATCCCGCCGGCGTGGAAGGATACGTCGCCGCGTGGTTCGTCGCCCGCTAATCGGGATATTTCATGGCTGAGACCAATCAGGGAACAAACGGGAAAGTCTTCATTTCCTACTCCCGCAGGGATAAGGCTTTCGTTAAAAAATTAAACAGCGCCCTGGATGCCGCCGGTGTGCAAGCCTGGGTGGATTGGGAGGGTATCCAGCTGGCGTCCGACTGGATGGCGACCATCACAAGCGCCATTCAGGGCAGCGACGCGTTCCTGTTTGTCATCAGCCCGGACTCGCTCAAGTCAAAAGTCTGCGCCGAGGAGTTGGAACTCGGTCTCAAGCTCAACAAGAAACTCATCCCCGTTCTCTACCGTGAACCGGAAAAAGGCACGGCGATGCATGAAAGACTCGCCGGCACCAACTGGGTCTACCTGCGCAAACAGGATAAATTCACCGAGATCATCCCCCGGCTGGTCGAATCCATCAACACCGATCTGGAGTGGGTGCGCCAGCACACGCGCCTGCTTGAACGCGCTCTCGAATGGGAAAGGAAGAATAAGAACAACAGCTTTCTGCTGGTCGGCACAGACCTCGAAGATGCCGAACGTTGGATGAGCGAAGCCGCGACCAAACCGAACCGGCAGGTTCTCCCTTTGCAGGTGGAATACATCCGCGCCAGCCGCGCAAGGGAGATCAGCCGCCAGCGCAGCCTGCTGGTGGGGGTATCACTCGCGCTGGTGGTTAGCATCGTGCTGGGGGTGCTGGCTTTGATAGCTCGCAACGATGCAAATGAACAGCGAAAAGTTGCCGTGACAAAGCAAGCCGAGGCGGAGGCGGCGCAACTCCGAGCGGAACAAAACGAATTGTACGCAAAGCAGGAGGAGGCGCGCGCCGAACAAAACCAGCAGCTTGCCGAGGAAAAACAAAAGGAAGCTGAGGAGAAGACCAACCTTGCCAATGCCCAGCGCAGCGCGGCACTTTCGCAGATCTACCAAAGCCGCGCCGGCGAATTGGATACCAGCACCCTGCTTGCCATCGACTCTTACCTGCGTGACGAATCGTTTCTGGCGGAGAACCTCCTCCGCATCAACGCAAGCCTGATGCCAATTCCGGTTGCCCAGATGAAGCAGGATGGCGGCATATTCAATATCGAGTGGGACCCGGAGTACGAATATTTCGTGACCGGCAACAAGACCGATGATGCCCTCGACAGCGCAGCTCGAAATCAAGCCTGTGTCTGGCGTGCAAGCGATGGGGCGCAGAGATATTGCGTCCTGCACGACGATGATGTGAACGATGCCCTATACAGCCCGGACGGCAAATATCTGATCACCGGCAGCACCGACAAGACCCTGCGCATCTGGAACGCGGCAGACGGTTCCCTGGTGAAGCAGTTCGACTTCCCGGATGAGATTCTCGACCTGGACATCCATGACAATCTGCTGGCGGTTTCCAGAAAAGAACAGACTCTCACGGTCATCGACCTCGACAACCTGGAACTTCCATCAGCGGTTCGAAACTTCAACCGAAATGCCGGAGCGTCCGCTGTTAAATTCTCTCCCGATGGCAGGTTTCTTGCCTTCGGGATGACAACCGGCAAGGTGATGTTCTGGCGTGTTGGTCAAAATTCACAACTTTTTTATGATGGGCCAGTCCACACGAACAGCAATTACGTTGTCCTCGCATTCAGCAATGACAGTGCCTGGCTTGCTTCAGGCGGTGGCGACAGCATTGCCCGGCTGACGAAGAATGACGGCTCTCAACGGGAAACCATCCCCCACGGCGACTGGGTGGAGGATGTTGCATTCAGCCCGGACAATTCCTGGTTCGTGACAGTATCGGACGATGAAAAGGTGCGGGTGGTGGAAACAGACACCGGCAACGAACTCTTGCGCATGTCTCATACGGATTTTGTGCAAAAGGTGGAGGTTAGCCGGGACGGGCAGTGGATTGCATCCACGGGCTATGATGAGGTGGTGCGGATCTGGGACTCCGCTTCGGGGGATCAGATGCTGGAGTTCCCGCTGGATTCGATTGGCTCGGCAATCGCCTTCAACCACGACGCATCCCGGGTCATTGCGGCAGACGAGGATGGCAACATCAGCATTTGGGACACTTCTGCTCTTGCCAGCCGCGTTGCCAATATCCAGTTTCCGGAATTCCTGCACGAAGCCCGCTTCACTCCCAGCGGTGAGACTTTGATTGTCAATTCGGATGATTACCGAATTTGGGGCATACCGACAGGGGATATGACCCGGATCAAGGATGGCAGGCAAGGCAGAGTCATCTTGACTGCGGATAATCTCACCTACGACACGGCAATCAGTCCCGACTCGAAGTGGATCGCCGCAGTGGAATTCGACAGTGCGAACACGCAAAATAACCGCGGGATTCTGGTTAGCCTGGATGGAAGAATCAAGTTCCCGCTTCAGCATGGAGGCGAGGTCACCGGGATCGGGTTCAGCAGTGACAGTCAATACGTCATCACATCCGGCGCCAATGGGATTATTTCCTTTTGGGATGTGAATACCGGTGAAAGAAGGTTCGATCTGAAACAAACGGGAAAGGCCTACTCGCTCTCGGTAAGTCCAGTCGGCACACTCATTGCCGTCGGGTTGCACGATGGGATTGCCATCTGGGATTTTGCCACACAGGCGCAGGTTGCAGAGCTTTCACAGTCCGGCGATATCGAAGTCCTGACCTTCAATCAGGACGGAACCTGGCTGGCATCGGGCAGTTCGGAAGGCAATGTGTTTCTCTGGAAGGTGGAAGGGGAAAGTTTCACCCAAACAGGCAGCAGCTTGCTGCTTGACGGCGTCCCTCAAGCCCTATCGTTCAGCACGGATAACCGCTGGCTGGCGGGTGGAGGCTCCTCAGGGTATGCCTATTTATGGGATGTTGCCGCCGCACAGGAATTGAACCGCATCCATCACAATGACCCGGTTACAAGCATCACCTTCTCTCCCGACGGGACATTGTTGTTTACCGTATCCAGAAAAGTGGTACGGATATGGGAGGTTGCATCCCTCCCGCTCATCCCCCGCGACCAACTTGTCGATTTCGCCTGCACACACCTCACTTCCAACCTCAGCACGGATGAATGGCGTTCCCTCCTTGGAGAGGATGAGCCATATCGTCCACTTTGCCCCGACCTGCCAGTGGAGGAATAAGATGCAAACAGACAATATCATTTCTGCCCCAAACACGGAGGAACCCGCCATGGAAAACGAAAGCCGGAAAAATTCACCGATTCTGGATCTCGCCTGGTCCCAATATGCGGATCTCAACGCCTCCTCTTCCAGAGGGACTCGCGTGCATTACACGATCCGGCGCTGGATTGCGTTGCTGGGAGTACTGGCAACGCTTTTTGCGATCCTCTCTCAGCTCTATCCTCGTGAAAATCCCGATGCGCCGGAAGGTTCCTGGAAACTGGTCCTTGGTCTGGTCATCCGGATTTTGCTCGTGGCTACACCGTTGGTTGCCTCCGCAATCGCCTATGTGGCCATGCGGAAATTTTCCAATGGCAGTTGGCTGGTCAAGCGCGCTGGAGCGGAGGAGGTTCTGAAGGAAATTTATTATTACCGTACGGTCCTGCAAAAGAACAAAAATCGTCGCCGTTATCTTGAAAAACGGCTCAATGAGATCCAAAGGCAGGTGTACATCAGCCTTGGCGGGGAGTATTCCTTCGAAGGCTACAACGGACCGATCCCGCCTCATTACAACCCAAACGACCCCAACAGCGACCCGGGTTTTGACGATCTGACAGGCGAGCAGTATTTCAAGCGCAGGCTGGAAGAGCAATTATCCTGGCATAACCGCAGAATCAATCAATACCAGGTTGAACGTGATAGGATACAGTGGATCATCATAGGCTTTGGCGTATTGGGCGCATTGCTTGCGGCATTCGATGAGTCGACGGTCTGGGTGGCGTTGACCGCATCCATTACAGCCGCCTACGTCGGTTGGCAGGAATTGCGCAATCTCGACGCCATTATCAAAAACTACAGCAAGGTCGTCCTCGAACTCAAGATTCTTTATAACCACTGGATCAATCTTGAACCCGAGGAACGCACGACAGCCGAGTTCTATAAAATGGTGCATGGGTGCGAACAGGTATTGTGGGCGCAAAACACAGAATACATCAAATCTATGCAGGAAGCGCTCAAAGACTCCGACCTGGAAGAGGAAGCCAGCCTTGTCAACCGCGTGATCAGAGAGTCGGTCGACTCTGCAAGGCGAACGAAACAAGCCATGCACGACACCATCGTGGAAGGTACAAGAGTCACCTTGGAACATGCCGAGGAACAGGTGGGCGAGACCTTCCAGGCGGCATGGGGATCACTTGCCGAGGAGGCATCCTCCGAACTGGTGCAACAGGAACTGGCGGCAATGAGGGAGGCTGCCGCAGAGTGGGTGGAAAATGCCGTCGAGAAAGCATCCGATTTTGCATCGTCGCTTGAGCAGATCGCAAAGGAGTTCTCGAATGTCGAAGTGGGCAGGGATACCGCCAAGGAGGAACTCAACGCCATCCTCTCCCGCTACCCAAAGACGAGCGAAGTGAAAGGGTAAGGGTCTCTCATGGGACTGCAAAACATATTCGGTAAAAAGAAGGAAGAGCAAACCGTGCAACCTACCGCGCCCGCGACGCCCCCAGCAGAAACGCAGGGCCAGCCATCCACTCCCACCCCGCCTCCGAGTATCGAGGAACCGAAGAAGACCTCCCCGGAAGTGAAGACTCTTGATATCGATGACAACATGGCACACCGGCATGGTTCCATCCGCCCACACATGCGACCACACGCTTTTGTAATCATGCCTTTCGGAAAGAAGAAAGGGAACGGCGACATCGTCTACGATTTCAACGCAATCTACACGCAGCTCATCAAGCCGACACTTGAGATGGCCGGCTTTGAGCCGTTTCGCGCCGACGAGGAAACCAGCAGCGGCGACATCCTGACCGACATGTTTCAGGAGTTGTTGCTGGCGGACCTGTGCATTGTCGACATGAGCATCGACAACGCCAATGTCTTCTACGAACTCGGCATTCGTCACGCATTCCGCAAACGCGGCATCGTCCACATTCAGGCGGGCCGCGCCTACATGCCCTTCGACGTGTTCAACGTCCGCACCATTCCATACCATATCACCAATGAAGGCGTGCCCGATCCAGAATATCTGGAGAAAGACAAAGCTGCAATCGCGCGCGTGACACGCGATACCTGGGCATCCGATAAGGATGCGGTTCACAGCCCGGTCTTCAACATTCTGACCGGTCTGGTCGAACCGGACAGAAAGACTCTTCGCACACATCTTGCCACAGGTTTCTGGCGCGAATACAACGAATGGAAACAACGCGTAACCGTGGCGCAACGCCAAAAACGCATCGGCGACATTTTGCTGTTGACCGAGGAGATCAGAAATCCCCTCATCAAGGAGGAGGCAATCGGCGAGGCCGGCAAAGCGCTGGGCGATATGGGCAGGCATGAACTCGCGTTGGATCAGTATCGCAAGGGGTTGGAGGTTAACGCCCGGAATCCTGAGTTTCGCCGCAAGGAAGCTTTTCACCTGAACCGGTTAAAGCGGGTGGATGACGCCATCATCAAGATCGAGAGCCTGATTGCCGATTCGCCCAATGACAGCGAGGCGATCTCCTACCTCGGACGAATCTACAAAGAGATGTGGGTGGATTCGTGGCGATGGGTGGAACAAAAAGACAAGCGGTTAAAGACCGCCTTCGATTCCTATCACTGGCTTCTGAAGTCCATCGACACCTACCTGCAGGGTTATCGCGTCGACTTGAACAATTTCTATCCCGGCGTGAACGCGCTCACCCTCTCGACGATCCTTGTCGAACTGGCGGACAAATTTGAAGACCCCAAAAGTCCCGACCCCGAGATCGGATGGGTCCGGAAGAACCTGGAGGAAATGCGCGGCTCATTGATGTTTGCGCTGGAAGCGCTTATCAACAACAATAAAGCCGACTACTGGTGTCTCGTCTCGCTTGCGGAGCTAAAAGTCCTCGCTGCTGAAAATGTGCACGACGTGATGCGCAGTTATCGTAAAGCGTTAATCGCCTCACGCCGCACTACTTCCTTCCTGGAATCCTCGCTCGAGCAGTTGGAGATGTTGAGAGACCTGGATATGCGCCCCGAATTTGTACGAGCCGGTATTCAGGTCATAGAGGATGAATTGCAGCGCATGAGGAAAGAAGAGGCGGACGAAGATGACCGTAACAGCTTTGGCGAACAGAAGTTCGACGAGAAAAAGGATGGAAACATCTTCCTGTTCACCGGCTACATGATAGACCATCCAAAGAAGAAAGAGAGCCGTTTCCCCGTTGAAAAGGAACCGGACATCAAAAAAGCCATCAACACCGTTCTGGAAAAATACAATGCCGGGCCCAATGACCTTGCTGTCACCACGGGCATGGACGCGGGCAGTGAAATCATCTTCGTGGAATCCTGCGTGGAACGCGGCATCCCTGTGCAAGCCTATTTCCCCGTCTTCGAGGCGCCCTATGTGCGCGACTTCGTCAGCCCGGGCGGAGAACAGTGGGTGGAGCGGTTCTACAAAATGCGCAACCACCCGCTGGTGGACGAGTTCTACCAGCCCAATCAGGTGGGTCTTCCGAAAGAGGGTGATGATGTCCATGAACGGAACAACCGCTGGGCGCTCTATTCCGCCCTCGTGCGCGGGATCGACAAGGTCCGTTTGATCGCGGTCTGGGATGGCAGGGGTGAATTCTCGAGAGATCAGGATGCGCGGTTGGTAAAGCACATGGTGGATTTGATGCGCGATATGGGCGGCATGGTTGAACAGATCAACCCATTCAAGTTGTCCCACTCCATTGTGATGGGAGGCCCGCTGGCAAGGATGGAGCCACCGGCAAAAGAAATAACCCCGCTACTGAAACAACCCCAAAGACCGGCACCCCGCAAGAAAAAGTAGCGGAAGCGATAAAAATGCCTGCGGATCAATCATCCGCAGGCACCATTACCTCATTTACCTTATCCTTTGGATAAGACCAGATCTCACCCTTCACCCCCTTTGCCAGATAAAAATCGCCTGCGCGCACCGTTTCAGCGCCTTCGAGCGAAACGACCGTCACCAGTTTATCCGGATCACCGTTAGTGATCTCGGTCAAAGGGGCAAGGAGGGTGACGGCTTTTTTGACACAATAACCGGGGCGCAATAGGATGTAACTTTCTTCAAAGATGGAAGCGTCCACGGGCCAAAAATCGTGCGGCTTCTCCAGTTCACTGACCAAAAAATCCCCGCGCTTGGCGGTCAACATCGCGCCCCAGGGTGTATGAACCTCCATGGTTTGCGGTTCATCCAATCCTGGAACAAAGGCGATCACACGCCTCTCCACCTTGCTCCGGTAAGGCTTGAACGTCAGCGACTTCAATATCGGATCAGCAGATGTGATGACGATGGGTTCACTCATACCATTCTTATCTTGTTGTATTCTACCATAAGCAAAATACAGCAAATCATTACAAGATTCATCACACTTTTGAACGCTTGATGTACAGAAACCCTTGTGCTATAAACGCGGTCATTCTCCACCCAAGAGCACCAAATATTGCTGACAGAATTGTAATGAACGCGGGCACAGATTTATTCACACAACGTCTCATACCTGCTATTATATTTTGTCGATTATACGGAGAAAAATGCACCCTTCCAAGTCGATTATCTTGATTCTGTTCGTCACCATGTTGCTTGTGACTTTCACCGGGACAGCCCATTCCGCGTCGGAAACGGCTTCGCATGTTTTGCTGGTCGAATCACTCCTCACCGAAAGCGGCTCGACCAACGGGGCATCCTCCACACTCCAGACTCTCGATCAGGGCGGCAGCGAGGACAATCCCGCCAATTATGTGACCTTTGCCACACCCGGAAAGATTCATTCCGGGATCCAAGTCTTTCACCTCCCCGCCTCCGTGCGGATGGAGAGAATTTCGTCCCTCCTCTTTCAGGTCAATTTCAAAGGACCAGCGAACAATATTCAAACGTGGACATGGTCCATATATGATTGGAACACGCAGATGTGGCACAAGATCGGGGATACGGTCGGTTCGAGCGCGGGGATGTGGACCACGTTCACGTTCAGGGTCAAGCCTCTTTCGAGGTATCTCTCCACTTCCAGAGAGATCCGGGTGCAGGTCCGATCCAGCAACGCGAGCGAGGACATCAAACTGGATTATGAAGCATTCCACATCACGTACATCCCGGTCGCGCCAACACCCACGCGCCACACCTCGACTCCCCTGCCAGGCAAGGATGTGTTCGTCCTGCCGACCACGCTCACGCCCACACCGACCAATACTCCCACCAACACACCAACGCCAACAAAGACTCCAACGCCGACCAACACACCCATCGCTACGAACACACCGGTCTGTGTGACATTGAACACGACCTTCGAGGCGCAGGTGCTGACGTTGCTCAACCAGAGACGCGCAAGTCATGGAGTGCCGCCTCTCACCAGTAACAGCAAGTTACTCAGTGCGGCGCGGCGTCACTCTCAAGACATGGCATGTAACAACTTTATGAGCCATACCGGCTCGGACGGCTCCAGCCCGCAGGATCGGATTATCGATGCCGGGTATGACTTTAGTACGTGGGGCGAAAATATCGCCGCAGGGTATACTTCTCCATCAAGTGTCGTCGACGGATGGATGGATAGTGCGGGACACCGCGCCAACATTCTCAATCCCAACTTTACCGAGATTGGCGTCGGTTACGTTTACAACGAAGACTCCATGTATGGTCATTATTGGACCACCGTCTTCGGCGCACCATAATTTTTTGGAGTATTCATCATGCGTATTTATCGTCTTGCCAGCTTTGCCATTGCCACTCTGCTGCTGACCGTCCTGCTCGTCACCCCCGCCCTCTCCGCCGCCTCTTCCTCCTCCACCGTCCTCACCCCGCTCTCCCTCTCCGCCCAGAGCGGAAACCCC
>JACAEM010000028.1 GCA_013388855.1 Chloroflexota bacterium
GAGTGTGCCTTGCGTTTGTTTGTTTTCTGCTTCAACAACAGGCAACTTCATAAGCAACACTTTCCAAATTATGCCTCTCATGTCATGGACTTTGTTAGCCCACTATTTTAGACACTCCCCCGTTGTGAGGAAAAGCATCGCTTTGTTTAATCTGTGGCAGCCGGCTCTGAAGTCGGAGCGTTCATCCGGTGTGTCTTGTTGAGGGCTGCAAAGCCGACGGTGGCTAGTAACCCGATGAAACCGCAGAGCAACCATAGCACGCTTGGGGAGGCGCTGTCGAGGATCAACCCTGCGAAATACGGACCGATCGTGAAGGAGATGCTCCATGAGAGGCTGGATACCGCCATGTACCGTCCGCGCATATCCTCGGGAGCGAAGTTCGCGACGAGGGATTGCTGGAAGGGTGTGACCACCATTTCGCCGATGGTGATGATGACCATGGCAGCAATGAATAGCGTGAAGCCTGAGACAAACCCATACATTGAGAATCCAATTGCATAGAGCAGGGAACCTGCCGCCATCATCAACATGGGTTTGAATTTTTCGAGCCTCCGTGTGACCCAGAACTGAAGGATTACGACCATGACGGCATTGATACTGAGCAATATGCCATAATTTAGCTCGGGCAGTGCATGTCGATCGCGCAAGAACACGCCGAGAGTGGAATTCATATTCATATACACCAGTGTCATCATGACTGTCACACCGATGAATGCCACGAACGGAGCATCTTTGAAGACGCGCCCGTAACCGGCGAAGGTCTGTTTCATCGTTTCTGGTTTGGTATGGGCATGTGTCTGTGGTTTGGTCTCCGGCAAGAAGAAAAGCACAATCGCAGCGGATAGGATACTGATGACTGCATCCACAATGAAAAGCGTGATGTAGGAATGCGCCACGAGCAATCCTGCAATGGGAGGGGCGATGATGACAGCGACGTTGAACACAATGCGGATAATGCCATACCCTTCAGCGCGTTTGTCCGGCGGCAGAAGATCCGCGACGACCGCTTCATGAGCGGGTCCGCCAATACTGGAAAGTGTGCCGACGATGACCACAACCAGGACGAAGATGGACAACGTCGGTGCGAAGCCCATTCCCAGCGCGCTCAGAGAGGAAAGAAGCAAGCTGGCGATGATGACGGTCTTGCGCCCCATGCGGTCGGCGATGGCACCCCCGAGAGCGCTGCCGATCATACCTGTGACAGAAAAAACTGCGAAGAGCAATCCTACCGTGGACATGCCAATGTCAAATTTTTGCGTTAGGTACAGCGCAAAGAAAGGATAGAGCATGAACCCACCGAGTCGGTCGATGAAGACAATAATGTTATACACCCAGAATGCGCGCGGATATTCGCGATAGAGGGTTTTTGTTTTTGCAAGTAAATTGTTCATTCTTCTCCAAAATCGATTTTCTTTTCTTCCCTAACTATAAGATATTGTTTTGTGTTTTATCCCGTCCCATCAGCAGGTTGGGTGCCGACCAACCGGATGGTTCAAGATTCAGCGGGCAAAACTGCCGGTGGGTGTTTTGCGGCAATTGACAGCGGGAATCTCGTAGCGCTTGCGAAGTTGTTTGCCGGTCGAAATCATCCAGTTTGCGAAATTGAACATTGTCCGTTCGAATAGACCGGGATGATAAGGTCGTGAGCCGGGGGACAGCTTTTCGAGCCGGATGTGTTCTGCCTGCTTTAGTATGTCCTGCCGATGGTAATCAGCCATAAATTCGTCATGCCAGTGATTCATGTTAACTCCTTTGGTAAAACCGTACGACCCAATAAAAAGGCGTTGACCGCCTTGAGCGTTTTTTCGATGCGATCCTTGTTGAGAATGTATACCTTTGCTCCGCTTTCTCTCCTTTCCTGTAAATAGCCGGTTGCCGTGAGCTGCGTCAGATAACGCGAAACGCTTGGCTGACTGAGATTGGTGGCTTCCATGATTTCCTGGGAACGCATCTCGCCATTTTCTGCAATCATTTGCAGAATGTGCAAGCGGGTGTCATCCGCCAGGGCGGAAAGCCGCGAAACGATCTCGGCGCGGTCCAGTTCGGGCACGTGGATGTTGGACCCTTCCGGAAGGCGCGCGCCGAAGTAGATGTAGACGCTGTCTTGCACTTTGAAGAAACGGATATAAGGTCCTATATGGGCGTTGGGGATCAGGACCAGGTCCCTGGCTGTCTCGAGTTGGTCGCCCCATTTCATCTCGTTGTATTCCTTGCCGGTGACGAAATTGACGATCTCCTGCCGGGTCATGTCTCCATAATCGATCTGGTTGAATGCCCTTGCGGATTCCTCCAACAAGGGGCGGACACGCGTCCACTCGGCTTGCAGATGGTTTTTCCAAAACCAACGGATATGCCCGGTGACAAGTTGTTTGAGCGCAGCCGGGTCAATCACATATTGATGAGCGCGTGTCTCCATCTCTTCGTCAGTCAGTTCTTCACCGAAGCGGCTACGGAGGAAATCCACGTAGTTTTTCGCCGAGGAAAGGACTTCATCCCAGTTAATGGACTCTTCCTGTTCCTGTGCACAATTTTCCGTGAGGCACGTTTTGGAGTAGGCATCCAGCAGGCGTTCGCGGAGTACAGACGGGGGAGTGGCCTCCAAATCGGCTAAGTAATCCTCGAAGGTGGTTCCCCCACTTTGCGGCAGGATCGAATAATGGAAGCCGATCATCACTAGTTTGTGCCGGAACAATTCCTCGTCGGTCATTTGACTTTTCGTTCTGGTTACCCATTCGTGAATGCCAGGATTATCATCGCCCTTCGAAATCAGCAACATACTGCCGAAGGCATTGAGTGCAGGCTCGACCATGACAAGTGATGGCTTATTGCGGGGTCTTTCCAGATTGAGGGCGAAAGGTGCCATAGTTTTTCTCCGATTATTGAATTATTCGTAAAATTGAATAACTTGGATATTTTAATCATAAGTGGATTTTTGTCAAGGGTAAACAAAAAATCCCCGCCGAAAGTTCGACGGGGACGAAAGATAAGAGATTGATTTATGGAGCTGGAGTGGAAACTGCCACGCCAACCCAGGAGAAGACCCGTTCGACGCTGACCGCGCCAGCCGACTCGTAGACGGGCTGTCCTTGCTCATCCACACCAGTTTGGCGAACAGTGGTGACCCACCACCGGATCACGTGTGCCTGATTGTCGGTGGGGCGGAACGAGGTCGGGATGATAAACTTGGTGTCGGTCACATATTCCGTGATGCGCAGGCTGACGCCCTGGTTGATGGCGGTTGTATCCTCCACTGTTACCTGATAGGCTTCATTGTCGCGCAGAGTTCCGATGGATGCCCATTGAAGGGTGACCACATCGTTTGCCAGGGTGAAGGACGCGCCGTACGGAGGCAGGAGCAGGTTGGGGGCCGGGTAGGGAGGCGGCAATGTCGCCGTGGGAGTGGGACCCGGGGTGGCGAATCTTTCGCATAGCGGAATAATGATAGTTGTCCCGAGCAAAACATTATCTGAGGCTAATCCATTGTAAAACTTGATCGCGTCCTGCGGCACGTTGTAATTGGCGGAAATGCTGGAGAGCGTATCGTTCGCCTGAACCGTGTAAGGAACCTTTTCACAGGCATTTGCAGTCTGGGTCGCCTCGTTGGGAATGTCTGTCGGAGGAGGCGCGGGCTTGGGCGTTGGATAGGGGATCTTCAGTTTTTGCCCTTCAGCAATGACACAGCTTGACGGGAGGTTATTTTGGATGACGATGCTTTGTACGGAGACGCCGAAAAATACAGCGATGCCGCCGCAGGTGTCACCGGCGCGTACGGTGTAATCCAACGGCGGGAGAGGGGTCTCGGTAGGGATGTCGGTTGGGATGGGTGTGTCCGTGGGGGTTGGTGTGATTGTGGTGGTCGGGGTGGCGCTTCCCTCGGCGGTTGGGGTGATGATCTGTTGCCCGCCGATACCGGCACTCAAGCCAAAGTAGACCATTGCCGCGCCGATAAGCAGGATCAGCACGAGCGCGCCCAACGCGGCGGGCAGGCTGAGGGTGATCTCAGGCATCCGGCTGGCTTGCACCGCCGTTTCCACTTTTTTCGATTTTGTCGCGGCTTTTGCCGTCAATTCCGTGCCGCACACCAGACAACGCGTCGCATTTTCGCTCAAGCGTGTGCCGCAGGTGGGGCAGACCTTGGATTTTTGTTGTGAAGTAGGTTCTTGAGACATACGGGCGGAAATTATACCATCGAACACCTTTTGGATTTTTCACCTTGGCTGGCGACGATTGATGGACGGATTTCTTACAAACCCTGTTCCCGCTGGGACGTTCCTCTTGAGGATTCGCCCTCGAGGAACGTCCCCGGTTCATGTTACGCTTTGACCTGTTTCGCTTCGAGCAGGTTGACTCCCGCCTTTTCCGCGTAATCGCTGTAGCCGCCGATATACTCCGTAATGGACGCGTTCTCCAGCGCGAAGATGCGGTTTACAGTCCGATCCAGAAAGTAGCGGTCATGCGAAATGACCAGTACGGTCCCATTGAAATCGTTCAAGGCGTTTTCCAACACTTCGGCGGAGGCAATGTCAAGGTTGTTCGTAGGCTCATCGAGCAGGAGGAAGTTCGCGCCTGAAAGGACGAGCAGAGCCAGTTGGAGTCGGCTTCGTTCCCCGCCCGAAAGTGCACCAATCTTTTGCGTCGCCTGTTGGTACGTGAACAAGTAGCGGGTGAGCAGTGAAACGGCGCGTCCCTCGCTCATATTACCCGCCAGCCGTACTGCGTCGATTACGGTTTGGTTGAAATCGAGCGTGTCATGCTCTTGCGCGTAGTAACCGACCTTCACACTGGGTCCGAGCTTGATTTCGCCGGAGGTTGGTTCTTCTTTGCCAAGAATCAATCGTAGCAGCACGGATTTCCCTGCACCGTTCACACCGATCAACCCGACGCGCTCACCGTGTCGGATGAGGAAGTTCACATTGCTCAGAACTTTGCGGTTGGAAAATTCTTTTGTCACACCTGCAAATTCCAGCACCTGATTCGATCCGCGCCAGCCGTTGAGTTCCAAACCCATTTTGCGGCGTTCCAGAACCGGGCGATCGATTTTTTCCATTCGTTCAATGCGCGCTTCCATGTTCGTAATGCGAGTGGCAAATTTATCGTTGAAAACTACCCATTGTTTGTATCGTCTCAACGCCATCTCCAGCCGCCCGATCTCGCGCTGTTGGATTTGATATAACTCCTCCTGCCGTGCGAGTCGTTCTTCCTTGTCCACGATGTATTCGGTATAGTTGCCAGTGAAGGTGGCGATCTTGCCGTCTTCGATCTCGGCAATATGCGTGGCGACCGCATCCAGAATGTAACGGTCATGCGAAATGATGACCACCGCACCGGGATACTCAATGATGAGTTTTTCGAGGTAGGCTTTGCCCGGCATATCGAGGTGGTTATCCGGTTCATCCAACAGCAACACGGACGGACGCGCCAGCAGCAACTGCGCCAGTCCGATCAGTTTTTTCTGCCCGCCGCTCAATGCCCGGACCGGTTTTTCGAAATCTGATTCGGGCAATCCCAGCCCGCGTAACAACTCCCGCACGCGTGACTCGTAATTCACCCCACCCAAGGACTCGAACTCTTCCAGCAGTTTGTGCTGGGAATCCAGAGTCCGTTCGAGTTTTTTTGGCATCCTCGTATACTTCCGGCTCGCCCAGTTTTTTCTCGATGCGTTTCAACTCGGCATCGATCTCCGCCACGCGCGGATTGCCCTCCAGCGCCAGCGAGATGGCGGTTCGCTCAGGGTCGAATTCGGGGTGCTGGGGCAGATAGCCCACGGTGACGCCCTTGGCGCGAATGACTGTCCCGCCTTTTTCAGGGGTATGTTCGCCGATGATCAACTTAAACAGCGACGATTTTCCCGCGCCATTCGGACCAATCAACCCGATCTTTTGGTCGTGCTGAATTTCCCAACTCAGGTCGCGGAAAATGGTGCGGGCACCGAGGATGAGGGCGACATTTGAAACGGTAATCAAAATCATGTGTACTCCATTTTACTCCGGCAGTTGAGTAGAGCCGTGATTCTCAGCTCGTATCGAAACCACCGAGGTCGAATTAAACAAAAATGCCGTGGCGCTGCAACACCACGGCGTGAAAAGGCAACAAACTACGGCTTTTATCCGGGCAACAGACGCGATTCGAGGACCCCCTCCCACTCAAATCCACGCACACCGATGCACAGAAAGATGTTGGCCGAGCGTTCGTATCTCATAATAAAAAATTATATCACTCCCTGCTCAAAACACAAACAATCTGATACAATGTCTTTTGCACGCCGAACGAAAAGGACAAACCCTCGGCTTCCCCCGTCGGGGGTTTTTGTATGTAATAGCTAGATGTCGTTGCGAGGAGGATAGCCCGACGAAGCAACCCTTGAGTGTGGAGATTGTTTCACCCTGTTGGGCTCGCACGGCATAATGAAATTAGGTGTAAAAAATGCAAATCGAACGAACCGATCTCCGAAACATCGCCATCATTGCCCACGTGGACCACGGCAAGACCACCCTCGTGGATGGTCTTCTGCGCCAAAGCCATACCTTCCGCGAGAATCAGCAGGTGGCTGAGCGCGTGATGGATTCCAATGACCTCGAACGCGAACGCGGCATCACCATCCTCGCCAAAAATACCGCCATCACGCTCAACGACCCCGCCACAGGCAAACCGGTCAAAATCAACATCGTGGATACGCCCGGTCATGCCGACTTTGGCGGGGAAGTGGAGCGCGTCATGAACATGGTGGACGGCGTGCTGCTCCTCGTGGACGCCGCCGAAGGTCCCATGCCACAGACCCGCTTCGTCCTCAAAAAAGCCCTTGAGATGGGACACAAAGCCATCGTGGTCATCAACAAAGTGGATCGCAAGGACGCCGAACCCTCGCGCGTCCTCAACGAGACCTTCGACCTGTTCATTGAACTCGGCGCCACCGAAGAACAGGCGGACTTCCCCGTTATCTATGCCCAGGCAACCGTCGGGCGGGCGGGTCTTACCCCGGACCTCGGACCGGACCTCGCCCCTCTGTTCGACGCCATTCTCAAGCACATCCCCACCCCCAAGGTGGACCCCGACGCCCCTCTGCAAATGCTCGTCACCACGCTTGGTTACGACGACTATCGCGGTGTCACTGCGGTTGGACGCATTTTCGCCGGGCGCATCAAAGCCGGTCAACGCCTCGCCCGCCTGACAATAGATGGGCGCAACCTCAATGAATCTGCAAAATACCTCTATACTTTTCAAGGTTTGAACAAGATCGAGATCGACGAAGCCAGCGCAGGCGACATCATTTCCCTCGCTGGACTCGAAGGGATTGCCATCGGCGAGACCCTTGCCGACCCTAACAACCCCATCCCCCTGCCCACCATCAAGGTGGAGGAGCCGACCGTCCGCATGACGTTTGGAGTGAACACGTCGCCGTTCGCAGGCAGGGAGGGCAAGTGGAGTACCTCTCGCAAATTGCGCGAACGTCTATTTGATGAATTGCGTACGAATGTCGCTTTGCGCGTCGAAGAGACGGAGTCCGCCGAAAATTTCCTTGTCTCTGGTCGCGGCGAGTTACACTTGGGCATCCTCATCGAAACCATGCGGCGCGAAGGCTACGAGTTCCAAGTCTCGCGCCCGGAGGTCATCTTCCACAAGGCGGACGACGGCGCGTTGCTCGAACCATATGAAGAGGTCCATATCGAGACCAGCAACGAGACGGTTGGGGCGGTAGTAGAAATGCTTGGAATGAGGCGGGGGCTCATGCAGGAGATGCACGACGCAGGTCAGGGCATGACGCGCATGGTTTATATCGTACCCACGCGCGGTCTGCTCGGCTTCCGCTATCAATTCCTCACTTCCACGCGCGGCGCGGGTGTCATGCACACCATCTTCCATGGTTACGATGAGATGGCAGGGCCGATGTCCACGCGGCAGACTGGTTCGCTTGTGGCCTGGGAAGCGGGTGAAACCACAGCCTATGCCTTGAAAAATGCAGAAGAACGCGGTACGTTGTTTGTGGGGCCCGGCGTTGCTGTCTATGAAGGCATGGTGGTTGGTGAAAATGCACGCGGACAGGATATGCCCATCAACGTTTGCAAGAAGAAACATCTGACCAACATCCGTTCAGCGGGTGCGGATATGGAAATCCGCCTCACTCCGCCCCGACGCATGTCTCTGGATGAAGCAATCGAATACCTCTCCGATGACGAGTTGCTCGAAGTCACGCCCGAGTCGTACCGCATCCGCAAACGTATCCTCGACACCGAGGAGCGCGGCAAGCAGACGAAGAAGACAAAAGAGTTGATGGAAGAAAACGCTTGATCGAAAAAATGAATGTCCCGGATTTCCCGGGACATTTTGTATGATTATTTATTTCACTCGCATTTCACCGAGATTGTCGATGTGCTGGATATGCCCGATCCATTGTAGGCATCAATGCGATATGTCGCGCCTTCACCGGTCTCCACAGCGACGGTGTCCGTATACGACTCAGAATTCGCCGGTAATTCAACAAGTGGAGCACCGTCGCGAACGACGCGATAGCCGCTTTCGTTATCAGCGCGGTCGGTCCATTGCAGTGTTATGGTCAGGTCGTTGTTAACTCCATTATACGTGCAGAAATAGTCCCATTTCTTGAATGTCGGCGCGGCGGGCGGCGCTTTGGTAGCGGTGGGCGGCGGGGTGACGCTGGAAACGACCCAATAACTCCCGGCCACCTCCACATACTCACCCCACAGCCAGCATTGTCCAGTTGGGCTTTCTGCTGATTTCACAAGCCAGAAATTTCCCGGGTCGTACCGCCCGAGGATCTCCAGCTTTTTGCCAGAGAGGTAGGTGAATACGATTTCATACTCCTGTCCCGGCCCTGTACGACAGTTCGTTTGTTCCTTCACGGTCAGCATCGGAACGGAATAGGTGGGTGTGATCGTTGCCGTGACAGCGGCCATAGCTGTGGTGGGAGATGGCGTGCTCGCGAGGAACGATTGAGGCTCAGTGGCAGTTATTACTGTTGCTGGAGTTACCAGGAGCGCTTCCACCGTCTGCGCGGCGAAGGTCTGCACGTCGTCGGGAGGCGGGAGTTGTTCCCCGCTGCCGGGGAAGTTGCAGGCAAGGAGAGCAAGAACAAGCGTCAGGGCGGAAAGAAGCGTCTGGAATTTTTTCATCTCAACTCACTTGATCTTTTTGTGCGCCCGTCCGCCCACGCGAAAGTATTCCACGCGTCCCTGTTGGTCGCGAAGGATGTCGGCAAGCGCTCCCTTGTAAGGTTCATCCAAACCGATGAGTTTGTCCTTTTCGTAAAACTGGAAGCGCATGGGCGGCAGGGCAGGACCGGGCGGGGTATCGGGGGTGGGGAAGCCGCCAAGGGGAATGTGATGGTACATCAGATATTTTCCTTTGACTTTGATGTCGAAGCATTCGGTGCCTATTCTATAACGTCCCACGAGTTCTTTCAGTTCCGCCAAAGGTACTTCCATTGGTTCGGGCGATTTGAGCTCGACGTTGAAGTACGTTTCGAGGATGAGACCATACAACTCTGCCGTGATGATGCCGCCATCGTCGCTGTTGGTGAGGACGGCGCAGACGAAGTCCTTTTCGGGGATGAAGAAGAAGTACGCCTGCTGACCGTTCGTTGCGCCGCCGTGGGCATAGACCTTGAGCCTGCCCGCCTCACGGATGAACCAGGTGATGCCCATCATCCCGCGCGGACCGGCGTCTGCCTGAGGGACGCGCATTGCCCGCAGACTTTTTCCGCTGATGACGTTTTTCCTCCCGTTGCTCATGTGGAAGCGTCCATACCTGAGCAGGTCTTTGACGGTGCTGACGACTCCGCCTACACCGTTGCCTGCTCTGCCAATCGCCCACGGGCGCGCCACCTGAACCTTGCCCTTCACCTTCTGGTGACCGACGACGAAACGGTGCGTGAACAGGATGTCGCTGGGGTAGAAGAAGGTCATGTTCAAGCCGAGCGGGTCGAAGAGCATTTCCTGCGCGGCTTGTTCGTAGGATTTCTTCGTCACGATTTCGATGACCCGTGCGGCGACATTGAAACCGGTGTTGTTGTACGACCAGATTTTCCCCAGCGGTTGGACTTGCGGCAGTTTGGCAATGTCCTTGACCATCTTGTCGAGGGCGTCGTCGCCGTTGCCAAAGTCGTTGAAGTAATCGCCGACCCATCCGCCCATGTGTGTGAGCAGATGCCGCACAGTGACCTTTTTTGCCACCTCTTCATCCTGTAGTTGGAAATCCCGAATGTATTTGCGGACGGGGGCGTCGAGGTCCACTTTGCCGCGTTCGGCGAGCATCATGAGCAGTGTGCCGGTGAACGTCTTGCTGATGGAGCCGGTCTGAAAGAGCGTATCGGGTGTGACCGGAAGCGGGTGTTCGACGCTGGTGATGCCGAAGCCGTCGGTGAATTCCCTGCCTTTGTGGTAGATGCCAATGGCAACGCCGGGCACTTCCAGCCGTTTCATTTCCGCGACGATCTTTTTGGTGATTTTTTTGAATTTGGAATCGGTGATGTGTGAAGTGGAGAGGTTCATGGTGGCTTCCTTCGACGGATGAAGTTTTTGAGGAGATGATTGCATTATAAACAGACTTCGGAAGTCTGCCAGACTTCCGAAGTCTTATTTCCTTATTCTCCGCTTCCTTCCAGCCACGTGGATTGGTATTCCGGTTTCTCGTATTCGAGCGCGTCCTTGGTGAGGTGCAGGGGATAGAACGTGTCCACCATCACCGCCAGTTCCTGCGTCTCCTTTTTGCCGATGGAGGCTTCCGTCATGCCGGGCTGGGGTCCGTGCGGCAGACCGTAGGGATGCAGGGAAATGTCACAGCGGTCAATGCCCTTGCGGCTCATGAAGTTGCCCTCGGCGTAATAAATCACCTCGTCCGAGTTGACGTTCGAGTGGTTATAGGGGGCGGGGATGGCTGCGGGGTGATAATCGAACAGGCGCGGCACGAACGAGCAGACGACGAAGTTGTGCGCCTCGAAGGTCTGATGCACCGGCGGCGGCTGGTGGATGCGCCCGGTAATTGGCTCGAAATCCTCGATGTTGAAAATCCAGGGATAAAGATAACCGTCCCAGCCGACCACATCGAAGGGATGGTAGTCGAGGATGTGACGCGTCAGGCGGTCGCGCACTTTGATGCGGACTTCGAACTCGCCGCGCTCGGTATGTGTCTCCAGTTCTTCCGGCACGCGGATGTCGCGCTCGCAGTAGGGGGCGTGTTCGAGCAGTTGACCGAACTGATTGCGGTACCGCTTCGGCGGTTCGATCTGCGACGGGTTTTCGATGACGAAGAAACGCGCCTCGTCGCCGTCAATGTGCATTTGCCAGGTGGTTCCAAACGGGATGACGATGTAATCGCCTTTGCGGAAGCGCAGATTGCCGAACTGCGATTTCAGCACACCGCTGCCCTCGTGCACCCACCACGTCTCGTATGCCTGTGCGTTGCGGTAAAAGTAATCCATGCTTTTGCTCACGCGCGCGACGCCAAGGATGACGTCCTTGTTGGCAAGCAGGGGAATGCGCGCCGAGACTGCATCGCCGCCCAGCGGAATGTCGGACGTTCTGAAGGCGCGGTGACGGATGGGACCAAAATCCACTGTTTCGGGCAGGCGCGAACCGAGGTCTTCCACGTGTTTGACGCGCGGAGGGATGAAGTGATGGTAGAGGATGGATTGCAGGGATGAGAATCCCTCCAATCCCATTAATTCTTCACGATACAGACCGCCATCGGGTTTGCGAAATTGCGTATGTCGTTTGTGGGGAATTTGTCCGAGTTTGTGATAAAAGGGCATGGTTTCTCCGTTTCAAGTTGGAAAGTTGGCATGTTTCGACGTTCAAACTTGCCAACCTTCCAACGATTTAACCAACTGTATTCCTCAAAATGCCAATCCGCTCGACTTCGAGTTCCACCACGTCGCCGTGATTCAGCCAGGGACCCTGAAATTTCGTCAATTCGAGCAGACAGCCCGTGCCGACCGTTCCCGACCCAATCACATCGCCGGGGTAGAGCATCACGGATTCCGAGGCGCGGGCGATGATTTCTCCAAATGACCAGTGCATGTCCTTCCAGTTGCCTCGGGAGAATTCCTTGCCGTTGACGCGCGCAACCATTTCGAGATCATACACGCCCGGGCGTCCTGTGGCTTTATCGGCAAGCGCTTCAGGCGTGACGATGAGTGGTCCCAGCGCCGAGGCGAAGTCCTTCCCTTTGGCTGGACCCAGCCCCACCGCCATTTCCTTTCTCTGCACGTCGCGGGCAGACCAGTCGTTGAAGATGGTGTAGCCGAAAATGTACTCCTCCGCCTCTTCGGCTTTGATGTTCATGCCCGCTTTGCCGATGACCGCCGCAATTTCGAGTTCGTAATCCATGGCTTGCGTGTAGGGCGGGTAGGGGATGACATCTTCATGACCAAAGATGGCGTTTGGGTTGGTGAAGTAGAAGACCGGGAACTGATACCATTCCTGCGGCACGTCGCGTCCGCGATTTTTGTTGGCGGTCTTGACGTGCTGCTCGAAGGCGTAGCCGTCGCGCAGGGTGAAGGGTTTGAGCGGCGGGAGAAATTTCACCTGGTCAATCGGAAACCAGTCCTGCGATGCTTTCTTTGCGGCTTCCGCCGTGCCGGCTTCCATGACGGCGTACATGTCGGCAAAGGGCAGGGTGTAGACTCGGTCTCCTTCCACAAGAGCAGGCTGGGAGGTGTGTCGAAGCGTGGAGATGGTGGCGAATTTCATGGTGTGAGTCAAAGGTCAAAAGTCGAAAGTCTCACGTCGCTGATTGACGTTCGACGTTCGACACTAAAGATTTCCGCGCCGCGCCTGTTCCAATTCAATGGATTCGAACAACGCCTTGAAGTTGCCCTTGCCGAATCCCTGGGCGCCATGCCGCTGGATGACTTCGATGAACATGGTCGGGCGGTCCTGGATGGGGCGCGTGAAGATTTGCAGGAGGTAGCCTTCGTCGTCGCGATCCACAAGGATGCCAAGGTCGTGGATGGCTTTCATGTCTTCCTTGATTGTGCCGACGCGGTCGGGGAGCATTTCGTAGTAGGTATCTGGCACGCGCAGGAATTCCACGCCGCGCTTGCGCAGTTCGCTGACGGTGTGGAGGATGTCGCCGGTAATCAGCGCGATGTGCTGGACGCCGGGCGTAAGGTAGTAATCGAGGTATTCTTCAATCTGACTCTTGCGTTTGCCCTCGGCGGGTTCGTTGATGGGAAATTTGACGCGCCCGTTGCCGTTTTGCATGACCTTGGACATGAGCGCGGAATATTCGGTGGAGATGTCTTTGTCGTCGAAGTGCAGCAATTGGCGGAAACCCATCACCTGATGGTAGAAATTGACCCAGTAGTTCATCTTGCCAAGCTGCACGTTGCCCACCATGTGGTCAATTGCCGCCAGCCCGGTGGACTCGGCTTCGTAGTTGATTGTTTTGTAGGTGGGAGCGAAGACGCCTTTGTAGTTGCTGCGGTCCACGAAGACGTGCAGAGTCTCGCCGTAGGTATAAATGGCAGACGTGCGGTAGAAGCCGAAGTCGTCTTTTTCCTCGCGCGGCGCCCAGGCAGATTTACCACCGCGGTAGGTGGTCTCCTTCCATGCCTTTTCCACATCGTCCACTTCGAGAGCAATGACCTTCATGCCGTCGCCATGCACCATGTGATGCGCCGCCAGCGGGCTGGAGGGAGAATAGGGCGCGGAAACAACAAACCGCGCCTGCCCCGATTCGAGAACGTACGAAGCAAAGTCGCGGTTGCCGGTTTCCAGTCCCGAGTAGGCGACGGGTTTGAAGCCGAACGCCTTCCACCAGTAATACATGGCGTGTTTGGCGTTGCCTACATAAAAGTGAACATGGTCAACGGATTTGATTTGCAGGAAGTCCGCCTCCTCCGTCATGGGGCGGGTTTCGGGTTGTGTGGTTACAGCCATCGAGCCTCCTTTGGTTGGTCTTGTCCTGAGCGTGGCGGCGAGACGCCACAGTCGCAGGATTGGTCTGAAAGGATTTTACGACAAAGGAAGTCCGATTGCAATAAATAAATTACGGCTTGGGGTGCGCCGCGAAAAATTCCCAAATCAATCGTGTGGCGGAGATGGACTGGGTCGGTTCGTCGCCGCCCAGCCAGGCGGGACCATCGGCGCCGGGCCAGGCGTGTCCGCCGCCTTCGATTTTGTAGAGTTCCACGCTCGTGCCTGAATCGCAGGGGGAGTAGGAGAGATGGGTAATATCGCCGTTCTGCTCGATGGCGGCGCGGCTTGGGCAGTTATCGCGGAGAATCCAGAATGCCAGCGTGTCGCTCACAGAGACATAACTGACGCCTGTGATGGATTTGTCGCCAACGCCGCCGTCGTAGGGCAGGTGCTCGTCTGCCGTGCCGTGAAAGTGAATGACCGAGACCGGTTCCGCTGGCTGGCATGTCTCGATGTTTTGTGTGCCGGAGACGGGGGCAATTGCCGCGAACAGGTCTGCCGCTTCGCAGGCGAGGCGGTAGGACATGATCCCGCCGTTGGAGATACCTGTCGCATAGATGCGTTTTGGGTCAATGTTGTATTGTGACCGTAGTTCTGCAATCAGCGCGCGAATGAAACCGACATCGTCTATGTCGTTTTCCTGTGCATAGCCGCAGCAGGCGCCGCCGTTCCAGGTCAGCAATTTGTCTCCGAACCGCCCCGTGCCGTTGGGATAGACGACGATGAAGCCCTGTTCGTCCGCCAGCTGGGCAAAGCCGCTGACGCGCTGCTGGTTTTCCGCGTCGCCTCCGCCGCCGTGAAGGGAGAGCACGAGCGGGGTCGGTGTGTTTTCGTCGTAGGAGGCGGGAATGTGCAGGAGGTACGTCCGCTCGATGCCAGCGTGAGTCAGGGTGTGTGGTGTGTCTGTGGAGGGTGGGGATGCGCTGCGGGAACAGGCGAGCAGGCTGAGGGTCAGAGCGAGAAGCGCAAGCGCAGCCCGGTTCATGATTTGACTTTCACGATACTTGCGCCCGTCATCTTTTGCAGGTCTTCGGTCTTCAATTCGAAGATGGCGTTGGGCGTTCCCGCCGCCGCCCAGACGGTTTCATAGTGCAGAAAATCCTCGTCCATGTAGGTTTCGATTTTTTGAAGATGCCCCAGGGGCGGCACGCCTCCGATGGCGAACCCGGTCACTGCGCGGACGAAATCGGCATCCGCCTTCCCGATGGCTTCGCCCGCGTATTCGGCGATGCGCTTCTCGTCCACGCGGTTGGCGCCGCTGGTCAGCACGATGACCGGCTTGCCGGATTCCTTTCCCTTGAAAATCAACGACTTGACGATTTGACCGAGTTCACACCCGGCGCGTTCGGCGGCTTCCTGCGCGGTGCGCGTGGACTGGGCGTGTTCGATGACGGTGTAGTCGTAGCCGAGCGAGTGGAGGAGGTCTTGTATTTTTTGAGCGGAAGGGGAGAGGGGCATAGGCAAGGATGAATGATGAAGGATGAATGAAGCGTGGCTATTATATCAAGTAGAATTGCGCCATGACTGACCAGCAAAGACAAATCTATCAAACCGACGGTGACCGCTACGAAGCGTTGATTTCGCGCGAGGATTATCAGGGCAACATTTTGAAGGCGCTGGAGGAGATTATCGTCCCCGACGGCTTGGACATCCTCGACCTTGGCGTAGGGACGGGAAGGCTTGCCGTTATGCTTGCGCCGCGCGCCAAATCCGTGCAGGCATTCGACGTATCGGAAGAGATGCTAAGAGTATGCCGCCAGCGCCTCGAAGCCAGCGGGCTGACCAACTGGAAAGTGGAAATTGCCGATCACCGTCAACTGCCAGTCACCCATCATTCTGCTGACCTGGTTGTTTCGGGTTGGAGCGTGAGTTATCTTGCCGTGTGGAATCCCAACTCATGGCGGGCGGAATTGGAAAAATGGCTGGACGAAATGAAACGTGTTTTACGGCGCGGCGGTTTCATCGTCCTGTTCGAATCACTGGGCACGGGGAACGAGTCGCCGATTCGTTTGGAGCATCTCAAAGACTTTTATCCCTGGCTGGATGAGGCCGGCTTTCAGCACAAGTGGATTCGCACCGATTACAAATTTGCCTCTCTCGAAGAGGCTGAAGAGTTAGCGCGTTTTTTCTTCGGCGAGGAATTGGGAAATAAGGTGAGGGCAAACAAGTGGGTGATTTTGCCCGAATGCACGGGCGTATGGTGGTTGAAGGTCTGATTACCGCACGAACGCTTCTTTTTGATTTGCAAGCGTGTCGAGGATGCGCTCCTTGTGCCGCCCGAGCATATCCAACTTCTCGACCTCTTCCAACGTGAAATACCCGAAGTCTGTCGTTTCGTCGCTCAAGCCCAATTCGCCGCCGATGACTTCCGCCTCGAAGTGCAGGACGACGATGTGGGCTTTGTTTCCATCGGGATAGACGGCAAGTTGATCGGGGTGACTATAGACGCCGACCAGACGCTTCACTCTCACGCTCAAGCCTGTTTCCTCCCAAACTTCCCTTTCGCACGCCTCAGCCACGGATTCGCCTGCCTCCACGCCGCCGCCCGGCAGACACCATTGACCGTTGTCGGTCCGTTTGGTGAGCAGGATGCGTCCGTGCTCGTCGAAGATGGCGGCGGAACAGCCGATGCGGAGTTTGCCTTGCCTGGCAATGCGTTCGCCGTAGAGGATTTGGGTCATGGATTTCTCCCTCGTCCCTAATCCCTCTCTCGCAGGGAGAGGAAAATTATTCTTTGATGAACGTCCCGTCGCGTAGTTCGCGCAGGGTTTGTTGAATTTCTTCGATGGTGTTCATCACGAACGGACCGTAGGGGACGATGGGTTCCTTGAACGGCGCACCCGCCATCAGCATGAAGCGGACGGGGTGGTTTTCGGTCTTGACCGTGATGTGGTCACCGTCGTTGAACTTGACCATTTTGATGGCGCTGACGGTTTCATTGGCAAAGACCCCCTCGCCCTGAAAAATATAGGCGATGAGGGTGTGTTCGCTGGGGATGGGGAAAAGCCATTCGATGCCGGGATCAAGTTCCACGTCCATGTAGAGAGGCGCGGCGGCAATGTCCCTGATGGGACCGCTTACTCCATCCACTGTTCCTGCCACGATACGGATGCGGACGCCGTTCTTCTCGTAGGTGGGGATGGTGGCGGCGGTCACGCCCCGATACCGCGGTTCGGACATCTTGAGGTGTGAGGGCAGGTTGACCCACAACTGGAAGCCGTAGATGTTTCCGCTGGGACCTCGGCGGGGCATTTCTTCGTGCAGGATGCCGCGCCCGGCGCTCATCCACTGCACGTCGCCGGGACCGATGAGATCGGTATTGCCGAGGCTGTCGCGGTGGTGGGTGGCGCCTTCGAGCATGTAGGTGACGGTTTCGATGCCGCGGTGCGGATGCATGGGAAAGCCGCGGATGGGTCCTTCGAGCGGGTCGTTGAAGGCGAAATGGTCGAAGAGCAGGAAGGGGTCGAAGTTGTTGCTGACGCGCGGCGCAATGGAGCGGAGCAGGCGCACGCCCGCTCCCTCGATGGCGGTTTGCGGTTCGATGATTTGGGAGACTGTTCTGAGTTGGTTCATGTGGGATGGACGATGTGTGCCGGGAGAGTATTACGACTCGGCGCCTGCATTCTCTCGTTGTTTGGATGGACAGTGTTTATTGGAATAAGAGCAAAAGACGCAGCAATCCCCCTGTTTGGGACGCAGGATGGCGCCGCAGCCGGCGCAGCGATAGACGATCACTCAGGTGTCGGGCGGCATTTGTTCGGCTTTGGTAAAGCCACACTGCGGACAGGTGATGACGGCGTTCAATTCGATGTGCATGAGTTTTTCGGATTTGGTTGTTGTACGTTAGATTTGAGCGGATGGGAGCATGGGCAATGGAGCGTCGGATGTGGAGGCAGATTTCATCTCCAAAAAACTGACCTGTGGGATGAAGCGTGTGTTCAACAATTTCGGCAGGATTGCCTCGTTCAGGCGGTTTTCGATGCGTTTTTCGGCGTCGGCCAGCATGTCGAGTTTGGAGGCTTTGTCCTGGGCGAGGGCGGCGAGTTCCTGCATGGCGGTTTCGATGTCCTTTTTCGTCACCCAATTGATCAGCCCGGAAGTCGTATCCTTTTCGATTTCCAGCGGCTCCACTGAGAGGATTTCGGCGTGCGGCAGTTGCAGGATGATTTGCCCCGGCTTGAAAAACCCTCCGCGATGCACTTCGATGTTGAAGCCTTTTTGCAAATCGAAGCCGATCTTGGCACGATATGCGCCGCGCAAGTGAATGCGCTTGACGCTTCCCAGCAGGGTGTCGCTGGTCTCGTAGTCCACGTCGAAATCCTGTTCGATCATCGCCAGTTGGAGGATTTCATTGGTGCGCTTGTAGATGATTTTTTGGTTGATGGTCACCTGCGGAGTCAGCCCAAAGGTGTTCTTGACCGTTGTCGCCAGTTCCTTGGCGACGGACAATGTCTTTTTGGGGATGTAGATGAAGAACAACCATGCTGTCCCGCCGAAAAGGAGAAGCAGGAATACGAGAATGCTGATGACGATGATGGTTGTGTCACTCATGGGAAGATTCCCAAGGATATTAAATCACATTTCAAACTTTCAAACTTCCTTTTTCACCGCTGCTTCCGCCTCTGCCAAGTGTTCGTTACGGTGCAGGGCACGGATGACCCAACGCTTGTTGTAGTTATAAATTTCTTCGAGCAGGGCAGGTGGGTACTCTTCGAGACGCTTATCCAGCGCTTCAGCATTTTCCAAGGCAATGCGCACCGCCTCTCGCGGCGGGATAGCTGCCCACAACGGGAGGGACAGGTCATTCACGAAAATGTCGATCTCCGGGATGAAGAGCTTGCCGTTTTTCTCGGTCATGTCCAGCACGTAGATGACGCGCCGGTCCCACCAGGCGACGTGAGCGTAGACTATGCCCACCGTCCAATGCTCGCCGACTTTGGTCAGCATTTCTTCGTTGGTCAGGCTTTGGGCAAGCGTGTGCATTCGTTCGCGGGAAGCGCGGTTCAATTCGACGAAGGATCGATCCATGGTCATTTTATTCTCCTCTCTTCTGGTTGGTCGGTGACATGGCGTGCGCTACTGGACTCTGCCGCTGAAATGGTCTCCTTCTAAAACTTTTTGCGAGGAGTCTCTGTTGGGGTCAAAGGTTCATTTATACAATTCTATCAGCGAAATGTTGCAATTTGCCAACCGATCAAACCTGATGAATATCAGGAAATATGTCAATTGACCCGAGGATACCGGGGATGCTACACTTTTTCAAAAGCATCCCATCCCTGTTCGTCAGGTGTGATCCATGACAAAACTTTCCCGCCGCGATTTTCTGGTCGGTTGTACGCGATTGGCTGCCGGTTCGATGTTGCTCCCGTGGCTACGACAGCAATCCGTCCATGCGGCTGATGCGCAGGAGTTCCCGAAGGTGTCTGTGGCGGAGGGGACGAACGATGACACTGCGGCGCAGATTCTGCAAACCGCGCTCGATGGGCTTGGCGGCATCAAACGATTTGTCAAACCCGGACAGACCGTCGCTGTCAAACCCAACGCCACTTGGGCCTATCCGCCCAACACAGCTTCCTCGACCGATCCGGATTTCCTGACCGCTGTCATCCAGGCAGTGCAGGATGCGGGCGCGGCACGCATCATCGTCATGGATCACTGCTCCATCGAGCCAGGAGCCAGCGACGCCTTGCGGATTTCAGGCATCGGCAAAGTCGTCAAGAATATGGGGGTGGAAGGCGTATTCCCAGACCGGTATAACGCTCCCAAATCGATGTACACGAAGATCGATCTGCCCCATGGACGCGCCAACCAGACCATCGGCGTGATCAAGGCGGCGACCGAGGCGGATATCCGCATCAACTTGGCGGTTGCCAAGACCCACAATGTAACCAAGTTCACCATGTGTCTCAAGCACATGATGGGCTTTTTGCAGCAGCCCGGCTTGTTGCACGCGGGTCTTGAACAGGGCATTGCCGATATCAACACCCCTTCTCTCATCCAGCCGCAGCTTCATATCCTCGAAGCGATCCGGGTGCGCATCCCGTATGGAAATTATCGTGTCTGCGCCGGACCTGAGACCGATCTGACCAACCCAAATGTTGTGACCCGCCGCAACACGATCCTTGCCGGCATTGACCCGGTGCTGATTGATGCTTATGGCTGTGTCCATTTCTTCGACATCCAGCCGCAGGAATTGACTCACCTGTTGCGCGCCTACGAAAGCGGGTGCGGCGAGATGGACGTAGAGGCAGCTTTGGCAGATGGGCGCATCCGGCGTTTCATCGTGGGAGCGCCTGTCCCTGCTGAGCCAGCAGCTACACACACGGCTGTGGTCGAGAGTCCGCAGATATCGTCGGCAAAACCGACGGCGGTTTTCATCCCGGAGTTGAACCCGATTGGGGAGCCTGCTTCAATGGGGAATGTGAACTGCCTGCCCGCTACGGAGCAGTTGGTTGCCGCCAGCCCGCTTTTGAATACTGCATTGATCCCGGCAGCGGCGGCTGTGACGGGGTTGAGCCTCATCCTGCTGAAGCGGATGCGCGCGAACCTTCCGAAAGGTGACCCGGGAGAGGTCCATCAGTCCGTGCAAACAGACCCATCTTCAAAGGATCAGCATGGCTAAGTCACGGCAATGGTCGGACGGGCGGTTGGACCGATTCTCGCGCCGCCTGGTGCAGGTCGGGTTTCTGTTCCTTTTTCTCTTCCCATTCCTGCCCCTGATCTACGAGCGCCTGACCTTCCAATCCGCGGTCGATTACACCTCATGGCTGCTGCCGTGGGATCCCATGCTTGCGGTTGGGAATATCCTAAATGGAAATCTCTCTGCATTAGTTGTCGGTGCGCCGCTGTTCCTTCTGGCGCTCAGCCTTGTTTTTGGAAGGGCGTTTTGCGGCTGGGTCTGCCCCTTGGGAACCGTGATGGACCTTGTGCGTTCACTGGCTTTTTGGCGGGGGAAAAAGAAAAATCAAAAATTGAATCGAACACGAACAGGACGCAACAGCCGCCTGCGCTATGTCATTCTTGCGGCTGTGCTGGGCGGTTCGCTGCTTTCGATCAAATGGCTGGGATTACTCGACCCGCTGGTCATTTTCAGCCGGGCGTTCACGGCTTTTTTCATCAATCTGTTCAATGGACGGATCGCCTTTGAACGCGGCGGTTTGACCTACTTTTCCATTCTCTTCCTGGCCATCCTTGCGATGGAATTCTGGCGTCCGCGTTTTTGGTGCCGACACTTATGCCCGCAGGGGGCATTGATCAGCTTGCTCTCCCGGTATAGTCTGTTGAACCGGCGGGTAAGCCAATCCTGTAATAATTGCGCCTTGTGCAGGCGCGCCTGCCCGATGAATGCCATCCCTCAGGACGCGCACCACACCGATTACAGCGATTGCACCTTCTGCCTGGAATGCGAATCTGCCTGCCCGGAAAAGGGAATCAGCTTCGGGTTTGGCGGGTTGGCGCTGGCGGTCTGGCAGCCTGCGCCGCGCCTCACGGAATCCGGCAAAGTGGACCGCCGCCCGGGACAATATGTTGCCTCACCCTCCCTTCTTCCCGGTGAGCCGGTTTCACGCCGCCAGTTCCTGCAGGGAGTGGCGGCTGTGACGGCAGGATTGGCGGTTACGCCGTTGATTCTCCTTGAAAGGCGCGCTGCTCCTTTACGACCGCCGGGAGCGCTACCTGAAGCCCAGTTCCTGAATGTGTGTATTGCCTGTCAGGAGTGCATCCGTGTCTGTCCCACCCGCGGGTTGCAAGCCGCCTTCCTGCAAACCGGTGTGAGCAAACTGGGAATGCCCGTGCTTGTGCCGCGTCTGGGAGGTTGTTCGCTGGGAGTAAGTTGCGATCACCTGTGCGAAAAGGTCTGCCCGGTGGACGCGATCCTGCCTGTTACGCAGGAGGATCTCAAGATCGGGACTGCGCAGGTCGATCACTCATTGTGTCTTGCATGGGATCAGGGTGTGAAGTGCCTGGTATGTGTGGAGGCGTGTCAATACAAGGCGGCGATCCCACATCAGGGAAGAATCACGGTTGACCCGGATAAATGCGTGGGCTGTGGCTTTTGTGAAAGCGGATGTCCCGTGCCGGGCAGCGCCATCCATGTTTTCCCCAAACCATCTTCAACGGTATAAAAGAACGGAACCATCCTGCCCGATCAGGATGATGTCATCGCCTGCCACGAGCGGATTGAAAGTGAGCCAATCGCCGGTGTTCAACTCGCCGAGCAGTTTTCCAGTCTGCGGGTCGACGGCAAACAGCCGCGGGTTGCCGCGGGTGAACAGGAACAGCCGCCCCTTGAAAAGAACCGGCGTTCCCGTGATGGGACCGTCAAACGACAGACTCCAGGTTGGACTGCCGTCCGCAAACTGCACGGAAGCAAGCATCTGTCCGCTGGACGCAACAATGATCTGGTCGTTCCATGCCAGGGGTTGGGCATAGACCGCGTCGGGCGTGGAGAAGCGCCAATACTCGCCGCCGGTCTCCGCATCGAGGGCGTAAACCCGACCGTCGCCGGAGCCAAAGAAAAGCCGCTCATTCACCAGCGTGGGGATGCTTTCCACTGCTCCCTGCGTGAGAATGCCATATGTCCAGAGGCGCTCGCCCGTGGACGCGTTGAAACCGTACAACCGTCCGTTGACCGAACCGACATAGATCGCCTGCCCGCTCACCAGCGGACTGACGTGCAGCGCTTCGCCGACCTCTGCTTTCCATTTCATCTCAACTGTGGCGCGATTCACGGCATACAGCTCCCCATCATTAGATGGGCAATAGGCTGTGTCGGATGTCAATGCTGGGGCGGCGTAGACGGCTCCACCGGTGGCGAAAGTGCCCAGTTGATCTCCTGATTTTGCATCGTAGATGTAAATCGTCCCATTTTCGGCTCCCACCCAGACCTGACCTGAATCCGCTGAAGGAGGGGAAACCAACCCGACAGGTGCCTTCGTTTTCCACATCACCTGACCTGTGGTTTGATCCAGCGCAGTCAGTTGCCCATCTGTGTAAACGACGAAGATCCTGCCTGAAGCGACCGCCGCGCCGACCAGCTCGGATTCGGAGGCTTCGACAACCCACGCCAATTGCAAGGACAAACCATTTTGCGGGCGGGTGGTCAGACTCGCCAGAGCATCTTTTGCTGAAGTATCGTTTGGATCGATCTCGATGGCCCGCCCCAGAAACCGGGCGGCGGAACGCTGGCGTCCCTGTGCGGCTAAGGTCATGCCCAATCCACGCAGGATTTCAGGATTCTCCGGGTCAGATGCCAGCGCCTGACGATAGGTCAACACGGCTTCGGGTAATTTTCCCTCGGCAAGGAATTGCTCCGCCTGACGCTGGTATCTGGCGGCTTCGAGATTGGAACAGGCGGACAGAATAAGACAGATGATTGCTACAACAAAAAGGATCGAACGGGATGCGCGAAGGTGGGTCATTGATTTCTTTCCTGTTGATTTCAAAGCAATCCGGGGAGACGCTGGAGGATAGCCGCAACACTGTTTGAATATTCGAGCGGTTCGTTTGTAACGTCCAGTTCCAATTTTTGGCTGGAGGGAACGGATGCAAGCCATTCATCCAAATAGGAATTGAACAGGGTGGTGTCTTCTGCGCTGGCAATGTTGATGCGCTTCCTGCCTGACAATCGATCTGCCACCGTTATCTCATCCGCGTGCAGGCGGACAATGAGTTCCGGTTCCGGCAGTGAGGCGCGGATGAGCGCGTAGACGCGTCGGCAGAGATCGAATTCGGGTTCAGTGAGCAGGTCCCGGCTGAGAAAGAGGCGGGTGAAGCCGTGGAAGTCGAGGTCGAGCCCGCCATCCATTAATCCGATGAGAGGAGAAGCGCGCAATTCCCTCTCCTGTTCGGCGCGCAGAAGGAAATAGTCGATCTGGTTTGCAAGCGCATACCGTTTGTTTCGTTTGAAAAGGGCTTGAAACGGGCGCTCTTCGTGTTGTTCAAATGCGGTTGCAAAAGGATGCGTTTTGCTCAGCGCCTGGGCGAGCGCGGTCTTGCCCACGCCGCTCGCGCCGACGATAGTGATAAGGCTGCCCATGCCCTGATTATAAACTTCAATATGTCATTGCGAACCTGATAGGGAATACTGATCTGTTGCCTACGGACAGGTTTGCATCCAGGCGCCAAGACCGCGGTTCTTGAAAATGGGACTGAATTGCAGCGCTGCGGCTTGCGGGCAGAACTGGTTGAGGGTTACGCCGGTGTCGGTGTATTCTGCCATGAAGACTGGTTTACCCACTGTGATGAACGGCGACATTTCGCTGCACCAGCCGTATTCGTAGCAATCTTCGGTGAGCGCCCAGTCGAAATGCGGCAGGAGGTCGGTCACTTGATCGGGGTCGTTCTTTAGCCCGATGGAAAGTCCACGCGCGTGGGCTTCGGCAGCAAGCCAAAGATTGAAATTGAGTTGATCCTGGTAGGTGAGCGGGAAACCGGTGTTTTCGTTGTAGCCTTCGATATTGTCCGGTTCGACGCCGTCAAATCCCTTTTGCTTGCATTGGTCGAGACGGGCCCGCAGGATGGGTGCCAGGGTGTTGATCTTGCGGATGTCGAGCCATTTTTCGCCGGGCCAGCCGTCGTAATCGTTGCCGAGTACGCTCGCAGGAAATTCCGCTGCGTCGGGGCGCCAATCCTCCCAACTGCCAACGCTGATGTAACAAATCACCTTTTTGCCGTCTGCGTGCAGTGCATTGACCACACTGGCATCGTTATCGAACAGGTCAATGTCGTATATATCCACGTTGTAGGAAGTGTCCACGGGCGTATCCAATTGCCATTGCCAGGTATCGCCCACAGATGGCTGCCAGCGCGATGGCATGGTAACCGCCCCGGAATGTGGGTCCACCATCAGGCTCGAAGTATCCACAGCTTCAAAGTCACTGCCTTTGAGCACGTCCAACGTGTGGAGCATGTCATTGTCCCAACTCTCACTGGGTGCGCCGCTGATGTACCAGTCCGATCCGTTGTCGGCAAGGATGATGCCGTATTTCTTCATGGCGACCAGAATGACCTGCATTTCGGGTGAAAACCCTGAAATATCGTAGGAGGCTTTCAGGCGGAAGCGTGCGCCCATCGGCGGGGTATTGGTCAATGCACCCGGCGTCCCGCTGGTGAGGTGTCGCGCCGGCCAGACGTAACTGTTTGTATTTTGCGCAGTAAAGCGGATGGCGTGATCGATGTGTCCCGATGCAACCTCTTCGTAGCGCACCAGCCCAGGCAGAATGGGCAATCCGGCCGCATCGGCGGAGGTCCAGTCGTTCGGGCGGAGGGTGTTCGAGTTTAAACTCCAGATCGCGCCCGAGCCGCCGCTCCATTGTCCGCCGTTGAAATTCATGTCATAGGTTTCATACAATATGCAGGTCTCTGCGTCAATAACAAGGATATGATGATCGGAACCATGTTCGATGTTTGGATTGGCGGGGATGGGATACGGTCCCTCGTCTGATTCATCTGGATAATAGAAGCCCACGTTATATTTTGTGACGGACGACCCGGCAACAATGTTGAAGGGAATCCCAATCGGACCTCCGTTCCATGTGCCGGAGCCGAAATCCATGTGGAACGGGTCGTTGCCGCCAATGGAACTGATCCACTGCGAGGAGCGTGCGTGAACGGGAAGCGAATCCACGCGTGTATTCCAGACGCTGTTTGCCGGGAACATGGGGCAGCCCGCGATGCTGGGAGCAGGTCCAGAAGCGGGAACTTCAACTTTGTAGATCGTGTTGTCGTTCAAACTGGCAAGATAGATGTTCCCCGCCTCATCCTCCCCGAAGGTCGAGATGGTGTAGGACGTATCGAGCAGGAGTGTGTTGTAGAGATTCCCGTTCTCTCGTTTCAAGCCCCAGATTCTGCCGGAGCAATAATCACCGAATAGATAGACACCTTGCAGGTCAGGGTAGTCGGCGCCGCGATAGACATATCCGCCAGTGATGGAACATCCCAGCGAGTGGGAATATTCGAAAACGGGCGGCGAATAGTTTGCCGGTGTTCCACAACTGGCTGTCCCGGCAGGGTAGCAATGGTTACCCTCCCGGATGGACCATCCGTAATTTTGACCGCCCGCGCCGGATGCGAGTTGGAAGTCCACCTCCTCCCAGTCGCCTTGTCCCACATCGGCGATGTAGAGATCGTGGGTGAGCCGGTCGAAGGAGAAGCGCCAGGGATTGCGCAGCCCCGTTGCCCAGAGTTCGTCCGCTCCGCTCACACCGACGAATGGGTTGGTTGGCGGGATGGCATAGGGTGTTGTTCCGCTTTCCACGTCGATGCGCAGGATCTTGCCAAGCCAGGAGTTCTTGTCCTGCGCGTTATTCCCCGGATCACCCGAACCGCCGCCGTCGCCGGTCGAGATGTACAGGTATCCATCATTGCCGAAAGCCAACTGTCCGCCGTTGTGGTTGGTGTAATCAGGATGGGGGATTGTGATAATGATCTCCGGGTTGGCTGAATCGGCTTGATTTTCCGATAGCAAATGGAAACGGGAAACCCTCAGCGCCCTGTTCGAGAGGGTGTATGCCGCGTAGAAATACTCCTTGCTGGCATAATTTGGCGGGAAGGCGATGCTCAGTAACCCCTGTTCTCCTCCTGAGCAGGTGAGCAGGGCGGAGATGTCAAGGAAGGGGGTGGGGAGCAAATTCCCGCTGTTGTCGATGATCCGGACTGTCCCGCATCGCTCCACGACGAAGATGCGGTTTGTCCCATCCCCGGCGTGGGTGATGAAGACGGGTCTTGACAGTCCAGCCTTGAAGGTTGTCAGGTTGATCTGAGGCCAGGTAAAGCCTGGGAAGGGGGTATTTGTCTTTGTCGGGGTACGGGTGACCGTTGGTGTGCGGGTCAGGGTGTTGGTCGGGCTGGGCGTTATGGTGGGAGAAGGAGTGATGGTCGGTGTGAGTGTAGTGGGGAGGACGAAGATATCCTTGGAGGGGAGGGGAGTGGCGGTCAGGCGGGTGGGAGTGGGAGCGACAGGGGAGAAGGTGACATGCAGGGCCTGATAATCCAGTTTGGCATCCCCGTTCGAGTTGTTGGATTGGATGCGGATGCGGATCTGACGGTTGGAGAGGTAGGCGGGGGAGAAGTTGCGGATGCGGAAGGTGAGGTTGTTCCAAAGAGTGGGCTGGGTGCCGATGGTATCGCCGATCTTGATCCAGAGTTGAGATTTCCAGTTGAAGATGGACCAGGACCAGACCTGGGAGGCGTCGGGGGGGCCGTTGAAGTTGACCTGGAGGAGGAGGGCGGAGATTCTGGAGGGGAGGATGGAGGAGGGGAGTTGATAGGAGGCGTCGGCGGAGAAGAAGCCGTCGGGGGTGGTGAGGGAGAGGTAGGCGGCGGGGTTGTCGTCGGAGCCGGATTGATCGAGGAGGGCGAGGGAGGAGAGGGAGCCGGAGGGGTTTCCGCTCTGGGCGGAGAGGGAGAGCGGGGTGAGGACGGTGGAGGAGGAAGAGGCGGCGGAGAGGGCGGGGGTGACGAGCAGGACGGTCAGCAGCAGAGTGGCAATGGCAAAGC
>JACAEM010000024.1 GCA_013388855.1 Chloroflexota bacterium
ATCGTATGCCGAACCAGGATGAGGAAAACCATCCGGTGCAGTTGACCCGTCCGTACGCGATTGCGCTGGCAGTGCTTGCCATCGGTGTGGTTTTGCTCGGTACCGCATTTGCACCGTGGTTTAGCTGGTCGAACGCGGCGGCGTTGAATCTGTTTTGATTATGGAGACAGGCTGAGGCGTGGAAGGAAACGGATGTACGTCATCCAAATCCTGCGATTTGACATTCACTCAACCTGTCAGTTATAATCGTGCAACATGACACAATCGGAACAAAAAGGCAGAAGCATCCTGACCACTCTGTTGATCGTGATGGTCGGACAGGTAGGGTGCTTGACGCTGGTCATCATCCTGGCTTCTGTGTTTGGCGGGTTGTGGTTGGATAAAACGTTCGATACAAAGCCGGTTTTTACACTGGCTTTGTTGTTTGCTGGAATTCCCGTGTCGGTGCTCGTGATGCTCGCAGTGGCGCGCCGGACGCTGGCGCGGTTGAAAGATAAAGCAGAGAACGAATCGAAATCTTCGTCGTAGGAGGCGGACTTTGGAACAAGTGAAACGTAGACCCTGGCGTCGTTGGGTCGTGCTGGTGCTGATGATCGTAGGTTTTTGGCTGGGCAGTATTTTTGTCCCGGTCCAGCCCGAGATTACGGTGGCGGCAGAGAAATTGATCGAAGAACCGATTATCGAGAATTTTCTCGGTCTCGGCCCATTTTATTTGGTGAATACGCTTCCCACACTGGCGGTAACGATTGTCTTGCTGGTAATTATTGCGTATGCCACCAATCGCTCGCTCAAAAAGAGCGCGCAAACCGATCTTGTGCCGCGCGGCATCGGCAACCTGATGGAAGCCGTCTTGGAAATGCTCTACAACCTGACCGAGGGATCGGCGGGGAAATATGCCAGGATGATCTTCCCTTGGTTTGCGACCATCATGATCTATGTGTTGTTTGCCAACCTGCTCAAGCTCATCCCGGGTTTTGAGTCAATTGGTGTATTGCACCATGCTCATGGTGAAGGACACGCCAAGGAACTTCTTGCTGGCAACTGGTACCTGCTCACTCATGAAGAAGGCGAATACATTCTTGCTCCGTTCTTTCGCGGTATTTCTGTAGATTTGAACTTCACTGTTTCTCTGGCGTTGATTGCGGTGGTGATGATCCAGGTGATCGGTTTCCGCGCGCAGGGATTGGGTTATCTGAGTAAGTTCTTCAATACCCGCCGCATGTTCAAGGTGCCGTTCTTTGGCGCCATGGACTTTTTGGTCGGCTTGCTGGAGTTGATCTCGGAACTTTCCAAGATCCTCTCGTTTGCTTTCCGTCTATTCGGCAATATGTTCGCCGGGATCGTGTTGGTCGCGATCGTGGCGGGTTTGCTGGGCAAGTTCTCGATTTTGCCGGCGATGATCATGATGTTCGAGTTGTTTGTCGGTGTCATCCAGGCGTTTGTGTTCGGTATGTTGACGATGGTCTTCATGGCGCAAGCCACCCAGGGGCACGGCGAACACGAAGAGCATACAGAAGCGCACGCAGAAGCGCACGAAATTTAAATATAAAAACAATAGGAAAAACCTAAGGAGGCTTGTAATATGGAAGGAAATATTTTGGATGCGATGCGCTATGTAGGCGCAGGACTGGCGATGATCGGTGCTGCGGGCGCCGGTGTGGGGATCGGTCTGAGTGTGCAGGGCGCGCTCACGGGTATGGCTCGCAACCCGGATACCTACGGTAATCTGTTGACCAACATGATCCTCGGCATCGCGTTCTCTGAAGCGATCGCCATTTACTGTCTGGTCATTGCATTCCTGATGCTCTTCAAAGTCGTGTAGTTGAACAGGAGCAACCAATGGAAGCACTTGGTATTAATCTCGGTCTGCTCATTGTTCAGATCATTGCGTTCTTTATCGTATTCCTCACATTGAACGCCTGGGTCTACCAGCCGATGCTGAACATGATGGAAACCCGCAAGCAGAAAATCGCGCAGGGTCTGGAAGATGCCCGTGTTGCTGCAGAGGCACGTGCCGATGCTGAAAAACAGGCTTCGAAGATCATTGCCGATGCGCAAGCGGAAGCCAGCAGGATCGTCCGTGAAGCCACGGACCGCGCCGCCGCTGCCGGTAAGGATGTGAAAGCCGCCGCTGAAGCGGAAGCCGCCAAGGCGCGCGATACCGCCATGGCAGAAGCTGAAGTAGAACGCAACCGCATCCTGGGTGACTTGCGCGGTCAGGTCGCGGCATTGGCTGTGGCTGCCGCCAACAAGCTGGTCGGTGAGGCGCTTGATGAGAAGAAGCAGCATGCTTTGCTCGATGAATTCTTCTCCGGTGTGAAATCCGGCAAGGTGGTTGTTCTCGACGACGCAAACTTCAGGGGCGACTCCGCTGAGGTGACCTCCGCGCTCCCGTTGAGCAAGGATGAAGAAGCCGCCGTGAAGAAGGATATCCTCTCGAAGGTGGGAGCACAGGCTGTTTCTTTCCGCGTTGACCCGTCCATTTTGGGTGGGCTTGTCATCAAAGTCGGCGACAGGGTCCTTGATGGATCGGTCGCCGGCAAACTCGAAGGTCTTCGCCAGAGCCTGAAATAACTTTGCTCGAAGAGAGATGAGAAGGTTTGAGTGAGATTCTCAAGCCTTCTTTTCGTTTAAGATGATGAATTTCACGATAAAGATAAATTAGACCTTGATTGTAAACAACTTTTAACTTACAATTGCCGCCAATGTAATTCAAAAACCGATCCGCGTTTTGAGGCTAAAACCAAATGAATGAGAACCGTATTCAACAGGTCCTTGAGGTTGAAAGACAAGCGCAGGAGATCCATGATAAAGCGGTAAGTGACGCTCAACAATTGCCTGTGCAGGCAGAGCGGGAGGCCCAAGCCATTATCGAAAAGGCGCGGGCAGAGGCTCAAGAGGAGGCGCGCAGACTTGTCTCCGAGGCTCAAGCGGAGGATGAAGTTGCTCGCATCCTTGCCCAGGCGGAGGATAAAAACCGTCAGGTCGAAACGCTAGCAAAGAGTAACTTCGAGCGGGCAGTGAATTACATTCTTGATCGTGTTGTGGGAAAAGAGTAATTATGTCTGCGGGTGGGGTCTCTGGATACGCAGCGATCAGCGCACGGGTGCGGGCAATGTACTCCTCGCTCCTCACAGGGCAGGATTTCCTGCGGCTGAGCGAAGCGCCCGACTTCCAATCCCTGATTGGATTACTCAAGCAAACAGCTTATGGTCCTTACCTTGAAAGCCTCAAGGATAAGGACCTTACCCCACGGAAAGTCGATCTGCAGATCAAAGGGCGGTTGGCAGACTCCTATAATAGTGTAATTCATATCGCTCCCGAACAGACACGTCCCCTCTTAAAACAATTGTATAGATATTTTGAAGTTGGCAATCTCAAGGCAATCCTGCGCGGTATCGTCACCGATCCCAACTGGGAGCATGTCCGCGAGATATTGTTCCCAATGGGTTCCATGTCTGTTTTACCGGCGCAAGCCATGGTGGAGTCGGGGGCCATTGCTTCGGCAGTTGAACTGCTGAATAACACCGTCTATGAAGAGCCGCTTAACTTTGCCATGAAACGCTACAGCACCGAGCAAAATCTCTTCACACTCGAAGTAGCGCTTGACCTTTTCTACTGGCGTCAGTTGTGGCAATATGCCAAACGGCTACAGGGGCTGGACCGGGACCAGGCATTACGCCTGATCGGCTCCCTGATGGACATGAACAATATGATGTGGGTCATTCGTTATCGTGTCTATCATGACCTATCCGAAGAGGAACTGATCAATTACACACTGCCATTTGGATTTCACGTACGCGATGAGGATATCCGTGCCATTGCCGCCGGTGTGGATATTGCCTCGGTGGTCGAGCGTGTTTACCCCGGTGTTTCGGATGTGGAGGCGTTTCTTGATGAGCCCCGCAGCGGCTTGCCTCAACTGGAAATTCGCCTCAAACGACAAGTGCTCCAGCAGTGCCTGGCTGCTTTCACCGGTAATCCATTTCATATAGGCATTCCCATTGCCTTCCTGCTCCTGAGCGATCTTGAAATACAAGACCTGACGGTGCTGATCGAAGCCAAATCTTCGAAAATGCCCGAAGAAGAATTTCGACTCTATTTGCTAAGAATGGAAACAACGAAGATATAAAAGAGTTGATGATCGCAGCGCCATAGCATAAAGAGAAGTAGATCACCCTTTCGATAGATCGGAGCTTGATAACATGTTCTTTCCAAAAGCGATGACAGAGCTCGAGCTGATCGTCCCAGCCAAAGACCTGCTGGCAGTGACCAGGATTTTAAGCCGCTATGGTGTCTTTCACCAGACCGACAGCGCCTCGTATACCGGGGTGGCAACTGGTTCCGCCAACACATGGCAGGAGACCGCCTCTCAGTATGCCGCGCTTGAACGCCGCATTCAAGTCATCTTGCAGACATTATCCTTGGATGAAGGAGAGCCTCCGGCTGCTGATTCTCGCCACGATGCCATGATCGAGGTGGACAAACTGCGTGAAGAGGTGGAGCGCATCGAGGAACAGGTCAAATCTGCTAGTGAACGATTGAACTCCGAAAAGAAACACTTGGAACAACTTGAGAGTGTGCTGCATCAACTCGAACCCGTAGAAGACCTTGAGATTGACATTGCCACTCTGCGTAATTCACGTTACACCTACTCGATGTTGGGGCTGATTCCTGCCGCAAACATTGACCGATTGCAGACCAGCCTTGCCCGCGTTCCGAATGTTTTTCTCACGCTTCGTTCCGACTCAGCCAAGCCTGTGGTCTGGCTTGCTGGCCCCCAATCCAACGCTGACGTGTTGAACCGCGCCGCCAAAAGCGCCTATCTTGATCCGCTGGCTTTGCCCGAGGGATATGAAGGCACACCGGCGAAAATCATCGATTCCCTGCATAAATCCATTGAACAAGCAAAACAAAAGATAGAAGAGTTGCAACACACATTGACAAATTTTGCCAACGAGCACGGAGAGGAACTGCGTGACCTGCTCTATCAGGTACACACCAGCCGCGTGCTTTCAGATGCCATCGTCCGCTATGGGCAACTCAAACACACCTATGTGATCACGGGCTGGGTGCCGGTGGATGACTTGCCGGAACTATCTACCCGTCTCAAGAATGCCTCGCGCGAGATCCTCATCGAAACTCTGCCCACCTCACGCTATGGGCACAATCAACACGTGCCTGTGGCGTTGTTCAACAACAAATACCTGAAACCGTTCCAAATGTTGGTGAATACCTACTCCCGTCCGCGTTACGGTGAACTGGATCCGACCCTGTTGATGGCGATTACGTTCCCTGTGCTGTACGGGGCGATGTTTGGTGACCTTGGTCAGGGACTGGTGTTGTTCGTGCTGGGTTTGCTTATGCACAACAAAATTTTTATGAAGGGAATGCAAAGCTTGGGATTGCTGATCGCCTACTGCGGATTTTCTGCGGCGGTCTTCGGGGTGCTGTATGGAAGTGTGTTTGGCTTCGAGGGTGAGCATTTCTCGCATACCTTCGGGTTTGAATTCCATCCGGTATGGATCAGCCCAATCGAGGATACCTTGCCCGTGCTGGGGATTGCCATCGATGTGGGTATTGTACTGTTGGTCGTTGGTTATCTATTGGCAATTTTCAACCAGGTCCGTTCACGAGAGTGGGCGCATCTGGTCTTCGGGCACACCGGGATCGTAGGCTTTCTGCTCTATTTGTCTTTTCTGGGTTTGCTGGGTATGGCGGTCGCGGCGTTGAAATTGCCGATCGTTCCGAAGATTGCGGTTGCCATCAGCAGTTTGCCGCTCCCATTCCCGGTACTGGCACTGGTCTTCGGGCTGGCAATCATGTTCTCGGAAGTGCTCATCAACCTGATGGAAGGTCATCGCCCGGTGATCGAGGCACATGGCATTGGCGGTTTTATCATGTACCTCGTGCAGGCATTCATGGATTTGTTCGAGACGCTGATCAGCCAGTTGAGCAATACGCTGTCCTTTGTGCGTGTGGGAGCGTTTGCCGTGGCGCATGGAGGCGTCAGCATGGCGATCTTTGCCCTTGCCGGGGAGGAGCCGGGGTTTAAGTTCTGGCTCACCATCCTTCTTGGTAATATCTTTATCATCGGTTTTGAAGGTTTAATTGTGGGAATCCAGACCATGCGTCTCAACTACTACGAATTTTTGGGCAAGTTCTTCACAGGCGGCGGCATGCGCTTCGACCCGCTTACCATCACCCCTGCCAAAGAGGAGGGATAATTCGTGGCTTTTGAGAAGAAATCGATTTGTGTATTCCTTTGCTGTCAGGCATGACAAAAATCAACACAATAAGGAGAGATAAAACATGTTTGTACTTTTTGCTGTTCTGGTTGCTTTGATCCCGGTTATTCCCGCCGTTGTGTATTTGCTTCAGAATGGAAAGCAAAGCCCTGCCAAGGCGCTTTCCCGACTGGTGACCAGTTTCAACACTTTCAATTTTCTGCTTGGCATGATGGCGGCAGGAATGATCATGGTCTGGCTGGCTTCACCATCTGAAGTGCTTGCCGCAGGGATGGCGCAGGAGGGCGGCGGAGCGGATCCGTACATTACACTGGCGGCGGCGCTCTCCACGGGACTGGCATCCATCGGCGCTGGTATCGCAGTGGGTGGTTCGGGCGCGGCGGCAGTCGGTGCTACAGCAGAGAAACCAGAATCCTTCGGCCGCTCTCTGATCTTCGTGGGTCTTTCAGAAGGTATCGCGATCTACGGTCTGATGATCTCTTTCATTATCCTCGGTCGATAGGTATTCCATGAAGGTCCTTGTCATCGGTCATCCGGATGCGGTGCTGGGATTTTCGCTGGCTGGTGTTCACGGTCAGGCGGTGACGACTGCCGATGAAGCCAACGCGGCATTGGACTCAGCTCTTACTTCTTCCAGCGATAACGGCATCATCCTGGTTACGCAAGATGTGGCGAAATTGATCCAGTCGCGGGTGGAGGACTTGAAACTGCACAGCACCATCCCATTGGTAGTGGAGATTCCCTCTCCGGAAGGCATCTCGCCGGATGCGCCGACCTTGAGCGAAGTTGTCCTTCGGGCGATCGGCATCAAGCTATGATTCTTTGCCTGCGCGTTCGTCGGCGCAGGGGAAACGGATTTGGTATCGAGTTATGAAACCAGAAGATGAGAACATTGAGGCATTATCGCGTGCCATTCTCAGGGATGCGCGTGCTGAGGCGGAGGAATTGCAGGAAGAGGCCCGGGTAAAGGCGGAAGCCATTCGTCAGCGCGCCCAGGCGGAGGCGGAGGCGGAGCGGAAAGTCATCCTGGATAAAGCAAAACAGGACGCGGAACGTCTGCGTAGTCAGGCAATAGCTTCGGCGCAGCTGAAGGCGCGCACGCTGCAATTGGAGCATCGCGAAAAATTGTTGGACAAGGTGTTCGATACGGCGCGAGAAAGACTTTCCACGATCCAAAAACGGGCGGATTATGACAAGCTTGCCGCCCAACTGCTCAAGGAGGCGGTCACCCAATTGAACGCGGAGACAGCCGAAGTTCGTGCGGATGAGGTGACAGAGCGTTTCCTCAAGTCGTCGGTGGCGGAGAAAGTGTCCAGGGAGTTGAATGCGAAGATCACATTTGGCAAGCCACTCGAATCGGGCACCGGGTTGGTGGTGGATGCCGCCGGCGGGCGTTTGCATTATGACAATACGCTGGAGTCGCGCCTGACCCGCCTGCAAAATTCCCTGCGTTCGGCGGTGTATCAGGTTTTGATGGGAGAGAAGTTATGAGCGAGCAAATCGCAACGGTAACATGGATTAATGGTCCTGTGGTTCGTGCGCGGGGTTCGCGTCACGTCAGTATGTTGGAGCTGGTCGAGGTCGGCGAGGAGCGGTTGGTTGGTGAAGTGATCGGTCTGAACGGTGACATTATCACCGCGCAGGTCTATGAAGAGACATCCGGTATGCGTCCCGGCGCGCCGATGTACGGAACAGGGTTGCCGCTTTCGGTGGAGCTGGGTCCTGGTCTATTGAAAAGCATCTTTGACGGGGTGCAGCGCCCGCTTCCGTTGATTGAAATGCAATCGGGTTCGTTCATCGGGCGCGGGATGAGGCTTGATCCGCTCTATCGCAAGGATCGCTGGAAGTTCACACCCGTGGCAAAAGTTGGGGATGCGGTGAACGGCGGCATGATCATCGCGACGGTGATGGAAACCGACACTTTTGAGCATCGCATCATGGTTCCGCCGGATCTTTCCGGGACCTTGACCTGGCTCGCCTCGTCAGGCGAATACACACTGGAAGATGTCATTGCCAAAGTGAAAGTCGGGAGCGAGGAAAAAGAATTGACCATGCTTCAGCGTTGGCCCGTACGCCGACCGCGACCGTACAAATCGCGCCTGGGTGTGAACACACCGTTGATTACCGGGCAACGCGTGTTAGATACCTTCTTTCCAGTGGCAAAGGGAGGCGCAGCAGGCATCCCCGGTCCATTCGGTTCGGGCAAGACCGTGACCCAGCACAGCATTGCCAAATGGGCGGACGCGCAGGTGATCGTCTATATCGGATGCGGCGAGCGCGGCAACGAGATGACCGAGGTGTTGCAGGAATTTCCGCACCTAACCGACCCGCGTAGTGGTCGTCCATTGATGGAACGCACGGTGTTGATCGCCAATACGTCGAACATGCCAGTGGCCGCGCGCGAGGCGAGTATTTACACAGGCATTACCATTGCAGAGTATTACCGCGACATGGGCTACCACGTCGCCTTGATGGCGGATTCCACTTCACGCTGGGCGGAGGCGCTACGCGAAGTATCCGGTCGCTTGGAGGAGATGCCCGCGGAGGAAGGGTATCCCGCTTATCTCGCTGGTCGTCTTGCGGAATTTTATGAACGTGCCGGTTATGTGGAAACATTCAACGGTAAATCCGGTTCTGTGACCATCGTTGGTGCGGTCTCGCCTCCAGGCGGCGACTTCTCCGAGCCGGTGACACAGCACACGAAGCGTTTCATTCGCTGCTTCTGGGCGCTCGATAAATCGCTGGCATCAGCTCGTCACTTTCCATCCATCAACTGGCTGGATAGCTACAGCGAATATCTTGAAGATGTGGCGGGCTGGTGGCAAAAACAGGTCGGCACTGATTGGCTGCGGATGCGTAACCGCGCTATGGAAATCTTGAGCGAAGAAGCGCGCCTTTCCCAGATTGTAAAACTCGTCGGCCCGGATGCACTTCCGGACGAGGAGCGTTTGGTGTTGGAGACGGCCCGTTTGCTGCGCGAAGGTTTCCTCCAGCAAAATGCCATGGACAAGGTCGATGCGTATTCATCGCTCCAGAAACAGGTACGCATGTTGGAATTGATCCTGCGTTTCCATGAACGCGCGCTGCGTATCGTCAAGCATGGCGCGCCAATTTTGCTGATCCATGAACTTCCGGTGGTGGATACCTTGATCCGTATGAAGACCAACATTCCGAACGAGGAACTGGAAAAGATGGACGACATCCAAAAGCAAATCGACGAGCAGATGAGTCGATTAGATTCGGAGTACAGATGAGCAATGTGATTGTTCAAGGTGGGCAGGAAGTCCTTGGGGTGGGGCGCATTGACGGTCCCATCCTGGTTGTAGAAGGCGCGGCGAACGTCAGTTACGATGAAGTGGTTGAGATTCGCGACTCGCAGAATCGTCTGCGCCGCGGACGTGTGCTCGAAGTAGGTGAAAAGAATGCGGTCATTCAGGTCTTTGCCGGTTCGACCGGACTCTCCATCGATGGGACGCGCGTTCGCTTTTTGGGCGACACCTTGCGCATCCCGGTGGCGGAGGAAATGCTCGGGCGCGTCTTCGACGGCTTGGGCAACCCCATTGACGGAGGTCCGCTTCCGCTCACCGATACGTATGCAGACGTAAATGGGCAGCCAATTAATCCGACGGCGCGGGTTTATCCGCGCGATTACATTCAGACGGGTATTTCCGCCATCGACGGCATGAACACTCTTCTGCGTGGACAAAAACTCCCGATCTTCTCCGGCGCAGGTATGCCACACGACCAGCTTGCGGCACAGATTGTGCGCCAGGCAACCTTGGGCGCGCCTGCAGGGGAGAAGCCCAAAGAGACAGAGTCATTCGCCATCGTATTCGCGGCGATGGGCGTCAAACATGACGTGGCGGACTTTTTTCGCAAATCGTTCATGGAGAGCGGCGCACTCACGCGTGTGGCGATGTTCCTGAACCTGGCAGATGATCCTCCGGTGGAACGTCTGGTCACGCCGCGCGCCGCATTAACGCTTGCGGAGTACCTCGCCTACGAGCGCGGGATGCACGTGCTGGTCATTCTCACTGATATGACCAACTATTGCGAAGCATTGCGCCAGATTTCGAACATACGCGGTGAAGTGCCGAGCCGCAAGGGGTATCCCGGTTATCTCTACAGCGACCTGGCTTCGTTGTATGAGCGTACGGGACGCATCCGCACCAGCGAGGGATCGATTACACAGATCCCCATCCTCACAATGCCCAACGATGACATCACGCATCCCGTCCCCGACCTGACCGGGTATATCACCGAAGGGCAGATTACCCTCGGACGAGACCTCGACCAGAAAGGCATCTATCCACCGATTGCCGTGTTGCCGAGCCTCTCCCGTTTGATGAAGGATGGCATCGGGCAGGGACGTACGCGCAGTGACCATCCACGATGGGGTGCGCAATTGTATGCCGCCTATGCTCATATGCAAGACGTGCGCGCGCTGGCATCGGTCATTGGTGAGGAGGAATTGGGTGATGTGGATCGTAAATATTTGGAGTTTGGCCGTGCCTTTGAGCGCGAATTCGTCAATCAGTCCCTGACCGAGAATCGTACCATTGAGCAAACTCTGGAAATTGGCTGGCGTCTGCTTTCCATGCTGCCGAGGGAGGAACTGACCCGCGTCACGCTTGACGAAATCAAGACCTATTACAAAGGTGAATAGTCATGCCGACGATCAATGTCGCGCCGACCCGTACTAATCTCATCCGCATCAAGAAAGAACTGCGCTTTGCCAAGGAAGGGTATGAGATCCTTGACCGTAAGCGCGAAGTGTTGACCACGGAACTGGTTCGGGTGGCAAAAGAAGCGGATGCAGTCCAAAAGGAGGTATGGAGACTGTTGGAGGTCGCCTATGACGCGTTGGAAAAAGCCCGTCTCACCATGGGCAGTGACAATGTGGAATGGGCGGCTCTGGCGGCGAGCAAAACCGTGGATGTCCATCTGAAATTGCGCGGTATCATGGGTGTTGCCATCCCCGAAATCTCGGCGCGCGGTGAACCGCTCAAGCTGCTATACAGCTTGAGCGGAACCAACGCCGCACTCGACGAAGCTGCAGCGGCATTCCGGGAAGTGGTCATAAAAGCCCCTCAACTTTCCCAATTGGCAACAACGGTCTGGAGGCTCGCTGGCGAACTGCGCAAGACACAACGACGGGTGAATGCATTGCAGCATATCTTCATTCCCCAATATGAAGAGACTGTTGCGTTCATCGTCAGTTCGCTCGAAGAGCGCGAACGCGAAGAGACGTTCCGCCTGAAATGGCTCAAGACAAAAATGGCCAGGACTCAGACATAGCGCTTCTCGAAAAATTCATTATAATCAACGCATACCGCACTATACGTTGACGCCAATATCGCAACAAGGAGACAAGTATGAAGATCGGTGTATTGGGCACAGGGACAGTTGGACAGACCATCGCTTCAAAACTGGTGCATCTCGGGCACGAAGTCATGATGGGCGCTCGCGACGCCGCCAATCCCAAGGCGGTGGAGTGGGCGAATAAGGAAAATCATGATGCGATCCAGAAACATGCGTTATTTGGTACGTTCGCCAATGCGGCTGAGTTCGGTGAAATAATTTTCAACTGCACGTTGGGCACAGCTTCTCTGGACGCATTGACGCTGGCCGGCGCGTCGAACCTGAAGGGTAAGATCCTGATCGACACATCTAATCCACTTGATTATTCAACCGATAGTTGGTCCCTGACCGTTTGCAATACGGATTCTCTTGGCGAACAGATTCAACGCCAGTTCCCCGATACATTTGTTGTCAAATCCCTGAACACCATCAATGCTGATGTGATGGTCAATCCGACCAGGCTGGCAGAGATGACCGATGTGTTCGTTAGCGGTAATGACCCGGATGCCAAAGCGATGGTCATCAAGATTTTGCGCGAATGGTTTGGCTGGAAGCATATCATCGACCTTGGCGATATCACCACATCTCGCGGCGTCGAAATGTATGTCATCCTCTGGCGCAGTTTCCGCAAGGTGGTTTCCTCTTATCAGTTCAATATCAAGCTGGTCCGCTCAGCCCAATAGTATTAATTTCGTTCCCGTCTATTTGGACGTTTAGACGAGAGAGGGTTTTGGCGATAGAATCGCCGAAACCTTTTTGTTTATGAAAACACTTCAACAACTCTTCGCTGAATTTCCATTCGCACACCCCGCCGGTTTGCCAGCCATTAAGATCACAGGCATCGCCATCGATAGCCGTGCTGTTAAACCCGGGTATCTCTTCGTTGCCATGCAAGGCGGCACGGTGGATGGTCACACCTACATCCAAAAAGCGATTGACAATGGTGCGGTTGCCATTGCAGGGGAAAAGGAAATGAATGGACTCTCCGTCCCGTATGTTCGACTTGAAAATACGCGTCGTTCCCTTACGTGGATGGCTGGTTCATTTTACGATTGGCCTGCCCGCAAGCTGACGGTGATCGGTGTCACCGGCACTGACGGCAAGACCACCACAACAAACCTGCTCTACAAAATATTGCTTGCCGCGAACATCAAAGCCGGGATGATCTCCACAGTCAACGCGGTAATCGGCAATGAGGTGCTTGATACCGGTTTTCATGTCACCACGCCGGATGCACATGATGTTCAACGCTATCTTGCCATGATGGCGGACGCTGGACTGACGCATGTTGTACTCGAAACGACCTCTCACGGCTGGTCGCAACACCGTGTGGATGCTTGTGAGTTTGACATTGGCGTTCTTACCAACATTACACATGAACATATGAACGAGCATGGTTCCTTTGAAAACTACCGCGCCGCCAAGGCGAGGTTATTTTCGAGCCTGGAGAACACCTTGCCAAAGCCGCAAGGCAATCCACGATTGGCGGTGATCAACCGCGATGACCCGAAGTCTTTCGACTTTCTGAACGATTTCATCAAAGTGAAAAAGGTCAATTACGGGCTGGGGGAGGATGCGAATGTACGCGCGACAAATATTGAATATAGCCCATCAGGAATTCACTTCACGGCAGAGAATAAGGATTTTCGTGTAGACATAATGAGCAGGTTGGTCGGGGGGTATAACGTATCAAACTGTCTCGCGGCACTTACGGCGGCTGTATATGGTTTGGGAATCAGTCCTGAAATTGCCGCCCAAGGCATCGCCGCTTTGGAAGGAATCCCAGGTCGAATGGAGCGTATTGACATGGGACAAAACTTCACTGCCATTGTCGATTTTGCCCACACGCCAAACGCTCTCAAAGTGACTTTGGAGGCTGCGCGGACCATGACGAAAGGTCGTGTCATCTCTATCTTTGGTTCCGCCGGTTTGCGTGACAAGGAGAAACGTCGCATGATGGCAGAGACCTCTGCTGATCTTGCTGATCTCACGATCCTGACTGCTGAAGATCCACGCACCGAATCACTGGAGGGGATCTTGGATGAAATGGCGGCAGGTGCGAGGTCAAGAGGGGGAATCGAAGGTAAAACTTTTTGGCGGGTGGCGGACCGGGGCGAAGCTATCCGTTTCGCCTTGAAATTGGCGCGTCCAGGGGATATTGTCCTGTCCTGTGGCAAGGGGCATGAACAATCAATGTGCTTTGGCGTGACCGAATATTTATGGGATGATCGCACGGCAATGCGTGCCGCTCTGGCGGAGTATTTGGGTATCGAGGGTCCGAAGATGCCATATTTGCCATCGCAGGATAAGTCTGAATCAGCCTGGTTGATAGGCGAATGATACTCACAATGGTGCTCTAATGAAAAAGAGCGAGAGTATTTCAGCGACCTAATAATTGGGCAGGATTGCTCGAATGAATCTTGAATTATTTGGAGAAATGAAATGACAAATTGGGTATTGCCCGTTATTTTGTCCGGCAAATACGTAAGGCTGGAACCGATGACCAATGCCCATATTCCAGCACTGGCGGAGATCGGTGTTGGTCACGCGTTTTGGGATTTCATGGTGTACGGAAAAATGGAAACCAAAGAGGATATGCGGGGCTGGGTACAGGAAATCCTCTCTCGTGCCGAAAATGGAACTGATGTGCCATTCGTCGTCATTCATCTTGCCTCGGGAAGGGTGGCTGGCGCGACGCGCTATCTGAATATCAACCCGGTTGACCGTGGACTTGAAATCGGCGGCACGTGGTATGGACTGGAATTTCAGCGTACTTCGGTGAACACAGAATGTAAGTATTTATTATTGCGTCATGCCTTTGAAACGCTAGGATGTATCCGTGTCCAGTTGAAAACGGACCTGCGTAATGAACGTTCGCAGAAGGCCATCGAGCGGATAGGTGGAGTAAAGGAGGGTATCCTGCGCAACCACATGATTTTACCCAATGGATATATTCGGCACTCGGTGTTTTATTCCATTATTGATTCGGAGTGGGAAGGGGTAAAGAATCGGCTGGAGAAGATGCTAGAGGTGTAATTTCAAGGCGGGAAAACAATGCCTTGCAAAGCGTAATAGATATATGTAATTATTCCTGTGAGAATGGCTATTATGATTTCGAGCGCCAAACCAGTAAGGATCTTTTCGCGATATTTTTTCAATGCTTGATTTCTAGATCCATAAATCAGGGAACCAAAGAAGGCAATCGCAACAACAAGCAGCGCCCAATTTGTTATTCTCCCAAAAATAAGATACCCAAAGACTAAACCGGAAAGCATGAGAGCTAGGAAAACGATCACCATGTTTTTGATTGCATCACGAGTTTGCCATTTTGTCTCTCTTGCTTTAATAAGATCCAATGGCGTTTTTGCTTTGGGACCGGATTCTTTTAGGATTTTTCTCTCGTCTTCTATTGCCCTGATATGAAGTAGATGCTTTCCTGCGATATTAGCCAGATGTATCAACCCATCTTTTGTTTCTTCGTATGACCTTCCCAATGCGCTGCTTGCAATTAATATCCCGATGGGTTCTCCGATGTCAGGGTTATGTGGCAGGCGAACACCAAACAGCGAACCGAGGGCCTTCTTTTGATTGTCGCTGTACGCTTTGATGTTATGTTCATATAAACTGTAGTCCTCAACGTGCAAATAGCCTCTTGAATATTTGTAATTTTGAGTATCTTTTCCCAGGAATAAATGCCCCGCAAGTCCTTCATCATATTCAATGATCTCCCCGGCATCAAAGAGCCTTATATTACTTGCCACTCGTCTTAGTTTTTTTATTGAAGCATCATCTTCGTATATTGCCACGCCTTGGAGCCCAAAATAGTTTTTGGCGGATTCGATGATTTCTTTTAATACACTTGTCTTGTCAAGCGTTGCCCCTATTTTTATTTCAATGTCTTTGAAGGAGAGGGTCTCGGCAATGTGAAGGGTATATGCGGCTCGATTTGCAAGGACCTGAAATAATTCGACCTGTTCTCTTGAGTAATTAGGATTTGCCTCAAGATGCATCCAAATCACCCCTGTAGCTTTGCCACTTGGAAGAAGCATTGGCAGACATACGAGTGCACGGATGGTGTTAATGTCAGTTTGCTTGTTGATCTCAATATATGTTCCATTCTCTCTTATGTATTGATTTCCTAATATGTCGTTGAACTTGGAGGGGTCTTCCTGATATGATTTGGTATCCGGAATGATTACCGGTTTTCTGTTCTTGATGCACCAGAATGTATGTCCCATGGAATCTGGCGCATAGGGTCTCGACCCTTCTTTTAGGTGACGGGGTGGATTATTTGTTTTGCCAATGAAAAACGACTTGTTGTCCTTGACTGAAAAAACAGAGACATACTTTGCTTTCGATATTTGACGCACTATTTCAGCGACATTATCGAGAAAGGTCTGAATATCATCGAAGGTGGAATTTTCCTCGTAAAGGAAATTGGATAGATGATAAAGGTCTTTCAGCAGGTTTTGATCAAGCTCCTTGCTGATTGCTATGGACGCAAAACTCGCCAGATCCCTTAATGCGTTAATATGCTCCTCTGTAAACGCAAAAGGATCCTCGTGTTCAACATTGATTACCCCAAAAACCTGTCCGTCGGCACTCAAAATCGGAAGCGCAATGTCGGAATTTGTCGGCAGTTTTTTGATCTTCCCATCCTCTTCGTATTTGTATAGAAACTCGAAATATTCCCTTCGTGCCTCTGCGCTTATTTCTTTGTAATTTCCGTTTTGAATGTGTTCAAGTAGTTGGATTTCTCTTTTTTCATACGCTATGGTTGTGATCCCTTTCTCTTTGATGTCAGCATTAAAGGGGGATAATAAAAAGCCGGGTAAATTTCTCTTTGTAAGAGGGTCCGGGAATGAGACCATGCGGTTCAGTCGCTCGATGTATTCGTTTCCATGATGTCGGGACCACGCCGCTTCGAATCTTAGGTAAGTCGCCGCGCGATCGGGCAGGTTGGGCATGACGATGTAACTGAAAAGCCCATTTACCAGTTTGCAGGCTTGCTCTGCCAGTTTTTCAAGAGTTTCTTTTAGACTCTTGCTCCGATCCAGCGCGTCAAGCGCCAATACAAGCTTTTCATGGGCTTCGTGTCTTTCCGCGTATCGGATGGCCGTGGCTGCTTGATTTGCTATCCGTTCAAGTGCGACCTCGTTCACGTTTTCATAGTTAAATTGATTGGGCTCATAGCCATCCAGGGTAATCAATCCGATGGGGAGTCCTGCATGGATGAGTGGCAGGACGATCCATGATTTCACTCTTGGAGTCTTGCTTTCCTTGTTGAATAAATGCTTGATGTCTTCATCAGTTTCCGGATTGGGAAAGACCCGCCTTGTGATTTTTCCGGAGAGAATTGTGGTGATAAGCTCGTCGTTGATTGTGGGTTCCAGCAAATCCCATTGTATATTTTCCGGTGAATTTGTGAATAAAAGTTTTCGTAGAAATCCCTGATTATTTTTGCTTTCCTTGAGCAGCGATATTGTAATATTGTCATACGATGTTATTTTTTCAAGTTGATAGGCTATAATCGCCGCAACGCTTCTTATGTTTGCGGATTTGTTCAGTTCGTGAGATAAGTCGGTCCTTTCCCGACGTTCCCTGCTCTTCTTTAGTGCAGCTGTGATATACCCCAGGAGGACCTCCCGATTGTATTCATATTGGAAAAAGGCAAAGCACCCGCTGCTTAACACATCCCCTGCTTTTATGTTATCCTGTTTATCTTCATCTTCGACAACAACTATTGTTTCGGAGAACTTGTTGCGCGTTTTTGATTCGTAAAGGGTTTTTCTCCATAGTTCATTGTCGTCTCTTAATGAATTTAAATGGACAATGATGATATTGAATTCATGTTTGCTGTCCAGCGTCAATTTTGCACTCGGAAAATCTTCGCACACCGTACAACTAAAACCATAATAATTCTGAAGTTGATCGATGGTCTCTTCGAACTCCTCCCGGATGGAATTTTTTGTTCTCAAAATTAAGATCGAGTTTTGGGTGTTATCCATGATGGTTTCACTCGCCATGATTTTTTCAGGCATGACAGAACAATGGAAGGTCTAGTATTATGAACTTTGATGTGTTTTTGGGAGAACAAAATGAGGAGATTGCCCTCTGTAAAGAAAAGACTATAATTTGTGTCCAAATTATAGTCTTTGGGGAATATTAACACAAGGTTAGGCGTAAATAATTGTGGAACGATTCCGCCATGTCATTTTGAAGACGCGGCGGGATTGTCATTTGACGAGGTCAATTTTCGGCTTAGGCTTGAATCGCACTTCCATCTGAAATGGGAACGGTAAAGTAGAACGATGTGCCTTGACGGAATTCACTTTCAAACCAGATTTTTCCACCCTGAAGTTCGACAAGGTTTTTTGTGATACTCAATCCCAAACCGGTACCAGGGGACTCGCGTACTTTATCGTCCGCCGAGCGAAAGAATTTGCTGAAAAGTCTTTCCTGATCCTCGAGTGTCATGCCAAGACCGTTATCCTGCACTTTAACTTGGATCATGCCACCGGCGCGGATGGCTCGCACGACGATTGTGCCGCCTTCAGGTGTGTACTTATTGGCGTTGCTCACCAGATTAGTGAGGATTTGCGCGAGGCGATTACGATCACACCAGGCTTTCGGAAGCTCCTTTGGTATGTCGACAGTGACGGTTTGCTCCTTTTGCGTGATCTGCGTGCGAGTGAGGGTGACCACTTCGTCGATGACATCCCACACGGGTACTTCGCGCGGTTCGAGACGCAGATTCCCGCTTTCGATGCGCGAAATGTCTGCCAGATCCGAGACCAGCGTTGCCATGCGGTTGACATTGTTGCGGATCGTCGTCAGGAAACTAGACTGATTCTCGTTGAGTTGACCGGTCGCGCCCGAAAGCATCAAGTCGCTGTAGCCTTTGATGGAGGTCATTGGCAGTTTGAGTTCGTGCGAGACAAGCGACACAAATTCGGACTTCGATTTGTTCGCCGCCACGGCTTCATCGCGGGCTTCCGCCAGTTCGCGGGTGCGTTGCGCGACTTTATCCTCAAGACTTGTATACAGTTCGCTAAGATTTTCTGCCATCGAATTGAAGTTTTCGCTTAGAACCGTAATCTCATCCCGAAAGATCAGGTAGTTCGTATTCACTTTTTGGTTCAAGTCTCCCTTGCTCATGTTCACGCTGGCTTGCGTTAATTGCGCCAGTGGACGGGTGAACGCCAGGAATGCCGCGATCCAGAACCACAACGCTGTGACGCCAAAGATGCTTGTGACCGTGATCAACACCACCTGGATGTTTCGGCTTACGGAAAACAACGATTCGACAGGTTGCGCCACGATTACCGAACCTTGCCGGACGTTCGAAATGACAAGCGGATGCCCCAGCAGGCGATATTCCATGCCATTGCTGTATGCCGCCGTCATGGAGGGAGTCTCTGTGCTGTCTAACCAGCCGGAATTGATCAAGGCTTCATACCCGGCGGTAGGGTCAATTGTTGAGGTGATGACGGCATTGTCCTTGACAACCGCAACGTCAGTGTTGATGATCCTGCCGATGTTCGCGATGTAAGCTTGATCCATGTAGAAGGCGGTCAGTATCACGCCTGTGACGTTGCGGCTGAGAGGATCGTAGACCGGCGCCGCGCCAATAATCTGCGAATTTTGCGGCGCAATCGCCACCCCGCTGACCGCCTGTTGTTCGCTCAATGCCCTCAAGATTAACTCCTCACGGATACGATTGGCATCCTCGCTGACCTGCAGCCTGCGTGCGACGGTTGGACCGCCATAAAAATATGCCTGATCACCGGGTTGGAAATCCGCCTTATACAACGAAAGCTCCTGCAATTCCAGTGTGTTTTTGTTCGATACGAGAAGTTCGGTATACGTTTCCAGGTCGATGAACGCGCCCTCCACCTCGGGGCGGGTCGAAAGCAATGCCGCATGGTTGCGCGCCAACGTCTCTGAGTTGGCAATCAACGCGCCGACCGAATCGGCGATGTCAGCGAGACGGCGGTCTACCTCCTGTTCGATTCTTTCGTTGATGATGCGGTTTGTCAGCGGCGAAAGCACCACCACCAGCAGAAGGATCGTCACTGCCAGCGGGAAAACCAGTTTCGCCTGGATGTTCAGGTAACGTTCCCGAAAGAGTTTGCGGATGGAATCGAGCATGGCTATCGACCGGATTTTCGCCTCATGGAAAAGGCGACAAGCGATACAAGCAGGACGATCCCTGCCGCGACGACCCATAACACAACCGGGGACATCGCTTCATTCCCAGCCGGAAACTGATTCTGCTCGACCGGCGCCATCACCATGAAATCGGGATTCAACGACGGCGCGGGAATGCTGTTGTTGACCGGAGTTAAGCCGTTTTTTAAATAATAGACGACCGCGTCGGCATCCTCGGCGGTCAACGCGGAATAAGCGTACCAAGGCATGAGGATCAGACGTCTGCCGTCCTTTCCGACACCGGAGACCAGAGAGCGTTTGATCTCCTCTTCGGTCCATGAACCGATGCCGGTCTCCTCGTCAGGAGTGATATTCCCGCCATAGACGATGCCCCACGGGCCCTCATACGGCTGACGACCCGCAAGGTACTTGTCCATTTGTGGCGCGCCGGTGACGGGGTCAACTGGGGTATGACAGTCGGTGCATCCCATCACATTATTGACGAGGTACGCGCCGCGTGCGGATTTGTCAGAGGCAGGCGGGGCGGTGATGCCGGTTTGAAACGGCGGGGTGGGAAGACCTTCGGTGGAGACTGTCTTTTCGGGGACGTTGTTGCTCACGGCGTTGACTGAATGCAGATAGGCGATCACCGCATCAAGGTCGGAATCTGCCATGCCGCTGTACACGTGGTAGGGCATGACCGGGAACAGGACCTTCCCATCGTGGTCGATGCCGGTTTTGATGGCGATCTTAATCTGTTCGTCGGTCCATGAGCCGATGCCGGTCTCCTCATCGGGAGTGATGTTGAGGCTGAAGACCTGACCCGCGGGGCCGAGGTCGAAGAGACGCCCACCTGCAAGCAATTTGTCGGTGTCGTGGGCATCAAGTTCGTCAAAGGCAATGGTCTGGATTTGTTCGAGAGTCAGGTTTTGGGGAGGCTGGTTATATTCCGCTTTGAGAGGGGTATGGCAGGAGGTGCACCCGGCGATGGTGGCAATGTATTTTCCGTGCGCGACCGGGTCGTCCTGTAGTTTGCTGTCTGCACCGGCGGAACCGGTAAACACCGAAGCGAAAAGGAGCGTCAGAACAAATGCCAGAAAACTAACAAGTACTTTTTTCATCGCCTACCGCCTTATTTGGACTGAGTTGGTCTATTTTATGGTGAAATTATACAGTGACATCCCTTTGTAAAAGCATTCAAATTTGATAACAAAATAGCCCATCGGTGGTGGGATGGGCTGTCGATGGCGGAATCAGCTTCAGGTTTCGATGGGAAGCGTCTGTTTTGGGGAGGAGAGGCGGCTGAGCAGGAACAGTCCGAATGTGGAGGTCAGCCCGATGGCGAGTCCTCCGATCCAAATGGCGACCGGGGCAATGCTGTCGTTGAGAAATCCGCCGACGAGCGGGGAGAGCGTGCGGGCGAGACCCCAGCCAAGCCAGTAGATGCTCATGTAACGTCCTCGCATGTCTTCGGGGGCACGGTCGGCAACGTATTTGCTGGCGGTGGGGACGAGGGTGAGTTCGCCGAAGGTGAGGATGACCATGCTTAGCCAGAAACCCCAGAAGCTGCTCATGAGCGCGACGCTGCCCGCGCCGATCGCGTAGAAAAACATGCCGACGGTGAGGACGGGAAGCGTAGGATGTTTGCGGGTGACAAGTGTGACGAAGTATTGAATGAAGACGCACATCAGCGCGTTGGTGGTAGGAATCCAGCCGTACAGGTCTTCGGGGATGCCGAAATTGGTCTTGGCGTAGACGGGCATGAGAATCCACAGCATAGTGGGCGCGACCAACCCAAGGCTGACGATGAAGACGAATGCCATGTAGGGCTTGTCCTGCAGGACGCGGACAAAGCCGCCTTTTTGCGGGACGGCATGTTCCATCTTTTTCGCGGTTTTGTTGAGTGTTTCCCGCGCCAGAAAGAACAACAACAGGCTGTAGGTGAGAAAGCCGATCGATGCGCCGTAGAACGCGAGGTTGTAGGATGTGGCGGCGAGAAACCCTCCCACAGCGGGACCCAGGGCAAAGGCGGCGTTGTTGGCGATGCGGTTGATGGCGTACGCGTCGGTCCGCTTTTCGGAGGGGACTATGTCTGCAAGCATCGCGTCGGCCCCGACCTGATACATGGGATTCGACAGCCCAATCATGACCATCAGCCCGACGAACTGCGGGTACGTTTCGGCATGCATAAGCAGGTAATAAGCGATACCGGTCATGGTGAGGCTGAAGTTCATCACACCTTTACGCCCGACTTTATCTGCCAGCGAGCCTGCAATCAGGGAGGCGAAGAGACCTGTCCCGGCGTTGATGGAAATGAGCGCGGCGACTGAACTGAGCGGCATGTCCAGTTTTCCGCTGACATAGATGAGCATGAAAGGCCAGATCATGCTCCCGCCCGCAGTAGCGATGACGATGCCCGCAATCATCAGCCAGTATTGGCGCGGGTATTCGTTGTAGAGGTTTCTCAGGGTGGAAAGGAAATTCATGGCTGGGGGAGTCTATCACGAAAGACCCGCCCCGGTAATTTGCAGGCGATTTTGCCTTATTTGATTGTCACCCAGTAGGTCCCCGGGGTTTCCGGCGCAGAGAGCCGCAGGGTGTAGATTTCACCGTCTGACGGGTCGAAGGCAAAGAAGGAGGTGGTGATCATGCCATTCGGGCAGATGGCGGGACGATCCGCATCTGCGAAGCCCGGCGCTGTTGCCCCGGAAGCATCCAGAATGTTCATCTGTACGCAGGCTTGACCGTCATTCTCGATTGTGATGGTGACTGGGGCGCCGCCCGGTGAAGAGAAGTCCCAATTATGGGCTTCGGATGTGTTTTCCAACCTGCCGGTGCCGACCATGCGGATGACCAGCGTTCCACATCCGGTCGTCATCAGTCCGTCGCCTCCATCCGGGACAGGCAGGGCACACTCGCTTAGTTGTGTAGAGTCACCTTGGTCTTTGAGCACCGGTGAGCCTGATGACGAGCCCGACAGGCTGTATATGGCAAAGATGATAGTCAAAGGGATGACCGGTAAAAGCGAAGCATAAATCGCCCCGGTCTTGGACTTATCCTTTAGCAGCCGTATTCCAAGGCTGGACAGGATGCAGATAACCGGAAAGGAGATCACGCCGACAATCAGGAGTTGATCGAGTATCCCGATACTTTCACCCAGGGGAGAGTCGTAAAAAATGATGAACATTCCCGCCGGGCAAAGGCACAAGATGCCTGCGGCGAACCAGATCAGTCCGAGAATGTGGAACCAATCAATTTTTCTTTTCGTTTCATTGCCCATGTTGTACCTTGGAGAATGTGGGCTGTCAAAAAGGTCTAGTGAACGTATATCTCTTGACGATATTGCTTTTCGCTGGTGAGCGGAATTTTGCTTGAAATATGTTCCTGTGGTGAACCTATTGCGTGACGTTCATACGCCGCTTGAAAAACGGCAGCCCTGTCGCCGGGTTCACGCTGTGAGTATTGAGCAGTCTCATCGCCTCGCTCTTCTGACAACCCAGACGACTACAACCATGGAAACAAGGTCAATAACGAGTAACGCCCACTTAAGGAATGAAAATGGGAAGGATACAGATTTTGAAAGTTCGATACCAAGAGCCATTAACTGGGTGAACAAGAAAATACCTGCATGGGACATAACAATGAAACGCCGCCCGCCTAACTTTTTGCTTCTTTCTCTCTTTTGTTGGATATATGTCTCATAACCCAGCCCAATGGGTCGCGTCTCTAATTTCTCGCGGATATAAATTGCCAAGTTTTGAATAGCTCTGTCATTCTGTACCCATCCAATTGCAAGAAATGCAGCGAGTGGTGGATAAATCAAGGCGACTAAATCGGTCGCCAATCCAAAGCTCAGAAACACCCCTGCAAGCGTTAGTGTGATGGAAATTAGTTGCTGCCGCAGTTCTATCCTTTTGAGAATCTCGTTTCTTAGTGAGTTATATTCCAACTCGACACCCTGAGGAGTGTTTGTTGGTTTGTCAGATTTGTTCCTCATATTCTCTTTCTTGTAATTGCCGGATGAACATTATCGAAGAAGGAGTGGGACTGCGCAAATAGTCATTGACCGTGTAATGTTCGGATTATAGCCGTTCAAAAACAGCGGGTCAACGGAGACAAAAAACAGACGGAGCCCTGCGCTCCGTCTGTACACTTTCTACAATCTATCTTCGTCCCCCGCGGTCTCCTCCGCGGCGATCACCGCCACGTCCGCCATTGCGGTCCCCGCCGCGCCCGCGTCCACCCCCGCCACCGCCGGGTTTGCGCTGATCTTTCTCGCGCGCCTCCTCGGCGGTCCAGCCTTCGAGCACAGCCTGTCGGGAAAGCCTGATCTTGCCTTGTGGGTCGATGTCGGTCACCATCACGGTGATCTCATCGCCCATGCCGACCACATCCTCGACCTTGTTCACGCGCTCGGTGTCGAGTTGCGAGATGTGGACAAGTCCATCCACGCCAGGGAGGATTTCCACGAAGGCGCCAAAGTCCGCGATGCGCACAACTTTACCGGTGTAGATATTTCCGATTACGGCGCTTTCACCCAGCGCGGCGACCCGTTCATAAGCAATCTTGCCGCCCTCGCCATCGGTCGCGGCGATATACACCGTGCCGTCTTCCTGCACGTCGATGGTCGCGCCGGTCTCTTCCTGCAGGGCGCGAATGTTCTTGCCGCCCGGTCCAATCAGCGCTCCAATCTTATCCACCGGAATTTTCACCGTGAGGATGCGCGGAGCATGTGGTTTCATTTCTGCACGCGGCTCGGGCAGGACCTCCAGCATCTTTTCCAGAATGAACGCTCGTGCGATGCGTGCCTGTTCGAGCGCTTCTTTCATCATCTGCGCGCTTAAGCCGCTGATTTTGATATCCATTTGCAAAGCCGTAATACCCGCCGCCGTGCCTGCCACCTTGAAATCCATATCACCGAGATGGTCTTCGGTGCCCTGGATGTCGGTCAAAATTTTATAGCGACCGGTATTGTCGGTAATAAGTCCCATCGCCACGCCTGAAACAGGCGCCTTAATCGGCACCCCTGCGTCCATGAGGGCAAGGGTCGAACCACAGACCGAACCCATCGAAGTCGAGCCATTGGAGGACAACGCCTCGGACACGACTCGGATGGTGTATGGGAACGACTCTTCCGCCGGGATGACCGGTTCCAGCGCGCGCTCTGCCAACGCTCCATGCCCGACCTCGCGCCTGCTCTGTCCACGGAGAGGCTTCGCCTCCCCTGTGGAATATGGCGGGAAGTTGTAGTGGTGCATGTACCGCTTGTCCTTGATGGGGCTGAGGTTGTCGAGTTCCTGCGCTTCACCCAGGGTGGCAAGCGTGGCAATCGAAAGTATCTGCGTCTCGCCGCGTGTGAACAAACCTGACCCGTGCGCCCGCGGGGATAGCCCCACCTCGCACCAAATCGGGCGGATGTCGGTCGGCGTTCGCCCGTCGGGACGTTTGCCCATGCTCAGGATGCGTTCTCTCACGACCGCCTGTTCTGCCAATTCGAACGCCTCACGGAACATATTGACTGGCATGGCATCGGCAGGGTTGCCTCCCTCCGGGACGGTGCAAAATTCCGCTTCCGCTTCCTTCTTGATGTTCGTCATGCCGGTGTAGAATTCGTTCTTGGTTAGCGGCTTGTCGAGCAGCGCGTTCATTGGTCCGCTCACTCGGTCGAAAACCTTCTTCTTGATCTCTTCCGTCGGGACAAAGAATTCCACTTCACGCTTGGGCTTGCCCACTTCCTCGCGCATTTGCAGCTGCAGGTCGATCAGCGGCTGCAGGGATTTGTGTCCCAGCTCGAGCGCGGCGACCATCACATCTTCAGGGATTTCATTTGCACCGCATTCCACCATCAGGATGGCGTCACGTGTCCCTGCGATGCGCAGATCAAGATCGGATTCGTCCATTTCCTTGTAGGTTGGGTTGATGACGAATTCGCCGTTGACGCGCCCCACGCGCACCGCGCCGACCGGTCCATTCCACGGAATGTCCGAGATCATGATCGCGGCGGAGGCGGCGTTGATTGCCAGAATATCCAGCGGGTTTTCACCATCGGACGAGAGCGTGAACATGATGACCTGCACTTCATTACGCATGCCATCCTGGAACAGCGGGCGCAGGGGGCGGTCGGTCAATCGAGCGACGAGAATTGCCTCGGTGCCGGGGCGACCCTCCCGTCGGAAGAACGAACCGGGAATGCGTCCGCCAGCATAGAGCCTTTCTTCGTATTCGACAGAGAGCGGGAAGAAATCGATGCCTTCACGCACATCGCCCATCGTTGCCGCGGCGAAGACGATGGATTCGGGCGTGCCAAAGGTCACTGCGCCGCCCGCCTGACCAGCCAGTTTGCCGGTCTCGAACGTGACGACGTTCTTCCCAATCGTGGTTGAGTATTTCTTTGATTCGGGTTGCATATTTAATTGTCTCCTGGGGTAGGGGCGGATCGCAATCCGCCCTTACGTAAATATTCCGCCTCGAGTCAGGGACTGAAGAGTGGGAATGACGCTGGTCATTCGCGCTATTCAATTCCTGACGGCGGATACGGGTAGGGGCGCCCGGCCGGTCGCCCCTACCCGTATCCGCCGTCAGGAATTGAATAGCGC